>CAVTFV010000009.1:0-147685 GCA_963734115.1 uncultured Acidobacteriota bacterium
ACCACGATGTGCTTGAGATGAAAGTCGCCGACGTCGACCTGGTCGGCGTCGCCATGGGAAATCGAGAGGGTCTTGGACACCGTCCACAGTCCCACCCCCTGGATCGAGACCAGTTGAGCCGCCGCTTCTGATGGAGTCGCGTATCTCGATTTGTCGATGCGAGTCGCCGTGGCCGCCACCCTTCTGAGGAGGTCAGCCCGTCGCTTCTCCAGGTGCAACCCGTGATAGACCCAGTACGGGGCACGTGACATCGGCTCCGGGTCGGGTGGCAGACGCAACTCCCGCGGCCCCGGAGCCGGATCGCCGAACTGGCGCCGCAGACCCCGTAGCGCCGCTGTCGCCTGTTCACCTGTCACCTTCTGGCCGCAGATCGCACGCACCAGGGCATCGAACACCAGATCAGTCCTCCCGAAACGCCAGCCCGGATGACGTCGATGCAGCTCTCCGACCACTGGATGATCGGTTTCGAATTCCGTCGGGTCATCGTCGAGCCCGGCGATCGCGTCGAGACGGTCGAGCAGCCATGGCCCGCCGTCCCCCCAGGCGTCGCCAAAGAGCTCCTGCTTGGTTCGTCTCATGCGAAGCGAGCCCGGGCCAAGCGGGGTGCGCGCCGTCAGCCACCAGCCGTCATCGGCGAACCATCCATGCAGGGGGCGCAGGGTCGCCTTGAGATCGAGTGGGCCGTCTATCGGGATCGAGCGGCTGATCGGATCCAGGCCCATCTTCGTCACCATCGATCGTGGTGGACCACCTCGTCGAGCGGTCGGCGGGCGGGGTTCTTGATGGGCTTCAGCGGCCGGTCCGCTGGATAACCGAGCCCGAGCATCCAGGTGAGACGCCGGTCTTCGGGGATTCCGAGGACCTCCGAAGCAAGCTCGTAGTCCTGGACCGAGGCTGTCCTGCTCCCGATCCCGAGATCGGCGGCTGCGATCATCATCGACATCGCCGCCTGCCCCAGGTCGTAATTGATCACGGCAGTTAGACGTAGATCCTCATCTGAACGGAGCGACCAGGCCGACTGCCGCGGCGGCATTGGCGATGTGGGCGGCGCCCTGCCAGACGTGTGAGATCTTCTCCAATAGGTCACGATCCCGGATCAGGATGAAATCCCATCGCTGGTTGTTGCTTCCGGACGGGGCGCGGCGGCCTGCTTCGAGGATCCGCTCCAGGTCCGATTCTGCAAGCGGTTTGTTGCTGTACTCCTTGGTGGCTCGCCGCGCTGTGATCGCATCCCATGTCTCCATGGGCGCAACCTAGCCCGCCCCGAACCCACTCAGACCGGGACCACCTCGACCGGGATCCCATTGAGGATGGCGTTGCCCGAGACCGGATCCATGGCGCCGGTGGAGAGGCGGTTGGTGTTGACCCCGGGTCTTTCGGCGGCCACCGAGAGAGCCGAGCCCTCGAGGTCATGGCCCCAGCCGTGGGGCAGGCTGACAACGCCGGGCATGATCGAGTCGGTGACCTCGACCGGGACGGTGAGCGTCCCTGCCGTCGACGACACCTTGACCCGGGCATCGCCGCTCAGACCAAGCCGTTGCGCATCCTCATCGCTGATCTGAAGGGTGCACCGCTCCTTGCCCTTGACCAGGACATCGATGTTGTGCATCCACGAGTTGTTGGACCGGATGTGCCTCCGCCCGATGAGGAGGAAGCCGCCGTTGGGCACACGGGCCGCCGACTCGCGGAGCCTCGCAACGTCGCTCAACAGATACTCGGGCGCCAGCTCGACCTTCCCCGACGGCGTGCACAGGTCTTCGGGCAGGCGAGAGTGGAGCGGGCCGAGATCGATTCCGTGCGGCGCTTCTTTCAGGCGCTCCAGGGTCAACCCCTCGGGATCTGCCCCATACCCATCGCCGTAGGGGCCGGTGCGGACCAGGAAGTCGAGCATCCTCTCCGGGCCCCTGAGAAGATCTTCGCCGTCTCCGGTTGTCGCCGAGAAGATCTCTTCGGGCTCGCGCCCGTAGATCGACGATTGGGGGTTGCCAACCGCCGAGCCGACCATGATCCCGAAAACGCCGTCATCCAATGCGTCCAAATCGGCGTCGCTCCCCTGCCCGGACACCGTTGCCCCCAGCCGGAGCAGCACCTGCCATTCGTCCGGGGTGCCGTCGGGCAGCGGGAACAGCGGGGGCGAGTAGTTGGCCACGTTGCGCACCGCTAGTTGATTGAAGGCGAAGTCGTAATGGGGGCGCCGGAGCGGGGAGGCGCCGGGCAGGATGACGTCGGCGTGACGGGACGTCTCGTTGAGGTAGATGTCGACCGACACCATGAAGTCGAGGCCGCCTAGTGCCGCATCGAGACGATCGCTGGAGGGTGTGGAGAGGATGGGGTTCCCGGCGATGGTGACGAGGGCGCGGATCTGCCCTGGACCCGGCTCAAGCATCTCGTCTGCCATCGTCGACACCGGGAGCTCTCCCCTCACCTCGGGGAGCCCCTTGACCCGACTCTGCCATCTCCCCACCTGGAACCCACGGGGTGACCTCGGCTGCTCGTGGGCGGCGTGGGAGAACATCGCCCCGCCCGGTCGGTCCAGGTTCCCGGTGAGGACATTGAGGACGTCGACCATCCAGGACGCCATCGTCCCGAACTCGGCGGTGTGAGTGCCGATCCGACCGTAGACAGCGGCCGAGTCGGCGTCGGCGAGCTCTCTTGCCAGCCGCCGGGTCCGGCCCGGGTCGACGCCGGTCGCATCGGCGACTTCCTCGGGCGTGAAGGCCACCACGGCCGCCGCCAACTCGTCGACGCCGGCGACATGGGCCCCTAGGTCGCCCGGATCGACCAGACCTTCGTCGAAGAGCACGTTGGCCAGGGCGAATAGGAACAGGGCATCGGCGCCAGGCCGGATGAAGACGTGCTCGTCTGCGGCGTCGGCAGTCCGGGTCCGTCGCGGATCCACCACGACCACTTTGCCACCGCGCTCCCGGATCGCCTGGAGGCGACCGGGCCAGTCGGGGGCGGTGGCCAGGCTGCCGTTCGACTCATACGGGTTGGCGCCCAGCATGAGCAGGTAGGAGGTGCGGTCGATGTCGGGGACCGGGATCAGGTCGGGGTGGCCGAACATGAGACCGGACGAGACATGTTTCGGCATCTGGTCGACCGTGGCGGCGCTGAAGATGCTCTTGGTCCCGAGCATCTTGAGGAAGACCCTCGGGTAGAGGGTTCCCGACATCGAGTGGACGTTGGGATTCCCCAGGTAGACGCCCACGGAGCTGTTCCCGTGCTCGGCGATGATCGGCAACAAGCGGGATTCGATCAGGGCGAATGCCTCGTCCCATGTCGCCGGCTCATGGATGCCGTCTCGCTTGATCAGAGGGGTGCGGACCCGGTCAGGGTCCTCGTCGATCTTGCCCAGTGTCGATCCCTTGGGGCAGATGAACCCATGGCTGAACACGTCGTCGCGGTCGCCCCTGATCCTGACGATCTTCTCTTCCTGATGGGTGACCTCGAGACCACAGGTCGCCTCACACAGGGGGCAGGTCCTGAAGTCGATCGAGGTGGTCATCTCGCGGCGACCATCACCTCGTCGGCGCGGTCCCGCACGACCGGCAGGGGAGGCTCGATGCGGACATCGCGTCGGGTGAGCCTTTCCCCGCAATGAGCGCAGTGGGTGACCGCCTGAGCCTCGTTGCCACAGCTGACATGAACGACCTTCTGCCGCTCACTCCCGGCCGGCGGCTTCCATCGCTCCCCATAGCTCCACAGGGTCATCAGCACATCGAAGAGGTCCTTGCCCTGTTCGGTGAGCCGATACTCGTACCGGGGAGGGCGATCCTGATAGAGCCGGGTCTCCAGCATCCCGTTGCCGACGAGTCGTTCCAGTCGGTCGGTTAGGACGTTGCGTGCGATGCCGAGGTCGTTGACGAACTCGTCGAACCGGCGCACCCCGAGGAACGCATCGCGCAGGATGAGGATCGTCCACGAATCGTTGACCATCTCGACGGTGTTGGCCACGGCGCACTCGAGATGTTGAAGCGACTTTCGGGACATGGGACCACGCCTAGCGAGTTTCGAGTTGCAATGCACTACTCAACCCGGTACGTTGTCAGTAGCTATTCGAAACTCACATTCGAGTATTTCGGAATAGACACAGTTTCGAGAATCGACACCGAGTACTCGATAGACCAGGAGGCGTGTATGCGATTCTTCAAGAGCCTGCGGAGGAAGCGGCGTCAGCCCAACCCACCGTTCCATCTCCTCGAGTTGGATCTCCCCTTCGAGGACGTGATGGCCGACCTGACTTATCCCTCGCCCAAGCTGGTCTGATCGGCACCGGCCACCTCGTCGAGAAACCAGTCCAGCATCCGCTCCAGCGCCGGCTGGGACTCGACCTCCCGATAACGGCTCTCCTCGATGAGCCCGTCGGGGTCGCGACCCGCCGCGATCAACTCCTGGGCGCCGCCCTCCTCCCGGCACCACGAGGCGAGTAGCTCGCCGGACATCTCGGGATGAAATTGGACGGCGAGCCCCCGGCCGGTGCGAAAGGACTGGACACCGGACTCGTTTCGCGCCAGCTCGACGGCACCCTCGGGCACCGTGAACTCATCGTGATGGAACTGGAACCACGGGCCCTCGGCAATCTGCTCAGTAGCCGAGCCGACGTCCGTCCATCCGTACTCCGGTCTGGCCGCATGGGTGACCTTCCCGCCGAGGGCAGCGGACATCGCCTGAGCCCCAAAGCAGATTCCGAGCATGGGAACGCCGGTAGCCAGGCGGGTGCGGATGAATTCGAGCTCGGGGCCGAGCCATCCCTGGACCCGGTCTTCGTAGACCGACCACGGGGACCCCATCAGCACCACGAGATCGTATGGGTCGTCGGGAAAGGTGGCGGTCACCGCCGGGTCACGGATGTCCTCCACCACGACGAAGGGAACGAGGGTGGCGCCGCGCTTCTCCAGATGGGCCCCCACCCGCTCCGGTGTGGACAGGGGATCGTGTTCGACCACGAGTGTTCGCACGGGTCCGCAGGGTAACGACACTCACAAACAGGTCTGTTGAAGCAAGATGTCGGTTGATACTGTGTCGAGGCGAGTGACCGACCTTCCCTACGCCCGCGTCCGCTTCCTCTGGCCCGACCATCTGGGACTGGCCCGGGGCAAATACCTCTCGGCGGCTCGCGCCGCCGAGGGCTCGAACCACTGTGTGGCCCTGTTCTCCCTCCAATTGAACCGGGAGATGATCCCCTTTCCCGGAGCGCATCACGAGAGCTTCCCCGACGTCGAAGCGCGCTTCGACACCGACGCCATCAGACCGGGCTGGGAGAAGGACACCGGAGTCGTGGTCGCTTCCATCACCAAAGAGGGCGTGCCAATCGAGCTCGCTCCACGATCGATCCTCGAGCGTGTCATCGGCGAATGGAGGTCCGCCGGGTACAACCCCATGGTCGGGCTCGAGCTGGAGGCGTTCCTGTTCGAGCCCGATGGGGACCAGGGCTGGAATCCGATCCACACCCCAGGGTCGTATGTGTACGGGACCGGGACCGCGGTCGACCCGAGCGGGACCATCGAAGAGATCATGCAGACCGCCCACGAGATGGGCATCGAGCTGGAGTCGGTCAACTCCGAGTACGACGACGGCCAGTTCGAGCTCACCCTCCGCTACGGAGAGGCGCTGAAAGCAGTCGACGACGCTTTCCTGTTCAAGGTCATGGCTCGAGAGGTGGCGGCCAAGCGCGGGTACTTGCTCGCCTTCATGGGCAAACCGATCACGGATCGGGGTGGGAGCGGGATCCATGTCAACTTCTCCCTGCTCGACGACCAGGGCGAGAACGCCCTCGCCGACCCGTCGGCGCCGGACGGTCTGAGTGCCCTGGCCCGACACTGCATCGCCGGCATCGTCCACGATCACGTCTCGATGTCGGCGTTGGTGGCGCCAACCGTCAACTCCTACAAGCGGCTCCGCCCAGGCTCCCTCAATGGGTTCTTTGCCAATTGGGGCTTTGACCACCGCGGGGTCGCGCTTCGCGTGCCGCCCGCTCGGGGCAGCGCCACGAGGCTGGAGCACAGGCTCGCCGACGGCGCGGCCGGGCTTCACCTGGCGACGGCCGCCACTCTGGTATCGGCACTGCGCGGGATGACGAAGGGCTTGGAGTGCCCACCGGCCGAGACGCAGGACTGCATCACCGGCGCCGATGCCGACGTGACCGTCCCCCCAGACTTGGGGGCGGCTCTCGACGCTCTGGAAAGCGACAAGGACTTCGTGGAGGCCTTCTCACCGGCGTACGTCGAGGGGTTCCTCGCCGTGAAGCGGGCGGAGTGGGAGCGGTTCAGACAGCACACGACCGACTGGGAGATCGCCGAATACCTCGAGTACTACTGATACGACTACTAACGAGTGTCGGTGGGAACCGGAGGTGTCGGAAGGTCAAGAAGCGGGACGGACCGGGCGGGGTGGGGCTATTGCTCGCCGAGGGAGGCGGGAGCGGGTTTCCAGGTCCGTCCCACAACTTGACTTTCCAAGCCCGCCCTCATACCCCGGGTCGCCGACCCTCAAACAACTTTTTCCCCGGGCTCGGGAAACTCGAACCGATAGCCCATTCCCGGCTCGGTGATGAAGTAGCGCGGCGCCCCCGGCTGCGGCTCGAGCTTCCGCCTGACCTGGGCCATGAACACCCGCAAGTAGTTGGTCTCCTCCCCATACTGCGGTCCCCACACCTCGTGCAGCAATTGGGTCTGGCTCACCAGTTTCCCGTGATTTCTCACCAACACTTCGACGATCCCCCACTCGG
Source organism: uncultured Acidobacteriota bacterium (assembly GCA_963734115.1). Lineage (GTDB taxonomy): Bacteria > Actinomycetota > Acidimicrobiia > Spongiisociales > ZC4RG35 > JARDZU01. Next base: position 6,728 of record CAVTFV010000009.1, read on the forward strand.
TCGGGGTGAGTCTCACTTCGTCATTGTCGGCATCGAGCACGCGCTTCGCCGGCAGATCGATCGTGAAGTCCGGGGTCGTGATGATCGGGGCGTCCGAATCGTCGGGCGCCGCCCGTCGCAAGGCTGCCCGCAGACGGGCCAGGAGCTCCCCCATCCCGAATGGCTTGGTCACGTAGTCGTCGGCGCCGGCATCGAGGGCCAGGATCTTGTCCCGCTCCGCCTCCCGAACCGTGAGCACGATGATCGGGACGTCAGACCAGCCGCGCAGACCCCGTATCACATCGACGCCGTCGATTCCGGGGAGCCCGAGATCGAGGATGACTGCATCGGGTCTGTTGGCAGCCGCTTTCTGCAGAGCCTCTTCGCCGCTCTGGGCGGTGTCTATCTGGTAGCGGAGGGCCTTCAGGTTGATGGCCAGGGCGCGCAGGATCTGCGGCTCGTCGTCGACCAACAGGATCCGGGCCTCGCTAGACATGGGCCTCCGTCGGCAGCGGGCCTGGAATGTCGATTGGCCCGGCGATCTTGAAGCCGATGACCATCGTGGTGCCACCTCCGGGTGTGTCCTCGATGATCAGCTCGTTGCCCATCGCCTCGAGCAGGCCCTGGGACACTGCCAACCCGAGCCCGACGCCCTCACTCCTCGGCGAGTCGCCGAGCCGCTGGAACGGCTGGAAGACGGCGTCACGCGAATCCAACGGGATGCCGGGCCCACGATCGGTGATCCGGAGGTCGATGCGGCGGGCGATCTCACCTGCGCTCACTCTCACCGATTCGGTGCTCGGGGACCAGATCAACGCATTCTCGATCAGATTGGCCACGGCTCTCTCCAGCAGTGCCGGATCGGTCTGGACCTCGGGCAGTGACTCCGGGATGTCCACGATGACCCTGTCCCTACCCGCTCCCAGCCCGCCGAGGGCGGCCGCCACCACCTCATCGAGGCCGACCGGCCTGAAGAAGACGTGGACTGCCCCGACCTGAACCCTGCTGGCGTCGAGGAGCCGCCCAACCAACCGGTCCAGCCGCTCTGTCTCCTCGAGGATCGCCCGAAGGAAGGCCGAGGTCTGATCCGGAGTCCACTCGACACCGGTCTCGAGCAAGCTGGTCACCGAGGCCTTGATCGTGGCCAGCGGCGTCCTCAGATCGTGGGACACCGCCCCCAAGAGAGCGGTGCGAAGACGATCGGTCTCGGCCATGGCCTCGGCGGAGCCCGCTTCTCGTTCCAACTCCTCCCGCTCCAAAGCCTGGACGATCTGGGCGGCGAAGGCTCGAAGGACGGCACGATCGTCGGTCGTCAGTTGCCCGTCGAGGATCACAAGCACCGCGCCCCCGGTCAGATCGATGATCTCGCTCCCCTTGTCGGGCCGGTCGAGGACGACGTCGCCGTCCCAGGCCAGCGTCACCCACGAATCTCCTTCGCGCCTCAGGACACTGGCCGCCTGCAGCCCGAAGGTCTCCCTGATCCGACGCACCAGGCCTCGTTCGTCGGTGCCGAAGACCGGATGCCCCCCGACCGCGGTGGCAGCCAGTGCCTCAGCTTGGGCCCTGGCCCGGCGAGCCTCGGCGGTGCGGCGGCTGGACAGCCCGACGAGGAGCCCCACGACCAACGAGACGAACAGAAAGGCAAACAGGGAGAAGAGGTTGTCGGCGCTATTGATGGTCCACGACCGAACCGGTGGCGTGAAGAACCAGTTAGCGAGGAAGAACCCGGAGATGGCTGTGACCGCGGCGGGAAGAGCGCCACCGAGGACGCCCGCGCCCACCGCCGCAAGGAGATAGACCAGAAGTACGTTGTGGAGCGGGGCGTCGAACCAGGTGAAGAGGGCCCAGGTGATCAGCGGCGGCCCCAAGATGGCGAAGGCCCAGGCGGAGAGGCGCCGCGCCGGGCTCAGGAGTTGGCGGGTCTGTGGCCGGAACCGTCTCGGCCTGGCTCCCTCGTACGAGATGACATGGATGTCGATATCGCCTGCTTTGCGGACCACCCGGGCCACTGGCGAGCCACCCATGAGCTCCTGCAGTCGGGAGCGTCGTGTGGCGCCGAGTACCAGCTGGGTGGCGTTCTCACCCTTGGCAAAGGCGATGAGGGCAGAGGCGACGTCGTCGCCAACGACCTCGTGATATCTCCCACCGAGGCTCTGCAGCAACTGGATCTGGGCCGCGAGGGCGAGGCTGGTGTCGTCGGTCAGACCGTCGGTGGGCCGGACGAACACGCCGAGCAGGTCGGCGCGAGAGCGCATGGCGAGACGCGCCGCTCTCCTGACGATGTCATCTCCCCCGACCGCCCCGGCCATGGCGACCACGACGCGTTCCCTGGTCTCCCATTGGCTGTCGATGCCGTGAAGGCTCCGATACTTGGCGACGGCCTCGTCCACGCGTTCGGCGGTCCAGGACAAAGCCAGTTCGCGGAACGCCCCCAGGTTGCCGGGCCGGAAGTAGTTTCCGAGGGCGGCGTCGATTCTCTCCGCCGGATAGATCTTGCCCGAAGCCATCCGCTCGCGGATGCCCTCCTGGGTCAGGTCGACGAGCTCGATCTCGCTGGCGCGGCGCACCACCTCGTCAGGAATCGTCTCCCGTTGAACGATGTCGGTTATCTCGAACACGACATCGTTGAGGGATTCGAGATGTTGGATGTTGAGGGTGCTCAGGACGTCGATACCGGCTTCGAGCAACGCATCGACGTCCTGCCAACGCTTCCCGTTTGGTGAGCCCGGGATGTTGGTGTGGGCGAGCTCGTCGACCAGGGCGACCTGGGGAGCCCGTCGCAGGACAGCGTCCAGGTCCATCTCCTCGAACGTCGACCCCCGATACTCCATCGGTCGTCGGGGGACGATCTCCAGATCGCCGATCATGGCGATGGTGTCGGTGCGGGCGTGCGGTTCGACGTAGGCGATCACCACGTCCTTGCCCAGGGAGCGCAGACGATGTCCCTCCTCGAGCATGGCATAGGTCTTGCCTACACCAGGTGCAGCGCCCAGGAACACCCTCAGTTTGCCTGTGCTCACCTCTTCACGGTATCGCCGCGCAACCGTCGCAGCCGATGCCGGGCGTCGGCGAGCTCGCTGGCGAGGACCCCGACGACGAGCACGGCGAGGGTGAGGATCACGTCGGCGCGCGCGGCGATCTCGGTCTGGAAGCGGGGTTCGGTATGGGCGTAACCGAACCACAGGGCCGCGGCGATCGCTGCCGCTGCTCCCATCTCTCTTCCTCCGTACCACGCCGTCAGGGCCGCCACCAAGGGAAGGGCGATGGCGATGACGGCCTGAGCTGTCTCGGCCGGCACGAATACCCATGCAGCCGCCGTGCCGATGACGATCCCGAGCAGGGCGCGGCCGATGAGCATGAGCGCGCCGGTACTGTCCGTGGCGGGGCCCGCCTGACTTGTGCTCATTCGAACAGTCCTTGGAAGAGGAGAGCGAGACCGATGAGCCAGATTGCGACGACCAGAGCCAGACCCATGGTCGTTCCCAACGGGGCGGCCTCCCCCGGCGCCCGGTTCATGCTCCGAATGAGAACCACTGCCATCGTGGTCGATGCCGACATCAACACGATGGCGCCGGCCAGAGGGATCAGGTCGATACGCAGCTGCATCGCTTCGATCTCCGGGTAGTTCTCTTTGCCATATGTTCGCGTCCTTTCCCAAAGTTACGACGGCAACCGGTGCATCGCTTCTTGCCTAACGCGTTCCTAGCGGGCCTTCCCCGCTTCCCAACGCTGCGCTAGCGGGGCGGGAAACACGGCTCGCCGACCCGATCTGCTGACCCGGCGCGGCCTCGCGCTAAGGGCCGGTCAAGCAAGCCGGTGCGCCCGATAGGAACCCGTAAAGACCGCTTCCAAAGCCCGGGAGGGGATGTACACCTGTGCCCATGGCTGATTTCGCATTCATCGCCGCCACCATCGCCTTCTTCGGGCTATGTGTGGCTTATGTGCGCGGTCTGGACCGAATCGTCCGCGCTGCCGAGGAGGCCGAAGAGGAGGCCCAGGAGACCGAGGAGGCGCTGACCTCATGAGCGTCGACAATGTCGTAGGCCTGATCCTGGCCGTCCTCCTCGCCGGTTTCCTCGTCGCTGCCCTCCTGTTCCCCGAGAAGTTCTGATGTCCGCCGCAAGCTGGCTGCAGCTCGTCGTCCTCATCGCGGTGGTCCTCGTCACGGCGGTGCCGATCGGGCGTTACATGGCTCGGGTCTACGGCGATGTCGAGACCTCGCCCGGAGATCGCTTGTTCCTCCCGATCGAACGGCTGATCTATCGGCTGTGTCGCATCGACCCCACCCGGGAGCAACGATGGACCGCCTACGCCTACTCGCTGCTCGGCTTCAGCATCGTCTCTTTCCTCGCGGTCTACGGACTGCAGAGGTTCCAGGGCTCACTGCCTTTCAACCCGACGGACATGCCGGCCGTCGTCCCCCACCTCTCGTTCAACACGGCGGTCAGCTTCATGACCAACACCAACTGGCAGTCCTATGGGGGCGAGGCAACGATGAGCCATCTCACCCAGATGACCGGCCTGGCGGTCCAGAACTTCGTGTCTGCCGCGGCCGGAATGGCAACGGTGGCTGCCCTCATCCGGGGCATTTCGCGGCGGAGGGCAGCGACGATCGGCAACTTCTGGGTCGATCTCACCCGCTCCACGACCCGGATCCTCCTCCCCCTGTCACTCCTGGTCGCCATCGTACTGGTGAGCCAGGGGGTCATTCAGAACTTCGAGGGCTTCACGGCGGCCCAGACGGTGGAAGCAGGAGCCGAACAACTCATCCCGGGCGGCCCGGTGGCGAGCCAGATCGCCATCAAGCAGCTGGGCACCAATGGCGGCGGCTTCTTCAACGTCAACTCAGCTCATCCGTTCGAGAACTCGACCCAGCTGAACAACTTCGTCGAGATGTGGTCCATCCTGGTGATCCCGTTCGCCTTCGCCTTCACCTTTGGTGACATGGTCGGGGATCGTCGTCAGGGCCGGGCCATCTTCGCCATCATGTTCATTGTCTGGCTCGGCACCTCGCTACTGGCCATGGGCCTGGAGGCCGGCGGCAACCCGCGTCTGGAGGCCCTCGGCGCTACGCAGGCGACCACCGCCGAACAGGCAGGCGGAAACGCCGAGGGCAAGGAGAGTCCGATTCGGCCCTGCCGCTTCCGGGCTCTGGGCAGCCTCCACGACCGGAACCTCGAACGGCTCGGTGAACTCCATGCACGACAGCTTCACCCCGTTGGGAGGTGCGGTCCCGCTGTCCCACATGATGCTCGGCGAGGTCAGCCCGGGCGGGGTCGGAGTGGGTCTCAGCGGCCTGCTGATCATGGCGATCCTCTCGGTGTTCATCGCCGGGCTGATGGTGGGGAGGACACCCGAGTACATGGGCAAGAAGATCCAGGCGGGCGAGATGAAGATAGTTGCGCTCTACATCCTGGCCATGCCGACTGCCGTCCTCGGCTTCGCCGCCGCCTCGATGTTCATCGACTCGGTGCTGAACACGACCATCTGGAACCCGGGGCCGCACGGGCTCTCCGAGATCCTCTACGCCTTCACGTCCGCCGGCAACAACAACGGATCGGCCTTCGCCGGGATCACGGCGGCCACGGATTGGATGGACACGACGCTCGGGATCGCCATGTTGATCGGTCGCTTCTTCTTGATCATCCCTGTCCTCGGCATCGCCGGTGCTCTGGCCCGCAAAGCAGGTCATGCCCGCCACCACCGGGACCTTCCCCACTCACACCCCGCTCTTCGTGGGCCTCGTCATCGGAGTCGTTCTGATCGTCGGCGGCCTCACTTTCTTCCCGGCGCTGGCGCTGGGCCCGATCGTCGAACAGCTTTCCCTCTAGGAGCAAACGAAACAATGCAGACCCAGACATCACCAGGAGCCCACGACCGACAGTCGCCGGTCCGGAAAGCGGCCGTTGTTCGAGGCCGCCATCGTGCGACAGGCGCTCGTCGACAGCTTCCGCAAACTCGATCCCCGGGTTCAGGCTCGCAACCCCGTCATGTTCGTGGTCCTGGTTGGAAGCGTCTTCACCACTCTGATCTTCTTCCAGGATCTGAGCGACGCCAGGCCCGAGGACAACCTGTTCGCCGGATTGGTGGCGGCGTGGCTGTGGTTCACGGTCCTCTTCGCCAATTTCGCCGAAGCCATGGCGGAGGGCCGGGGCAAAGCCCAGGCGGCCGCATTGCGCAAGACCAGGGCCGAAACAATCGCCAACCGGCGCCGGTCCGATGGGAGCATCGAGGAGGTCTCCATCGTCTAGGCCTCACCGTGAACGACGTCGTGGTCGTGTCTGCGGGCGAGATGATCCCGTCGGATGGCGAGATAATCGAAGGCATCGCCTCGGTGGACGAGTCCGCCATAACCGGAGAGTCGGCCCCTGTCATCCGCGAGGCCGGTGGAGACCGTTCTGCAGTGACCGGTGGCACCCGTGTGTTGTCGGACCAGATCGTGGTGCGAATCACCGCCCGACCCGGCGAGACCTTCCTCGACCGGATGATCGCGCTCGTCGAGGGCGCAAATCGCCAGAAGACACCAAACGAGATCGCCCTCAACACCCTCCTGGCCGTGCTCACGATCATCTTCCTGCTAGCAACGGTGACCTTGCAGCCGTTTGCCATCTACTCCAATGCGGAGCAGGAGGTCATCGTCCTGGTGGCTCTTCTCGTTTGTCTCATTCCCACCACGATCGGCGCCCTGCTCTCCGCCATCGGCATCGCCGGCATGGACCGCCTGGTGCAGCACAACGTGCTGGCGATGTCGGGCCGGGCGGTCGAGGCGGCCGGAGACTGCTCAACCCTCCTCCTGGACAAGACGGGAACGGTCACGCTCGGCAACCGCCAGGCGGCGGAGTTCCTCGCCCTCCCGGGATCGAGGAGGAGCGACTGGCAGCGGCGGCCCAACTGGCCAGTCTCGCCGACGAGACCCCTGAAGGGCGTTCGATCGTCGTCCTGGCCAAGGAGCGGTACAACCTCCGCGAGAGGGACGTCGCCAAAGCCTCCCTGGTCCCGTTCACAGCCCAGACACGGATGAGGATCGACTAGGCAGAGTGCGAGGGGCGCGAGCCGTCAAGCGTGGGTTCCGAGCAAGGGGGCAGCATCCGCCGGTCTCGACGCTGGTCGAGGGTGTGCGTGCCGGTGGGACCTCGTGGTCGCGAGGGAAGCGGCAGGTTTGGGTTCATCTCAGGACGTGGTCAAAGAGGGCTGCGCGTTTGAACAGCTCGAGCTTGGGTCGTGTGTGATCAGGTATTCCGGCAAAGGCCTCTCGAGGGGTGTCGACGACTTTGCTGAGGCCGCGAGGCAGATGGCCTGCGTCGGGGCGGCGGTGCGCGCGCTGACGTGACGGCGACGACGCTGCGGCGCGTCGGGGTGGCTGACACCGGGACCGGGGGGAGGGGCACGGGGCGAAGACGGCATCGATCTCAACGGCCAGACCGTGCGCAAGGGCGCCGCCGATGCCGTCAAACGATGGGTTTCCGAGCAAGGCGGCAGCATTCCCAGCGGCCTCGACCCCCTAGTCGAGGGCGTGGCCGTGGCCGGCGGGACCCCTCTCGTGGTCGCCGAGGGAACCGGGCCGGAGGTCACCGTGCTCGGCGTCATCCACCTCAAGGACGTGGTCAAGGAGGGCATGCGCACCCGTTTCGAACAGCTGCGTGCCATGGGCATCCGCACCGTGATGATCACCGGCGACAACCCTCTGACAGCAAAGGCCATCTCGACCGAAGCCGGTGTCGACGATTTCCTCGCTGAGGCCACCCCCGAGGACAAGATGGCGCTGATTCGTCGGGAGCAGGCCGGTGGCCGGCTGGTCGCGATGACCGGCGACGGGACCAATGACGCACCTGCCCTCGCCCAGGCCGACGTAGGGGTGGCCATGAACACCGGGACCCAGGCGGCGAAGGAAGCGGGCAACATGGTCGATCTCGACTCGAACCCCACGAAGCTCATCGAGATCGTCGAAATCGGCAAGCAGCTGCTTATCACCCGGGGGGCGTTGACCACCTTCTCGGTGGCGAACGACGTCGCCAAATACTTCGCCATCATCCCGGCCATGTTCACCGGGGTGTTCCCGGTGCTCGACCGGCTCAACGTGATGCAACTGGCGACGCCGCGATCGGCAATCTTGTCGGCCGTCATCTTCAACGCCTTGATCATCGTGGCGCTGATACCTCTGTCCCTCAGAGGCGTGAAGTTCCGGGCGGAGGGCGCGGCCGCGATGCTGCGGCGCAACCTCCTCATCTACGGGCTCGGCGGGATCGCCGCCCCGTTCATCGGGATCAAGATCGTCGACCTGTTCATCGTCGCAATTGGAGTTTCATGATGCGCAGACAGCTTCTTCCCGCCCTCGGCATGCTGCTGGTCTTCACAGTCATCACCGGCCTTGCCTATCCGCTGGTCGTCACCGGCGTCGCCCAGGGGTTGTTCGCAGACAAAGCCAACGGATCCCTCGTCGAAGGCGACGGGCAATTGCTCGGGTCGGCCTTGATCGGTCAGCCCTTCTCGGCACCCGAGTACTTCCATCCCCGGCCGTCGGCTGCCGGCTACGACCCCACCTACAGCACCGGGTCGAATCTCGGGCCGACCAACGAGACGTACCTCGACGGTGTGGACGATCTGGTCGGCGCCTATCGAGACACGAACGGACTCGACCCTGACGCCCCGGTCCCAGTCGACGCCGTCACCTCGTCGGGCTCTGGGCTCGACCCCCACATCTCGTTGGCCAACGCCAGGATCCAGACGCAGAGAGTCGCCGACGAACGGGGCCTCGACGTCGATCAAGTCCTCGAACTGGTCGAGGCCAACACCGAGGGCCGGGGCTTCGGTTTCCTCGGTGAGCCAGGGGTCAACGTCCTGCTCCTCAATCTGGCACTAGACCAGCTCGGCTGACCCGAAACACGACGATGCCCGGGCCGTGAAGGACCCGGGCATCGAGCACAGGGTTTGGTCAGGCGAGGATCTTGGCCTTCTGAGCGGCAAATTCCTCGGCGCTGATGACACCCGAGCTCTGCAGCTCAGCCAGCTTCTTCAGCTCATCGGCGGAGGAGGCTCCACCGCTCGAAGCGCTGACCTGCTGGATGTACTCTCTCTGCGCCTTCTCCTGCTGCACCGCCATCGCCATGGCACGCTCCTGCATCGAGCCGCCACGGGCGATCAGGTAGATCAACACCCCGAGCCAGGGCAGGATCACGACGAAAATCGTCCAGAACGCCTTTCCCCAGCCACTCAGGTCGTGGCTGCGGAAGATGTCAGAGAAGATCGTTATGAGCAGCCAGATCCAGGCAAAGAACAGGAAGAACCAGAGCATGCTCCAGAACAGATCCATTAAGGGCACGACGCCACCTTTCTAGTTTTGTTGGCACTTGGAGACGGCCAACGATTCAGTCTGAGGCGATGCTAACGCCTTCGACATGCCCGCAATCACCCAGATCGGGCGAATACGCTTTGATGTCGGTCGTCGACAATCGGCCCAAACCAATCAGGAGGATTAGATGACGGAACGAGAAACCAGTGGCTGGGCGGTCGGTTGGGCCACATTTGCCGCGTTGATGATGATCATGATCGGCTTCTGGCATGCCATCGCCGGTCTCGTCGCGCTGTTCGAGGATCAGTTCTATGTCGTAGGTCAGGAATACGTGTTCCAGCTGGACGTCACCACCTGGGGCTGGATCCATCTCATCCTGGGCATCGTGGTGGTCCTCGCCGGGGTGGCACTGTTCAGCGGTGCGGTATGGGCCAGGACCATCGGCGTCATCCTGGCGGTGGTCAGCGCCGTGGCAGCATTCGCCTGGCTTCCCTACTACCCGATATGGGGGGCGCTCATCGCCGCCTCGGCCATCTTCGTAATCTGGGCGTTGACGGCTCATGGCCGGGACATCGTGAAGGGCGTCTGATCGACAATTGACCACCGCGAACGAGACGACGACGGGAAGGTCTGTGGCACGCAAGTGGATTGCGGTCCTGCTCGTCGTCGTGTCTTCGATCTTCGTCCTGATCTCGGTGGTGGCGGTGTGGGCTCACCGAACCGTCTTCGACACCGACGCCTTCATGGCGACGATCGAGCCCGCGATCGAGGACCCCCAGTTCACCGCATCCCTGAGTGACTACCTCACCGATGAGATCACAGGAGCCCTCGCCCTGGAGGAGCGGCTACAGGAGCCGTTGGCGAACCTCGACGCCTTCCTCACCTCGGCATTGTTCGGGTTGCTCGGCATCGATGAGGGAACGCTCGGCTTTCTCGGTCAAATAGACCGACCGACTCTGGCCGCCTTGGCCGGCCCGATCGCCGATGAGCTCAACGGGCGAATCGAGATGAGGGTCGACCAGGTGATGGACGTCGAACACGATGCAAGAGCTCATCCCGGAAGTGGTGAGGCGGGCCCACCAGGGGGCGACGGCCCTGATTGCCGGAGACATCGAAGAGACGCCCAACATCTCGATAGTGGAAGGAGAGGTTCGGCTCAACACGTTGCCCATCATCGCCCGGGTGTTGCAGGAGGTGGTCGGGGAGCTGCGGGACGTGTTACCCGATGTGAACGTTCCGGATGCGATTTCCGATCGGGTACCCGAGGCCGTTGCCCAGTTCAAGGAGTCGCTGGGGGACCGGGTTCCCGACGACTTCGGGCAAATCGCACTGATGTCGGAGGAACGGCTGAACGCGGCCCAGGCCACAGCCGACCGGGTCCATCGCTGGGTATGGGGAATCGTGATCCTCACGGTCATCCTGATCGTCGTCACGGTGTTCGTGTCGCAAACCCGTCGGCGTACCGGCATCCAGCTCGGGATCGGGGTAGTTGTGGCCTCGGTCATCGGTGTGGCGGTGGTCAATCGTCTCGAGTCCGCCCTGATCGCCGAGATCGCCGACCCGGTTGCTGGGGAGACTGCCGCCACCCTGTTCGGGCACCTCCTCGCCGGTCTGCGCAACGGGGTCATCGCCGTGATAGTGGTCTCGACGATCATCGCTCTAGTGCTCTATCTCATGGGCCGGCCCCAGTGGGTCACCACCACCGGTGAGAAGGTCGGCGGCATGATGCCTGGCAGTACTGAGAGCGGAGGACTGAATCGATGGATCGCCGCGTCACTACGACCTGCTCAGAGTGGCGGCCGTGGCAATTGCTCTCCTGCGCTCTCTTCCTCATCGGGATCGGCATAGTCGCCCTCCTGGTGATCGGCGGCATCCTCGCTCTCATGCTGTGGTGGCTGGCGCAGGTGCGGGACGCGGATGATGCGCAGCCCGAAGTGGTGGGGGTCAGCGACCCGGAGCAGATCGAGGCGAGCACGGATTCGGAGCCCGGCGTCTAGTCGATCGCCCGGACCTCGCCGTCAACGACCAGCTGGTCGACGATGCCCACAACGACGGCGCGGATGGCGCCATGATCGAGGCCCAGTATCTGCCGGGCAGAGCTTCCCTCGTCGAGTATCAGCACAGTGTCGCCCACTCCGGCATCGACCACGTCAACGGCGATCGTGTAACCCGAGGGCTTGCCATCGACGTCCTCGACGTCGCAGAGGAGAAGCCGGTGCTCGTCGAGCAGCGGGATGTTGATCGTCGAGATCACCGACCCGGCAACTCGTCCAACTTTCATTCTTCTTCCTCGACATGGACATCGTCGACGATCCCGACGATGGCATGGTCTACAGGTACGAACCTCTCGGGCAACGCCTCGGCCGCCTCTCGGGAAGCGACGAAATAGACCAACTCTCCAGGCCCGGCCATCGACACGGCATCGGCTGCAACCAGGGTCTCGCCCTTGGGTCGGCTCCTCTTGTCGAGCGGCTGCACGATGAGGAATCGAATCCCCTCCAGACCCGGCGCCTTCTCGGTCGCCACCACGCTGCCCAGGCACGCGCCCAGCTGCATCTCACTCTCCCCCGGTGGGCGGCGCCGACAAACGGCTCAGGAATCGGAGATCGGTGCGGAGGTTTTCGGCCATCTCCCCATGGAGTTGGGCGATGAGATCGGAGCGAACCAGGGCGCCATGGCCATCGGCCCTCGCGACGGCCGCGGCCAGGGCCGCCTCGACCTCGGCCACCACCCCCGAGAAGAGGACATAGCCCTTGCCTCCCAGCCCGTCGGCGAGACGGATCGCGGCGAGGTCCACCTCCGCCGCCTTGGCTCCTGCGTCGGCAGCATCGATGGCGGCCGCCACCGTGGTCGTCTCGACAATGCCCAGAGCCTCGTCGCCGACTGTCGCCAAGGAGATGTTGCCGGTGACTGCGTCAGCCACCGCAGGATGGACATCGGGGAGGAAGACCATGTCGGACAGCGATTCGGCCCCACTGCCGACCCGCACCGCCTCATCGACGCTGGCCGTGTCGCCTGAGACCAGCACCAGGTACTTGCCCGGGTGGACCGTGCCGGCATAGATGGCACCCAACGGCGCCGTCTTCACCATGGCGTCCCCGGCCACGATGCCGGCACTGATCGACTCGAACTCGAAGAGCGCGATTGCCGATTCGAGCTCAGACAATGCGCAGGGCCCCGACCACGGTCACCCGCCGCACCCGTGAGAAGGTGCGAGGCCGGGTCAATCCCTCCCCGGTGGGGCTGGCGATGGAGAAGGAGGTGAACCCCTCCCCGCCTTCGCCCAGACCGTTGAAGTTGGAGCCATTGGCCACGAAGATGCTGCAGTTCATGGCCCGGGCCATCCTGGTGATGGTCTCGACATTGGTGCTGTGGATCGAGGCGGTGTGGCGGAAACCGTGCTCGGACCGGACCGCCAAGTCGATGGCGTCGTCCACGTTGCTGACACGGACCACGGGCATCACCGGCATCATCTGCTCGGTCCAAACCAGGTTGTGCTCGCGAGGGACCTCGGCAATGAGCAGGCGGGTGTCCTCACCGGTCGTCACGCCGATCTCGGCCAGGATCCTGGCCGCGTCCTTGCCTATCCACTCCGGGTTGATCATCCCCGGCTTCTCCGGCGGCCCCATCTCCTTGAAGATGACCCTCTCGAGACGTTTCAGCTCGTGCTCCTTGAGCCGGTAGGCGCCGGCCGCAACCATCGCCTGGACGAGACGGTCGGCCACGCTGTCGACGACGATCGTCGTCTTCTCGTCGGTGCAGATCACGTTGTTGTCGAACGAAGCCCCACGCACGATGGCGCGGCCGGCAGCCTCGATGTCGGCGGTCTGGTCCACCACTGCCGGCGGGTTGCCCGGCCCGGCAGTTATCGCCTTCTTGCTCGTCTTCAGAGCTTCCTTCACCACACCCGGGCCCCCGGTGACGAGCAGCACCCTCACGTCGGGGTGGTTCATCAGGTCCTTGGCCGACTCGAGGGTCGGCGAGGGGATCGCCGTCACCAGGTCGGGTGGGCCACCGGCGCCGACGATGGCCCGATTGAGCAGCTGGACGTTCTCTACCGAGACCATCCGGGCGTTGGGGTGCACATTGAAGGTGACGGTGTTGCCAGCCGAGACGATGGCGATCGAGTTGTTGATGATCGTCGACGTCGGATTGGTGGTGGGAGTGATGGACCCGATGACGCCGTAGGGGGCGAACTCGGTGACCATCATCCCGGAGTCTCCAGTCACGACCTGGGGCTCGAGGTCCTCCGGGCCCGGGGTCCTGGTCGTCACCAGCCGGTTCTTGATCGCTTTGTCCTCCCCCCGTCCCAGACCGGTCTCCTCGGCCGCCATGTATCCGAGGCGCTCCCCCTCACGCAGCATCGCGGCTCGCATGGCCTCGACGATGACCTTCCGGGCCTCCAGACCCATCTCCCGATAGCTGTCGAAAGCAGTCCGAGCGGCGGTCACGGCGGCGTCGATGTCGGGGTGGATCCCATCACCGAGAACGATGTTCGAAACAGCGAGATCGTCGGTGGCGCGCAGAGCCGGCGCCGCTCGTCCCGAGACTTCGGCAGCGGCGACCCGGCCTCTGACCCGCTCGATGATGGCCTGGATCTCGGTGTCGCTCAGCATCGCTATCCGGTGCCACCCTCCTCCCGGCCCTTGTGGTATCGGTTCTCGCCACCCACATCCCATGAGTCGACGATCGCCATCACCACGGCGTCGACCGGCCGGTCACGCGTGATCTCGGTCTGCCGGGCTGAGCTCCCCGAGGCATAGAGCACGATCTCTCCTTCACCCGCGCCGACCGCGTCCACGGCCACCACGTAGCCGCCGGTCTCGGCATTGTCGGCATCGAGCTGACGGACGATGAGCAGCTTCATCCCCTCCATGAGGGGTTCCTTCCTGCTGGCGACCAGAGTCCCGACGACGCGGCCTAGATGCACGGTGTGATCTCCTGCCCGGTTCGAAAGTGGATTCGGCTAGCCGAGGTCGTCTTCCGCTTGATCCTGGCGGCCCAGCGGCAGCACCAGGTCGAGATTGACGTGAGGCCGGGCGATGACATGGGTGGCGATGACCTCGCCCACCTTCTCCGCTCCGCGAACCCCGGCGTCGACGGCCGCCTTGACCGCGGCGACGTCACCACGCACCACGGCGGTGACGTATCCGCCACCCGTCTTCTCCATGCTGACCAGTTCGACCTTGGCCGCCTTGACCATGGCATCCGCTGCCTCCACCATCGCCGGGAAGCTGCGTGCCTCGATCATTCCCAGAGCTTCAGCCATGAAGCTCCTCCTTTCCTTGTGTTCGACTCAATTGGCTCATCCCGACCCGGCGTCCCGCCCGGTGAGGCCCTCGAGGGCCGCCACCGCCGCCTGCCATCCGACATCGATGTCCTGCTCCTCGCCACCCAGGTAGACCCGGCCCATCGAGCCGAAGCTGCGCACTTCGAGAACGTTGATCTCCGCCGCTTTCTCCGCCTCGTTGGCCGCAAGAGACGCGTATGCGGCCGGCTCACACTCGAGGACGTAGAGGGTCTGACCCGGGATGATCATCTGGCCATGCCTGGTCCGGTTGATGAGCTGGGCGTGGTGGTCGTCGAGCCGGCGAATGATTTGCGACGAGAGGATGCGGGGTTTGATCCGATCGTCCTCGCTGGCCTCCATCCCCTCGAGGATGGCCTCTCCCGCCGCCCGGGTATCCGACTGGTCCGGAGAGTGCACCTCGAGCACCCCGTAATAGCGCTCGATGATCTGGAGTCCTGGCTTGACCGAAGTCGCCTTGAGGGCGACGTCGGTGAGCCGGTTGATCTCGATCCCCGGGGCCACCTCGATCCAGAGGGAGGCGTCACCGGCCAGGGGGAGGAATCCTTGGGCCACGGTCCCCAGGAAGGCGGCGTACTGCGGCTGGAGGCTGTCCAGGAATGCAAACGACCTGAGCTCAATACCTTTCGCCACTGCCTCCGTCCTTCCCTCCGACGATCTCGATCCCGGCCGAGGCCCCGATTCTGGTCGCCCCGGCAGCGATCATGTCCTCAGCATCCCCCGTCGTTCGCACCCCTCCCGAGGCCTTGACCCCCATCTCGGGGCCCACGGTCTCCCGCATCAGAGCCACGTCGTACACAGTGGCCCCTCCCGGACCGAACCCCGTCGAGGTCTTGACGAAGTCGGCCCTGGCCTTCTTTGCCAGTGAGGAAGCAATGACCTTCTCCTCATCTGTCAGCAAGGCCGTCTCCAGTATGACCTTGCAGAGCGCTCCCCCGTCGTGAGCGGCGTCGACGACCTTTTCGATATCGGTCCCCACCAGGTCATAGTCGCCTGACTTGAGGGCGCCGATGTTGAGCACCATGTCGACCTCTCGCGCACCGTCACGCAGCGCCCGACGCGCCTCCATCGCCTTGATCTCGGGCGTGGTGGCCCCGAGCGGGAAGCCGATCACCGTGCACACCGGGACGGACGTGCCCCTCAGATTCTCCGCCGCCCGTTTCACCCAGGTCGGGTTGATGCAAACCGATGCGAAGTGGTATTGCTCGGCCTCCCGGCAGAGTTGATCGATCTCGGATGCGGTTGCCTCCGGTTTGAGCAGCGTGTGGTCGATGAACCGGGCCATGTCCAGAGGCACTTCGGCTGCCTCTCCGTGGAAGGCGACCCGATCGGCTCCGTTGGCGACGACCTCACGTACCTTGTCGCCGGTGGCGCAGACGTCGTTGCCGCTGGCGAGGGCGGCCAGCACCTCACGGGTGACCGCCTCGACGAGGGCATCGCGGTTCATCGGTGGCCCTGGCTCATCTCGGCTTTGGAGTATTGCCGTTCGATGTCGTCGATCTTGGCAACCCGTCGGGCGTGCCGGTCGCCACCCCATTCCACTGAGAGCCATTCTTCGACGATCTGCCAGGCAAGGGCATCGCCGATCAATCCGGCCCCGAGTGTGAGGACGTTGGCGTGATTGTGCTCCCGACTGTTGCGGGCTGTGGACAGGTCGTAACAGAGGGCGGCGCGGACCCCGGGCACCTTGTTGGCGACCATCGCCGAGCCGATCCCCGCCCCGTCGACGACGATCCCGTAGCGGCAGGCGCCTGAGGCGACCTCTCGGGCGACAGCGTGGGCGAAATCCGGGTAATCGACCGCCTCATGGCTGTCGGTGCCGCAGTCCAGCACCTCGTAACCGGCCTCCTTGAGTTTGAACCCGATCTTCTCCTTGAGCGGGAAGCCGCCATGGTCGGCACCGATGGCGATCCTGTCCCTGACCTCCGGGACCGGTTCGAGGGGCCGGCTCTTAGTGATCTCAGGAGGAGGCGTTGGATCATCGGCGATGACCCCATCGAGGACACGTTCGACGAGTGAGCGAACCTCCTGTTCGGAGGGAGACCTTTGAGAGGGAGGTTGGCGCCCGGCGGGTGCTGTCATCGGGTTGGGTTCGGCCTCCTCACCCGGCCCACTCTAGGAAGTTGCCCCGACGCCAAGACCCCGGCCGTCTGATGTTCTTATGATGCGACGATGGCCAATCGGGACCCCGCGTTCCTCTGGGAGACCGAGGCGCTCCGCACCTCGTCGAGCCAGGCCCCTGCCGCGGTCAGCCCGACAGCAGGAGACTGGATGACCCTTCGCGAAGCAAGCGATGCCACCGGTGTCCAACTTTCGACAATTCGCAACTGGGCCAGGAAAGGCCGGGTGCCCACCGCCCTCGAGGAGTCGGCCAACGGGACCCACCGAATGGTCTCGCTGGAGGGCGTCAGGGCGCGCGCCCGGGAATTGGGCCACGCGGTCATCGAGACCCGGCCGAAGCCAACTCCTCCGCTTGCCGCCGCGTCGCCCCCGGTCGTGGAGGAGGATCAAGTGACTCCGCCCCCGGGCACGATGCTGGTCCCGATCGACGCCTGGGACAAGATGCTGCACCAATTGGGGAACCTGCACGAAGCGGGCCAGCAATTGGCTGAGGCCAGAGAGCGCGCTGCCCGCGCCGAAACAGAGGCAGCTTTTCTCCGCGAGCGTCTCGCCGAGCTGAGAGTCGCTCCGAGTGAGGAGGCCACCACACCCCCGGTCCAGGATGAGACCGCGCTTCCTCCGGAACCCGAGCCGGCCACGCCGGCGAAGATGCCCAAGTTCAGCGCCTATCTGTGGCGACTGGCGGTCTCAGGCCGACGCAGTCGGGCATAGGGCCCCCAAGGTCAATCTTCGTCGTCGTCCTCGAAGTCGGGCCAGGCCGCGATGTCGACGCCGTGGTTCTCAGGGGAAGCAAGTGTCCACCACTCCGGGGCCTTCGAATCGTCGGCGATCCGGCCGCCCGCCGCCAACGCAGCCGCAACTCGGGCCTCAGCCTGATCGGCCGGTACCGCGACGTCGATGTGAAACCGACCACGGCCGGCTTTAGATGGCTCGAGCGCATGGAACATGAGATGTGGATTGCGGCGGTGTCGGTCGATCGCGTCGTCAGCGCCTAGATGCTCATACCCGAGGGCCGCGGACCAGAACGGTCGGACGTCGGCTCCTGCGTCCTGGGCCACGGCGATACCCACCGTCTGCACCTGTGACGGATCGGGCTCCAGCCCGTGATCCCGGGCGATGTCAGAGATACGCCTGGCGAGCGCGATATCGCTCTCGCTCAAGGCTCCGTCCTGACGTGAGAAGGTCCGGACCGTGACCCCCTCGGGGCGAAGGTCCACGTCCGGGTAATGACCGCGTTCCTCGGCGGCATCGGCGATCGCAGCGACGAACCTCGCTCCCTGGGCGAACGACCCGATGCGGTAGTAGGCATGCGCGCCCCACGAGAGGACCCGCCAGTCGTCGACTCCGCCGGCGTCGTGGAACTCCCGGGCCGTGGTTCTCTTGTCGGTCATCGATACTCCTTCCGGGGACCGGGACGATAGGCAGGCGTTGACCTGGCGTCCGAGAGTTCGGTAGTCTCGGATCAGTGATCCGGCAGGAGACGCCCGAACTGGTTCCGGTGCTCTCGATAGGGAAACACCGGAGCCCCCGCAAGGGGGCGTGCTTCATGGAGTACGCCTCTTTCCTCGCTGGCGAGCGATGGAGTGATCACCCCCGGTGCACCCACCCGCTCCTCGCGCGGTGTCGCCAGGGACATCAACGATCACACCTCCGATGCCGGACGGTCCCGGCTGGCCCCGTTGATCCCGTCCGTGGTTGGGCTCACGGGGGACGACCCCCGTGTCGACGTCGGGATCGCGGCACGATGTGCAGTGGTCGCCCTTCCCGTTGCTGCTGAGCCACGTCAGCGGGCGCTGGCGGCGGGACTACTCGGCGCCCGTCGGGTCCTCACCTCCCTCGACGAACAGTCATCGTCGATTTTCGACGCCCGGAATCTGTTCGATGACGTCGACCAGGCCTTGTCGGGTGCTCCCCACGCGATGCGTTGGGCGGAGGATTTCATCAGCGGGGTGCAAATCGATCCGAAGGCTTTTGGGCGTCACTCGGCCCGGAGCATGGTCCATGTCGCCGTGACCGGGATCAGCGAGGCATGCATCCCCGACCCCGACAGCATGCTTCACGATCTGCTCTACGCGGTGATCAACGACTGCACGCTCTGGTTCGGGGCGAGCATCGTCGGTTCAAGTGTGGTCAGTCGCCAGCTGACAGACAGCGCGCGTCGCTAGACGAAGCGCTGCATTAGGAGGAAACTCAGGCCTCGGGACCGCTGATCAGACGGTAGGTGACGTCCTGATCGAGGCTCATGTCCATGACGAAACCAGACATCTCGCCCGTCTCTTCGTCGGGGATGTTCATGTCCATCGAGATGTTGCTGGCCGCCGCGGTCTCCGACTGCCTGGCCAACCCGGCCCCGGCGTCGAACCACGTCGTGCTGTCGGCAGTGCTGTCGTCGACGCTTATCAGGAACTGGAGCTGATCCATCATCGCCTCGAATTCTGCAGTCTCCTCAGACGAGGCGCCCTCAGGAGCCATGGCGCCCAACATGCCGGCGAAGAATTCGGCGAGATCGAACTCGATCAATGAAGTGGTGGCGTTGCTGTCGATGACGAGGACTTCGGCCCCGTCCAATTCTTCGACGCCGGTCACGGTACTGGTGATGCTGGTCGTGATCGGGTCCTCGCTGAGGCCGGGAGTCTCGATCTCGTCGGTCCAGGTGTCGCCCACCGTCACCTCTTCATCGGGCAGTGGGGGCCCCACGAACTGACCGGGATCCAGCCCGGGAGCCGGGTTGGCGCCGCCACCCAATGCCCCGAGACCGCCGAGCATGCCGCCAAAGGGGTCCTCGCTGTCGACGCCCTCGTGGATGATGTTGCCCTGCTCGTCCACGACGACCGTCACATCGATCGGCTCCATCGCCGCAAAATCGGGAATGTCGCTCGAGTCGACAGGCTCTCCGTCCATCGTCCCGGTGACGCTGACGTCGGCGAACTCACCGGTGATGTGGACTTCGTGGGTGCCTGGCTCAGGCCCGTCGGAGATGGCGTGGGTGAAAGTGGCTGTTCCGGCAATGTCGACCGAGGCCTCACCCGGGACGTCCTCGCCGGCCAGCAGGGCGGCGTCGCCCGAGGCGGTCATCTCGATGTGTTGTTCGAGACCGACTTCGTACTGAAACTCGTCCCCGGAAGTCAGGGAATAGGACAGTTGCATGGCATCGGGGGATGGCTCGCCACAGGCGGCGAGCGCGACCACGAGCACCGCGACGAGTGAAAGAAGACGCTTCATATGGACACGTTATCGGTGACCCCGGTCCTAACTTTGAGCGGGAATCCGGCCGGTACCGTCCCGCCCTCATGAATCCCTGGACCCCGCTCGTGGCAGCGATCCTCGGGTGGGGCTCGGCGGCGGTCCTTACTCGGGCCGTCCTGACCAGCGGGGTGTCGAGCTTCGTCGTGGTCCCGATGCGGTTCGGTGTCGCCCTGGCTGTCCTCCTCCTCGTCTCCCAGTTCTGGACCCGCTTCCGCGGATTCGAACGACGCCATTGGGTGCGGGGCGTCGTTCTCGGCACCGTCGCCCTGTGGATACCGAACACCCTGTTCACGCTAGGGCTCGAAGAGCTTCCGGTCAGCATCGGCGGGCTCCTCATCGCCCTCATCCCGATCGCCACGGTTGCTGCGGCGCATTTCCTCGTCGAGGGAGAGCGGTTCAACCCCCGATCGATTCCCGGGTTGATCACTTCCCTGGTCGGGACCGGGATCCTGGTCGGGCTCGGGGGCGAGAGCATCGAAGGTGTCGGCAATCTGTGGCGGGGGGTGGGACTGTCGTTGATAGCCGTAGTCCTGGCCGGGACCGGAGGTGCCCTTACCCGCAGGTTCGCGCTCGAGGTAGGCGGGGACCGGCTGGTGATACCTCAATTCGCCACCGCCACGATCCTCGGGGTCCTGGCGATGCCGTTCGTGAACACGACGCCGCTTTCATCAATTGAAACGGAACAGTGGGTCTTGCTCCTCGCCCTGGGCGCGTTCGCCACGGCCATCCCGTTCACCTCGTTCCTGATCGCCGCCCAGGTCAATCCGGCGGCGCGGCTCGGTGTGGCGGCGTACTTCGTCCCGGTAATCGCAGTGACCCTGGCAGTGACGTTCCTCGGGGAAACGCTGACCCCTGTCATCGTCGTCGGCGCACTCTTGATCATCAGCGGCGTGATCATCACCGAGCGCTCCAGCCGCCACGTCCCCGTTCCCGGTGTCGATATCGCCGAGTGACACATCGGGGTCGCGTTTACCCTCCGACCATGAGTCGACGGATCCTGGTTGCGGTGGCGTGGCCCTATGCGAGTGGGTCGCTTCATCTCGGGCATCTCGGCGGCGCCTACCTGCCGGCAGACATATTCGCCCGTTACCACCGCATCGCCGGGAATGAGGTGCTGATGGTCTCGGGATCCGACGCCCATGGCACTCCGATCACCGTCAAGGCAGATGAAGAGGGGATCACTCCCCGCGAGGTAGTCGAGCGTTATCACCCCGAGATCCTCGGCTACTGGGATGCGATCGGAATCTCTTTCGACCTGTTCACGACCACGATGACAGAAAACCACGCCGCGGTCACACAGGACATCTTTCTCCGCCTGCTCGAGAAGGGCTATCTGGTCAAAGGCACGTCGACCCAGTTCTTCGACCCCGAGGCCGAGCGTTTCCTCCCCGACCGGTACGTCGAAGGTACCTGCCCTCATTGCAGTTACCCCCGTGCCCGCGGCGACCAATGCGAGAACTGCGGCCGCACACTGGACGCGACGGACCTGATCGATCCCCGCTCCCGCCTCACCGGCGCCACGCCGGTCCTCAGAGAGACAGAGCACTACTTCTTCAAGCTCCCCGAGTTCGCAAAACCGCTTCGTGAATGGCTGGAATCGAAGACGACATGGCGACGGCACGTGAAGAACTGGGCATTGGGGATGATCGACGAGGGGATGCCCGAGCGGGCAATGACGCGTGACATCGACTGGGGCGTGGAGGTTCCCGTCGACGATCTCGGGCCTGGCAAGCGAATCTATGTCTGGTTCGACGCAGTGATCGGATACCTCAGCGCAGCCAAGGAGTGGGCTTCGCTGACCGATGACCCCGAGGCGTGGAGGAAGTGGTGGGAGGACCCCGCCGCCGAGTCGTACTACTTCGTCGGCAAGGACAACATCCCGTTTCACACCGTCATCTGGCCGGCAATGCTGATGGGTTATGGCGGGCTCAACCTGCCAACCGACGTCCCGGCGAACCAGTACATCACCTTCAAAGGCGAAAAGGCCTCGAAGTCTTCGGGGATCGGTCGTTCTATTGGCTGGTACGCCGATCGGCTGGAGCCCGACGCCCTGCGTTACGCGATCGCAGCGGTGCTCCCCGAGCAGAACGACACCGATCTCAGCGACGACGAAATGATCCGAAGGATCAACGAGGAGCTTGTCGCCACCTGGGGCAACCTGGTCAATCGCGTTCTCTCGCTCAGTGATCGGAACTTCAGCGGCAAGGTGCCGGAGCCGGGGCCGCTCACGACGACGGACGAGGCGCTGGTCGCGTCGATCGACAAGACGTTGGAGACCGCCGCCAGTCACATCGAGGCGATCGAGCTGCGAGCCGGGCTACGGGCGGCGATGGACGCCGCCTCGGAGGTGAACGTCTATCTCAACTCCGAGGAGCCCTGGCACGTGATCAAGGAGGACCTGCAGCGGGCCGCGACCATCCTTTGGACCGCGATCCAGGCGATCAGCGGGATCAGGATCGCCCTCACGCCATACCTGCCCTGGACCTCGGTACGGCTTGGGGAGATGCTCGGGATCGGTTCCGAGGTGACGAGGTGGGAGCGACCCAAGGTGGCCGGGGGCTCAGGGCTGGGAACGGTCGGGACTCTCTTCACCAAGCTGGATAGCGACGCTCTCGAGGTCTAGAGCTCGACATACTCACCGAAGACTGAGTTCCCTGAACTCCAATCTCGAAGGGCCGGATACACTCCCTATATGGAAGTGGAACGGGCAGCCCGCATCGCAGGTGGCTTCGCCCTTCTCGGCGCCGGCACAGCCATGCTCGTTCTGCCCGGGCCAGGTGTCCTAGCCATCCTGGGAGGTCTGACCCTCCTCGAGAAAGACATGCCCTGGGCCAAGCGTGTCACCGACCGGATCAAGCCGAAGAAGGCCGGAAAGCCCGAGCAGGAGACCGACTAGCTCGGCGGGTAGACCCCCGCGGTCTTCGCCTTCTCGGTCTGCCAGAACACATCGGCGATCTCATCGATCAAATCGACCAGCTTCTGACCGTCGGCTGGATCAACCGATTTCTTGGCATTGCCAGCCTGCAGGATTGCCCGCCAGAACAGGTCGTCGAGGTCAGGGAACTCCTTGCGATGGTCGGCAGTGAAGAAGTCGACCCACAACACCATCAGGTGATGCTTGACCAACTCGGCCCGCTCCTCTTTGATCGAGATGGCCCTCGCCCGGAACACCTCGTCGTCCGAGCCCTGGTACTTCTCGGCTGACTTGAGGACCGACATCGCCTCGATCTTGGCCTGAGCAGGGTCGTAAACCCCGCAGAAGAGATCGCAGTGGGCGTGAGCAATCGTTGTCTGCCGCATGGCACTCCTTCGTTGTCGACTTGCTCAGCCGACCATACCCTGCGGGGGCAATTTCCATGCAGCGCTTCCAGGTCTCCGAAGACTCGATGCGGCCCACTCTGACGCCGGGTGACGAGTTCGTCGCCACCGGGTCGAGGGCGCCCGTCGTCGGCGATATCGTCGCGCTCCCCCATCCTTCGCGGGAGGGCTTCTGGCTGGTCAAACGGGTGGGCGCCGGGCCCGGCGACCGGGTTGACGGCCGGGGTCCACTTGCCCACGATGAGGCTTGGGTTGTGTCGGACAATCCGGCCGTGGTGACAACCGACTCCCGAAGCTTCGGCCCCGTGCCGATCGCCGAGCTAAGGCCGATGGTCACGCACCTCGACGAGATCACGTTTCGCGAGGCCGTCGACCTGCTCGTCTCGGAGGAGCCGGTCTTCGCCGCGGTGATCGACGAGCATGGCGCGCCGCCGTTCTGGTCGCGCCCGGCCGGCTTCGGCACCATCGTCTGGCTGATCATGGAGCAGCAGGTCTCCCTCGAATCAGGAGCGGCCATGTACCGGCGTCTGCACGGGTTGCTGGGGACGATCACACCCGAGACCGTCGCAGCGTCTACCGAGTCGGCGCTTCGCGGCATCGGAGTCACACGGCAGAAGACCGCCTACCTCCTCGAGCTGGGCCGCTCCGTGGCCGGCGGCGATCTCGATCTGGATGCCCTGGCCGTCATGCCATTCGCCGAGGCGAGGGACACCCTTCTCGGTGTCAAGGGGATCGGGCCCTGGACCGCCGATGTCTATCTCCTCTCCGCCCTTTGCTTCCCTGACGTGTTCCCTCTCGGTGACCGGGCCCTCCAAGTGGGTGCCGGGGAGGTGCTTCGGCATGCTCACGGTGCCCGACAGGGACGAGCTCGAGCTCCTCTCCCTCCCCTGGCGGCCTATTCGGGCGGCGGCGGCGCGGATCATCTGGCACGCCTACCTCGCGAACAGGGGGAGGGTCGAGCCACCGGACCCAACCGGTGGGCACGAAGTCGCGCGACCGGCGTAGAGTCACCCCATGACCGAGTTCGTGGTCCAGATGGAGAATCGCCCTGGCCGACTCGCATCGCTGACCGAGGCCCTCGCCGCCTTCGGGGTCAACATCGAGGCACTCGCCGCCTACGGCCACGATGGGGATGGAACCGTCCGGCTAATCGTCGACGACGCCGCCACGACGCGTCGCGTCCTCGAAGAGGCCGCCCTCATCAACGAGGAACGCACGGTCCTCACAGCACAGCTTCCCCACCGCCCAGGTGAGCTGGCCCGGCTCACCCGTCTCCTCGCCGACGCCGGAGTGAACATCGATGCCCTATACGTGCTGAGGGCGAACGCCGAAGGAATCGAATTCGCGATCTCGATCGACCAGGCCGACGCCGCCTTGCCCGAGTTGCCGATAACCGGCGGGGCGTTAGTGGTCTAAGAACTCGGGGGCGATACTCTGCCGCCCCATGTGGTCAAGATTCACGGAGTGGGTGAGCACCCACAAGGTCATTTCTATCGCTACTGCAGTCGTCGTTCTCGGCGCCGGCACTGCCATTTTCATGATGGCGAGCGCAGAGCCCGACGTCACCACGACGACCAGCGCCCCAAGCACAACGACGACAACTGTGGCGTCCACGACCACTGAGGCGCCAACAACAACCATCGCCGGCGCCCTCTCTCCGATCAACGGGCTGCCGGTCGACGACCCCGAGCTTCTCGACCGACGGCTCCTCGCGGTGAAGAACGACAACCATCCCAACGCCCGCCCACAGTCCGGCATCGACGGGGCCGACGCTGTCTTCGAGATACATGGCCGAAGGCGTCACACGGTTCATGTCGTTCTGGCAGCAGAGCGAAAGCGAGTATCTGGGACCAATGCGATCGGCACGGCCGACCGATCAGACCCTCCTCGCCTTCTTCAACGAGCCCACCCTCGCCATATCCGGTGGTCAGAGCTGGGTGAGGGAGATGATCGCCAACGTCGGCGTCCACATCATCGGCGAGGTGGAGCCCGCCACGTTCCGTGTCTCCGGCCGCCGGGCGCCGCACAACCTCTACACCAACACAGTCTTGCTCCGGGAGTACGCCGACGAGCAGGGTTACCCCGACGAGCCGATCGACGGCCCCATGTGGGAGTTCGGGCCGATGCGGGAGGATGCCGAATCTGCAGCCAAGGTCTCGTTCGATTTCCTCGGCAACCCTGTCGAGTGGACCTGGGACGAGACCGAAGGGGTCTGGCTGCGCACTCTCGCCGACGACGAGTCGAACACGGTCACCGAGGATGGCGAGGAGTCCCAGATCGGCTTCCCCGTCCTCATCGCCATGTATGTGGAGCAGGCCAGCGTCGGCGACCTGCCCACCGAGCAGGACGACCGGTCAGGGGCTGGTTTATGTGTTCGCCGACGGCAAGGTCGTCCAAGGGACCTGGCAACGCGACGACATCGACGAGTGGTTCACGCTGGCCGACAACGACGGGGAGCAGATCCTGGTGCCCCCGGGGCAGGTCTGGATCTCGCTCGTTCCCAACAGCGCCGGCATCTTCATCGAGTAATGAGTCGTGGGTGGTGAGTGGTGAGTGACGTCCTGCCATCGACCGCCGCGGATCGGGTGAGGGCGGCGCTCGACCGCGGCTCACGCCGGCCAGACGCTGCTGAACATCTTCACCCACATCGATGACGAGGCGGCGATGGACCGGGCGGGCGGCCTCGACGCCGCCAGTGACGCTGCCGGCCCGCTGACCGGCGTGCCGATCGGGCTCAAGGACCTGATCGACCATCGAAGGCCGCATCACCACTGCCGGCTCCGCGTTCTATCGGCACGAGGCGGATCGGTCCTCGCCGGTGGTGACCCGGCTCGAGGCCTCAGGTGCTGTCGTCATCGGGCGGACCGGTCTCCATGAATTCGCCTTCGGCTTCTCATCGGAGAACCCGCATTTCGGACCCGTGCGGAACCCGTGGGATCCAGACACCTCACCCGGAGGGTCATCTGGTGGATCGGCGGCAGCCGTGGCAGCCGGAATCATCCCCGTCGCCATCGGAACCGACACCGGAGGCTCCGTGCGGGTACCCGCCGCGCTGTGCGGGTGCTTCGGGCTCAAGGTGACCCATGGACGCATCCCGCTCGACGGCGTCTTCCCGCTGGCCACCTCCGTCGACACAGTGGGACCGCTCGCCGATTCGATCGATGCCCTCGACAACTCCTACCTGGCAATGTCCGGCGACATCACTGACGAGCCACGTCGGGAGCGCCTCCGCCTCGGTGTCCCCCTGCCGTGGATCAGCGCCGCTCCGATGGACGATCAAGTGGCGGAGGCATTCGAGGAGACGATGCGGGCACTCGAAGGCCTCGGGCACCAGGTGACTGATGTCGAGATGCCTGGCGTGCTCCCGGCACCAGAGCTCATCGACGCCATTGCCGGCGAGGTCGCCGAGGTGCACGCCCGATTCCGCGGCGATGGCCTCCCCTATGGTGACGACGTGGCAAAGAGGGTGGACGACTGTCTCGACACGGGCCCGGACCGGATCGACGCAGGCAGGTCATGGCAGATGATGATCCGGAGCCGGTTCGCCGATGCGTTCGAGCGTGTCGATCTGATCATCACCCCCACCACCCCGGTCATGCGCAAAGTCATCGGCGAAGACATGATCGGCGACAGGCACTACCGGTCGGTTCTCTCCTGGTTCACTGCCCTGGTCAATCACGCCTTGCACCCTGCCATCGCTCTCCCGCTGGCAGGCACCGGTGCCCCACCGGTGTCGCTCCAGGCCATTGGGCCGCTCGCCTCAGAGACAGCCCTCATCGATTTCGGTAGAACTCTGGAGGAGTCCGGCCTGGTCGGATTCATCCCGGCCCCAATGGCTTCGGGTAACCCATGACGCCGATAAACTGAAATCACGCGGCAACCGGGATGCGGTCTTCTCACCAGAACCTCGATTCAAGGCCCTGGCGAGACGCGTGCGGATGACAACCCAAGGATGTGACCCAAGTGGCCGACGAGATCGCCACAGCTGAACCCTCAACCACGACCAACACCGAGACCCTCGACAAAGTAGTGATCCGATTCGCCGGAGACTCCGGCGACGGGATGCAGGTAGCCGGATCGCGATTCACCGACGCCAGTGCCCTGTTCGGAAATGACCTGGCGACCCTCCCTTCCTTCCCGGCCGAGATCCGGGCACCGGCGGGGACGCTCCCCGGCGTATCGAGCTTCCAGGTGCAGATCGCCGACTTCGACATCCTCACGGCAGGTGACTCACCGGACTGCCTGGTGGCGATGAACCCGGCGGCGTTGAAGAAGAACCTCAAAGACCTCCGTCAGGGCGGGACCCTGATCGTCAACACCGATGCCTTCGACGAGCGCAACCTGGCCAAGGCCGGATACGAGGGGGATCCACTCGAAGATGGGACTCTGGACGGGTTCCGGGTGATCGAGGTCCCCATGGACGACCTCACCAAGGAAGCCGTGAAGGACACCGGGGTCTCAGGAAGGAGCGTGCTCCGCTCCAAGAACTTCTTCGCCCTCGGTCTGCTCGCCTGGCTATTCCACCGCCCGACCCAGCCGACCATCGATTGGGCCAACAAGAAGTTCGCCCGTACCCCCGAGGTGGCTGCGGCCAACGTCGCCGCCTTCCAGGCCGGGTTCACATTTGGTGAGGCCACCGAGGCCGCCAAGATCACCTTCGAGGTCAAACCGGCCGCGCTCCGTCCCGGCACCTACACCAACGTCAACGGCAACACGGCGCTGGCGTGGGGGCTCATCGCCGCCTCCAAGCTTTCAGGACTCCCCCTCTTCTACGGGACCTATCCGATCACCCCGGCTTCGGACATCCTCCACGAGCTCGCCCGTCACAAGCAGTTCGGAGTCCGCACCTTCCAGGCCGAGGACGAGATCGCCGGCGTCGGGAGCGCCATCGGCGCCGCCTTCGCCGGAAGCCTCGCCGTCACTGGCTCGTCCGGCCCGGGCATCGCGTTGAAGAGCGAGGCCATCTCCTTGGCGTTCATGATGGAGCTGCCTCTCATCGTCATCAACGTCCAGCGCGGTGGCCCGTCCACCGGTCTGCCCACCAAGCCGGAGCAGTCCGACCTGTTGTTCTCCCTCTACGGGCGTCACGGCGAATCTCCGATCCCGGTGCTGGCCATTGCCTCACCGTCCGATGCGTTCGAGCTGACCATCGAGGCAGCCCGAATCGCAATCAAGTACATGACCCCGGTGTTGCTCCTGAGTGACAATCAGGTCGCCAACGGGTCGGAGCCGTGGATGCTGCCCGACGTGGGTGCCCTGGCTCCGATCGACGTCGAGTTCGCCAAGCACCCGAACGGTCCTAACGGAACGTTCCTCCCCTACATGCGGGACATCGACACCTTCGCCCGCCCTTGGGCCGTGCCCGGCACCGCCGGTCTCGAGCACCGCATCGGCGGCTTGGAGAAGGAGGCGATCACCGGGAACGTTTCGTATGACCCGGCCAACCATCAGCTCATGACCGATTCGAGGGCGTGGAAGGTTGCCAACATCGTCAACGACATTCCCGACCTCGAGGTAGCCGGCGACGAGGATGCCGAGATCCTGGTGCTGGGTTGGGGTTCGACCTTCGGATCGATTCGTGCCGCCGCCCGCAGAGTGCGGCTCGAGGGTGGGAAGGTGGCGACGCTGCACCTGCGTCATTTGAATCCCATGCCCCAGAACCTCGGGGAGATCCTGAGCCGCTACGAGAAGATCCTGATCCCGGAGCTGAACACCGGTCAGTTGCGCAAGGTGATCAGGGCCGAGTTCCTCGTCGACGCCAAGGGCCTGAACAAGGTGGCCGGTGAGCCATTCAAGATCTCGGAGATAACAGAGAAGATCGTGGAGATGACCAAGTGACCGCTCCCTCCTATACACGCGCCGATTTCCAAACCGACCAGGAGGTTCGCTGGTGCCCCGGATGCGGGGACTACACGATCCTCGCCTCTGTTCAGCAGTTCCTCGCCGGTCTTGGCCGTCCGCGGGAAGAGTTCGTCTTCGTCTCGGGCATCGGGTGCGCCGCCCGGTTCCCCTATTACATGAACACGTTCGGCATGCACTCGATCCATGGACGCGCCCCGGCCATCGCATCGGGGATCATCGCCACACGGCCCGACTTGTCGGTGTGGGTGATCACCGGTGACGGCGATTCCCTCTCCATCGGGGGAAACCACCTGATCCATGCCCTCCGTCGCAACGTCGACATGAAGATCCTGCTGTTCAACAACCAGATCTATGGGTTGACCAAAGGTCAGTACTCGCCGACGTCGGAGGCGGGCAAGACCACCAAGTCGTCGCCATACGGATCGATCGACTACCCGTTCAACCCGGTGTCGCTAGCTCTGGGCGCCGAGGCCACGTTCGTGGCCCGCACCCTCGACATGGACCGCAACCACACCCAGGCGCTGCTTCAGGCCGCGTACGAGCACGAGGGGTCGGCCTTCATCGAGATCTATCAAAACTGCAACGTCTTCAACGACAAGGCCTTCATCCAGCTCACCGGCAAGGAGGAGCGGGTCCACAACCGGATCGACCTCGAGGCCGGTAAGCCGATTGTGTTCGACGGCGGCGCCAAGGCCGTGGTGATGAGGGATGGCCAGGCGACCATCGTCGACTCGTCGACCGTCGACCCCAAGGCGATCCTGGTCCACGATCCGACCAGGCCCGATCCATCGATCGCCTTTGCCCTGAGTCGGCTCTCCCACGGGCCTTTTGGGCCTACGCCACTCGGCATCTTCCGCGATGTGAGCCGTCCCACCTACGAGGGCCAGATGCACGCCCAGATCGACGCCGCCATAGAGAAGAACGGCGAAGGCGACCTTGCCCAGCTCATCGCCAGTCAGGGCACCTGGACGGTCAAAGACCCCTCCTCTAACGGGGGCTGACGCTCCTCACCGACGATGACGGACCCAGGTCCTGGGTGCTGTTGCCCGAGGATCAAAGTCTTGACCGGTTGAATCAGCCCAGTGCTGCCCTCGCGAAACGGGTCAACTCGTTGGTGAGCTCGCCTCGGTCGAGTTCGCCCCGCGGGTGATACCAGCGCTCCACGGCGTTGAGGATGGAGAGGATGAAGATCGAGGCGATCTTGGGGTCGATGCCCGCTCCCAATGACCCGTCCTCCCGACCCTCGCGTATCACTGCCGCGAAATGCCGCCTCATAGCGGTCACGCGCCTCGACGATCCGTGAACGATGGTCTTCGTCGAGCACTCGGGCCTCGTTGAGAAACGTGCGCACGACGTCCTGGTTGTCGAGCACCACGTCGATGTGTCCCGCGACAAGACCGCGCAGCCTCTCAGAGGCAGTGCCGCCGGCGGCGAGCGCTCGGTCCGCCGAATCCTGGAATAGACGCGCCCCTTCCTCGACCACCTCGACGAGGAGATCCTGTTTCGACTCGACATGGGCGTAGAGCGAGGAACCGAGAAGTCCCAGCTCCCGACCGAGGTCGCGCATCGAGGTGCCGTGATAGCCGCGCTCGGCGAACAGCGTCCCGGCAGCGGCCACGACGTCGGCTCGACTATTGCGGGTGGTGACCATCAGCGGTGGTCGTATCGGACGACGACCCTATCCGAGACGGGGTGCGACTGACAGGTGAGGACGTACCCGGCTTCCAACTCGGCGTCGACGAGGGCGTAGTTCTTGTCCATGCGCACCTCGCCCTCCTCGATGCGCCCCTTGCAGGTGGCGCACATCCCGCCCTTGCACGAGAAAGGAAGCTCGGACCGCACTCGTAAAGCGGCGTCAAGTATGGACGTCTCAGGTCTCATCCGGGTCTCGATCGCTCGCCCGTCGAGTATCACCGTGAGATCCACCGATCCCTCCCCCGCCGGAGGCTCGGGAGGAAGCGAATCAGGATCGAGAGGCCCGGCGAAGAAGAGCTCGTCGTGAATGAGCGCCTCGTCGACCCCAAGGTGATCGAGGATGCGCCGGGCCATCATCACCATGTCGTACGGGCCGCACAGGTACCAACCGGCGACGTCCCGCCCACCGAGCAGACGGTCGTGGACGATGCGGATCTTCCCCTCGTCGATCCTGCCCGAGAGAAATGGCAGGTCGGAGCCCTCCCGGCTGAGGAGGTGGAAGAGCTGGAAGCGACCCGGGTACCGGTCCTTCAACCCCTCCAGCTCCTCGAGGAACATGACGCTGTTGGCCGTCCTGTTCCCGTAGAGGAGGGTCCACGACGAGCCAGGCTCCATCTCGAGAGTGGTGCCGATCAGCGAAAGCACCGGAGTGATTCCCGAGCCGGCGGCGATGGCAACACGATGGCCAGGCGTACTCGCATCCGGATCGATGGTGAACTCGCCGACTGGCGGCATCACCTCGAGGACATCGCCGGCTCGCAGCTCCTCGATGGCCCACGCTGAGAAGACGCCGCCCGGAAGCCGCTTGATCCCAACCCGCAGCTTGCCACCCAGTGCGTTGGAGCAGATCGAATACGACCTCCGCACGTCCTCGCCATCGATCGCAGCCCGCAATGTCACGTGTTGGCCCGGCAAGAAGCGGAACTGTTCCGTGAGGTTCTCCGGGACATCGAAGGTGACTGCGACCGAGTCATCGGTGAGTGGTGCGACCTCGAGAACCCGAAGGGGATGGAAGTCGACACTCATCTCAGAATTCCTTGAAATGGTCAAAGGGCTCGCCGCACGAATTGCATGCCATCAGCGCCTTGCAGGCGGTGGACCCGAACCTGGAGACGACCCGGGACGATCCCGATCGGCAGCGGGGGCACACGATCTCGTCTCCGGGCGGTGCGATCCCGAAGCTCGACAGCTTGTCGATCCCCCGCGGAGTGATCCAATCAGTCGTCCAGGGCGGGTCGTGCACCGTTTTCACTTCCACGTCATCGAAGCCGGCGGCACCAATAGCCGAGCGGAGATCCTCCGCGATCTGGGTCATCGCCGGGCAACCGGAATAGGTCGGGGTGATGATCGCCACCACCCGGCCTCTCTCGGCCCGCACTTCACGCAGGATCCCGAGATCGGCGATGGTGAGCACCGGGATCTCCGGGTCGACGACCCTCGACGCCACCTCCCAGGCACGGTCGAGGTCGAGCGTGGTGGTGATGGTCACCATTCCAGCCCCGGATGACTGCGCTGCATCCATTGCATCTCGGCCAGGAGCGGACCGAGATGCTCGGAGTGGAAGCCACGCCGGCCCCCACTTCTCTGATACGGATCGTCGGGGACCTGGAGCCGGGCCTCAGCCAGGATGTCACTGACAACCTTCTCCCAGATGTCGTGGTAGTTCGAACCGGCGTCTTCGAGCAACTCGATGGTGTACCGCCACAGGGTGTCGACGGCGGTCTGGGCGCGTGAATGCGACTCGTCGGTGCCGTCACCGAGTCGGATCACCCATGCGGAGGAGTGAAGGAGGTGATAGCGGGCTTCCTTGAGGGCACGGCCGGCAATCCCGGCGAGCGTCGTGTCCTCCGAACCGGCGAGATCTGCCCACAGCTCCACCTGATAGGCGTCAAAGAACAGACCGCGCACCATCGTCTGAGCGAAGTCACCGTTGGGTTGCTCCACCAGGAGGACGTTGAGGAACTCTCGCTCCGGCCGCCGCATGGCGAAGTCGTCCTCGGTGCGCTTCTTCCCCTCGAGTTGCCCGGCATGCGTATAGAGGGCGCGGGCCACTCCGAGATGGTCGAGGGCGATGTTCCCGATGGCGATGTCCTCTTCGAGCTCGGGAGCCCGTGAGATCCACTCGCCGAGACGTTGGGCCAGCACCAGGTTGTCGTCGGCGTGGGCGACGAGAGCATGCACCGGGTCCGATGAATCGGGAGCAGGCGCACCCTGGGGTGCTGAGGAGATGATCGGCTCGCTCACATGTGACCAACTTCATCGGGGATGACGTAGGTCGTGGCCAGCCGGTAGGGCTTCTCGTTGGCATCGACATAGTCGGAGATTTCGTTGGGCTCGAAGGCATGGATCTCGGAGCTGCGAACCACCCAAAGACTCGCTCCCTCACCACGTCGGGTGTAGACGTCGCGGGCATTCTGGAGGGCGGACTCGGCATCGGCGGCGTGGAGGCTTCCGATGTGGACATGGGAGATCCCACGCCTGGCCCGGACGAAGACCTCCCACATTGGCCACGCCTCGGCGGCCAGTTCGGCATTTTCCGCGATCTCTCCGCTCTCACCTGGCGCCACCGGTACTTCGTAGGTCATGAGGTTGCCGCCTCGTTCTTGGCCGCATGCGCCAGCGCGGCTTCCCTCACCCATGAGCCTTCGTCCCACGCCCGGACCTTGTGCTCGATGCGATCGCGGTTCATCGGGCCGTTCCCCTTCACCACGGACCAGAACTCGTCCCAGTCGATCTCGCCGAAGTCGTAGTGCCCGCGCCCCTCGTTCCATTTCAAGTCAGGGTCGGGGATCTGAAGGCCCAGATAGTCCGCCTGAGGGACGGTCATGTCGACGAACTGTTGCCGCAGGTCGTCGTTGGCGACCCGCTTGATCTTCCATTCCATCGACTGCTCGGTGTGAGTGGAGTCGGTGTCGTGGGGGCCGAACATCATCAGCGAGGGCCACCACCACCTGTCCAGTGCGTCTTGAGCCATCGCTTTCTGCTCGGGTGACCCCGAGCAGAGTCTGAGCAGACTCTCGTAGCCCTGTCGCTGATGGAAGGACTCCTCCTTGCAAATGCGCACCATCGCCCGGGCGTAAGGGCCGTAGGAGCAGCGGGTCAGCATCACCTGATTGGTGATCGCCGCACCGTCGACCAGCCAACCGATGGTGCCGATGTCGGCCCAACTCAAGGTCGGGTAGTTGAAGATCGAGGAGTACTTGTGCTTCCCCTGGTGGAGCAGGGTCTGCATCTGGTCGCGATCCACGCCCAGGGTCTCGGCGGCCGAGTACAGATAGAGCCCGTGCCCGGCCTCGTCCTGGACCTTGGCCATGAGGATCGCCTTGCGATGGAGAGTCGGTGCCCGTGATATCCAGTTCCCTTCAGGCTGCATCCCAATGATCTCGGAGTGGGCGTGCTGGGCGATCTGGCGGATCAGGGTCTTGCGGTAGTCCTCGGGCATCCAGTCGGCCGGCTCGATCTTGTCCTCGGCGCCGACGATGACGTCGAATCGCTCCTCGGGTGTCATGTCGAGGATGTTACCAAACGAACGTTCGTTTGTCAGGGGTGGTGAGCGACGGCATCTGTCCTAAGGACTAGTCACCGTGGGTGAATCGAGAACGGTGCTGGAGTTGGCGTCAGAGGGCGATGAAATTGAGGTGTGCGCTGGGAGAGAGCGCGACGGAAATGGGATCGTGCTGGGGGCTCACCTCTTCGGCATTTGGCTTGCAGGTCGAAAATGTGCCCGGCACGGTCCCTGAAATCACCCGAAGGGAGGGCCTCACCACAGGGAGGCCCTCCCTTCACCGTTTCGCAGTCAGGTTTCGAATGACCCGACGACTTCGCCGTTGAGCTGGATCTCCCTGCTCTCCTCCGCCCAACTACCCAGGGGAACGGCGATGCTGAATGGCTCGATCACTTCGGCGCACACCTGTTCGGCGGCGACCTGGGAGAGCATCTCGATAACGATGACCTCACCATCGTCTTCTACCGTCCAAAAGACCTCGTGACACGGTGTCGGCTTTTCGCCGGTGACGTCGAGCATGATCTGGACCGGGAAGCTCTCCATTGTCCGGACATCGGCGCCGGTGATGGACACCTCGCCGTCGACGCTGCCCTCGATCGGTGGGCGCGGCTCGGGAATCGACCCGACCGGACCGGGCTCCACGATCGGCTCGTCCCCGGAGTCGACCGGCTGATCGGGGTCGATGGAGGTCGTCGGCGTCTCGCCACCCCCATCGCCTGTCACATCTGGTGAACCGCAGGCCGCGGCAACCGCGGCAAGGGCAAGGACTACGACAAGTTTTTTCATGGCACTTGGATGCCTCGGTCCGCTCCTGTGGTTCCCGACGTCATCAGGCGAGCGAGACCAGATCGAGCAGCTCCTCGTCGAAGAACCGCATCTCGCCCTCCGGCATCAGCACCGCACGATCGGGCATGAGCTGGGCCACGAAGTCGGTGTCGTGGCTGACGAGGACCACCGTTCCCTCGTACAGGGTGAGGGCGTCGAGCAGCGCCTCTTTCGCCTGAGGGTCGAGGTTGTTGGTCGGCTCGTCGAGCAGGAGAACGTTGGGCCGCGCCGCAACCAACATGGCCAGGGCCAGCTTGGTCTTCTCACCACCGGAGAGGGTGGAGCCGTCCTGGTCGACCTTGTCGGACAGGAGGAAATGACCGAGCAGCGACCGCAGCGTCTGGTCGGTCAGACTCCCGTCCTGTCGCATGTGATCGAGAACGGAGCGCCCGGCTTCGATCTGCTCGTGCTCCTGGGCGTAGTACCCGACGCTGGCGTTGTGCCCCAACGAGACCTCGCCGAGATCCGAAGTCTCGACTCCGGCAAGGATTCGGAGCAATGTGGTCTTGCCGGCGCCGTTGAGACCGATGAGCAGCATCCGCTCGCCGCGCTCGACGGCGAACTCGACATCGACGAAGACCAGGTTGTCCCCGAACGACTTGGCCAGACCCAGAGCAGACAGCGGCACCCGGCCCGACTTATCGGGCTGGGGGAAGGCGACTCTGACCTTTTTCCCGCCTTTCTGCACCTCGACCAAGTCGCGTTTCATCCGATCGACCCGGGTCTCCCAGGATCGGGCGATCTTTGCCATCTTCTCGGTGGTGCCCTTGAAACGCCGGATGTTCTCCTCGAGACGCTCGATGGCCTCGTCCTGATGCTTGCGCACTCGCTCTTTCTGCATTCGACGGCGATCGCGCTCGACCAGGTAGTGGGAGTAGTTGCCCCGGTAGGCCTCGAGCTCGCCATGCTCAAGGGCGAGGACCGAGGTGATCGCTTCATCGAGCAGGGGCAGGTCGTGGGACACCACAAGCATCCCGCCCCGATACGTCGTGAGCCACTCGATGAGCCAGGCCTTGGCATCGAGGTCGAGGTGGTTGGTCGGCTCGTCGAGCAGCAGCACGTCGGTCTCGGCGAAGAGAATCCTGGCCAGCTCGACACGTCGGCGCTGGCCACCGGACATCGTGACTACGGACTGTTCCAACTCGTCGTTTCCGATCCCGAGTGCAGCCGCCATTCGCTTCGCCTCGGCCTCAGCCACGAAGCCACCCTTGGTCTCGAACTCCTCGTGAAGACGGCTGAACCGCACGATGCCCCTGTCACGCTCCTCGCCATGGAGGTCATGGAGCCGGCGTCTGGCCTCCTCGATGCGGCGTTGCAGCGCACCGATCTCCCTCGCCATGAGGATCCGCTCCAGGGCGGTGGCGTCGGGGTGCTCCAACTCGGGAAGGGCAGCTTCCTGGGAGAAGTAGCCGATTCGGCCGGAACTCAGAACGGTTCCTTCGGCGGGATTGAGAGCGCCGATAAGCGTCTTCATCAGGGTGGTCTTGCCCGCGCCATTCCTCCCCACGAGGCCGATGCGGTCGCCTGATTGCACGCTGAAGGAGGCCCCGTCGAGCAAGGTGCGGGGGCCGACATCGATGCGGAGGTCGCGTGCGATCAGCAATGCGGGAACCTTTGGGGAAGACGTTAGAAGACGACGAGGGTCTACCCAGGGCGAATAAATGGGTCGAGTTGGCTCACACCGGACAGAAAGGCCGCAACGTTCGGCTTGGCGAAAGGGCCCGTTCATGTTCCGGTCACGTCCCCCCGGTACAAATGTCATTGCCAGAGACCCTCCCGGTGTCACTGGCGACAACAGATCCCTCCTCCCAGGATCATCGGGGCGACCCCAGTGTCGCCCCGATCTCGTTGGCAATAGGCTCCCGCCTCGCAGATGAGCGAGATCCCCACACGCACACGGGTAGTGATCATCGGGGGCGGGCCGGCCGGCTCGCTCCTCGCCCATCTCCTCCACCTGCGCGGGATCGAGAGCGTCATCCTCGAGCTCCGAACCCGAGCGCACGTCCTGGAACGAGTGCGGGCGGGGGTCATCGAGCACGAGAGCGCCGAGATCCTGCGTGACACCGGAGTGGGCAAGCGCATGGACGCGGAGGGCTTCGTCCACGAAGGGGTGAATCTGGCCCATGCCGGCGAGATGGTGCGCATCGACTTCCAGGGGCTCACCGGCAAGCACGTGACGATCTACGGCCAGACCGAGTTGCAGAAGGACCTGTATGACGTGATCGATGCAGACGGCGTCCCTCTGATCGACGAAGCCGAAGGGGTTCGTGTCGACGGCATCGAAGGTGACTCCCCCACGGTCGGGTTCGACCGGCACGGCGACGGGCACACCATCGTCTGTGACTTCGTCGTCGGCTGCGACGGCGCCCATGGCGTGAGCAGGGAATTCATCCCGGCCGGTGCCAGACGCACTTATGAGCGCCAGTACCCGTTCTGCTGGGTCGGGCTTCTCTCCGAGACCCCGCCCATCGATGACGAGCTGATCTACGCCAGTCACGAGCGGGGCTTCGCTCTCTGCTCGATGCGCAACGAGCATCGCAGCCGGTATTACGTCCAAGGCCCGGCCGACACAACGGTCGAGGAGTGGCCCGACGACCGGTTCTGGTCCGAGCTGTCGGCGCGGCTGCCCGAGACAGTGGCCAAGGGCCTGGTTACGGGACCCTCGATCGAGAAGATCGTCACGCCCTTGCGGAGCTGGGTATCCGAGCCCCTGCGTCATGGGAGGCTGTTCCTGGCCGGCGATGCTGCCCACGTCGTTCCACCGACCGGGGCCAAGGGTCTCAATCTCGCCATCTCCGACGTGGTGTATCTCGTCGATGCCCTGGCCGGCAGCTACGAGAACGGATCGGCCACCGGTCTCGACGAATATTCGGAGAGAGCCATGTCTCGTGTGTGGAAAGCCGTGCGATTCTCATGGTGGATGACGACCATGCTGCATCGATTCCCCGGGGTAAGCGATGACTTCGAGCGG
The DNA here is from genome assembly GCA_963734115.1 of uncultured Acidobacteriota bacterium. Classification (GTDB taxonomy): domain Bacteria; phylum Actinomycetota; class Acidimicrobiia; order Spongiisociales; family ZC4RG35; genus JARDZU01. Next base: position 44,847 of record CAVTFV010000009.1, read on the forward strand.
CAGCTTCAGAAGGCCGAGCTGGACTACCTGTTCGGGTCGGAGAATGCGCAGCGGGCGATGGCAGAGAACTATGTCGGGCTTCCGCATTGAGCGAACATGACGAGCGAGGACGGCTGATGGGTGCATACGAAGATGGGATGAAGGTGCGGAGAGCCGTGCTGGGCGACGATCACGTCGACCGGGCGACCGAAGCGGCAACCGATCTCGATTCGGACTTCCAACGTTGGATCACGGAGACCGCCTGGGGCGGGGTGTGGGCCCGTCCCGACCTCGATCTGAGGACGAGGAGCCTGCTCACCATCGCCATCCTCGGCGCCCTCAACCACGACGAGCTCGAGCTCCACCTCCGCGCCGCCCGCAACACAGGGGTCTCGCCAGACGAGGTCCGGGAGGCTCTCTTCCACGTGGCGGTCTACGCCGGGGTACCGGCGGCCAACCGGGCCTTCAAGATGGCCAAAGCCGTCTACGAGGGCAACAGCTGATGGGCGAGCCAGTCATCAGGCATTACGGGCCGAAGGCATATGCCGACCACCCACCTTTCTCGTACCCCGATTACCGGTCGACGGTGAAGAGAAGCCCGACTCACGACCTGATCCGGATCGTCCAGACGCTGTCGGAGACCACCGGCCCGGGGCCTGTATGGACCGAGATCGCCGAGGAGGACACCGACCTCACCACCAACACCGGGACGGGGAGCCCAGCCATCGGCGAGCGGATCATCGTCACCGGGAAGGTTCTCGACGAGAACGGTCATGGCGTGCCCGACACCGTCCTCGAGATATGGCAGCCCAATGCAAGTGGCCGATATTCACACTGGCGTGAGACCGAGTTCCCGGCCCCGCTCGACCCCAACTTCGTCGGCGTGGGCCAGTGCCTCACCGACGCCGAAGGCGGCTACCGGTTCACCACGATCAAGCCAGGCCCCTACCCCTGGGGGAACCACCCCAACGCCTGGCGGCCCTCCCACATCCATTTTTCGATCATGGGGCCATCGCTCGGGATGAGGCTGGTCACGCAGATGTACTTCCCGGGTGACCCCCTGCTGCCTCTGGATCCGATCTTCAACTCTGCGCCATCGGGAGCCCGCGAGCGGATGATCGCCGATTACGACCACGAGGTGACCGAGGCAAACTGGGCCCTCGGCTATCGATGGAACATCGTCTTGCGCGGGGAACTGGCGACACCGATGGATGAGGGTGACGATTGAGCGAGCTCCTCGGTCAGACCCCGTCGCAAACGGTCGGCCCCTACTACACGCTGCGGCTGTTCAGGGAGGGTGAGAACAACCTGGTTCCCCCGGGCCATCCCGACCGGATCGTCATTCATGGCAGGGTGCTCGACGGCGACCGCAATCCGATCGAGGACGCCCTGCTCGAGGTCTGGCAGGCCAACTCCGCGGGCCGCTACAGCCATCCTGACGACAGCCGCGACCTCGCCCTGGACAACGGTTTCACAGGTTTCGGGCGGGCCATCACCGATTTCCAGACCGGGGAGTACCGGTTCGAGACGGTCAAGCCCGGGCCGGTGCCCGACGCCGAAGGCGCCTTCCAGGCGCCGCACATCTCGTTGATCGTCCAGGGTCGTGGGATGCTCAACCCGGTGTTCACCAGGATCTATTTCTCCGATGAAGACGAGGCCAATAGCGATGACCTCATCCTGCGCAGCGTGCCGGCGGCCCGTCGCGGCACCCTGATCGCCGGGTTGACCGAGGACGGGGCGTACCGGTTCGACGTCCTGTTCCAGGGTGAAGACGAGACAGTCTTCTTCGACTTCTGATGCTTGATCCCGGCTTCACCACCGAGGAGATGGCCAGGGTTTTCGGCCCGGCCAATCGGGTCGAGGCGCTGGCGAGGTTCGAGGGGGCCCTCGCCCTCGCATTGGCCGATACCGGTCTCGTCCCCAGCGAAGTCGCCGAGGCCGTGGCCAAGGCATGCCAGGCCCCGGCGACCGATCCCGAAGCAGCGCTGGCCGCCACCTGGAGCGAGGGGACGCCGCTAGGCCCTCTCCTCGACGAGATCCGGGGGCGACTGCCGGAGGAGCAAGCGACGTGGGTCCACTACGGGACGACCACCCAGGACGCGGTCGACACCGCAACCATGCTCCAGGCCGGCGAAGCCCTAGACCTGCTCGACTCCGCCCTGATCCCCATCGCAGGTCTCATGGCCGGCCTGGTCCGCCGGCACCGCGACCAGGCTCAGATGGGACGGACATTCCTCCAGCACGCCCGACCGACTACGTTCGCGATGACGGTGACCGGATGGCTCGAGCCCACTCTGCGTCACATCTCCGAACTCCGAGAGCTCAGGGCAGGTCTCGTCGTCCAGCTGGGCGGCCCGGTGGGAAATCTCGGCGCCTATGGCGATGCGGGCGTCGCGGTGGCGGAAGCTCTGGCCACCCGGCTCGGGCTTCACGCTCCGGCCTTCCCCTGGCACTCCGATCGGTCCCGAATAGCGGCGCTGGCAGCCGCCCTGGAACGATGTGCTCGCACCATGGCCCGGGTGGGTGTCGACGTCGCATTGCTGGCGTCGACTGACATCGCCGAGATCACGGTCCGATCCGGTGGCTCTTCGAGCATGAGCGACAAACGTAACCCGATCGATTCGGTCCGGGCAGTGGCAGCTGCCGAGCTCGCCACTGCCGCTGCCGGCATGATCACCGGCGCTCGCCTCTCCGAGCTGGGAAGGGGCATCGGAGGATGGCACGCGGAGTGGGTGGCGCTGCCCCTGGTCTTCCAGGCGACGGCTGCCACCGTCCAGGCCATGACGGCCTGCGTCGACTCGATCGAGGTCGACGTCGGGTCCATGTCCGCCCGGGTCGATGAGCCGGCGCCCATCGACCAGAGGCTGATCGATGGTGTCCTCGCCGAATTCGAGCGGATCGCCGGAAGCCAATGACCACCTCCGGCCGCACCGGGACATTGACCTGGTACACCGTGGGCGACGAGTCGGCTCGCCCGCTAATCATGATCCACGCCCTCGGCGCCGACAGCGAGATGTGGGAGCCCCAGTTGCCCGAGCTCTCGGCGATGCGACGAGTGGTGATGGTGGACCTCCCCGGGCATGGCAACTCCATCGCTGGACCGGGCCCTTACGCGATCCGGGACCTGGGTGAGGACATCCTGGACGTCGCGACCACGGCCGGGGCAGGTGAGTTCGACCTGTGCGGCATATCACTCGGTGGTCTGATTTCTCTCTGGATCGCCGCCCACTCACCAAATCGAGTCAGGAGCTTGGTTGCCTCCAACACCGCGGCACGAATAGGGAGCGAGGAAATCTGGCAGGCCAGGTTCGATGCGGTTGCCGGCGGTGGCATGGAGGCGGTCTCGGAGCAGGCTTTGGCCAGGTTCTTCACCTCGGGCTTTGCCTCCCAGCACCCCGAGGTGTTCGATCAGACGTCCCGGACCCTCCTCTCAATCGACCCCGGCGGGTACATGGCGTGCTGCGCCGCATTCCGCGATGCCGACCTCCGCGAACTGGTCGAGGCGATTCGCTGCCCGACCTTGGTGATCGGCGGAACCGAGGACATCTCCACACCCCTGGATGAGTCGGTCTGGCTCCATGAGCACATCGAGGGGAGCACTCTCCACATCCTGGACGGCGCCCCCCATTTCTCCAATCTCGAGCAGCCGGAGGCGTGGACCGAGGCAGCGAAGGGATTCCTGGCCGCGCAAGGAGGTTAAGCCCCGCTTCGGGCATGCGCCTCGCTGCTGCGTGCCTTGAGCGCGCGAAGGATGGTTAGCTCTTCTGCGGTGGGGGGTTCGCCGACGTCGACCGGTTCTCCCACCACGAGATCCCAACCGGTGGCGGCCACGGCGTCGCCGACGCTCACCCCCGGGTGCACCGCCACCAGCGTGAGCTCGTGAGTCACCGGATCCGGTCGAAGCACGCCCAGATCGGTGATGATCACCAACGGGCCGGCGCCGACATTCCCGACCCGCCCCTCGCCGTGACGTCCGAATCCGACCGAGGTGACGAAATCGACCGAGTCGACGAAGGATCGCGGATTCTGTCGCAACATCACGATGACCTCCCCGGCGGAGGAGGCGATCTCGGGAGCACCACCTGCGCCGGGCAATCTCACGTCGGGATGGTCATACGAACCGATGACGGTGCTGTTGAGGTTGCCGTAGCGGTCGATCTGCGCGGCCGAGAGGAATCCGACATCGATCCGCCCTCCCTGGAGCCAGTAGCTGAAGATCTCCGGGACACTGACGACGAGGTCGGCCTTCTCGGCCAGTTCGCCATCGCCGATGGAGAGCGGAAGGATCTCTGGACGGGTCCCGATCGTTCCCGACTCGTAGATCAGCACCACGTCGGGGGCATGAGAGAGACGAGCCAGGTTTGCCGCCTCGCTGGGCAAGCCGATCCCCACGAAGCAGACCTGGCCATTCTTCAGGCCTCGGGCGGCAGTCACCGTCATCATCTCGTCGGGGGTGAAAGCGGTCTGATCGTCTGCCGTGTCAGCCATGGGCATGGCTCGAGATCTTGTCCAGATAGGCGGCATGGTCGGGCGTCTCGACCACGAAATCCTTCATCCACTCCGTGAACTTGTCCCGGTCACGGGAGATGACGTCCCATTCGGTATAGAACGCGTTGTCCCTCGTCGTGAACCCCATCGAATACGAGGGATGCGAGCCGCGGGGCACAGGGGCAACGGCCGTCACTGTCCAGGTCGGGAGCAGGACATGATTTGGCCCGGTCACCGAAAGCTCGTCGACGATTTCCTCGACAGTCACGATCGACGACCTGGCGGCCAGGACAGCTTCGCGCTGGACACCGGTGATTCCCCACATCCCCACGTTTCCCTTTCGGTCGGCCTGTTGGGCATGGATGACCGAGACGTCAGGGGTCAGGGCCGGGACCGCCGCCAACTCCTCGCCGGTGAACGGGCAGGAGATGCGGGCGACCTTCGTGTGGGCCAGGAGATCCGAACCGGCGTACCCCCGGAGGACACCGAAAGGGAGACCGGAGGCACCCGCCGCATACCGGGCTGCCATTCCCGCGTGACTGTGCTCTTCCAACTCCAGTGGCCGGGGATGACCTTGCTCGACCGCGTCCCGAAACCTGTGGAGGGACCCCACACCGGGATTTCCGCCCCACGAGAAGATGAGGCCCCGGGCGCAACCCATCCCGATCAGCTGGTCGTAGATCACATCGGGTGTCATGCGAGCCAGCGTCAGGTCCGTCTTGTGCTGTCGGATCAACTCATGACCGGCGGCGAATGGGATCAGATGGGTGAACCCCTCCATCGCGACAGTTGCCCCATCCGGGACCAGATCACCGACGGCATCGGCAAGTGACACGATCTCGGCCATCGCTACTTCCTATGGGGCCAAGCAGACAATCGGGTCACGATACCGTTAGCTTGCCTGCATGCCCGGGCAGCGTTTCCAACACACAGAGGAAACCCCGCGGGCCCCGGCAGAGGTCTGGAAATCCCTCGATGAGCCGGCCACCTGGGAGGCCATCCCGGGCGTCGATCGCGTGATCGACCCGGTGATGGGGTCGGATGGGCGCCTCCAGCGCTTCTCCTTCGAAAGCGACATCGGTGGGCGGAAGTATGTCGGCAAGGCGACGCCCGCCGGTCGTGATGAGGAGCGGCGGATCGCGTGGGATATCGACTCGTCGGAGATCAAGGGCAAGATCGCCATACATCTCGAGCCACAAGGTGAAGGCACGAGAGTGAAGGTCGAGCTCCAGGTAGAAGGGGCCGGGATGCTCGGCTCTCTCTTCTTCCCGGTCATCGCCTCCGCGATCGGGAGCGGGTTCCCCGCGACCGTGGAGGAGTTCGTCGCCGGACTGTGACGATCAGGCCTCGGGCTCGGCGGCGGGTGCTTCCTCCGCCGTTTCTGCGTCGGCCGCTAGCTGCTCGGCTACTTGCCTCGCCTCTTCCCGACCGCCGGGGGTGATCTGGGCGCGGTCGGTGATGAGGGTCACCTGATTGTCGAGGACCTGGAGGAAACCACCGTGGACGCCGATGGTGGTGCGGGCGCCGTCCTCGGCTTCGACGATGACTGCCCCGGTGACGAGGGAGCCCATCAAGGGCTCGTGGTTGGCCATGATGCCCAGCTCACCCTCAGGCGTCTTGGCGAGCAGGAACGTGGCCGTGCCACTCCACACCGTCTCCTCGGGCGAGACCACGTCGACCTGAAACGTGTTAGCCATGTCTATTGCCGGCCGACTTCGCCGCCGGCCAACCTCTCGGACCCAAACCGGGTAGCCCGGTCGCGGTCGCACAGCCGGCCGCGAACAGACGCCGGTCGGCCGGGGCTACCGCTCCAGGGCAAGGTCGTGCTCAAGCAGCGGCGTCTTTCGTGAGCTCGGCTGCCTTGCGCTCGACGTCCTCGCGGCCACCGACCATGTAGAACGCCTGCTCCGGGTACTGGTCCATCTCGCCGTCGAGCACGGCTTTGAACGCGGAGATGGTCTCCTCGATCGGGGTGTATATCCCCGGCTGGCCGGTGAACTGCTCGGCGACGAACATCGGTTGGGCAAAGAACCGCTGGATCCGCCGGGCCCGGCCCACCACCAGCTTGTCCTCCTCGGAGAGCTCGTCGATGCCGAGAATGGCGATGATGTCCTGGAGGTCCTTGTACCTCTGCAGTACACGCTGCACTTCCGTAGCCACGAAGTAGTGCTCGGTGCCGACCACCTGGGGGTCCAGGGCACGGCTCGAGGAGTCGAGCGGGTCCACGGCCGGGTAGATGCCGAGGGCGGTCAGGGGCCGCGACAACACGGTGGTGGCATCGAGATGGGCAAAGGCAGTATGCGGGGCCGGGTCGGTGATGTCGTCCGCAGGCACGTAGATCGCCTGCATCGATGTGATCGAGCGGCCCTTCAACGAAGTGATGCGCTCCTGGAGGAAGCCCATCTCGTCGGCGAGATTGGGCTGATAACCCACCTCGGAAGGCATCCGGCCCAACAGGGTCGAGACCTCGGACCCTGCCTGGGTGAAACGGAAGATGTTGTCGATGAAGAGAAGGACGTCCTGACGTTGCACGTCCCGGAAGTACTCGGCGATGGTCAGTGCGGACAGGGCGACACGGAGACGCACGCCGGGTGGCTCATCCATCTGGCCGAAGACGAGAGCGGCCTTTTCGATGACGCCGGTCTCTTTCATCTCGAGGAAGAGGTCAGTGCCCTCACGGGTGCGCTCGCCGACGCCGGCGAACACCGAGACGCCACCGTGCTGGGTTGCGACACGATTGATCATCTCCTGGATGAGGACGGTCTTGCCGACACCTGCGCCGCCGAACAGACCGATCTTCCCACCCTGCAGGTAAGGGCTGATCAGATCGAGGACCTTGATCCCGGTCTCGAACACCGTCTTCTGGGGCTCGACGTCCTCGAAGGCGGGAGGAGTGCGATGGATCGGCCATCTCGGGTCGGAGAAGTCCTGATCCGGCGCATCGAGCGAGTCGCCCCACACGTTGAAGATGTGGCCCAGGGTTTGATCGCCGACGGGCACGGTGATTGGCCCCCCGGTGTTGACGACCTCGGCGCCACGGGTCAGCCCATCGGTGGGAGCCAGTGCAATCGCCCGAACCTTGCTCCCTCCCAGATGCTGGGCGACCTCGGCCAGAACGGAGCGCTTGTCGTCACCGAGGGTGAAGTCGATCGTGATGGCGTGGAGGATCTCGGGCATCCCGTCCGGCGGGAACTCGACGTCGACCACCGGGCCGGCGACCTTGACGATCCGGCCCACACTCTTTGCTTCAGCCACTTTGACTCCTCGTTTCGTCCAAATACCAAGTACCAAATACCAAATTCGTCGTGGTCATCTGTTCGCCTCGGCCAGGGCCTCGGCACCACCCACGATCTCGGAGATGGCGGTGGTGATCTCGGCCTGACGGGCCCGGTTGGCCTGGACGGACAGGACCCTGATCAGGTCTTCGGCGTTGTCCGTCGCCGCCTTCATCGCACGGCGTCGGGCGCTGTGCTCCGAGGCCGAGGCCTCGAGCAGGACGTTGAAGACCGTCGCTTCGACATATCTGGGGAGGAGGCGGTCGAGGATCTCCTCCGGCGAGGGCTCGAACTCATAGGTAGCCGTCGGGCCTTCGCTCTCGGTTCGATCTGGTGGGGTGATCGGGAGCAGGTCGAGACGCGTTGGGAGCTGGTTCATCGCCGACTGGTATCGGGTGAAGAAGACCTCGACAGAGTCGATGTGCCCGGTGGCGAAGGCGGTCAGCACCGCGCTGGCCACGGCCCGCGCATCACCATATCCCGGGGTGTCGGTTACCCCGAGATAGGCGCCATCGATACGGAACCCCCGATAGCGAAAGTAGGCCTGAGCCTTCTTGCCGATCGCGTAGAGGGCGACGTCCTTGCCTTCCCGATCCAGCTGGCGGATCCGGTTCTCGGCGAGCCGGATGATGTTGGAGGCATACGACCCGGCGAGCCCGCGGTCTGACGTGACGATGACCAGCCCGACTGTCTTGACCTCACGCTGGTCGAGCAGGCGGTGCTTGGCCCCGGCACCGCCGACGTTCTCGATGACCTCGATCAGCTTGGCGGTGTACGGCTTGGAGGCATTGACCCTGGCCTGGGCTTTCGGGATTCGGCTGGTGGCGATCAGCTCCATGGCGCGCGTGATCTTCTTGATCGCCTCGACGCTCCTGATGCGGCGCCGGGTGTCCCTCAGCTGGGCGGAGGCCATGCCCGGTGCCCCTACTCCTCGACCCTGGAGCCCTCGAAGGTCTCCTTGAACTGGGCGATGGCGTTTGGCACCTCGTCGCCTTCCGGCAGCTTTCCGGTGTCCCGGATCTCGGTGAGCAGACCGGGGTGGCGGCTGCGGAAGAACTCCCCCAGCTCGGCCTCGAAGCGGCGGACGTCGGCGATGGCGATGTCGTCCATGTGGCCTTCCGTGACGGCGTAGATCGACACCACCTGCTCTTCGACCGGCACCGGGGCGAATTGGGGCTGCTTGAGAACCTCGACGACGCGGCGTCCTCGCTCGAGCTGGGCCAGCGAGGTGGCGTCCAGCTCCGATCCGAACTCGGCGAAGGCGGCGAGCTCGCGGAACTGAGCCAGGTTGAGGCGAAGCGGGCCGGCGATCTTCCTCATGGCCGGCACCTGGGCGGCGCCACCGACCCGGGAAACCGAGATCCCGGCGTCGAGGGCGGGGCGGATGCCCTGGAAGAAGAGATCGGCGAGCAGGTAGCACTGGCCGTCGGTGATCGAGATGACGTTCGTCGGGATGTAGGCCGAGATGTCGTTGGCCTTCGTCTCGATCACCGGAAGCCCGGTCAGCGAGCCGCCACCGAGCTCGTCGGAGAGTTTGGCGCAACGCTCGAGAAGCCGGCTGTGGAGGTAGAACACGTCGCCGGGGTACGCCTCACGGCCGGGGGGCCGGCGCAGGAGCAAAGAGATCTCGCGATAGGCCACGGCCTGCTTGGAGAGGTCGTCGAAGATGACCAGGGCGTGCTGTCCGTTGTACATCCAATGCTGGCCGATGGCCGAGCCTGCGTAGGGGGCGTACATCTGCAGCGCCGGTGCGGCAGAGGCGGCGGCGTTGACGACGACCGTGTACTCCATGGCGCCGTGCTCTTCGAGAGTGGCCACGATCTCGGCAACGGTGGAGGCCTTCTGCCCGATGGCGACGTAGATGCACTTGACCTCGTCCTTGGTCCCTTGGTTGACCTTCTGGTTGATGATTGTGTCGACGACGATGGCGGTCTTGCCGATCTGGCGGTCGCCGATGATCAGCTGACGCTGCCCACGGCCGATCGGGGTCATCGAGTCGATGGCCTTGATCCCCGTCTGCAGCGGCTCCTTGACCGGCTGACGCTCCACCACCGATGGTGCCTGGGTCTCGAGGAGACGGCGCTCAGTGGTGTTGATCGGGCCTTTGCCATCAACCGGGTTCCCGAGCGGGTCGATGACACGGCCGAGCAGGGCATCCCCGACCGGGACCGAGAGCACCGTGCCGGTCTGCTTGACCGGGTCGCCTTCCTGGATGTGGCTGGCCTCTCCGAGGACAACGACGCCGAGGTCCTCCTCGTCGATGTTCAGAGTGACACCGATCAGCCCACCGGGGAGCTCGAGCAGCTCTGACGCCATGACATTTGGCAGACCCTCCACGCGAGCCACGCCGTCGGCGATAGAGGTGATGTATCCGACAGTCTCCTTGTCCACCTCCGGTTGCCAGCCGGCAAGCTGCTCCTTGAGGGACTTGGTGATCTGGTCGGCGGTGATGGTCAGGTCGGTCATTTGACTCCTCAGCGGCTCAGCACTGCCTGGCGAAGGTCGCCGATGGCGTTGGCGATGGTCCCGTCGATGACGACGTCACCGACACGGGCAACGATCCCGCCCATGACCGACTCGTCGACCACCACCTTCACCTCGACTCTCTTCCCGGTGGCCTTGCCCAGAGCCGCGGCAAGACGCTCGATGGTTTCAGGTTCAAGGGGAACGGCGGACCGCACCTCGGCGACCGCCCGGTCGCGCGACTCGACCGCCTTCTCGACAAAGCCCCTGGCTATCTCCGGGATGTCGGATGATCGGCCTTGGGCGACGATGAGCTGGATCATGCCAACGGTCAGCTTCGATGCGCGGCCGCCGATCAGGTCGTCGATGATCGCCTGCTTCTTCTCGACCGGGAGTTGGGGGTCGGTGAGGGTCGAGCGCAGCTCAGCGGACTTCTCAAGAGCTTGGCCGAGGGCCAGGAACTCGCCTTCGACACGATCCAGCTCCCCCTCGGCTCGAGCAAGGTCGAGGATGGCGCCGGCGTAACCGCTGATCCGGTCGTCCATCTACAACTTCTCCAGGTCCGCCAGATAGCGATCGATCAGGTCTTTCTGCATCTTTTCGTCGAGGGAGCCGCCCACGATCTTCTCAGCCAGACCGACCGAGATCTCCCCGACCTCGCGCTGGGCGTCGGCGAGGGCACGGGTCTTCTCGTTCTCGGCCTCTTCGCGCGCCTTGGCCAGGATCTGTGCCGCCTCTTCCTCGGCACGGGCCACGACGTCAGACTTCAGCTGCTCGCCGGCGGTACGGGCCTCCTCGATGATGCGGTTGCCCTCGGTCTTGGCCTCGGCCAGCTGGGCCCGGTAGTCGGCGAGCAGGCTCTCGGCCTCCCGCTTCGACTCCTCGGCCTCGGACAGCTGGCCGCTGATCGCCTGCTGTCTGGCCTCGAGGGTCTTGTTTATGGTTGGCAGGGCCCTCCTCCACACAAAGAAGAAGACGATGAGGAAGGCGAGGATGCCGGCGATCATCTCCTCGGGATGGGGCAGCACCAGGCTGAGCCCGCCTCCGGACTCTCCCCCCTCCTCGGTGGCCAGGACCACCAGGGCGTTCAAGAACTGCATCCTGTTTCCCCTATCCGGCTGAGGCGATGAAGAAGAGCACGAACCCGATCAGCGCCAGCGCCTCGGTCAGAGCGATACCCAGGAACATGGTGGTCCGGATCGTCCCCTGCATCTCCGGCTGGCGGGCCATGGCGGTGATGGCGTTGCCGGCCACGATGCCGATGCCGATCCCGGGGCCGATCGCCCCCAGGCCGTACCCGACCAGGGAGAGGGGGCCGACGAGGGCCTCGATATTGCCTTCCATTCTCTTTCTCCTTAGTGCTCGAAGTGGATGGACGATTCGATGTAGATCGCGGTGAGAAGCGTGAAGATGTAGGCCTGGAGCACGCCGATCAGGATCTCCAGGAGGAACATGAAGAGGCCGAGGCCGAACCAGAAGACACCGATGGAGCCCTTGAGCCCGATCTCGGGGATGGCGGCCACGAAGATCACACCCGAAGTGAGCAGCAAGGTGAGCATCAGGTGCCCGGCCACCATGTTGGCGAAGAGCCGGACTGCCAGCGTGATCGGCCTGAGGATGAAGATCGAGAACAGCTCGATCAGGCCCACCAGCCATCGAAGACCGATCGGGACCGCCTTGGGCCAGATGGTGTCGAGCAGGTAGCGGAAGTCGTTCTTGGCGAAGCCGACGAACATGAAGATGACGTAGGTGACCAGGGCGAGGAAGGCGGGGATGGCCATCCGCGATGTGATGGGGAAGTTGATCAACGGGGTCACCTCGAACAGGTTCCCCACCAGGAGGAAGAAGAACATCGCCATCAGATAGGGCAGGTATTTGGTGCCTTCGGGCCCGATCACGTCACGGGCGATCCCGTCCCGCACGAACCCGACCATTCCCTCCACCGCCGCTCCAAACTTGGTCGGTACGAGTTGCTGCTTCCGAAGCCCGAAATAGAGGATTCCCACCGCGACGAACGCGGCCAGGAACATGAGGATGATGGTCCGGGTCACGTCGAACCCACCGATGGAGAAGATGGTGGGGAACTCGAAGAGCTCGTTGACGTTGGCCGGGGCGCAGATCACCTCGTTGACCACGTCACATTCGGAGGTCGCCAATATCACCTGCGCCAACTGGGCTCCCTTTCTCTATCCCTGGTGATCGACACTGCCTCCCAGGACAGCAGGGCGATATAGGACACCACTGCCGAGATCCCGAAGGCGATCCGGTCCACCTCGACCAGCGTGGCGATCAGATAGACCGCGCCGACGAACAAGGCGAGACGGAGGAGGAAGCCGATCAGAGCGGCGGCATGATAAGCCTGGAGGCTGATCCTCAGTGAAATCGACAAGATGGCCCCGGCGAGGAGGAAGTTGGCCACCACCACGACGACCCCGAGCGCGGCGCTCCATGCGCCGGTCCACCCGCTGATGAGGGCGAACAACAGGACCAGCACAGGCCCGATGTAGACGGCGCGAGCCACCGTTTCCTTGGCCAGGTTGGCCTCGAGGGGCGGGCCGTGCTCAACGCTCACGATCGGCCGTTTCCATTTCCTTGGACCAGCGCCACATATTCATGAAGCCTGAATAGGTGCCCACGAGCACCCCGGTCACCACCAGCCAGGGCTCGGTCCCCAGCCAGTTGTCGGCGAGGAGGCCGAGAAGGGTGCCGGAGATGATCGATCCGGCGAAGGCACCCGATCGACCCCACCCATCGCTGACCGCGCGTCCGACGCTCTGGTTCATGGTCTCGTCTCTCATGGGTGGCTCGCTGCTCGATCGATCAGACTCTGGACCGCGCTTGTGAATCTATTCACAAAGTCTAGGGAGGCGGGGTCAGTGGGCAAAATCGGAACCTACTTGATTGCGGGCCGACTTCGCCCGAGGCCAACTAACACGTCGTCGTTGTGACTGCTTCTCGTGCTTAGGCAGCCTCGGGCGAACAGACGCCGGTCGGCCCGGGCTGCCGCCGCGTAAGAAGTCCTCCCGTCGGTCAAGCATGGCCAACGAAGTCATGGGGGTAGGGCGGGAACTCCGCAGCCAGCTCATCGACGCGGGACGCGACCTTGGCGAGCTCACTGTCGTCCGTCCGTTTCTGCAGGGCCTGAGCGATGAGCGCGGCGACCTCGACCGCCTCGTCCTCCTTCATTCCTTGGCTCGTCATCGCCGGGGTGCCGATCCTCAAGCCCGAGGCGCGGAAGGGAGGCCGTGGGTCGAAGGGAATGGTGTTGAAGTTGAGGGTGATCCCGACCCCGTCGAGGAGCTTCGCAGCTTCCTTGCCGTCGAGGTCGTCGGCCACCGACCTGAGGTCGATCAGGAAGAGATGGTTGTCGGTGCCCCCTGAGACCACCCGAACGCCCTGCTCCTGGATGGCCCCGGCCATTGCCCTGGCGTTGGCCACGATCTGGTCGGTATAGGCCCGAAATCCAGGCTGCATCGCCTCGTGGAACGAAACCGCCTTTGCTGCGATCTGTGACTCGATGGGCCCCCCTTGGGCATTGGGGAAGATCGCCCGGTCCACGTCCTTGGCAAAGCGCTCCTTGCTCAGGATCAGCCCACCCCGCGGACCGCGCAAGGCCTTGTGAGTGGTCCCGGTCACGATGTCGGCCTGAGGCACTGGCGAGGGGTGGGACCGCCCGGCTACGAGACCAATGAAATGGGCCGCATCCACCATGAAAATGGCACCGATCTCGTCGGCAATTGCCCGAAACGCCTCGTAATCCAGGGTGCGGGAGTAGGCCGAGTAGCCGGCCAAGACGATGTTTGGCTTGTGCTCGACGGCCAGAGCGCGGACCTGGTCCATGTCGACCAACTCGGTCTCGCGGTCGACCCCGTATGCCACGAAGTCGTAATAGAGACCAGAGAAGTTCACAGGTGAGCCGTGAGTCAGGTGACCGCCTTGGTCGAGACGCATACCGAGCACACGGTCCCCCGGCTGGAGGAGGGAGAAATAGACACCCATGTTGGCCTGGGCCCCGGAGTGGGCTTGGACGTTGGCGTGCTCCGCTCCGAACAATTCCTTGGCCCGATCGATGGCCAGCTGCTCCATCTCGTCGACCACCGCACAGCCCTCGTAGTAGCGGCGGCCCGGGTAGCCCTCGGCGTACTTGTTGGTGAAGACCGACCCGGACGCGGCCATCACCGCGGGAGAGGCGAAATTCTCCGAGGCGATGAGATGGATATGAGTGTTCTGCCGTTCGACGTCTTTGCGGATGAGGCCGGCAATGGCGGGATCGACCTGTTCCAGGGGGTCCATCGAGATCATGGGCAGGGAGGGTAACTAGAGAACCACCGGTCCCTGGCGAAGGACTATGACTTCAGATCCGGTGGTGTCCACCACCGTCGAGGCTTCGCCCCCGGGGGCACGTCCCTCCACGTAGACCGGCACCAAATCGCCAAATATGGAACGGGCTTCCTCATCGTTCATCGACTCGGCGCCCCCGCTGACATTGGCCGAAGTGACCGCAAGAGGTCCGACCGCCTCGAGCAATTCGATCGTCACAGGGTGATCGGGCACCCGGAGACCGACTGTTTGTCGCTGGGTGTCGCCGACCCAATCGGCGAGTATGACCTTGGGGGTGACCACCAGGGTCAAGGCCCCGGGCCAATGCTCTGCCGCCAATTCGGCGGCCAAGCCTTCGATCTCCCCGATTGCCTCGGCCTGTTCCAGCGATGCGACGAGCAGCCCGATCGGCTTCAACTCGGGCCGGCCCTTGAGCTCGTAGAGCCGGGCAACGGCTTCCTCGCTGAGCGGGTCGGCGCCGATCCCGTAGACCGTGTCGGTGGGAAGCCCCACCACTTCCCGATTCCGGATGGCCGCGATCGCTCTGTCGAGGTTCAAGGCTTGACGGCGACGACGTAACGATCGCGACCCGTGAGATCCTGGCGCACAATCGCCGGCAAATCCATGAACGAGCTGGTCGCCGAAACCCCCTGCTTCTCGCCGATCTCACAGATGACCACACCACCCGGGCGGAGCCATGAGGCCGCGGTGGCACCGATTCGCTGGATCACCTCGAGCCCGGTCGGGCCCGAGACGAGAGCCACCCTCGGCTCCCGCTGCACCTCGGCTGGCAGGTTGGCGAAATCGACGTCTGCGACGTAAGGCGGGTTGGCCACGATCAGATCGACCGTCCCGAGGATCGCGGTGGGGAGGGGGTCGAACAAGTCACCCTCTGCGAGGTAGACCTGAAGCCCTGTCCGGTAGCGATTGTCGGTAGCGACCTCGACGGCATCCGGCGAGATGTCCGTGGCGAACACCGCCGCCGACGGGAACTTGCTCTTCAATGCCAGGGCGAGAGCCCCGGACCCGGTGCACAAGTCGACGATGATCTCTGGGCTTCGAACCATGCGCGTCGCCAGGTCGAACATGCCCTCGGTCTCCGGCCTTGGGATGAGGACTCGCTCGTCGACAACGATGTCGAGCGGGCCGAAGGCGGCTGTGCCCTCGATGTACTGCAAAGGCTCGCCACGGAGACGGCGCGCGATGAGTTCCTCGAGAGGCATATCGGTCCGGGCGACGGCTTCGAGCCTCGCCCTCTCATGTTCGGGAATCGTCGTCATTTGCCCCAGTGCCGTCTGATCACGACAGCCGTCAGAAGATAGTTCCATTTGACAACTGCGCCGGGCACTTCGACATGGCGCAACCGGGGAGAGACACCCCCTTCTGGCATCATCGGTGTGCAATTCCGCACGGGAGACACCGAAGGCCATCGATGGGTGAGATCAAGCGCGTCCTCGTTGCCGACGATTCGGACACCGTGACGACAGTGCTGGCTACCGCTCTCGAGTTGGAGGGCTACGAGGTCGACACCGCCGACAACGGTCTCGCCGCCTACGAGATGGGCAAGACCGGCGACTACGACCTGGTGATCCTGGACCACCTCATGCCCGGTCTCCTCGGGTTGGAGATCCTGGAGCGTTGGCGGGCAGAAGGGCACCAGATCACGACGATTGTGGTGTCCGGCGTCGACGACGATCGGATAGCTGTCGACAGCCTCGAGGTGGGCGCTGTCGACTTCGTCAGAAAGCCCTTTCGGATGCCTGAACTGCTGGCGCGAATCCGCTCCCGACTGCGCGGCTGACCCCTGCGCTCAACTATGCCGCTTTATGGCCGATTTATAGCGCTGGGTAAGTCCCATGAACGAAACCACGATCGGCCTCCTGGTCCTCGGGGTCGTCCTGTTCACGGCCTTGGCCATGCTGATAGGGCTGGTCGCGTTGAAAGCCGTGAATCGACGACGCGCGTTGCGGCGCCGTCAGAGACGCGCCCAATACGTCGCGTCGATTAGCCGGCGGATCGTTGCAAAGGACGCCAGAAACCCAATCGACGGGTCGGCCGTGGACGACGACGCCTTTCTCGATGCAGTGATCGACATCCGCAACGTCGTGACCGGTCGCGACATCGACACCCTCTCCGGGATCATCGACGGCGTCGGGCTGGCGCGACGACAGGAGGCGCGCCTGGGCAGCCGATTCCCCCTGGGGCGACGTCTGCGCGCAGCTGTCTCACTCGCTGAGATGGGCGACGAGTCGACGGCAGCCACCTTGATCATGCATCTTTCCGATCGGGAGCCCGAGATAAGGATCCAGTGTGCCCGAGGCCTGGGTCGCATTCAGCATGAGCCGGCCATCGGTGCGATCCTCGAGCGATTCGGACTGGAGGCGCCTTGGGTGAGAGCCCGATTCGCCGACACCCTTGTCCGCTTTGGGGAGAAGGCGACCTGGCCGCTGGTGGCCTACATCCGGGCCAATCTCGGACACGAGAAGAACGAAGGCGTCGTCGAAGCGATTCGGGTGCTCGGCGTGATCGGCGACCGCGAAGTGGGCCCGAGCCTCGCCGGGATCCTCCGTGTCGCCACCGATCCCGAGGTCCGAATCGCCGCGATCGAGTCGCTGGGGATGGTTGGTGGCCCCTTGGCCATCAGACCACTCAAATACACCTTCCGATCGACGGACTGGCGACTGCGGGCGAAGTCGGCGACGTCACTAGGCCACATCGGCGACCCTTCGGTCAACCGAGTGCTGGCATCGGGCCTCCAGGATGCCAACTGGTGGGTGCGACGCAACAGCGCTTCCGCTCTGGCCGCCCTACCGGGGGGTGACGAGCTGTTACTCCTTGCCATTGGGTCCGATGATCCCTTCGCCAGGGATGCGGCTGCTGAGGCACTTGCCGACTGCGGCGTACTCGCCGCAGCCAGGGAGAGAGCTGACGCCGGCAAGGACACAGAAAGCGATCGGATGCTCCTGAATCACGTCGGATCCGGGCTCCAGGTCCTCTCATGATCCTCGAGATCCTGGTTTGGTCGGGTTACGCCACCGTCGTCTACTTCATCGTCATGCAGGCCTACTTGATCGGCCTAGGGCTGAGGTCGGCTGCGGTGATGCGACGCGTCCATCACCTCGATCGCTTCGGACGTGTCTCCGAGATGCTCTCCAGTCAGACCTCGCCCCCGGTGTCGATAGTGATCCCCGCCTACAACGAGGCTGCGGGGATAGTCGACTCGGTCCGGTCCATGTCGATCGTCGGTTATCCCAGGTTCGAGATCGTTGTCACCAACGACGGATCGAGCGACGCCACGCTGGAAACGCTGATCGAGGCCTTTCATCTCGAGCGCGTGCGCATCCCCTACCGCCCGGACATCGCCACTGCGCCGGTCAAGGGCATCTACCGGGGCCGCGGCTCGTTCGACATCACGGTCATCGACAAAGAGAACGGGGGAAGGGCCGACGCCCTGAACGCGGGGATCAACGCCGCTCGATATCCGTATGCCCTGTGCACCGACGCCGATGTCATCCTCGATGCCAACTGCTTGATCGGGGCCATGCGACGGGTCGTCGAAGACCGGCAGCGGACAATCGCTGTCGGCGGCAACATCCGGCCTCTCAACGGGAGCAAGGTCCAGCTGGGTCACCTGGTCGAGGCCGGTGTGCCCAAGAAGCTCGTTGCGCGGATGCAGGTATTGGAGTACCTGCGCACGTTCCTCGCCAGCCGTCCCGCCTGGTCGCAGATGGAAGCACTGCCGCTCGTCTCGGGGGCGTTCGGCGTTTGGAAGAGGTCTGCTGTGATCGCAGTGGGGGGGTTCACCTGCGGTCACATGGGCGAGGACATGGATCTGACCATGCGGCTCCATCGGTACCACATCGACAACGGAATCCCCTATCGAATCGTCTACGAGCCATCGGCGGTCATCTGGACAGAGGTGCCGGACACTCTTCGTGTCCTCAAGCGCCAGCGGATCCGATGGCACCGCGGGTTGATGACCGCGGTGAAGGACTTCATGCCGATGACCTTCAACCCGAAGTATGGAAAGGTGGGGATGATCACCTGGGCAGCCATGTTCTTGTTCGAGTACCTGGCCCCGGTCATCGAATTCCTCGGGTGGATCACCATTCTGTCGGCGTTCCTGCTCGGAGCCCTCAACACGACCTCTCTCGTGATCCTCGTCTCCGTTGCGTTCGGGGTGGGGCTGATCAACTCACTGATCGCGCTGCTACTCGACGAGTCGTATGGCTATTTCAATTCGCTGAAGGACACTCTTCGCTTGATCGTGATGGCGCTCATTGAGAACTTCGGCATGCGGCAGATAACGGTCGTCTGGCGTATCCGCGCCATCATCGGCGGCAAGAGGACCCGCGTCTGGGGAAACATGGAACGCAAGGGCGTCACCAACCTCGACGGGGCGCCACAGCAAGTCTGAAGGCCCTTCAGGCTTGCAGCAGTTTCAGACCCCTTCGGCGAGGCGGGTGGCCTGCTCGTCGGCGCTGAGGGCGGTGATGAATTCGTCGAGGTCGCCTTCGAGAACCTGATCGAGACGCTTCAACGTGAGGCCGATCCGATGATCGGTCACCCGATTCTCCTTGAAGTTGTAGGTGCGGATCTTCTCAGAGCGCCCCCCCGAGCCCACCTGAGAGCGGCGCGCCCCGGCCAGCTCAGACTGCTGGCGCTCGAGCTCCAATTGATACAGCCTCGCTCTGAGGATGCGCATCGCCTTCTCCTTGTTCTGGAGCTGACTCTTCTCATCCTGGACGGTGACTACGAGGGAAGTGGGAAGGTGTGTGAGTCGCACTGCGGAATCGGTGGTGTTCACCGACTGTCCTCCGGGCCCGGTCGACCGGTAGACGTCCACCTTCAAGTCGTTGGGGTCGATCTCCACGTCGACCTCCTCGACCTCGGGCAAAACGGCGACAGTCGCGGTAGAAGTGTGGATCCGCCCCTGAGACTCGGTCTTCGGCACCCTTTGAACACGATGTACGCCCGCCTCGTACTTCATCCGCGAGTAGGCGCCTTTGCCCTTGAGCGCAACCGTCACCTTGTCGTAGCCGCCGGCCTCGGACGGTGAACTGTCCAATGGCTCGATCTCAAGCCCGATGCGGTCGGCGTATCGCTCGTACATCCGAAACAGGTCCCCAGCCCAGATGGCGGCCTCATCGCCACCGGCGGCAGATCGGATCTCGAGGATCACATCCTTGGCATCGGCCGGATCGGTCTGGATCAGGGCGAGCTTGACCCTCGCCTCGATCTCGTCGATCTCGCCGGCGAGATCCCGGGCCATATCGGCCATGTCCGGGTCGTCCGACATGGCACGCGCTTCCTCGAGATCGACTTGCAGCCCACGCAGCTGGCGTATATCGGCAACTACGTCTCGGAGATCGGAATGACGCTTGCCCAACTCGGCGAGCATCGATGGATTGGCCAAAGTCTCGGGATCGGACAGAGCCGCCTCTGTCTCAACGAAGGCAGCCTCGATCTCGGCGAGCCTCCGAGCGAGCGTGTCGTCCATCAGGCCTCCGCGGTGGGCGGCGTGAGGCCAAATGCCGTGCGGCGAACCTGGAGGGCAGATTCGGGCAGGCCACCTCGGCCGATGACGTCGTCGACCATCTCGTTGTCCAGAGCGACGACGAGACTGGAGATGGCAACCTCGATCTGCGATTCGTCAGGCACCCGGGTGGTCAGTTTTTGCAGCCAGATCCCGGGAGCAGCCAGGGCACGAGCCAGCCAACCCGTGCTCCGGGTCCCCGACCACCGCAACAACTCGTAGGCGAAGCCGGCGATGATCGGTATGCCGAGCAATCGGGATGTCACGAGGAACACCCAACCAGGGCGGCCGAAGAACGAGAAGAGGATGATCGAGCCAAGCACGACGATGAGCAGAAAGCTCGTGCCGCAGCGGGGATGTTCGGGCGGGTAGCGACGCACCGAGGCCACACTCAACGGCTCCCCCGCCTCGTAGGCGTGAATCGACATGTGCTCTGCGCCGTGGTATTCGAACACGCGCCCGATCTCTTTCGACCTGCCGATCGCCCATATGTACCCGATGAACAGGGCGAGACGGATCGCGCCCTCACTGACGTTGAACAAGAGCCCGGATTCGCCCGAGAGTGCGCCTGCGGCGAGAGCGGGGAGCACGATGAAGATCCCGGCGAACAGGGCAAAGGCCAGGGCCATGGTCCAGCCGATCTGCATCTTGCTCAGCGGCTCCTCCTCGTCGCCGGCCGCCTGCTCGGCCGACCAGGACAGGGCGCGAAAGCCAAGGCTCAGCGATTCCCAGAGAACAACGATGCCACGGACGAACGGGATGCGGGCGGCCTGGTTTCGGTCGGCAAGACGACCAAGGACATGGCGTTGAGCGACGATGGTGTCGTCGGGCTTTCGAACCGCCACCGACCATGCCCCCGGAGCGCGCATCATGACCCCTTCGATGACAGCCTGGCCCCCGACCGTCTTGGCCGGGTCGATCGGGCTGGTCAGCCCTTCGTAATTGGGACGCTCGGGTGTCAAATGCGGGACTGTGGCTCCCGATGTCGGATCGGAAGCAAGCGACTCACTCCGCTTCAGCGGTTTCCGCCTCTGCTTCAGCTTCGACCGGATCGCCCGCCTTGGTGAAGGCGGTCTTTCCGTATCGCTTCTGGAATCGCTCCACACGGCCACCGCTGTCGACGAGCTTCTGCTTGCCGGTGAAGAACGGGTGGCACTCATTGCAGAGCTCGATGTGCATCTCGCCCGGCTTGGTGCTCCGGGTAGTGAACGTGTTGCCACATGAGCACGTGACGTGCGTCTCGGCGTATGTCGGATGAATGTCGGTCTTCACCGCTGGCTCCTATCTAGCCGCCGCTGCTCTTCGCCACCTCGGCGAGGAAGTCGGCGTTGGACTTCGTGGTCTTCAATCGGTCGATGAGAAGCTCGAGAGCGGCTCCGGACTCGAGAGCCAGCAGCACCCTGCGAAGCTTCCAAACCTGGGCAAGCTCCTTCTGGTCGAACAGAAGCTCTTCCTTCCTTGTTCCCGATGACTCGATGTCGATGGCTGGGTAGATCCGCTTGTCGGCGAGCTTGCGATCGAGACGGAGCTCCATGTTCCCGGTGCCCTTGAACTCTTCGAAGATGACCTCGTCCATCTTGGACCCGGTCTCGACGAGGGCGGTTCCCAGAATGGTGAGCGAGCCGCCTTCCTCGATGTTGCGGGCGGCGCCGAAGAAGCGCTTGGGCGGATAGAGGGCCTGCGAGTCGACACCACCGGACAGGATCCGGCCGGAAGCGGGCGTGGCCAGGTTGTGGGCACGAGCTAGACGGGTGATCGAGTCGAGCAAGATCACGACGTCGGTGCCCATCTCCACCAGTCGCTTGGCCCGCTCCAAAGCGAGCTCGGACACCTGGGTGTGCTCCTCCGCCGGACGGTCGAAGGTCGAATAGATGACCTCGCCCTTGACCGAGCGCTGCATGTCGGTGACCTCTTCCGGTCTCTCATCGACCAGAACCACCATCAGGTAGCACTCGGGGTTGTTTGTGGTGATCGCTTGGGCCATCTCCTGGAGGACAGTCGTCTTGCCGGCCTTGGGTGGTGACACGATCAAACCGCGCTGACCCTTGCCGATTGGGGCGATCAGGTCCACGATCCGGGTGAGGATGCCGTTGGGCCTGCCATCGATCTCGAGTCGGAGTCTCTCGTCCGGGAAGAGCGGTGTGAGCGACTCGAACTTGGGCCGCTTCATCGCCTCGTCGGAGGTCATGCCATTGACCTTGTCGATGCGGACGACGGCGGCGAACTTCTCCTTCGAGCGCGGTGGCCGGATTGGGCCCGAGACGATGTCCCCCTTGCGGAGACGGAACTTGCGCACCTGATTGGCGGAGACGTAGACGTCCTTGTCTCCGGCGAGATATCCGGTGACTCTCAGGAAGCCATAGCCCTCGGGAAGGATGTCGAGCAGCCCCTCACGAGTCTCGAGGTCCTCCTCGGGGATGTACTCGTCCTCACGGCCGCCTCCACCACCGCCGCGGCGGCGTCGGTTCCGATTCCGGTTGCCACCCTGGCGCTGGTCGTCGTAGTCGGGGCGGCCACCCTGACGTGACTCGGGGCGCGACTCATCGCCCGATTCCTGATCGGAAGCGACTTCCCCGTCCTGGCCGACCCGCTCGGTGCGAGGGGTGGCCTGGGGAAGGTCGACCTCCTCGGCAGGCGAGGGGTCGGCGACCTGACCGGCATCAACGAGTGCGCTGATCAGCTTCGATTTCTGGAGACCGTTGGTCTCGATACCTACTGCATCGGCGATCTGTCGCAGCTCGTCGATGGACTTGCTCTGGAGTTGAGCTCGTGTGGTCATTGGATCCTTCGCGATTCTTCGCTTTCGGGCTCAAACGGACCGGGATACGCACCATCGAGAACGATGATGTGGCATGCCTCGGATGAGGACTGTGAGTGGGTGGCCGCAACGTCCCTTGGCGTTGTCGGCTACCCGTATGGTAGCTGTTCGCCGCGATTGCGCAAAGCAGCGGCGAAGTAGTTATCGGAGGAGACGGTCGAGCTCTGAAGGGTCAGGCTCGATGACCATCGAACGCTCCGGTTTCTGGGACAGGTCTTCGAAACCCAGAGGTGGGTTGGGACGCCGCCCTATGGCTCGCTCCACAGCGTCGGGGAACTTGGCTGGATGGGCGGTAGCGACCACGACCACGGGCCTCTCGCCGACGACCGAGTCCGAAACGTGCCAAGCCGCTGCCGTGTGCGGGTCCAGTACATAGCGATATCGCCGGCTCACCTCGGCGATCGTGTCGACAATGTCCTCGTCGCCGGCATACCCGGCCTTGAACACCTGCGAAGGGTCACCAGTGAAGCGCTCCAGATTCGACGGCACGCTGACATCCATCGCCGGGGCCAGGGTTGGGATCACAGGGCCTGGTTCCATCTTGCCGGTGTTGACCAGCTCGGATAGGCCGCGGTTGGTGTTGTTGGCGATAACGATTCTCTCGATGGGCGCTCCCATCTGCTTCGCCACCAGGCACGAGAGAACGTTGCCGAAGTTGCCGGTGGGGACCACCACATCGATCGATTGGTCGAATCGGGCGGTCAGAGACACGTAGTAACCCGCCTGAGCGGCGACGCGAGCCCAGTTGATCGAGTTGAATGCCAGTAAGCCCTCATGGCGGGAAAAGGCGGCCTTGACCATGGCCTGGCAGTCGTCGAAATTCCCCTTGACCGCTACCGCCAGAACGTTGTCGTCCTCGACAGTCGTCATCTGGCGGCGCTGGAAATCCGAGATCAAACCCTCGGGATATAGCACCACGATCCTCAAGTTCGCCCGGCCCCGACATGCCTCGATCGCAGCCGAGCCGGTGTCTCCCGAGGTGGCACCGAGGATGGTCGATTGGGATGTCACCTCCCGATCGAGCAGGCCCCCGAGGATCTGCAACGCGTGGTCCTTGAAGGACAGGGTCGGGCCCCAGAACAGCTCATAGACGTACCGGTCACCGAGACCGACCAGAGGGGCGACTTCTTCGGGGGCAAACTTGGCGGCGGCCTCCAGGACCAGCGGCCCAACCTGCTCGGCCCCGAACAGGGTCATGGTGGCGGTGACCGCCTGTTGGTAGGACCAGTCCATCCAGCCTTCGGGTATCGATGGGACCTTCTCGGGCACGTAGAGGCCCCCATCGGAGGCCAGGCCGGCGAGAAGCACGCCCCGGAAGTCCAACACCGGGGCCTCACCCCTGGTCGAGACGTATTTCATGAGGGGGAGGCTAGGGGGTTCATCGTCGGTAGAATCGAGTCCCCAGGCTCCCGTAGCTCAGGGGATAGAGCGCCGGCCTCCGGAGCCGGGTGCGCAGGTTCGAATCCTGCCGGGAGCGCGCAAGTCGCACGAATCCGTCATCACCCTTGATCTGCCGTTAGGTTGCTCGTTCAAGGGTGGCCTCCATGAGAAACCGGATAGTTACCGGCGTGATGCTGGTGAGCTTGGTCCTTGCCGCGTGCGGCGATGACTCCGACGCAGCATCGGATGCAACAAGCACGGAATCGACCGCATCGTCCGAGCAGCCGACCACAACCCCATCCACCGACGATCCGGCGATGGCATTGGTCGGGTCATGGCATCGCGCGCAGACCTGCGCAGAAATGCAGGCAGCGTTTCAAGCTGCCGGACTCGCCGAATCGCATGTCGGTTGGATGCAGGGAAACTTCTTTGGCGGTGAACCTGGACCGACCTCAGGCGATCCGTGCGCAGGAGCAGAGGGTCCGCTGGAACATGACCATTTCTTCACCGATGACGGGGCTTTCGGGTCGCACGATGAGAACGGTGAAGAGGTCGACGGCGGGGATTACGAGACCGTCGACGGCGGGACAGTGAGTTTCCCCTCCCACGCCACAGAATTCGGATATGACGGCGACCTAATCGTCGGCTACTCGGTTGATGGTGATGTCGCCACTTTCGATGTCGTTCTCCCAGACCCCTGCCTCGACCAGTGTGCCGACGCATATGCCTGGGCATTGTCGGCGTTCGCGTCCGGTCCTTGGGAGCGCGGCGAAGTGCCTCAGTAAGCAATTAGCGAGCCGGCCGCCTAGGAAGCGAGCTGACGGTTTCCCCTGGTGCCAGAGCCGTTCTACGCCCCGTTTCCCGAGCCTCGCGAAAAAACGGGACTGATGGCCCTCATAGCGGTGCTGCTGCGGTCTCTGACGCCAGATCGGCGGGAACCGTTTTACCGACGGGCCTCGCGCCCTTCGGTGGTCGGATTGAACTTGGCGCCCACTTCGCGGATCCAGTCTTCGTCCCAAGTGAGCCGGCCACCACCTATCTCAGCGGATACGTCTCGTAGCCACGACAACTCGGCTTGTAGCATGGCGCGCCGATACTCCTCGTCTAAGAGGAACAGCCGGGGAAGCCCCGGATAGGCGGCGAGCTCGACTTCGGCCTCGGCGAGATCGGCCGCCACTCGCTCCGCCCGCTCCTCGAGCAGTTCTCGTGCCTCTACCAGCGACATAACGAAAAGAATCGACACGGCAGCGATGAACTCCGGATAATCGCCTCGGGTTTCAACCAACATCTCTCGCAACCATTCACGTGCTGTGTCTCGACCGGATTCGGTGATGGTGTACACCGTCCGGTCGGGTTGGCTGCTGTCGCGGATCGTCTCCTTGACCTCAATCAGCCCATGATGCTCGAGGCGCTTGATCGTCTGATACAGGCTCGCCGGTGAGCGCACATTCACCACACGGTGCTTTCCCTGCGCCTCGATCAGTTTCTGCATGCGATAGGTGTGCATCGGTTCACCGATCAGCTGCCAGAGCACCATCAACCCGAGTGAGGACCGCTTCGGTGTTTGGCGACTTGCTGAGCCTGACATACTCATAGTATAGCTAGTTATAATCTGAGTACAATGGGACGACCCCGAACCCAACGGAGCCTCGAATGACCTCACCTAACCAGTCGACACCAACCTCCTCCATGCGCACGCTCGCCGGACCCGTATTCAACTTCCTCACGCGTTGGGCGATCAATCCCGTCATGCGACTGTTCTTGAACAGGGGGATCGGCAGCAAGACGCTCATGATGCTCCAGTTCAAGGGAAAAAAAACAGGACAGACCTACAACTTCCCCGTCGGCTACATGCAGCAAGGACAAACCGTGTTCTGTTACTCACCCTTCTCCTGGTGGCGGAATCTTCGCGGTGGTGCTCCGGTGACCGTCGTGGTGAAAGGTCAGACTTTGACCGGGTTCGCCGATGTGTGCACCGACACCGAGGAGATCGCCGCAGGCTTGGACGTCTACCTACGGCACAACCCAGGTGACGCCCGCTTCTTCCGTGTGAAGCTCGACGAGAACCGCCACCCGGACCCCGGCGACATCGCCAAGGCAGCCCAAGACAACGTACAGATCCGAATCGACCTCCACTAGACCATCCGACAAAATAGATGCGTGCTTTTCGCCGGAAGCAAGTACAGGGCTGATCAGAACTGAGCACCGGAACGCGCCAGACTTGGAGAGCGCGAAAACCCTATGTTTATTGGCGTTTTCGGGTGCCAAGAGGCCTGAATACAGAGCAGGTTTCCTAAACCGGGTGCGGGCTTTCTCGATTCACAGCTCGCACCTTGTTAGGGCCAGGCATCCCCAGACCAACCGCACCCGGTCGAAACAAACCATAGAGCCACTAGAAATCGCCCTGACCAGGGGTTTTACCGATTCTGAAAGCCCCTGACCGTGACCTCTCCGGAGCCGGGTGCGCAGGTTCGAATCCTGCCGGGAGCGCCCAACGACCATGCCGACAAGAAACCCTCAGGCCGCCCTGCAGACGGTCCCCAAACCCCCGGCCGCCCCCGCTTGGGGGTTTCGCCTTGCTCGCGCCGCTTGAAGCCTCGGGTCGGTGGCCGGTGTTCGATTCCGCCCTCAACGAACCGAATCAATAGATCGAATCGTTGACACCACTCCTTTCGAGTCAATCGGGGCTAGACGCTCCTTGACTCCTTGGATTTGGGCGCTGGTGGTGTTGGTGTTCGTCATGCGGTCGTCGTTGCGCTTTCCTTGAGTGGGCCAGCGGTGGAGAACTGGGCAACCATTTTCCTGTCCCTGACCCTTCAGGCGTTCCCGTTACTGGTGCTCGGTTTTCATCTGCGGTTCGCAGCGCCAGATCCCCGGCAGCGGGGGTCGCTCCGATGATCGCCGAGCGCTACGAGGACACGATGGACGGGGCGTTCCCATCTCTTGTGGCCCAGCTTGAGGCGGAGTGACGGGGCGTCTCACCGATCGGTGAATCCCCAGCGTTCGGAAGCGACTCCCGACCAGGTGAGTGAATGACCCGAGGCGGATTCGACGTTTCACGTCAGGGCACTTCGGGTACCTGGTGTGTCCAAAGAGCTGACAAGTTCACTCACTGGCCATCCCAGAGCCGGCAACCCGACAACTCGGGATGTGAAGGTGGGTAACCCACGAGCAG
Organism: uncultured Acidobacteriota bacterium; assembly: GCA_963734115.1. Classification (GTDB taxonomy): domain Bacteria; phylum Actinomycetota; class Acidimicrobiia; order Spongiisociales; family ZC4RG35; genus JARDZU01. Next base: position 72,281 of record CAVTFV010000009.1, read on the forward strand.
GGAGGGCGAAACCTGTGAGAATGAAGAGACACCAGCGTCTGGTGACTTCGATGGTCGCCACTGCGACGGTCGTCGCCGTCGCGGTTCCAGCGACGGCAGCGCCGAAACCGGAGGGGTTCATCACCGGCAAGGACGCCTACATCACCCTCGACCCCGGTGCCCCCCATGGGGCAAAGGTGACTCCGATCGTCTCCGTCGGCGAGGCGGTGGACGGCGTCCTGTTCGAGGGCATCCCCGACGGCATCGGGCTCAGGCCCGGGCCCGACAAGCAAAGCGTCGAGGTGTTCGTTAACCACGAGCAGTCGACCGTCCCCTTCTTCGGCGAGCGCGACTTCCAGGACTCCTCGGTGACTTCCTGGGTCCTGAGCACCAAGAGCGGACCAGGTCGCCAGGCCTCGATCCTGTCAACCGACGAGCCGATCCCCGCCTCCGCCGGCTTCATCCGTTTCTGCTCAGCCTTCATGGCAGGCCCTGACGAGGGCTTCTCTACGTACACCTTCTTCACAGGCGAGGAGAGCAACGACGCCGGTCTGGCCGTGCCCGCTGGGGCCCCATATGGGGCAGACGTCTTCCCCGGCAATGGGACCAGGCAGTCCGGCTACACAGTTGGCTTGAACACGGAGACGGGTGAGTTCGCCCAGATCGCCCGGATGGGCCGTCTCAATCACGAGAACACGGTTGTGGTGCCTGGCGGCTGGAACGGCTTCACGGTGCTGACCACCGACGACACCTTCACCGCACCTTCGTCCCAGCTCTACATGTTCCGGGGCGACACCGAACAGGACGTTCGCGACGGGGACGGCACCTTCTACGCCTTCCGGGTGACCCACGTGAATGGGGTCGCTCTGGCGAACCCGGCCGACGCCTTCAACGGGGCAAACGACTACCTCGACCTGGGGATCGACGACGTGTTCAGCGGCGAGTTCATCCCGGTTCCCGACGATATCGCCGACGGGACGACCCAGGCACTTCCCCAGACGGCGTTGGAGGACTGGTCGAATGGCAACAACGTCATGCAGTTCATCCGGCTGGAAGACGTCGCTTACGACAAGAATGACGCCCGCGTCGTCTACATCGCGGACACCGGCGCCAGCGGGGTCGCCCCCAACCCTGCGACGGGGAGGATGCACCGGCCCGGGGGCGCCGGCCAGGCCCCCAACGGACGGATCTTCGAGTTCGTTTTCAACGCCGACGACCCGCTGGTGGTCGACAGCTTGACTGTGCTGGCCGACGGCGACGCTCCCGGCTCTGAGGTGTTCGTCCCATTCACCAGCCCGGACAACATCGACACCAGCAAGAAGAGCCTCATGGTTCAGGAGGACACTGGGAACGCTCTGATCTGGCAATACCGGCTGCAGCAGAGCGACTGGACGGTGGTGGCCTCGGTCAATGATCCTGGCGGGGAGTCCAGTGGCATCGTGGACGCCTCCCAGTTCTTCGGGCCGGGCAGCTGGCTGCTGGACGTCCAGGCTCACTCGACGGACGTCGCTTTCGACACCACGTCGGAGCCCGGCATCCGGATCAAACGGGAGGACGGGCAGCTCATGCTGCTCAAGCTCCCGGGCTCTTAACGACCAACTCCGAGGTTCTGGGATGCCCGCCGGCGGGCGTCCCAGAACCTCCTCAGACATTCGGGAGACCGACATGAGCTATCGACATCGGCGACACATCCTGGCCCTCGCTGTACTCCTGGCGATGATGGCCGCCACACTCCCGGCCATGGCCAGCAACTCAGAGCGGACGGTCCGCTTCGCTACCTTCAACGCCTCGCTCAACCGGGCCACCGATGGTGAGCTGATCAGCGACCTCACGACGACCACCGACATCCAGGCCCAGGCCGTGGCCGAGATCATCCAGCGCACCCGGCCCGACGTGTTGTTGATCAACGAGTTCGACTTCGACGATGGCGAGGTCGCCGTCGACCTGTTCCAGGACAACTATCTGTCGGTGGGACAGAACGGGGCCGCCCCGATCGACTATCCCCACCGCATGGGGTTCTCCTCGAACACCGGGATTCTGTCCGGGTTCGACCTCAACAACGACGGGATCACCGCGGCGCCGGGCGACATCGGCACTCCGACCTATGCCAACGACTCCTGGGGCTTCGGCGTTTTCCCCGGCCAGTTCGCCTTCGCCGTCTACTCGATGTACCCGATCGCCGAAGAGGACATCCGGACCTTCCAGCACTTCCTGTGGCAGGACATGCCCGGCGCCCTGCTGCCCGTCGACCCGGGTACCGGAGAGTCGTTCTACTCCGAGGAGATCCTCGCCCAGTTCCGGCTGTCCTCCAAGAACCACGTCGACGTGCCCATCGAGATCGGCAAGAAGACGGTCCACTTTCTGGTCAGTCATCCGACGCCTCCGGTCTTCGATGGCCCCGAGGATCGAAACGGGACCAGGAACCACGACGAGATCCGTTTCTGGGCCGACTATGTGGGCCCGGGCAGGGACCGAGGCAGCTACATCTACGACGACGAGGGCAACACAGGCGGACTCGAGCCGGGCAGCCTGTTCGTCATCGCCGGAGACCAGAACTCCGATCCCTTCGACGGCGACAGCGTCCCCGGTTCTGCCCAGCTCCTGCTCGAGCATCCTCGGATCAACGCCAAGACGACGCCCACCAGCGAAGGTGGAGTCGACCGCTCGGCGGCACAGCCCGGCAACGAGACCCACGTCGGTGACCCGGCCCAGGACACGGCGGACTTCTCCGAGCCTCCCTTCGGACCAGGGAACCTACGTGCCGACTACGTGCTGCCCAGCAAGAGCCTCCAGGTCGAAGACACCGGGATCTTCTGGCCCGCCGACGACGACCCGCTGAATCGCCTCACTGGCACCGGCGTCTTCGGCGACCCGGTGCCAAGCTCCGACCACCGCCTGGTGTGGGTGGACGTCAGTCACGGTGGCTTCCCGAATGGTTAGGTGAGCCGGATGGAGGGGTAGGAAACCACGGGAAACCCCCCGGGTCGGTCGCGTCACAAGTGAACGCCCGCTGACCTGATCGCGATCTTGCGGTGATTCTCGAACCCTGACGAGCCCCAAGCCGCCGTGTTGATGGTCCTCCAACTCCCTCGACCCGCCACGCAGGCGTCTTGGTTTTGTGTCGCCGGCTCCGCTTGTAGCTTCCGGTCGGAGCGCACTTTGCTGAGGCAAGCTTCCCAGACCAACCGCACCCGGTCGAAACAAACCATAGAGCCACCGGTGCACTTCGGCGTTCGGCTCATACCCACACGGGGCCGTCGCTTAAACTCCGTGCCATGCCACGTGCCATCTGGAAGGGCGCCATCAATTTCGGACTCGTCACGATCCCAGTGGGTCTCTACACGGCAACCGACAACAAGACGCCCAAGTTCAAGCAACTGCGCAAGACCGACCACTCCCCGATTCGCTACAAGCGGGTCGCCGAGGCTGACGGCAAGGAAGTGGGGTGGGACGACATCGTCAAGGGCTACGAGTTCGAAAAGGACCGCTATGTCGTCTTCACCGACGAGGAGCTGGACTCGACCCATCCCGACGGGAACAAACTGGTGGACGTCGTCCAATTCGTCGACGAGTCCGAGATCGACCCCATGTTCTACAAGTCCGCCTATTACTTGGCGCCGGAAAAGACCGGGGTCAAGGCCTACAAGATCCTTGGGCAAGCTCTCCAGGACAAAGGGCGGGTCGCGATCGCCAAGGTCTCGATCCGGGAGAAGCAGCAGCTGGCGACGCTGCGTGCCAAGGACGGCGTCATTGTCATGGAGACGATGTACTGGCCCGACGAGTTGCGCGACGCCGAGTTCGAAGAGCTCGACTCCGATGTCGAGATAAGACCCGAAGAGGTCAAGATGGCGGCGTCGCTCATCGACAACCTGACCCGGCCATTCGAGACCGAGGACTACGTCGACAGCACACGTGAAGCGATAGAAGACCTCGCGGCCAAGAAGGTTGCCGGCGAAGAGATCGTGGCCACCGTCTCACCAGAGCCGACCAAGGTGGTCGACCTGCTCGAAGCACTCAAGGCTTCGGTCGAGGCCACCAAGACCAAGGAGACCAAGACCGCCAAGGCGGGTTAGCGCATCGGTTCAGCCCGGCCCCTCCTCGGCCCAGGTCACCGAATCGGGATCGACCATCTGCACCCCCTTGTAGACAGGGGCCCGGAGATGATGGTCGTGGGTCCACTCCTTGTACTCCACCTCGACCACGATCCCCGGCTCGACCCACACCGGCTTCGTCGGCTTGGGGAGCACGACCTCGTTGTGGAACGGTGATGTGGGGCGTTCGATCTGACGGAGGTACGAGAAGAAGGCGCCGAGGCTGGCCTCGTCGAAGCCCGATCCCACCGCCGCGATCCAGCGCAAGCCCTGGTCGTCTTGGAGCCCGACCAGGATCGATCCGAAAGTAGAGCCCCTGCTCCCCTCACCGGGCAGATATCCGCCCACCACCGCTCGCAACTGCCGTTTCACCGAGACCTTTCTCCAATCGGGCGATCGTCGACCCGGCACGTACGGGGAGCCAAGTCTCTTGCCGATGACGCCCTCCAGACCCCGTTCCTTGGCCACCTCGAACAGGGCCCTTCCGTGCTCCGGTGTCGGTGCAGGGACCACGATCGGCGAGGGAAGGGCGAGCTCGATCAGCCGGCCCACCCTCTCTTCGTAGGGTCGGGTGATCAGACTCTCCCCGTCGTAGAGGAGATCGAAGACCACGAAATTGACCGGGACGTTGGCTTTGGTCCCCCGGCCGCCGAAGCCGGTGCGTTGCTGCAGATAGGAGAAAGAGGGCATGCCCTCCTCATCGAAGGCGACCACCTCTCCATCGACCGCCACCCCATCGGGAAGAGGAAGCTGCGCCAGCTCAGGAAACGGCCCGGTCAGATCGAGACCCCTTCGAGATCGGGCCCGGATCCGCCCACTGTCGGCTGCAAGCACCGCCCGATACCCGTCCCATTTCACCTCGAACCACCAGCCGGGGTCGTCGAAGGGAAGTTCCACCCGAGTCGCCAGCATCGGCTCGAAGTCGGGGACGCTCAATCGGCGGAGAGCTCCTCGCGGACCAGACGGTTGACGAGTGCACCGTCGAGGTCCTTGCCATGCTCCTTCATCAGCTGACCGGTCACCCGTCCGGCGGCCTTCTCGTCGGCGGCGACCCCGAGATCCTGGATCGTCTTCCGGACCAACTCCCGCGTCTGTGCTTCGTCCAGCTTCTGAGGGAGCCAGCGGGAGAGGTATTCGACCTCGTAGCCCAGCTTGGCGGCCATCGCCTCCCCACGTTCACCTATGTCGAGGTACTCCTGACGTGTCTTGTCCATCTTCTTCACATAGGAGCCGATCACCCGCCGGTAGAGATCGTCGTCCAACTCCCCGGAGAAACCGGGCTCGCTCCGGGCCACCGAGATCTCGGTCTCGATCTGGCGAATGACGTCCCGACGCGGGCCATCTTTGGCCCTCATGGCGTCCCTCAACTCACTGGCGAGCTCTTCTCTGATGCTCATGGGTCTCTCCGAAGGGCCGAGGCGACTACGGCCGGATCGTCCGTAATGATGCCCGACACCCCGAGACCGGCCAACTCGATTACGCGTTCCGTGTCGTCGACGACCCAGGGAAAGACCGCAAGGCCCGCCTCGAGGGCTCGGACGACGCCCAGCGTCGGGAGGTACACCGAGGGAACCAGCGCCGGGTGCCCGACGTCCAAACATTCGTCGATTGCCAGGTCGATCTCGCCCCAGCCATCGATCAGGACGCCTGTCGCCACATCGGGGAACACCCGGCGGACCGCGGCCAGAGTCTGCCAGTTGAAAGAGGTCACGATGTCTCCCGGCCGGGCACGTTCCGCCGCCTCCAACGCGAGGCGGTGGTCGGGCTCGAAACCAGGATCGTGGGGCATGTTCTTGATCTCGAACTGGAACGACGTCTCCGGGATGGCTGCGATGGCCTCGTCCAGAAGAGCCGGCTTGTGGCCGTCACCCAGGTCGAGCTCACCGAGGAGCGACCACGGGTGATCGGAGACGCGGATGCCCCCCAATTCCGGATCATGGGAAAGGACGAGCTTTCCGTCACTGCTGCGCCGCACATCGGTCTCCACCGAGTCGGCGACAGCGGCGGCGGCGAAAAAGCCGGCGAGTGTGTTGTCGGGGAATCGGCTCGGCCAGCCCCTGTGGCCGATCACCAGTGGAAGGTCGCTCACCTGGCTCCTTGAAAGAAAACCATTTACAGGCGGAGAAAGTGACAGTATCGTTCGCCCCGGAAAAACCACCGTTCCCAGGGACATCACTTCTCACGGGACGCTTGTGAAAAAGATCACAAACTGAGGAACATCTTGCTCACCACCACAACCACCATCACGACAGACTGGCGGGATCTCGCAGATTGCCGGGATTCGGAGCCGACTCTGTTCTTCCCTGTCGGCACCACCGGCCCGGCGATCGACCAGATCGACGCTGCCATCGCCATCTGCATGACCTGCCCCGTTCAGGAGAGTTGTCTCCAGTACGCACTCGAGACCAATCAGGAGTCCGGCGTCTGGGGCGGTTACGCCGAGGACGATCGCAGACGTCTCCGCAAGCGCTGGCTCGCCGAGCGTAGGAGACGCGCGGTCTAAACAGCTGGGGCGAATCCGACCGAGGGACCGCCTTCGGCGGCCTCGATCTCGACGAACGAAACGGACTGGGCGGGAACACCAACGGTCCGCCCTTTGGTGTCGATGAACCAGGCCAGGCCACCATCGGCGATGGCCCGTTCCACCTCCGACTGAAACGCCTCCACGTCGTCGATTTCGATCTCCACGACTTTGCCCGTGTCGGCGATTCCGATGCGAACTTTCATGTTCGGCACTGTAACCCCCTTCCCGTCGCTGCCCCGATGTCGTAATCAGTAGGCATGGCGTGGGGGAAGCGAGTCACCATCGCCACGGTCGTGGTCATGTTCGGCTCGGCAGCAATGGCCGAGCCGGCGGGCGCTCCATCCTTCGTGCCTGTCTCGCTGGACAACCGCACGGCTCCCGAGTCGGTCGTGGTCGAGCCCGGCGACCATCTGTGGAAGATCAGCGCGAGCCACCTCGAAGCGGTCTTCGACCGCCCTGCCGAGCTCGAGGAGATCGACCCCTATTGGCGGGTCGTAATCGAGACGAACCGGGCCTTGCTTACCTCAGGCGACCCGGACCTGATATTTCCCGGTGAGGTGATAACGCTTCCCCCGACGGGCTAACGGTCGGCGACGAACCGCGCGACGAGGCCCTCGTGTGTGCCCACGTAGAGCTCACCGGCGGAGTCGACACCGAAGGTGTTGATCTGTCCCAGCATGCCCAGGTCCTCGGTCCAGTCGCGCTCCTCGGTGACCTGGCCCCCGACATATTTGAACGATCGGATCCACTCCGAGCACCAGTCGCTGTAGAAATAGGTGCCGGTCAGTTCGGGGATCGCCGCGCCGCGGTAGACGTAGCCACCGGTGATCGAGCACCCCTCCTCGTGGCTGTAGGTGAGGACGGGGGAGGTGTAGTTGGCCAGGTCGCACTCGACGACATGGAAGCATCGAGTTCCCTCGACGTCGGACCAGCCCAGGTTGAAGCCGCCCTCGGCGATGGGAAGGACGTTGATCTCCTCCTGGTCGGCGTGTCCCACGTCGGCGATGTAGATCAGGCCGTCGACCGGGTCGATGGAGAACCGCCACGGGTTCCTCAGACCGTAGGACCACACTTCTCCGGCCCCACCCCCACCGACGAAGGGGTTCTCGGGCGGGATGCCATACGGGTCCCCGCCATCGACGTCTATCCGCGAGACGGCGCCGAACATGGTGTTCGGGTCCTGTCCCTGATCTCTGGAATCGGCGCCGTCGCCCATCGACATGTAGAGGTAGCCGTCTGGGCCGAAGGCGAGGTTGCCGGCGTAATGGCGAATGTCGGTGGCGTCCGGTGGCTGCTCCAACTCGATCAGGACCCGCTCGGTGTCGGGTGAGGCGATATTGGGATCGGATACCGAGACCTGGAACTCGGAGAGCTGGCGACGGCCACCCTGGTCGGTGTAATAGACGTAGAACCTCCCGTTGTTGGCGTAGTCGGGATGGAATGCGAGACCAAGCAGACCCTGCTCGATGCCACCGGCCAGAACCCGGTCGGTGAGGTCGAGAAACGCGGTCTCTTGCAACTCTCGGTTGGCGTCCATCATCAGGATCACGCCAAATCGCTCAACGATGAATAGACGGTCGTCCCCGGGCGGAGTGGTGATGGCGGTTGGTTGCCTGACGTCTCCGGTCAAGGTCTCCAGACTCACTCCCTGCAGCGCGGGCAGGTTCCCCGGAGTCGTAGACCCACCGGGAACGGTCGTTGCCGACCCGCCTGGCGCTGTCGACCCGGTGCCTGTCGGTGTCGTCGTTGTGGTCCCGCCGCTGGCGACCGGTGGATCGGTCCCCTCGGGGCTGGCGCCTTCGCCCTCGCCGCGGAGAAAGAAGAAAGCGATGACGAATACCGCTACCAGCGCGATCACGAGAGCGCGGAGCCTGGCCTGGGCCGTCGATGCGGGTTGACGATGGCGGGCGCTCACGACGGCGGGAGTCTAGGAAGCAAGCTGCCGAATCAGCCGCGTCAGGCGTTCTCGCCCAGGAAGATCTCCGACACCGACGAGTCCATGAAGATCGCCTGGAGCGTCTCGGCCAGGATCGGGGCAATCGAGAGCACCTGGAGCTTGTCCAGCTCGAGCACCTCCGGCGACACCGGGAGGGTGTTGGTGACGATGACCTCCTCGACGGGAGCGTTCTTGAGCAGGTCCAGGGCCGGCTCGGAGAAAACGCCGTGAGTGGCGGCGATGCGGACGCTGAGGGCTCCTTGATCGCGCACCATCTCCGCCGCGTTGGTGACGGTGCCGGCGGTGTCGATGATGTCATCGACGATGACGACATGCCTGCCGTCAACCGATCCCGCCAGCTCGAGGGCCTCAGAGACATTGTGGAGGACCGGGTCGCGACGTTTGTAGACGAAGGCCACCGAGGCATCGAGGAAGCGGGCGTAGCGCTCGGCGCGCTTCACACCGCCCGCGTCAGGTGAGACGACGGTGGTCTGCCCGTCGAGTTTCTGCGCCAAATAGTCGGTGATGATGGGGAGGGCGGTCAGCGAGTCGAAGGGCTTGTGGATGAAGCCCTGCAGCTGGCCCGTGTGCAGATCGACGGATACGAGGCGGTCGGCGCCTGCAGTCATGAAGAGGTCGCCCACGAGGCGAGCGGTGATCGGCTCGCGCGGCCTGACCTTCTTGTCCTGCCTCGAGTAGCCGAAGAATGGCATGACGGCGGTGATCCGACGCGCCGACGCCCGGTTGAGGGCGTCGATCGTTATCAGCTGCTCCATGATGTGGTCGTTGATCGGATGGCAGTGGCTCTGCATCACATAGCAGTCGGCTCCGCGGACGCTCTCAGCCGGTCTCACATAGATCTCGCCGTTGGCGAAGTTGGACCGCTCGAGCTCGCCCAGGGAGACACCCAGGACTTCGGCGACCTCTTCAGCCAGGGGGACGTTGGCCCCTCCGGTGAAGAGCATCATTCGGTTGCGGGAGACAATGTCCAACTCAGTCCTCGGGTTTCTTGGTTGCCTGTCTCTCTGCGCGGCGCTGAGAGTAGCCGGGGAAATCACGCTGCTCATTGCGCTCCAGAGCGAGCGCGCCTTCCTCGACGTCCTCGGTGATCACGGACCCGGCACCGGTGACGGCCTTGTCGCCGATCGTCAATGGAGCGACCAGCATCGTGTCGGACCCGATGAAGACGTCCTCACCGATCACTGTCGGATGCTTCTCGTAGCCGTCGTAGTTGCAGGTGATGGAGCCGGCCCCGATGTTGGACCTCGCCCCCACCGTGGCGTCGCCGAGATAGGTGAGATGGGGCGCTTTGGCGCCTTCGCCGAGGGTGGTGTTCTTGGTCTCGACGAACGTGCCGACCTTGGCGCCCTTCTCCAGGACCGTGCCCGGCCGCAGCGACGCGTAAGGCCCGACTTCACAGTCTTCCCCCACGACGGCTCCCCGCAGCACCGCATACCAGACCGTGGCATTCGCTCCAATCGATGAGTCGACGGCGAAGACGTCTGGCCCAACCTGGGCACCGGCTGCCACTTTCGTGCTGCCCTCGAGGTGGACCCCCGGATAGATCCGGGCGCCAGGCTCCACAGTGACCGAGTCGTCGACATAGGTGCGATCCGGGTCGAGCATCCACACTCCCGACTCCATGAGCCTCTGGTTGGTGCGAGCCTGTAACAGCTGCCTGGCCTCGGTTAGTTGGTCCTGTGAGTTGATGCCGATCACCTCCTCGGGTGTCGTCTCGACAGGTTGTAGTCGCTCGCTCCGGCCAACGAGGATTCCGATCACGTCGGTCAGGTAGTACTCGCCCTGGGCATTCTCATTGGAAACGGCGCCGAGTGCATCGATCAGGTCCTTGGCCCTGAAGGCGTAGGCGCCGGCATTGATCTCACCGATGGCACGCTGCGCGTCGTCACAGTCACGTTCCTCGACCACCTCGACCACCAAACCGGTGTTGTCACGTATCACCCGTCCGTATCCGGTGGGATCTTCGAAAACGGACGTGACCATTCGGGCGGCAACGTCGTCGGGGCGATCGGCGAGACGTGCCAACAGATCGGCGGTGAGCAACGGCATGTCCCCGTAGAGCACCAGGATCGTGTCCTCGGGCCCGACATCGCTCAGGGCATCGAGCCCTACCCGTGTGGCATGACCGGTGCCCAATTGCTCCTCCTGCACAGCCGTGATGACGCCGGATGGGAGATGAGGCCCGACCTGGTCGGCGCCGTGCCCGACGACGACCACCGTGCTCGCCGGTTGGAGGGGGTTGACGGCTTCGAGGACCCAGCCGATCAGAGTCCGCCCCGCCGCCATGTGGGCCACCTTGGGGAGGTCGGACATCATCCTCTTTCCCTGCCCGGCGGCGAGGATGACGACGTGGATCGGCAAGGGCACCTCTCTGTTGGAGTTGACGCTGGGGGGGCAGGACTCGAACCCGCTCTTACAGGACCAAAACCTGCTGTGCTACCGGTTACACCACCCCCCAAAGGTGGTTGATCAGCGTCGACAGATTAACGGTGACCGCTGCGAACCTGCTCTAGGGGACTGCAGCCCTCTGTTGACCGGTCACTCAATAGTAAGTATTTTGCATTGTGCAGGACGGGACCCCTGTGCTGCTGCTTGGTTCGGGGACCAAGTCTTTGATACGGAGGATGATTCAATGATCTTCAAACCGAGACGTGAGCGAATGCTCGCCCTGCTACTGGTCCTCGGCCTCGTGTTGGCCGCCTGCGCCAGCGAGGGCGGTGACACCAGCACGACAGCGGCTGGCGGCACCGACACCACCGCCGGTGGCGGAACCGATACCACCGCTGCTGGAGGCACCGATACCACCGTCGCCGCTGGAGGCGACCTTCTGGTTTGGGCGTCGCGTGACTACTACATACCGCCAGATCAGTTCGCCAGCTTCACTGAGGAAACGGGCGTAAACGTCACCTTTGACATCCAGTCCAACGACGACATGCTCCAACAGATGCTCCGGATGAAGGACGCCGGTCAGCCGCTTCCCGACATTCTCGGCGCCGAGGACTCATTCCTCCTGGAGACCTTCTACAACGCCGGTCTGGTCGAATCTCACGACGAGATCGCGGCCCAGTGGGAAGAGGAAGAGCCCGACACCTATGGGCTGCTCCTCCCCCTGGTCTGGGACGAGACGGCACTCGAGGACGGAACCAAGACCGGCATGTCGGTCACGGCCAACTTCGACATCCTCTACTACAACTCCGCGTGGTTCGAGGAGGCGGGGGTCACCGTGCCGTTCGACTCACTCGACGCCGTGCTCGAGGGGATGCGAGCGATGAAGGCATCCCGGCCCGACGGTATCCCGCTCACCGTCCAAGCCCGCGCCGGCGACGGGGTCACGACGCTCAAGACGGTCCTCGCCGCCTCCGGCACACCGTTCGAAGGACCGATCCCCGACCTCACTTCCGAAGGTGGCCTCTACACGATCAACTGGTTCCTGCAGGCGGCGGCCGAGGAGTTGCTTCCTCCGGAAGCCATCGCCTGGGGCGAGGACGAGGCCCGTGGCGCGTTCATCTCCGGCGATGCCGGTCTGATCCTCGACGGGTTCACCACCGCCGGTGACTTCAACGACGTGGGCGACTTCACCTACCCGGACGTCTGGAACCTGACCCCGGTCCCGGTGTCAGAAGGCGGCGTCGCCCTCAACGCGGCCCGTACGTGGGCGGTCCTGGCCGGATCGGAGAACCCGGACGCGGCGGCATTGATACTTCGCTACATCGCCGAAACCGAGAACCTGGTGGCGGCGGCGGGCAACGGGTCGGTGCCGATGCGCCAGACGGAGGCGATCGAGGATCCGCGGCTCCAGGAGATCTGGCCTTTCTTCACCGAGGAGGTCAAAGAGGCCTACCTGAACAGCACCCCGACGCCCGTCGGCGAGAACGCCGGCGAAGTCGAGGCGATCCTCGAGCAGATGTTCGGCGAGATCGTCGTCGGGACCGAGAAGACCGCCGAGGAGCTGGCGGCTGAATACCAGCCACAGCTAGACGAAACCGCGCCCTGACCGGGCTCCGTGTCATGACGGAAATACCCACGTTCACGACCCCGTGAGCGTGGGTATGGATTGCTCGTGAGGTGTCTCGAAAAGACGGCTGAATGACCGCTACCACGATCACGAGAGCGAGACGCCTGCTCCGACGCCCCGACACTGGCGGCAATGGCGGCCGTGACGGCAACGCCCTGATCGGGCACAGCAAGGCCACGCCCTACATCTTCAGCCTGCCCGCCATCCTCTTGGTGGCGGCCATCCTCGGCTTCCCCGTGATTTACGGGACGTGGCAGAGCTTCTTCAGAGCTCCCAGCTTGGGGGCTCCGGTCGAGTTCGTCGGGTTCGAGAACTACGCGGACATGTTCTCCGGGCCCGAGTTCTGGCATGCGTTGAACCGGACTGCGGTGTTCGTGTTCGGCTCCCTCATCCTGGGGACGGTCCTCGGCTTGGTCTTCTCCTTCGCTCTGTTCCGGGTGGTCGGGAAGCTTCGCTTCCTCCGAGCGGTGACCGTGGCGCCCTACATCATCTCGAATGTCGCCGCGGCCGTGATGTTCCGACTCCTCTTCAACAGCCAGTTCGGGGCGGTGAATCAGGTGATCGAGTTCTTCGGCGTCGACGGCCTGGGATGGCTGAGCGATCCCGGGCTGGCGATGTTCGTCGTCATCGTGACTCAGGTCTGGACCGACCTCCCGCTCACGATCCTGGTCCTGCTCGGCGGTCTCATGACCATCGACAAGTCCTACCTCGACGCCGCGTTGGTCGATGGGGCAACTGGATGGACCCGGGCTCGTTCTCTGACCATCCCGCTGCTGACGCCACAACTCGTGATCAGCACCGTTTGGCTGAGCTACTCCACACTGACCGGGCTCGGAGTGGTCCTGGCGATGACCGGTGGTGGGCCACTTCTGGCCACCCAGACCCTCGCCATGGAGATGTACACGGTGGCGTTCCGCGCCCTCGAGTTCAACCAGGCCCTGGCCATCGCCACCTTCATCCTCATCTTGAACGCCGTGCTCACCCTGGCCTACGTGGGCGTGGCCCGACGCTACGAGTACGAGCAATGACCGACGTGCAGAGACCCGGCGGCGTGCCATTGGCCGCGGAGACGGCGGCAGCCGCAGGTGCGGTGACGGGACCCACACGTGGGCAGAAACCGTCGGCCGGAGGACGGTTCCGCCGGGGAATGCGTCAGGTCCTCCTCGCAATTCCCCTCATCGCGCTCGTCATTTGGACCGTGGCTCCGTTCATTGTCACGACGTCCGTCTCGTTCAAGGAGAAGGGGGACGTCTTCTCCGAGCCGGGTCTTATCCCGAGAGATCCCACACTCGACGCCTACCGGGAGGTGCTCTCCAGCGAGAGCTTCACCTCGTCCTTTGTCAACAGCGTGGTGGTGGGCGTCGGCACCACTCTCCTCACCCTGGCCATCGGGGTGCCCGCCGCATACGCCTTCGCCCGGTTCCGGTTCAGGGGCCGCCACCTCCTCCTTCTCTTCACCCTCCTCCCCCGTCTGGTGCCCAGTCTCGGGATCATGGTGCCGATCTACCGGTTGGCCGTGGCGACCGGTCAACTCGACAAACGGACGACGCTGATCATCGTCTACACCGGGATGCTCCTACCGCTCGCGGTATGGCTGATGGTGGGCTTCTTCCAGCAGATCCCGCGAGACATCGAGGAGGCGGCCAACGTAGACGGGGCCACACTGTGGACCCGGCTTCGTTACATCGTGGTCCCCCTCGCCGCCCCGGCCATGATCACCATCGGGGTGCTCGCCTTCAGGGAGGCCTGGAACGAGTTCACCCTGGTGCTCGTGCTGACCAGCACGCCCGGGAAACGCACCCTCCCCTTCGAGCTCTACCTCATGCAAGGTATCGAGGGTCTGGCCAATTTCCCCGCCGAGGCGGCCTTCACTCTGCTGACGGTGCTCCCCTTCGTCCTGGTCTACACCCGGGTGGAGAGGTATGTGGTGGCCGGGCTGGTGTCCGGATCCGGCAAGTAGACATCCCGATCGAGATGAGCAGGATCCTGGTCTCGGAGTATCTGCCCGATGAGCACCTGGGTTGGCTTCGTGCGCGTCACGACGTGGTATACGACCCGGACCTCTGCACGGACCGGAGCCGGCTGCTCGGTGAGCTCGCCGGGGTCGAGGCCCTGTTCACTCGCAACCGCACCCGGGTCGACGAGGAGTTGATCGCGGCGGCTCCCGATCTTCGGGTGATCGGGAGACTCGGCGTCGGTCTCGACAACATCGACATGTTCGGGTGTGAAAGGGCCGGAGTGCAGGTGATCCACGCTGCCGGCGAGAACGCGGTCTCGGTCGCCGAGTTTGTCGTCGGGGCGATGCTCGTTGTGGTCAGGGGCGTCTACGGGATGACGCCGTCGATGATCGCCGGAGAGTGGCCCCGTCAAGGACATGCCTTCGGACACGAGCTCATGGGGAAGACCCTGGGGCTGGTCGGCTACGGCTCCATTGCACGACATGTGGCGATGCGAGCCGCCGGGTTAGGCATGGAGGTCATCGCCCACGACCCGTTCGTGCCCGACGATGACCCGGCATGGGGGACGGTTCGCAGCGTCGACCTGGACACCCTGCTCGCCTCCGCCGACGTGATCAGTCTCCACGTCCCTCTCGATGAAGGCACTCGGAATCTCATCGACACTCCCGCCTTGAGGCGCATGAAGCCGACCGCCGTGGTCATCAACACATCCCGGGGCGGCATCGTCGACGAGACCGCTCTGGCGGAGGCCCTGCTCGAAGGAAGGCTGGGAGGCGCCGCTCTCGACGTGTTCGCCTCCGAGCCGCTGGGACCGGAGCCGGCGGCGGTCTTCGCCACTGTCCCCAACCTCCTCCTCACGCCGCATGTTGCGGGCAATACCCGCGAATCGGTCGATCGGGTGGCAAGGTCGATCGTCGAGAAAGTATTGACAGCTCTGGCGGGTTAGACGAGCAGGCGGTCCTCGTACTCGACCCGGGACAGGAGGTGGGGATCACCGTCGGTGATCAAGATCATGTCCTCCAGACGGACACCCCCGCCGCCACGCACGTTCGGCACCCACACCAGGGGCTCAACCGCAAACACCATGTTGGGCTCGAACTCGTAGACCGTGGCCCCGGGCAGGGTCTCACCGATGTAGGGCGGCTCGTTGGCTCCCATCCCTATCCCATGCCCGATGAAGAGGCTGAACAGACGATCCTCAAGACCATGCTCGGCGATCTTGCCGATGATGGCGTCGGCGCAGTCTTGGTTGGTGTTGCCCGGCCGCATCGTGTCGAGACCGGCCATCAGCCCCTGGTAGACCGCGGTGTAGATGTCCTGCTGTTCTCTTGAGGGCTTGCCGACGATGGTGGTCCGCCCGATGTCTGCGAAGTACCCGTTCCACATGGCGCCGATGTCGATGAAGCAGAGATCCTGGTTGCGGATGATCTTGTCGGTGGCGAGACGGTGGGGTGGCGACATGTGCTCACCGGTGGCCACGAATGGTGTGATCACGTGGGCCATCTCCCCACCCAACTGGAACAAGGTCTGCATGGCGTCGGCAGCCACCTCGAGCTCGCGACGACCGGCCCGCGTCTCGTCCAGTGCCCGTTGGGTGACAGAGTCGCCGATGGCGCACGCCTCTTCGATCACGGCCACTTCGAGGTCGGTCTTGATCCAGCGCGCCTGCTGCATCACGGTGTCGCCATCCACCAACTGGAGGTCAGGGAGATGCGCACGCATCGAGTCGATGAAGGAGATGTTGGCCTGATCGACTGCGAGCCGGCCGGTGGTCAAACCACGCTTTTGAAGGAGGGGGATCAGGATGTCCTTGACGAACCCGTCGACCAGCTCTCGCTGCTCCATGATGGGCACCGCGTGCGCTTCCCCGATCCAACTCATCCCGAATCTGGCCTTATCGATCTCGCCACCCGATCCCAACAGGACCGGATCGTCATCGGCGGATAGGAGGGCGCCGTTCAAAGAGGTTGTCTTGCCGGCAATCAATTGCGCCCGCAGCGAGGTCAGATAGCGGACGTTCTCGTCTTTCCACACCAGCACGGCATCGGCCTCAGAGCCGGCGAGGGCTTCGTGGGCCTTGGTAACACGCTGCCGTCGAAGCTCGGCGAAGTCGTATCGATCCTCCCAATCGACGGCGAATGGCCCTTTGGCGTATCTGGAAATGGGTCCCTCCTGAGTCCGGAGCCCTCGGGATCGTACGCTCTATATTCGGTATAGTACAGAACGTGGAGGACCGGATCCGCCTCGATGTGTCGCGCTCGCGACGGGTCACAGCTGTCGACCTGGTCCGGGACGCCTTGCGCACCGCGATCTTGCGTGGTGACCTACCCGGGGGATCGCAACTGGTCCAGACCGATATCGCCGCCCAGCTCGATGTCAGCACCACCCCGGTTCGGGAGGCGATGCGCGATCTGGCCAGTGAGGGGCTGATAACCCTCGACAGTCATCGGATCGGGACCGTCCGCATGCCCGATTGGGATGAGATGGTAGAGATTGTCGAGATGCGCCGGTCACTGGAAGGGCTCGCCGTCAATCGGGCAATCGCTCAGATCACACCGGCGGAGCTGGAGGAGGCGCAAGGTGTGGCGACACAGCTCTCCCAGGAGGAAGACCTCGGCTCCTGGGTGCAGACCAACATCTTGTTCCATTCCATCTTCCACCAGGCGACCCGGAGCCGGCGCTTGAGCGGTGTCCTCCTCTCGCTGGAGGAAGCGGGTGGAGTGTTCGTGGCCCAGGCGCAGCAGCTTCATCCCGAGATCCGGCGTAAGGCCATCGCCGACCACTTCGCTCTGCTCGACGCGTTTCAATCGGGTGAAGCCGATCGGGCGATCGAGATCCAGCACCGTCACATCAGCCTGCCTCTCGAGGCCTTCGAGCTCGATGCCAGGTCCTGATTGGGGCCGGCCCGGCTAGTCGCTCACCACAGAACGGAGTAGGTCTCCTTCATCGCCGCCAGACCGGTGGTGACCAGCTTGACGTCGTTGACCGGTGAGATCAGGGTGCAACCCTTGTCGATGAGCATGGTGGCGTACTCAGGGCTCGGCGTCACCGCCCCCCATCGCTTCCCGTGATCCCGGCACGCCGCTGCGACACGGTCCACCGCTGCGATCGAGGCATCACCCATGAAGTCCCCGATTACGCCCACCGCCTGACTCAGATCCGACGGGCCCACGAAGAGGAGGTCCACGCCGTCGACTGCTGCGATGCCGTCAACCTCGTCCACTGCTTGGGCCGTCTCGATCTGAATGGCAACGAAAGTGTCCCGGTTGGCCTGCTCGGCAAACTCCGCCAGTGGGATGGTCCCGTACCTCCCGTCGAAGCCCAGCGGGTTCAGCCCCCGGCGGCCCCGCGGGGCGAACTTGGCCCAGCGGACGAACTCCTCGGCTTCCTCGGCGCTCTTGATCTGCGCCGCCATGACCCCGGTGGCGCCACTCTCGAAGCAGCGGGTCACCGTTGCGTAATCGGTCGGTGGAACCCGTACGAAACAATCGAGGTCGTGCGCCATCCCGGCGGTCGCCGCGATCTCGATGTCCTGGGTGGTGAGGCCTCCGTGCTCGACATCGATCCAGAAGCCGTCGAAGCCTCCCGCCATCCCCAGGTAGTGAATGATGTTGTGGTGGAACATCCTGCCCACGGCAAAGACCACCAATCGCTCGCCTCGCTGGAGACGGTGTTTCATCAGCTCCGGCATCAGATCTCCCGGTCGGTTCGGTAGAATGCATAATGTAATATCGATCCCTGATGCCAGTGATCGATATGCACGCCCACGTCACCCCTGAGCGGTACAAGAAGGCCATCAGGGAGCGGGGCGAGTGGCACGGTCTGGACGCGGTCGCCGGCGAGCTGGGACTCGGTGGCTTCGACAAGATGCTCGATCAGCGTCTCGAGGAGATGGATTCCCTCGGTGTCGACGTCCAACTCGTCACCCCCACCGTCGGCTTCTACCAGTACACCAACGAGCTGGACGTGACCCGGCGAATCGCCCGTGAGTGCAACGACGAGATCGCCGAGATGGTGACGACACACCCCACCCGGTTCGCCGGCTTGGCCACTTTGCCGATGCAAGACCCGGCCAGTGCGATCGCCGAGATGGAGCGAACCGTGAACGAACTGGGTCTCGCCGGCGTCATCGTGAGCGACCACGTCGCAGGCCGGACCTACGACGAGCCGGAATTCCTCCCCTTCTTCAGAGCAGCCGAGGAGTTGGGGGCAATCGTCTTCTTTCATCAAGGCGGGGACACCGTGGTCAACCATCGCATCCGTCGTTACAAGCTGGGCAATGCTGTGGGCAACCTCACCGAGCGGGCGCTCGTCTTCGCCACCCTGGTCTTCGGCGGCGTCCTCGACCGGTGCCCCGACCTCAAGCCCTACCTGGCACACGGCGGTGGATTCACCTCCTTTGGTGTGGCCAGGATGGACAAGGTGGCAGGGGCCCTGGAGTCCGATTCGGGTGAAGGATTCATCCCTCCGTTCGGTCAAGCGGACGGGTTCGCCCAAGCGATGCCTCCGAGCGACTACCTCGGGCGGTTTCTTTACGACTCCTGCACATACAGCGGGCCGGCCTTGCGTTTCTTGATCGATGCGGTCGGGATCGACCGGGTCGTTCTCGGCACCGATTATCCGGCGCCGATGGTGCAGCACGACGCGGTCAACTGGGTAACGGGTCTCGAGGAGTTGAGTGCCGCGGAGAAGGAGGCGATCCTGAGCGGGAACCCGGCGCGGGTCCTGGGCTTGTCGTGACCGACACGCTCGGCTGGGGGATCATCGGGATCGGCAACATCGTGCGAACCATTATGGCTCCGGCAATGGTCGCGGAGCCGGCGGGCGATCTGGTGGCCGCGGTGAGCCGGGATCAGGGTCGGGCCGATGAGTTCGCGCAGCAGTTCGGGGCTCGTTTCGCCTACACCGACTATGACGAGATGCTGGCCAACCCCGAGGTCGAAGCCGTCTTCATCGCCACCCCAAACGTGTTCCACGCCGACCAGGTGGTGGCGGCCGCAGGCGCCGGCAAGCAGATCTTCTGTGACAAGCCCCTTGGTATCGATGTCAGCGATGCGAGACGGGCTCTCGACGCCTGCGAGTCGGCCGGCGTCGCTCTCGGGGTCAACTTCCACAACCGCCATCTCCCCTGGGTTCGAGATGTGAGCCGTCTGATCGCCGAGGGGACGATCGGCGCCATCCGGGTGATCCAGCTCCAGGTCGCCTCAGGGCCACGCCACTACGACAACTGGCGGGCCGATCCTGCGATGGCCGGCTTGGGCACGGTGCACAACGTGGGTGTGCACGGGCTCGATTTCCTCAGGGTCCTGTTGCAATCAGATCCGGTGGAGGTGATGGCCATGTTCGATCGGGCGCCTGGATCGGGCGAGGTCGAGATGCTGGCCCTGATCCAGCTGCGGTTCGAGAATGGCGTCATGGTCCAGTACAACGCCAACGAGACCTTGCGAGAGCCGCTCAACGACATCGTGATCTATGGGACCGAAGGCCGGATGGTCGGAAAGTCCTTCACGCGGTCGCGCAGCGACGGTGAGCTGGCGATCCTCACCGATGCGGGCGAGACCGTCACGCGCTATCACGCCCCCGAGGCGCACCGTCTGTCCCTCGCCGCCTTCACCAACGCGGTGCTCAGTGGCGAGGCGCCGAACGCGTCCGGTCTGGACGGTCTGCGCAGCGCTCAGGTCTGTGAGGCAATCGAGCGATCGGCTCGGGAGCGACGATTGGTGGAAGTCGCCTATTGACCGACTCCGCTGATTTCGACCATTTGGTGACGATCGACCAGGTCATCGCCCGAGCCCGTGAGGCGATCGAGCCCGGCCCGTACGAATGGGGAGCCGCAGGCGCCGGTCAAGGCGTGACCACGACACGAAATTCCCTCGCCCTCAACCGCCTCGCCCTGATCCCGCGGGTTCTGCGGGACGTCAGCACTGTCGATACCGCCTCATCGTTCGTTGGAGTGCTCCTGGCCATCCCGGTCATGCTCGCCCCCGTGGCCGCGCTCGGGTTATACGACCCGGGAGATGCCCTGGCCGCGGCCGAGGCAGCGACCAGGCGCCGGACGTCGTCATTTTGCGCGATGCTCTCCGGGTCGGCGTGGGAGGCGGTGGCGTCCACCGCGCCTGGCCGCCACTTCTTCCAGATCTATCCGATGGGTGATCGAGTTTGGTTGGGCGAGATCGCAGATCATGCGGAACAGGCCGGGTTCGCCGGGATATGTGTGACCGTTGACTCGCCCGTGATCGGGCGACGCGATCGGAGCATCGAGAGCGGATTCGGTTGGGTACCCGCGGATGGGACAGACAGCCTGAGTCGGCACGGATTCGACTACGCCTATCGGGCGACTTTCACATGGCCCGACCTCGCCTGGCTCATTGCCCACACCGACCTGCCAGTGATCGTGAAAGGGGTCATGACCGCGGAGGACGCGAAGGAAGCGGTCGAATGCGGGGTGGCCGCTGTCTACGTATCGAATCACGGCGGGCGCATGGTCGACCAGGGTCTCAGCACGATCGAAGTCCTCGCCGAGATCGTCGAAGCCGTCGGCGCGAAGGCGGAGGTGGCGATCGACTCTGGATTCAGCCGAGGCGCGGACGTGTGCAAGGCCCTGGCCTTGGGAGCCCGGGCGGTCGGGATCGGCCGTCTTCAGTGCTGGGGGCTGGCCATCGGAGGCGCCGCCGCACTCGAGCGTGTCTTGGAGATCCTCGAACAGGAGATCAGCACCACCATGGCGAACATCGGCTGCCGGTCGGTGGCCGACCTCACGCCGGCCCATGTCCGGTGGTCGATCGCCTCGCCCCCGGACTGATCGATTCAGTCGAGCCGGTCGGCCACCCCCAACTTGACTCCGATATCGCGGAGTTGGCCGAGAAGGACGTCGCCGACCGGGATTCCGTCCTCAGACTGCTCCGCCTCTAGCTCGGCGGCGACATCACCCGGGAGCTGGACCGATCCTGGCGGCCCGGCGGCGCGGAGTGCATCCAGATGGTGATCCATGGCGGCGCGAAATTCGTCGAGATCACTGAACAGGTCGGGTCGCATCACGAACATCGCCTGACCCGTGTTGGCCGCCTGTCCCGGCACCTTGCGGTGATCGATCACCTCATTGCCGAAGGCGGCGCCGTTGAGGACGCCGGCGAGCAAGCCAAGGCCGATGTTGAGCCCTGATCCCTTGTAACCGCCGATCGGCATGAGGAACCCTTCGTCGGCCCGATTCGGGTCGACGATCGAATTGCCTTCGTCGTCGATGACCCAGCCCTCGGGCATCTGCTCGCCGGCCTGGGCCAACACCTTGATGGTGCCGTGTGATGTGACGGTCGTCGCGATATCGAGCACGAACGGATGCCCGTCGCCGACAGGCACAGCGATCGAGATCGGGTTGGTCCCGAGCAGTCTCTCTCGCCCACCCCAGGGCGGCATGACATTGGCACTGGCTACGGCGATGTAGAGAGCGATTAGGTCCTGCCGAGCGGCCATGGTGGTGTAGACGCCAGCCGCCCCGGCGTGGTTGGAATGGACGGTGCCCACCCAGGCCATGCCCGAATCGGTGGCCTTGGCTATGGCGGTCTCGGCCGCCAAGGTCATCACGACCTGCCCCATCCCGTTGTCACCGTCGACCAAGGCACTCACCGCTGTCTCCCGAGGGACGGAGATCTCGGGACGGAGATTGATCCCGCCCGCCTCGATTCTCATCACGTACTGGGGGATCCGGATGAGGCCGTGACCCGTCCGTCCCCGCAGGTCAGCCTCGAGCAACCTGCGGGCTGTCACCTCGGCGTGCTCGGGCAGCACAT
This sequence comes from uncultured Acidobacteriota bacterium, assembly GCA_963734115.1. Classification (GTDB taxonomy): domain Bacteria; phylum Actinomycetota; class Acidimicrobiia; order Spongiisociales; family ZC4RG35; genus JARDZU01. Next base: position 94,592 of record CAVTFV010000009.1, read on the forward strand.
CGACCGCGGTCAGGACGTCTCGTGAGAATGCGACGAGACGGTCGAACGGGAATCTCACCGTTCGAATTGGTCCACGGTCTCCCCGGTGTCGGCAAATGTTCGAGTGACTTCGACGCTCCCGTAGACCCAGAGGATCCTCATCGTCCCGGCTCCGGTGTTGATGAACCGGTGCCATTCGCCTGGGGCGATCTGAGTCGTGTCGTAGGGCCGTGCCGGGATCTGCTCGCCGTTCAACTCGGCCAGACCTTCGCCCTCCAGCACGGTCACCTGTTCGATGGTGTTGTGGCTGTGAAGACGGATGCTGGTCCCCGGGGGAAAGCTGGTGACGCCCATCGTGAATCCCTGGCCCTCGAGCGGTGTCGGAGTCAGCCGAACGCTCTCGATCCCGTCCCCGCGTGCCACAGGATCGGCCTCGTCGAATCGGATCAGCTCAGCCACGAGCCCCTCCCAACCGTCATGCCATGAACCTACCGCCGTTCACCGACACGGTCTGACCGGTCATGAAGCCTGCAGCAGGCGACGAGAGGAACAGCACCCACTCGGCCACCTCGTCCGGTGACTGGTATCGGCCGAGGGGAATAGCTGCGGCGGTGGCGGCGAGCTCGGATTTGTTGCGAAGCTTCGTGATGCGCTCGGTCAGCACGGCCGACGGGGCCACGGCATTCACGGTTATCCCCTCGCCGGCGAGCTCGGTGGCGAGAGCACGGGTGAGGCCGTGCACACCGGCTTTCGCGGCGACATAAGGCGGCGCCGTCTGCCAACCCGCAGTTTGACCGGCCAGCGACCCGAGGTTGACGATGCGTCCGGCGTCGGATCGTCGCAACAGGGGCAGGGAGGCGCGGGTCATCAGAAACACGGAGGTCAGGTTGGCGTCGAGGATTCGATGCCACTCCTCGATCGACGTCTCCTCCAGCCCAAGTGCCTCGGGAAACCCACCGGCGTTGTTCACCAAGACGTCGATCCGTCCGGAGCTTCGATCGATGAGATCAACAGCTGCTGCTACATCCCCCTCCAAGGTGAGATCGCAGTGGATGAAGACGGCGTCGGTGACCGCCCCGGCCGAGGCCATTCCGGCCTCCGAGTCCACGTCGATCACATAGACCCGAGCGCCGGCACTTCCGAAGGCAGCGGCGGTGGCCTTACCGATGCCGACGGCAGCACCGGTAACCACCACGATTCGATCTTCGAAGTCTTGCTTCATAGCCGGGCCTGCTCGAAGAGGCCCTCCGAAAGCCCCTCGTGGGCCAGGGCGATGGCCGGTGCCGAGGTCTGGACGAACACAGATCGCTCCTCGTCGGTCAGATCCACGAACTCGACTCCATCCTTCTCCAATTTCAGTCGAAGTGCCGACTCCATCTCGGCGGCGGCGCGTCGTTGCACCTCGATGGCGGTGCGTGCCGCTTGGGACACAACCCGGCGAAGGTCGGGCTCGAAATCATCCCAGGTGGGCCGGTGGGAGAACAATCCCCTCGCCCCGTAGAGGTGCCCTGTCATCGTGACATGACGATGGACCCGGTCCACCCCATAAGCCACAGTGTTGGCCAGCGGGTTCTCCTGGGCGTCCACTTCGAGACGCGAGATCAGCCGTATGCCTTCGCTGAGCTCCACCGCCACCGGAACCGCTCCCCATGATCGGATCAGTTCCTCGTGGATGGCGTTCGGCTGGAGCCGGACCGTCATCCCCCCACAGTCATCGGGCGTCCGAATGGGGTGTAGACGGTTGGTCATGTGCCTGAACCCGTTGTCCCAGAATCCGAGGACTTCGAATCCGGTGTTGGCCCGCACCGCTTCGGCGAGCGCGCCGCCGAGGTCGCCATCCAGAGCCTGATGGGCGGTGGCAAGGTCAGGAAACAGGAACGGGGTCTCCAGGACATTCAACTCGGGCACCCGGTTCCCGAGATAGCTGGAGGAGAAATAGCACATGAACATCTCGCCGGTCTCGACCAGATCGAACAGATCGGTGTTGGGTCGCCCCTCGTCCATGATGTTCCAGGTGACATCGACTGCGACATCACCATGGGTGCCTTCCTCGACGGCCCGTTTGAAGGCGTCGAGACCGTCCCCGTGGGCGCTCTCCCTCGGCCCATAGCCACCAATCCACAATGTTTTCCGGCTCATGCTGTGATCTGGGGCCCGTGGCAGGGCCGATCCTGTTTGCTCTGGTCGATCCTCGATCGTATATGATGCAGGATCGTCCTGTCGAACGGGTGAGGAGCAGATAAATGGACCACGAGCCTTGGAAGACCGACCTCTGGTTCTCCAGCCCCTGGAACTACCTCCCCGAGGTGACCGAGGGATTCTCCATCCCTTCGAATGTCCAGGTTCACGATGTGACGCTTCGGGACGGGGAACAGCAGGCCGGGGTGGAGTTCACCTCTGACGACAAAGTGCGGATCGCAACCGCCCTGGCCGAGGCCGGCATTCATCGCATCGAGGCCGGTCTCCCCGCAGTCTCACCCTCCGATGCCGATGCCATCAAGCGGATGGTCGCCGAAGGACCTGCCCACCGAGATCTACGCCTTCAGCCGATGCATGGTCCCCGATGTCGAGCTCGCCCTCGACTGCGGGGTCAGCGGGGTCGTGATGGAGGTGCCCGCCAGCCATCACCTCATCGAGAAGGCGTACCGCTGGCCGGTGGAAAAGGCGATCGAGGCCTCGGTGGAGGCGACCAAGTACGCCCACGACAATGGGCTGAAGGTGACGTTCTTCCCCATCGACGCCACCCGGGCCACGATGACCGAGCTCCTCGACGATCTGGAGCAGGTCGCCACCGACGGCCACGTGGACAACATCGCTCTCGTCGACACCTTCGGCGTGACCTCACCTCACGCCATTCGCTACTACACCCAACGGGTGCGGGAGAGGATGGCGGTCCCCCTGGAGACCCATTTCCACATGGACTTCGGGATGGGGGTGGCCAACACCGCACTCGCCGTCGCCGAAGGGGCCTCGGTCATCCACACCACGGTCAGCGGAATCGGGGAACGGGCCGGGAACGCGCCGACGGAGGAGACCGTTCTCGCCCTGCTCACCATGTATGGCATCGACACCGGCATCGATACCACCAAATTCACAGAGATCGCCCGCATGGTGGCCGACGTCTCCGGTGTTATTCAGCCCGCCAACCGGCCGGTCACAGGTGAGATGCTCTACAACGTCGAGTCGGGGATCATCGCCACCTGGGTGAAGAACGTCGGCGACGAGCTCCTCGAGCCCTTCCCCTTCCGTCCCGAGCTCGTCGGGCAAGCCGACCCCAAGATCGTCCTCGGCAAGGGCTCCGGGCTCGATTCGGTGGCGATATGGCTGGGCGCGCACGGGATCCACGATGCCGAGACCAAGGAGATCGAGGCCATCCTGGCCGAGGTCAAGGGCCGTTCTCTGGCCAAGAAAGGGCTCCTCGACGATGACGAGTTCCTGGATATCGTCCGGGAAGTGATCCCGGATAGGGTCGACTGACCAAGCAACCCACGGAGGCATGAGTAGGGATGAGAGAAGCGTTCTTCGGGCTGAGCACCGACTGGAAAGAGGGCATCAACTGGGCCAACGTGCGTGACTGGAGGCTGAAGCGGGCCCATGCCGCCATGGAGCGTCACGGTCTCGGTGCCCTCCTCCTCATGTACGACGAGAACATGAGATATGTCTCGTCGACCCTGACCCCGGGCTGGAACCGTCTCAAGCCAGGTCTCCGCTACGTCGTCCTCACCGCCGGCAAGCCCCCGATCGTCTACGAACAGGGCGACATCGGCTTCCACCTCGAGGTGCACAACCCCTGGATCCCGAAGGAGAACATCCGCTACTCCTATTCCTGGATCAAGGGAGCCGTGGGACCTGCCGCCGAGCAGCAGGTCACCAAGTTCGTCAACTCCCTGCTCAATGACCTGGAGGAGGCGGGAGTCAAGGATCAGCCGCTCGGCGTCGACTTCATCGACATCAACCTGATCAAGCAGTTCGAGGAGCGCGGGATCAGCTGGACCGACGGCATGACTCCGATGATGGAGGCTCGGGCCATCAAGAGCCCGGATGAGATCAAGGCGTTCTCGATCGTGGGGGCGATCTGTGACTACGTCCACTACGAGATCACCAACTTCATCAAGCCCGGGCTCACCGAGAACGAGGTGGCGGCCTTCGGCTTCGAGAAGCTCTACTCCCTCCCGGGGATGGAGGACGTCGAGGATGTCATCGTCTCGTCGGGCCCCAACGCCTGGCCCAACTGGAGGAACTTCTCCGACCGGATGATCCGCCCCGGCGAGCTGGTGATCGTCGACCTGGCCGCGCTCACCTGGAACGGCTTCAAATCGTGCGTCTATCGCACCTACTGCGTCGGAGGGAAGCCCACCGACGAGCACCAGAAGACCTATGACCTGGCCCACAAGTGGCTCTGGGACTCCATCGAGGCGACCGGCCCCGGGGTCACAACGGCCGATGTCGCCTCGAAGTGGCCCTCCGCCAAAGAGGTGTGGGGGTACGAGGAGGAAGACCAGGCGGCGGCGAACTTCTGGGGCCACGGGCTCGGTCTCGCCCAGTACGACCCGCCGGTCATCTCCCGTATCTGGTCACTGGACCACCCGGTCGAGATCCAGCCAGGCATGACCTTCGCCCTCGAGACCCAACACGGAAAACTCCACGATCACGGCGTGCGTCTCGAGGAGATGCTGTACGTGACTGACACGGGAATCGAGATGGTCTCCAGCTACGCCTCACACGAGATCATCTCAACCAGCTGACCAGGTTTGATCGACGACCTCGACCATGAGGCCGCCCTCGACCCCTCCAGGGTCGGGGCCAAGGCCGCCTGGCTCGCCATGGCCAGGCGGGCGGGGCTCCCGGTACTGCCCGGGTTGATAGTCGACACCGCCGATTCAGTCGGGCACATGCGAATCGGAGCCGAGATGCTGGCCACCCGCGGCTCCGGCGGGGCCCGGCTGGCGATGACCGCCGAGACCGTCCCTTTCGCCGACGAGCTGGTCCAGCGCGGTGCCCGGCTTGGCAACGCCCTGGTGGCACGGTCTTCCACGATCATCGAATCGTCCGGGGAGTGGTCGGGTGCCTTCACCTCCTATCTCGACCTGTCCCCGCCAGACCTGCCCAAGGCGGTCACCGGGTGCTGGGCTTCGGCGTTCTCGGCGGCGGCTCTCGAGCGTCAAGAGGCGGCCGGAATCGAGCCCGGCTCCGTCTCCATGGCCGTACTGGTCCAACCCGCCCTCGATCCCGTGGCCGGGGGCACCGCGGTCGTCGACCCGCGCGGCACGGTGGTGATCACCGGCGTCAAGGGCTCGCCGGCCCCTCTTCTCCAAGGGTGGAGCAACGGGTTGCAGGCTCGCAGCGAAGGTGGTGGATGGGAGGGGGAGGAGCTGCTGGCCATGCTCGGCCCCGAAACTCTCGATGAGATCGCCGCAGTCATGCGGCAAGCCTCGGACCAGCTCGGCGCCAACCGCGCCGAGTGGGCGCTCGACGATCAGATCTGGATCTTGCAACTGGCCAGGGACCCGTCGACCATGCCAACCGCACTCACCCTTCCCGAATGGACCGACCCCGGTCTCCTCCCCGTCGCCAGGGCGGTGATCGAGGCTGGAGGTCGTCTCGGCAACGAGTTGATCCTCCCCTGGGCGCTGGGCGGGCTCCCCGAGCGCCGGCCCGCTAATCGAGAGTGTTCCCGTCGATGCGATGGCCTCGGCTCTCGAGCTCCGGGACGAGTTGACGGCCGAGGTCTGGGGACTCTCCCGGCCCAGGCTGCCCTTGCCGAGGCAAGATCCTGCATGAGGATGCTGCTGGGCACCGATCCCCGTTCCGCCGTGAATGTGATCTCGAGTCTCGGCTCACCCGACCCGAGCACCGCATGGTCGCTCCTTGCACTCGTCGAGGCGATGGCGAGGGATGACCCGAGGCCGAGGAGAGGAGTCGGCCGTTGGGAGCCCTTCGTTGCCGCCGTCGTCCTGTCCGCCGGCACCACCCAGGAGGGGACTCCCGCCTCGGCGGGATTCGGAGCCGGGATCGTGAGTCGCGGTCAATCCGCCTTCCTGCCCCGGAGCGTGATCGCCGCCCCCAAGCCGGTTCCCAACCTGGCCCCCTTGCTCTGGGACGCCGCGGCGATCGTCACCGAAACGGGCAGCCCGGCCGCCCATCTCTTCGAATCGGCCCGAGCGCTCCGCGTCCCTGCCGTCTGCGGGGTGGCCATCCCGCCGGGTGAGCAGATCGTGGCAGTGGACGGTCACAATGGGGTGGTCGTCGACAATTCCCCTCCAGGATCGCCCCGATGCCTGATCCGATTGGAGTAATCGGGCTCGGTGTGATGGGATCGGCCATGGCCCGAAACTTGATCGAGGCCGGGCATGAGGTGCTCGGCTTGGACATCGACCCGGCCAGGGTGTCCCCTTTCGCCGACATAGGTGGCGAACCGATGAGATCGGCCGATGAGATAGCGGCGCTGTCGGATCTCATGATCTTTTCCCTCCCCACCACCGCCGCCCTCTCATCGGTCGCGGCCGAGATCGCGGAACAGGATCGACCCGGGCTGGTTTGCCTCGAGACGGGCACCTTCCCGCTCGAGAACAAGATCGCCGCCCGCGATGTCCTGGCCGGCGCAGGGGTCGACCTCCTCGACACACCGTTGTCGGGGACCGGCCTCCAGGCTGCCGACGCCACGCTCGTCGTGTTCGCCTCGGGCAGCCGCCAGGGTTTCGATCACGCCCGACCGGTATTCGATGCGATCGGCCGCTCGACCCACTATCTGGGGGAGTTCGGCAACGGGTCGAAGATGAAATACGTGGCCAATCTCTTGGTGGCAGTACACGGTCTGGCCGCCGCCGAGGCACACGCTCTCGGCATCGCCGCCGGGCTCGACCCGGCCCTTGTCCAGGTGGTGATGGAGGATGGGGTCGGGTCGTCGAAGATCTTCGAGATCAGGGGACCGATGATGGTCGCTGACGACTACCCGGCTGCAGCGCGTCTAGACATCCTGCTCAAGGACTCCACGATCATCAGGGACTTCGCCAGGTCCGTCGGCGCACCAACCCCCCTGCTCGATGCAGCGGTCCCCATCTACGAGGCGTCGAGCGCGGCGGGCCTCGGCGACTTCGATGCCGCCGCATTGTGCCGGTACCTGGAGGATCTGGCCGGGTTGGAAAGGTGATCGGGTCAGCCGTCCGCCGGGTCGAGGATCCGAGATTGATCACCGGCGAGGGCCGATACGTCGATGACATCAACATGGCCGGGATGGTGCATGCCGTATTCGTGCGAAGCATCGAGGCACATGCCCTGATCGACTCGATCACTCTCGAAGAGAACGGGTGCGAGGGTCGGATGTACACCGCCTCCGACCTCGGGCTGGACCGCCCGATGCCCAACCAATACCCGTCGCCCCTCATCGCTCAATCGATCCAGGCATCTCCCCTCGCCGTCGACGAGGTGTGTTATGTCGGGGAGCCGGTGGCGGTCGTCGTGGCCGAGACGATGGCGGCGGCGGTCGACTGCGCCGATGCGGTTCAGGTCGATTACACGTCTCTACCGGTGGTCATCGACCATCGCCACGCCCTCGACACCGACTCGGCACCGGCGCATCAAGGCTCCGGGTCGAACCTCGTGGGCACCCTCTCCGCCGGCTTCGGCGATGTGGACACTGCCTTCGATTCCGCGGAACGCGTGGTGTCGATCGAGGTGGACCAGCATCGAGGTGCTCTCGCCTCCATGGAGGGGCGGGCTGTGCTCGCCGCGTGGGACGAAGTCGATCGGCGTCTCACTGTGTGGTCCTCGACTCAGGCGCCTCATGCGGTCCGGGCCCACCTGGCCTCCTACCTGGGACTCTCGCCCGACGAGGTTCGGGTCGTCGCACCCGATGTCGGAGGCGGGTTCGGTCCCAAAGCAGCCGTCTATGCCGAGGAGTATGCGATCGCGGCCCTCGCCCTCGATCTGAGGCGACCGGTGAAGTGGGCCGAGCGAAGGAGAGAGCACTTCGTCGCCACCAATCAGCAACGCGGGCAAAGCGGAACGGTGGAGGCGGCAGTCGATGGCGCCGGGCACATCCTGGGTGTGCGGGCTCGGCTGACCCATGACTGCGGGGCTTATGTGCCCTACGGGATCGTGGTGCCGATGACCACACTGCGTCTTCTCTCGGGTCCCTATGCCATCCCGGCGTTGGAGGCCACACGTCGATGTGGTGTTCACCAACGCCACCCCGACCGGGGCGATCAGGGGTGCAGGCCGGCCCAATGCCACCTTCGCCCTCGAGCGTCTGGTCGACGCCATCGCCCGCGAGCTCGGCATCGACCGTGCCGAGGTGCGCAGGCGAAATTTCGTTCCTGCGAGTGACCTTCCCTACGAAGTCGACATACCCGCCTCCGATGGGCGCAAGGTGACCTACGACAGCGGCGACTATCAGGCGGCTATGGAGACTGCACTCTCCGCAGCTGATATCGCCGGATTCGAGCGGCGAAGGACACTGTCGGCCCAGAACGGGCTCCTCCGTGGCTATGGCCTGGCCTCCTACGTCGAGGACACCGGTCTCGGGCCTTATGAGGGCACCAGGGTGGAAGTCCTGACCAATGGCGACGTGCTCGTCGAGACCGGCGCCGGCTCTCAAGGTCAAGGACATGCCACTGTCTTCGCCCAGATCTGCGCCACCCACCTCGGGGTGAGCCCGGATCAGGTGAGGGTTCGAGGCGCCGACACAGCGGCCTACGGCCATGGGATCGCCACCGTGGCCAGCCGCACCGGCCAGACCGCTGCTTCGGTCGTGCATCTAGCCGCCGAGGACTTGGCCGCCACCATCAAGCAATTGACGGCTCAGCGACTCGAGGCATCGCCTGAAGACATCGTCCTCACCAACGGCGTTGCGATGGTGGTCGGCCAGCCCGGATCGGAGATCCCGCTCGGCGATCTAGCCGCAGGATTGCAGCCGAAGCTCGGCGCTTCGCTACCCGACGGCCAACAACAGCCCGGGCTATCGGTCGAGCGCGTCCTTCCGTTCGCCGGGCTCGCCTACACATACGGGACACACATCGCCGAGGTGGAGGTCGACCCCGAGACGGGTCACATCACCGTCGTCAACTATGTGGTGGTCCACGACTGCGGGAACATGATCAATCCGATGATCGTCGACGGACAGATCGATGGTGGCGTCGCCCACGGGCTGGGCAACACGTTGATGGAGCAGATCCGGTACAGCGACGACGGCCAGCCGTTGACTACGTCGTTCATGGACTACCGACTGATGACCGCAGCCGACATGCCTCCCCTCACCAAGATCCACACCGAGACCCCGTCACCAACCAACCCGCTGGGCGCCAAGGGAGCCGGCGAAGGAGGCGCTATCCCCGCCGCTGCTGCCGTTGCCTCCGCCATCGAACACGCCCTCGATGGCACCGGGGCGGTGGTCAATCACCACCCGATGAGTTCGGAGTGGGTGCGCGGGGCGATAGACAGCTCGGCGTGAGCGAGACCCTCGCAGACGGCGCGAGCATTTCCGGGTCGATCTCTCACCGGCCGGTCTATCTGCCCAACATGTTGTTCGCCATCGGGCAGGGGGCGGCAACCCGGTGATCGCCCTGGTGGCCCTGGACCTTGGGGCGGCAGCCCGGCCATGGCCGGTGCCATCGTCGCCCTGCGTGGGATCGGCACCCTGGTGTTCGACATCCCCGCCGGCCTGCTAGTCGCCCGGATAGGCGAGCGATGGTCGATGCTCCTGGCGACCGCTTGGCCTCGGCCTGGTGGCGCGTGGGAATCGGGCTGGGGCCGTCGGTCGCTTTATTCGCGGTGCTGGTGTTTCTATTGGGGTGCGCCTGGGCGATCTGGGCCCTGGCACGGCTCGCATTACGCCACGGAAGCGACACCCCTGCGCCAGCGAGGCAGGGTGATGTCCATGGGCGGGGGCACCATGCGGATCGGCCAGTTCATCGGGCCGCTTCTCGGTGGTCTGCTCATCATCCCCTTTGGGCTGGTGGCTCCTTTCTGCTTGCAGGCGCTCTTTGCCGTGGCTGCCGCGGTGACCCTCTGGTCTGGCCACCGAGCCGCTCGCCGGCGTCGCCCCAGTGACGAAGAGTCCCGGTCAGGTTGCGACAGATCCTTCAGCGACAATCGCGGAACGTCGGGACGGCCGGGCTGGTGGCGATGACGTGTCCAGGTCTTCCGCGGCTCACGTCAGGTGATCATCCCACTCTGGGGTGATCAACTGGGTCTGGACGGCGAGTCAGATTTCCCTCGATCTTCGGGGCGTCCTCCGGGGATCGAGATGCTGATGTTCTATCCCATCGGGATGCTGATGGATCGCAAGGGGAGGAAGTGGGCGGCCATCCCCTGTCTCGTCCTTCTTTCCTCGGGATGGCGATGATCCCTTTCACCACCGGATTCTCGCGAGCTGCTCTGGGTAGGGCTCTTCCTCGGCGTGGCCAATGGGCTGGGGGCAGGGATCAACATGACCCTCGGGTCCGACTTCTCGCCTTCCCTGGGAAGGAGCCAGTTCTTCGGGATGTGGCGCCTGGTGAGCGACGTCGGGACCGCAGGCGGCCCGTTGCTGGTGGCGGCGGTGACATCACTGATCTCTCTGGGCGCAGCCGCGGTTGCGGTGGCCGGGGTGGGGCTGATCGGTGCGGGAGTCATGTGGCGAGCCGTGCCGGAGACCCTGCAGGTCGACCTCGAATGACCCCATAGAATGATCGGACAACAGGTCAGCTTCCCGGGTGGTCCCGACGGTCACACGGGCGAGGCCAGGGGAAGGATGATCGGTTGAGGGATCGGCTGCGCAGTTGGGGACGGTTGGCGGTGGTGGACGTGACGCCGCTGCGTCAGGTCCCCGGTTATCGCTGGCTCTTCGCCGGGATGTTCTTCGTGCATGCCGGCCGCATGATGACCGTCGTTGCGGCGCCCTTCCAGATCTTCGAGCTCACCGGCTCGACTCTGGCCGTCGGATTGCTCGGGTTGGCCCAGCTGGTCCCTCTGCTTCTCGTTTCGGTCGTCGGCGGTGCCCTGGCCGACGCCCTCAACCGGCGCAGGCTCCTGGTCATCTCCCAGCTCGTGATGGCCATGACCGCCTTCGGGCTGCTCTGGAACTCATTGGCCGAGACGCCGATGGTCTGGCTGGTCTATGTGCTGGTTGCCATCAACGCCGGCGTTTCCGCCATCGACTCGCCTCCGCGTCACGCGATCGTGCCCGGTCTGGTCGGTCGTGCCCTTCTCCCCGCCTCGTTGGCGCTGAATCAGACGCTGACCACCGCTGCCGCTGCCGCCCTCCCCGCCGTCGCTGGGCTGCTCATCTCCACGGTGGGACTCCCCTTCACCTACGGGGTAGAGGTGGTGATGTTCTTGATCGGCGCCGCCCTGATGCGACGTGTCCCCGATGTGGCCACAGAAGGGGGCGGGAGAAAGCTCGAGCTCTCCTCGGTCACGGAGGGGTTCCGGTTCTTGAAGGGCCGACGGGTCATCCAGGCCGCTCTACTCATCGATCTCAACGCCATGGTCTTCGGTATGCCCACCGCCTTGTTCCCCGCCATGGGCACAGAGGTGTTCGGGGGAGACGCCTTCACGGTTGGGCTCCTCTACGCCGCTCCTGGGGTGGGGGCGTTGGTCGGGGCCCTCACCTCGGGGTGGGTCGGATCGGTAGTCCGTCACGGGCGGGCGACAGTCGTCGCCGTCATCGGCTGGGGCATCTCGATCGCCGTCTTCGGATTGACCGACTCGCTGACCATCGCCCTCATCATGTTGAGCTTCGCCGGGGCGGCCGACGTCGTCTCGGCCATATTCCGGGGCAGCATCGTCCAGTTGACGGCGCCGGATGAGATGCGTGGCCGCATGGGCGGGATGCACACCGCCGTTGTGGCCGGTGGTCCCAGGCTCGGTGACTTCGAGGCAGGTGTCGTGGCAGAGCTCACCTCGATTCGATTCAGTGTCGTCTCGGGTGGGCTCGCCTGCATCATCGGAGCCCTAGCCATCGCCAAATGGGCCCCAGAGTTCGTGAATTACCGATACGAGCGGGCCGCCGAATGAGCGCCCGGTCAGCCCAGATCGAAAATCCGAGCCGCGTTTCCTCCCGAGATCGCCGCCCGGTCCTCGTCGCTGACACCCTCGGTGGCGCCGATCAAGCCGAGCGGGTCGGTCTCACTCATGTCGAAGGGGTAATCGGTCCCGAGCATCACCCGGTCGACTCCGACGATCTCGATCAGGTGCCGCAGATAGAGGGGCTGGAACACCATGGAGTCGTAGAAGAGCCTCTTCATGTAGTGGCTCGGAGGATGGTCCGGGATCGAACGCGAGTCTCGGGCCGAACCTCCCAGACGTGATCCGCCCGAGAGCTGTAGAAGGGGAGGTAGCCGCCTCCGTGAAGGAGCACGAGCTTGATCCCGGGATGCTCCTCGAAGAGCCCGCTGAAGATCATCCTCGTTGCAGCGACCATCGTCTCCAACGGGTTGCCGATGCAATTGGTCAGGAAATAGCTGCCGAAACGCTGACCCTCCGGATAGCCACTGGGATGAAGGATGACCGGGATCCCCTTGGCCTCGACCGCTGCCCAGAACGGGCGGAACGCGGGCTCGTCGAGGTTGCGCCCGTTGATGGTGCCGCCGATCTGCAGACCCTTGAACCCCAGCTCGTCGACGGCCCGCTCCATCTCGACCACGGCCAGGTCGACATCCTGGAGTGGGACCGTCGCCCCCAGCGCCACGAACCGGTCCGGGTTGGCGGCCACTGCCGCCGCCACGTTGTCGTTCTGGATCCGGGCCGACTCCGCGGCAACATCAGCCGGCGCCCAGTAGTGGTACTCCGAGACGAATGTGGCCAGACCCTGGAGGTCCACACCCATGCGGTCCATGTCTTCGATGCGTGCCGCAGGGTGGGTGAGCTGGTCGACGATCCCGGGGTACATCACGTTGTTGTGGTCTTTGGAGTCTTGACCCATGAAGAAGTCGTAGGGCTCGTTCTCGGGTCGCCGGAACTCGTCGACCATAGGACGGCTGGCAGGCGTGGCCAGATGGCAGTGGATGTCGATGACAGTCATGAGCGTTCGGGCACGTTAACTATCGGGCGAGGGTGGGCAGCGTGAGACTGTCTCGCCCCGCGATCTATGCCCTGCTGACTCTGGTCGTACTCATTCTCGGCCTGAACTGGCCGGTGATGGCCACCGGGGTGAAATCGATCGCACCGATCTGGATGGGCGCTCTTCGCATCGGAACGGCAGCGGCGTTGATGGTCGGGGTCGCAATGGCGAGGAGGACCCTGGTGGTGCCTCCGCGCCGCGACCTCCCGATCGTCGCCTCCATGGCGTTGTTCCGTCTCACTGCGGTCACGGTCCTCGTCTTCACCGCGCTGGAGCTCGTCCCTGCCGGCCGCTCCTCGGTGGTGGTGTGGACTACCAGTCTGTGGACCGTGCCGATCGCGGCGATCTTTCTCGGTGAGAGGATGACTGGAGCGCGATGGCTCGGCCTGTCGCTTGGCATCGCCGGGGTACTAGCCCTGTTCGAGCCCTGGGGATTCGACTGGACGGAGCCGGGTGTAGCTGTCGGTCACGTCTTGCTCATCCTGGCGGCGATCACCAACGCATCGACAGCGGTCCACATCCGGGCCCATCGCTGGACCATTGCCCCCCTCGACTCGATGCCGTGGCAGCTGATGGCGGCGACGCTGATCCTCGTTGTTCTCGGCTTCGCGGTCGAGGGGCCTCCGGTGATCGACTGGACACCGCAATTGATCTGGATCATCCTCTATCAGGGCGTGCTGGCCAGCGGGATCGCCTTTTGGGTGCAGATAGTGATCCTCCGCAATCTCTCTGTGGTCTCGACCAACCTGACGCTGATGGCGGTGCCGGTGGTGGGGGTCGTGTCCTCGGCCATCATCCTCGGGGAGGATGTCACTACATCCCTGCTTCTCGGGCTGATTCTTGTGGTCGCCGGTGTCGCCCTGAACCTGTTGTCTGACCGCCAGAAGACGACAGATTCCACCGAGGTCCTCGACCCCCAGGAGGTGCCGTGATCAGGTCAATCTTCGTCGCAGAGTCGAACGCGTCGATCGAGGACCGCAGGTGCTCGTCGAGTGCCTTGACCGCAGCCTCGACGTCACGATTCTCCAGTGCCTCGAGGATCTCGGCGTGGCCGTGGTTGGCAGCGTCGCGCAGACCGGGTTTGTGCTTCAACGATGCCCCGATGTACATGACGGAGGCGTCCTGGAGGTTGCGGATGATGGAGGCCAGCCGTGGCGAAGCGGCAGTCTCATAGACCGCCATATGGAAAACTCGATTGCGGTCGACCCAATCCACCGAGTGAGGTTCGTCGAGCATCCCCTGATGAAGCCGGCGCAGCCTCCCGATGAGGGTATCGCTCACATTGGGAACCGCCTGCCTCATCGCCAGCGGCTCCAGCACCCGACGGATCTCGTAGATGTCGTGGACATCTTCATCGCTGAGCTCGGAGACGATCGCCCCACGGTGGGGGTCGAACTGGACCAGTCCCTCCGTGGCCAGGTCACGCAGAGCCTCGCGCACCGGTGTCGTGCTCACGTCGAGCATTGCAGCCAGCTCCGCCTGAACCAGCCGGCTCCCGCTACCCAGCTCGCCGTTCAGGATGGCGCGGCGCAGGACGCTGCGCACGAATTCGTGCGCCGTTTGCCGGGTCGCCGCAAACCCCTCTTCGGGCGGCGAGATTCGAAGCTCCGGTGTCTGTTCCATCGCGTCCAGCCTACAAAGTCGACGCGCCGGAACGGCTTCTACCATTCACGAATCTTCTGAGGAGTTTTGTGAGAGCGGTCCGTGTCCGAGAGCCCGGTGTCATAGGAGTCGACGACGTCCCCGAGCCCGAAGCAGGGAGCTCGGTCCTGGTTCGGGTTGGGCAGGTAGGAATCTGCGGCACCGACGTCAAGATCCTGGCCGGCAAGATCCCTGTCGACTACCCCCGGATCATGGGTCACGAGATGGTCGGCGAGGTGGTCTCGGCTCCCGAAGGAACCCCGTATCCGGCCGGCACCAGGGTCCTGGTCGATCCCGGCGTTGCCTGCGGCTGGTGTCATCTGTGCCGGGCCGGTCGCTTCAACATCTGCGTCAACGGCGGTCTGCTCGGTCGCGATGTCGACGGGGTGTTCACCGAGTACGGCGTGGTGCCCGTTCAACCGCCTCGTGCCAGTTCCGGCCAACATCTCCGACAAGGCAGCGGGAGTCCTCCAGGTCCTGGGCACCTGCGTCCATGCCGTCAAGACACTCGATAGCTTTTCCTGGGCAGGTGGCGGCGGTCATCGGCCTCGGTGTAGCCGGCCAGCTCATCACCCAACTTCTCCGTCTGCGAGGAATGACGGTGGTAGGGATCACCCGCTCCGAATGGAAACGGGAGTTGGCGGCGAGCACGGGCACCCATCACACGGCATCGCCAGATAGGGGCGTCCGAAGTTCTGTGCCGAGGTCACGGGAGGCCGGGGACCGGATTTCGTGGTCGAGGCGGTGGGCACCGAGGCCACTTTGGCCCGGGCGATCGAGTTGGCCGGTACCGGAGGCGAAGTTCTGGTCTACGGCACCATCACCGGTGGAGAGACGGGTCTCCCGTACTACCAGCTCTATCACAAGGAGCTGACCCTGCACAACCCCCGGGCCGCGGTGGTCGGCGACTACGCCGATGGGGTTGATCTGGCCGCGTCGGGGGCGCTCACCCTGGAGCCGATCGTCACCCACGAGCTCGGACTGGAGGAGGCGGAGAAGGCTTTCGAGCTGGTGCACGACCCCTCCTCGCTCAAGGTCTTGATGAGGATCGGATAGCGGACCTTTTCAATGCCTTGATCGCGGCTACCGTGCCCGATGACAGGTGGGCAATCGAGGGGACGGGGGCACTGGCATGAGTCGTTGGCGCTTGGGCCGCGCTGCGTTGGCCACGGGCGCGGCGCTAACCGTGCTGGCTGTTGGCTCCTGGCTCCCGGCCGGGGCAGCCTCCGAGGACACGGAACGTGTCATCGTCGTGCTGCATGACGATGCGGTGTCGCCCGCCGCGGCGTCGATCGGAGCCCAGCGGGTGGCAGACGCTTTTCAGGGCGACGTCGTCCACGTTTACAGCCATGCACTCCGACGGTTTTGCTGCCGATGTCCCTGCCGACGAGGTGGACGCTCTGGCGGAGCATCCGTCGGTGGCCCACGTGTTCCCCGACTTCGAGATCCATGCCAGCGCCATCGACCCGGCCGAGCTGACCACCGGCATCGACCGGATCGAGGCCGATCGCAATACGTCTGCATCACCGGTGGATGTCGATATCGCCATCATCGACACCGGGATCAGCTCTCCCACACCCGGATCTGAATGTGGTCAATATGGTCGATTGCCTTGGCGGCGTCGTATGTGACCCGCTGGGCAACCTCCTGGACGAAAACGGGCATGGAACCCACGTCGCAGGCATAGCCGCAGCCCATCTCGATGGCGCAGGAATCACAGGGGTGGCACCTGGCGCTCGACTGTGGTCGGTCCGGGTCCTCGATGCCAACGGCGACGGCTTCTTGTCGGACTTGATTATCGGGTATGGATCACGTCACCGCCAACGCGGCTTCCATCGAGGTGGCCAACATGAGTCTCGGATTCGTGATCGATGCCAGTGATGCCCTTCGTAAACCTGGCTCAATCGGCTGGATCGCCGACTCTGTGGCGACTGGCGTGGTGTACGTCGCTGCGGCCGGAAACGATTCCATCCCTGCATCTCAAACCTGGCCGGCAGTAAGCCCCGATGTCATCACCGTCTCGGCGATCGCAGACGGAGACGGGAAGCCAGGTGGTCTGGTGTCACCCTCCTGCATGCTCGAGCTGGACGACACGCTGGCCGATTTCTCCAACTTTGGACCGGCGATCGACATCGCCGCCCCCGGCGTCTGCATCAGGTCCACCTGGCTGGACGAGGGGTACTAGACCATCTCGGGCACCTCGATGGCCAGCCCTTTCGTCGCCGGGGCAGTCGCGCGGTACATCGCCGAGTCGGGCATCAATCCCTCGGATGCCGCCGGCGTCAGCCAGGTCCGATCAGCGATAGTCGGGGCCGGTGTGACCGGTGCCTGTGGCTTCACCGACGAGATCGATGGGGTCGAGGAGCCCCTCCTGTTCGTCAACGGGCCTCTGTTCGGCGGGGACGGGACATGTGACGGCATCTCCCAGCCACCACCTCCGCCTCCTCCGCCTCCACCTCCTCCTCCTCCCCAGGATCTGCGTGAGGGTGTCGGGGTGGTGGATCAGGGTTCGGGGTTGTGGACGATGCGTCACCCCGACGGTCAGGTCTTCTCGTTCTTCTATGGGGATCCGGGTGATGTCCCCTTCATGGGCGACTGGGACTGCGACGGGATCGAAACTCCCGGGCTCTACCGCCAGTCCGACGGGTTCGTCTACCTGCGCAACACCAACACCCAAGGCATCGCCGACATCAGATTCTTCTTCGGCAACCCCGGAGACCTTCCCCTGGCCGGAGACTTCGACGCCGACGGCTGTGACACCGTCTCCATCTACCGTTCATCAGAAGCCCGCTGGTATGTGATCAACGAGCTCGGCGCCAACAACGGAGGACTGGGACCAGCCGACTTCTCCTACCTGTTCGGAGACCAAGGCGACGTTCCCTTCGTCGGCGACTGGAACGGAGACGGGATCGACACTCCCGGCCTGCGACGATTCACCAACGGGTTCGTCTACATCCGCAACACCAACAGCCAAGGCAACGCCGAACAGTCCTGGTTCTACGGAGACAACGGAGATCACGTCTTCACCGGCGACTACAACGGCGACGGCATCGACTCCATCGGCCTCTACCGACCCGCCAACACCACTATCTACCTCCGCGACAGTCTCTCCACCGGCAACGCCGACAACCAATTCCAAATCGGAACCCCCAACAGCAAACCCGTCGCCGGAAAACTCAACTGAACGGACGTTCTCGAATCAGGGCTGGTCGGGTCCGACGATGTAGGTGTGGCCGAGGGGGCTGGTCCACTGGTAGACGCCGGGTCGGGTCTGTTTCAGTTTCCACCGGTGACGGTGGTGGTCGATGTGGTTGTGTCGGCAGAGTGGTCCGAGTTCTCTGATGGTGGTCCGGTGGGCTTGTGCCCAGGGGATCTCATGGTTGAGGTCACATTCTGTGGCGGGCATGCGACATCCGGGGAAGACACAGGTCGGATTCCTGGTCTCCACGATCCGTTTCTGGGCGGCAGTGGGTCGTCTCTTGGTGGTTACCACACCGACTGGCTGGCCGTTCTCGTCGACGGGGACGATCCGCCATTCCGAATCTGATGCTTCGTCGACGATCTGACGGGCCACATCGGCGAGGACCGGTCCAAACCCTGGTATCTCCCCGGGCTGGTCGTCGATACCGGTCAGGGTGGCCATATCCACCCGAATCTCGACCACACCGTTGTCCGAGGATCCGTTCTTGGTCTGTTCCTGGTTCCGACCGGTGAGCAGGTCCAAGAGGATGTCGGCTCTGATCTGATCGATCCGCCGCCGGTCACCTCTCGCCTTCAGTGCTCGGGCGAGGCGGTTGATCCGACGCATCGCCCTTGTCGTCTCCGCCGGAGGCAGGTTCGAGACCTATCAGATTGGCGGTCCCGTCCTCGGCCTGTTCGGTGAACACTCGACGTTCTTCCAGCTTCTGCTCATACCGTTGCTGGGCGGCAGCCGGGTCGATCGAAATGATCAGTCTCTGCAGATGGGCACGTAACTGTCCGGTAGTCAACGCCGGGAGCCCGTTCCAGGGCCGCATCACACACTTGCCGTGCCAGTTCTTCGGGCAGTGGTGAGGTCAGATCGGAGAGGATCCGAGCCCGAGCCAGATCGATCAGACCCGGCATGCAACGCCTCCCACACCCGAGGTAGCCGTTCACAGAGCAGAAAAGCCAGGTCCACCTGGATATCAGCTGCCCGTCGGGTCAAATGCAACGCCGCCTGGATCTCAGACGACGTGGCATCGTCGACGATCACCGGGTCAGGAGATGCCCCCTCCCACAGATCATCCAACACCTCGCTCATCGACACCGAAACCGCCTCGACGTCGGCATAGACCCGGGCCTGAAAATGGGCGACCATCCGAGCATCAGCCTCGAGAACCCGGACCCGTTCATACCCGGAAAGCCGATCCCGATCCACGCTGGACAGGATCACCGCCAACAACAAACCGGGCGGGATCGTCTCCAAATCAGCCGGCAGCCCATGATCGTCACCGGACTCGGGGATCGAGAAGATCGAGATCAGAAGGCAGAATCTCGGTATCGAACATATGTTCGACAGTACAGCCCTGCTGAGACAGATTCCATACCCTCGACCGCCGATGTGAGAAGTTTTCCGGGAGAGTGGGAAACGAGCCCGATTCAGACCACCCCGGCCGCCCGGAAGCCGGCGATCTCCTCGACCGCATAACCCAACTCCCCGAGCACCGCATCGGTGTCGGCTCCGAGTGCCGGCGGCTCGAGACGGACCGACGACGGAGTGGCCGACATCTCGATGGGGAGACCGAGCATCCGGAGCGACCCGGCCACGGTGTGCTCCATCTCCAGCACCATGTCCCGAGCTTCGCGTCTGCGGGCTGGACAGCGCCTCGGAGACACGGTTTATGGGGCCCGTCGGGATTCCGACCCGGTCGAAGAGCTTGACCCACTCCGCCCTCGTCCTGCTGACGATGACCCCACCCACCATCTCGTCGACGACGTCCCGGTGTCGAACTCGCTCCGGGTTGGTGGTGAAACGGGGGTCTTCGGCCCACTCGGGGTGCCCTACCTCGGCCGCCAGAACCGCGAACTGCCGATCGTTGCCGATGGCCAGAGCGAGCTCACCGTCTGAGGCCGCGTACGTCCGGTAAGGGACGATGTTGGGGTGCCCGTTCCCATAGCGGGCCGCTTCGTCACCCGAGACCAGGTGGTTGGAGGCGACATTGGCCAGGAGGTGGAGACCGGTGTCGTGCAGATTCACCTCACAACGCTGACCACGACTGGTCCGTCGACGCGCCTCGAGAGCGGCGAGGATGGCTATCGCCGCCTGCATGCCGGTGCAGATGTCGACGATGGCGACTCCCAGCTTCATCGGCGTCCCGTCCGGTTCACCGGTGATCGCCATGAGGCCGGTCTCGGCCTGGAGGATGAAGTCGTATCCGGGCATATCCGCCTTGGGACCGCTGGAGCCGTACCCGGTGATGGAGCAACGGATCACTGCGGGGGCGTTCGCCTCGAACCAGTCGTCATCGAAGCCCCATCGGTCCAGTGTCCCCTGCTTGAAATTGTCGACCAGCACGTCGCCGCTGCGAATGAGCCGTTCCAGCACCGACCGCCCTTCCCCCTCTGACAGGTCGAGGGCGAGGCTCCTCTTGTTGCGATTGACCCCGATGAAGTAAGCGGAGAGCGGTCCGGCATACGGAGGCCCCCAATTGCGGGTGTCGTCGCCCTCCCCCGGCCGCTCCACCTTGATCACGTCCGCGCCGAGGTCACCCAGAGTTTGAGTGCAGAGAGGCCCGGCCAGCACCCGGGAGAGGTCGATCACCCTGAGACCGGTCAGGGCGCCCTCGGCCGTCATTTCCGTGCGGCCTGCGAAGCCTCGCTCTGGTTGCGACCCTCATCGAAGTCATCGAGATAGGTATCGAGGGCGTCCTTGTTACGGATCCGGAACTGATGGAAGTCGGCAGGTCGCTTCTCCAGGAAGGCGTTCATACCCTCCAGGCTCTCCTCCGTGCCCCAGATGTTGGCCAGCAGCTCCATGCCGTGCTGCCATGACGGGTAGAGGGCGTCGGAATCGAAGTTCAGCGAGACCTTGGTGGCCCGGAGTGTCTGCGACGAGTAGCCCTTCATCTGTTGGACGATCTCCTCGACCCGTGTCTGCAACTCGGCGGCAGGCAAGGCCTCGTTCGCCAGTCCGATCTCCGCAGCCTCCGCTCCCGTGTATCGCTTGCAGAGAAAGATCATCTCCTTGGCCCGGCGCTCCCCGATCAACTTGGCGATGTACTGCGTTGCCCCGACGGTCGGGCAGGCGCCGACCCGGGCCCCGGTCTGGCCGAAGGTGGCGTCATCGGCCGTGATCACAAGGTCGCACCACAGCATCAACTCGTGACCGCCACCGACACAGGCACCCTCGACCATTGCGATCACCGGGATGGGCAGGTTGCGACACGTCATGGCCACCTTGAGCATGCGGTCGTTCCACATGTACGAGTTGGCCTTGTTCAGCTTCATCATGGCGTGGAAGTCACCACCGGCCGAGAAGTGGCCGCCCACGCCATAGACCACGGCGGCGACGATGGTGGGGTCTTGTCGGGTCGATTCGAGCGCATGGGCCAGCTCGTCGAGGGTCTGCTCGCGAAAGGCGTTGCGCACCTCGGGCCTGTTGATCCCGATCCAGGCGGCATCGTCCCTCTTCTCGTAGAGGATCTCGGCGTACTCCATGGCTTCTCCCTTCAGGTCCCGGCCATGACCGAGGCCACGTCTACCGCTCGGCCCGACTCCGCCGATTCGACCGCAGCCTCCATCACGGCGATGACGGCAAGACCGGCCTCACCATCGACCTCTACCGGCGCCTCACCTCGGACGGCGGCGGCAAAGGCGGCCATCTGGTCGGCCAGCTCGTCGATGGGCACGAGCTCGACGTCGACCGGCTCCGGGTCGTCACGACGCTGGACCCTCAGCTTGGCCCCGCCCTTGGTGCTCCAAGCGGCGCCGTCGGTGCCGAACACGGTCGTGTCGTTGACCACCGGCGTGAAGAACGAGGTGGTCAGGGTGGCCAGGGCACCACTCTCCAACTCCAGGGCGAGGACCGTGGCCTCGTCGATGGGCTTGACGCGGCCCGGACGGGTGAAGGCGAACACGCTGCGCACCGGACCGACCAAATAGTTGATCGTGTCGATCTTGTGCACCCCCAGGGAGGTCATAGAGCCCAGTGGGCTCTGCTCGGGGTCCCATCGCCAAGCGATCTCCGGCATCTTGAACCCGTTCGGGATCGACTGGTTGGTAACCACCGTCTCCACGTCGCCTAGCTCGCCTGCGTCGAGCATGGCTTTGATCCGACGTTTGGCGGGGGTGCGTCGCCGCTGATGGCCCACCTGGAGCAACACACCGGCGTCCCGCGCCGCGGCAATCGCGGCCAGACCGTCCTCGACAGTGTTGGTGAACGGCTTGTCGACGAACACATGCTTGCCGGCCGCCGCGGCCTGCTCGATCATCTCCCGATGGCTCTGATGGGAGGTGGTGATGATCACACCGTCCACCTCGGGGTCGGACAACAGCTCCTCGAGCGATCCGGCGGGCCGACATCCGAACTTCTCGCCGAATGCCTCCCGTCCCTCCGGGCGACGAGCCCAGCCAGACACCACCTCTCCCTGCCCGCTCCGTGCCACCGCGTCGGCCAGCTCCCCTGCCCAACGGCCGGTGCCGATGCTGGCCAGCCTCACCTTGTCACTCATCCGACCTCCTCGATCTCAACATGCCTCACATGCGTTCATGAACAACGCCAGCATCGTGTAGTAGCCGATGATGGCGGCCAGCTCCACAGTCCCCTCCTCTCCGAGACGATCCCGGGCACGCTCGAAGACGTAGTCGTCCACCTTCCCGGTGCGACACAGCTCCCGGGTGAATTCGACCAAAACCGCGTCGTCCCCATCCTCCACGGACTGCCCGCTCTCTATCGCTTCGAGTGTGGTCTCCGAAACCCCGGCTTTTCGCGCGATCGGGGTGTGGGACTCCCACTCGAACGGGCAGGCGCGCTCGATGGCTGTGGTGCAGATGACAACCTCACGATCGTGATCAGACAGGGTCGATTCGAATCGGATCACCGCGCCGAGGTCGGCGGCGGCTCGGGCAATTTGGGGACGATGAATCATGGCTGCGAAGGGACGGATCATCTGACCACCCCGACTGGCCACGATGTGGTCGAAGGCCTCGATCTGCGAGGGAGATGCGTCCTCCCTCTCCTCGATCATCCGGACACGCGGCATCTGCTTCTCCAGGGGGTTTTCTGAGTCGATCGTGCATGATATAGGATCAGCCCGGTGCCTACCTTGGAGACACTCTGACGAAGTACAAGGTCGTGGTGAGTGACCAGGTGTTCCCCTCGGTCGGGGTCGAGAGGGAGCTTCTGGCCGAGATCGACGCCGAGCTCACTGTTGCGTCCGGGGATGTGGAGTCGGTCCTGGGCACCGCGGCCGATGCCGACGCCATCCTCAATACCTACCTGCCCTGGACCGCCGATTCGATCGCACGCCTCGAGAAATGCAAGATCATCGCTCGCTACGGGATCGGCTTCGACAACGTCGACCTGGGTGCTGCTGCAAAAGCCGGGATAGTCGTCACCAATGTTCCCGACTACTCCGTGGAGGAGGTCGCCACACACGCCCTCGCCCTGATCCTGGCCTCGCTGCGAAAGGTGGGAATCGCCAACGATTCGGTTCGGTCCGGGACGTGGAGCATCGACAACTTTCGCCCGATCCGCCGCCTCTCCACTCTGACCGTTGGTCTCGTCGGGTACGGGCGAATCGCCCGACGCATCGCCGCACCATTGGAAGCCCTCGGGGCGAGCATCATCGCCCACGACCCCTATCTCCAGCCCGGACCCGACTTCCCACCCCTCCTCGAGCTCGACACCGTGCTCGGCCGGGCCGACATCATCTCGCTCCATCTCCCTCTGACCGATGAGACGAGAGGGATCATTGGCGCCGCCGCTTTAGCCAGGATGAAGCCGACGGCGATCCTGATCAACACTTCACGTGGGCCATTGGTCGATCTCGACGCCCTCGCCATCGCACTGAACGAGGGAACCATCGGCGGGGCCGGGCTGGATGTCTTCGATGTCGAACCTCTCGACGCGTCCCGCATCGACGACGTGCCGAATCTCATCGTCACTCCACACATGGCCTACTACTCCGAGGAGGCCCTCGCCGAGTCGCAGCGAAAAGCGGCGACCCAAGTGATCAAGGTTCTAACCGGTGAAAAGCCCGACTATCAGGTGAATTGATGGAGGCGAGGCCGGACATCGTCGAACAAGGCGCTTTCGACACCAACGAATACGCGGACGAGCTCGAGTCGGCGCCTGGCAACCTCGAGGTAGGCACCACGATCTGGTTCGAGAACGACCGGATCAGGGTCTGGGAGGTCCTCCTCCAACCCGGAGAGCGGGGCGCATTCCACTCCCACGTCACCAATTACTTCTGGACGGTCGTGGAGGGAAGCCGGGGTCTGCAACGGTTCGCCGACGGCACTTTCGTCGTGCGCGACTACCTGGTCGGGGAGACCAAGTATCTCGAGCACACTCCCGAGACTGCGCTAATCCACGACCTGGAGAATGTCGGCAACTCCCCACTTCGGTTCGTGACCGTAGAGCTGCTGGGCTGACCCGGGTCTCGATGGGCTGGCCTTCCACAAACCTGGCCCGGCGGCCGCTCCTCACCGCGGTTATCTACACCGGGACCTGTCTGCTCCCGTTGGCCCTGGTCAGCGCCCAGATTCTCCAGTTGGAGGAGGAGATCGGCTTCCGGGTAGGCCAACTCGGCCTCGCCACCGCCGCCTACTTCGGCGCAGCCGCCCTCGGCGCCAACCCGGCGGGCCGGGTGGTGGCCCGACTCGGCCCCGGACGCAGTCTTCGGATCGGGGCGCTCCTCACATTGGCCGCCTGCGTCATCGCGGGGACCGCAGTCATCTGGTGGCTCATCCCCCTGGCCACGGCCGTGGGTGGCATGGGGAACGGGCTGACGCAGGTTGCTTCGAATCTGGCCATCTTCGACGGGGTGGCAAGGGAGCGGCAGGGTGTCGGGTTCGGGGCCAAGCAGGCTGCGGTCCCCCTGGCGAGTGTTCTGGCCGGCATCTCGCTCCCGGTCATCGGTCTGGTCTTCGGGTGGAGGTGGGCGTTCGTGTTGGCCGGATTGATCGCCCTCATCCTGGCCGTCTCGGCTCCTCATCTCGACATGGCCCGGGCCGCGGCGAGAAACGAAGGGTCGATCGGCCGGCCACCGAAATCGCTGATCTTCCTCGCCATTGGGGGCATTGCGGGGGCCATGGGCGGCAATGGGCTCTCCCTGTTCGTCGTCCCCTCTGCGGTGGACATCGGGATCGGTGAGGCAGCGGCCGGCGCGGTGCTGGCCGGCTGCTCGCTTTTGGTTGTCCTCGTCCGGTTAGGCGCTGGATGGCTGGTGGACCGCAACGAGAGCATCGGGTTCACCGAGATGGCCTGGATGACGGCGGCGGGTGCCCTCGGTGCTTTCGTCCTCTTCATCTCTTCCACCCCCGGCCCATATCTGGTGGCAATGCCGATCGCTCTTCTCGGGGCATGGGGGTGGCCGGGCATCATCTTCTTCACAGTCGTCCACAGCTACCCCCACCTGCCCGCGCGGTCTTCGGGCGTGGTGCTCTCGGGAAACCTGACCGGCACGGTCATCGGCCCTCTGGTCGTGGGGTGGCTTGCGGGGCGTGGCAACTATCCGGGAGCCTGGCTGTTCGTCACCGTGATGTGTGTCATCGCGTGCCTCGCCTTCGTCGCGAGCCACCGGTTGCGCAGCCGCGCCGAGCTCAGATTGTGATCGCGCTGAACAGCTTGCGCTGGCTCTAGCCCAACTCGGCAAGTCCGGTGGCGGCCAGAGCGTCGGCCACCGCCTGCATCGACTCCGGCGAGTCCTCGGATACTTGGATCAACGGTCGCGCGTCGATGCATATGGCTTCGTGAGCGACCGCGGCGTCGCACATAGCGGCCGCAAGGAGGTCGAAGATGAGGGTCCCGCCGGTCGTGGCGAAGTCCGGTGGCAGTCCTTCGTTGTCTTCCGGGTACAACACGAAAGGATTGGCCCCGTTGACCAGTCGGACAACAGTGGGATTGCCGTCCCGCAACGTCTCGTTCTCGGTGAGGATCTGATCGAAGTTCGTGCTCCAGGTCTCTCCCAGCGCCCGAATGCAGTCGTACCCGTCGCCGCCGCCGCAGGTGCCCGCCTTTACGGCGTCGGCAGCGTCTCCTATCTCGTTAGGCCCAGTAGAAATCAGGATCACATCCGCATCGGCCACCGCCGTGCGTGTCTCCTCGTTGGTCTGAAGACTGTTGAGGAGACTGGCACTCGCCTTGCCCTCCGTAGTGCTTCGTTCGCTATCACCTGTGAAATCGGTGAATTCGATCTCCGCTCCGGTCTGCTCGTGCAGGGCGTCCAGCCAGAGCGCGGGGAATGGAGTGCACCCGTCGCAATGGGCGCCCACGGGCCATGAGTCTCCAAAGGCGACATAGCTCAGAGTGGAGCTACCGAAAGTCGATGACACATTGGTCAATGTCGTGGTGATCGCCACCGGCACACTCGAAGTCGAATCGGTGGCACCGGAGGTTGTCTCGGACGACGACCCGCCACAAGCCACAACGATGAGAGCGACAGCTAGAAGCCCAGCCCGTTGCCCGCGCACCCGGTTCCTCCCTCAGATGACGAGCCGACAGTAACTCGCGGACTCAGCCCGTGATGGCGCTGAGCAGGCTGGGCTGACTCTCGTCGACGGCCAGCGGCAACTCGACGACCTGACCGGTCTCCACCGAGAGATCCGCCGCCAGATAAACCTCCATGGTGAGACGGGCGAGGCGAGGCTCGACCATCACCGGTCGGTCGTAGGCCACCGCCTCAAGGAAATGGATTGTCTCCCTCTCCATCGGGCCTGCGTACACATGATCCACGTACTCACCGGGCATGGTGGAGAGAGGGAACTGGACCCCATCCTTGATCGTGTTCAGGACGATGTCCTTGTGACTGGCGTCCATGATCAGGGCCCCCTCGGTGCCGAGGAATTCGATCCAGGTAGTTGAGAAGTTGGGATAGCCAGGAGGCAGGGACCATCCGGCGCCGATGGTCACGGTCACCCCGTCGTCCATCGTGATGACGATTACCTGGGTGTCGGGGACACCCTGGTCCTGACGGGCGCCCCAGGCCACCTGGGAGTAGACCCGGACCGGTCGGCGCGGCTCCAAGCACCACAGCGAGAAGTCGATGTCGTGCGTTGCCTCCATTGCCGCCGGGGAGAGCTTGGTACGAGAGCCGATTTTCGCCCCGAGCGAGCGGGTGATATGACGGCTGACCAGGACGCTCACCGGATCGCCCAGCGTGCCATCGTTGAGGCTCCGCTTGACCAGTGCCTGCTTGGCGTTGAAGCGCTGTGAGTAGCCAATCGTGAACTTGAGGTCCTTGGACTCGGCGATCTTGATCAGATCGTCGGCCTCTTCGAGAGTGATCGATATCGGCTTCTCCAGGAGGACGTGCTTGCCCGCCTCCAGGGCGGCCTTGGCCATCGGATAGTGGAGTGTCTCGGGGGTGGCCGAGATCATCAGCGCCTGGATCCCCTGGTCGGCGACGAGCTCCTCCCAATCGGTGGTGGCGGTGGCGGCCCGAGTCTGCGCCGCGACCTCGGCAAGCCGCTCCTCGTTGATCTCGGCCAGGTGAAGCGATCCCACGAGGGCACTGTTGGCGGCCGCAATTGCCCTGATCCCGCCACACCATCCCGTGCCGATGATCCCGATGTTGAGCGGTTCCATTTCGTTCCTTTCAAATGAGCGCTTCAGGGGCGATGGGTAAGGCGACAGGGCTCCCGGTCCGGGCCGAGTGGTCCATCGCCATGGTGAGGATCAGGTTTCGATGCCCGTCCCGAGCGGTGGCGTGTGGGGTGGCGATCCCGGTGGAGAGACGGTTGAACCATGTCATCGTCTCTTCGCGCATGGGGCCCCACAAAAGACCATCGGAGACATCACCGGGTGGGTAGCTGCCCAGGAAGTCGACATACCGCTGCGAGTCCGGCTCGTATCCCTTGGACGTATAGCCGGCCGGCTGAGGGATCTGCGTCGCCAGCACCACGTCGCGATGTGTGTCCTCGATGTCGATCACCCCTTTGGTCCCGACGATCCCGATCTCCAGACCGTAGACCGCCCCCGGCCACACCGTGGGCAGGGCCCAGCTGATGTTCATGCTCCAGATAGCGCCGTCGTTCATGGTGAAGAGACCGAAGGTGGCGTCCTTCGTGCCCATATCGCCGAGTGTGGCGTCGATCGACCTGGCGTAGACCTCCACCGGCTCCCGGGGCTCCATCAGCCACATGCACATGTCGAGGCTGTGGGTCCCGGAGACGACCATCGGAGTCAGGTTGGCTCGCTCGCTGGTCTTGCGCAGCGTGGCATCGGGCACCATCCGATTCATGAAGGCGCGGGTGACCACGCTGGTCACCTCCCCGATCTGACCGTCGCGCAGCCGCTGCTTCACGGTTTGGAAGCGGCGACGGAATCTCTGGGTATAACCCATGACGGCATCGATCCCTGCCTCCTCGATCGCAGCAAGGACCCGGGCGGACTCCACCGGGTCGGTGGCCAGGGGCTTCTCGATGAAGAGGGGTTTGCCCAACTCGACGGCGGCGAGGATCGGGGCGACGTGCTCGTTCTCGGCGGTGGCGATGATCACGGCCGTCACTTCGGGTCTGCCCAGCAGCTCGTCGAGATCGGTAGTGACCAGGTCCGCGTCGACGTCTTCGCCGAGGGTCTTGGCGGTGTCGGCATCGACGTCGCACAGCCCGATCCAGTCGACTGCCGGATGTTCCCTGGCCAGCACGGCGCGGATCCGGCCCACCGTGCCACAGCCGACGAGGGCGAGACCGATGCCTTCCCCTCTCATCGCTCGATCCCGAGTAAACGGGCGGCATTGCCCCCGACGATCAGATCTACGTCTTGTGGATCGAGACCGCTCACCTTGTTGACCAGGCCGAGCGGGTCGGTCTCACCCATGTCGTAGGGGTAGTCGGTTCCGAGAAGGATGTGATCTGATCCGTATTTGTCGATGAGAAATCCCAACTGGTCGGCTTCGAACACCATTGTGTCGAAATAGAAGCTGGACAGATACTCGCTCGGTGGCCGGGGCAGGCCATGTCTCACGTCGGCCCGGGCGTGATAGGCGTGATCGAAACGACCGGCATAGGCGGGCAGGTAGCCCCCGCCGTGTGCAAAGACGAAATTCAGACCGGGATGACGCTCCATCACCCCGTCGAAGATGAGCCGCCCGGCACAGATCGTCTCCTCGAGGGGGTGCCCGATGGTGTTGAAAAAGTAGTGGTCGGTGAAACGAGCCGGATCGGTGAACCCGGTGGGATGGATGAAGACGACCATCCCCAGCTCCTCGACAACACCCCAGAATTCCTCGAACCGTGGGCTGGATAGCTCTTCGCCTTCGATGTGGGTCGCCATCTCGATGCCGCGGAATCCAAGCTCGTCCGAGCACCGCCGCAGCTCGGTGACTGCTGCGGCCGGCTCTTGAAGCGGGATTGCCCCGAGACCCACGAATCGGTCGGGATGACCGGCGGCCAGCTCGGCGAGGTCGTCGTTGATCGTCTGGAATGCCCTGATCCCCAGCTCACCGTCGGCCCAGTGAAAGAGCTGGTACGGGGAAAGACTGAGCGCCTGGACATCGACACCCATGGCGTCCATGTCGGCCAACCGGACTTCTACATCCTCCATCTTGGGGCGGAGATCTTCTAGCTGCTTGCGGTTGACTTCCTTGGTCAGCTCGTTGCCGAACTGGAGCGGCTTTCGCCCAAGACGCTCCGCCTCCGGCTTGACCATCGTCGCCGCGGCGCCACACTCCCGATGGCAGTGGATGTCGATGACGGAAGTGTTCATATCGTGCACAATATAGGATCATTCCACTCGGCCGACACCCGCTCGACGCCGGACCACTTCCATGACCGAGGAGTTGTCCATGTCGGCCAGCCCGGTCTCCTCGCCCTCGGCCAGGGCTTCGCGTGCCACCCGGGCCAGGTCCATGGTCGCCCCCAGTTCGAGCCCGTGCTCGACAATGAGCCTGGCGTCCTTGTGACTCTGTCGGAGTCGGGCGTAAGGGAACTCGTGGTCGCCGGCGACCATGCGATCACCCCAGACGTCCATGACCTTGGAGTAGGCCAGGGAGTCTTTCAACACATCGAGTGTCGTCCCGAGGTCCATCCCGGCCAGCTCGGCAACCACGAGGGCCTCGGCCAGCGCCATCCGCTGAACGGTGAGGGCGTGGTTCACGATCAGTTTCATCCGGGATGCGGAGCCGATCGGCCCGACATGATGATGTGACCGGCCGATCGCCTCGAAGAGGGGTCTGCCTTGCAGATAGGCATCCTCCGACCCGCCCAGCATGATCACCAACTCGCCCTTCTCGGCCACTTCACTGTTCCCGCTGACGGTGGTGTCGGAGTAGACGACGCCTACCGCGTCGAGTGCAGCGGCAATCTCGACGGCGTCATTGGGCCGGCCGGTGGTGGTGTCGTATACGAAGAGTTGAGAAACGCTCGATTCGGCGATGCCGCCCTCACCGAGACAAACCTCGCGGGACACATCGGAGGTGGGAAGGGACAGCAGCGCGGCCCAACAGCCCTGTACTGCCTCTGCCGGCGAGCCTGCGATCACTCCTCCCTTCCCTTCGAACTCGGCCAACCGCGCCGGGTCGGGGTCGTAGCCCCGGACCACATGCTCGGCGGCGAGAAGATGGTCGGACATGCGTGAGCCCATCAGTCCCAAACCGATAACGGCCATCGGCCCCGACGTCATTTCTCCACTCTCAACAGACTCAGTCTCTGATGGGGATCGTCAGGTGCCGCAATGTGAGCTCGATCAAACGGTCGGCATCGCCCGCTTCGATCGCCTCGATCATGTCGTGGTGATCCCGTGTAGCGGTCTCCTTGAGCACTGGGCTCTTCCGCAGCGTCGCGCTGACGAACACGACCTGGGTGTCCTGCAGGCTCTTGATCAGTGACACGAGCCGCCGGGACGGTGATGCCTCGTAGATCTTGCGATGGAATGCCCGATTTCCCTGCACCCAGACGTCCCAGGAGTCAGACGCTGCCATCTCTTTGAGGATCGCCTGCGCCTCGCCCAAGATCACAGGCGTCATCCCAGCCACCGCCTCTCCGGCTGCGATCGGCTCGAGTACCTGACGGATGCGGACGATCTCCTCGACCTCCGGCTTGGTCACCGCGGTCACGACTCCGCCCCGATAACTGTCGATCGTGACGAGACCCTCGAAAGACAACTCCCTCATCGCCTCACGCACGGGTGTGGTGCTGACATCGAATGTCGATGCGATCTCTACGAGACTCAGCTTGGTGCCACCGACCAGATCACCGTTCAGGATGGACCGGCGCAGCGAATCCGACACGTAGTTGGTCGCAGTGCGCGGTCGTGTCGTCGGATGCAAGACGGTCGCATTCGATTCGGCGGCAATCGTCTCCGTCTCCTCAACGCCTCTCATGCTGAATGGCATCCGGTCACCCCGAGATGGTACATAGTGCATCATGCATGGCACACCTGAGTGGTGGCCCGAACTGGGGCCGAAATGGGTGCCGTCGACCGCGCCGAAGCCCCCCTATGTCACGATCGACGTTCATACCCACGTCGAGGTCCCAACGGCTGCTGAGGTCGCCGCGCCCTTCTTCAAGCCGGAGTACGACCCCAGAATGCAATTCCAGCCCGAGGAGAGCACTCGCTACAACCGCGAGCTCCGGGCCACCCAGACCGCTCAGTTCGTGGACACCGAAGCAAGGATCGCCGACATGGACCTCCAGGGCATCGACGTCCAGGCGCTGGCCATCGCTCCGCCCCAATACTTCCACTGGCTCGACGAGCAGACCGGGCCACGGGTAAATGCCATGCAGAACGACGCCATCTTCGAGATGACGCAGGAAGTACCGGACCGATTCGTCGGAATCGGCAACCTGCCAATGGATCATCCGGAGGCGGCCGTCGCCGAAATACGCCGGGTCAACACCGACCTCGGATTCAACGGGTTCGAGGTCAACGCCGACGTGAAAGGAGGCGACCTCGACGACCGGCGCTTCGACCCGGTCTGGGCGGCCGCCGAAGAGCTCGAGATGTTGGCGATCCTGCACCCCCACGGTTGGACCGAGCCGGGACGCATGGACGACTACTACCTGATCAACGTGGTTTGCATGCCGCTGGCGTCGACGGTGGCCGTTTCCCGCATGATCCTGGGAGGTGTGTGGGAGAGGTTTCCCGACCTGCGCATGCTCGTGGTGCACGGCGGGGGCTATTTGCCCTTCTACTTCGCACGGACCGACCACGCCTACAAGGTGAGACCGGAAGCGAGACGCCACATCTCCCGACCCCCGAGCGAATATCTGCACAAGCTCTACTTCGACACCACCGTGTTCTCTACCGATGCAGTCGAGTACCTCGTCGGAGAGTTCGGCGCCGATCACGTGCTGATGGGGACCGACTACCCCTTCGACATGGGACCCACCGACCCCCTCGGTTTCCTCGCCGACGCCAATCTCAGCGTTGACGATCATGCTCTGGTTGTTGGTGGGAATGCCAGACGACTGCTGAAAATAGTCGGCCGGTAGTTTCCTCGCACACTCGAGATCTCGAGGGCGGCGCTATTACAGGTCGTCGAAGACCTGGGAAGGATTTTCCCCCTTCACGCCTGCGGGGGTAGAGATCCCCAGCGCCGAACGAAGGTTGGTCACTCGCTCCGAATGATCGGTGTGGGCGACCGGCGGTAAGGGCTCGGAGTTGGTCACCGGCACCACCACGAAATGGGGGCCCGGCTCGGCCAATATTCGGGGCAGTTCTGCCTCGAATAGGGCGAGGTCGTCGATTCGCTCTACCTTCTCGAGTCCTGCCCCGAGAGCTAGTGCCGCGAAGTCTGCCTTCGGAGCGATGGGCTGCCCGCCGGTCATCTCATAGCTGCGATTCTCGAGGAGCAGCACCAGCAGGTTCGGCGGGGCGTATTGGCCCATGGTGACGAGCGAGCCGAGACTCATCAGCAGACCACCGTCCCCTTTGAGGACGATCACCTTCCGCTCGGGCCGAGCCAACGCCAACCCGAGGCCGAAATCCGAGGCGTGGCCCATCCCGAAAGCGAGAAAGTCGAAATCGAGGGGATGGCTGGAGACCAGAGGCCACTGCAGGGTCGCGGTCATTGTCGTGATGACCACCTCATCGGTCCGCCGCGCTGCAAGGGCTCGGAGCAGGTCGAGACGCTCGATGGTCACGGGGTGAACCCGTAGCCGTAGACCACCACCGCCGGCTTCGATGTCCCCTCCGCTACCGCGGCCATCTCACCGATCACGCCCAAGTCGTCGTCGGACATCAGACGTCTGTGCGGCAGCTCCCAGGCCCTGATCAACGACTCCGTGTAGGGATAGGCCGAATCGACCGGCAACGTCCCGGCCATCGCGCCCGGGTAGCCCCGCCACCCGACGAGGAGAAGTAGCGGGATGCTCGGGCCGATCCCGCAGCCACGCAACGCGTCCCCGGCTTCCATCAGTCCTGTGTTCTGGAGGATTACCAGCGGCTTACGCCCCCCGACCCAAAGACCGGCGGCCAGGGCTATGCCCTCTCCCTCGCGGGTCGGTGAATAGACGTCGATCTCAGGGGTGTCGAGCAGGGCACGGTGGAGTTGCCGACTCTCCCCGTCCGGGATCGAGACCACATCGGTGAACCCCAGGTCCTCGATGACCGCGACCGTGCGAGCCGCACTGGCCCCGTTCAAACGAGTCTGCTCCACGAACGGATCATATGGCATGCAAAGATCGCCCGGACGGGATCGTGGGGGGCGAACACCCTCCGACTGGTAGCCCATCGACCAATGAACCCGCTCACGGGCGGACCAGCAACAGTTCGGTTGACATACCGTCGGTATTCCGATACCGTCGGTATCTGAATGACAACTCGAGTATCTAGAGCCGAACGTCAGGCGAAGACCCGCACCGATCTCATCGGCGCCGCCCGTACGGTCTTTCTGCGGCGGGGATTTCATGGGGCGTCGCTCGAGGAGATCGCCCAGGAGGCGGGCTACACCAAAGGCGCGGTGTACTCCAACTTCGATGACAAAGACGACCTCTTTCTGGCCGTTCTGGAGGCCCATTACGAACGGCGCATCGAGGCCTACGCCGGCATCATGCTGGAGGGGGACGATTTTGAGCAGGCTCTACGCGGGGTCTCCAGATTCATGGGCGATGCGGACGTCGAGGAGTCCGGCTGGCTTCCGCTCCTCACCGAGTTCATCGCCCACGCCGCCCGCGACGACGAGCTCAAGGCTGCCTATCTGGAGATCCGGAGCAAGTTCCTCGACGCCGTAGCCGGAATACTCGACGGCACCCAGGAGCGTCACGGGATGAGGTTCATCCTCCCCTCGTTGGAGGTGGCCAGGGCGTCGTCGTTGCTGGTGCGAGCGTTCAGCGCCGAGCGTCAGCTCGACCCGGCCCGGGTGCATCCGGAGCTCTTCGAGGTATTGCACACCGCCATGCTTCACGGATTGATCGATCAGAACGGACAAGGGGGGACAGCAACATGAACCTGGCTGTCGGATTTACCTGCCCCGGCTGTGGGCAGACAGAAGCAGACCTGCTCGAGATCGAACGAGGCGACAGGGCCGACCCGATCGCATTTCGTCTGCATTGCACCCGGTGCGAGACGGTATTCAGAGAGCTGATGCAGATCGATGAGCCGGTGACTGCCAGGAGGAGTGCAGGATGACCGCGGCCTCCACCCTGACAGATTCCCTGGCGCCAGAGGCGTTGCAGCGGCACGCCATCGAGCTCATGGAGAGGGATCGCTGGTCCCGGGAGAAGCTGGACGAGATGCAGGAGCGTCGTCTCCGCCGCCTGCTCTCCGACGTCGTCGAGATATCGCCCTACTACCGCGAAGCGCTTGGTCCCGATGCCGCCGACACCGAACTCGCCGATCTGCCCACACTTCCCAAGTCGGTGCTGATGGAGGAGTTCGACAATGTCGTCGCTGATCGCCGGCTCCGACGTGAGCGCCTGGAGAACTTCCTCGAGGCGGCGGATGCCGGCGAGTTGTTCCTCGACGAGTACCGGATCTTCAGCACTTCTGGGACCAGTGGTCTGGCCGGTCTGTTCGTCTATTCACGCGACGAGTTTGCCCACTGGGCCGGGATCTTTCTCCGCTCACTCGTCCGTCTCGGTGTCACCAGCGAGACGCGGGTGACCGTGATCGGTGCACCTAGCCCGCTTCATCTCTCCCGTCAGATCGCTGCGGCCCTCCAGGAAGGGCGCACGGATGCACCGCGGCTGGCAGTCACCACTCCCCTTGACGAGATGGTTGCTGCCTTGAACGACTACCAGCCCGAGGTCGTCATCAGCTATCCCTCCGTCCTTGCCGTTCTGGCCGAGGAGCAGCTGGGGCGCGATCTGCAAATCTCTCCACGGGTAGTGGTAAGTGTCTCCGAGGTCCTCACAGACGACGCGGCGAACCGGATCGAGACCGCCTGGTCCAAGCCGGTCGACATGTATGCGTCGACCGAGGTGGGCGTCGTGGCCATGGGGTCACTCGACCACGTCGGCCTTCATGTCTGCGAAGAAGCAATCATGGAGGTGGTGGACGAGGAGAACCGGCCGGTGCCGCCGGGGATCCCAGGAAGCAAGGTGCTGCTGACCAACCTGGTCAACCGTGCCGAGCCCTTGATCCGCTACGAGCTGGCCGACTCCGTGGTGCTCGCCGGCGGCCCCGACCCCGGCGGCCGGCCTTATGACCGGATCGAGCGGATCGACGGCCGCAGCGACGATGTGCTCACTCTGCCCGCACAAGGCGGTGGCAACGTATCCGTCCACCCCTACCTGTTGCGGGCGCCATTCGCCCTCCTGCCCGAGGTGATCCAATACCAGATCGTCCACCGCCCGATGGAGCTGCTGGTCAGGGTGGTCCCCCGTCGTGGCGCATCGCCGGATCTGATCGAGAGGGTGCAAAGTGACCTGGGCCGTGCCGCCGCCGAGGCGGGGGCCGCGATCGGCGTTCGGGTCGTCTCCGTCGATGAGATCCAACGAGAGCCGGGTCATGCCGCCAAGGTGAAGCTGGTGGTTTCGGAGGTCCCGCCTCCTGAATAGAGTCGGGTCGTGCCGATCGCGATCGACCTCCGCCTGCCTTGACCACGATCGATATCCACGCTCACGCCATTGTCCCCGCCGCATTGACCGGGATGGCGGCGGCCCATCCCGACCACGGTCCGGAGTTGATCGAGGAGGGAGGCAGCAGGTATCTCCGCTATCCCGGCCGTGAGCGGCTCGGGCCACTTCCTGAGGGCGATCTTCGAACCGGCGATCCGCCTGGCCGACATGGACCGCCAGCGGGTGGACCTCCAGGTGATCGCCATTCCCCCACCGAACTTCCACTACCACGTGCCCCCCGAGGTCGGGACCGACTTCGCCAGGATCCAGAACGATGCCCTGATCGATCTCAGCGACAAGCAGCCCGATCGGTTCCATGTCTTCGCCACACTCCCCCTCCAGGACATCGCTGCCTCGCTTGCCGAGATCGAGAGGGTGTCCGGTTTTCAACGAGTCCGCGGAGTGCAGATCGGCTCCAACATCGATGGGACCGATGTCGACGATCCGTCATTGGAGCCGGTTTGGGCGGAGCTCGAGCGGAGGGACTTCCCGGTCTGGTTCCACTCCGATCAGCGCTCGATCGCCGGTGCCGACCGGATGAGCTCCTATTACCTGCAGAATCTGATCGGCATCCCCCTTGAGTCGACGATTGCCGCCGCCAAGCTGATCTTCGGCGGGGTGCTCGACCGCCACCCCGACCTGCGAATCGGATTCACCCATGGCGGTGGTTTCTCTCCGTATCAGATCGGGCGGTGGGAGCACGGGTGGAAAGTTCGGCCCGAGCCCAAGGTCAACATCTCTGAGACCGGCCCACGCCAATACTTCGGGATGATGTACTTCGACAGCCTGACCCACGACCCGCTCTCGCTGGAGATGCTGGGGCGGAGGATGGGTTGGGACCATGTGCTCCTCGGCAGCGACTACCCCTTCGACATGGCCTCGACGGACCCGGTAGCCGGCGTCGAGGCGGTCGAGATGTCGGATGCCGACCGGGCTGGGGTTCTCCAATCCAATGCCGAGCGCTTCTTGCGGCCCCTGGGGGACACCTGATGCGGACCGCATGGATCGGCGATCTCGAAGTCTCGGTCATCGGCCTGGGTTGCAACAACTTCGGGCGCGCCCTCGACCGGGAGCAATCCGCAGCGGTGGTCGACGCCGCCCTCGATGCCGGGATCACCCATTTCGACACCGCCAGCAACTACGGCGAGGCCCAGTCGGAGGCATTTCTGGGAGCCGCCCTCGGAGGACGGAGGGACGACGTTGTGATCGCCACCAAAGTCGGAGTGCCCATCCCCGGCTGGGAGGGCAGCGGCGGAGCGGCGCCGGACTATGTCCGCAAGGTCCTGGATCGGAGCCTGACTGAGCTCGGCACCGATTTCGTCGACATCTACATGGTCCATTTCCCTGATCCGGAGACGCCCATCGAGGCCACTTTGGAGGTGATGAGCGAGATGGTCGACGAGGGAAAGGTGCGCCAGATCGGGTGCTCCAACTTCGACCCGGCA
Organism: uncultured Acidobacteriota bacterium; assembly: GCA_963734115.1. Taxonomy (GTDB): domain Bacteria; phylum Actinomycetota; class Acidimicrobiia; order Spongiisociales; family ZC4RG35; genus JARDZU01. The sequence continues at coordinate 131,879 of CAVTFV010000009.1, forward strand.
CAGCTCAACGAAGCTTTGGCGGTCTCCGCCGAGCACGGATGGCCGCCCTTCGTATGTGATCAGGTGCAATACAGCATGATCCATCGAGACCCCGGGACCAACGGTCTGGCCGACCTCTGTGTCGAGGCTGGTGTGGCCCTACTCCCCTACTACCCGCTGGCCAACGGTCTGCTGACCGGGAAAACGCGGCGTGGTGGCGAGCCGCAGGGACGGTTGAAGATGGACCGCTATCAGGACTATCTCACCGACGAGAACTTCGATCTGGTCGAAGGAATCGAGCGCTTCGCTTCGGAACGGGGAGCGACCATGGTCCAAGTGGCTCTGGGATGGCTGCTCGCTCAGGAGGCGGTGCCTGTGGTGGCTCCTGGCGCCACCACTCCGGAGCAGGTCGCGGCCAACGCGGAGGCGGCGGAATGGAGCCCGAGCAAGGACGACCTGGAAGCGCTCAGGACCCTTCTCGACACCTAGCCCGCATAGGTGTTGGCCCAGTACAGGGCACAGGCATCGTCCTTGGAGCAGAGGCGGATCACAAGTGGTTCCGACTGGGCGTGTACCCCCAGGACCCACGAGTTGGCGCCGTCGACCGGAGCGGGGTCGACGCACGACGGGTTGATTGCCGAAGCGGACGTCGATGGTGCTCCCATCTTCCATGGTGACCTCGACCAGGACGTTCCCTTGCGGGTCGGGTGCGACCGACGGTGGTGGCTCGATCGTGTCCGAATGAAAGCCGGGACAGGCCCAGCCGATGTGGGGAACCTCCACGGCTTCCACGCCGGTGACGATTATGTGATCCGGGGGGTACTCCCCGAGACGCTGCTCACAGGGATCCCCGCAGGCGGCAGCCACAACTGCCAGCAGCAATACACCGGTGAGAAGGAGCCGACGACCGATCACAGAAGGCCAATTTAGGAAGCCCGAAGTGACTCGGCATTAGCGTCAATGCAATGCCGACATCACGAAGGTTCGCCCAGGTAGACGTGTTCAGCCCGATCCCGACCCAGGGGAACGGGTTGGCAGTAGTGATAGATGCCGAGGGGCTCGACGATTCCCAGCTCCGGTCCTTCGCCGCCTGGACCAATCTCGCCGAGACCACTTTTCTGCTTCCACCGGAGGACCCGGCCGCCGATTACCGGGTGCGCATCTTCACTCCATACGACGAGTTGTCGTTCGCCGGCCACCCGACCCTCGGAAGCTGCGTCGCCTGGCTCAACTCGGGGGGCGTCCCCTCAGAGGCAGGCTTGATCCGCCAGGAATGCGGGATCGGCCTCGTCGACATCGACAGCACAGGGGAGCGTCTCGCCTTCGTGGCTCCGCCGACCTCGGTTGCGCCCCTCGCTCCCGACCGCTTCGATGCAATCACCGCGGCCCTCGGGATCCCCCTCGAGGCCGTCGTTGAGACGGCCACTCTCGACAATGGGCCCGTGTGGCAGGTGCTCGATCTAGGCTCGGCCGAGGAGGTGCTCGAGGTCGACTCGTCGAAGGCCCGCTGGTCCCCGCTCGAGTTCGTGGGTCTGCTCGGAGCCCATGTCCCTGGCTCCGAGTGCGACTACGAGGTGAGGATGCTCGCATCCAACGGGGTGGAGGACCCCATCACCGGGTCGCTGAACGCGGCCCTCGCCCATTGGCTGCGAGATCAAGGCCGGCTCGACGGGCCACTCGTGGTATCCCAGGGCACTGCCATGGGACGACATGGCCGCGTCTACATTCAGCCGATGGATGACCGCATCCTGATCGGCGGTGACACTCACATCCTCATCGAGGGCAGCGTCACCCTATAGCGAGATGCCCGGCGATCACATCGAGCTCGACGAGGGTTTCGAGGGCGACGCCCTCGAACCGGAGGTGTGGTTCCCCTACTACCTGCCCCATTGGAGCTCGCGGGAGGAATCGGCAGCGACGTATTCCATCGGCGAAGACGGTCTCCACCTCGTCATCCCGACCGATCAGCCTCTCTGGTGCCCCGACCTCCACGACGAGCCTCTCCGGGTCTCGGGTGTCCAGACGGGCAGCTTCGCCGGCCCAGTCGGCTCGACGATCGGCCAGCAGCCGTTCAAGGAGGGGCTGAGAGTGACCGAGGAGCAACCGACCTTCTGGGGTTACACGCCCAGGTATGGCGAAGTGTCGGTCACGATGAAGGCCAAAATCTCTCCCCGCTCGATGTTCGGCTTTTGGCTGGCTGGGATCGAGGACCGCCCCGAGCGCTCCGGCGAGATCCTGGTCGCCGAGGTGTTCGGGGAATCAATCGAGGAGGGCTCGGCCGCCGTCGGGATGGGGATCCGAGACTTCCGCGATCCGGCTCTGGTGTACGACATCTCGGCACCCCGAATGGAGATCGATGTCGCCGAGTACCACACCTATCGCGTCGCGTGGGAGCCGGGCCGCACGTCGCTCACGGTGGACGGGAGCACGGTGCGAAGCCTGGACCAGGCACCCGACTACCCGATGCAACTGATGATCGGCGTCTTCGACTTCCCGGATCGGGACCCGTCGGGCATCTGGCCCGATCAGGTTCCCGAGCTGGTCGTCTCCTCGGTCAAAGGGTCTCCTCTGTCATGAACCACGAGCCAATCGACCGCGACCCAAGCCCCGCCATCCCAGATCAACGGATTGATCTCGACCTCTCGCAAGCCGGATCCCGTGATCCCACCGCTGACGAGGCTGACGATCAGGGCTAGCCCTTCGACATCCCCGGCGTGCGCTCCGCGATACCCATCCAGGAGCGCCCGACCCCGAAGACGGTCGATCAGGGCGGTCGCCTGGATCTCGTCGACCGGAGCGGGTGCGAATACGACGTCGTCGAGCAATTCGGTGAGCGCACCGCCAATTCCGACCGAGATGAGGGGACCGAACACCGGGTCGACCAGGCCACCGATGATCATCTCCAGGCCCGGCCGAAACTGCTCCACTCTCACTCCCTCGACCAAATGGCCGGCAGCCGTCGCCGAGGCAGTCACATCGTCGATGGCGTTGCTCACATCCGAGGCGTCGCGTAGATCGACGCGGACGCCTCCCACCTCGGTCTTGTGGATCAGACCGGTCGCCACAACCTTGACCACGACCGGGTAACCGAGACTCTCGGCGATGGTGATTGCCTCGTCGGCGGTCCGGGCAATCGCCCCTTCGACCAGGGGCAAGCCCCATTCCTCGAACTCGCCGCCGATCGGTTGCACCGCCGTGGGAGCAGGCCAATTCGCCAGCCGGGCCAGGCCGGCCAGCGCCCGGATCGCAGCTCTCGGTTCCTCGGTCACCGGGGCATCAGCGTCTCTCAGGCCTTCCAGACGCTTCGGCAGCCTGGTCTCCCGCCATCCACAAGTGGAAGATCGAGATGGGTGCATCGACTGCGAGCAATGACGTGACCCGTTCTTGAGTATGTTCCGGTGGATGGGCCGTGGACACGGCCAGCACCATGTCGTACTCGCCCGATCGAGCGAAGCGGTCGACGACTTCGGCGAAGCGGCTGGGGCCCCCGATGATCCCACCCATGTCGAGGGGGTTGTTGGCCGTCCCCAGGTCGAGAAGCGGCTCGAGCTCGGATTTGAGACCAGGTCCGGGCTGGGGCAGATCCAGACCACTCTGCTCGGCGAGATCGGCGAGGTGGATGGCGACGCCCCCGGAATGGGTGACGATGGCGGCCCGTTCACCGGCGGGAACAGGGGACCGGGCCAGCATCTCGGCGATGTCGTAGGCCTCGCCGGGAGTCTCGCCCATCACCGCTCCAAGAGACTCGAGCACCCCGTGGAGCACCTTCTCCGGCACGGCCATGGCGCCGGTGTGGGAGGTCATCAGGGCCCTGCCCCGGTCTCCGGTCCCGATGCGACATGCCACCACCGGCTTGCCCCGGACCACCGCATCACGCACCGCCTCGATGAAGACCTCGCCGTCCCGCACGGTTTCGATCAGGGCGAGGACCACCTTCACCTCATCGAGGTCCGACACCGCCGAGATGGCCTCGCCCAGGCTGATATCGATCTCGTTGCCGGTGGATACCGAGATCGCCAGACCACCCCTCGAGCCGCAGCCAGATTGTGGATGTAGCTGCCGGTGCCGCCGCTTTGAGTGACCAGGCCGATCGACCCTGACTTGATCTGACCCGCAGGCCGATCGAGACAGGTGAGAAACGAGGCGGCGAGACCGTGGGAGGGGCGAATGACGCCCCCACTGTTGGGGCCCAGCAGCCGAAACCCGACACGCTCCACCCACTCTGTGAGGTCGGCCTCGAGGGCCATCCCATCGTCACCGGACTCGCCGAAGCCCCCGGCGAAGACCATCAGGGCGCCCACTCCGTGAGCCCCCATCGCGATCTTGCGCACCGCATGCGCCGGGACGGCACAGACCACCAGATCCGGCGGTTCGGGAAGGTCGGGCAAGGACGCGAACACCTTGACCCCCTCCACGTTTGGCAGACCCGGGTTCACCCCCCAGACCTGACCCGGGTAGCCGAGCTTGCGAAGATTGGCCAGGACCCGGCCACCGTGCTTGGCCGGGTCGGCGGAGAGACCGGCGATTGCGATCGAGGCCGGGTCGAGCAGCCGCCCCAGATCACTCATCGAAGCTGGGGGATCACCTCCGAGGCGAACAGGTCCAGACTGTCCCCCTCCCCCATGTCGTAGAAGTAGAGGATCATGTCGGTGCAGCCCTCGTTCGATAACTCCCCCATCTCCTGCACCGCTCGCCTCACGTGGCGGCGAAGAACTCGTCGGCGAACTCCTGAGGAGTGCAACCACGACGTCTCGACGCCACCTCCAGCTTGCGCCCCAGGTCGGCGTCATCACGGCCGATCACGGACATCAGATGGGCGGTGCGGCCGATATCGTCGAAATCGCGCCCGACGGTCTCGCAGTGGCCCTGCAGCACCTTGGACTTGTGACGAAAGTCGTCGATGTCGTCCCCGATAGTTGGCGAAGTCCCCGTACTGAGCGACGATCCGCAGAGTCCGCTTCTCGCCGCCACCGGCGATCCAGAGCGGAGGGTGTGGCTTCTGTAGCGGCTTGGGACGATTGATGGCGCCATCGACCGAGTAGTGCTCTCCGATGAACCGGGCATGGTCTTCGGTCCACATCGCCAACAGGACCTGGACCGCCTCCTCCAGCATGTCGAGACGCTCCCCATCAGACGGATAGCGATACCCATAGGCCTCGAACTCCTTCTTCGACCAGCCGGCGCCGATCCCGACATCGAGCCGACCCCCGGAGATCACATCGATGGACGAAGCGATCTTGGCCAGCATCGCGGGCGGCCGGTACAAGGCGCAGGTGCACATCTGGCCCAGCCGCGCCCTGCTGGTAGCCGCGGATAGCGCAGCCATCAGGGTCCAGGCTTCGAACGTGCTCTCCTGCTTCACCACCGGATGCGTGTGGAAATGGTCATACACCCAGATCGAGTCGTAGCCCGAGTCCTCGATCAGCCCGGCGAACTCGAGGATGCGATCCCATTGCGCGTCCGCCGGGATCCCATCCAGGTCGCCCTTCCATCCCTGTGGCACGAATGTCCCGAAGCGCATGTCTCTCCTGTCAGGTCTCCGGCCAGATCTTGACCACGCCCTCTTCAGCCAACCTTCGCACTTCGGTCTCGTCCCGACCGAGTCTCTCCCCGAGGACTTCGATGGTGTGCTGACCGAGCATGGGTGCGGGCTCGTTGGGTCGCTCCCACTCGCTCCACTTGATTGGCGTAGGCGGGAAGCGTATGTCGCCGAGGGTCGGGTGCTTGTACGTCCCGACCATGTCACGGGCGAGCACCTGGGGGTCGGTGAAGACCTGGGCCATGTCGTTTACCGGGGCGTTCGGAATGTCGTATTCGTCGAGGGTCGTGAGCCATTCCTCGTTGGTCCTGGTGAGGAAGACGTCGGCCAGGATGGGAACCACCTCGTCGCGGTTGGCAACCCGGGACGTGTTATTGGCGGTGCGGGGGTCGTCTTTCAGATCGGGCCGCCCGATGGCGTCACACAGGTTCTGCCAGAACTTCTCGTCACGTGCCGCCACCACGACGTAGCCGTCGCTGGTTTGGAATGCTTGCCACGGGACCATATGGGCGTGGGCGGTGCCCAGCCGCGAGAGCTTCCTCCCCGAGTTGAGATGATCGACCGCGTCATAGGAGAGCAGTGAGACGAGGGTGTCGAGCATTGCCACATCGGCGTGCTCGCCTTTCCCGTGAAGCTCCCTGCCCACGAGGGCGGCCAGGACCGAGATGCAGGAGTAGATGCCCCCTGCGATATCGGCGATGGGTATGCCCACCCGGGCCGGGTCACCGTCCGCAGGGCCGGTTATGTCGACATGCCCGCTGTATGCCTGGACGACCAGGTCGAAGGCCGACTTGTCCTTGGCCGGCCCGTACTCACCGAAGCCGGTCACCGACGACGTGATGATGTCCGGGTTGCGTTGCTTCAGGGACTCATGATCGATCCCGAGACGGGCCATGACACCTGGCCGGAAGTTGTCGATGACCACGTCGGCCTGGTCGACCAGCTCGTAGAACATCTCCAGCCCGCGTTCGTCCTTGAGATCGAGCACGACACTCTTCTTCCCCCGGTTCATGAACAGGTGGATGGCGCTTTCGTCATGGAGCGGGGCGATGGTCGGGTTGCGGGCAGTGTCGCCGGTCTTCGGCTCGATCTTGATCACCTCGGCCCCGAGGTCCGCCAGGATGACCCCGCCGAAGTTGCCCGCGATCACCTGACCCAGCTCGAGGATGACGACCCCGGAGAGCATGCCTTCGCTCATCGGGCCCAATCAGCCCCGATGCCCATCAGACCTCCTTGCCGTTGCGTGAAGCCGCCTCGGCGCGGGCCAGGATTGCCCTGGCTACCCGAGCCACGGCGTAGTCGACCATCTTCCCGTCGACGGCGATCGATGCCTTGCCCTCGGCCTCGGCCTCCTCGAACGCCGCCAAGACCTTTCGCTGATACTCGACCACTTCGGCCGAGGGAGTGAATACGTCGTTGATCACCTCGATCTGGGAAGGGTGAATCGCCACCTTCCCCACATACCCCAGGGTGCGAGCCAGCTCACACTCGACCCGGAGACCATCTGGGTTGCGGAAATCCATGAAGACGGCCTCCATGGGGTAGGGCACCCCGGCCGCTCGCGAGCTGAGCAACACCTGGGAACGCGCCTGCATCAGCCCCGTCCCCTCAGGCGTCCACTCCACACCCAGGTCGGCCACCAGGTCGCCCTGCTCGCCACCACCGAACATCACGCATTCGACCCGCCCACTGGCCATAGCGATCTCGTAGGTGAGCCGCACCCCGAGGGCCGACTCGATCAATGGGATCAAGGTGATCGAGCCCCGAGCCTTGCCGGTGGTCAGCTCCATGGCGGTCAGCGCACCATCGATCTGACTGATCACTTGCGGGTCCTCGGCCTTGGGGATGATCACACCGACGGCGGGCGATCGGCCCGCAGCCACGACGTCGTCCCAGAGGAGCCCAGTCTCGACCGCATTGGTGCGCACGTAGTAGGGCACAGGCGACTCGGGCAGCTGGTCGAGGTTGGCCCGTGCCTCCGGCTTGTTGTCGACCGAGACCGAGTCCTCTAGGTCGACTATCACGGCGTCGGTGCCGGAATGAACCGCCTTGGCCAGCATGTCGAGCCGGTTTCCGGGGGTGAAGAGCATGGATCTGACCGGGTCCATTCACAACCTCATTTGATGGCCATCGGGTTGAGCGGAGAGCCGACCGCCCGGGTGAAGGGAAGCGGCGGGCCGCAGAACATGAACTCGTAGACCCCGTCCGTGGCGCAATCTTCGGCCAGGGGGTCGAGGTCGAAGATCTCGCCGAGCCACAGCCCCATATGGACGATGAAGACGATGTGCAGGGGTTGGAGACGTCAGGAGTCTCGTTGGGCCGGACCTCGAGGCCCCACGTGTCACTGGCGATGGCGGCGATGTCGCGCCCGGCTACCCAGGCGACGCTGTCGAGGCCGAGACCCGGTGCGTCGCCCCCGGCGTAGTCGCCCCAGGCGCCGGCAGCCCGGGCCGAGGTCATGGCACCGGTGCGGACGAAGACGAAGTCGCCGGGGCCGACCGTCACCCCGGCGTGCTCCTCTGCTCGCTCCAGATCTGCCGATCCGATGGCGTGGCCCGGCTCGAGCCAATCGACTCCGAGGGCGCGGGGTAGATCGAGCAACACCCCCCGACCCACCATGCCCTGCGAGGCGTTGGCGACGTCACCCTTCAGCGCGCCCTTGCTCGACACCCATTCGGCGCCGTAGCCGTTGTAGATCGTCCCCTCGAACACGACATGCCCGAATGCGTCCCACTGGGTGCCGGACTGGAGAGGCATGATGATGATGTCGTCGGTGCCCCGAAAATGCTTGTCGACGCCTCCGTAGAAGTCCCGGATCGATGTCCCGGCGATGGCATCGGCGCCGTCCCGGATCATGAGATGGATCGGGTTGAACCGCCCCAGATTCCCGGTTTGGGGGCCGTCCTCGTCGTAGGGAAGCGCCATGGAGATGGTCTTGCCGGCCCTCACCAAGCCGGCGGCAGCCATCACCATCTCCGGGGTGACCAGGTTGAGGGTGCCTCGCTCGTCATCGGGGCCCCAGCGTCCCCAGTTGCTGTGCTTCGAGCCCAGCTCCTTGACCGTTTCGATACTCGCCGTCACGTTCCTCTTCTCGACCGTGCGTTTCTGCAGTATGCACGATATATGATCGCCCGGACCCAGCAGAGAAGGCGTGATTGCGGTGATCGAGCACGATTTCACACCCGAGCAGGAGATGTTCCGGGCCACGGTCCGGGAATTCTGTGAGAAAGAGATCAGCCGGGAGTACGTCAGGGAATGCGATCGGGAGCGTCGTCCTCCGCGTGATGTCTACGACAAGCTGGCTGCTCAGGGCTGGCTCGGCTTGAACACCTCCGAAGAGCACGGCGGGGCCGGCGCCGGAGCCGTCGAGGTGGCCATCCTGCTCGAGGAGCTCGGGCGGGCGTTCCTCGATCTCTCCTTCTGGGTATTCCGCACGGTCACCTGGGGCGGTCTCGCCATCGGCCGAGACGGCACACCGGAGCAAAAGGCCGAGCTCCTGCCCAGGATCACCGACCGGGGAGCTCACGGTTTGCTTCTCACTCACCGAGCCCGACGCCGGCTCGGACGCCGCCTCGATCTCACTCTCCGCGGTCGAGGATGGGGACGACTACGTGCTCAACGGTCAAAAGGTGTTCACATCCGGTTTCAAGGTGAGCGATCTCGACATCGTCGCTGCTCGCACGTCGTCGGATGGCGCGAAGCACGACGGCATCACCAATTTCATCGTCGACACGAACAGCCCGGGGTTGGAATGGCAGCCGATCGAGACGCTCGGCCACTGGCCTCTCGGCACGGCGATGCTCTACTTCACCGACGTCCGCGTCCCGAAGAGCGCGGATGCTCGGAACCCTCGACAACGGCTGGCCGGACCTCGGCGTGTATCTCCGCTACGAGCGCCTCTGTCTCTCCGCCGCCAGAACCGGGGCAGCCGCGGCCGCTCTCGCCGATTCGGTGGATTACGCCAAGGAGCGGGAGCAGTTCGGTCGGCCCATCTCCAAATTCCAGGCGGTATCGCACCGTCTCGCCGACATGCAGACCATGGTCGAGATCTCCCAGATGCTCGTCTATCGGTACGCCTCCCGGCTCGACCGCGGGCTCGCCACCACCAGGGACGCGGCGATCCTCAAGCTCTACGCCTGCGAGGCCTACAAGCAGGTCGCCGACATGGGTCTCCAGGTGCTCGGTGGCTACGGCTACACCATGGAGCACGACCTGCAACGCCACTTCCGGGAGTCACGTCTCGGTGTGATCGGTGCCGGAACCTCAGATATTCAGCGCAACATCATCGCCAAGACGATGGGTCTGTGATGACGGTCATCACCGAGGAGGCCCGCCGATGGGCGGACCGGGAATACCCCCCCTTCGAGATGCAGATCACCGCCACCGACATCGCCAGGTTCGCCCATGCCACCGGCGAGACCAACCCCATCCATTTCGACAAGGAAGCCGCGCGCGGCGGCCGGGTATGCGGACGTGGTCGCCCCCACCCTGTTCCCGTACGTGGTCCGGATGCACGCCTCGGCCTCTGGTCCCGCCGGACCAGTTGGAGCCGGACGGCTCCCCGACGAGCCGACGTGCCGCCACTCCCTACCCGCAGGGCCATGGCCGGGGAGACGTCGGTAGTGCTCGGTGAGCGGGTCGTCGCCGGAGACGTGATCAGCGTGAAAAAGCGTCTCGCGACATGTACGAGAAGGAAGGGCGGTCGGGCCCACTCGTGTTCGTCGAGATGGAGTTCACCTTCACCAACCAGCGGGGCGACCTCGTGGCCCGCGAGAACTTCACCAGGATCTACCGGTGAGCGTCCTGCCTGCCGTTGGCGTCGAGTCGCCAATTCAGGTCCGTAACCCATCGGCCCTGGACCTGTTCATGTTCAGCGCCTCGGCATGGCTGCTCCATCGCATCCACTACGACACTCCATTCACGGTCGAACACGAAGGTCATCCCGGCCTGCTCATCCACGGCCCGCTGCAGGGGGTCTATCTGGTGCAGACGGCGGAGTCATGGCTGGGAAACAGTGCCGCGGCTCGCCACGATCTCCTACCGGCATCTCGCCCCTGCCTATCTGGGGGACTCGCTGGAGTGCGGCGGGACAGTGACCGCCGCCGATGCCGACGGCATCGATGTCGAGCTGTGGGCCGCGAAAGCCGGATGGGACGGTCACCACCAGCGGGACAGCCAGGTTCACCAGCCCATGATCTACCGGCGCCAAGGCAATTGCCGAGATGCTCGACGGGTACGGCGTGACCCATCTCTTTCATGTCCCGGCCGTCCTCCGCCGGACGATGGTCGAGCTGGAGAAGCACACCTCGATCAAGCGTCTCCGACCACATGGCGAGGCGTCGGCGGCATACATGGCCGACGGCTACGCCCGGGCTTCGGGCCGGCCCGGTCTGTGTGCCGCCCAGGTGATGGGCGCCCACAATCTGGCTGCCGGGCTCCGCGATGCCTACCTGGCCCACTCGCCGGTCATCGCCCTGACCGGGGGACGCGACCCGCACACCAAGTTCCGCAAGGTCTATCAGGAGGTCGACGACGTCCCGGCGTTCGAGACACGTGACCAAGTTCAACGCCACGATCGACTCAGTCGAGCGGATCCCCGACATGTTGCGTCAAGCGTTCCGGGTGGCCACCTCGCGGTTCGCCGGGCCCGGTCCACCTCCAATTCGCCGGGAACGAAGGTCAGCTCGACCAGGACGAAGCCGAGATGGACTCCGGTGTGAGACCCGATGTGCCTCCGGTGCCGCCATTCCGGCCGATCGCCACCGGATTCGGACCTGACCGAGGCCCTCGCTCTGCTCGGCAAGGCCGAACGGCCGGTCATCGTTGCCGGCGGTGGGGTGCGGGCGTCGCGGCGCCGGCCCGGCCCTGGTGGCCTGCGCCGAGCGCTTGTCGATCCGGTCGCCACGTCGCTGAACGCGCAAGGACATCATCCCGGGAACACACCGCTCTCCGTCGGAGTGGTCGGACGTATTCGAGGGGCGTCGGCCAACCGGGTCGTGCTCGAGGCCGACCTCGTCTTCTTCATCGGGACGGAGACGGGCGGCATGACCACCCATTTCTGGCAGGTGCCCCCGCTCGGGGGCGGACGTCATTCAGCTCGACATCGACCCCGAGTCGCTCGGCCGCAACTACCCGCCACTCGTGGCGATCCACGGCGACGCCCGGACCGCGCTGGAGCGGATGCTGGAGCTGGCGGATCCGCCCGGTGGTCACACGGCATGGTCCGAGGTCGCCGCAGGCCACGTCAACGAGTGGCGTCTCGAGTATCGCCCCCTGCTCGGGTCGGACCAGGTGCCGATGCGGCCCGAGCGTCTCTGCGCCGAGCTGACCGATCTGGTCCCCGACGACGGGATCGTCGTGGTCGACACCGGTCACGCCGGGATGTGGATGGGCGGCATGTTCGACATCACCGCGTCCAGCCCAGACCTACCTCCGGAGCGCCGGTCATCTCGGTTGGGCATTCCCGGCCTCGCTCGGCGCCAAGTGCGCCGCGCCGGAGCGGCCGGTGGTCTGCTTCACCGGGGACTCCGGCTTCTGGTACCACGTCGCCGAGATCGAGACCGCGGTGCGCTGGGGGATCAACTCGATCACCGTGGTCAACAACAATCACTCGGGCAATCAGTCGAAACGTGGCTTCGATCGCGTCTATGGCGGCAAGCAGACCGAGAAGGCGCTGGAGATGTGGGTGTTCACCGAGGTCGACTTCGCCGCTCTCGCCGAGCAGATCGGCGCAATCGGGATCCGGGTCGAGAAGCCAGCCGACCTCGCCCCCGCCTTCGATCGAGCCCTCTCCGCCGACCGCCCCGTCATCCTCGACGTGGTCACCGACATCGACGCCCTGGCCCCGGTGGCGGTGGAGTAAACCGTTCTCGCGCACTGATATCGGCGTATTGGTCCAGATCGGTGCGCGAAAAGTGGATCAGCGGCCAGCCGCCTGGAGCGGGCCTAGCCTTCGGCAATCGATCAAGGAGAACGGATGCTCGGTTGGCTCGACGACATCGAGAAGGCGACCCTCGACAACGAGACTTTCCGCACGGTGCTCTTCACCGGCAAGCACACCCAGCTGACCGTGATGAGTCTCGCTCCAGGTGAGGAGATCGGTTGGGAGTCACACGGCACGCATGACCAGTTCATCCGTCTCGAGCAGGGTCAGGGGCGGGTCGAATTCGGTCGCACCGAGGATTCGGTGGATGAGACGCACGAGGTCCAGGACGACTGGGCCTTCATCGTGCCCGCCGGTGTCTGGCACAACGTGGTCAACACGGGTGACGAGAAGATCAAGCTCTACTCGCTCTACTCACCGCCCGAGCATCCCGACGGCACGGTCCACAAGACCAAGGCGGAGGCCGACGCCGCCGAGCACTGACCCTGAAGTTCAGGGTTTGACTGCGGACACGGCCAGATACTCGGCTCGACCAACCTTGATGGTCTCGACCTCGACCGAGACGTAGCCGTTGGTCTCGAGCAACTCGCGAGCGACTCGCCGCCGACGTCGTCCAAACCGTGACCGGCGCTGCGCTTCAGCTTCCTCTCCACGATAAGCAGCCGCCCTCCAGGGGCAAGAACTCGTCGCACTTCCTTTAACCCCGTCTCGGCATCCGCCCAGTGGTGATAGGTCGAAACGGAGATTGCCGCCGTGAAGACGTCGTCCTCGAAGGGGATCGACTCTGCAGACCCCAATCGCACCTCGGCCTGAGGGACCCGTTCCGCGGCTCGCTCCACCATCGATGGGCTCGGGTCGAGCCGGCTGTCTTCGCACCGGTGGCGGCCGCATGCTCGAGAGCCGCGCCCAGACCGCAACCCAGGTCGAGAAACCGATCGTCGGGCTCGAGCCCGATGCGATCGACCGCGGCGGAGTTGCTCTTCGGGTTCCTGTTGAACAGCGAGAAGAGCCACACCTTGAGGGCGGACCATCGCTCGACTTCGGTGGCGGGAGAGGTCATCGCATCGTGGCTAGAACAGACCCTTGGTCCCGCCACCGTCGACCGAGATGGCGGTGCCCTGGATGTGACGGGCTCGGGGCAGACACAGGAAAACGGCCAGCTCGGCGACATCCTCCGTGGTGCCCAACCGGCGTATCCCCTGACGTTGGATCGTCTCCTCCAGCATCTGCGCCGGTGTCTTGCCCTGCGTCGCGGCCTGGTCGGTCATCATCTCGGTGAGACGCTCGGTCTGCACCTGGCCCGGATGGATCACGTTCACGTTGACGTCGTCAACCAGGCCTTGTCCCGCCAGCGCCTTCCCGAAGTTGGCCAATGCGGCATTTACCGCTCCCCCAATGGCGAAATTCGGGTTGGGCGTGCGGGCCATGCCCCCCACGATGTTCACCACCGACCCGTGGCTCGCCACGAGGTGGGGCCAGAAAAGCCGGGAGAGCCGGACCGCACCGAAGAACTTGAGGGCGAAACCCTCCTGCCAGAGCTGGTCGGAGAGCTCCACAAATGGCCCGCTCTTGGTGGCGCCGGCACAATTGACCAGGATGTCGATGTGGTCGAATGCAGCCGTCGCCTCCCGGTGCAACTCCTCGCAACCTTCGAGAGTCGACAGATCGGCCGGAACCAACTCAACGCGCGCCCGGTGACGACGGCGATCTCTTTCGCGGAGGCCTCGAGCGTGGCAGGGGTTCGTGCCGAGATCACGACATCGGCGCCCTCCTGAGCCAACCGACGGGCGATACCCTTCCCGATCCCCCGGCTTCCACCGGTGACCACCGCCACGCTGCCTTCCAACTCCACGTCTCCTCCAGTATGAATCGGGAGGGCAGGCTACCGGCGCCGTAACATCCGCCCGGTGGCTGCCACGACCATCGATTCCGTCGAGACGACCGGCCTCCGCTTCCCGCTGTCGGCCCCGATAACCACCGCCCTCTCTACGTACACCCATGTCGACGCCACTGCCGTGCATCTCCGGACCGAGGGCGGTCTCACCGGCTTTGGGATCACGGCCGGTCTTGGCGGCATGGCCAATATGGCGATCAAGCCCTACATCGACGCCGAATTGGCTCCCCTCGTGATCGGCCAGGATGCCCTCGCCCCCGAAGCCGTGTGGCATGGGATGTGGAGCCCCAACAAGCCGCGGATGCGGGCCGGGCTGGGGGTTTGGGCTCTCTCGGCGGTGGATATCGCCTGCTGGGACCTGGTCGGGAAAGCGGCCGGGCTGCCGGTGCACCGCCTCCTCGGCGGGTTCACCACGGACGTGGCGGTCTACGGAAGTGGTGGCTGGCACAGCCTCTCCGACGAGGACCTTGTCTCGGAGTGCCAGAGCTTCGCCAAGCAGGGGATCATCCGCCTACAAGTTCAAGATCGGTGGTCCCCGGGACCAAGAGCGGACCGAACTGCTTCGCCTGGAGATGGGGGATGACTTCACGCTCTTCGCCGACGCCAACCAGCGGTTCACCGTCAACGAGGCCTTGGAGACCGCCCGGATGCTGGCCGATTACGGGGTGGCCTGGTTCGAGGAGCCGGTCCTCGCAGACAGCACCGACGATCTGGCCGAGGTGGCCGCGGCCTCATCGGTGCCAGTGGCGACTGGGGAGAACGTCTACTTCGGATGGGGCTTCCGCGAGATCTGCGATCGTCGGGCCGCCGCCTACCTGCAACCGGACGTCGGTCGATGCGGGGGGATCACCGAATTCGCCAAGATCGCCCATCTCGCCGACGTCTACAACCTCGCCCTGAGCAGCCATCTCTGGCATGAGCTCTCGATCAGCCTGGTCGGTGCAAGCCGGCAAGGGTTCATGGTCGAGTACGCCGAGCTCATCCCACCCGACGCCCTGACATTGCCCTTCGATGTCGTCGACGGGCGAATCCATGTGCCCGATGTCCCCGGCCATGGCGTGGAGCTCACCACAGAGGCGCTGAGCCGGGCGCGGTCGAGGGGTAGAGTGCGCATCGAGAGGCTGGAGATCCATCCGATCACCATGACCCTCCGCACTCCGATCCCAATGTCCAACGGGGTGATCGAGAGCACCGGGAACGTCCTAGTCAAGGTGGTAACCGACGAAGGGGCGACCGGATGGGGTGAGGGCGTGGAGGCGCCGTCGCTGACCCACCAGCGCCAAGCCGACATCGTGTCCGACCTCGAGATGCTCACCCCGTTGGTGGTCGGGTTCGACCCGATGCAGCGCAACGAGATCTGGAGTCGCATGACCCACGCCCATCCGTCGGCGACGACTGCAATCGGCGCGATCGATATCGCCCTTCACGACCTGGGAGGCAAGGTGCTCGGCGTCCCCGCCTCTCAACTGCTGGGCGGTGCCGTCCGGGACCGGATCCCCGCCCTCACCCTGG
>CAVTFV010000010.1:0-399935 GCA_963734115.1 uncultured Acidobacteriota bacterium
GGATCGACCGGTCGCCACCCTGATCGCTGACCAGGACACTGACCGAATCCTCGTTGGCACAAACCTGAACGTCTACGTCCAGCTCGACGCGGTTCTGGTTGCCGTGCTCGATTGCGTTCATCACGGTCTCGCCCACCGCTGTCTTGAGACGCTCCAGCCGGGCCGGCTCGAGACCGAGCTCGTCGACTGCCGCCGTCACCTTGGCGATGGCGATGCGCTCATTTCCTCTTCGCTCGGTATGGCGAACTTGGCCAGGACCTGACGCCGGTCCTCGAATGTCTACTGCAGAAGCCTGAGCCGAGGAGGTTCGCTTCACGACACGAGCGTGATGTCGTCTTCCTGCTCGGCGCCCTCACCGGTGAAGGCCTCCAGTTCGGTGACCACTGGTTAAGCACGTCGTCGTTGATCGGCCTCCGGGCGACGCGGTCCATGAGTCGGCCAAACCCGTACATCTCACCTTCGGCGTTGTGCGCCTCGGTGATGCCGTCACTCGTCAGGACCATCACCTCGCCAGCTGACATGACGTACTTCGTCTCGTCGTAGTCCATCCCCGGCATGAGTCAGGGGCATGCCGGTAGCCCGCAACTCAAGGACACCGCCGTCGTGTCGTACGTAGGGAAGGTTGTGACCGGCGTTGGCGAACACAATCTCCCCGGCATCGGTATCGATGATTGCGTAGAGACAGGTCACGAACATGGCGGGCGGGATCTCCGGCACCAGGCCGTCGTTGACGTCGGCCAGGACCGCCGATGGAGAGGTGTGACGCTGGGCTGCGGCTCGCAACATCGATCGACATGTGGCCATGACCAGGGCGGCCGGCACGCCTTTGTCGGTGACGTCGCCGATGACCACACCGAGGCGCCCGTCTTCGAGGGCAATGAAATAGTAGAAACCGCCACCAACCGCCGCGCCGGCCGGTAGAAGGCGTCGACCTGCCAGCCGGCAATAGCCGGCAATTCCTTGGGGAGGAGGGTCTGCTGGATCAGGGCCGCAACCTGGAGCTCCTGATGGATCCGCCGCGCTCCTTGGCCTCGGCCTGCTGCTCCCGGACGAGTTGCGCCACTTTCATTGCCGGCGCCACCTGCGAGGCGAGGCTGCCGAGAAGCCTGCGATCGTCGGTCGAATAGGGCTGATCGGAGAGCCGGGGGCCGAGGTAGAGGGCACCGAGGAGCTCCCCCTGGCCAATCAGCGGCACTATGAGCTCCACACCGGCTTCCCGGAGCGTGTCCACGGTCTCCGACTCCAGTTCGAGGTCGCGGAACACGACAGGGCCGCCCGAGGTCAGGAGAAGCGTCTCCAACGGATCGCCTAGCGGGATAGGAATGGCCTCGATGAGGCGTGTCTTTGACTCCGGGATCTGTGTTTCGTCTGTTTCCGAAGTCTCTTCTTCGGCTCTGCGCCGTCTCATCAGCTGAACCATGGTCTCATTTCTATCTCTCCATCGTCCCGAAATCGTTACGAATCCACACGGCAGCCGAGACCGGCTGCATCGTTTCCGAAACGACCCCCACCCAGCCCGTCACAACCGTGTCCGGATCGAGGTCCTGGCGGAGCGATCCCGAGAAACACTCCATCACCTGTTCCGCGTCGTAACACGATCGATTGAATCGTCTCTCCACCCACGCCTGGACCCTCCTTCGCAGAGGATTGAAGAGGGCGGCAACGGCAAGAGTAGAAGCCGCCACGGACAACGAGGAGTCCGACGAAGGAAATTGGTC
The DNA here is from genome assembly GCA_963734115.1 of uncultured Acidobacteriota bacterium. GTDB lineage: Bacteria > Actinomycetota > Acidimicrobiia > Spongiisociales > ZC4RG35 > JARDZU01. The sequence goes on from CAVTFV010000010.1 coordinate 1,719, forward strand.
ATCGCGGTCAGTGCCAACAGATAGACCCCGGCCAAGACGCCGATCACCACCACATAGGAGACGGTCCGCGAAAGGATCCGATCGATGTCATAGAGCCGATATCGCAAGACAGCGAAGAGGATGGAGATCGGTATCGCGGCCACAGCAAGTGAAATCACCCACCAGACGGTTTGGTTGGAGTCGTCCGACATGGCTCCCACCACATAAGCGACGGCGAGGAGACTGGTAGCGGTCAACAGCCACTTGATCTGCTGCCTCTCCACCATCCCGGACCGCCTATAGCGTGCTACGACCGAGAGCGTCGCCGGGATGACCGACACGAATCCGATGACGAAGCCGGCGTCGATGAGGGGATACCAGCGGGTCGCGCTGACCGACCGCGTCTTCCACCAGTGTCTCCAACGGAAGCCCCCAGATGGGACCGCGCCGATCATGGTCGACAAAGCACCGATCAATTGCCCGAGGCCGAACACACGCCACCATCCGACGGGCTTCCCGGTAGGGAAGCAAAGGATCAGCAGCGAGACACCGATGAGAAACAAGGCCCCCGTCCACGATCCGACCCAACCGAATAAATAGGCCAGGGGCAGGGGCTCGGCCGACTCGAGTGAGAGCGTCGCGTATCCCCTCCCGAACAGATAGAGGACCCACGCCGAACCTGCGAGGAGCGAAAGCAGGCCGATCGAGTTCGAGGGCACCTTCACGGTGAGAATCGCACCGACCACCACCGAGCAGACAGAAGCGAAGAGGACCCCGACCATAGGGTCGATCGCTGGCGCAAATGTCAGCCAGGAGAATGCCGCCACGACCATCAGCACAGACCAAATGACGATGGTGGCCTTGAAAAACAGTGTGTCCCTCATCGCTCTCGCACCCATACCCCGGCCGCAGCCGGCTGCATCGTCTTTGAGACGACGCCGACCCAGCCCTCGATGACACGAACCGGGTCCACCTGGTCGCGCAATGAGCCGGAAAAGCCGTCCATGACCTTCTGAGCGTCGTAACGAGAACGGTTGAATCGGCGGTCGACCCAGCCCTGGATCCGTTTCCGAAGTGGATTGAACAATGCGGCGGCCGCAAGAGTCGATGCTGCGATCACCAAGTCATTGGAGGTATCGAGCAGCGTGCTGGTGGCGGTGACCACAAGGAAGAAGATCGCCGCCAACACCCCGACCACGATCAAATAGCTGACGGTCCGCGAGACAAGTCGGTCGATCTCGTAGAGGCGATATCGGGTGATCGCGACGGCGATCGATACCGGGACACCGATGGTGATGATCATCGTTATCAGTGTGGTGAGAGTCTGGGCAAGGGCGGTATCCCCGAATGCGACGCTGACGACGATCAGCGAGACCACGCCCAGTATCAGCACCAGGATCGGTCCGGCGATCTGACGACGCACCAATGGGGAGCCCTTGATCAACCGGTAGATGAGGGGCAGAAGACCTAGAACCAGGATGACGGCGATGAAGCTGCCCGCCACCACGCTGAAGACAATGATCGCGGCAGCGTGAGCCCAGGGCCACCAGGACCGGCTGTAACGCCCATCGGGGAAGAGGGTCAATGACGAGAACAGGGCGAGCAATCCGGCATCGAAGACGATCTCAGACGGCGTGACCATGCCGGGGAGGTCGAGGGTCTCGGCCATCTCCTGAATGGCCACACCAGCACCCACCAGCAGCGGGCCGACGATGAAGAGCCAGCCCACCGCATTCGCCGGGATCCGCCGGGCCAGGAACAGTCCGACGACAGGGAAGGCGAAGAAGGAGAGGGCCCAGAGCTTGTCGAGCAGGCCGATCACCTCGTCGGAGCCCTTATCGAACCAGAAGGCCAGGCCCCAGGCCATAGCGACCAGGGCCAAGAGCAGCCAGGGAAGGGCGCTCACGAGTCTTGCCCTCATCCTGCGCCCCTCACCCACACGCCGGCCGAAGCCGGCTGCATGGTCTCGGAGACCACGCCGACCCAGCCCTCCACCACGCCGACCGGGTCTATTTGGTCGCGCAAAGAGCCGGTGAAGCCTTCCATCACTCGTTGTGCGTCGTAACGCGCACGGTTGAACCTGCGGTCCACCCAGCCCTGAACCCGTTTCCTGACAGGGTTGAACAAGGCGGCCACGGCCAGTGTCGAAGCCGCGATCACGAGGTCATCGGAAGTGTCGAGCAGGGTGCTCGTGGCGGTAACCACACCGAAGAACACGGCAGCCAACAGACCGACAACGACCACGTAGCTCGCTGTCCGGGAGACGATCCGATCGATGTCGTAGAGCCGATACCGGAGCACCGCGATTCCGATGGCGGCAGGAATGGCCCCCCCGGCTACCAGCCAGACCAAAGGAACAAGGCCGTCCTCGGGTATCAGCTCGAGATTGGCGGCAGCGACGATGAGGAGGAACACCATCGAGCCCAAAAAGAGCCACCGATACTGGAAACGTTCCACGCCGGCGCTGCGCCGCCATCTGACAACCATCAACGCCACTGCCACCAGCAAGATGGCTGCCAGCATGGTGAACCCACCATCACCAGTCAGCACCGAAGCAGCATCACCAACGTCATGGATCGCCAGAGGGCTGGGAAGCCCTGTGTCTTCCATCTGAGCCGGGTCAAGAGCAAAGGCGATGGAGGTAGCGGCGCCAAACGCGACAAGGATCCAGCCTGTGATTCTCTCGCCCCTGCCCGGATAGGCCCCCGACGGAAACACCAGCACCAACCAAACGATCACCAGCCACGGGAGCACACCGAAGATGCTGTCTCCTAGCTCGAGCCAGGCGGCCGCCGTGTCACTCGAAACCGAGACACTGAGCGTGAGCAGGGCGAACCCAACCCCCCACAGAAGCCCGATGGTCAGGGCCGCGGCTCCTACTCCGTTGCCAGGCCTTCGGAGCAGGATCAGATAGCCCACCGGTGCCCAGAGCAGCCACGCCACCGGCCACAAGCTGTCGCCGGCTTCAAGCGCTGGGCCTAAAGCGGCCGCGACGATCCCGCCAGTGGAGACGACGAGAGCCACCGTGAGCCAGACCTTCTTCATGGTCGAGCTCGGACCCAGACCGCAGCGGTGGCCGGATGCATCGTCTCGGTCACCACACCGATCCAGCCGTCGACCACCTCCCCGCTGTCGACCCGGTCACGCAGGGATCCGGCAAAGCGATCCATCACCCGCTGGTGGTCGTAGCGCGACCGGTTGAATCTGCGGTCGACCGAGGTCTGGACCCGTTTCCGCACCGGGTTGAACAGGGCGGCGGCGGCCAGGGTCGAACCAGCCACCGCCAGCGGCGAGCCGTCGGGCAGGAACGAGGCCATTGCGGTCAGACCGACGAAGTAGGCAGCACCGAGTAGGGCGACCACGATCACGTAAGTCACGGTCCGAGAGAGGATGCGGTCGATCTCGTAGAGGCGGTACCTCGTTACGGCGGTTCCGATGGTCACCGGGATCAGGATGAATCCCGCCGGCAAGAAGAAATTGGCCACGATCGAGTATTGGAAGCCGCCGAACTCGGCCAGCACTCCGATGAGGAAGACGACGAAGGCGAGCACGAGCCACTTCATCTGCAGCCTCTCCACGCCCCTGGACCGAATCCAACGGACGACGAGTGAGACGATCGCGGCCACTATGCCGACGAGGATCAGGACCAACCCGAGGATGTTGGCGCAAGAGCCGATCGAGACACATGCATCGACTTCACCCGAGCCGGCGCCCTCCAGGGCGAGAATCGCCCAACCGCCGACGAGCCCGATCACGCCCACCGTCGCCACGACCGAGACCCAGCGCCAGCGCGGGGTCAGCACCCGGCCGGTGGGGAACCAAAGGGGCACGAAGACGCCGAGACCAGGAAGCACGAGGGCGAAGAGGGCAATGCCACCGGCGATTTCGAGGAGGCTGCCGGGCTCGGACCCATCGGCGGCGTTCATGAGGCCGTCGCCCAAGGCGACCAGCAGCATGACCCATGACAGCCGGTTCTCGGGCACCTTCAATACCAACAGGACGCCCGTGACGAGAAGGGAGAGAGTGCCGAGAGCGAACACCATGCCCTCAGCGGTCAAGCCCCCCCGAATCGCGCCGGCCACCATGGCGCCAAGCACCATGACGGTGACCAAGGCGACGGTCAGGATTCGCCAACCTCTGCTCATTCAGGCGCCATCCTTGACCCAGACACCCGCTGATGCCGGATGCATCGTCTTGGAAACCACCTCGATCCAGCCCGACACCACCTCCGGCCCATCCACTTGGTTGCGCAACGACCCGGAGAACTCGTCCATCACCAATTCGGCGTCGTAGCGAGATCGATTGAAACGCCGATCGACCCGGCCGAGCACCAAGCGTCTGATCGGGTTGAACAGGGCGGCGGCTGCCAGTGTGGAGGCGGCCACTGCAAGCTGAGACTGATCGGGGAGGAGCGTGGTCAGCCAGGTGACCGCACCCAGATAGCCGACCCCCAACACGACCACCACCAAGACGTAGCCCACGGTGCGGGAGATCACTCGATTGATCTCGTAGAGACCGTGACGGGTGATGGCGATGCCAATCGCGGCTGCAGTCCCATTCCCCCACAGGGCGAACGCGACCACCACGGGATCGAAGCCTTGGATTCCGACAACGAGCTCTTCGAGGAGGCCTGTGGCAAGGAACATCACCGGGAAGGCTGCGACAGCCAGGACGAACCACCGGAACTGCAGCCGCTCAACACCCGAGGAGCGCCGGAACCGAATGACCAAATCGACCACCGCGACTAGAGCAATCACGGCCAGTGCGGTGCCCAACCATTCTGTGGCCGGGTCGAGCAGATCTCGGGCCCCGGGTATGCCGAGCGGGTTGTCGGGAGGGGTGTCACCCGCCACGGGGCCCGGGCGAATTGCAAAGACCAGGGCGTCCACCATGGTGACGAGGAGGAAGGCTCGGAGGATCCACCGGCCAAACCGGCTGGGATCACCTGATGGATACAACACGACGAGGGTCATCACCAAAGCCACCACGGGGAGGAATCCCCAGGTCGCCACCCACGCGGCCGGACCGCCCAACGGCCATGCACCGGGCTCGGTGACCAGGGCGAACCTCGCATATTCAGATGCGAGAAGATCGATCCCGACGCCGAATGTGATGCCGCACATGAGCCAGCCGATGCGATTGGCGGGGCGACTCGAAACGACCAGAGCGCCGACCAGGCCGAATCCGACCCACGTCGATAGCCAGATCGCTCCTTCGAGTGCGGACTCCTGAGCCTGGGTGGTCGAGATCGGCGGGTTCATCTCGGTCAAGACCGCCGCCAGGACGATCATCGCCACACCCGTCAGCCACATCACCCACGCAATCCATCGGCTAGTGCGAGACCTCATGACCCGTCCCTCACCCAAACCCCCGCCGAGACGGGGTCGCATCGTCTCGGACACGACATCCACCCAGCCACCGACCACAGTGCCCGGATCGACCTCGTCTCGCAGTGACCCGGTGAACCCGGCCATCACCCGCTCGGCGTCGTATCGCGTGCGGTTGAATCGGTGATCAACGAATGCCTGGACCGCTTGCGCAATGGGTTGAACAGCGCCGCTGCGGCAAGCGTGGCGGCGGCGACCGCGAGTGGTGAGTCGGAATCGAGGAGGGTGGTGAGACCAGTCAACCCAACGACGTAGACCGTGGCGAGGGTGGCGATGAGGAAGGCGTACGAAACCGTCCGAGAGATGATCCGATCTATGTCATACAGGCGGTAGCGCAGGATGGCCAGGGTGGCGGCGATCGGAATGGCCGGAATCGACAAGTCGACCCAGATCTCCACCAACATTGGCGGCTCGTGGGCGCCGAGAGCCTCCAGGACGGATTGGGTGCCCAAGGCGGCAACGAATGAGAAGCAGGCGAGCAGAAACCATTTGAGTTGCAGTCTCTCGACCGACCTCGACCTGCGATATCTCACGATCAGCGAGACGAGGACCGCTCCCATGAAGAAGGGGTAGAAAGAGAAGAGCGGACCAGATAGCCACCCGTATTCCGGATTGGGCATGCCCGAGACCCCGATCGGATTATCGGCCCATGCCGAGCAGCCGGTTGGTCCACCCTCGCCGATGCAGATCTGCTCCGTGAACGCATAGCTGACCAGAGTCACGATCACCAGCCCGAAGGCAAGCCATTGCAACCACAACCACCGCCGGGTCGGGACGCGCCCCGTGGGGAACCAGAGCAGGAGTGTCCCGATCCCAACGATCCACCCCAGCCAGAGGCCGCCCCCAATGGCCGCGAACGCCAACAAGCCCCGGTCGGCGAGACCGCCGGTGATGCCTGCGGCGATAATCGACAGCCCGATGGCAGAGAAGACCCATCCCACCCGATTTCCGTCGGCCTTCCACAGGATCAGCGGGCCTAGCGCCCCGAAGAGAAGGGCAGTACCGAAGATCGCCAGCGATTCCACATCGATTCCCAGAGGCCACCAGCCGAGTACGCCACCCAAGACCAGTGCCGATAGGAGGAGCAAAGTGAGAATGGCCAACAGCGCCGCTGACCTATTGGCTCCCTGGGCTCGTCCCTCTCCATCCCTCATCGATACACAGATTGGTATCGAAGCGTTACGTAAGTGAAACGCGCCCGTCTCACGGAACATCGGAGTTCGTTCCGGCTCTGCACGGTTTCACATAGCCGTAACGCTGGACTACCTTTCGCCGCTTGCTCGATATCAAGTTGCTCGGCCAGCCCGACGTATCCATGTCCGGGCGCCCGGTCGTCGTCGACACCCGCAAGGCGATAGCTCTACTCGCCTATTTGGTTGTGGAGAAGTCGGCGAGCAGGGACACATTGGCCGGCCTGTTCTGGGCCGACTCCTCCCAGGAACGGGCACGGGCGACGTTGCGCCGGACGCTGTCGGCATTGAAGGGAGCCACCGGGACCGATCTCATCGAAGCCGATCGGAATCTCGTCACACTCGTTGGCGAGATCAGCTCGGACCTCGACATCCTGGAGCGGGAGCTCGAGGCAACAGGCGAGCATGGCCACGACCCCCGCGATGTGTGCGATCGATGCATCCCACATCTGCGCCGGGCCACCGACCTCTATCGAGGCGACTTCCTCGAAGGCTTCTCGGTAAAGGCATCACCGGAATTCGACGACTGGGTGAGGAACGTCGCCGAGTCCACCCGGATTCGAATCGGTGAGGCATTCAACCGGTTGGGGACCGCTCTGGCGGCGTCCGGGGAGTACCCCGCCGCCATCAACGCGGTTGCCCAATGGATCGAGCTCGACCCGTTGCACGAGCCGGCGCACCGCTTCCTGATGCTGCTCCACGCCTGGGCCGGTGACCGTCCCGGCGCCATCGAGGCATATCGCAACTGTGTGACCATCCTCGATCAGGAACTCGGTGTGGCGCCTCTGGAAGAGACGACCGAGCTCTACGAGGCAATCCTCGACGAAGACCTCCCGCCTGCGCCGGGAGCGCCCCGAAAGATCAAGGCCGAGATCCAGTCCCGACGTCAGACACAGCCCGACCTGATCGATCGGGAGGCTGAGTTGGACCAGCTGCAGGAAGCGCTACGCAGCACATCCAGCGGAGGCGGGCTCGTCTTCGCAATGACCGGTGCCCCGTGGATGGGAAAGACCCGTCTTCTCGAGGAGCTGGCCTCGATCGCACCCCCGGAGCGGGAAGTCCTCATCGGGCGCGCCTTCCGCATGGAGCAGACCCTGCCCTATGGGGTCGCTGCCCAGGTTCTAGGCGGTGCAAGCGCCCGGATCGAAGCCCTACGCAACGAGATCCCCGATTGGGCCATGAACGAGCTCGGGAGACTGTCGCCCGGATTCGCTCCGGCCGCCGCCGATGCGACTCACGATCGATTCGGCGAGCTGCGGCTTCTCGAGGGGGTCCAGACGGTGATATCGATCCTGGCCCGGGAACGACCGATCCTCATCATCCTGGACGACGCGGAGTGGATGGACACGTCATCTGCCGCACTCTTCTCCTACCTGGCCCGCCGCATCTCGGAGATGCCGGTGGTCTTGGTGGTGGCGGCCCGCGCCGAAGACGATCTCCTCCCGGCGGTCGCCGAGATGATGGGTGCTGCGGATCAGTCGGCCGCCATACGCCCGCTCACCGTCCAGCACCTGCTGCCGCTTGTGGGCGGCGACGAGACCGCAGCGAGACGACTCCGGGAGAAAACCGGCGGCGTCCCGCTCCTCGTCAACGAGGCCCTCTCCGCCGACGTGGACTCACTGCCGGCCACGCCAGGAATGGCGCGATATATGGAGGCGCGGCTCTTGGAGATCGATGATCTGGGCCGGCAGATCCTCACGGCGGCGGCCGCGCTCAATGGCATTTGCGACGCGACGCTCCTGAGGGAGACAAGCGGCCGGAGTGAGGAGGAGGTGGTGGAGGCCGTCGAGGAGCTCGTCGCGGCCGGTCTGCTCAGGGAGATCCCGGAATCGGAAGGCCTCAGCTTCACCCTCGATGCGCTCGAACGCGTCACCTACGAATCGACTTCCATGGTGAGGCGTCGTCTCCTCCACCGTCGTGCCGCCCGAGCGCTCGCCGAGAGGGGGTACGCCCGATCCGATGCCCGCCTTGCCGCAGCTGTCGCCGGCCAGTACCGAGCGGCGGGCGATCCCGAAGCCGCCGCCTGGTACCACCTTGCCGGGGATCTGGCCCAGTCGATGTTCGCCAACGACTCCGCTATCCAGTTCTACGAGACCGCGCTGGCACTGGACGACCCCGACATCGCGGGCGCCCGTCTCGCCCTCGGAGAGCTGGCCATGGCCGCCGGCGACTATGACCGGGCCCGACGCGAGCTGACCCTGGCCGCGTCGCATGCAGCCCCGGACACGATCGGTGTCATCGAGCATCGAACCGGCGAAGTCGAGCGACTGCTCGGTCGTTTCGAGGACGCCGAAGAGCATTTCCAGCGATCGATCGAGAACCATCCGGCCCCAGCGGCTGTGCTCGCCGACTGGGCGCTCCTGGCGTACCGAACCGGAGATGAGACGAAAGCAACCACCCTCGCCCGACGTGCCAGAGACGCCGCCGAGGAGGAGGGCGACCCGGCACAGATGTCCCGGGTCCGCAACATCCTCGCCGTAGTGACACCCGATCACGACGAGGCACTGGAGCATGTCGAGGAGGCGATGCGTCTCGCAGCGGACGACGATCTCCTCCGCATGGCGGCGTTGAACAACAAGGCACTGTTGCTATCCGAGAATGGGGATACGGGTCGTTCCATCGACCTGGTCGAAGAGGCAATCGCCATTGCAGAGCGCACCGGGCATCGTCATCGAGAGGCAGCGCTCTGGAATCAAATGGCCGATCTCCATCACCGTGCCGGCCGTGATAACGATGCGCGCCAGTCCCTCACCACCGCCGTCTCCCTCTTCGCCGACATCGACTCGGGGGACTTGGAGCCGGAGTTGTGGCTCCTCTCCCGTTGGTGAATCGGTTCGATCGGCCCACCTGGCGGCCTCAAGAAAGCGTCGGGCTTTGCCGAAATATCCGGCACGATGACAGTTTCCACCATCACAACACTCGACGAGTGGGCGGCGCATCCCTACGGCAAGGCGGCCCGGATCGCCCTCGTCGTTCTCGGTCTCGCATCGTCGGTCTTGGTTCTCATGGTGGCCACGCTCCAAACCCAGGCGGCTTGGCTGCTCGTACTCCTCGGGGTGGCCCTGGCCGCCACTACGGTCCGCGCCGCTTCGAAGCCGGGCTTGATCCGACTCGCCACTCTGGGTGCGGTAATGGTCTCGATCCTCTATGTCGGACAGATTCTCTAGAGCTCTTAGCGAAGGGCCACAAAGGCCCCGGCGCCCTGCGCACACGGCCACCGGCTAACGGTGGCCGTTGTGTTTTCTGGACCTAGTCCGTGACCTCATGGGGGTAAACCCCTATTGGTCTTTCCACATGCCGCGACATGATTAGTGGTGCGGGGACTTCAGGACCAATTACTCCGTCCCTGGAAAGCGACAATGGGGACCATCGGGGGACTGCGGAAGCAGTCCCCCTTTGATTGCGAAAAGAACGTCATCCAACTCTCACCACTCCCAAAGACCAACCCACCCCGCGCTCCACTAGTTTCCGGGGACGTGAGCAGCTTCACCAAGCGGGGCAGCGCCGTTCTCGAGGCAACGCTGCGACGGATGGTCGTCGTCTTCCGCTTCCTCGGTCTGATCTGGATGCTGATCCTGGTTGCGGTCACCGTCCTGGACGAACCGCCTCCCGAGATGTGGATTGTCTGGGCGTCGGTCGGTCTCGCCATCTTCTGGACGTTTCTCACCTGGCTCATCGCCAGGACCCAGCCCAAGTTCATGGCCGGATGGGTGTGGTTCGCGTTGGACGCGGTGGCCATGCTCGCCATCGGGGCGGCATCGGTTGCGTCGGGGGCCGACGAACTGTTCCATGGCGGGCTTCCGCTGTCACTGGTGTTCACCGGAGCCCTGCTGGGCGGACTCCCGGGCTCCCTCATTGCTGCGCTACTGCTCGGCGTCGAGCAGTTCCTCGTGCATGTGATCGCCGACCTGGGGGCAGTGCGGGCCGCGGGAAGCGTGATCTTCTTCGTGGTCGGTGCCATCGTGGGCTGGACCTTCGACAAACTCCGGGACTACGACCTCGCCCGTCAGGCCGCACAGGACGAGCTCGCCGCGGAGCAGGCCGCGATCGTCCTCCACGAGGAACGTGCTGCCCTGGCCGACCGTCTCCACGACTCGGTGCTACAGACTCTTCACGCCATCCGTATGGGAGCCGACGACCCCGGCCAGTCTCGCTATCTGGCCCGACGTCAGGAGCGGGAGTTGCGGCGAAACATCGAGGAGTGGCGCTCCGAGTACAGGGACAGCTTCCGGGCCGGTCTGCTCGCCGTCAGGGATGAGGTGGAAGACACACACCGGGTCGAGATCGAGGCCGTAATCCGGGACGATGCCCCGCTCGACCCCAACCTGTCAGCCGCCATCGAGGCCGCACGCGAGGCCATGGCCAACGCGGCGAAGCACTCTGGCTCACGCAACATCACCCTCTATTCCGAGTTCGCAAATGGGGAGGCCCACATCCACGTCCGGGACAGTGGCTCCGGGTTCGCCGACGATGCCCAGCGAAACCGGGTGCATGAGCGTCTTGCCCGCCGGGTCGAGAACGTCGGTGGGCTCGTCGAGATCGACACCGTCCCCGAGTCGGGGACCGAAGTCAAGATCACGGTCGAGAAATGACCGACCGCCTGAGATTGATCATCGTCGACGACCACGACGTTGTCCGGGCCGGGATGCGAGCCATTCTCGACCCCTCGTTCGACATCGTCGGCGAGGCCGACAACGTGGACAGTGCGATCGAGTTGATCAAGGAGCGGCTCCCTGACCTCGTCGTGCTCGACGTCAAGCTGCCCGGGGGCGGCGGTGCCGCAGTGATCCCGGCGGTACGAAGGGACTTCCCTGACATCCGCTTCATGGCCCTCACCGTCTCGACGTCCAAGGAGGATGTGGCCCGGCTCCTCGATGCCGGGGTCGACGGCTACATCACGAAGACGACGCTGGGGGCGGATCTTCCCGATCTGGTTCGCCAGACGTACGTTGGCGCCCGCCCAGTGTCGCCCGATGTGGCCGCCTATCTCCTCGACATCGACGAGGACATAACGGGGGAGACGCCGATCTCGCGCCTCACCCCGAGGGAGCGAGAGGTGGTCAACCTCATCGCCCGCGGTTACACCTATCGGGAGAGCGCCGAACGACTCGGGATCACGGTGAAGACCCTGGAGAACCACATGGCGCACATCTTCGACAAGCTGAGTGTCGCCAGCCGTCACGAGCTCACTGCACTGGCCTATGAGGAGGGCTACGTCCGGCCCGACGACGAAAGGTGACAAATAGGGGGAATTCCCCATTCCCCACTGGGGAATCCGGATGTAGAAATACGGTGGGTGGGCAAGAGGACCTTCCTCCCGGAGCCACATCCCGGAGGGGGGAGGACTAGAGAAGGCTTCTTTGAAGCCAGCAAGCCCCCGTCGCAAGACGGGGGCTTTTGCATTCAGAACTGGACGGCGGCGGCGGCCCAGTGAAAACCGGCCCCGAAAGCCGTGAGAACGACCAGGTCACCTTCCTTCACCCGGCCCGATTCCACACACTCCCAGAGAGCGAACGGCACGGTGGCCGAGCCGGTGTTCCCGTACTCGTGGACATTCACGAACACTTTGTCCTCGGGGACGTCGAGCTTCTTGCGCACGGCGTCGATGATGCGCAGATTCGCCTGATGCGGGATGACCAATGACACGTCATCGATTGTCTTGCCGATGCGATCGAGTACCTCTGCCACGGCCTGGGTCATCCGGGCGACCGCCTCGGTGAAGACCCGTCGGCCGTCCATCACCAACCGGTTGTACTCGCCGGACTCCAGGGTCTGGCGATTGAACGGGTTCCGGGTGCCACCGGCGGCCAGGGTCAGGATCCCTGCCGCCGACCCATCGGTGCCGGACACCACGTCGAGCACCCGGGCCCGCCCCGGGTCTGGGCCGAGGACGACCGCCCCCGCGGCGTCACCGAAGAGCACGGCGGTAGAGCGGTCACGCCAGTCCAGCATGCGAGTGATCAACTCCACCCCGACCACCAACATCGTCCTCGGGCTGAAAGCGATCCTGGCCCGGGCAATGTCGAGTGCCTGCACGAAGCCGGCGCACCCCGATCCCCCCAGGTCGTAGGTCGGCACGTTTCGACAGCCGAGGAGATCCTGGAGAAGGGCCCCGGTGTCCGGGGTGTACATCTCCGGGGTGTCGGTGGCGACGATGATCTCATCGATGTCGTCCGTGGTGAGCCCGGCATCCTTGATTGCCATGCCGGCCGCGTTGCCGGCCAGGGTCAGGGTCGACTCCTCCGGGGCCGCGATCCGCCGTCGTTTGATGCCGGTTCGCTGTGTGATCCATTCATCGGTGGTGTCGACCAGCGTGGCCCACTCGTCGTTGGTCATCACCCGCGCCGGGACGTATCCCCCAAACCCCACCATGTAGGTCATCGGCGGAGATTACGCCCGGTACTTACCCATGACCTCGACCAGAAGATCGAGGGGAAGAGCGGGTGCGACATGACCGTCACGCCCGGTCATGGTCTCGGCGGCGCACAGGGCGTTGACGATCGCCTCCTCTGTAGCGTCGGCGGCGGCGTGAAACACAGGATCCATGGAGTCGAGAGGCAGCGTGCGAACTTCGAGTGGCGACTCACGGTCCCCACCGAGATGGTTCGCTGTCGAGAAAGCGATGAATATGTCGCCGCTTGATTCGTGCCCGTATCCGCCGACCCGCGCCAGGCCGACCGTGGCACGTTGTGCCAGGCGCCGGCATTGGACCGGCAGGAGCGGGGCATCGGTCGCGATCACGATGATGATCGACCCCCCATCCGGAGGGTCTTCCCAGGGTGAGGGGACCACGTCGACACCGATCTCGCGTCCGACCGGCACCCCGTCGACTCGAAGGTCCCCCCTCGCACCGTAATTGGCCTGGACCAACACACCGACGGTGAAGGGCTCACCGGCGGCGGTGCCAACCCGAGATGAGGTACCGATCCCGCCCTTGAACTCGTGGCAGATCATGCCGGTGCCGCCGCCAACCGCACCCTCAGCGACCGGCCCGGGGGCCGCGGCAGTCAGCGCATCAGCGGCGTGGTCACCAGTGAGCGGGAACGACCCGGGCGTGCTCAGCCATCCATCCCACGTCTCCCCGACCACCGGCAGATGAAAGCCGGCGACCACTCCAAGTCTGTGGGTTTCGGCCACCAGGAAGTCGCGCACCAGACCAACCTGAGAAGTGCTGGTGATGCCGATCGGTGAGCCGAGCATGCCCGATTCCGCCACCCAGATCAGACCGGTCATCTCGCCGTCCCCGTTGAGTACATGACTGCCTGCGTAGACGTAGTCAGTCCATACGTCGGCGCGGGGCACGACCATGGTGATCCCGGTGCGGACCACATCGGGCTCATCCCGAATCAGCGTCGAGTGGCCGACAAGCACTCCGGGAACGTCCGTGATCGCATTCTCGGGACCGGTCATCATGGTCCCGATCGCAAAGCCGAGCTGTCGCAGCCGGGTCCGGGTCGAGGTGCTCGCTGACACCGCCGGGACGCTAACCGGGGGCGTAACGTGCCGCGGTCCATGAGTGCGTCGTCATCGGTCTTCACCAGGGGCCATCTGCCTCGTCCTACCGCCGTCTCGGCGAGCGGGGCATGGATCACCGACGCGGACGGCAACAAGTATCTGGATGCTGCCGGCGGGGCTATCGCCTCCGTAATCGGCCATGGTGACCTCACCGTCGCCGACGCGATGGCAGCCCAGGCCAGGTCGGTCGAGTGGGTGCACGCCTCGGCATTCACGACCGATCCAGTCGAGCGGTACGCCGATGCTGTGGCCGGCCTCGTCCCGCTGGATGGAGCGAGAGTCTTCCCGGTCTCGGGGGGATCGGAGGCGATGGAGAGCGCGCTCAAGATGGCCCGGGCCTGGCACCTCGCCCGAGGTGAGCCGGAGAGATCAGTGGTCATCGCCCGCGAGTCTTCCTATCACGGGAACACCCGGGGAGCCCTCGACGTGTCGGGACGGGAGCCTTTGCGAAGGCCTTACGAGCCCTGGCTGGGACAAACCGTGCGAGTCCCGGCGGTCAGTGAGTACCGCTGCCCCAATCCCACCCATCCCGCTGACTGCGCCCGATTCCATGCCGACCGTCTGGATGAGGTCATCGAGCAGACCGGCCCGGAGCGTGTGGCAGTCTTCGTAGCGGAGCCGATCGGTGGCGCCACCAGCGGAGCAGCCGTCCCACCCGATGGGTATTGGGAGGCGATCGGCGAAGTTTGCAGGCGCCACGGCGTCCTCGTGCTCGCCGACGAAGTCATGACCGGATTCGGGCGAACCGGAGAATGGTTTGCCTCGGATCATTTCGCGCTTCGTCCCGACCTCCTCGTCGCCGCCAAGGGAGCATCGTCTGGCTACTGGCCGCTCGGTCTGGCGATCGCATCCGGTCCGATCCATGACGCCATCGAGGAAGGTGGGGGATTGGTCCACGGCTTCACCTGGTCGCATCATCCCGTCGGGGCCGCCGTAGGCCTTGCCGTCCTCGACCGTATCAGGGAGCTTCGGCTGGTCGATCGGGCCCGCACCCAAGGGGAGAAGCTCCTCTCGGGCCTCAGGACCGCCCTTGAAGGGAATCCCCTGGTCGGAGATGTGCGGGGCATCGGCCTCCTGATGTGTGTGGAAATCGTCGAGGACCGGGAGGCGAAGACGCCGTTCCCTCGGTCGGCTCGGATGACGGAGAAGGTCCTCGAGCGGGCCATGGAGATCGGACTTCTCCTTTACCCCTCGACTGGCAACGTCGACGGGTCGAACGGTGACTATCTGCTGATAGGGCCGCCGCTGACCATCCTCGACGACGAAGTCGATCTCATCCTGGACCGGGTGACGCGAGCGATGGCTTTGCCCCGATGAGCCTCGTGGCCGTGTGGTCGGACGGGTATCTGGCCCATGACGCCAGGTGGCTCGTCTGGGCGGGCATGCGGTTCGACGGCGATGAGGAGGCCGATCGGGCAGAGATCCTGCGTGCCGAGCTGGAGGGGGCGGGTGTCGACATGCTGCCAGTCGAGGAGCACGGTCGTGGGCCGATCGAAGCCATCCACGAACCCGGGATGCTGGACTATCTGGAGAATTCGTATCAGGGATGGATCGACGCTGGATATGCGGAGGAACATGGCTCGGACCGGGTCGTGCCCTACGCCTTCCCCCACCCCGCAGCCTTCGGTGCCTACCCGTCCCGGGTCCCGAAGAGCAGGGCGGCGATGGCGGGCGTCTACTGCATGGACACGGCCACGACCATCGGGCCCGGTACCTACCGCGGGGCGCGGGCCGCTGTTGACGGCGCCCTGACTGCCGCACGGCTGGTTCGTGACGGCGCGTCGGCGGTCTACGCCCCGGTCCGGCCTCCCGGTCATCATGCGGGCACTTCGTACTTCGGCGGGTCCTGCTACCTGAACAATGCGGCCATCGCAGCCCAATGGCTCAGCGATCAGACGACAGGAGCGGTGGCGATCGTGGACATCGACGCCCATCACGGCAACGGGACCCAGGAGATCTTCTACGGGCGAGAGGACGTCCATTACCACTCGATCCACGTCGACCCGGGTGAAGGTTGGTTCCCCCACTGGTGTGGCTTCAGCGAGGAGAAGGGTGAGGGTGCCGGAGAAGGCGCAAATCTGAACATTCCCCTGGCACCCGGCACCGACGACACCGGGTACCTCGTCGCCCTCGACCAGGTCTGCGACAGGGTCGCCAGCCTCGAGCCGGAGTTCTTGCTGATCTCCCTGGGGGTGGACTCCGGCGCATCGGACCCAGAGAGCCCGTTGCAGGTCAGCAACGAGGGTTTCGGGGAGATCGGGAGGCGGCTCGCCTCACTTTCGATGCCCACTGTCCTCATCCAGGAGGGGGGTTATAACCTCAGGGCTCTCGGCCCCGATGTCATGGCGGTGCTGGAGGCCTTCCGCTGACACCCGAGTCGGGGCTATCTTCTCCGAACCGGTCGTTCGGAGGTTCCTTCGGTGAGCAAGCCACTTTGGCTCGGCAAAGATGTCGTGGGCGGCGTCCCCAGCCAGCCGCGCCCCGATCGCCGGCCGCCCGACCACTGGCGTCTCGAAGATGTGTTCGCTACGGCCAGACCCCATCATCCCGCTCTAAGCCCTGACGGAACGCGGATCTCATTCGTACTCGACATCGAGGGGACCACTGACATCTGGGCGATCGATGTTGACGGCGGAGCGCTGACCCGGATCACGACGAACCGAGGGCTGGTCGCCTTTTGGGCGGACAGCAGTCCGGTGTGGTCACCTGATGGCGTCTTGATCGCCTACGACAGCGATGGCTCCGTGCACATCGTCCCTGCTGCGGGAGGGCCGTCTCGCCGCCTTCTCGCAGGCTCGACCGGTGCCTGGCTCGACGATGATCGACTAGCTGTCATCGTGGAGCGTGAGGGCTGCTCGCGGTTGGCCATCCACGACATCGACGACCCGTGGCCCGCTCCCCTCGGGCCCGGCAACGGGGATGTGGGAAGGACCCAGGTGGCGCCGGACGGCCGAATCCTTCTCTCCTTCTACCCAAAGGATGACTTCAGCCGGAGCGACATCGTCATCATCGAGCCCGGCGGTTCCTGGGAGACGCTGGTCGGTCACCCCGATCGACGGGCAGGAAACCACGTCGTGTATGGAAACCGAGTGGCCTACACCTTGGAGGATGGGGAACGGTCCAACGTGTTCCTCACCGACATGGACGGGGGCGATCACAGCACGCTGGCTGCCGGCGAACGAGACTTCTCCTCCCTGGTCTGGAGCGACGACGGGCAAAGCCTTCTCGCCACTACCACGGCAAGCGGGAGGAGCGATCTGGTCCGAGTCGGCCTCAATGGAGTGGTCGACCTGATTGCAGAAGGTGGCACTTGGGACTGGCCGCTGCCGACCTCCCAGGGTGTCGTCGCCATCCATGAGGCATACGACTCACCGGCCTCGATCACGCTTGTTGCAACCGATGGCCCCCGCTCGATCCTCTATGACGGCGCACCGGCCGCGGTTCGCTCTGCGCCTCATTCCAAGCTGGAGAGGATCACTTTCAACTCGTCGGACGGGTTGGAGATCGAGGGGTTCCTCTTCCGACCGGCGGACACCTCGAGCCCGGTGCCGGCGGTGGTCTATCCACACGGAGGGCCCACCGACCGCTACGGCGACGAGTGGGACGGCCACGCCCAGTACTTCGTCGACAAGGGATACGCCTGGCTGGCGATCAATTTCCGCGGCTCGACGACATATGGCCTCACCTTCGAACGGGCCAACCATGGGAACTGGGGCGTGGGCGACGTCGAGGACTGCCTCGCGGCCGCCGGCCATCTGTCAGGCCTGGGCTGGGTCGACCCCAATCGCATCGCCATCTTCGGATCCAGTTATGGCGCCTACCTGGCCTCCGCTTCGTTGGTGCACCCGGAGAACCCGTTTGCGTGCGGCGTTTCGAAGTACGGCGACATCGACATCCTGACCTCCTGGGCCCAGGGCGACCGCGAGGGGCGAGAGGACATGGAGCGCATGATGGGCCACCCTGCCCAGAATCGTCGGGTGTTTCATACCGGATCCCCTATCCATCAGATTGCCCGCATCAGCCGCCCACTCCTCATTGCCCACGGGGAGCACGACGCCCGAGTGAGCCCCAAGCAGTCCGAGGAGTTGGTCGAGGCCCTGGAGCAGGTCGGCGCTACCTACGAGTACTTCACCTACCCGACCGAAGGGCATGGCCTGCTTCGCCGCGAGCCCCAGCTCCATTTCTATCGCCGGCTCGAGCAATTTCTCGACTGGTATCTGATGTAGGCGAGCCGGGGTCAATCCATGAACCGGCCATTGCGCGACTATGAGGTGCTCAGCTTCGACTGTTACGGCACCCTGATCGATTGGGAATCTGGGATCTGGACAGCTCTCCAACCGATGCTGCTGGCAAACAACATGCCGCTCAGCAGACCCGATGTCCTCGCCGAGTTCGGTCGGATCGAGGCTGCACAAGAAGCCGGGACCCCATCGCTCCTCTACTCCGATCTGCTCGTTGTCGTCCACAAGGACCTGGCGACGAGCCTCGAGCTCGAAACCACTGATGAAATGGATCGCGCCTTTGGCGCCTCCGTGCCCGACTGGCCCGCATTTGCCGATTCCGCCGTGGCTCTCGCCTTCCTGTCGGGGCCATACCGATTGGTGATCCTCTCCAACGTCGACCGGACCAGTTTCGCCGGCTCGAATGCGAGGCTCGATGTGACGTTCGATGCCATTTACACGGCCGAGGACATCGGCGCCTACAAGCCGGATCCCGAGAACTTCGACTATCTCCTCCGCCATCTCCAGGATGACTTCGGCGTCGTCGCCGACTCGGTCCTCCATGTGGCGCAGAGTCTCTATCACGACCATGCCCCAGCCAAAGCCGCAGGTCTGGACACGGTCTGGATCGACCGGCAACGTCTGTCGGCGGGGGGCGAGTGGGGGGCGACCACCCCGATCGAGGATCCACCCGAGCCCGACCACGTGTTCTTCTCGATGGCAGATATGGCAAGAGCCGTGGAGGAAACCTGACCGGCGTGAGCAACGACGTCGTCATCGTGGGTGGAGGCGCCATGGGGTCGTCGACCGCCTACCACCTGATGAGGGGTGATCCATCGCTGTCGGTGGTAGTGGTCGAACGAGACAGCAGCTACGCCCACGCCTCCACCACCCTCTCGGACGGCAACGTGCGCATCCAGTTCAACCTGGAAGAGAACATCAGGATGTCCCAGTACGCACTGGACGTCCTGCGCACCTTTGACGATGACATGGCGACGGCGAGCTTCCGGCCTGACGTCGGAGCCAGACACCAGGGAAACCTGTTCCTCGCCGACGAGGAGGGCAAGTCCGATGCCCTCCAGGGAATCGAGACGCAGAGAAATCTCGGATGCGACGTGGCCTGGCTCTCGAGCGAGGAGATCTCGCTTCGTTTCCCCGGTCTGCGTTTGGAGGCGATCGTGGGTGGCAGCTTCGCCCAAGTGGACGGTTCGGTCGATCCAAGCGCCGTACTGCGTGGCTTTCGGAACAAGGCGGCCGAGCTGGGGGCGCAGTACATCGACGACGAGGTGGTCGAGCTACTGAGCATCGAGGGCGCCATGGAGGGCGCTCGGCTCCGATCCGGGGCAGACCTGACCAGCCCGGTAGTGGTCGGCTGCGCCGGCGCTTGGTCGGCCGACCTCGCCCGGCCCCTGGGGGTCGAGCTTCCCGTCATCCCGGTGATGCGAACCGTCTATGTGGTCTCGACGACGGTCCCGACCACAGGCATGCCCAGCCTCTTCCTCCCTTCCGGGGTCTATGCGATCCCGGAGAGCGATCACACATGGCTCATCGCCTGGTCACTACCCGAGGACCCGACCGGCTTCGACTACACCCCGGCAGGACGGCAGCGATTCACCGATGTCATCTGGCCGGAGCTGCATCGCCACCTCCCGGTGTTCGACAGCCTGAAGGTGGAGACGGCGTGGGCCGGTCTCTACGACGTGAACACCATGGATGGGAACGCGATCCTCGGTGAGTGGCCGACGGTCGCGGGCCTCTACCTGGCCACCGGGTTCTCGGGCCACGGATTTCAGCAAAGCCCGGCGGTTGGCCGTCACCTGGCCGAGCTGATCCTGGGCCGGCGCCCGACGCTCGACCTGTCGCGGTTCGGAGGTCAGAGAGTGCTCGACCATCAGCCTCTCTACGAGCACGCCGGCCGACTCATCTGAATCGACCAGTGACAGATTGGTCGTGAGGGTGTATGTTCGAATCAGTTCGGTTGGACACGTAGGCCAGAAATGGCTGGATCACGAGACCGGCTGAGCGCCTCACCACGTGAGGTTGCTCCCGGGAAGCCCTGTGGGCGGAAACGTCTGCGGGGCTTCTCTCACGTCCGGCGCGTCTGCCAGACATCGCGAACCGCGTCTTGACACCCAGCGTATTGAGCGCGACGGTGACATGACCTGACCGAGGTGTGTGGTGACACGTCTGCTCGCTGTGGCGCACCAGACGGCTGAAGCCGATGAATTTCTCGCTGCGGTCCGATCCGCGGCGCAAAGCGATCACGCCGAGGTGGTTCTCCTCGTCCCGGCCACCCCGGTCAGGCACCTGGCGAGTTGGACCCAGGGCGAGTCGCGCGCCATAGCTCGGGAGAAGGCAGATTCCGCTCGTCTTCGGCTCGAGGAGACCGGGGTGGACGTGGTCGAGGCCAGAGTCGGCGACCCCGACCC
This sequence comes from uncultured Acidobacteriota bacterium, assembly GCA_963734115.1. GTDB lineage: Bacteria > Actinomycetota > Acidimicrobiia > Spongiisociales > ZC4RG35 > JARDZU01. Next base: position 22,439 of record CAVTFV010000010.1, read on the forward strand.
CTATCAGGCAATCCTCGATTCGCTGAACCTCGATGACTTCGACCAGATCATCGTCTCCACATTTCCTGCGGGGATCTCGCGATGGCTCGGCGCAGATCTCATCAACCGGTTGGGCCGCTCCGTCTCCGTGCCCGTCACCCACATCGTCGCTCACTAGCTTTCGGCACCCCAACACGGTGGTAGGAGATTGAAAGCTCTGGTCAACAAGGGCGACGGTGGGATCACGGTCGAGCTCGGCGAGGTACCCGAGCCGTCACCACGCCCGCATGAAGCTTTGGTCGAGGTCAAGGCAGCTGCAGTGAACCGAGGGGAACTTCGGCTCCTCAGGGCCAGACCCCAAGGCTGGCAGCCGGGTCAGGACGTGGCGGGTGTAGTGGTTCAGCCAGCATCCGACGGATCAGGCCCGCCGGTCGGAATCCGGGTCGTGGGCTGGCCCGAGCAGGCGGGCTGGGCAGAAAAGGTGGCGGTCCCCACTACCCATCTCGCGCACATTGCCGACCAAGTCACTTTCCCCGAGGCTGCGACCCTCCCCATTGCCGGCATGACCGCGCTGCGCGCCCTTCGGCTGGGCGGTGATCTGGCGGGGAAACGGGTGCTGGTGACCGGAGCCGCCGGCGGTGTGGGCCGGTTCGCGGTCGAGCTGGCGGCCGGGGCTGGGGCGACGGTCACGGGAGTGGTAGCCGACGAGGCACGGGCGATCGGCCTGGAAGAGATCGGGGCAAGCGGGGTCACCTTTCAACTCGACGATCTCGAGGGGCCGTTCGATTTGATCATCGACGCATCCGGAGGTGCATCCCTCCAGTCGGCGATCCGACTGATCGCACCAGGAGGCGACATCGTGATCTACGGGAATTCCTCCGACACCCCGGCACAGATCTCGTTCAGCGACTTCCGCGGCCACGCCCTGGCCCGCATCACCGCCTTCTTCGTCTACGAGAGTGGGGCGCCGCCGACGTTCGGTGAGGATCTCCAAACACTGGCCAACATGGTGGCCGAAGGGCGTCTCCATCCACAGATCGGGCTCGAGGTGCCATGGTCGGAGGCCAACTCCGCCTTCGAGGCATTGGCCAACCGTCGAGTGAACGGGAAAGCCGTGCTGTTGATCGAGTGACGTTCGCCGGTTCTGTCACCCCGGGCACTTACGATCGGGTCATGAGCGATTTGCCCGTCGATGTGGTCAGGAGCAAGCGCCGAAAGCGGACCGCCCAGGCATACATCAAAGAGGGTCGTCTGAGAGTGTTGGTCCCGTACGGCCTGGCAGCGGACGAGGAGGCGGTACTCATCGATGGCCTGGTGGCTCGGGTCAGCAGGAAGGCGGCGTCGACCGAGGTCAATCTGGTGCGGCGTGCCGGGGAACTCGCCCGCAAGTACGGATTGTCGGAGCCGAAGACCATCGAATGGTCGGATCGACAGATGACGAGATGGGGCTCCTGCACCCCGGCCGAGGAGCGGATCCGGATATCCAATCGGCTGGCGTCGATGCCGGCGTGGGTCCTCGACTCGGTGCTCGTCCATGAGATGGCCCACCTCGATGAGCCCAATCACGGCCCGAAGTTCAAGGCCCTGGTCGGGCGGTACCAGCTGTCAGAGCGAGCGAGGGGATATCTGATGGCGATGAGCGAAGGACGGCCATTGTGAGCCAACACGTCATTTGAGACGCTCGCTCAAGTGGACTGTGACCTCGTCACCGTTCTCTTTTCCGATGGCCTCACGAACGTCGGCCTTTACCGGGAGCTTGTGCGTGCCATCTCCCATCGCCATGAATGAGGTCTGAAACTCGACGCCCTCGATCGTCCCTCGCACCCTGACCAGACCGCGGGTCCCGAAGTACTCCACGGAGTCGGGCATCACTACGAAGGTCCAGCCACCCTCGGCTGGGCTCTTCTGCAGCGATGCAGTGAAGGTCTTGTCGATCGGGCCTTTTCCGCCGGTCACTGCCATACCCCGACGATTATCGCGATGACGACCAGTTTCAGCAGCCAGTCGCCGGCGTGGATCGACGCCAGCTTCACCGGCACCTTCTCGTGGTACACGGAGCCGATGAGGATGATGAGAGGAAAGCCGACCCAGAGGACGAAACCGAGCAGGGCGGCCTGTGCCCAATCGGCCTCACCGATCTCATCGGCCAGCCAGGCCAGAACGACGGCGACAACGAGATTCCGGGCCAACTCGACGACGACGTCCCGTGCTGACGGCAGTCCGGAATCGGCATAGGCGGGGTGCAACTCGGCGAGCTGCCTGCCGAAGACCCCGTACCAAACTCCGCTGAGGATGAAGGCGGCCACCGCCGCGACGCCGATTGCCAGAAGGTTGAGTTCCACGACGTTCTCCCTTGGTCTGGGCAGCGCTGTCAGGAAACAGACCTCAGGGATGGGCGAAACTCATCGGGGAACTTCTTCAGCGCGCCCGGGGCGACTCGAACACCCAACCTCCTGATCCGTAGTCAGACGCTCTATCCAATTGAGCTACGGGCGCGGGAACCCTCAATTATCGCAGGGACTTCCACCTAGAGCCACCCAACTCGTCAATGGCCTCGGACCTAACTACTGAACTCGTTCGTGACGGCTGGTGGAGCGCCGCAAGTAGACCTGGGTGACCCTGCCGAGCCCATACTCGTAGACAGCCGCGCCGAGATTGGTACCGGCAATGAAGACGAGAGCGTCGCGTGACGTGAGCGTGTCGCTGGCGATCGCAACCCCAAACGCTACGGCGTAATACGGCACCTCTTTGGCGAGCTCAGTGCTGACGTAAGCAGCGGCAGCGGCGATCTTTCGAGCGCGCACGGTCCTGGTGCGCCGTCTCACGAGCTCGTAGGCAGCCTTCGAGAACACGTTGCTGCTGGTTCTCTGAGCCTCGAGGAGCTCGAAGTTCGCCTTCAGGTTGACACGGAGGCCCGCGGCCCAGGCGACGTAGGTGGAAGCGAGCACAAGCCAGAGCCAGGGCTGTCCAACCCCAGCCAACACCCCAGTTGCGACCAAGACCACTCCGCCGGCGGTGGCGACCCCGTCCAGCGCGTAGGTGGAAACGGCAGTGGCGAGGATCGTGATCAGCCAACCCTTGACCTTGATCCCGGATCGAAGAGCGGTGGCGGCGGTGGCATCCAACGTTGACACTCGGCTGAGCCTCGCTTCCATACATACCGTATGTACGTTAGTACGTACTGTACGTATCGAGCGAGAAAAGTCAAGTAGACTCGATAGATCACCCGCTCAGGAGAGATACACCTTGACCTCAAACCTACGACCCGGTCGCTCGAGGTTGCCTCAGCAAGAGGCTCGGCAGCGCTATGTCGAGATCGGCGAGCTCGTAGCTCTCGAACAGATCAAGAAGGATTCCGAAACTCTCGACCTCCACTCGATCGCGGTCGGCCCATTCGCACGGCTCGACGCCAACGAAGTCGCTGCCCGCGACGGCAAGACACGAGGTGTCATCAGCAATCTGTTCGGCAGCCAGGCTGTGTTCCAGGCAGAGACCATGGAGCTGGCCCTGAATTCGCGAGATTGGATTTCACGTATCCAATACCCGGAGCCTGGTGACTATGAGGAGGTCGGCTCATGGCTAGACGCCTTCTTCACCAGCGAGTCGGAGCGTGGGCCGTTGCGTGGCGGGCAGCCCATCACCAACTACGGATCGGTGTGGGCCCTCTGGCTCAGCGCTGTGCCATACGGCATGTGGAGCGAAAAGATTCGCCGACCGAGCATGGAGGAGCACACGCAGTGGCTCGAGAAGCTGGAACAAGTGCTCGAGGAGGCGCTACAACGATTTGGGCTGTCCCTTCGAGACGGCGTGACGATCAACGACCTCGCCTGCGCGTTTGCCAGTCTGATTGAAGGAGTCTGGCTGAACCAATGTATGACAACCCGCCATCCTTCTGACCCCTCCGAGCCAATCGCCACTTCGCTGCGTCGTTCTGGGCGACTGCTCTGGTCCGGCGCGACCGAGGCAACCGAAGGACCGAACTGAGCTGAGAGCCTGGATCTTCTGGTTTCGCCCACCGCGCTGACCTTCTTCGGTTGACGTTCGATCTCGATCCGGCATCTGTCGGCCGGCCCTAACCTGCTCCACCGTTTGTAGTCGGCCCTGGAAGATCACATGGAAGTCATCGATTGGTTACTCGATTCCGATCCCTCGATTCGCTGGCAGGTGATGAGGGACCTCACCAACCAGCCCGATGAGGTTGTCGCTGCCGAACGCTCCAAGGTCGCCACCGAGGGATGGGGGGCCCGCCTGCTCTCGCTTCAGGACGAAAAGGGGCAATGGGGCAGGGAGCAACTCGATGCATCGGGCGCGCCCTCAGCCGACGGTGTTCCCGACGCTCGTACGAGAAGAGCCCTACGCGAGTTGTACGGGATGACGATCGAGGAGCTAGCCGGCTATGTCGAAGCTGACCCGGTAGACCTCGCCGCGTCGGAGGAGGGCCAGACCGAGAGCGGAGGAGACGGCCTCGACGCCTACTCATCCCTCATGAGGCGGCTGATCGTCTCATACGGGACGTATGTGCCCAAGTGGGTCTCCACGACCTACACCCTCTTGCTGCTTCGAGACATGGGGCTGGATCAAGAGAGTGACGAAGCGATCCGGGCGGTCTCGCTGGTCCGCGACAACAGCAAATGGGACCACGATGGCCAGGACTTCTTCGATGGAGAGGTCGAGCCCTGCATCAACGGGATGACCGTGTCCATCGGGGCCTACTTCGACCAGAAGGTGGACGGGATCGTCGATCGACTCCTCGGCGAGCGGCTCGCCGATGGTGGCTGGAACTGCGAGGCGGAGAATGGCTCGACCCGGTCGTCGTTTCACACCACGATCTGCGTGCTCGAGGGGCTTCTCGAGTACGAATGGCGCAACGGAGCCTCAGCTGAAGTGACCGCCGCCAGGGTCAGCGGTCAGGAGTATCTCTTGGAGCGACGCATGTTCCGCCGTCTGGCAGATGGGGAAGTGGTCGATCGAGATTGGACCAAGTTCTCCTTCCCCCACGCTGGCACTACGACGTGCTGCGGGGCCTCGACTATCTGCGTAGCGCCGGTGTGACACCTGACGAGAGTTGCGCTGAGGCCATCGACCTCGTCCAGGACAAGCGTGGGGCCGACGGCCGGTGGCTCCTCGAGAGCACCTATCCCGGACGGGTTCATTTCGACATGGAGGAGGGAGACGGCAGGCCGAGCCGTTGGAACACGCTGCGGGCGATGCGGGTCCTCGACTGGTACGCGGGATCGCCAACCTAGGGCGCTGGACTTCGCTGAGCGGTGCTGACAACCCTGGGTTCGTCGTGGCCCAGGGTGATGCCATCGCCTCACCATCCGATCCTGTAGGTTGATCGCATGGGCATGATCCTCAACCTCGCCGTCACCGCTGGGGCCCTCGCGATCGCAGTTTGGATCATCGACGGGCTCGAGTTCACCGGCTCCTGGTGGCAGTACGTCCTCGTTGTGGTCATCCTGGGTCTCGCCAACTTCATCGTGAAGCCGATCCTGCGTCTGTTCAGCCTCCCGATCATCCTTCTCACGCTGGGGCTGTTCCTGATCGTGGTCAATGCCCTCGTGCTACAGCTGGTGGTATGGCTCTCCGGGATCTGGGACCTCGGTCTCACCTCCACCGGGTTCTTCTGGGCGACGTTCCTCGGTGCCATCGTCCTGTCGATCGCGACCTGGCTCCTCGGGATCTTCGTCCCCGACGGCGATCAGACCTGACGCGATCCAGCCTCGGACTGGATCAGACCTTGGCCCAGTAGCCCTCTGCCGACTTGCTCTTGGCCAGGGAGTCGGCGTCCTCGAAACCGGGCGCCATCGCCGCCTCGGTCCCGGGCATCACTTCGTGATGGTCGATGTTGAGGAGTCGGAGCCAGCTCTGTTGGCCCATGGTCAACCCGACGAAACAGCCGAGCTCGACGAGCTCTGCCTCGGTGAAGTGCTGGTTCATCCGGTCCCAGAAGGCGTCGTCAGTGTCGAGGTGCCAGGTGATGGCCTCGGCATAAGCCAGCGCCGCCTTCTGCCTGTCGTCATAGATCTCGGATCGCTCGAAGTTCATCAGGTCGTCGTATTGCCCCTCGACCAGACCTAGGGTCTTTCCCTTCTCCGAGCGCTGGTTCCCGCAGTACTCACACTTGACCGAGCGGGAGACATAGACCCGGCACAACTCCTTGATGTCGTGGTCGAGGATCCCGTCTCTGAACAGGTTTTGCCAGCTCTCCGCAAAGAACCAGAAGGCTGCCGGGACATGAGCGCGTATCGCCGAGCTCTCCGGGCGGGGCGTGCCCTCCCGGGCGCAACGCTCCATCTCGGCCCGCATCTCTGGGGTCATTTCCTCCAGCGGCACATAGCTGATTCGTTGCTTCTCACCCATCGCGGTCGTCTCCAATCGTGTGCGGCAGGTGGTTCGCAGGCTACTCGGATCGCTTGCCGATGCCCTCAGACTCGACCCCGATCTCGGTGGCCTTGATGGCCAGCCACACCGTCTCTCCCTCACTGAGATGCAGCGCGTTTGTCGCCTCCGAGGTCACTTCCACAGTTATCGGAAGGGGCGGGCCGGTCCGGATTCGGGTGCGCTCACCCAAGCGTTCCATCACGGCGATGCTGGTCTGCCAGGCGTTGCGTTGGCTGCCTTCCGGTTCGATGCGGTGCAATGAGATCGCCGACGGCCGGATGGTCAGCAAGACCTCCCCCTCGATGTCCTGCTCGGCCAGATGGATCAGATGCGACCCCACCACTACCTGCCCGTTGGATGCCCTGCCAAAGAGGAGATTCGACCCGGCCAGGTCGGCGGCGAAGGAAGTCCTTGGCCGGAGACGGATCTCATCCGGAGTCCCTGATTGGGTCACTGTGCCGTCCTCGATGATGTGGACCTCGTTGGCTAGGAGAAATGCCTCGGTTGGATCGTGGGTGATGACGAGTCGAGGTCCAGGAAACTCCTGCAGGTGCCGTACGAGCTCCCGCCGCAACTCGACCCTCGTGGTCACATCGAGAGCCGACAGAGGCTCGTCGAGAAGCAGGAGATCCGGCTCGATGACCAGGGCCCGGGCAAGGGCGACCCGCTGCGCTTGACCGCCGGAGAGCTGTGACGGCTTTCTCCGTTCGAAACCGGTGAGATCGAGACGCTCCAGCCAGGCCCCAGCACGATCCATCGCCTCGGCACGGCTCACCCCGCGGCTCCGCAGCCCGAAGGCGACATTGTCGATCACCGTCAGGTGCGGGAACAGCAAATAGTCCTGGAAGACGACACCGATGCGACGGGCCTCCGGGGGGACGAGAACGCCCGCCGCCGGCTCGTCCAGAGTGATACCGGCGAGACTGATCGAGCCCGAGTCGATGGGCAGGAGGCCGGCGATCGCTGACACCGCAGTCGACTTGCCCGCTCCGTTGGGTCCGAGCAGGGCAACCGTGTTCCCGGCCGGGATGGAAAGGCTCAGGTCGATCCGGAATGATTCTCCCCGGCGCAGACTGAACCCGGCTTCGAGCCCGCCCGCTAGAGCGCTTTCCACCAACGCTCCCGGAGACCAATCAGGACGCCCAGCGAGACGATGACCATGACCAGGCTCAGCGCTACCGCGGTGTCACGATCGCTCTCCAGAGCAACAAAAACGGCCAGGGGGAGCGTCTGAGTCCGTCCCTGCAAGTTTCCTGCGAAGGTGATGGTCGCTCCGAACTCACCGAACGCGCGGGCCCAGGTGAGCACGAGTCCGGCGACCAACGAGGGGCCGATCATGGGCAAGGTGACCCGACGCAGGACGGTCCAGCGGCCCGCACCCAAACTCGAGGCTGCACCCTCGTAACGCTCGTCGAGGTTTCGGAGCGCCCCTTCGACCGTGATCACCAGAAACGGCATTGCGACGAAGGTGTTGGCCACCACCACCCCCCACGTCGAAAACGGGAGCAACAGACCGGTGGCCTGATTCAAGGGCTCTCCCACGAGACCACGACGGCCCAAGGCGAAGAGGAGCGCCGCACCGCCGACCACTGGGGGCAACACCAGCGGCAGCGTCACGAAACCACGGACCAGAGAACGTCCCGGAAAATCGAGACGGGCCATGATCCACGCCAGTGGTATGCCCACCACCACCGCTATCAGCGTCGCCGCCATCGAGGTCAGGAGTGAGAGGCGCAGCGCGTCGGTGACAAAGTCGTCGGCGAGCAGAGCAGGCAGGTCGCGCCAGGGAACCCGAGCCAGCAGTCCAAGGAAGGGAACGACGAACAGGGTCAAGCCAACGGCCCCCAGCACGAGCAACAAGACCGGGGGTCGCCGTCTGCGTGGTCTCACCGTTGTGTCAGCGGTCAAGGTGATGTGAACCCATAACTGGTCAGGATCGCCTGGCCTTCTTCGGAAAGCACGAACTCGACCCACGCGGCGGCCGCATCCGGATTAGGCGCGCTTGTCAGGACCGCGATCGGGTACTCGGCAACGACGTTCACGGCTGCGGGGATTTCGACCCCTTCCACCCCCGTTGCAGAGAGGACATCGGTCACATAGACGATGCCGGCATCCAGTTCATCGTTCTCGATCTTGGTAAGAAGTGCCCGCACGTCTGGCTCGTTGGTATCGAGCGACGGAGTGACACCGGCGTTCTCCAGCGCTTGGCGCCCAAAGTCACCGCACGGGACATCCTCGGCGCAGAGCCCGATCAACAACTCCTCCCTGGCGAAGTCCTCCAGCCCGACGACTCCACCCGGGTTGCCCGCGGGGACGGCAATCTGGAGCGAGTTGGTGACAAAGATCTCGGCTTCTCCGTCGACCTCACCGGCATCTGCCACCTGATCCATGTTCGAGGTATTGGCCGAGGCGTACACATCTGCCGGAGCACCTTCCAGGATCTGCTCCCTGAGCGCCGAGCTCGATCCCAAGTTCAAGACGATGTCCACGCCGGGGTTGTCCTCTTCGAAGACTGACTCGACTTCACCAAACGCGTCCGTGAGTGACGCCGCCGCCGAAACCAACAACTCCCCTTCCACCGACGAACCAGAGCAGGCGATGACCATGCCAAGGACCCAAGCGGTGATGATCAGGCGGACACTCCGCATTCAATGCTCCTTTAGTCTCACTGCGACTAGTTCCGAGACCCTACTCTCATGGTCATGCAGGGGTTCGAGCCATCGCTCACCGAATACGCCGTGCTCGGGTTACTCGCCGAAGTACCCACACACGGCTTCGCCATCTCCAAGGCCCTTCAGCCCGATACCGAGGTGGGGCGGGTGATCACGGTGAGGAGGCCCTTGGTGTATCGGGCTCTCGATCGGCTCGTCGACGCCGGACTGGCCACTCCGGGACACACCGAGCCGGGGGACGCCGGTCCAAATCGGGTCGTTCACCGAATAACCCGATCCGGGAGACGGCGACTCGAATCGTGGCTCGACAGCCCGGTCGGCCATATCAGGGACATGAGGATCGAGTTCCAGCTCAAGCTGGCTCTTCTCCAGCGTGTGGGAAGGTCCCCGCTCGAGCTCATCGTCCTCCAGCGTCGAGTCCTCGAACCCACATTGGCCGCTCTCGACGTTCCTACCAAAGGGTCGGTCGACCATCTCGAGCTCTGGCGCCGCCACAACGCCGCCGCCGCTACCTCCTATTTGAAGAGTCTCGAAAAGCACTACTCCGGCTGATACCACGCAAAAATGGGGTGTTCACCCGATGGCGGGATATCGCCCGACGCGGCATGGTCCGGATATGGAGCAGACGACGCGACCGGGCGGGGGTTATGCCCTGTTTGCCGTGGCCGTGACCCTCGGGGGAAGCAATTTCTTGGCGGTTCGCCTCAGCAACCGCGAGCTCGACCCGTTCTGGGGAGCCGGCCTTCGATTCACATTGGCCTCGGCGATTTTCGTCCTCATCGTGTTGGCATTGCGTTTGCCCTGGCCCCGTGGCAGACAGCTCATCCTCACAATCGCCAACGGGCTGCTTGGCATCTCCATCTTCTACGCGCTCATGTACTGGGCACTCGTGCGGGTAACGGCGGGGACAGCCACGATCGTCCTGGCCCTGGTCCCGCTGATGACATTGCTCCTTGCGTCGGCGCAACGACTCGAACGTCTGAGTGCGAGGGCGGTCGGAGGGTCGCTACTGGCTGTGTTCGGGATCACCTGGATGGCGATCGGGCCGGGACCGGTGACGATCTCGATCATTCCATTGCTTGCCCTTCTGGGAGCGACGGTGTGCGCCGGGGAGAGCGTCATCGTCGCCAAGATGATCTCGGCCAATCACCCGGCGGTCACCAACGCCATCTCTTTGGCCACTGGCGCCGCGACCCTGCTGGCGCTCTCGGCTCTGAACGGAGAGCAGTGGGCACTCCCTGCCCAGACAGAAGTCGCATGGGCGTTGGTGTACCTCGTGACCGCCGGCTCGGTCGGGTTGTTCGCCCTCGTCCTCCTGGTGGCCCGGCGCTGGACCGCGTCCGCGACGTCCTACATGTTCGTCCTGTTCCCGGTGGTCACGATGGTGCTCGGCGCCCTGCTCATCGACGAGCCGATCACGGTGACAGGCATGGTGGGTGCCCTCGTGGTGATGGCCGGGGTCTGGTTCGGGATCTCGCCCGCCTCCCGGCCATCCCCCGTGGTGATGGATAGCCCCACCGCCGTCCTCGACGCGGGCTGAGCCAGCAGACCCGTCCGCGTAGGGTCGGCTCATGGTCTTCGCCGATGCGAAGCTGCCCGTGACGGAGCTGCTCGGGTCGCTTTCGCTCGCCACCGACCTCGGCACAGGCCAGCCCTTGGGCCACGGTCTCAGCACCAGCCTCCTGGCGGTCGAGGTGGCGCGGGAGCTGGGGTGCGACGACGCTCAGATTCGACACGTCCAGCAGGTCTCGCTGATTCGCTTTCTCGGCTGCACGTCGGACTCCGACGACACGGCGCGCATGTCCGGGGGAAACGATCTCTCCTTCATGAGGGAGTTCGCCCCCTCTCATATGGGTGGCAAGGCAGAAGCGACACGCGCCATGGTCCGCGCGGTCGGATCGGGCCAGACCGCGCCCCGCCGTCTGCGTCTGATCGGAGCCGCGCTGACCCAGCCCGCGTCCGATGCCGGCGGTCTCGCAGCTCATTGTGAGGTTGGTGCGATGCTGGCCCGACGTCTCGGTCTCGACGACGAGGTTGTCCTTGCTCTCCAGCACGCTTACGAGCGATGGGACGGGTCCGGTGACCCGGCCGGCCTGGAGGGCGAAGAGATCCCTCTCGAGACCCGGATCGCGGTCGTTGTCCGCGATGCCGATCTGTTTGCCAGGCGCGGTGACGACGTCGACGAGATCCTGCGGAAGCGGCGTGGAAAGGGCTATGACCCACAGATCATCGACCTGGTGACGAAGCTGGGCATCTCCGGAAAAGACGCCGAGTGGGACGAGGTCCTGGCGTCCGAGCCGAAGCCGGCCCTCATGGTGCAGGACATCGACCATTGTCTCTCTGTTGTCGCCGACTACGTCGATCTCAAGTCTCCATGGATCAGGGGGCACTCACGCACCGTCGCCGACCTGGCGGAACAGGCAGCGCGGCTGCTCGGGGTGACGGAGGATCAAGTCCGCGACTTGAGACGGGCCGCCCTGGTCCACGATCTAGGCCGGGTGGGTGTGGAGAACGGGATCTGGGACAAGGCAGGGCCGTTGGCCACCGCGGAGTGGGAGAAGGTCCGACTCCACCCCTATCTGACCGAGCGGGTGCTGTCCCGCTGCCAAGCCTTGGCCGAATTGGGTGAGGTCGCCTCCAGTCACCACGAACGCAGTGACGGCTCTGGATATCACCGGAAGATGACCGCCGATCAACTCTCGAGGACAGGGCGCGTGCTTGCGGCGGCGGATGTCATGGCTGCCCTGATCGCAGATCGGCCCCACAGAGGCCGCTTCGATACCAGCGAGGCAACTCGCATGCTCAACGAGGAGGCTGATGCGGGTCGGCTGGACCCGGAGGCCATAGCCGCGGTGGTGGCGGCAGCAGAGGGTCGATCCCGCCTCGGCAAGACCATCAATCCCGGTGGCCTGACCGACCGCGAGGTGGAGGTCCTGCGTCTCATCGCACGGGGTCACACCAATCGTGTGATCGGCAAGGAGTTGTACATCTCACCGAAGACGGTGGGACGACACGTCGAGAACATCTATTCCAAGATCAGAGCGTCCACCCGGGCCGGTGCAGCCTTGTATGCGATGGAGCAGCGGCTCCTGGAATAAGCCCGAGGTAGAGTTGCCCGGTGGGCGGCTTTGCCCCGCCCGACCTTCGTCTCGGCGCCTGCGCCGCCGACCCGGAAGGCAAAGGGGACCTCGAGTGCTCGGCAAGGAGTCGGATCGAGCTGTGCGTGTCCACGCAAGCGTCGGTGAGCGCGGGTCGCCGATCGCATGCGGCCGAGACACGGGAAAGCAGTCGAAATGACCCGACAAGAGACCTTCAAACACCGGATCCGGCAACGCATGGAGAAGACCGGCGAACGCTACGGCGCCGCTCGCCGTGTCCTCATCGAGCAATCCTCGTCGTCCGGGACGAGACAATGGGCATCCGAGCCTGAGATGGCCGAGGACACACTTCGTGAGGCCACAGGGCGCGGCTGGGACGAGTGGTGCGACATCATCGACGCCTGGCCGGGACATGCTGACGGTCATACCGCCATCGCCACTTACGTCCGCGAGGAACATGGGGTGGACGGATGGTGGGCCCAGACCGTGACCGTGGGATACGAGCGGATCACCGGGCTCCGACTCCCCCACCAGCAGCCGGACGGGACCTTCAGCGCCGGCAAGTCACGAACGGTGACGGTCGACGCCGGGCTACTTCGGGAGATGCTCCTCGATGACGACGACCGGGCCGATCTCTTCCCCGGATTCGAGACCGAGCTCCGCTCCCGGCCCAGCTCCAAGGTGCTTCGCGTCGGCATCGGGCCAGGAACGGCGCAGATCGCACTCGACACTCAGGACGATGGGCGGGTAAAGATCACGATCGCCCATGACAAGCTGCCCACGCCCGAGGCCGTCGAGGAATGGAAGGGCTACTGGTCCGATTGGCTGGAAGCCGTCGACGGGGGTTGAGTCGCTAAGGGACGCCGCATCGTTTGCCGATCATCTCCCGGGATGACGATGCGGCGTGCCCTGATCGTGCTGACGGCCTTGCTTCTCGCCGCCCCCCCTGCCGCCGCGGAAGACACGGTCGGGTTGATCGACCCCAATGCCGGTCTCTGGTACTTACGCGACGGGTCCGGAGCTGTGACCAGCTTCTTCTATGGGAATCCTGGTGATTTCCCGATGGTGGGCGACTGGGACTGTGACGGGGTGGACACACCCGGTCTGTACCGCCAGTCGGACGGGTTCGTCTACCTGCGGAACTCGAACTCTCAGGGTGTGGCCAACGTCAGATTCTTCTTCGGCAACCCCGGAGACATCCCATTGGCCGGAGACTTCGACGGAGACGGTTGTGACACCGTCTCCATCTACCGGGCCCCAGAAGCTCGCATCTATGTGATCAACGAGCTGGGTGCCAACGACGGAGGACTGGGAGCAGCCGATTTCAACTACATCTTCGGTAATCCTGGTGACAAACCGTTCGTCGGTGATTTCGACGGGAACGGAGAGGACACGGTCGGGTTGCATCGGGAGTCGACCGGTTTCGTCTATTTCCGCAACTCTCACACCCAAGGCAACGCCAATGCCGAGTTCTTCTTCGGAGATCCTGCAGACCGCCTGATAGCCGGTGACTGGGGAGTGGTCGACGGGACAGATACCCCGGCCGTGTTCCGACCCTCCAACACCACCTTCTACTTCCGCCACACCAACACCCAGGGCAACGCCGACAGCCAGTTCGGATGGGGATCACCGGAGTGGCTTCCCGTCGCCGGCTCGTACGGCGCCCTTCCCGGTACCGGTCCCGGATCCGGCTGCCCGGTGTTTCCGGCCGACAACATCTGGAACACCCGAGTCGACACGCTCCCGGTCCACGCCCGGTCGGGCCAGTACGTGTCCCGGATCGGAGCGACCGCGAACGTCCACGCGGATCTGGGAAGTGGAGTCTGGCCGCCCGGATCATCGAGCCCGATCGGAATCCCTTACGTCGAGGTTGGCGCCAGCCAACCCGACGTGGCGGTCCAATTCACCTCCTGGCCCGGCGAGAGCGACCCGGGCCCCTATCCGATCCCGGCCAATGCACCCATCGAAGGCGGGCCCACTGCCTCGGGTGACCGCCATGTCATCGTGGTCGATGGCGCGGCCTGCATGCTCTATGAGTTGTTCTCCGCGTTCCCCAATGGCGACGGCACGTGGCGAGCCGCAAATGGGGCCCGCTACAACCTGCGCTCCAACGCCCTGCGACCGGCCGGATGGACCTCGGCCGACGCAGCCGGACTCCCTATCTATGCAGGCCTCGTTCGCTACGACGAAGTCGCCTCTGGGGTGATCCGTCACGCCATACGGTTCACCGCCCCCGACACCCAGGCCGCCTACACCTGGCCGGCCCGTCACGAGGCTTCGTCCATCACCGACCCGTCCTACCCGCCAATGGGCCAACGGTTCAGGCTCAAGGCATCGTTCGACACGTCTGGGATGTCGTCACAGGCCCGGGTGATCGCCGAGGCGATGAAGACCTACGGGATCGTCCTCGCCGACAACGGATCGCCCTGGTACATCTCCGGTGCCCCGGACCCCCGGTGGAACAACGACATCCTCCACGAGCTGGATATCATCGAAGGCTCGGACTTCGAAGCCGTCGACGTGTCGTCCTTAATGGTCGATCCCAACAGCGGCCGGGTCGCCCCTTGACGCAATGGCCTTGTCGCGGATCCCTCCGTTTACCTGACTCCGGTGCCCAGTTGCGAGAAGCCGCTGAGGAAGCGCTTTCGCATGAAGAGAAAGATCACGATGATCGGCAGGGTCGCCAGCAATGAAGAGGTCATGATCAGGTCCCACTGAGGGCGGAACTGGCCTCCCAACAGACTGGCGATTCCCAACGAGAGCGGGAAGTTCTCCGGGCTCCTCATCACTATCAGAGGCCAGAGCAGATCGTTCCAGGCCTCCAAAGAGAACAAGACGGCGAGTGTGGCCAATGCCGGCTTCACGAGGGGCACGACTACCCGGAAGAACACCGCGTACTCCGAGGCGCCGTCGACGCGGGCAGCGTCGAGGAGATCCTGAGGGATGCCCAACATGTACTGCCGCATGAAGAACAACCCGAACGGATGAGCCCAGAGGGGCAGGATCACACCAAGGTGGGTGTCGATGAGCCCTAGGTCGATCATCAGCAGGAACAAGGGAATCAGGAGCAGGTGGAAGGGCAGCATGTATGAGGCCAGGATCGAGATGAAGAGAACGTTCCTGCCCCTGAAGCGGAGCCGGGCAAGCGGGTAGGCGGCCATCGTTATCACCACCAGCGAGCCAATCGTCGCGCCGGCGGTCAGGATGAACGAGTTGGTGAACCAGCGAACGAAAGGGCGCGTCCGTGAAGAGCCGGGTAAAGTTGTCGAGCGTGACGGCATTGGGGAAGAAGTCGCCTGCGTCAGCAAAGATCCGATCACTCGGGCGGAAGGAGCTCAGCACCAGCCAGTAGAGTGGCACGAGGAAGACGAAGGCGATCAAGACCATCAGAGCGGTGGGAAGGATCCAGTGCCGAATCCCACGTCCTACCGGGCGAAGTGTCGTCGTCACCTGCTCAACCGACATGGGCCACCCCTAATCCCTCCGGAAAAACCCGAAGGCCCTGAGTTGAACAATCGAGACGGCAACGACGATCAGCGCCAGAACCACTCCCATTGCCGAGGCGTAGCCAAGCCGGAACGAGGTGAAAGCGGTTCGATAGAGGAGGACGACCATGCTCAATGCCCCGCGATTGGGCCCGGCGCCGGCCGTGCTGGCGTAAAGCACGTACGGTTCGGTGAAGAGCTGAAAGCCGCCAATCAGCGTTAGTACCACCACGAACAGAATTATTGGCTTCGACAGGGGGACTGAGATGCTGAAGAAACGCCGAATCCCCGAGGCGCCGTCCATGGCGGCGGCTTCGTAGAGATCGTTGGGAATGGCGGCCAGCCCGGCCGAGAAGTAGACCATGTTTATCCCGGTCCAACGCCACAGTGCAAGAAGGATCAGCGACGGGATGGCAAGACCCGGCGTCTCCAGCCATTCCGGCCCGGGGATCCCAACTGCTTCCAGGGTTCGATTGAGAATGCCGTCGACATTCAGGAGCAACTGAAATATCACCGCGACCACCACCAATCCGGCTAGGAGGGGGACGAAGAGGATCGTCCTGAAGGCGCCAGGGCCCTTCACCCGCCCGGAGAACAGAAGCGCAGCCAGCGCCAAAGGGATGGGTATCAGCAATAGGAGCGTGCCGAGGGTGTAGAGGGCGTTGTTGCCGACAGCATCGAGGAAGCGCTCGTCCGCGAGCAGCTCCTGATAATTCCCGAGGCCGATGAACTCGCTTTGACCGATGCTCTCGACATTGTCGAGGCTGAGACGGATCGCCTGGATCACCGGGTATACCCGGAACACCAGGAACAGGATCATGAACGGAGCGAGCAGGACAGCGGCGACGACCCACTCGCGCTCGAAGAAAGACTTCTTCTTGGGGAATGTCTCGACCGCTACCTGCGTGATCTCGCCGGTCTCAGTGGCCATGGGTGCGCCTCATCCGTCCCTTGCCAACCTCCGTTGCCTGTCACGACCGGTGGTGGGGCGGTTGGCGTCGCCAACCGCCCCACGCACTGCTGACCTTTCGGCTCTCAGTCCAGAGCGCTGATCTCCTCTTGCGCCGCCGCAAACACTTCGGCCGGTGGTCTTCCTTGATCAAAGATCTCAACGGCCATCGTCTCCGCCATCAGCGTCGAGATCTCCGGATACCGGGGCCCGGTGTACTCGGGCACCAAGCGGTCGAACATCTGAGAGATAGTCGCCATGACGGGCTCGTTGGAGAACCAGGGGTCGGGCTCGGCCAACGCCGGGTCTTCGTAGACATCGTTGCGGAAGGGATCGAAGCCGAGCACGGTCCACAACTTGACCTGAGCGTCATAGGTGAGCTTTGCGAACTCCAGGAAGTCCTTCGCCACCTGCACCTCATCCTCGGGTGTTTGCGTGGTTATCGCGGTACCGGTGCCCCCACCCATGGTCGTGACCGCCCCGCCATCCTCGAATGCAGGCAGCGGGCGGACGATCATCTTCCCCTCCAGGTCCGGCATGTTCTCGGGGAACCTGATCATGTACCACTGTGGCATCCACACCGAGGCCGCACCGCCCTCATTGAAGTACCCGTAGAAGTTGGGGTCATGGAAGTTTGTGCCCGGAGCCGGGACGGCGATCCCTTCAGCGACCATGTCCTGGACCATCTGAGCCGCATCGATGTTCGCCGGGTTGTCGAGGATCAGCTGGTTGTCGGCGTCGTAGCGACCACCGCCGTTCTGCAACATCACGGAGGTCAGGGTGAACCCGGATCCGGTCTCGACCGCAGCCATCGGCTTCCCGGTCTCCGCCAGCACAGTGGCGCCGGCCTCCCTGTAGTCGTCCCAGGTGGCGATGCTGTCCGGGTCGACGCCGGCCGCTTCCAACAACTCGGTGTTGTAGTACATGAGATAAGCGCCCAGGTGGTAGTCGACGCCGTATGCGACCCCACCGACCTCGTACGGGGCGAGCCGTTCGGTGACGAGGTCCTCGCTGTTTCGCTCCACGATTTCGGTCAGATCATGCAGCTGAATCTCGCCTCTCGTGAAGATCCCGAACTTCGAGATCTCGATGTCGACTAGATCCGGCGCACCGGTTCCGCTTTGCAGAGCGATCGCCAACTGATCATGCATGACCGTGTAGTCCTGCGTCGAAGCCTCGATGTTGATCTGAACGTCGGGGTTGGCCGCATTCCATTCCTCGGCCTGAGACTGCAGGAACTCCGCATGCGCCTCGACGAAGGTCCAGAACGTGAGATCTACGGTTCGAGCCTCGCCACTGGCGGTGGTAGTTCCCGATCCGCCGGTTGTGTCCGAGCCTCCACCGGAACTGCCACCACAGGCGCTCACCACGAGAACCAGGGTCAATAGCAGGGGGAACAAGGAGCCGGCTCGGCGTTTCGTGAACATCTTCTCTCCTCCTCGACCGACCACATGAGGTCGGAATGTCGGGCCTTGACGTTCTGATGGCACCCCGGCGGCCTGATTGTGAGCGCTAACGCGCCCGGCGGATAGTAAGACCCGGACCTGCTCCGGGTCAAGCGATTTCGTTTGCATGCACTCGTTACCAGGCCCCGACTTGACGGAGATATTGTGAACGCTCACACTTTCGCCGGCATCCAGGGACGGGATGGAGAGCTGCATGAAAGAGATGGATGAGATCGGCCATGAGGCGGCCGAATCGGCCCGAACCGAGGGTGTTCACGCCGGCGGAAGGGGTCGTCGCCATGTCTTGATCGCCGATGTGGCGACTCAACCGCACCGCCAAGGCAGGGACCGATGCTGACGGCCTCCCTGACCATCGACCCCGACTTTCAGGTGGCCGAGGTTCGCCGGCGCACCTTCGGGTCCTTTGTCGAGCATCTGGGGCGGTGTGTCTACACCGGCATCTTCGAGCCGGGCCACGAGACCGCCGATGAAGATGGCTTGCGCCACGACGTGCTCGATCTGGTTCGTGAGATGGGAGTCACCGTCGTTCGCTATCCCGGTGGCAATTTCGTCTCCGGGTATCAGTGGGAGGATGGAATCGGGCCTATCGACCAACGGCCCGCCCGTCTGGATTCCGCCTGGCACTCATTGGAAACCAACGCCTTCGGGATTGCCGAGTTTGTCAACTGGGCCCGCAAGGCCGATGTCGAGGTCATGCAAGCGCTCAATCTGGGAACCAGAGGTGTGCAGGACGCGGTGAACCTCCTCGAGTATTGCAACCACGAAGGTGGCTCCTATTGGTCGGACCTTCGCGTCGCTCACGGTCATCGACAGCCGTTCGATATCAAGCTCTGGTGCCTCGGCAACGAGCTTGATGGCCCTTGGCAGATGGGGCACAAGACGGCAGACGAGTACGGGCGGCTGGCGGCGGAGACGGCGCGCGCAATGCGAATGTTCGATCCAGCGGTGGAACTAGTCGCGTGTGGCAGCTCGCATTCGGGCATGCCTACCTTCGGCAGTTGGGAAGCCACTGTCCTCGAGCACGCTTACGACCAGGTCGACTACGTCTCCCTGCACGCGTATTACCAGGAGCACAACGGCGACATGCGCAGCTTCTTGGCCTCTGCGCTCGACATGGAGTCATTCATCGAATCGGTCATCGCCACCTCCGACCACGTCCGAGCCAAGACCGGCGCCCGCAAGCGGATCAATCTCTCGTTCGACGAGTGGAATGTCTGGTACATCAGCAGGTTTCAGGACCTCGAGCCAATGACGGATTGGCCTGTCGCACCGCCGCTGATCGAAGACGTCTACAACGTGGCCGACGCGGTAGTGGTTGGCTCCCTGCTGATCACGCTCCTTCGGCATAGCGACAGGGTCACCGCCGCCTGTCAGGCACAGCTGGTCAATGCCATCGCTCCGATCCATGCCGAACCCGGTGGCCCGGCGTGGAGGCAGACCACGTTCTATCCCTTTGCCCAGGCGGCCCGGTTCGCACGAGGCAACGTGCTGAGGGTCGAGCCCAAGACGCCGAGCTACAACAGCGAGCGATACGGCCACACCCCCGTCATCGACGCGGTGGCAACCCATGACGACGACGCTGGCGACCTCGTCGTGTTCGCAGTCAACCGGGACCTCGATGAAGAGGTCGCCTTTTCAATTGGCTTGCGCGCCTTCCCTGGCTATCGACTTGTCGAGCAACTGACGCTCAGCGATAGCGACATACACGCCATCAACACACTGGAACGTCCCGATCGGGTCATGCCAAGCTCACGCGTCGCGTCCGGTGAGCCCGGCGATTCGGTCGAAGTGGTTCTGCCCGCGGTGTCGTGGAACGTTCTTCGCTTCGAGCGAACGAAGTCTTGACCTCGGAGAATCGGCCCTACGGCAGTTCCGCGGTCCCCGGTTTGCGGAACCGGTCACGCAGGAGGAAAGCGCCACCGGTCAAAATCAGGATCCCGGCCAGTATCGCCATTTCCGTGAGCGCCCATACCCCTGTGAACGGCAAGCCGCCGACGGGGCCGGTGGCCACCTGGGCCAGACCGAAGTCGGCGTCCAGATAGACCACGTCGAGACCGAGGCTCACCAGATAGCTGCCGGGCGTGGTCAGCGTGCCGGCCACGGAGGACAGGTCCAGGGTGACGGTGTACTCACCCGGCACCAGCCCGGTGACGAGATAGTGGCCTGTGGCGTCAGTCGTCACGGTCACAGTCACGATTTCGAGAGGGATCACTTCCACCGATTCGGTGTCCAAGGCCAGAGTGACGCGGGCGCCTGCGATCCCGGCCTCACCACTGTCCTGAATCCCGTTCTGGTTGTTGTCGAACCAGACCAGGTCGCCTATCGCCGAGATGCCGCCGGCACCGATCACGGTGACCTCGGCGGGGTCCTCATCTGTGACCACCGTGCCATCGGGAGCGACCCCTTGGACCGAGGCAATGTTGTTGATGTGCGTGAAGACCTGGGCGACATCGCAGGTATAAGTGACCACCTGGCCCGGAGTCATCGGCCCGATTGTCTGATCACACGCCGGGGTCACCGGGTCGGTCACAACGACATCGGTGAGGTCGACGTTGCTGGTGTTGGTGACCGTGATCGTGAAAGTATGCGGTTGACCTATGGCTACGACGGCCGCATCAGGGGACTTGACGATGTCGATCGAGGCGACGAGGCCGAAGTAGTGCGACGGGTCGGAGTCGGTCAGGACGGTGTCCAACTCATCGCCGGCTGAGCCGGTCACGGTTGCGACGTTGGCGTACTGGCCGGCGTCAGCAGTTCCGGTGGCCTCGTAGGTCCAGATCTCACCTGGATCGAGGAAGGTGTCGCCGTCGGTATCACCACCCTGGAACACCGGCGTCACGCCCTGGTCGTCGGTGACCACCACATCGCCGATGTGGAAATCACCGGGGTTGGTCACGACGTAGGTCCAGGTCACCGGGTCGCCGACGGGGACGGAGGGGCCGGTCGGGGTGTCGGCATCCTCGCCATTGGTCGCCTTCTCGATGTCGATCTGGAGCAGGTAGCCGAGATAGTGGGAGGGATCGGTGTCGCTGACTGTCTGGCTGCGGCCGGGTCGATCCGCCGTCGCCGTCGCCAGTATTGGCGTACTGGCCGCTGACCGCCGTTCCGGTCGCCGTACAGGTGAAGGATTCTCCAGGAGCAAGCGGCGGGGCTTGGCAGGAATAGGCCCAAGTTGATCATCGGTCAGTTCGATTTCGATCCAAGGTGAGGTCGCCGGTGTTGGTGATGACATAGGTCCACTCGACGGCACCACCCACCGGGATCAGGGCGCCCACCGGTTCGTCGGCATCGACACCGTTGGTGTATTTCTCCAGGGTGATCGCCGACTCGGCGCCGAAGTAGTGCGACGGGTCGGTGGCTCCGACCTTGTCACCGAAGGGATCGGTGGCGATGGCAACCGCCGAGTTCGTGTATTGGCCGGCGATCGCGATCCCATTTGCCGCACAGTCGGTGGACCCGCCTACTGGCAGGTCGGTCTCGTCACAGGTCACCGCAATCGGCAGACCGTCGATCCGGAAGTCCACCACCGTGAGCCCCGTAAGAGTGGCCTGATCCGGTGTTGTCCACCACATAGGTCCAGTCCACAGGTGCCACCCACCGGTATGAAGGGGCCGGTGGGGAGATCCGCATCGTCGTTATTGGTCGCCTTCTCGATGGTCAATTCCGGAGGTCACCCCGATGTAATGGGATGGGTCGAAGTCCGCGGGCAATCGGTTACCGATGATGTCGGTGCCGGTGACGGTCCCGATGTTCTCGTACTGGCCTTCCTGGACCGTCCCCGAGAGGTGACAGACGCCGCTCTGCAATGGGAGGAGGACTTTCCTCGGACACCCGCCGGGCTGTCAGTCCGAAACGTCCCAGGAGTCCCCATGTCGTCGGTCACAGCCCAACCGGCAACCGGGGACATTTCCCTCGTTGGTCACGACATAGGACCGGACGGCACCTGGCTGCCGGATCGTCAACTCCGGGACCGGTTAGAGTGTCGGCGTCCTCGCCATTGGTGTACTTGATGATCGAGAGCGGCTGATAATCCCGTAGTAGTGGGAGGGGTCGTTGTCGATGACCATCTCGGTTGGATCGAGCGTCGACTGGCCGGTGACAGTGGCGAAGTTCTCATACGGCCCCCTCATCGGCGATGCCGGTGAACGAGTAGGTCCCAGACCTCGCCCGGTTCCAAAACCCCGAGATCCCACCGTCATCGCCGGTGGGATCGAATAGGGACGAAGTCGTCAGCGCCACGGCACGGGGAGGTCTTCCGGGGTGCCGGCGTCGTCGACAGAGCCGATGTCCTCGAGCGGGACGGTCGCCCCTGGCACCAGGAAACGTTGTAGGTCCAGTTCACGTGTCGCCAACCGGGATCCCGGGGCCAAATGGGCGTCGGCGTCCTGTTCCACGCCATCTGGTCGCGGTGAACTTCTTGACCACGATCCCGGGGCAGCCCCGAAGTAATGAGATGGGTCGCTGTCGTCGACTTCGATGCCGTGGGTGTCGGTCGCGGTGACCACCGCCGTGTTCTCGTAGGAGCCACGGCAACGGCGGTGGAGGTCTCGGTGCAGGTCATCGAGGTCTCCCGGTGCCGAGGCAGCGTCGAAGGGACAATCCACCTCGAATGGTGCGCCCCCGGTCGGGGAGTCGAGACCGACACGTCGTCCAATGTGGTGTTGCCGGTATTGGTCACCACATATGTCCAGATGACTGGATCATCGAGCGGGATAATCGGGCCGAAGCCGTCGTCGGCGTCGACCCCATTGGTCGCCTTCTCGATGTCGATGCCCGGAACGGGCTCAGCCAGGTTGACCATACGGCAGGTGACGATCGACTCCGGCGGGATGTGATCGATGAACCCACCGGTTGGGATCGAGCTCGTCCAACGGGAGTGGCGCGTCGTCGGTATGTCCGGGGTTCTGAAAGTGCAATCGGTCTCATGGGCACGTTGGAGTAGCTCCCACCCGGCGGATCCGGCGGGTTGTTCGGCGTGTCCTCGGTCACCTGGAACACCGAGATACCGTTCGGGATTGGTCGGTGTCCATTGGAACGTGAGGAACCCGGCCCCATTCGTAGGTCCCGTCTGCGGAGGCCCGGGAGCTGCGGCGACGGCGGCCCCGTCGTCGCAGATGGGAAGGACCCAATGGAATGTGCCCGGTGCGGGAACGGATGGACGGTGCCCTCCATCTCCCACCCCACGCCGGGACCGCATCGTCGAGACTGTCCGGGGTCCGGGCGTCGGGTCATAGAGCTTGCGAATGTTGACCGATGGGGCGCAGAGCTGGAACGCGGCGTCCCGGAGGGCGTCCTCGAGCTCGGCTGAAGTCTCGGTTCGAGGTAGACGTCGTGGGTGGCGATGTCGAAGGCTGCCGACCCCATTGAAGACGTTGGGGCCGGACACACTGATCAAACGTTGCCGGGACTGGGCGTTCTGCAGTGCGGCTCCAACGCCAATGGCGAGGATGTGGGATCCGACCGCTTTCTGGGCATTGGCGTTGGATGATGGCCGGTGTGGCGCCCGCATTGCCGCTGGCATCACTCACCTCATTCTGAGGAGAGCGGGACCTTGGTCCGGTATTCGACATGGGGTCACCTGGCTGTTTCTGATCACCGCGGTGGGGTCGCCATCGGTGATGAACACCACCAGGTGAGGGATTTCGGGACTGGGCCTGGGCGCCATGTAGCGGCCGACGCGCAAGGCATCCTCCCAGTTCGTCTTGTCGGCCGGGTCGTAGTCGACGTCGATATAGCCTCGAAGTCGTCTCTGGTGCTGTCAGTGATGGTGATGTACTGGCCACCGGGCAAACCACCGATCGAGGGAAGCCGGGCAACGGTGGAGAACTCGACCACTGCCATCGAGGAGCCGGTGTTGTTCAGGGAGTCGACGAATGCGGTGAAGGCGCGACGCACGTCATTCGTCGCGTTGGAGGCGAAGCGATCGATCCCGACTCGTCGAGGATCATCAGCACGTCCAGCCCACACGCCTTGTTCAGGTCGGGGTTGACGCGCCGGCGTCCGTGGGCTCGCCGGGGGCGGCGCTGACCACCGAAACGAGAAAAACCACGATTCCAAACGACGCAATGAGCATCGTGGACAAGGCGTTTGGCTGCGCCGCACGGATTACAAGATATAGGACTGCGGTCGCGTTAGTTGCATCGGGCTCGGAAAAGCCTGGCGGAGAGGGAGGGATTTGAACCCTCGAGGAGGCTTAACACCCCCTACTCGCTTAGCAGGCGAGCGCCTTCGACCACTCGGCCACCTCTCCAATGGCGGCTGCGCCGCCCGTTGTACGTTATCCGTTCTGGTGCCTAGGGCTGAGACGGGCGGAGGGGGTGGGATTCGAACCCACGAGACCCGGATCGGGCCCAACGGTTTTCAAGACCGTCTCCTTAGACCACTCGGACACCCCTCCAGGTGAAACGCTCCGAATCAGGGTACCCGGGAGGCCTTTCTCGTCATCGACGTAGCATCGCCTCATGGCCATCGGGCGCGAGCAGGTCCTCGCTTTCCGTCTCGCCAGTCACGGGCTCAACCGCCGGACCAAGCGTCTGGTCGAGGCGGCGGCCCGGTGCGGCATACAGGAGACCCCGCTCGGCACCGCGGCCCTCGCCTTCCATGCCCGGGTGGACGATCTCTCAACCGAGAAGCTGGAGAAGGCACTGAGTAGAGACCGGTCGCTGCTCGCCCTGTGGGCCATGCGTGGTGCCCCACATGTGGTGCCCGCCACCGATCTCGAGGTATTCACGACCGGCGCCATGCCGTTCGACGCCGCTTCCTTCCGTCAGACGCTGGGTGGTTGGGCCCCAGCGCTCGACCAGGCGGAGTTTGACCCGTTCGATCTCCTCGACAGACTCGTCCGCGCCGCCGACAAGCTGCTCGATGGCAAGAGCATGGATGTCAACGAGCTGAGGGACCGGCTCTATGCCCGGGTTCGCAGTCTTCACAAGATCGAGCGTCCAGAGTCCGCCCGGGACGACATGCCCGAACCACTGTTCCGCGCCATCGGGACCATCGGCGCGGTGTGCATCGTCTCGGGGCGGGGCACCGACTCGGTGATGGCCCGCACCGATCAGTGGTTGAAGCCAATACCGGAGCCAATGGACCCCAATTCGGCCCGGGCCGAGCTGGCCCGCCGGTTCCTGCATTGCTACGGGCCGGCGACCCCGCAGCATTTCGCCGAGTGGACCCAACGCAGCCTGGCCGATGCGAAACAAGCCTTCGAGCTCATCGAAGGGGAGCTCATCGAGGTGAAGATCGCGGGCAAGAAGGCCCTACTCCTGGCCGCGGACGACCAGGCCCTCGACTCACCTCCGGAGACGAAAGGAGTGCGACTTCTCCCGGTTCAGGACCCCTATCTCCAGCAACGGGACCGGGCGACGCTGCTCCCCGATCAGACGGCCCGTGGGCGACTTTGGCAAGCAGTGCGGGGCCCGGGGGCGCTCCTGGTGGATGGTGCGGTCATAGGCACATGGCGTGGCCGGGTGAAAGGCGACCGGTGGGAGGTCGAGATCGAGCCATTCGGCCGCCGCCCGACCCGTGTGATGGATGCCATCGTTCAAGAAGCCGAGGCGATGGCTCAATTCAAGGGGTGCTCATCGGCGAGGGTCGAAGTCAGCGGATAGAGCCGCCTGAGGCGGCGTCATTGCGGAGGGGGAGGGATTCGAACCCTCGAGGAGGCGTCAGCCCCCTACGGCATTTCGAGTGCCGCGCACTAGACCGGACTATGCGACCCCTCCAGGGGCGACGTTTGGCGGAGGGAGAGGGATTTGAACCCTCGAGGGAGCGTAAACCCCCAACGGCATTTCCAGTGCCGCGCACTAGACCGGACTATGCGATCCCTCCGGAGCTGCCTTGCCGGGACCGGCAGGCAGATAGAGGATAATCGACCCACATGGCTGAGCCGATGCCCTCCGATCGCTTTATCGACCCGATGCGGAGGGCTCTGAAAGCGGCGGCCGAGGCCGCAGGCACAGGTGATGTGCCGGTGGGGGCGGTGCTCCTCGACGCGGCCGGCACCGTCGTCGGCGTCGATCACAATCGACGCGAAGAGCTGTCCGACCCCACGGCGCACGCGGAGATCCTGGTCATCTCGGCTCGTGCGAAGGAGATCGACGATTGGCGACTGACCGGCCACACCCTCGTGGTGACCCTCGAGCCCTGCCCCATGTGCGCCGGGGCGGCGGTATTGGCCCGGCTCGACCGCATCGTGTACGGGGCGGCAGACCTGAAGGCCGGTGCCGCCTGGTCGCTCTACAACATTCCCCAGGATCGCCGGCTCAACCATCGGATCGACCTGATCGAAGGGGTCCTCGCCGAGGAGTGCTCTGCGCTGCTCACCACCTTCTTCGCCGAACGACGCTGATTCACGCAGGGATTGCCGTATCGGAGGCGACCAGACGCCGGTCCCAAATCGCATACACCACTGCGCCGACCCCCAGGACCAGAGCCACCGCGGAAAACGCGGTTCGGTAGTCGAACCCGTCGATCAGACCGCCCACCGCAGGGGCTGAGGCGAGGAGAGCGATGTCGAAGATCGACGTGAAGATCGCCATTGCAGACCCTCGTTCGGCGGTCCTCGCTCTGCTCACCACCTGACTGGTGAGAATCGGAAACAGGACGCCATGGGACAGACCGGCCGCGAAGGCGGCCGCTACGACGATTTCGGGGCTTCCCGCTACGGCCAGCAGCAGCAGACCCGATCCGTAGGCCAGCAGGGCGCCGGTGACGAATGGGCGCTGTGGTATCCGGTCGTAATGCCGCCCGCCGAGGATTCTCGTTGCGGCCGCGGTCACGCCATACACGCCGAAGAAGAGACCCGCGGAGCCGACGCCCCGATCCGCAACGTAAGTCCTGGTGAAGGTGAAGATCGTTTCCATCCCGATGGCCATGGCCAGCGTCACCCACCACATCGGGAGCAGATTGCGTTGGGCCAGGGCCGACCAGAAGCCACGTCGGGGCCGATGACCGAGAACGGGGAGCACGGGCAAACGCCACACCAGGAGCCATGAGGTGAGGCTCGCCGCCGAGGCAAGAACGAACAGGGCCGGATAACCGAAAGCCTCGATGACCAGATCGCCCGCGACACCCCCGAGGGCGATAGGAAGGAGCCCGGAGAGACCAAACAGAGCCAAACCCTGGGTCCGATGCTCGACCGGCATCGAATCGGCACCGTAGGTGAGCATGGTGGTGAATAGGGCGATCTGCAGCACCCGTTGTGCGAGGAAGAGCACCCAGAGATACGGGCCCCATACGGTGGTGGTGGCCAGGGCAAGCACGACCGTGGCGTTTAACAAGCCAGCGACCAGGAGCACAGTGCGCCGGTTTGTCAGGTCCAGGATCCTTCCGAATGCAGGGCGAAACAGCAGGGCGAGGACAGCTCCGGCTGCGTAGAGCAGGCCAATCAGCGCCTCGGTGATCCCGAGGGTCTCGAGATAGCCGGGGACATGGACGAGGAGGAAGAAGGACATCTCCTGCAGCAGGGCGGCGGCGAAAAGCTTGCCGAAATTGGGGCCAAAGCGAGCGGACACAGCCGATCCAAGGTAACAGGGCCGCGATCCACCGAAGTCGTAATAGTCGGTGGTGGCCTACCCTTGTGATCGATCGTGATAGGCGGGGCGCTAGGGGTGCCCTGAACCCGAAATCCTCTCTATGCGGGGCTGAATTCCCCGCCCGAGGGTCCAAGTGACACCGGCAGATGGTGGACACGGGACGTTGACGGTCGGGTCCTGCGCGGCGGAACACCACGAACCGGGTCAGATCCGGAAGGAAGCAGCTCTAAGTGGACCGTTCCGGGTGCCGCAGGGCGGCCTGACCTGAGTCCACGCCCCCATCTCCGGCGTCGCAAGGTCTCGACGGCGGGGGCACGATCATGCTCGCTTCGCTCGCGGTTCCAGGTTCTAGGTCTTAGGTTCTAGGCCCGCCTTACGCAGCCGCACGCCGTAGACGAAGCCGAAGACGCCCATCCGCCAGACATGCTCGGCGGTGAGAGCGTGGCCGGAGAAAAGGGTCTCGGGCGGAGGAAGAGAATCCAGGGAGCGGTGGAGATACCAATACTCCCGCGGTGCACCGGCGAAGAGGAGCCCGACGAGCGGGAGTAGGACAGCGGTACCGATCCGATGAAGGAATCGGAGCACGCCGTCACGGGGCCGGGTCAGATCGACCACTACCGCGGTCGAGCCCGGTTTCAGCACCCGATCGATCTCGGCCAGGGTGTCATCGATCGAGCTCAGGTTGCGGAAGACGAACCCGCTGAAAACGCCGTCGAGTGATGCGTCGAGGAAGGGGAGCGACTCCCCCACCCCGACCACCCGGTCACGGACGGGGCTCAATGCCAGCATCTCGATGACAGGGTCCAGCCCCACAGCGACTCTGCCGTTGAAGTCGGTCGCTCCCGTCCCACAGCCAAGGTCGAGAACCGTGCCCGCTGCCAGCATCTCGATCCCCCGGGCCCGCCATCTCTTCTCCTGGCCCAAGGAGAGAATGCGATTGATCAGGTCATATCGGGCGGCGATCCGGGCGAAGATCGGGTCGGAGACATCACTCACGGCTCGATGACATCGAATCCCGTGTAGCGACGGAGCGCCTCGGGGATGACGACCGACCCGTCGGGCTGCTGGTGGTTCTCGAGCAGGGCAAGGATGGTCCGACCCACCGCGCATGCTGTCCCGTTGAGAGTGTGCACCACCTCATTCCCCTTGTCCGCCCTCGTCCTTATCTTGAGACGTCGGGCCTGGTAATCGGTCGTGTTGGAACAAGAGGTGATCTCGCGATAGGTTTGCTCTCCCGGGAACCAGGCCTCGATGTCGTACTTCTTGACTGCCGACGCGCCGAGGTCCCCTGCTGCGATATTTACGACCCGGTAGGGGATCTCCAGCTCTCCGACCAGCTTCTCCTCTACAGCGAGGAGGCGATCGTGCTCTGCCGCTGACTCAGCGGGCAGCGTGAAAACGAACATCTCGACCTTGTCGAACTGGTGGACCCTGAAGATCCCGGCCGTGTCCTTGCCGTAAGTCCCTGCCTCCCGGCGGAAACACGTCGAGAACCCGGCGTAGCGGAGGGGCAAATCGTCGGACTCGAGGATCTCGTCGGTGTGATAGGCGGCCAGCGGGACCTCCGCGGTCCCCACCAAGAAGAGCTCGTCCCGGGGGACCTCGTAGACCTGCTCCCTTGCCTCGGGGAAGAATCCAGTGCCGACCAATGCCTCCTCACGCACCAGGACCGGCGGGATCATTGGGGTGAATCCCTCGGCGACGAGGTGGTCCATGGCCCAGCGCACCAGCGAGAACTCCAGCATCGCCCCGAGGCCCTTGAGATAGCCGAACCGACTCCCCGAGATCTTGGTGGCGCGGACGGTGTCGATGATCCCGAGCGTCTCGCCGAGTGTTGCGTGGTCGGTCCCCTCGGTGAGAGGCTCGCCGACCCGTTTGATCTCCAGGCTGTCCTCTTCGCGGTACCCGTCGGCGGCATCGGGCGCCACCAGATTGGGGACCTCGAGGATGGCCGAGTCGAACTCCGTTTCCATACGGTCGACTTCAGAGGCCGCCTGCTTGACCTGAGCGGCAAGATCTGCCACCGCGGCGATGGCCTCGTCCTTGGCCGCCCCCTCGAGACCCGCTATCTCCCGTCCCGACTCCTTCTGCCTGGCACGGAGCTCCTCCGCGTTCTGACGGGCTGTCCGCAGACTCGACTCGAGTGCGATAACGGCGTCGAGATCGACCTTCGAGCCCCGTCTCGCCAAGGATTCCCGGATCGCGTCGGGGTCATCTCGGAGAAGCCGGGGGTCGATCATGGGGTGACGATGGTACCGACCACCCGGTCGGCCCTACTCGTCATTCACCTCGAACAGAACACTGACGGCGTTGTCTTCGAGGTCGACGTCGTTGGTGATCGCAGGGAGGTTGGCGGCTACCTCATACAGAGCCCCGGGGATGACCGGTATCTCGAGGAACCGCACCGCTGTCTGCTCGCCTGGCTCCAGCACCGGCACCATCTCCGAGAGCACCACCGGGTCTGACTCGCCGGAGAGGGTGAGCTCGATGGGCTCGGGCTCGCTGGCCACATTGCCGGCGTTGCCCACCACGACCGAGAAGTTCAACAACTCGGTGGCCGGCACCACAGCCTGGTCCGAGGGGTCGACGTTCCACAGCGGGTCGGACGTGATCGAGGACACTTGAAGCCCGGGCCGAAGTGCGATGCCGCTGTTGGGCGACCGGGCCGCCTCGACGTACGCCAGCGACAAGGTGAACAGCTCACCCTCGGCCGGGAGCATCAGCACCTCGGGCAGGGTGGCGACCGGGTCGGGCACCTCCTCTTCGTCGAGCTCTCGCACCAGATCCGTGTAGAGACGATCGCCCGCCCGCAGCTCTGCCAGGGCGTTGGCGATGTTGTCGGTCACTACTGTGTCGGTGGGATCGTCGGCGGCGGCGAGGATTCCCGAGGCGAACCCGCTCACGCCCACTGTCCAGGCCTCCAACGCCCGGCGATAGACGGCGTTTGCGCCCACCAGGTCCTCCGAAGATGGACCCGTCTCGACCAACTCCAGCCCGGTCTCGAGATCCTCCCTCAGGGCATCGGTGGCCGTGACCAGCTCTGACCGCTCGATACGCGAGAGACGCGAGATGACCACCCTCAGTCCGTCGGCTCCCAACGAGAGATCGGAGGCTGTCTGGTGCATGGAATCGAGGTATTGCAGCTCAGCCCGTGTGTCGTCGCCGGCGCTGGTCACGACCACTGCGACCACGGCGGCGGCAGTGACGATCGCGGGCCAGAGGAACCGGCCGAAGGAACGTCTACGCGCTTTGGGTTGATCGAGGATCATGTTCAATGGATGTGCGGCAAGTTGCCGAGCCGGAAGCGTATGCCCCCTTGATGGGATACCGCGGGTCGGCGCTTTCCCTCCCGTCAGCACCCTGCCACGGACACACTTTCGTTCCCGTCAGCACGCGCCACGA
The DNA here is from genome assembly GCA_963734115.1 of uncultured Acidobacteriota bacterium. GTDB lineage: Bacteria > Actinomycetota > Acidimicrobiia > Spongiisociales > ZC4RG35 > JARDZU01. The sequence goes on from CAVTFV010000010.1 coordinate 53,407, forward strand.
GGGACCTGGCCCCGTCGGGGGGATACAAGGGGGGTCGTCCCCCCTTGGGATAACAGCCCCCCTTGATGTAACAGTGGGCGAGGGGGGACTTGAACCCCCACGATCTTGCGATCACAGGAACCTGAATCCTGCGCGTCTGCCAATTCCGCCACTCGCCCGGGTTCGAGGCGAAATCGTACCGTCGCAGGGGGGGTTCCGGTAGTCGGCGACACTGTCCCCGGTCGACCGTAACCTCTCGACGGTGAGCCTGGCACGCAGTCTGGAACGACGTCTCGAGCGCCTCCTGGAGGGCGCTACCGGGCGTGTTTTCTCCGGGAGGCTCCACCCATCGGAGATGGCGGGACGCATCGCCAGAGAGGCCGATTTGAGCCGATACCGCCACGAGTCGGGGCCGGCAACCGCCAACAAGTACGTCCTGACGGTGAGCCCGGCCGATCTCGACGTCGATCCCACCACACTCGAGAAGAAACTGGAGATGGCTCTTGCCGAGCACGCCGCCGGTGTTGGCCTCCTCTTCGAGGGGCCGCCGACGGTGAGGATCACCACATCGACCGAGATGACACCGGGGCAGTTCTCCTGCACACCGTCGGTGGAGCCGGGCCCACTCCCGCCCTGGGCCCGACTGACCGGTTCCGGCACCACGATTGAGATAGGGGCCAACCGGGTGATTGTCGGGAGGTCCGTGGAAGCCGACATTGTGCTTCCCTACGACAACGTGTCGCGGAAGCACGCCCTGATCTGGCGGTCGGAGGGCCAGTCCTGGATCCAGGATCTCGGATCCTCGAACGGGACATCGGTCGACGGGGCGGGTGTGGGCGAGCGACCGGTGCCGCTGAAGAATGGGTCGGTGGTCAGCCTGGCCGGGTATCGCTACAGGTTCATCGAGGCGTAGGAATGCCCGACATCATCCTGGCGTTGCTCCGGATCATCTTTCTGGGCCTCGTCTACCTCTTCGTGTGGCAGGTGGCCCGCGCTATCGGCGCACATCTAGGAATATCTCTTCGACGAACGCGCCGGGAGGGCACCAAAGTCGTGATGATCAAGTCCGAGACCCAGCAGGGCACAGAGTTGGAAGTCGAGGATGTCACCGTGCTCGGGCGCTCGCCCGAGGCCGATGTCCTTCTGGACGATCCCTACGCTTCCGAGTTCCACATGCGGCTAGTGGCCCAGGAGAACGGGATGGTGCTGCATGACCTCGGCAGCACGAATGGGACCTACATCAACGGGCGTCGTGTCACCGCGCCCACCACCCTGCGCCGCGGCGACAACATCCAGGTGGGCAAGACCGTGATGGAAGTCCGATGAGATACGTCTGGGGCTCGGCCACCCACCAGGGCATGGTCCGGCAGAACAACGAGGACTCCCTGTTCCCAGACAAATCCGGTGAGTCCGACGGGCCGGCAGTCCTGATGGTCGCCGACGGGATGGGTGGGCACATAGCGGGCGAGGTGGCCTCACGGCTCGCTATCAACGCCGCCGCCTCGGCCGACCTCGATCCCGACGACCGTGTGGCCGCCGCCAATCGCGCCATTCGCGAGGAGGTCGCCCGTCAACCAGATCTCGAGGGTATGGGAACCACCCTGACCCTGGTCCAGATCGAGCCCGAGGGGGTCGCCCGATTCGGGCATGTCGGCGACAGCCGCGCCTACCTGTACCGGGACAGGGAGCTGAGGCAATTGACCGAGGATCACACCGTTGCCGCCGAGTACGTGGCCCTGGGCCATATCTCGGCAGACGAGGTCGATGACCACCCGCAGAGCCACATGCTCACCCGCTGTCTCGGTCTCACCCGGTTCGTGAACGTCGACCGCATCGACCTCGATCTCGCCCCGGGTGACAGGCTTCTGCTGTGCTCCGACGGCCTCAACTCGATGGTTCCACCCAAGGGGATCGCAAAGGCCTTGGCCAACGGAAGCGCCGACGAGGCAGCATGGAAACTCGTGGAGTCGGCCAACAAGGCCGGTGGGCACGACAACATCAGCGTCATCGTCATCGACGTCGTCACCTGAGCCCATGACCCGCAACACCGAGGGCGCGTTGATCGTGGCGGCGTCCGTCCTGGCGGCGTTCGCCGTGACCCTGGTCAACTTCGCTCAGGAGCGGACGGTCGATGCCCAGACCGCCCTGACCTTTCTCGTCTTCCTGATCGCCTTTGGCGGGCTCCACATGGCCGTCCGCGCGTTCGCCCCCAAGGCCACGCCCCTGCTCCTCGCCCCGGTGACCGCCCTCACTGCCCTCGGCTTCTTTCAGATCTACCGCCTGGACTTTGCCACCGGGACGCTCCGGGCCAGCTCTCAGAGGTGGTGGATCCTGATCGCCGCCGGCCTGGCCTCTTTGACGCTGATGTTGTTCAACCGGAGCTCTATCTCGATCTTGCGTCGCTATCGAAACATCACGCTGCTCATCTCACTGGTGCTGATCCTCCTTCCCAATTTGCCCGCCGGCTGGGGGTTTCCGCTTCGCGGGTTGTCGGTGAACGGGTCCAGGCTCTGGGTCCTTCTGGATGTCGGGTTCACCACCTTCCAGTTCCAGCCGGCGGAACTGGCCAAGTTGGGGCTGGTCGCCTATGTCGCCGGATACCTCGCCGACCACCAGCGGGCACTGCGCGAGGCCAAGCGACACATCGGGCCCATTGCATTCCCCGAGCCTCGCCAGCTGATCCCGCTGCTCATCACCTGGGGGGTCAGCGTCCTGATACTGATCTCGCAGCGTGATCTCGGGGCCTCGCTGCTCCTCTTCGTGGGATTCGTCCTCCTGCTCTATGCAGCCACAGGCACGACCGGGTATCTGGTGGCAGGCGGCTTCCTCGGTCTGATCGCCGGCGTCGCCTCGTACATCGCCTTCGATCATGTGCAACGACGGGTGATCGCATGGATCGCCCCCTTCGAGCACTACGAGGACGAAGGCTTTCAGATAGCCCAGGGGCTCTTCGCGATGGGGACGGGGAGCCTTTCGGGTGCCGGACCGGGTCTGGGGAGACCCGATCTCATCCCCAACGCCGCCACAGACTTCATCTTCGCCGCCGTCGGGGAGGAGTTGGGATTCGCCGGGACGGTGTCGGTCATTGCCTTGTTCGCACTCACCATCTCGGTGGGTCTCGGCATCGCCTTCCGCAGCCGCGACACATTTCGCAAGCTGCTGGCTGCCGGGCTCACCTTTGTCCTGGCTGTCCAGACCATCCTGATCATCGGCGGGGTGGTCCGGCTGGTGCCTCTCACAGGCATCACCCTCCCCTTCATGTCGTACGGCGGCTCTGCGCTCGTCGGGAACCTCATCCTTATCGCGCTCCTGCTCCGGATCAGCCACGAGGAGGCGCCGTGAACGGACCGGTGCGCCGGCTGTCGATCGGCCTGTTCGGTGGCTTCTTCGCCCTGCTCCTCGCCGTCACCTGGATCCAGGTGATCCACGCCGATGTGCTCAAGGCCGATCCCCGCAACTCTCGCCCCGCACTTTCCGAGCGCGGCAAGGAGCGAGGGCTCATTGTGACCGTCGATGGGACGGTGGTGGCGCAGTCGGTCCCCGACCCGGAGGATCCCCGATCATTCATCCGCCAGTACCCCGAAGGCGAGCCGTTCGCCCATGTAGTGGGCTACAACTCGTTCCTGGTCGGGTCGTCGGGGCTGGAGAACGCATATGCCGATGAACTCCGCTCCAGTCGGGACTTGACCATCAGCGACCTCGTCTCGGTCATCCTGGGTCGGGATCTCCGCCCTGAGAGTCTCGAGCTCACGATCAACGCCGCCCTGCAGGAGGCGGCGTTCGAGGGCCTGGGCGGGCTCCAGGGCGGGGTGTTCGCCATGGATCCAAGGACCGGAGCGGTCCTCGCCTCGGTCTCGTCGCCGTCATACGACCCGGAGTCGCTCCTGGGCGCCGACGCTGCGGCGGTGTGGGAGAGTCTGCTGGCCGATCCCAACGGGCCTCTCCTCGACCGCGCCACCAGGGAGATCTACCCGCCCGGCTCGACGTTCAAGACCGTGGTGACGGCGGCGGCGCTGGACACCGGGACGGCGGCGCCGGAGACCGAGTTCCCCGACCCCGAGGAGTTCCAGTTGCCTGGCTCTACGGCGACGATCTCCAATGCCGGTGGGGGTGTCTGCAACGACGGTCAGTCGATCACCTTGCTCCAGGCCTTCATCGTGTCCTGCAACACCACCTTCGCCGACCTCTCGATCCAGGTGGGCGCCGAGGACATCGGGATCACCGCCGACGCACTCGGCTTCAACACGGACATCCCCTTCCCGTGGACCGTGCCCGAGGCGGTCTACCCGGTTGACCTACTCGCCGCTGACCCCGCGGCCCTGGGCCAGAGCGGCATCGGGGAACGCGATGTCCGCGCCGCGCCGTTGCATATGGCGATGGTCGCGGCGGCAATCGCCAACGACGGCATCACCCTCAACCCCTACCTGGTGAATCGCATTTTCGACGCCGACGGGAACACCGTGGAGACATTCGAACCGAGCCCGATGGGTCAGGCAATGGACCCGGCCACCGCCGCGGTCCTGACCGAGATGATGGAACGCGTCGTCAGCGAGGGCACCGGCCAGGCGGCTGCCGTCTCCGGCATCAGGGTCGCCGGCAAGACCGGGACCTCGATGGGCACCGACGGGCTACCCAACCCCTGGTTCATCGGGTTCGCCCCAGCCGAGGACCCGACCATCGCAATCGCCGTCTTCTTCGAGGCAAGCCCGGAACTGGGCGAATCCGCCTCTGGTGGGGGTGTCGCGGCTCCCCTCGCCGGCGATCTCATCGAATTGTGGCTGGAGGGATCCCCATGAGTTGGGACGACAGCGTTCCTACAATCCGCCCCGCTTCCATGGATGCACAAACCGCCCTCACCGACCGTTATCAAATCACGTCCCACCTGGCCCGGGGCGGGATGGCCGACGTCTATGAGGGAAGAGACAACCTGCTCAATCGCCGGGTTGCGATCAAGGTCCTTCACTCCCAGTACTCCGCGGACGACGCCTTCGTAAAGCGCTTCCGACGGGAGGCACAGGCCGCGGCCAACCTGAGCCACCCCAACATCGTCGGCATCTACGACTGGGGACAGGCACAGAACACGTATTTCATCGTCATGGAGCTCGTCGACGGGCGCTCCCTGCGAGATGTCCTCAAATCGGAGGGGGCTCTGCTCCCCCGCCGGGCCACCGAGATCACGGCCGAGGTCGCCGCCGCGTTGTCGGTCGCCCACCACGCCGGGCTGGTCCATCGCGACGTAAAGCCGGGCAACATCCTTCTCGCCAAAGACGGCACCGTGAAGGTGACCGACTTTGGCATCGCCCGCGCCTGGGACGACAGCCAGGAGCTGACCCGGACCGGTGCAGTCATCGGGACCGCCACCTATTTCAGCCCGGAGCAGGCCCAGGGGGCGGCGGCCGATGCCCGAAGCGACGTCTACTCCCTCGGCGTGGTGCTCTACGAGATGCTCACCGGGCGCCCCCCGTACACCGGAGACAGCCCGATGTCGGTTGCCTTCCAGCATGTGTCCACAGAGGCACCTCTGCCCAGCTCGCTCAACGCAGATGTGTCTCCGTCACTCGACGCGGTGGTGGCGAAGGCGATGCGAAAGGATCCGGTGGCCCGCTATCAGACCGCCGATGAGATGCGCGCCGACCTCCTCTCGGTTCTCAAGGGGGAAGAGGTCGGCATGCCGGTCCCGATCCCGATCCCGGTTCCGGTCCCGCTCAACGGCGATGGCTCGACCCGTGTGATGTCGACGACCCCGGTGCCGCCGGCGACAGCTCCGCCCGACGAGGTGTATCGGGAGATCGAGGAGGAGCCGTCCTCGCAAATGCCGTTCATACTCACCGCAGTTGGCCTCCTGATCGCACTCGGCGGGCTGATCTTCCTTCTCTTTCAGCTGGCCGGTGGCGGCGAAGAGGAACCAACCCTCGTCGAGGTGCCCAACGTCACCGGGATCAGCCAGGCCGAGGCTCTGTCGCGCCTCCAACAGGACGGGTTCCTGGTCACGACCTTCTTCGAGTCGAGCGACACGGTCCCCGCTGGAGATGTAATTCGGACCGAGCCCACCTTCGGGACGATGGTCGAGGAGGGGTTCACAATCGAGGTCTACGTCTCATCGGGACCTGAGGAAATCGAGGTGCCTCCAGTCGTTGGTCAGACCAGGGCGGAGGCGGAGCGTCTGGTCACCGAGGCGGGTCTCACCGTGGGCCAGGTGACCGAACGCGCCGACGCGACCTTCGCCGAGGGGATCGTGATCGAGCAGGATCCCGCGCAGGGGGTGAGGGTCGGTGTCGATGCCCCGGTCAATCTGGTGGTTTCGACCGGACCGGAGACGGTCATCGTGCCCAACGTGGTCAACCTGAGCGAGCGCGAGGCCACCGCCCAACTCCAGGCCCTCGGTCTGCTGGTGCGCGTGCAAGACGAATATTCCGATACTGTCGCCCAGGATCTGGTAATTCGCTCCGACCCGGTGGCCGACGCCGAGGCACAGTTGGGTGACACGGTCCTGATCGTCGTATCGCTCGGCCCGACACCTGTCGAGGTGCCCGGTCTGATCGGGATGAACCAGGCCCAGGCAGAAGCGGCCCTCGCCGAACGCGGCCTGACCATCGTCGTCGGGACCCAGCCAGTCGCCGACTCGTCACAGAACGGCCTCGTCATCGATCAGAGCCCGGAGCCGGGCGAGATGCTGTTGCCGGGTGACCCAGTGAACGCCACTTTCGGCCAGTTCACTCCCCCGAGCACAACAACGACCACCACCACCACCACGACCACGACGGTGCCGACTACGACTCCCTGAGTCAGCGGTAGTTGGTCGTCATCAGGAAGCCCGCGGCGATGGCCACCAAGCCCGCGATCAGGATCGTCTGATCCCATTCGAAGACGAAGCGGAGTATCACCAGCACGACGCCAATCGCCATGAGACCGGCCATGAGGGCGACGTACCAGGTGGGGCTGGGATCCTTGGCCTTGACTGCTGCCTGGGCGGCGCTGGCCGACACCGGTCTGTTCTTGGGCTTGCGGCGCTTCGACTCGGGCACGACCAGCGAGAGTAGTCAATATCGTGAGGCGGCATCGCCGAGTTACACGCGTGTAGTTCTCCACATCCTGTGGACAAGCCCGTGGAAAACTACAAGCGTGTGATTAACCCGGCCGCCAGACCGGCACCATGTCCTCCCGACAGTGGCGGGGCGGGTTGTCGTCTCCGACGTTGACGGCCGTCATCGTCAACTCGGCACCGCAAACGGTGCAGCGGTAGTCCTGATCAACGGTGACCACGTCTTCGGGGTCGATCTCGGGTGGCGGGGTCGAGAGCATGCGGATGATGGCGACGGAGACCCGCCAGATGATGTAGCCGGCGACCAAGGCGAGGATGACTTCGACGGCTGAGATTCCGGTCAAACTCGCTCGATGATCAGGGCGTTGGCCATGCCTCCACCCTCGCACATGGTCTGGAGCCCATAGCGGCCACCGGTGCGCTCCAGCTCCCAGACCAACGACGTCAGGAGTCGTGCGCCGCTGGCCCCAAGCGGGTGGCCGAGGGCGATGGCCCCGCCATTGACATTGGTTCGCTCCCAGAGCGCCATCGGGTCGGTGCCACCGTGCTCCATCCGCCAGGCCACGGTCACCGCGGCGAAAGCCTCATTCACTTCGAAGAGGTCGATCTCGTCGATGCTCAGCCCTGCCGCGATTCAGGACTTTCTCGGTAGCCGGGATGGGCCCGGTCAGCATGGTCACGGGGTCGACGCCGGCCATGGCAAAAGCGACAAACCGCGCTTTGGGCGTCAGGCCGAGGGCGCCAGCCTTTTCCTCGGACATGATCAGCACTGCCGCCGCACCATCGGAGATCTGTGAAGAATTGCCGGCTGTGATCACACCGTCGCTCTTGAAGGCGGGCTGAAGGGCGGCCAGCTTCTCGAGAGACGTGTCCTCACGGATGCCTTCGTCCCTGGCGACAGTGTTGAGCCGCCCGTCGTCGCCGGTTACTCCGACCGGGACGATCTGCTCCTCGAATCGGCCCTCAGAGGTGGCCACGGAGGCCCTCCGATGGGACTCGAGTGAGAGCTCGTCCAATTCCTGTCGAGAGATGCCCCATTTCTCGGCGATCATCTCCGCCGACAAACCCTGAGGGACGAGACCCTGCGAGTAGCGCTCCAGCATGCGGGGTCCGAACGGGAGGCCGGGACCCTGGTGTGCAGTGATACCCATCGGGACGCGGGTCATGTTCTCTACTCCGGCAGCTACGACCACGTCCTGGGCGCCGGCCATGATCGCTTGGGCGGCGAAATGGGCGGATTGTTGCGAGGAACCGCATTGGCGGTCGATGGTGACTCCGGGCACCTCTTCGGGATACCCCGCCGCCAATGCCGCATTGCGGCCGACGTTGTATGCCTGTTCCCCGGTCTGGCTGACCGTCCCCATGATCACGTCGTCGATGAGCGCAGGGTCGATGCTGTTGCGCTCCACCAGAGCTTCGAGGGGCCGGGAGGCGAGGTCGACCGGGTGATAGTCCTTGAAGACGCCGTTGCGGCGGCCGACCGGGGTCCTCACCGCATCGACGATCACCGCATTGGTCATATGTCTCCAATCATCGGACGGTGGAGACGATGGGACTCGAACCCACGACCCCCGGCTTGCAAAGCCGGTGCTCTTCCAGCTGAGCTACGTCCCCTGGTTCCGCCAGTCTACGAGGCCGGCCGCGGTCTCGTTAGCGCGTCTTGGGACGGTGCGTGGTGGTTCGCTTCACCGTGCCGTCGGGGTTGTACGACGTCCATTCTCCGGTCTTCTTGCCGTGGTCCCAGGTTCCCTGGTCGATCAGATTCCCACTGGCATCCCAACGCTCCCAGAATCCATGTTTCTCGGAACCGAGGAATCCCCCTCGTTGCATCAGACCGCCAGTGGAGCGGTACCACGTCCAGGCCCCATCCACGACGCCTTCGTCATACGTGCCCTCCGAGCGCACCGACCCGTCCACGAAGTAGTGGCGCCACAGGCCGTGACGCTTGCCCTCCACGTACTCGCCGGTCATCACCCCGCCGTGGGAGTCGGCTTCGGTCCAGATGCCGGTTTGCCGGCCGTCATGGTCGACCTCGTTCGGCGATTGGTCGGGCACCTGCAATCTCCACTCACTCGATGCAGTCAACGGGTCAATCAAACATTACGGACACTCAGGACCACGACACCTCGAGGTCCTGCCCGTCTCGTCTGGGCCGTTCACTGCCCGATTGGAGTCGCAGAGCTTCCCAGCGGAGATCCGTTCGTCGGTTGCCAACTGAGGCCGGGGTGGGCTCGACAATGCCACTTCGCCTCGAATTCGAGACCCGATAGAATTCCACCTCCTCGACTACCAGTTGGGGCCCATAGCTCAGCCCGGTTAGAGCGCATCCCTGATAAGGATGAGGTCCGTGGTTCAAGTCCACGTGGGCCCACAACCTCCACGGCAGCGGGCGGCAGGTACTAGAGGTCATGGTCCAGGAGTGCCCGTGGCCGCTTCGAGCGCCTTCCAACCCCCAAAGGATCGGATAGGGACTTTGGCCACTAGAGGACGCAGGCGCGTTGAGCCAATGATGCAGAGAGTCGCGAGAGCATCACAGTCTGATGAAAACGTCCCTGGATCGGCGAGAAACGACAATTCCACCGTTGGCTCGTGCAGGCATTCACCTGTACTGGCTACCGCTCGGTGCCGGCGGAGTCGGTTTCATTCGGTTGAACGGTCGCATCTACGAGGCCGCCAAGGCCCAAGTCGAGCAAAGACGGCCACTCGACCTCTACCACACTGCCCTCGAGATGCGGCTCCCGGAGGGTCGATTCACCGTTGAGAACGCCTGGCCAAGTCCCGACGCCGACGTTGCGGCACGAGGTGTGGTGGTCGAGGGCCCGGTGTTCAGTCGACACCTGGGCCGGTTCCGACCGTTTCGATATGAGGTGCGGTGCTGGCGAGACGGACTCATACGAGATGCTGATGAGGCCGTGGAGGTTCAGTTCCTCAGCGCAGATCAAGCCAAGGCCCGAGAAATCCTCGACCTCGTGGCCACAGTGCCACCGTTGGTTTGGGGGAGAGATCAGTTGGAAACGGGCGAGATGTGGAACTCGAACTCGGTCATCTCTTACCTGCTTTCTCGATCCGGTTTCGATGCTGAGTCCATCCGCGCCCCACAAGCCGGTCGCGCACCTGGATGGGAGGCGGGGATCCTCGCCGCCCGACGGATGCGTTCAGGCCAAGAACCACTTCAACTCCGTCAACCGCTCGCTGGAGACCCGGCGTGGCACGGCCACAGCAGGTGAAAGAGGCACCAGAACCATGTCCGAGCCCGCACACGCGACCATCACCCCGTGATCCCCGTCGTTGGCTGCCTCCGCGGCCCGAATTCCCATGCGGGTGGCCAGGACCCGGTCGAACGCGGTCGGCGTGCCGCCTCGTTGCAGATGCCCCAGGATCATCACCCGTGTCTCATATCCGGTCCGAGCCTCTAGTTCGGCGGCAATCACTCCCGAGACACCTCCCAGTCGTTCAAAGCCGACCTGGTCGGTGCCCATCGTGACCGGCCTTCCCGAAGGTCCGGAGACGCCCTCAGCGACAATGACGATGGAGTAGTCCCTGCCCGAGCTGTGCCGGGCCACGAGTCTGCGGGCCAGGTCGTCGAGGTCATAGGGCTCTTCGGGGACCATGATCGCTTCAGCCCCACCGGCAAGGCCGGCGTTGACAGCGATCCAGCCGGACTGTCGTCCCATGACCTCCACCACCATGATCCTGTTGTGCGCCTCGGCGGTGGTGGTGAGACGATCGATGGCGTCGGTGACGATTTGAACTGCCGTGTCGAAGCCGAATGACATGTCGGTGCCTTCGATGTCGTTGTCGATTGTCTTGGGGACACCGACAACGGCGAGCCCCTCCTCTGCGAGCCTGGCGGCGGTACGGAGCGACCCGTCACCGCCGATCACAACAACGACATCGATCCCCTTGTCGGCGAGCACAGGCTCCAAAGATGTGAGCCCGTTGCCATGCTCGTAGGGGTCGGTTCGTGAGGTCCCCAGGATCGTCCCGCCCCTGGTGAGAATCCCCCGGACATCGTCCCGGCCCAGCGGGTTGACCCTTCCATCCATCAGGCCTTGCCAGCCGTCCTCGATCCCGGAGACGAGGATCCCGACGGCCGCGGCTCGGGCCACCACGCCCCTGATAGCAGCGTTGAGACCGGGGCAATCGCCGCCGGCCGTGAGAACACCGATGTGGGTCACAGTGATGCGATTCTGCCAGCACGGTCTGGGGGCGGCGGGAAGGGCATGCACGCCAGACGTTCAGGAGGAGTGACCATCCCCGGAAAGGTTTCCTTGACCCGAACGTATGTTCGACCTATGGTCGGGTCATGCCCGAGCTGCGATGGAGCGCTCCCTCCGAAGGTGGCCTCTTCGAGCTGAACCGTCGTGTCCCGGGCCGTGGCGAGTACCGGGGGCTCACGTTCCATGAGACCGAGGCGAAGTCGATCCTCAATCGCGTCCCGGGCGACTATCTCCCGTTCGACTGGACGATCAATCCCTATCGAGGATGCAGCCACGCCTGCGTCTACTGCTTTGCCCGTCCCACCCACGAGTACCTCGGATTCGACATGGGGCGTGACTTCGACACGGAGATCGTCGTCAAGATCAACGCCGTCGAGCTGACCCGAGCCGAGACCGCGCCAGCTCGTTGGTCAGGAGAGCCTATCGCGATGGGAACCAACACCGACCCCTACCAGCCGGCCGAGGGCAGATACCGTCTCACCCGGGGAATCCTCGAGGTCCTCACCGAGCGGCGCAACCCATTCACGATCCTGACCAAGTCGACCCTCGCCCTACGCGACGTCGATCTGTTCGTCGAGGCAGCGGCGAACATCCAGATATCGGTGAGCTTCTCGATCGGGACACTGGACCCCGAGGTCTGGCGTCAAACCGAGCCTGGGACACCGCACCCTCAGCGCCGGGTCGAGGCGATCGCACGTCTGCACGAGGCGGGAGTGCCGACGGGAGTCCTCGTTGCTCCTTTGATCCCCGGTCTCTCCGACAGGCCCGATCAGGTGGCCGCTGTCGAGAATGCCTGTCGGGAGGCGGGGGCCGATTCCGTTTTCCCGATACGTCTTCACCTGCGCCCCGGGGTGAAGGAGCACTTCATGGGCTGGTTGACCGAAAGTCACCCGGAGCTCACCGCCGAGTACGAGCGTCTCTACCGCGATCGCTCCTATCTCCCCCGCCACCAGCGAGCCAGGCCCCGCCCGAATTCGGGTAGACCCAAGCCGGTGTCGCAGCCGGCCTTGCCCTTCGGCTGAGGTTCTCTGCTACACAAGAACGATGCCCACCGGCTCATTGGATATCGAAGCGATCCGTGCCCGTTTCCCGGCCCTGAATCGCCGAGAGCACGGTCAGCCCGTGGCCTATCTCGACGGTCCGGGTGGAACCCAGGTGCCCAAAGCCGTGATCGACGCCATGAACGCGGTGCTCACCGAGGGTGTGAGCAATCTCGGCGGCGATTTCGCAGCCTCCCAACTCGCCGAGGCGATCACCGCAGACGGCAGGCAGGCGATGGCGGACTTCTTCAACGCCGACCCGACCGAGATCTCCTTTGGGCAGAACATGACCAGCATCACCTTCGCCGTGAGCCGGGCGCTGGCCCGGAGCTGGGGGCCGAGTGGCGCGATCGTCGTCACCAGCCTGGACCACGACGCCAACTTCACCCCGTGGGTGCGGGCAGCCGAGGAGGCAGGGGCCGAGGTTCGGATCGCCCATTTCGATACCGCAACCGGCGAACTCGACCCGGCCGCTGTCGCTGACCTGCTCGATGACCGGGTCCGCCTCGTCGCCATGTGTGTCGCCTCGAATGCGATCGGGACACTGGTCGACGTGAAGGCGGTCACCTCGCTTGCGCACGAGGTTGGAGCCATCGTCTACCTCGATTCGGTCCATGCCGGTCCCCATCATCTCGTCGACGTGCGGTCGATCGACTGTGACTTCCTGGTGGCATCGGCCTACAAGTTCTTCGGGCCTCACACCGGGATCCTCTACGGCAAGCTCCACAGGCTCGCCGAGATCGACTTCTACAAGGTCCGACCAGCGCCCTCCGACCCGCCGGACAAGTTGGAGACCGGCACCCAGAGCTTCGAATCGATCGCCGGTGTGACCGCTGCCGTCGATTACCTGGCGGGTCTCGGTGAGGGCACCAACCGGAGGGCCAGATTGGTCGAGGCCTATCGCCGCATTCGGGAACACGAGCACGCCATGTCAGCCAGGTTCATCGACGGCGTGTCCGGCCTTGACCGGGTCACGATTCATGGCATCCCTGCAGCCGATGACCGGCGAGTGTCGACGTTCGCCCTGTCGGTTGATGGGATGTCTCCTGCCGAGTCGGCGAACCGACTCAGCGAGATGGGTCTCTACGTCTGGTGGGGGCACTACTACGCGCTGAATGCCATCGAACGTCTCGGCTTTCTCGATGCCGGCGGTCTGGTTCGCATCGGGTTCGTCCACTACAACACCGAGGACGAGGTCGATCGGGCCCTGGAGGGTCTCGCTGCGTTGTAGATCAGCTGATCGGGTCGGCGCCGAGTTCAGCCATCAATCCTCGAACCAGACGTTCCAATTCGTCACGGATCGCCCGGACCTCTGCGATCGACCTGCCCGTCGGATCATCGATCTCCCAATCGACGTATCGCTTGCCGGGGATGAACGGACATGAGTCCCCGCAGCCCATCGTCACGATCACGTCGGCTGATCCGAGCATCTCGTCCGTCCACCTTCCGGGGACCCCGCCGGACATGTCGATCCCCATTTCGGCCATCACTTCAACCGCCATCGGATTGACAGAATCCGCAGGCTCCGAGCCAGCGGAGAACACGTCGACACTCCCCTGACTGAATCTCCGGAGGAGACCGGCGGCCATCTGGGAACGACCGGCGTTATGGACGCAGAGGAAGAGCACGCTCGGCTTGGACACCCACCGAGCCTAAGACAGGCGGGTGAACGTCCGGTTACCGGATGACGGGCAACCCGAGGGACACCCGTACACTGGCCCGGTGAAGCGACTCTCCCCCATCATCATTCTGGGCGCCATCGCAGCCTTCCTACTGATCCGCAGGCGCGATTCCGACGTCGTGATTCCCGACTCAGCCTGGAACCCAGTCGAACCCTCGTGAAAGTTGGCGTCCTCGCCAGCGGGGACACCGCGGTCAGGGCGGCTCACTGTCTCAGTGCCCATGACTCCGTCGAAGAAGTCGTGGTGGTGGGACCCGCTCGAAGCCGCAGCTTCCGGGTCGTTCCGGACGCATCCGAGTGCGACCTCCTGATCGGTAGCGGGGATGCCGCCCCCGTCAGGGCACGCAAGCTCGGGGTGCCGTTGCTATGGGACGGGGACAATCCGGCCGAAGGAACGGTTGTCTGGGGCGCCTCGCCGGTGGGCCTGGCCCTCGCCCTCGGTGCCCGCGAGCCCGATCCCAGGATCATCGCCATCGCCCATCCCGAGCTCGAAGAGGGGTTCGACCACCAGGTGCGGTTCCCCGACCCGGTTGGTGCGGCCAAAGTTGCCGACGCCACATACGGGGGGAGACACGTCGCCCTGGCTCAATCTCCGGACCGATTCGCCGCCTGTCTCGCCGTGGGCTCGGAGCGACAGGTCACCATTGTCGACGACGGCGCCTTCATGTCGGGGATCGCTCTCGCCGCAGCCATCGACATCGTCGGGGAGGAAGCGGCGCCGGTTTGGGATTCGGCCCTGGTCTATCTGCAGACCGCGGCAGTCATGGGTTTGGTCATGGCCGAGGACCGGTAGCTTCGGACCGATGTTGACCGTCGGCTCGGTGGTGTGGGGAGTGCGTGACGTTCCCGAGGCCATCCGGTTCTGGTGCGAAACGCTCGACTATGAGCCGTTGTACGAGCCCAGAGACGACTGGGCGATCCTGGTGCCACGGGAGGGACCGGGTCAGCGGATATCGATCAAGCTGGTGACGTCGGACCCCTTGCCGCGGCAGCGTCATCATCTCGACCTCTATGCCACGGACCAGGACGCTGAGGTGGAGCGTCTCGTCGGCATCGGCGCTCGACGGGTGGACTGGAGCTATGAGGAGGATGCCGACTACGTCGTGCTCGCCGACCCCGACGGGAACCAGTTCTGTGTCATCGACGCCTCCGAAGAGGGTTGAGGGCCTTCTTCAGGGGGAGAAATCTCAGGTACGCGGGTCGAGGACCCGGGGGCTCTCTTCGGTCGGGATGTCGGCGTGGTCGGGTGGGGGGGTCACCGAGCCGTTGCCGGGGCGATAGTCGGTCGGTGGGTGGAGGACCTGTGACGGCGCCGGGGCGACAACAGGGTTGAGGGTCTCCTCGAGAACCACCACTTCGAGACCACCAACCACATCGGACACCAGGTTGTAGACGATGGCGCCGGCCACGGTGGCGCCGGTCATCGTCACCCACCAGACGACCGACCCGAAGACCATGACTCTGAAGAACTGCTCGACGTTGGCGAAGGGCTGGGCTCCTTCGTCGATCAAGGTGATCTCCACCATGAAGTCGGTGAGACGCTGAGGCAACCCGGCCCGCTCGAGCACCGACCAGAAGATGACCCCGCCCAGGACCATGGCCAGGGCGAGCACGGCCCAGACCACGGCCGAGACTTTCAGCGCGGTCCAAGGGTCGATCTTTCGGATGATGCGTCTTACGCGACGAACAGTTGCCATAGGGCTCCTGGGATTACCGGGGCAGTCTAAAGGAAGACCGCATTAGACCCAACGACACGAAGAGGTCGAGGGTTCCCTCACTCGACGTCTTCGGAGACGATTGCCAGCGCCGACAGCTCGTTACCGTCGCCGACACCGATCACCCGCACACCTGTGGAGTCACGCTTCTGCTTGCTGATCTTGGCCACCGGGGTCCTCATCGCCACTCCCGCCGCTGTGATCAGGAAGACGTCGTCGTCCTTGGTCACAGCGCGCGCCCCGACCAGATTCCCCCGAACCCTGGTCAGCTTGAAGGCTTTGACCCCGATCCCGCCCCGGGTCTGACGGCGAAACTCGCTGATGGCGGTCCGCTTCCCGTAGCCGGCGGACGTGACCAGCAATACCTCGTCGCCCTGGACGTTGGACACTGCGGCAACCACGTGGTCGCCCTCACGAAGACGAATCCCGCGCACTCCCTGGGTGCCCCGACCCATGCTGCGCAGATCGGCCTCCTTGAAGCGGATCCCCATGCCCTCCTTGGTGAAGATGAGCACGTCGTTCTCACCGTTGGTGGTCCGCACCGTCACCAACTCGTCGCCATCGACCAGCTTGATGGCGACCAAGGTCTGGTTCCGCGACTCGTACTCTTTGAACTCGGTCTTCTTGGCGATGCCCTGTTTGGTGACCATCACCAGATAGCGGCCCGTCTCGTAGTCCCTGGTGTCGATGATCGCCTGCACCCTCTCTTCGGGCTCCAGGGGCAGGACCGACTGGGCGAGGACACCCTTGGCGATCCGAGACTGTCTCGGGATGGCGTGGGCCTTGAGACGATGAACCAGGCCCTTGTTGGTGAAGAACAACAGATAGGCGTGTGCCGTGGTGTGGACGAGGTGCTGGATGACGTCGGTCTCTTGCACCTCCGCGGCCTTGATCCCGCGCCCGCCCCGGCCCTGGGTCTTGTAGGTCGACGCCGTCACCGACTTGATGTAGCCGGCCGAGGACACAGTCACGATCAACTCGTCGTCGGCGATGAGGTCTTCCAGCGATAGGTCGCCCTCGTCGGGGATGACGCGGCTCCGACGGTTCTCCCCGTACTTCTCCTTGATGTCGGCGAGCTCGTCCCGGATGATCCCCCAGCGCCGCTTGGGGTCGGCCAGGATGGCTTCGAGCTCGGCGATCACACCGTGTAGATCGGCCAACTCGGATCGCAGCTTGTCGACCTCGAGCGCGGTGAGCCGTCGCAGCGGCATATCGAGGACGGCGTTGGCCTGGACCTCGCTCAGCTCGAACCTGTCGATCAGGTTGGCCCGGGCGTCGGCGGTGTCTGCAGAGCCGCGGATGATCTTGATCACCTCGTCGATGTTGTCGACGGCGATGATGAGGCCCTCGAGGATGTGGGCCCTGGCCTGAGCCTCTTCGAGGCGGAAGCGGGTTCTCCGCTCCACCACCTCCATCTGGTGGTCGAGGTAGTACCCGATCATCTCGGCCAGATCGAGGGTGCGGGGCACACCGTCGACCAGCGAAACCATGTTGTATCCGAAGGAGTCCTGCATAGGGGTGTTCTTGAACAACTGGTTGAGAACGACCTGGGGCACCGCAGTGCTCTTCAACTCGATCACGAGCCGGGTGCCGACACGGTCGGAGGACTCGTTGCGGACCTCGGCGATGCCCTCCAGGCGCTTGTTGTCGACCAGCTCTTTGATCTTGGCGATGATCCGCTCCATCGACACCTGGTACGGGAGCTCGGTAGCGATGATGGCGGTGCGGCCCTTGCGGATCTCCTGCACGTCGCAGACCGCACGGATCTTGACCGACCCCCGGCCGGTGGTGAGAGCGTCGCGGATGCCACCGGCGCCGACGATGAAGCCCCCGGTGGGGAAGTCGGGCCCCTGGACGAACTTCAGCAACTCCTCCGTGGTGGCGTCGGGGTTGTCGATGACATGGGTGCAGGCATCGATGATCTCGTTGAGGTTGTGAGGCGGGATGTTGGTGGCCATCCCGACCGCGATCCCCTGCGAGCCGTTGACGAGCAGGTTGGGGAAGCGGGCGGGGAGCACGGTGGGCTGCTGCATCTCCCCCGAGTAGTTGTCCTCGAAGTCGACCGTGTCCTCTCTGATCCCCTCGAGGAGGTGGTTGGACAGCTTGGTGAGCCGGCACTCGGTGTACCTGGCGGCGCCCGGCGGGTCATCGATGCTGCCGAAGTTGCCCTGCGGGTCGATGAGGAGATGACGCATCGAGAAGTCCTGACCCATGCGGACCAGGGCGTCGTAGATGGCGGTGTCGCCGTGGGGATGGTAGTTCCCCATCACGTCACCGACGACCTTGGAGCACTTGCGGTGGGCTGACCCCGACGTGATGTTGTTCTCGAACATCGAGTAGATGATCCGCCGTTGGACCGGCTTGAGGCCGTCGCGGACGTCGGGGAGGGCCCGGGAGACGATGACCGACATGGCGTAGTCGACGAAGCTCTGCTCCATCTCGTCGGTGATCTCGACCTGGGGCACGCCCTCAGCGGGTGGGGTCTTCGAAACCATGGCTCAGATGTCCAGGAATCGGACGTCGCCGGCGTTTTGCTGGATGAAGGCCTTGCGAGAGGGGACGTCGTCTCCCATCAGGGTGACGAAGACCTCTTCGGCCCGCGCCGCGTCCTCCATCTCGACTTGAAGCAGGGTGCGGGTGACTGGGTTCATCGTCGTCTCCCACAATTCCTGGCGCGTTCATCTCGGCCAAGCCCTTGAAACGGGTCGGCTTCACCTTGGGGTGCTCTTTCTTGAAGCCATCGAGTTCGCCGTCGTCTTTCAGGTAATGGACCTGGGAGCCGACCTTGACGCGGTAGAGAGGCGGCTGGGCGATGTAGACGTAGCCGTACTCGATCAGCGGCTTGAGGTGACGGAAGAGAAGTGTGAGCAGGAGGGTCCGAATGTGGGCGCCGTCGACGTCGGCGTCGGCGAGCAGGACGATCTTGTGATAGCGGGCCTTCTCGATGTCGAACTCCTCACCGATGCCCGTCCCCATCGCAGTGATGATGTCCTGCACCTCGAGATTCTGCAGTGCCTTGGCCAGCCGGGCCTTCTCGACGTTGAGGATCTTGCCCCGGATGGGGAGGATCGCCTGGGTGTTTGAGTCACGGGCCGACTTGGCTGGCCCGGCGGCGGACTTGCCCTCGACGATGAACAACTCGGACTCTCCCGGGTCCCGGGATGAGCAGTCGGCCAGCTTGTCGGGGAGCCCGCCTGACTCGAGGCCCGACTTGCGCCGGGTGAGCTCCCGGGCCTTGCGAGCCGCCTCACGGGCCTTGGCGGCGCCGACGCACTTGTCGACGATGCGCCGGGCCTCGGGTGAATAGCGCTCCAGCCATTCGGGCAGCTTGCGGTTGAGAGTCTTCTCGACATAGGAGCGGATCTCGGTGTTACCCAGCTTGGTCTTGGTCTGGCCCTCGAACTGGGGCTCCTTGACCCGGACGGAGAGCACTGCGGTCAGACCCTCGCGGACGTCCTCGCCGGTCAGGTTCTCGTCCTTCTCCTTGAGCATGCCCTTGGCCCGGGCGAAGTCGTTGATCGCCTTGGTTAGCGCCTTGCGGAAGCCCTCCTCGTGAGTGCCGCCCTCATGGGTATTGATGTTGTTGGCGAAAGAGAGCACCGATTCGGTGTACGAGGTGGTCCATTGCATGGCGACCTCGAGTTCGGCGTCCTCTCCGACGTCGGAGATGTCGATGATGTGGGCGTGCAGCGGGTCGCGAAGCGAATTTAGATGCTTGACGAAGTCGACCAGCCCGCCCTTGTAGTGGAAGATGTCGACGGTCTCGGGGTCGCTGCGCCGGTCGGTGAGAGTGATCTGAAGATTGCGGTTCAGGAATGCGGTCTCCCGCAATCGGGAGGCAACCGTGTCGTAGTCGAACTCGGTGGTCTCCTGGAATGTCTCCGGGCTCGGCCAGAAGCGAATGGTGGTGCCCGTCTTCTTGATCGGCTTGAGCTTCTTCGGGTCCTTGGTCTTGGGCTGCCCGTCGCTGAACTCCTGGTAATAGACGTGACCCCCGCGCCGGACCTCCGCCTCGAGACGGGTGGACAGCGCGTTCACCACCGAGACCCCAACGCCGTGCAACCCACCGGACACCGTGTAGGCGCCTTGCTCGAATTTCCCGCCGGCGTGAAGTGTCGTGAGGACCGTGGTCAGCGCCGAGCGCTTGGTCTTGGACATCTGCTCGACCGGGATGCCACGCCCATCGTCGACAACCTCGACTCCCCCATCGTCGAGAAGAGTCACTTCGATCCGGGTGGCTTGACCGGCCATCGCCTCGTCAACCGAGTTGTCCACGACCTCCCAGATGAGGTGATGCAGCCCCCTGGGACCGGTTGACCCTATGTACATCCCGGGCCGTCGCTTGACGGCCTCGAGACCCTCGAGCACGGTGATGTCTCTGGCTTCGTAACTGTCGCGAGTGGCCGTCACGACCCTCCTTGTGGGACCTTCGGGTTTGTCTGCTGGCGGAGCTGGGTCAGGAGCCGGGGACCGGGCTGCAGACGAGTTTCACAGATGTCATTTTACCGGAAATACCTAATCAAAACGAATCAATCAAGGGGTCTGGCTTCATCGGCTCGATGGTGCCCGGACCTCGATCTTCTCGACCACGCCTTCACCCAGGGACCGGGTGAGAGCGGCTACGAGATCGGCGCTGCCATACCTCAGGAAGGCAACCATCGACGGGGCACCGGCCTCCACGACGAGCGTCTTGCCCTGGATGAACAGGGGCTTGGAACGACCCGCCCAAGGGGTTCCGGCCAGCTCGTCCCAGCCGGCAGCAATACGGGAAAGGGCCATCGGATCGGACATCCCCATCTTGCGGAACAGCGCCTCCAGGGAGGCCCCCAACGAGGTGAGATCACCATCGCTCATCGTCGAACCCCGTCGCCCACTCTCCACACGGCGCCCTCGACCGGCACATCCTCGGGGCGTGCGGAGCTGATCAGGGTCTGGGTGTCGGCCGGCAGCGTCTTGGCGAGAGCCTCGGCCCGCTGTGGGTCCAGCTCGGAGAAGACATCGTCGAGAAGCAGCACCGGGGGCTCGTCGATCATCTCGGTCACCGCCCGGTGGGCGGCGAGCTTGATAGCCAACGCCATCGTCCTCTGCTCGCCCTGGCTGCCATGGGTGCGAGTGTCGATCCCATCCAGGGCGAGGACCGGCTCGTCGCGATGAGGGCCGACAGAGGTGAGCCGCCGGTCGTAGTCGATCTTTCGCGACTTCTCCAGGGAAGTCAGGATTGCGCCGGTGAAATCGGCAGCTGCGCCATTCAGCCCATCTGCCGTCTCCCATGAAGCGACATATCCGATGGAGGCTCTCTCCGGCCTCGCGGCGATGTCGCCGTACGCCGTCTCCAGATGCGGTGCCAGGGTCTCAATCACCCTCGCCCGCCGCGACATGACGCGGCCTCCCGACTGGGCGAGACGGGCATCCCACACGGAGAGAGTGGTGTCGTCTCGCTCCCCGGACTTGAGGAAGGCGTTCCTCTGTCGAAGTGCCCGATCGAATTCGCCCTGGTCGTGATGAGCAGCCGGCCAGAGTTGCACGGCGACGGCGTCGAGGAGGTCCCGGCGGTAGGCCGGCCCTCGCTTGACCAAATCGAGGTCATCGGGGAGGAAGGCGATGACCCGGAGCACACCCAGCAGATCGGCCGTCTTCCGGAGGCGGCTCTTATCTAGTTGGGTGCGGCGGGCTCCGGCCCTGGGCAGCTCGATCTCGACGAGCCGTTCCCGCGGCCCGCTCGACACCCCTGCCCTGACCACAGCCGAGTCATCTCCGTCGCCAATCATGGAGGTGTCAGGGACCGATCGAAACGACCGAAGTGACGAGAGGTATGCGATTGCCTCGAGAAGGTTGGTCTTCCCGGCCCCGTTGGGGCCGAGCAGGAGGTTCACCCCCGGATCAGGCTGCCACTCGAGTCCCTCGTAGGAACGGAAGTGGGTGAGCGAGACCCAGTCGACCTTCATTCAGACCCGGACGGGCATCAGCAGGTAGAGGAAATCATCCTCGGCGCCGCTATCGATCACGCTCGGCTTGAACGCATCGATGACCCGGATCCGAATCGAATCGCCGGCGATCGCGGTGACCCCGTCCTGGAGATACCTGGGGTTGAACGCAATGGAGACCTCTTCGTCGGAACCCTCGAAGACGCCGGGAAGATGCTCGGTCTCACCACCTACATCTTGACGCGTAACCGCTACCTCGACACCACCCTCCATGAGCTTGAGACGCACCGGGATGTGATCTTCGGCAACGAGTGTGACCCGCCCTAGAGCCTCGAGCAGCGCATCCTTCTCCAGCACAACCTGGCTCGGATAGCTCTCGGGCAGCAACGACTGGTACTTGGGGAAGTTGCCGTCGATCAGCCTCAATCGCAGCATTCCCTTGTCCGAGGTGAAGACCGCCTCCCGGTCACGCAACTGGGCGGTCACCTTCGTCGACCCGATTGAGCGGGGCAGCTCCCTCAAGCCACGAGCGGGCACCAGGGCCGATCCCTCCAGACCCACCCCTCTGAGCTCTTTCTTCGCCAACCGGTATGAGTCGGTCGCCACCATGCGAAGCCCCTCGTCAGAGCTCTCGAACAGGACTCCAGTCAGGATGGGACGGGCGCCGTCGCCAGAAGCTGCAATCGTCACCTGCGAGATCGCCTCGGCCAGCTCTTCGCCATCGACTTCGACGCCATCAGCAACAACGTCGTCCTGCACCGGGAAGTCGTCGACGGTCAGAGGGCGCAGTGTGAAGCGGGGGCCATTTCCCTGGATCTCGATGTCGGTGTCACTCACGCCGATCGTCACCGCGCCGGCAGGCATCTTGCGAACCGCCTCCGACAGGAGCCGGCCGGGGATGACGGCTCGTCCCTCTTCCATCACCTCGACCTCGGCCGCGGTGCGCACGGTCACATCGAGATCGGTCCCTGTCACCCGGAGCGTGGTTCCGGCGACCTCGCACAGCAATCCCTGCAGGACCGGCAAGGCTGTGCGGGCACCCACCGCCCGGTTGGCTCGGGCGAGGACATCGGCGAGATCGTCTCGCTGTGCTCGGATTCTCACAGGTGGAGGTCCCTTCTTCTGCTTCTCTTTGTTTTCATTAAAAGAGTATTAGTCGTAGTAGGGGGTTGTGGATTTGGGGATTACCGGGATTGTCGCAGGCTCCGATAGGTGTTTTGCCTGTGCATCTGGATGTGGACGTCCTGTGTGCTAATCGGTGACCTTCGGGGATAACTCAGCCACGTGTGGATATGCCCCCACCTTTCCTCAGGTCCTGTGTGAGTTGGGTCACCCGGTCGAATACGGCTCTGTCGGAGCGCAGGATGCGCTTGACCTTCTCCACGGAGTGGAGGACCGTGGTGTGATCTCGCTTGAAGTGCTCCCCGATCTTGGGCAGGGAGAGATCGGTGAGCTCCCGGCACAGGTACATCGAGATCTGCCGGCAGAGAACGAGTGGCTGACGCCGGCTCGGGCTGAGGACATCCTCGACGGTGAAGCCATAGGCAGTAGCGGTAGCCCGGATGATGGTGTCCGGCCCGAGTGGGGCCAGTTCCTCCAAGGTGACGATGTCGCGAAGCACCCGCTCGGCGGTCTCGAGATCGATGTCCCGACGGTTGAGGGCCGACCACGCGGTGACCCTGGTGAGGGCGCCCTCCAGCTCACGAATGTTGTCCGAGACGAGGCCGGCGATGTGCTCGAGGACCTCGAGCGGGACCGGCCGCGGGGCGAACTCGGCGTTTCTCCTCAGGATCGCGAGACGAGTCTCCACGTCCGGAGGTTGGATGTCGGTCAGCAGGCCCCATTCGAATCGGCTGCGGAGGCGGTCCTCCAACGAGGAGAGGTTGCGCGGGTGGCGGTCGGAGCTGATGACCATTTGCTTACCGGACTCGTAGAGCGAGTTGAAGGTGTGGAAGAACTCTTCGAGGATCTGTTCCTTGCCCTCGAAGAACTGAACGTCGTCCAACAAGAGGATGTCGACCCCCCGGTACCGGTGCTTGAAGTCATCGGGGCGCTTGCGTCGGATCGAGTCGATGAAGTCGTTGAGGAAGTTCTCCGAAGACACGTAGCGAACCACCAAATTGGGGTACATCTCGAGTGCTTGATGCCCCACCGCGTTGAGCAGGTGGGTCTTGCCCAGGCCGGCACCGCCGTAGATGAACAACGGGTTGTAATGAGCACCGGGCTGTTCGGCTACGGCCATGGCTGCCGCCCAGGCGAAGCGGTTCGACTGGCCTACGACGAAGCTCTCGAATCTGTACCGGGAAATGAGATTCGTGGCCGGCACGCCGCCGTCGCTCCCTGGGAGGGCACGATGGATCGGATCGGTGGGACCCTCCTCGAGGGGAAGGGTCGGCTCGACCCCCGGCTCAGGCTCGACGACCTTGAACACGGGCCGCGTGTTGTTCCCGAACACGTCGCGATATGCGGACTCGATCAACTCCCCGTGCTTGTCGCGCACCCAGCGCAAGTGGAATTCGCTCGGTGCGACCAGCGTCGGGGTCTCACCACCGAAATCGGGCTCGAGCCGCGATAGCCAGGTGTCCCAGTTCCCTTTCGAAACCCCGGCCCGCAACACGTCCTGAAATTGGCCCCAGCCGCCCGGCGCCGTCTGCTCTTGTACCAAGACCACTCCACTCCTCCTGCCGGAAAGGTTGTCCACAGAACCATCCACATCTGTGGAAAGGACTGTGGAACATCCACCGGGACAAATCCATCAGCTCGTCAGCGAGAGCGGTCCAGTCCTCCACGGACGACTGGGGAAGTCGGTCACGCTCCCAAGGTCAAGGGAGGCGAGTATCGACCCTCGATCGCGACTCCGTCAAGAACGCGAGAATTGACAGTGTGGAAGAGTCGAGCCAGTTCTTTCCACAGGGAAAACCCAGGTGGGGTAACGTTTTTCCAGTCTCTTCCACGGGTTCTAGCCGTCCAAACCCATTCGATCGGCAATGGCTTTCTTTTCGCGAGTTATCCGCTTTCTTCGCGCTCCGAGCGTTCCGGGGTCGATGTGCCTCTCCGCCCGGACTTTGACATAGTTCCGCCGGGATTCGTAACCTGTCGTGACTCACACTTCTACCCCCTTGTTTTGTCATGAAGAGGACTTATCAACCCAAGGTTCGAAGACGAAAGCGCCGTCACGGCTTCCGTCATCGCATGCAGACCCGAGCCGGGCGTGGCATCGTCAAGTCGCGCCGTCTCAAAGGTCGGAAGCGTCTCGCTGCCTGACTTCGAATCCCTTCGCTCCCCGAGAGATTTTCGAAGGGTGCTGAAGGAGGGGACAAGACGCCGCTCCGGGGGCGTCGTGATGGTGAAATGCTCCGGTGAACCGGGGGTGTCACGTGTCGGGCTCGTTGTCTCGAAGAGCGCCGGCAACGCGGTGACCCGGAACCGGATCAAACGCCGTCTTCGACACTCTCTGCGCGCCGTGCAGTTGAAACCAGGATCGGATTACGTGTTCATCGGTAGCAGCCAGGTAGCAGATGCTCCGCATCCCCAACTGATGGGGTGGCTGGAACGCGCCCTCGAGACACCCGATGTCTGACTCGATCTTCCGTCCGCGCATGATCGCCGTTGGCTTCATCCGGATTTACCAGAAATTGGTAAGTCCCAACCTTGGGGCCAACTGTCGCTACCAACCGACTTGCTCGCATTACACGGCCGAGGCGATCGAGCGGTTTGGCGTGATCCGGGGCAGCTGGCTCGGGCTCAAGCGAATCGGCAGGTGTCATCCCCTTCGCCCCGGTGGCTATGACCCGGTGCCTGAGTCCTGGAGAGCTCACTGATGGGCAATTTGTTCAACTATCTCATCGAGGGTCTTGGCACGATCCTCGGCTTCTTCTACGACTTGCTCGATGGCGTGCTCAACGAGGGGGTGGCCCTCGGTGTCTCCATCATCCTGCTCACAATCACAATCAACCTCCTCGTCTTTCCCCTGACGCTCAAGCAGACCCGGGCCACGAGGGCCTTCACCGCGATCCAGCCCGAGATCAAGCGGATACAAAAGGAATACAAGGACGACCCCCAAGAGATGCAGAAGCGTCTCATGGAGTTACAGAAATCGGCCGGGGCCACACCTGGGGGGTGTCTCCTCCCCCTGTTGGTCCAGATGCCGATCTGGTTCGCTTTGTTCCGTCTCCTGCAGACGCCACAGCAATACATCGCCCCGGAAAGCGCCCTGGGGCTGGCATTGGCCGATGATGTCCCCAAGACATTTCTCGGGATGGATCTCTTCACCAGCCCGTCCGAGGCGATGACGCTCGGCGTGATGGCGGCTCTCCCCTATCTGATCATGATTGTTCTCATGGTGGCCACCCAGTATGTCCAGCAGTGGCATGCCACCTACGGGCAGGAGCGCCCCGCAGGTCAGCCCGGCGCCGGCGCCCAGCAGGCGATCACCAAGATCATGCCGCTCTTCATCGGTTTCATCTCATGGAACTTCCCCGCCGGTCTCATCATCTATTGGGCCACAGGTAACTTGTTCCGACTCGGCCAGCAGGCACTGATCTTCAAGATGGACGGGCGCCCGACGCCGGCGGCCCCATCGACCGAGGAGCCCAAACAAGCCAAGGTGCCCAAGGAAACGAAGGACACCAAAGCGATCCCGGCGTCGGAAGAGGTCGAGGCCAAGAAACCCCAACAGGGTGCCGCAGACAAGCGCCGACGGCGCAGGAGGAGGTGACGTGAGTTACGTCGAGATCGAGGTCCGCGCCAAGACCGTCGACCTGGCGGTGGAGGCGGCGATGCAGGAGCTCGATGTCACCGACCGCGAACAGCTGGCAATCGAGGTGATTCAGGAACCAGAGAAAGGCTTTCTGGGTATCGGTGGTCAGGACGCCGTGGTCAGGGTCAAACGTCGGAAGAGCCGGCGCCGTCGCAATGAGCGCAAGAGGGAGAGCAGGGGACAGAGTCAGGATCGTGGCTCCAAACAGCAAAAACCACCGGCTTCGGCTAAGAATGGTGGTGGAAGTCAACGGGTCCAGCAAAGTCAATCGCAGAGCAAGGGTCGTCATATGAACCAACAGGGAGAGAAACGAGAGCCCAAGATCGATGATCGCCCCGACATCTCGATCGAGGAGCAAGCCCGGATCGCCACCCAGTTCCTCGAGGGTCTGGTCGATGCATTTGGTCTGGAAGGGACCGTGACCACCAAGATCGAAGACGATGTCATCGTGGCGGATGTCGACGGTGAGCAGACGGAAGCGCTGGTGGGTGTTCGCGGCTCGGTCCGATCGGCGATTCATGAGCTGACCCGAACTGTCATGCAACGCTACGGGCACGACACTGCTCGTCTTCGTCTCGATATCGCCGGCTATGCCGAAAGACGACGGCAGGCGCTGACTATCTACGCCGAGCGTCTCATCGATCAGCTCATGGTCGAGGGGGGCGAGATAATGTTGGAGCCGATGAGCCCGGCGGATCGAAAGGTGATCCACGACGCAGCTGCAGCTCGCGAAGGGGTCAATTCCTACTCCGAAGGCGAATCACCCCGTCGTTACGTGGTTTTGACCGCTACTGCTCCGGCGACTTCCTCCAAATCCGAGGAAGAGGAATAGTCCACGCAATACGTAGAAACGTCCAACTAGAACGACGAATTACCCTCGACCGTCCGGTCGGGGGTAATTTGTTTCACGTGGAACCTTCCCATCTGCTCTGGACCCGCTGCAGCGAGTGGGCCGGTCGCGAGCTGTCCCCCGACCAGATCTCGACTCTCGATCGATATCGGGAGTGGCTGCTCACCGAAGCGGTTGAGGCGGGCGGGATTGGGCCCAACGAAGCGGTCCGGGTCGACAATCGGCATATCGGTGACTCGTTGCTCTTCGCCGGCGGGTTTCGACACACACCTGGTGTCATTCTCGACGTCGGCTCCGGTGTCGGTCTTCCCGGGATTCCTCTGAGTGTGGTGATGCCCGATACCCGGTTTGTTTTGCTCGACCGCTCGGGTCGTCGGGTCGACCTGATGAAACGGGTGACCAGGATGCTGGATCTGCCAAATGTCGAGGTAGCTCATGGCGATATCTCGGATTGGAATACCCCGGTCGATGGGATCGTCTCCCGGGCCAGTCTCTCCCCTGAGCAAGCCTTGGTCAGTTTTTCACGTCTCCTCGGGCCGGAAGGGAGGGCGGTGGTGGGCGGTTCCTGGGCGGCTCCACCGGTGGTGGTGGGTTTCGATCTTCTCGAGGTTCCGGGCACGGTCCTTGACCAAAGGGTCTGGCTTCTTATCATGCGTCCTCAGTGAGCGAGAAGCGCCCTCTGGTTGTCGCCCTGGCCAATCAAAAAGGTGGGGTGGGCAAGTCGACGACCGCCATCAATCTGGCCGCGGCATTGGCCTTTCAGGGTCAGCGGACACTTCTCATCGATCTCGACCCGCAGGGCAACGCCACCAGTGGTCTGGGGGTGGATCGATCCGCTATCGATACCTCGATTTATGAGGTTCTGCTCAAAGAGGCAGAGGCCGAAGACGCAGTGGAGCCCACCTCGGTACGGGATTTGTTTGTCATCCCGGCCACCATCGATCTGGCCGGGGCCGAGATCGAACTGGTCTCACTGCTTTCACGTGAAACACGTCTGCGTAGCGCCGTTGCCGATCTGGATCAGGGTTTTGAGGTGATACTCATCGATTGCCCACCTTCGCTTGGTCTTCTCACCGTGAACGCCTTCACTGCCGCCGATGAGGTGCTGATCCCGATCCAATGCGAGTACTACGCGTTGGAGGGTCTCACCCAGTTGTTGCGCAATGTGCAACTGGTCACCGCCAACCTAAATACAGACTTGAAGGTTGGCGGCGTGGTGCTCACCATGTACGACGGTCGTACCAAGCTCTCCAAGGATGTTGCTCAGCAGGTCCGCGAGCATTTTGCCGACACGACCTATCGCACGGTGATCCCCCGATCCGTGCGACTCTCCGAAGCACCTTCCTATGGGGAGCCGATCGAGGCATTCGATCCAATGAGCCGGGGCGCCATCGCCTATAGACAACTTGGACGGGAGTTCATCGAACGTCACGGGCTGAACTAGGAGGACGAGATGACGGGTAGACGGACGGGCTTGGGCCGGGGTCTGGAGTCGCTGATCCCCATCGACCCCGCCACGGCCGAAGTGGGTGGTTACCGGCAGATCCCGGTCGACCAGATCAAGGTGAACCCTGATCAGCCCCGCGCCCGGTTCGACGACGAATCGCTCGAGGAGATGGCCGACTCGATGAAGGAAGTCGGGATCCTCCAACCGATCGTGGTGACCGGCGGGGACGATGGGTATGTGCTGGTCGCCGGTGAGCGACGATGGCGGGCAGCCAAGCGAGCCGGGCTCAGTGTCATCCCCGCCGTGATCCGCGAGGCCACCGGTCAGCCGACCCTGGTCGAGGCACTGATCGAGAACGTACAGCGTCAGGACCTGACACCTCTGGAGGAGGCTCACGCCTACCAGGCGCTCCTGGAAAATTATGGAATGACACAAGAGCAGGTGGCAGGGCGGGTCGGCAAGTCGAGACCGACGATCGCCAACACATTGCGTCTTCTCCAGCTGCCGGCAGCAGTTCAGGAGATGGTGGACGCCGGGGAGCTCTCTGCCGGGCACGCCCGCGCCCTGGTCGGAATGGAGGACGAGGCCTACTCCACCCATCTGGCCGGCCGTGCGGTCGACGAGGGGTGGAGCGTTCGCCAGATGGAGGACGCGGTGAGGATGCGAAAAGGTGAGCGCCGCAACAGCCCGACCGGTGTTCGCCAGCTCCGACCGGTGGAGATCATCGAGCTCGAGAAACGGCTCACCGACCACCTCGGCTCGCCGGTGAAGATCACCTACCGCAACGAGAAGGGCAAGGTGGAGATCAGGTTCGGCTCACTCGGCGAGTTGGAGCGGCTCTATCGAATGTTCAACGATTAGTGGCCCCTCGCCCTATTTCAACGACAGACCACTAGCGGCTACTTCGCCGGCGGCGTTGGCGAAGAACAGGGTCAGACCGTCCACCACGGCGTACCCGACCTCCTCGTCGAGCTTGCCCCGTGACACGACGACAGCCGGGGCTCGGGTCTCCTTGAGCAGGGCTCCCGCACGTCCCTCGACCTTGCCGCCGAGCGCGGTGGCCAGCGATCGAGCGAGCATCTCGCCCGCTTCGGACCGGCTGTGCTCGGAGGCGAAATAGAAGACCGAGTCGTCGCCGTCGGGGCTGAGCTGGAAGGCAACGATGAGATCGGCGCCAAACACATTGGCCCGGTGCGCCCTCAACCGCTCGGGGACCGATCCATCTTGGGACCTCGACATCACCGGGAGCCCGCCCAGCTCCTGGAGCCCGAGGGCCGCCGCCGACGCCGTCTCCCAGGTGGCGGATGCCTCATGTGTGTCCCGACAACCTGCATCCAGATAGACCCTGGCTCCGGCAACGGTGGGGGGGAGACGGCGAAGCCATTCCCGCTCACGCACTGCCTGCCGGCCCTCCTTCATCTCGCCACGTGTCACCAGGTGGATCTCGGTGACGACTTCGGGCCCCGCTTTTCCATCTTCTGCCAGGTTGCGGTTGTGCTGGAACTCGATGATGGCCTCTTCGGTCTTCGGACCGAAGATCCCGTCGATCTTGCCGACATCGAAGCCGAGGGAGCTGAGACGGGACTGGA
The DNA here is from genome assembly GCA_963734115.1 of uncultured Acidobacteriota bacterium. GTDB lineage: Bacteria > Actinomycetota > Acidimicrobiia > Spongiisociales > ZC4RG35 > JARDZU01. The sequence goes on from CAVTFV010000010.1 coordinate 83,653, forward strand.
TCTCGGAGACATCCTCACCGCGCATCATTGGGCGACGGAGGAACAGCATCCGGTCACCGAGTCGATACCCGGCCTCGTAGAGAGAGCGCCAGGTGTCAGGGCCGACGATGCCGTCCACGTTGAGACCACGCGCCTTCTGGAACTCCTGGACCGCGTCACGGGTGCCGTCGCCGAAGATGGACCCGGGATCCGGCTCGGTGGGGTAGCCCAAGGCGTCGAGACGCTCTTGGATGTCCCGCACCGCTGCTCCCTCGTCACCGACGCGATAGAGACGCATAAGGGTCATAGGTTATAGGTCATAGGTTTTAGGTACCTACGACCTACCACTTAGAACCTAGAACGCTTCTAGAGGAACTCGGAGAGTTCTTGCAAGAGCCGATGCTTCGGCGCCGCACCGACGATTCGCTTCTTCTCCACCCCGTCCTTGAAGAGGATCAGGGTGGGGATGCTCATCACATCGTGCTGTGCCGCCGGCATCGGGTTGTGGTCCACGTTGAGCTTGCCGATCGTGAGGTCGGCGTGCTCCGCTGCGATCTCCTCGAGCACCGGGGCGATCACCCGGCAGGGACCGCACCATTCAGCCCAGAAGTCGACGAGGATGGGCGTGTCGGCGCTGATGGCGTCGTTGAAGGTGCCGTCGTTGAGGGTCACGATATTGTCGGCCATTGGTTGGGTGTCTCCTTGAAGTGTCAGCGTCTCATTCCAAGCCGGCGAGCCATCGCTCTGCGTCGATGGCTGCCATGGACCCGGTCCCGGCTGCAGTGACCGCCTGGCGATAGATGTGGTCGGCGACGTCTCCCGCGGCGAACACTCCATCCACATCGGTTCGGGTGCTGCCGTCGGGCGACTTCACGATGTATCCATTCTCGTCCAGATCGAGCGCTTGGGCGAACAACTCGGTGTTGGGTTTGTGCCCGATGGCCACGAACACCCCATTGGCCGCCATCTCCCGCTTCTCACCGGTGACGGTGTCCTGCAACGAAACCTTTTCGACTGTGGCACTCCCATGAATCTCGGTGAGGATGGTGTTCCAGAGAACCTCGATCTTCTCATGATCCAGGACACGCTGCGCCATGATCTTCGAAGCGCGGAAAGCGTCGCGCCGGTGGACGATCGTCACCTTGGAGGCGAATTTCGTCAGGAACAAGGCTTCCTCCATGGCGGTGTCCCCACCACCGACGACGACCAGCTCCTGATCCCTGAAGAAGAACCCGTCACAGGTGGCACACGCCGAGACCCCGCGCCCGGTCAACTCCGCCTCGCCGGGAACCCCCAGCCATTTGGCTGTTGCGCCCGTGGCAACGATGACGGCATCCGCCGTGTAGTCGTCGCCCCCGACCTTCACCTGGAGCGGGCGGGAGCCGAAGTCGACGTGGGTGACGTCGACCTGTTGAAGGCGGGCACCGAAACGCTCGGCCTGTTTGCGGAACTGATCCATCAGCTCCGGCCCGAGGATGCCGTCGGGAAAGCCCGGATAGTTCTCGACATCGGTCGTGATCATCAACTGGCCGCCGGCAGCCACCCCTTCGAACACGAGCGGCTTGATGTCGGCGCGGGCGGCATAGAGGGCGGCAGTCAAACCTGCCGGCCCGGAGCCGATGATTATCAGCTTCTCGTGACTCATCTCTCTATCAGGTCCTCTTCAACCACAAGTAGGTGCCTGCACCGACGAACACGAGCCCGAAGACCGCAAAGGCGCCGGCCGTGGTGAGCGGGATCTCGAGGGCCCCGAATATCGCCAGAAACAGGAACAGCACTGCGGACAACCCAAGGCTGGCCGCCAGGATTCCCAAACCAGTCACCCGAATCCCTTTGGCCACACGGTCGACCGTCAACGAGCGGACTTTGATCGTGATCTGCTCGAGGACCTCGGCGAACCTGGCGGCTAATTCCTCCATTGACACCGAGATTAGTTACCCCGTCGGCCCTGGCGGCTATCCGACGTAGACGATCTCACACGCGGGCAGCACGACGAAGGTGACGATCGGCTCCGCCTCGGGATCCTCTGGCATGACCAGGAGGTAGGTGCGGTCGAGCTCGATCTCGTCTGCTACCAAGTGCTCATCCAGGCCAACCCTGGCCAGGCACACCTCGGTGTCCCGGTCGGTGCTCTGAGTGGCAGCGCGATCGGCTTGATTGGCCCGAGCCTCTTCTGCGAGCTCCTGGAACGGCACCGGGAGGCTCTCCGCACCAGCGCCCTCGGCGGCGGCGGTGGTCTCCGTCGTCAGCTCAGGCGCCGCCTCGCTGCCGTCCTCTCCCTGGGCGACGAAGGGGACCTCCTCGGTCGGGGCATCGAGTGCTTCTGCAGCAGCGGTCGCAGTCGTGTCGGCAGATTCCCCGCCACCGGTCAGGGCGCCGTTGTTGAGGACGCTGACCAGGCCGACCGTGACGAGCAATCCGGCGGCAACATAAGAGAGACGCTGCCACCAGGGTGTGGCCGGCGTCTTCGACGGCTCGTTGCGCAACTCGGTCCACAGGTCGCGATGAAGGCCAGCTTTCTCCAGGTCGGTCATGTTCGCGGCAGGAACGCTCGCCAACCATCCGATCACCTCGGTCTGGGCGAGGTAGTCGGCGCGGCATTCCGGGCAGGTCTCGACCAGGGCGCGCGCCTCTGCCTCATCACTGAGGGAGCCGTCAGCGAGGGCAGCGATCAGATCGAGGGGATGTTCATGCATTCGAAACTTTGGACGGTCTCATTGGTCGTTTTGGTTCCCCAAGTGGCTGGCAAGGAGTCGGCGCCCGCGAAACACACGTGACTTGACGGTCCCGATGGGCACCCCGAGGATCTCGGCGACCTCGGGGAGCGAGAGTCCTTCGAGATCGGAGAGGATCACTGCGTTCCGGAAGTCAGCGGGCAGCTGGGCCAGGGCGACCTCGATCTCGGGTCGCACGGCGGCAGACTCGATTGCCTCCTCGGCCGACGGATCCGACAGGTCGACCCGATCGGGGAGACTCTCCGACGGTCTTCGCTTTGCCCGTCTGAGCTGGTCGTAACAGGTGTTGACGGCGATCCGGTAGATCCACGTGCCCACCGCTGAACGACCCTGGAACTGGCCCGCCTTGCGGAACACCGTGAGAAAGGTGTCCTGGGTGGCGTCGAGCGCATTTTCACGGTCTCCCAGGATGCGGAGACAGACCGAGAACACCCGGTCCTCGTGTACGCGCATGACGGCGTCAAATGCCTCCCGGTCTCCGGAGACGACCCGAGTCAGCAGCTCGGCTTCGTTGCCGGGGACCGTCACGGCGTGAATCGTACTTCTCCGAGCTCGCCGTAAAAGGTTCCGTCGGACTGCTGTGGGAAGTCGGTCATCCACAGCAGCCAGTGTCCGCCTTCCCTTCGCGGCAGGGGAAAAAGGGTCGTGCTCGACTCCGCCGTTGCACTGAGCGCACGCTCCCACCCGTCGATGTCATCGGATGGGTCCTGGGCCCAGTAGAAGCCGAATTCCGTGCCACTGGTCAGGCCGACCAACTGCACGGCCGAGGGGGCGCCGCTCACCTGGAAGCGAAGCCCGACCCCGGGCTTCACCAGCGAAAGGGGGTCCTGGTACCTCTCCGACCTCCAAATTGTCGAGGCGCTCCCGTCGAGGACGTTGCCGATCGCCTCGTCGTTCTCGCCACCTTCCCCAAAGGGGTCAAGGGATCCGAAGTCGACCACTCTCACCGGACCGGGGGCAACGGTGGTCCCGGTTCTTGTGGTAGTTGTCGTGGCCGGGTCGGCGCCCAGCGTGGTGGTGGGGGAAATCGGGATGATCTCGCCTCCGCCGATGAAGAGTCTCCCCAGCGCCACCAGGCCAAAGGCAAGGACGACAAGCCCGACTGCCACATAGAGGAGACGACGGGACGTGGAAAGCGGCTCGGGCTGTGCCGGGCGCAAGGTGGGGGAGGCAAGGAGCGCCTTCTCCAGATCGGCGGCGCCGAGATCCCCGGATTGGGCGGAGCGGAGGACTCTGTCGATGGCCCTCGGCACTCCGTCGATGCTCTCCGAGGGTGGCGGCCCGCCGGGTGCGGACCCGGTGAGGGCGGTTTCGAGGACGGCGGCCAGGGCCCGAACATCCCCGTCTTGATCTGTCCGCGACTCTCTCCCGAACGCGCCGAGCTTGGCGGGATGGGCAACCGACCACGAGATGGCGGAGAGATCGATCTGCCCATGCGCCGCGCCCGACTCATGCAGCGCGGCCAGGGCACCGGCCAGACCCGAGGCATTGGGCAGGAATTCCTCGAGATCGACGGTTTGATCCGCCGCCAGCCGGTCGGCGGCTGTCGCCCCACCGGTCCACTCACAAACCGCATAGGCGCCGCCAGGCACGTCCTCGACCGCGAATACACGGGAGAGATGGGGATGCCCGGTCTTGGCCGCCCCGCTCACACTCGCCACGAACCGGTCCCTCCGCTCCTGGCTCGACTCCGGCCCGAGAGACCGGATGAGCACTGGGCGCTCGAGGGAGGTGTCGGTGGCTAGCCACTCTTCGATGTCGTTGTCGCGCCCCAGTCGCATCTCGAGGTGGTAACGGTCGGAGACCGGTGGCGGCATGCTCTATCGCCGGCCGACTTTGGCCGGTTGGCTCCAGGACCGTGGGCCTGTCGCGTTGGGGGGACCACCCTCAGTCATCCTGGGAGAGGCTTGGGCGTCGGCCAAACAGACGCCGGTCGGCCGGGGCTGCCGCTCCGGGGGAATGTCCTCTGTCATTTTGGGACCTCGGTGGTGCCGGCCGACTTTGGCCGCTTGGCTCCAGGACCGTGACCCTGTCGCGTTTGGGGGACGACCCTCAGTCATCCTGGGAGAGGTTTGGTCGTCGGCTAAACAGACGCCGGTCGGCCGGGTCTGCTGCTCGAGGGCGATGTCCTCTGTTCTCATGCCTGTCTCGTGGTGCCGGCCGACTTTCGCCGACTGGCTCCACATCCGCTGACTGCCTTGCTCCCGGATGATGTTCTCCTCAGTCATTCGACATGTTCGTATCGCAACAGATGAAGTGGTGTCTCTCGCGTCTGAAACCCCTCCCGCTCATAGAGACGGCGGGCTCGACCGTTCTCCGGGCGGAGATTGAGCACGAGGGCGCGCGACCCGCGTTTGACTGCCCATTCTGCGGAGGCCCGCACCAGAGAACCGCCGATGCCCTGGCCGGCGAATGAAGGGGCAACGGCCACCCGTTGCAGATAGGAGGCCGTCAGTTGTGATCCCACCAATGAGTATCCGGCGAGCTCGCCGTCGACCTGGGCGGTGAGAACTGTCGCCCGCGGCGTGGCTCTCATCGCTTCGATCAGGCCTGCCTCACTCATCCTCCAGAACCCATCGAAGGCGAGACGATCGATCGCTACCAGTGGGGGCCAATCCGGGGCGGCAGTCGTCGCCACCTCATGCTCGGGTGGGCGCATGTCCGTCCCCAGCGTCAGCTCCATCACATCGAGCAAGTGGAACAGGGTGAATCCGGCAGAAGCCCACACCTTCGTCGCCGACGGATAGAGAGCGGGGGAGTAGACCATCCCTGATCCCTTCGGTCCCATGAGCTCAGCCACGGCCCTCAGGAACTCGTGGAGAGCCGCGCTCGAGACGGAGAGCGGGGTCGGGGAAGTCATCGTTCCATGGCCGTGCCAGTGCTTTGGCCCAACCCCTGCGCACGGTCACCGGGCCGGGCCAGACCCCGTCGAGATGCAGCCGATCGGGCACCTGTGGGAGAGTACGGCATGGAAGTGGTGGTGGCCGCCAGCCCGATGGCAGCACTGCATGACACCGGCCGAAGCCACCCGGAGCGGCCTGAGCGACTGGGCGCGGTGTTCCGTGGGATCTCGGAGAGCGGGCTGAAGGTGATCGAGATCGAGGCACCACCCATCGAGCGTGCCGACCTCGCCCTCGTCCACGACCCGGCCTACATCGACGCCATCGAGAGGTTCTGCCATCTCGGCGGCGGCGCCCTCGATATGGATACCTTCGCCTCCCGCGACACCTGGGCTGCGGCGACTACGGCCGCGGGAGGCGTCAAGGCAGCGATCTTCGAGTTGGAGGGGCGGTCGGACGCCACGGCCTTCGCCCTCTGCCGGCCGCCCGGTCACCACGCCCTCCGCTCGAGGGCGATGGGCTTTTGTTTATTCAACAATGTCGCAGTCGTGGCGGCCTGGTTGCGGTCACGCGGCCAGCGAGTGGCGATCCTGGACTGGGATGTCCACCACGGCAACGGGACGCAGACATTGATGGCAGACGATCCGGGTGCGCTGTATGTCTCGGTCCATCAGGATGACTTCTATCCCTTCGAGGGGCGTCCCGATGACATCGACACCGGGGCGGCCGGCACCACAGTCAACATCCCGGTGCCTGCCGGGACCGCCGGAGACGTGTTCCGTGTGGCATGGGATGAGCTGGTGATCCCCGTCGTTTCCCAATTCGGCCCCGATTGGGTGCTGGTGAGCGCCGGATACGACGGCCACACTGAGGACCCCCTCGCCGACCTCGATCTGTTGGACGCCGATTACGGGTGGATGGCCTCGCGTCTGGCCCGTGCCCACCCCCCGCACCGCACGGTGTTCGCACTCGAAGGCGGGTACGACCTCGACGGGCTCCGCCACTCGGCCCGGTCCACTGTTCGCGGCATGGCCGGGGAGGAGCAATTCGGCCCTCCTCTCACCTCGGCCCCGGGCGCGTCCGCAGCGGTCGAGGTGGCCGGCGTGGCCGTTGCGAGGCATTGGAGCGTCTGAGAACTCTTTCAGGTCCCCCGTGACCCGCGCCGATAACCACATCCTGGGTCAACTGGGAAAGGAACATGGAAATCAACATCGAGGATCTTCTCCGTCGGGCTGTCTCTTTGGGCGCAACGGATCTGCATCTCAAAGTCGGCTCGCCGCCTGTGGCCCGCGTCAGCGGTGATCTGGAGAGACTCGAAGGCTTCGAGGCGCTCAAGCCCGAGGATACGCAGGCCTACGCCGAGGCGCTCTTCACCCCCCGCGGCGCTCGGGACTTCAAAGACACCGGCACTGCCGACTTCGCCTTCGGTCGACAGGACATTGGCCGTTTTCGTGTAACCGCCTTCCGTCAGCGCGGTTCGGTGTCGGTGGTTCTACGTCGCGTGTTCCCCGGGACGATGTCTTTCGCCGATCTCGGGCTGCCCCGGGTGGTGGAGAAGCTGGCCGCCGAATCGTCCGGGCTCCTCCTCGTCACCGGAGCCTCCGGCTCGGGCAAGACTTCCACGATGGCGTCGATCCTCGACTGGATCAACACCAACCGGGCGGTGTCCATCCTCACCGTCGAGGATCCGATCGAGGTGCTCCATCCCGACAAGCGAAGCGTCGTCGAGCAACGCGAGGTCGGCGTCGACACCCCGAGCGCCGCCGACGCCGTGCGCAGCGCGATGCGTCACGACAACGACGTGCTCATGATCTCCGAGTTCGACGACGCCGAGACCGCACGTGCGGCCATCGCCGCCGCCGAAACCGGTCACCTCGTCATCTCTTCGATGCGTACGACCGACCCGGCCGACACCATCGATCGGGTCGTCTCGTTGTTCCCCGATTCGCAGCAACGCGTCGTAAGGGGGCAGCTCGCCGCACAGCTACTGGCGATCGTCAGCCAGCGTCTGCTCGAGAGCCAGGACAAGGGTAAGTCCCTCGCCTGCGAGGTCCTCACCAACAACGAGCGGGTCCAGGAGTGGATCATCGGTGGCGCAGAGGCGCCGGCTCTGATCGACATCATGAAGGAGAGCGAGTTCTTCGGGATGCAGACGATGGACGCTTCACTGCTCCGGCTGGTGGTCGACAAATCGATCGAGCTTCCCGCCGCCATTCCCTATGCCCGAAACGTTCACGAGCTGCGGGCCAAGGCCCAGGCCGCCGGCATCCAGTTGTAGGCGGTAGGTGGTAGGTGGCTACGACCTAGGAGCCACCACTTATAACCTCGCTCCGGTGATCCCGAAGCGGCTCGAGTTTCTCGTATCCCCCGATCTCCCACCGGCCCAGCTGCACCGGATATTTGGCGCGGCAGGTCATCAGCTGTTCCTCGTCGGTGGCTCCGTCCGCGACGCTTTTCTCGAGCGCTCGCTGGAGGATTTCGACTTCGCCACCGATGCCCGACCGGATCGGATTGCCGAGCTCCTCGAGACGTGGGCAGACGTCGTCTACCGGGTCGGAGCGACATTTGGCACAGTTGCCGCCCGTAAGGATGGGCACACTGTCGAGGTCACTACCTTCAGGAACGAGGTCTATCGCGACGATTCGCGTAAACCCCAGGTGACGTTCTCCGACGATATCGAGACCGACCTGGCCCGACGCGACTTCACCGTGAACGCCATCGCCCTGTCTCTCATGGACATGGTCCCGATCGACCCCCACGATGGCTTGGCAGACCTGGCCGCAGGGGTATTGAGGACACCGCTGGATCCCGAGATTTCGTTCTCAGAGGACCCGCTACGGATGCTCCGTCTGTTCCGGTTCGAGGCAACGCTCGGATTCACCGGTGAGGCTCGGACGGTGGAGGCCGTCCCCGGGATGGGGGAGCGGCTCGACATCGTGTCGGGGGAGCGGATAAGAGACGAGCTCTCGAAACTCGTGGTGGCATCGGAAGCCGGGAAGGCCCTCGATCGCGTCGTTGCGTCCGGGTTGGCTGCCCATTTCCTGCCCGAGCTGCCGGCCCTGGCGATGGAGCAGGATCCACATCAGCGTCACAAGGACGTCCTGGCCCACACGCTCGCCGTGGTGGACAAGACGCGTCCCGAGCTCGTCCTCCGCCTCGCCGCGTTGTTCCACGACATCGGAAAGCCTGACACCCGCCAGTTCGGAAAGGATGGTGTCTCGTTTCACCATCACGAGGTCGTCGGGGCGCGGATGACCCGACGTCGGCTGAAGGCCCTCCGATATCCCGGCGAGGTCGTCGACGATGTCTCCCGGCTCGTCTTCCTCCACCTCCGCCCGCACACACTCAAGATGGGTTGGACCGATTCGGCGGTGCGTCGTTACGTCCGTGATGCCGACTCGCTCCTGCCCTACTTGAACGAGTTGGTCAGATGTGATGTCACCACAGCCAATCCGCGGCGGGCGCGAGCGGTCCAAAACCGCATCGACGAGCTGGAGGAGCGGATCGTCGAGCTGAGCGCGAAGGAGGAGATCTCGCGTCTGCGGGCCCCGATCGACGGCAATCAGGTGATGGCGTATCTGGGGATTGGGCCGGGCCCGAACATCGGTGACATCATGGGGTTGATGCTGGAGCGAAGGATCGACGAGGGCCCCTACAGCGTGGGGCAGGCATACGCCATGGTCAGGGACTGGGCAATGGCCCAGGGCATCCCCGATCCAGGGCCACCGCCCGACGAGGAGGAATGACGTTGAAAGTCGTCCTCGCCTATTCCGGTGGCCTCGACACCTCGGTGATCCTGGCCTGGCTCCGCGAGGAGCGCGGAGCCGAGGTCATTGCCTACACCGCCGACGTCGGCCAGGGCGCCGAGGCCGGAGAGGCCAAGGAGAAGGCCATCGCCACCGGGGCGGTGGAGGCAGTCGTCGAGGACCTCACCCATCGTTTTGTCGATGGCGCCGTGTTCCCGGCCTTGCGCGCCGGTGCCATCTATGAGGGCCACTACCTGCTTGGGACCTCCCTGGCCCGCCCCATCATCACCGAAGGCCTGGTGCGAACTGCCCGCGCTTTCGGCGCCGACGCCATCTCGCACGGGGCGACCGGCAAGGGCAATGATCAGGTTCGCTTCGAGCTCTCCGTGGCGGCGCTGGCGCCCGATCTCCGCGTGATCGCCCCGTGGCGTGAATGGGACCTCGACGGTCGCATGGCCCTCATCGAGTACGCCAAAGAACGCGGGATCCCGGTACCGGTCACCCGAGAGGAGCCGTATTCGATGGATGCCAACCTCTTTCACATCTCCTATGAAGGGGGGATCCTCGAGGACCCCTGGGCGGCTCCGCCTCCCAAGATGTTCCGGCTCACCTCTGATCCCACCGATGCGCCGGATCAGCCGGAAGAGGTGGTCATCGGCTTCGAGCACGGCAACCCGGTGTCCATCGACGGACGCGAGTTGGGGCCGGTCGAGACGCTGACAGAGGCAAACGCGCTGGCGGGGCGGCACGGGGTGGGCAGGGTCGACATCGTGGAGAACCGGTTCGTCGGGATCAAGAGCCGCGGGGTCTACGAGACGCCGGGGGGGACCATCCTCCATCTTGCCCACCGTGCGGTCGAGTCGATCACGCTCGATCGGGAGGTGCTCCACATCCGGGACTCCCTGATCCCCCGCTATGCCCAGATCGTCTACAACGGGTTCTGGTTCAGCCCGGAACGGACCGCATTGCAGGGCTTCATCGACGACATCGAGAAACCGGTGACCGGTGAGGCGCGATTGGTCCTCTACAAGGGCGGGGCAACCGTGACAGGGAGACGCTCACCGAACACTCTCTATGACCCAGGTTCGGCCACCTTCGAGGCCGACGACGTCTATCGACAGGCCGATGCCGAAGGCTTCATCTCGCTCAATGCACTCCGGATCAGAGGGTTCGGCGGCGGGGAGGTGGAATGAGCCTTTGGGGCGGCCGCTTCGAGTCGGGCCCGGGCGAGACTCTGTGGGCCTACACCACGGACACCTCGGATCGACGACTCTTGGCCGACGATGTCTCAGGCTCCATGGCCCACGTCCGAATGCTCGGGGAGACCGGGATTCTCGCCGATGTCGACGTGAAGACCCTTCTCGACGGGCTGGAGATCATTCAGACCGAGGCGGCCGATGGGACGTTCGAGTACTCCGAGGCCGACGAGGACGTCCACTCGGCGGTGGAGCGCAGGTTGTTCGAGTTGGTGGGCGATCCCGCGGGCCGGCTGCACACCGCGCGTTCTCGCAACGATCAGGTCGCCCTCGACATGCGTCTCTACACAAGACGTGTCGCCGGCGAGCGAATCGACCAGCTCCACGACTTCGCGCTCACCCTGGCCGAGATTGCAGAAGGTCACGCCACGACTGTCGTCCCGTCATACACGCATCTCCAACAGGCGCAGCCAACGACGCTCGGGCACCACCTGCTCGCTTATGCCTGGATGTCGGTCCGGGATGCGGTGCGATTCGCCGGCGCCCGGAGCCGCACTGACGTGTCGCCGTTGGGCGCCGGCGCCTCGGCGGGCACGTCGTTGCCGATCGACCCGGAGGCGACCGCCAGGGACCTGGGAATGTCCGGCGTCTTCGAGAATTCCCTGGACGCCGTCGGTTCTCGGGATCACCTCGCCGAGTACGTCTTCTGCTGCGCCCAGGCCATGGTGAACCTGTCACGTCTCGCCGAGGAGGTCATCCTCTGGGCCACACCCGAGTTCGGCCGGGCACGGCTCGGTGACAGCGTGAGCACGGGATCATCGGCCCTTCCTCACAAGCGAAACCCCGACATTGCCGAACTGGTCCGGGGCCGCGCCGCTCGGGTCACAGGGCTGCTGACGGCGATGATGACGCTCCAGAAGGGCCTTCCTCTTGCCTACAACCGCGATCTCCAGGAGGACAAGCGGCTCGTCTTCGAGGCCGACGACACGCTGGCGGATTCCCTGGCAGCCATGGTCGAGTTGCTTCGTCAGACCGAGTTCCTCGCCGTCACCCCATCTGTGGAGACGGCCAGCCTCGACCTGGCCGAGGCCCTGGTTGCCCGCGGTGTCCCCTTCCGTGAGGCACACGCGGCAGTGGGGAACCTCGTCCTCACTCTCGAAGGTCAAGATCGCAGTTTGCTGGAGACGACCGCGGGGGACCTCGTCTCTGCGCACCCGGACTTCGTGGAGGCCGATCTCGACCTCATCGATCCGGCTACATCCGCCCAGCGGCGCATGAGCGCAGGCGGGGGTAGCCCTGAGTCGGTCCACACCCAGGTCTCCGACCTGCGCAGGAGGATCAGTTCTTCCTAACGTGCCCGGATGATCCTCGTGGTGATCCCTGCGGCCATCGTCGCCGTGATCAGCCTCGCCTCGTTTGCCGGGGCGTGGGTCTGGTGGCTCGACGTGCTGGCCAATTTCCGGGCTCAGTACGTGGTGATCCTGGCTGTCCTCGGTCTCGTCATAGCGGCCAGTCGGTGGCGCCGCACCGGCTTCGCCATCCTCGGTATCGCACTGGTCAACCTGCTCTTCGTAGCTCCGCTCTTCGTGGGGTCGCCGGGTGAGCCGGTGGCTGGCGCGCCGGGTTTGCGAGTGATGAGCTTCAACCTGCTCTCCACCAACGAGAGCTACAGCGATGTCATCGAGTACATCGAGGCCACGGACCCGGACCTCGTTCTCCTTCACGAGTCCAGCCGCCCCTGGGAGGTGGCCATGGAGTCCTCAGGGCTGGACTACGAGATCATCCGCGGTCGTTCCGAGAATCTGATCTTCGGAACGCTGGTCCTGGCGCGAGACGAGGTCGAGGCCGTTTCGTATGGATTCGCCGAAAGGGACGGGCGGGCCATGTCCCTCGTCTTTCAGCCGGAAGGCTGGCCGGTCCCGGTGCAGATTCTCTCTTCGCACCCGCTCGCCCCCACATCGGGGGAGCGGGCGGCCTTGCGCGACGCCCAACTCTCCTTTGCCGCCGGGTGGGCCGCGGATCAGGAGGGCGCCTACGCGGTCGTCGGCGATCTGAATGCCTCCCCTTGGTCCTCTCCATTCCGTGGGCTCGTCTCGGAGGGCGAGCTGCGCAACTCTCAGATCGGCTTTGGCGTCCAGCCCTCGTTCTCGGCGTTGACGATTCTCCCTCTCCGGATCCCGATAGACCACCTGCTTCACAGCGCCGATCTCCGCGTCCGTGATCGCAGGCTCGGCCCCGCCCTCGGCTCCGATCACTTCCCGCTCGTGGTCGACCTGGAACACGCCCCGGGCACCTCGTAACCGCGTACCTGAGGTACGTCGGGCCAATTTCTCCCCCCGCAGGGGGGAGTACCCGAAGGGGGAGAGGGGCCTCGTGGCCCTACGGCGACATAGAAAAACGCTGCGGTACCGTTCGGCCGATGTCTGACCCATTTGCCGAGCGCCGGGCACGTCTTGCCGAAGAGATCGGCGACGACGCCATCGCCATCCTCCCGGCCGCAGTCGAGATGATCCGGAGCAACGACACCGAGTTCGCGTTCCACCAAGACCCCGACTTCCACTACCTGACCGGATTTCATGAGCCTGATGCGGTGGCGGTGATCGCTCCCGGCCATTCCGACGGCGATTACACCCTGTTCGTCAGGCCTCGAGACCCGGAGATGGAGGCATGGGACGGCTATCGAGTCGGGACTGACGGCGCCGAGCTGCGCTTCGGGGCGGACAAGTCCTACGAGATCGGGAAACTCGACGAGGTCCTGACCCAGCTCATGATCGGGCGGGAGGTCATCTGGTATCGCACCGGCAACCGGCACCACGACGACAGGGTCGCCGGGATGGTGGCCAAGGCCCGGAGTCATCGTGAGCGCTACGGCGGGTCGGTGCCGTCAGCGGTACGTGATATCACGGTCCTCCTCTCCGAGATGCGTCTCTTCAAGAGCACTGAGGAGATCGAGATCCTGAGGAGGGCGTGCGAGCTGTCTGCCCGTGGGCACGCAGAGGCGATGCGCTTCGCCTCACCAGGCCTCTACGAGTATCAAGTTCAGGCCGCGCTCGAGTACTACTGGCGGCTGGGCGGTGCCCGACACAATGGCTATCCCTCCATCGTGGCCTCAGGGCCCAACACCTGCGTCCTTCACTACGTGGAGAACGAACGGCAGATCGAGGATGGCGATCTCCTCCTGATGGATGCTGCGGCCGAGGTCGAGGGCTATTCGGCGGACATCACCCGGACCTTCCCTGCCAACGGGAAGTTCAGCGGCCCACAGCGAGCCATTTACGAAGTGGTCCACGCCGCCTTCCAGGCGGGGCTTGACATGTCGGCACCCGGATCGAGCCCTAGGGCCATCCACGACGTTGCCACCCGGGTCCTGACCGAGGGAATGGTCGACCTCGGCCTCCTGCCGAAGAGTGTCGAGGAATCGCTGGCCATGCATCATTACAAGCAGTTCTACTTCCACGGAACCGGGCACTGGATCGGCCTCGACGTGCACGACTCGGGCATCTATCGGGTCGAAGGTGTTCCCCGGAAGCTGGAGCCGGGGATGGCCTTCACCGTCGAGCCCGGTCTCTACATCGCCCCGGACAAGACAGAGGTGACCCTGACGCTTCTCGAGTACGACAACGACGAGTGGAATCAGCGCCGGATCCTGGAGGGCAGAACGGCGGCGATGGCCAAGGAGGCCGAGGCCAAGGAGAAGGCTGAGAAGATCACTCACACCGTTCCTCCCGAGTTCCTCGGCATCGGGATCCGGATCGAGGACGACGTGGTCATCACCGAGAATGGCCATGACAACCTGACCAAATCGGTCCCGTCAGCTATCGACGAGATCGAAGCCCTCTGCGCCGAGTCTTCGACGCTGCCGCGCCCCTAGGAGGTGGCGGGGAGGGCGTAGAGCAGGATGGCGAAGAAGTGGAAGCTGCTTCCCGCTATCACCAGGACATGGAACAACTCGTGGTGTGAGAAGGCCCTGGGAAACAACCGGGGCCGTCCAGTGGCGTAGATGACGGTGCCGATCACATAGCAGGCGCCACCGAGGACGATGAGGGCGAAGGCGCCGGGCCCGAGCTCCCGCCAGATCCAGGGCGCCCAGATCAGCGCAGACCACCCCATCACCATTTGAAGGGTCACCGAGAGCCTGGTCCGGATGTCGGGCATGAACGCCTTGAGGAGTATCCCGGTGACGGCAATGCCCCAGACGACGCCGAGCGCCACGGCGAGGGCGACCCCCTCGAGGGCAGCGAGGGCGATCGGGGTGAAGGTGCCGGCCACGACGAGGAAGATCATCGAGTGGTCGATCCGCTGCAGCCTTGCCCTCCAGGTGTCCTGCCAGGGGACAGAGTGGTACAGCGAGGAGACAGTGAACATCAGAAGCAGCGCGCCGCCGAACACGACGGACCCGATGACAGCCTCGGCCCGCCCCCACGCCCGGTCGATGAGAAGCACCAGCCCGATGGCGGCAGCGACGGCCGCCGAGCCATGCAAGAAACCCCGAATCGGGTTTTGCATCCGCCCCAGCGTGATTCGCTCCATATAGGGCAAGGGTATCGACTGACCAGGTGTAGGTGGAAGGGGTCGATGGACCCAGGTCGAAACGGGTTCTGTCCCGGGCGGACCGGTACGATGGAACCATCACCATGGCTCTTGGTGTCCTCTATCGCCTCTACGAGCGCAACCTCGTCAACGGTCTCGATCGAGTCCGGCTGCCCCGTCACATCGGCATCGTCCTCGACGGGCATCGTCGTCATGCCCGGGAGGAGCGGCTACCCACGTACACGGAGAGCTACAGGGTCGGGATGCGGCGCTTCGAGGAGTTCATCGGGTGGGCCGAGGAGCTCGAGATCCCGGCCGTCACCGCCTGGGTGCTGTCACGGGAGAACCTGTCACGACCCGCCGACGAGCTCGAGCCATATTTCGAAGTCCTGACCGAGTTGTTTGGCCGGTTGCCGGCTCTCTGCAAGAGCTACGACATGGGTATCAGGTTCATCGGGAGCCTCGACCTGCTCCCCGACGAGCTCGTCGCCGCGGCCAAGCTCGCCGAGGAAGCCCAGCCCTTCGGTGCCAGACGTCTCAACATCGCCATGGGCTACGGGGGCAGGCAGGAGATCGTCGATGCAGCCAAGGACCTGGTGGCCAAGCTGATGGCGGAGGGGATTCCTCCCGACGAGGTGGCCTCCCATATCGACGCAGAGTCGCTGGCCTCTCACATGTACTCCGCGGATCTGCCCGACCCGGATCTCCTGATCCGGACCTCTGGTGAATCGCGGCTCTCCGGGTTCCTGCTCTGGCAGTCCGCCTATGCAGAGTTCGTCTTCGTCGACGTCAACTGGCCGGCCTTCCGCCGGGTCGACTTCCTCCGTGCCCTGCGTGATTTCACCAGCAGGGACCGCCGCTTCGGCAAGTAGGCAGAGGCTCGAGCCTGGAGCTCGGACCGTCGTTGGACCTGTGAACTGATTCCGTGATCACGGCCGGATCAGGAATCCTCGTCGAGATGGCTGACGTCGCCGAGTTGCCGCAGCGAGAAACCCCAACCGGTGCTGATCCGGTCCATGGTCAAGCGGGAGACTCCGCTGTGAGGCTGACGAAACCGGTCCCACTCCCAGGGAACCGGCTCCAGCCCGAGCAGACGGCCGAGAACCACGGCGTTGGTGCCGGCATGGGCCACGATGATGACCCGCATCCCGGGATCCTCGACCTCCCAGAGATGTCGGTGCTCACCGTGCATGGGCCGTATGCCGTGGATGGCCAGGGTCTCCTCGAGCCCGGTCACCACCCTGCGGTGAAAGTCGCGGAACGTCTCTCCCCCGGGCAGCCCGTCCCACATCTCCTCCATGGTGCGAAAGTGGGCTTCCCTCAGGGCTTTCTCGATCTCCTCAGCGGGAGATCCCTCCCACGACGGCGGGTTCTGGATCTCCCTCAGCCACGGATACACCTCGGCCTCGATGTCGACCTCGGAAGACACGGGTGCGGCGGTCTGCATGGCCCGGTTCATCGGAGACGCCCACACCTCATTGAAGGAGTCGACCGCGCCGAGGCGGTGGGCAACCCGCTTCGCCTGCTCATGCCCCAACACCGTGAGGTCAGGGTCGTTCCGGGCGATCAGGCCCGGAGTCCAGTCGGGTTGGCCATGTCGGACCAGGATCAGATCCATGCCGCCAACCGTACCCAGCCCGTTGTTCATACCGATCGGCGTCGCAATACGATTGGGCTGTGTCCCGTCAAGCCCTAATCGATCACCTGCGTCATCACGCCCTCTTCACCGACGGCCCCTACACACTGAGGTCGGGCCAACGCTCGGATTGGTACCTCGACGCACGACAGACGACCTTCGCCGGAAAGGGTGCGCCGATCGTCGGCGCCGCCGTGCTCGACGTTCTCGACCCCGAGGTCGCCGCGGTGGGGGGGATGACCATGGGGGCGGACCCGATTGCCCTCGCCGTTGCAGTCGTCGCCAACCTTCGGGGCCGGGAGATCAACGCCTTCTCGATCCGCAAGACCACCAAGCAGTACGGAATCACAGGTCGGGTCGTAGGACCGGTGACCGCCGGGATGCCGGTGGCGATCGTCGAGGACACGACCACGACCGGTGGTGCCGCGCTCGACGCCGCCGAGGCAGCCACGGCGGCCGGGCTCCGGGTGGTGCAGGCGATCGCCCTGGTCGATCGCTCCGATGGGAGGGCGGCCGACGCCTTCGAGGAGGAGTCCATTCCCTACGTGGCCCTGGTGCTCCCCAAGGACCTAGGCGTCAAGAGGTGAAAGTCGTCGTCCAGCGCTCGGCGGTCCGGATGTGGCTGCTGGCGATGGGCGGCATCCCGCTGTTGGTCATCGCGGTGGACGTGCTCACGAGTCGCCGAATCACCAACTGGCTCAGGGAGTTGTTGTTCACCCCGGAGGACACCCAGATCTATGAGCCGCGAGACGTGATTTGGGCCTGGGCCCTCCTCATCTTCTCCTTGTTTCTCGTCTTGTGGGGCCTCAAGGAGCTCTTCATGCCCACCAAGGTGATCGAGGCTGTGGACGAGGGCATCGCCGTCAAGCTCCGGGGCCCTTTCCGGAAGCCTGACCTGATCCCATGGGCCAACATCGCCGACATCGAGCCGGGCGAGATCGTCGACGAGGGCGATGTGTTGCTCCTCCTCCAGATCAAGCTCTTCTCTCGTGGTGACCTGCCCGAGCACCCTTGGGGTGCCCGTTGGGTGGAGACGCGGACGCTCGGCCTCCTGACCGATGATTGGTCGGCTCCGCCGGCTCGGGTGGCCGAGCAGTTGGGCCAGTACGCGGTCGAGTCCGCTCAACGGGAGACCCGGGCCCGAACCGCCCGCATTTGGGACCCGACGTGATCCTGGTCGGGGCGCATGTGCCCTCGATCACCCCGCTGGAGGAGGCATCGGAGCGCGGGGCCGACCTGGCCCAGATCTTTCTCTCCAACCCCCAATCGTGGAAGAAGCCACCACCGCGGGCAGACGCCGATTCCCTGCGTGACTCACCGATCCCGATCTATGTCCATGCGCCCTATTTGATCAACGTGTGCGCCGACAACAACCGAGTGAGGATCCCGTCACGGAGGATCCTCCAGGACACCTGCGATGCCGCCACCGAAGTGGGCGCGCTGGCGGTGATCGTCCACGGTGGGCACGTGACCGGGGATGGGCCCCAGGAGGAGGGGATCGAGCGGTGGAGAAAGGCCCTCGCCTCCGTCGACAGCGAGGTGCCGATCTTCATCGAGAACACCGCCGGCGGAGACAAGGCGGTGGCCAGGAGGGTGGAGTGGATCGCCCGTCTCTTCGATGAGATTGGCGAGTTCGGGGTCGGCTTCGTCCTCGACACCTGTCATCTCTGGGCGGGCGGTGAGCCTTTCGACGAAGTGGTCCCGCGGATCGTGGAGGCAACGGGGCGAATCGACCTCGTCCAAGTCAACGACTCGAAAGACCCCTTCGACTCACGACGGGATCGTCACGAGAACCTGGGCAAAGGCTTGATCCCGCCCGAGCATATGGCCGCGATGATCATCGAGGCCGATGCGCCGGTGGTGGTGGAGACTCCGGGCGATGCCGAGGAGCAAGCCGCCGACATCGAGTGGATCCGAAGCTTGTTTCCTCCCCCGTAGGGGGGAGAGACTTACTCGAAGATTCGCTTCGGTCCCGTCTTCTGCTTCTGGTGCTGCTTGCGCTCGTTGGGCGTCGGTTGCGGGATCGGGCGTGGATACCGATCCTCGAGAAGGATCGCCAGCGGTGTCGCCGTGAACACCGAGGAGTAGGTCCCGACGAGGATCCCGATAAGCAGGGCGAGGGCGAAGTCTGAGAGCGTGTCTCCACCAAGCACGTATAGGGATGCGAGGATGAGGATCGCCCCGAGACCGGTGTTGATCGTTCTCGGGACGGTCTGCAGACAGGCCTCGTTGGCGATGGGGCCGAGTGGCTCCCCGGGCCGTTCAGCCTGGTGCTCCCGAATCCGGTCGAAGATCACCACCGAGTCGGCGATCGAATAGCCGATGATGGTCAACAGTGCGGCGAGGAACACCCCGTCGATGGTCTTCCCCAGCCAAGCGAACAGCCCGACCACGATGATGACGTCGTGGAACATCGAGATCACGGCCGCGGCTCCGATGGTCCAGCGGAATCTGATCGCCAGATAGATGAGCTGCATCAGCAGCGCCAGGCCCAGGGCCAGGAGAGCGCGATTTCGGATCTCCTCGCCGAGGGTGGGTCCGACGAATTGGTCCCGCACCAGCGTCACATCGCCACCGATCCCGGCCACGGTGTCCTCCAGGACTTGGTCCCGTTCGGGGTCGAGCTGCTCGGTCCGGATCACGATCGTGCCCTGGCCCGTCTCCTGGATCAAGGCCTGCGGCAGGCCTTGATCGGCCAGATCCTGCCGTAGTTGGTCGAGGTCGACTTCTTGAGTGGTGGAGAACTCCACCAGCCGCCCGCCCGAGAACTCGATGCCGAAGTTGAGCCCCCTTGCCACGATGCCGGCGATGGCGAGCACGATCAAGATCCCGGAGATGATCAGCCAGCGCTGCGGCTTGGCGAACAGATTCGGTCCCGACGTCTTCAGCCATTCCTGAAGGCGCCGCCCCACGGTCAAGCCCATCAACCGGGGCCGTGTCTGCAATGCCGGCACCCGTGACAACATCTCGAGCAGGACCCGGGTCACCACGAGGGCGGAGAACATCGACACCAACACCCCGATGGTGAGCGTGACGCCGAATCCACGGACCGCGCCGGCGGCCAGGAAGAAGAGGAGCACCGCGGCGAGGAGGGTGGTGACGTTGGCGTCGAGAATGGCGCTCCAGGCCCGCTGGAACCCTGCCTCCAGCGATCGGCCCAGCGTCGGGTCGACGGCGTATTCCTCCTTTGCCCGCTCGTAAACCAGAACGTTGGCGTCCACTGCCATCCCAATCGCGAGGACGAAGCCGGCGATGCCGGGGAGGGTGAGCGTCGCCCCCAGCCATATGAGGACCGCGTACGAGAGCAATCCGTAGACGACGAGCGATATGGCCGCAGCCACACCCATCAGCCGATAGAAAGCGATCATGTAGAGGATGGTGAGCCCGGCGCCGATCAGGGCGGCTTGGAGGCTGGCGTCGATAGCGGCTTCACCGAGGGAGGGCCCGACCGTTCCTTGCTCGATCACCTCTACCGGGACCGGCAGGGCACCGGCCCGGATGAGAAGGGCCAGCTCGTTGGAGGTCTCCTCGTCGAAGTTGCCGGTGATCAGAGTTTCCCCACCGGTGATTCCGACGTCACATTGCACCGAGGGCGACACCCCCGGGCTGGACAGCACCGACTCGTCGAGGACGATGGCTATGCGCCGGGTCGGGTCACCGACCGGGGCACACGCCGCCTCTGCGGTCAATTGGGCCCATTGCTCCTCTCCCTCGGGGAGGAAGTTGATGGACACCGCCCAGAGACCAGAGCCCTGGCTGTCGAAGATGGCGGCGGCGCTCTCCACCTGATCGCCACTGACCGCAGTGGGGCCGAGCACCAGATCCTCACCGGGCTCGCCTGGGATGACCAGGTCTCCCTCGGTGCTCGGCTCGGTACCGGTTGGGACGGATTCGAGCACCGGATGGAAGGTGAGTTGAGCGGTCCGCCCGATGACTGCCAGAGCCTCATCCGGATCCTCGACCCCAGGCATCTCGATGATGATCCGGCGATCACCGGATAACTGAAGCGTCGGCTCGGAGACCCCGAAGGCGTCGACCCGACGACGCAAGACCTCGAGGGTCCGACTGGTCACTTCACTGTCGACGGTGACGTTGTCGGTGTCCTGTGCCTCGAGAACGATCTGGGTGCCGCCGCGGAGGTCGAGACCGAGGTTGACCGGGTTGTTGAGAACTATGTAAACGGCAGCGCCTATGGAGATCACTGTCCAAAAAAGACGCCACCGGGACACCTTGGCCATGGAGGACCCTTCGGATGTTCGGCTGGCACGATGCATGGTATCGGTGGCCGGCCGGCATGCCAGATCGGGAAAATGCACCAACGGTCGCCCGGTATCCTTCATCCATGCGCGAAAAGGTCACAGTTCCTTCGATCAGGTCTCGCAAGGGTGGTCCCAAGATCTCGATGGTCACCGCCTACGACTACCCGGGAGCGGTGATCGCCGACCGGGCAGGGGTGGACATCGTTCTGGTGGGCGATTCGGCGGCGAATGTCGTCCACGGGATGGGCACCACCCTCGAGTTCGGGATGGAGGAGACCATCATCCACGCCCGTGCCGTGAAACGGGCGCAACCCAAAGCGCTCTTTGTGGTCGACATGCCCTGGCTCAGTTTCCACGTCTCCGTCGAGGACACAGTGCGCAATGCCGGACGAATCGTCCAGGAGGGCGGGGCCGAGGCGATCAAGCTCGAAGGCGGTCGGAAGCGGCTGCCGATGATCCAGGCCATCCTCGACGCCGAGATCCCTGTCA
Source organism: uncultured Acidobacteriota bacterium (assembly GCA_963734115.1). Taxonomy (GTDB): domain Bacteria; phylum Actinomycetota; class Acidimicrobiia; order Spongiisociales; family ZC4RG35; genus JARDZU01. The sequence goes on from CAVTFV010000010.1 coordinate 105,063, forward strand.
TGGGCCATCTCGGTCTTACTCCCCAGTCGGTCCATGCCATGGGTGGCTTCAAGGTCCAGGGCAAGATGGTCGACGCGGCTCAGGAGATCATCGAGGACGCGATAGCCATCGCCGACGCCGGCTGCTTCTCGATCGTCCTGGAGGGCGTTCCAGACATCCTCGGTGAGCTGATCACCAAAGAGGTCGACGTGCCGACCATCGGTATCGGGGCAGGTCCGGCGACCGACGGCCAGGTGCTCGTGTTCCACGACGTGCTGGGTTTGGGGTCGGGCAACTACCCGAAGTTCGTCCGCAAGTACGCCGATCTGGCCGACGTTGCGGTGGCGGCACTGTCGCAGTATGTGGCCGATGTGGGCTCGGGCGAATTCCCGGGTGAGGACGAGAGCTATCACGTGTCGGACGAGATCGCAGCCGAGATGCTGAAGGGCCGATCGTCCGGGTAGCCGCCCTCCTTCTGGTGGCGGCGTGCGCCACGACCACCAACGACGGTGTCACCTCGTCGACCACCACCGTGGCCACGACCACAACCGCCGCTGTCTCCTCGACGACCACGACCGTGGCAACCACCTCGACCACGGAGCCTTCTCCGACGACGGCGGTCACGCCCTCTCTTCCCACAACCGAGTTGGCAGTCGGGGAGGAGACTCTGAATGTATGGGTCGCCGACGAGCCCGAGGAGCGCCAACAAGGACTGCGGGCGGTTGCAGCGCTGCCCGATGAGATCGACGGGATGCTCTTCGTGTTCCCCGAGCCGACGACACCCAATTTCATCATGGCGGAGACGCTGATCCCACTCGAAGTCTGGTTCTTCGACCCCGAGGGCTCGCTGATCGGCTCACACGAGATGACCCCGTGCCCGGCCGATCCCTGTCCCCTCTACCCGGCGCCGGGGCCGGTCGGGTGGGCGTTGGAAACACCGCTCGGGGCGCGTGATTTCCAGCCGGGCGAGCTGCTCTCGACTTCTGCATCGGGCTGAGATCGCCCTATCATCTGATCTCCGCACCGACGTCTCGCGCCGTTCGGTTGCGTGAAACCCCTGCTCCACCGTGTTGGTGGGGCCTTCCGACACGGATGTCCACAGGAGGTCACATGCGCGACTATGAGGTAATGACGATCCATCGGCCCGACCTGGCCGAGGACGAGGTCGAATCGAAGGTCGCAGATCTCGAATCACACCTGTCCGGCTCAGGCGCCACGGTCGACGGGCGGGATATGTGGGGGAAGCGTCGCTTCGCCTACGAGATCGACCATTTGTCCGAGGGCTACTACTCGGTGGTCACGTTCCAGGCAGAGGCGGCTGCCGTCGATTCACTCGATCGAATGCTGTCACTGGCCGACGAGGTGGTTCGACACAAGATCGTGCGCAGGGGCGCATGACTGGAATCCGTCCCAGGGTCACGGCATGATCGACCCAGGGACATGAGAAGAGGAGATTTCACATGTCGAACAACGTCACACTGATCGGGAATCTGGTCGACGATCCCGAGCTTCGATTCACACCCTCCGGGGTGGCAATGGCCAAGATCCGGCTCGCCGTGAACCGCCGTTGGCGCGGCAACGACGGCGAGTGGCAGGAAGACACCAGCTTCTTCACCGGCACCGTCTGGCGTGAGCAGGCGGAGAGCGCGGCAGAGTCGCTGCAGAAGGGGGCACGAGTCATCGTGACCGGGCGTCTCGAGCAGAGAAGCTGGGAGACCGAGCAGGGCGAGAAGCGCTCGGTGGTCGAAGTGCAGATCGACGAGATCGGCCCCTCCCTGCGCTGGGCCACCGCCTCGGTGAACAAGACCCAGCGCTCCGGCGGCGAATGGGGCGGTGGCGGTGCTGGCGGTGGCGGCGGCGGCGGCCAGGGCGCCGAGGTCCCCCCGGCTCCGGTGGCGAGAGACTCGTACGGGCCCGACGAGGCGCCCTTCTGATCCAGGAGTATTGAACGATGGCGAGAAAGAGCACGAACAACCCGCGCCCCAAGCGGCGTCGGGGCATGGAGATGAGACGGGGGCGTCCCAAGCCCTGTGCCTTCTGCAAGCAGCAGGTCGATTTCATCGACTGGAAGGACGTCTCCGTGTTGCGTAAGTACATGTCCGACCGGGGCAAGATCCGGGGGCGTCGGGTGAATGGGAACTGCCCGACCCATCAGCGTGAGGTGGCCAACGCCATCAAGAACGCCCGGGAGATGGCCCTTCTCCCCTACCTGAGCACCCGATGAGGCTCATCCTCACTGCCGACGTCCAGGAACTGGGCAAGAGGGGCGACGTCGTGGACGTCGCCGAGGGCTACGCCCGCAATTATCTCCTGCCGCGGAAGAAGGCGGTCAAGGCCCACGAGGCCGCCCTGGCCCAGGCCGTGGCAGTCCGTGAGGCCCGCATCGAATCCGAGCGGAAGGCCAAGGAGGAAGCGGAGCGGCTGGCGACACTGCTGGTCGGCAGCCGCGTCGTGATCGCGGCGCAGGCCGGCGACGAGGGCCAGCTCTACGGCTCGATCTCCCCCGCCGATGTGGTAGAGGGTGTCCGTCGCTTCACCGGGATCGAGCTCGAGCGCGACACGTTGGAGATCCCCAAGCCGATCAAGGCGATCGGGCTTCACGAGATCAACATCAAACTCCACCCCGAAGTCGAGTTCCCCCTCACCTTGGACGTGATCCCGGCCACCTGATCCCCGTGTGCAATCCGCCACCTTCAGGGTGGTTGGTTGCACACACGTTCCCGCTAGCCACGACTTTCGCGCCTTTTCTGCCAATCCCTTCCACCGCGAAAACAAAAGAGGCCACCGCGAAATTCGAAGAGGGCCCTGGCTTGTGACGGTGGCTCGGGCGACCCTATCTTCAGCCATCTTCCCCGCTGGCAGTTTCGGCTTCCCCGCCCTCCGGCGGGGTCTTGCGTGTCAGGGCCCCACCAGGTCCGCGAAATCTGTCACTCGCGCGTTGTTTGATGAGGACAGAGATGAGCGGCATCACCGATCAGGGGCAAATGAGACCGGGTTTCCGGAGCCCACCCCATTCCAGGGAGGCGGAAGAGTCGGTCATTGGGGCAGTGCTCCTCTCGGAAGAGGCGGTCAACGAGGTGATGGACCGCATCCACCCACCCGACTTCTACGTCCCAGCCCACCAGGCGATCTTCGAGGCGATGCGGGAGCTGTTCGACACCAATCAGGCGATCGACGCGGTGACCGTGTCCGAGGCACTACGGCGAAGGGGCGAGCTGGAGAAGGTCGGGGGAGTGGCCTATCTGACCCGTCTGGTCGACATCGTTCCCTCGACCTCCAACATCCTCTACTACTCGGGCATCGTCGAGGAGCATGCCAAGCGCCGGGAGCTGATCCGGGCCGGTGCCTTGGTGACCGATGTCGCCTTCGACATCGACGAGGAGATCGCCCGCGTTATGGACCGGGCGGAGCAGGCGGTGCTCTCGGTGGCCGAACGTCGGGGCGCACAGACCCTGCTCGAGGTCGGACCACTGTTCAGCGACGTGCTGGAGCACATCGAGCTGCTCGAGCAGCGTGGCTCGGAGTTGACCGGTCTGGCGACCGGTTACGTCGATCTCGACAAGAAGCTCGCCGGTCTCCAGGCTTCCAATCTGATCGTCATCGCGGCAAGGCCGGCTATGGGAAAATCGAGCCTCGCCCTGGGAATCGCGGTCAACGCCGCGGTACAGAGCGAGCCGGTGGCGATCTTCTCGCTCGAGATGTCGAAGGAGGAGATCGTCCAGCGCATCCTCTCCTCGGTGGGCCGGGTCGACTCGATGAAGCTTCGCTCCGGTCAGCTTGGGCCGCTGTGGCAGAGGGTCGTTGACGCGGCCGGGAAGATGTATCAGGCACCGATTTACATCGACGACTCTCCCGTGGTCACCGTGACCGACATTCGGGCCAAGTGCCGGAGACTCAAGCGCAAGAGGGGGCTTTCTCTGGTGGTCATCGACTACTTGCAGCTGATGGAGGCGTCGAGCCGGGAGAACCGTCAGCAGGAGATCTCTGAGATCACCCGCAACCTGAAGAACCTGGCACGAGAGCTGGAAGTACCTGTGATCGCCGTGTCTCAACTCAACCGGTCCTTGGAGGCCAGGGAGGACAAGCGACCACGTCTCTCCGACCTTCGTGAGTCCGGCAGCATCGAGCAGGACGCCGACGTGGTGATGTTCATCTATCGCCACGAGTACTACCACCCCGAGGATCAGGAGCGGAAGGGCATCGCCGAGGTCATCGTGGCCAAGCATCGTGCCGGGTCCACCGGCCCGGTGGAGGTCACCTTCCAGCCCGAATTCACCCGGTTTGCCAACCTGGGCCGCGACGTCACCTAACGGTTGGACTCGCGGGCCCGGCCAGCCTCAAGAGCCCGTTCGATGGTCTCGAAGGCCTCCGAAGCTGGGCGCCAGCCCAAGGTCGCAGTCTTCTTGTCCTCCAGCTCCTTGTACACGGCGAAGAAGTGCTCCAGCTCGCGCAACAAATGCTCGGGGACATCATCGAGATCGGCCGCGTCACGCCACAACGGGTCGCCGTCGGGCACGGCCAGGACCTTGTGGTCGGCATGACCCTGGTCCTCCATCAGGAACAACCCGATGGGGCGAACCCTGATCCGACACCCCGGGAACGTGGGCTCCGAGACGAGGGCAAGGATGTCGAGGGGATCACCGTCGTCGGCGTGGGTCTCGGGTATGAACCCGTAATCAGCCGGATATCGGGTGGCGGTGAACAGCATCCGGTCGAGGAAGATCTCCCCGCTCTCGTGATCGGTTTCGTACTTGTTCCTGCTCCCCTTGGGGATCTCGACGATCATCGTGACCAGCACATCAATCACCCTACAGATAGCTACTCTCGCCCGGTTGTGCCTCACATGGGTGGCGATGCCACAGCCCGGGTCGGTTCCCTGATGTCCCTCGACCAAACCCAACCCCCGGGATAGATCACTCGATGGCACCCCCTAGGAAGCGCGGCAAGCGCTATCTCCTGATGATGTCGGTCGGCGCACTCGGCATCGTGTACGGCGACATTGGGACCAGCCCTCTGTACGCGTTCAGGGAATCCTTCCACGCTGCTCAGGGCATGCCCGTCGACCGGGCCAGCGTTCTCGGGGTCCTCTCCCTCATGTTCTGGGCCCTGGTCCTGGTCGTCTCGGTCAAGTACCTGATCTTCGTGATGCGGGCGGACAATCACGGTGAAGGCGGGATCCTGGCCCTCACCGCACTCATCGTCCCCCGGCGCAAGACCCCGACGGTCGGGTTGCGGTGGGCCTTGATCCTGCTCGGGCTCTTCGGGACCGCCCTTCTCTATGGGGACGGGATCATCACGCCGGCCATCTCGGTTCTCTCAGCGGTCGAAGGACTCGAGATCGTCGAACCCGATCTGGCGTCGTATGTCGTCCCGATCGCGGTGATCATCCTCATCGCTCTGTTCAGCATCCAGCGCGCCGGAACGGCAGTAGTTGGAGCCATCTTCGGCCCGGTGATGATCGTCTGGTTCGCGGTTCTCGCCGTTCTCGGTGGCTATCACGTGATCCAGGATCCAGGAGTGCTGGCCGGCGTGAACCCGGCATACGCAGCGCAGCTCATCGGCGAAAGCCCCCGCCTCGCCTTTCTCGCTCTGGGATCGATCTTCCTGGTCGTTACCGGAGCGGAGGCCATGTACGCCGACATGGGGCACTTCGGCAAGCGCCCGATTCGTTTCGGCTGGTACATCGTCGTGTTCCCCGCCCTACTCCTCAACTACTTCGGCCAGGGGGCGATGCTCATTTCCGACCCAGCGGCCATCGACAACCCCTTCTTTCGCATGCCACCGGAGTGGGCGGTTCTGCCATTGGTGATCCTGGCGACGATGGCCACCGTGATCGCCTCCCAGGCTCTCATCTCAGGGGCCTACTCGCTCACCATGCAGGCCGTCCAGCTCGGCTACCTCCCGCGGTTCGACATCGATCACACCTCGCCGAGGGAGGTCGGTCAGATCTACATCGCCACCGTCAACTGGGGCCTGATGGTCGCCTGCGTGGGGCTTGTCCTCGCCTTTCGCAGCTCGAGCAACCTCGCCGCCGCTTATGGCGTCGCCGTCACCACGACGATGGTCATCACCACCATCCTCCTCTACTTCGTCATGCGGGAACGTTGGCAATGGTCTGCCGCGGTTGCCGGCTCACTCACCGCCCTCTTCCTCATCGTCGACGTTGCCTTCTTCTCGGCCAACATCGTCAAGGTCCCCGCCGGGGGTTGGTTCCCCCTGGTCGTGGGTGGCGTCATCTTCACCATCATGACCACGTGGAAGACCGGACGCCGGCGGCTCACCGCCGCCCTGAAGAGGGGCGAGCTGCCAATCGAGCGCTTCATCGGCTCCATCACCCTCCATCCCCAACTTCGGGTCCCCGGCACGGCCGTCCATCTGTTCCCCGACCCGGGTATCACCCCCCCGGCCCTTCTCGCCAACCTGCGGCACAACGAGGTGCTCCATGAGACGGTGGTCCTGGTTGCGGTGCAGACATCGTCTGTCCCCCGCGTCCCTCAGGTGCGCCGGTCGACCGTCCACGACCTCGGCGAGGGATTCGTCCAGGTCGTGCTCCATTTCGGGTTCATGGACGAGCCAGACGTCCCCAAGGCCCTGGCCAACATCGTCGATCCCGAGTTCGGGTTCGACCCGGATGACTCCACCTTCTTCATTGGTCGGGAGACGATCATCAACAGTGGCAAGGGCATCGGCCGGGCTCGGGCGGCCCTCTACGCCTTGATGCATCGCAACGCGTCGAGCCCGGTGCAGTTCTTCAGCCTTCCCCCCGGTCAGGTCATCGAGATAGGCAAGCAAGTCGCGTTGTAGGCCGGCGTCGATACCCTGGCCCTTCGGAGTCGAATACCGAGTTGAGGCGGCCTCCCCATGAGGATTTTCAGAGCATCGATCGTCGTCCTGGCTGTGGTATCGGTCGCCTGTGGCGGTGACGGTGCAACGGACACGACCCAGGCCGAGACCACCACGACAGAAACGGCGGAGGCCGGCCGGGGGACGGTCGATTTCGCCGACATGCCTGAGGAGTGCATCGACGCTCTGGTCGGGTATCTCCAAGCCATAGAGCCTGCCGTGGAGGGCATCGACTTCGACACAACCACCGGCCCGGAACTCGAAACCCTGGGTACCGAGCTGACCGAGCTGTCCGAGGATTACACGACGGCGATCGAAGACCTCGATTGCCCCGATCCGGCCGGAAGCGACGAAGAGGCGTTCGCCGCCATCATCGAGCTGGCCGAGCAGGACGCTCCGGGGACGGTTGGCTATCTGCAGTGGGTACAGAGCTCCATCGCCGGATTCGAGGGTGCCGAGGTCTCTGGTAACTGCGAGACCGACATCACGGCACTACGGGCAATCATCGACGAGAAGAGCTCCATGTCTGATCTCAACATGACCGAAGTCGTTCAGGTGGGGAGCCTGGTGGCTTCGATCTCGACGAACTGCAGCGCGGATCGCGCCGAGGAGTTCTTCGCCGAAGCGGACGTGGCAGCCTTCCTCGAAAGCCAATAGGACGAGCGGCAACCCGGAGGTTGCCGCTTGGAGGGGTTCCATCATTGCCCTGTGAAGCCGGGGAAGCTTCTAGAGGGGGGACTCAATTAGGGCTTTGAGGGACCTGAATCCAATTCTGTACACCCCGAGCCCCCTTGGACGGGCAGAACCGGACCCATTTCGAACTATACGCAGTCGCGCTAGTTCGCGAAGAATCAGGTCTCGAAGTCCCTATGGGACCTGCTGGCGGTCGGCCCGCTCTGACCCTGATACTTGGAGCCCAATTCGGGCGATCCGTAGGGGAGGTCGGCCTCGGTGGTCATCTGATAGAAGCTGACCTGACCGATTTTCATCCCCGGATAGATGGCGATGGGGAGGGTCGCGACGTTGGATAGCTCCAAGGTGATGTGGCCCTCGAAACCCGGATCGATGAAGCCGGCGGTCGAATGAATGAGAAGGCCGAGTCGGCCCAGGGACGACTTCCCTTCGAGACGGGCCACCACGTCGTTTCCCAGTTTGACCCTCTCCAGGGTCGATCCCAGGACGAACTCCCCGGGATGAAGCATGAACGGCTCTTCGTCACCCACCTCGACCAGCCTGGTCAGGTCGGCCTGGGGGTCACGGGGGTCGATGAGGCTGTATCGGTGGTTCACGAACACCCGGAAGCCGTCACCGACACGCAAATCGACCGAGGAGGGCTGGACGTAGGCCGACTCGTAGGGGTCGATCTGGATCAGACCCGATTCGATGGCCTCACGTATGGAGCGGTCAGAGAAGATCACGGGACCGATGCTAGAGGCGGAAGCGTGGAGCGGGTGAAGGGAATCGAACCCTCGCTCCGGGCCGTTGGGCACAGCCTCGTGTTCGGGGACACGGGCTTCCGCGTGGAGCGGGTGAAGGGAATCGAACCCTCGCTCCGAGCCGTTGGGCACGGTCTCGTGTTCGGGAACACGAGCTTATGGGTAGAGCGACCTGGCAGTGGAGCGGGTGAAGGGAATCGAACCCTCGCTCCGAGCTTGGGAAGCTCGTGTTCTACCATTGAACTACACCCGCGAATCCACGAGATTACTGGATTCGCGGCTAGGCGCATCAGAGACCGAGGACCGTGCTTCTGACCTCCGGGTTGTCGGCCATCTCCGCCGCATCGCCTTCCATGACGACGCGGCCCTCGGCGAGCAGATAGGCGCGCGAGGACACGTCGAGTGCTCGTTGCACGTTCTGCTCCACCAGCAACACGCCCACGCCCTCACCACGGACCGCGTCGATGACTTCGAATACCTCGTCGACGACCACCGGCGCCAGCCCGAGTGAAGGCTCGTCCATGAGGAGCAGACGTGGCCGTGCCATGAGCGCTCGCCCGACGGCGAGCATCTGCTGTTCGCCGCCACTGAGACTCCCAGCGAGCTGGTCCTTGCGTTCCGAGAGACGAGGAAACAGGGTGTGGACCAATTTCAGCGACTCGTCGTAGTGCTCTCTGGCGACGCCATTGAAGGCACCCAGGTCGAGATTGCCCCCCACGCTCATTGCGGGGAACAACCGTCTGCCCTCGGGGACGATGGCAATCCCGGCCCGACACACCCGGTGCCCTGGAATATGGGTGATGTCTTGGTTGTCGAGCACATGCGCCCCCGGCGGGGCCGCAGGATCCCGATGATCGAGTTGACCAGGGTCGACTTCCCGGCCCCGTTCGACCCAACGATGGAGACGACCTCACCGCTGCCAACCGTGAGCGACACCCCCCGGAGGGCCTGTGCGTCGCCGTAGAAGACGTCGAGGTCAGTCACTTGCAGCATCGGCCTGCCTCCCGAGATATGCCCTGACCACGGCCGGGTCTCTCATGACCACCGCAGGCTCTCCCTCGGCTAGCTCCAAGCCTTGGTCGAGCACCACGATTCGGGTAGCCAGCTGATTCACGACTCTGAGCAGGTGCTCCACGAGCACGATGCTCACCCCGGAGCTGCGGATGCGACGGACGACCTCGACCGCGTTGTCGATCTCCACCGGATTGAGACCCGCCAGGGCTTCGTCGAGGAGCAGTAGCGACGGCCGGGTGGCGATTGCCCTCGCCATCTCGAGCAGCTGACGTTGGTGGAGGTTTATCTCTCCAGGGAACGCATCGGCGCGGCCGCTGATGCCAACCAGGTCCAGGTATTCGACCGCGGCGACTCTCGCGGCATCGAGGCCGAGTGGCTCGCGGCCGAACATTATTGCCATGGCCACGTTGTCACGGACAGTGAGCGATGTGAAGGGTCTCGGGATCTGATAGGTGCGAGCGATCCCGAGATGGACGATCCGATGCGGTCTCGATCCGACGATGGCGGCTCCGTCGAGCGCGATGGTCCCTGAGGTCGGGGGGAATGCACCCGACATCAGGTTGACCAGGGTGGTCTTGCCCGAGCCGTTGGGCCCAACCAGTCCAACCAGCTCACCCTCGTGGACGGTCATCGACACACCACGCAAGGCCCGGACCCCGCCGAATGTCTTCACGACATCCTGAGCCACCAGCAGTGGTCGGCCGCTTTCCGCCATCTCGGCCACCGCAGCTTCGCCAACGGGAGCGTGATGTTCTTGGAGCTCGACATCCTCGACCCATTCCGGGCGCTTCCTTCCGCCGGGTATGAAGGCGATGACCGCAGTCACCCCTAGCGCCACGGCCAGCGACGTGACCGGGTCGGTGATGATCCCGAGCAGCCAGAGCCCGAGGAAGATCACTACGAACACGCCGGCCGAGAGCCATGGTCGGCGGCGAAATCCGGCCATGAGGCCTTGGGGCGCGAGCAACATGACCAGAACCAGGATCACACCGAGAACGATCAGACTCCAGCCCTCGAAGCCACCGGAGGCGAGGCGATTCTGGAGGGTGTACACGTAGATGGCCCCCACCATCGGGCCCGCCCAATGGCCTCGCCCACCGAGCACACTCATCACGATGACGAATAAGGGGACGTCCAGGTTGAAGGTCCCTTCCACGCTGACGAAGCCCAGTTGCAGGGCGGCGACCGCGCCGGAGATCCCGGCGATCAACCCGGTGATTCCAATCGCGATCATCTTGTGGAGGAAAGTGGGCACACCGAGGCCCTCGGCGACGTCCTCGTCGTCCCGGATGGTGAATAGCGCCCAGCCATAACGGGTGTGCTGCATCACATAGGCGATCGCCACAGCGAGCAGGGCCACGACCCCGCTGACGACGAAGACGAACTCCTGGAACTGACTGAGGAAAGACGGCGCCTCGGGTACCGGGATGACGATTCCCTGTCCCCCGTCGATCGTCTTCGAGAGCCGTGCCACCGAGGCGAGGATGAAAGGGATCGCCAGTGTGAGCAGGGCGAAGATCTCGCCGCGCAGCGACCGGAGCCGAAAGGCGATGGTCCCGATGGCCAGCCCGAGCAGCATGGAGGCGAACCCGGCTGCCAGGGCGGCCACCCACCAGCTCATCCCTTGGCGGCCGAATAGGACCGCCATCGTGTAGACCCCTACCCCGAAGAAGGCGCCCTGACCAAAGCTGAAGTACCCGCTGTAGCCGGAGAGGATGTTCCAGCTGGTCGACTGGGCCGTCCAGAACAGGACCCCTGAGAGGAAGATCAGATAGAACATGGGGAAGTCCGTGGCGTGGCGGACCAGGGGCAGGGCCACCAGTGCTGCCGCGATGCCGACCAGCGTCAACCATCCCTTGCGGCGCACTCAGCCCCCTCTCTGGGGGAACAGGCCCTTGGGGCGGAACACGAGGGCGACGACCACGAGGGAGAAGACGACGAATGGTGATGTCGAAGGGGTCCATATGACCGCCACCAGCCCAGATATGGCCCCGACGAGCAGCCCGGCGTACAGGGTGCCGGCGACATTCCCGATGCCACCGAGGATGACGATGGCGAAGACCAGGCCGATCCACTCGAAGGGAAGGTCCGGGGTGAGGGAGCCACCGATCGGGACCAACATCCCGGCGATCGCCGCACTCGCCCCTGCCGCTCCGGCGAGCAGCAGCCCGAGCAGTCGATGATCGATGCCGAAGGCCGAGGCGATCTCCCGGTCCTGGCCGAAGGCCTGGATGGCCCTTCCGGCATAGGTTCGCTCGAGCACCAGCGCAGCTGCCACCACCAGGACGACAGCAAACCCGGCGGCCAGGAGAGTGGGCACCGGGAACCTGAGTGAGCCCATTGCCACCGACTCGGTCGCATACGGGTTGACCTCGGACGGCAGCCGCTGGAAATCGGCCGTCCAGATGTTGGTCACTACCTGGACCGTGATAATGAGGAGGCCGTAGCTGATCAGAAGCGAGTTGAGCTCGGACACGTGGAACCGCTCGTAGCCCAATTGGATCAAGGCACCGACCAGGAACATGAGGGGGGCGGTGACCACGATCGTGGCCACCGGTCCCAGGCCGGTCGAGGTGGCCAGCTCGAACGTGAGATAGCCCGCCAGGAGGATCATGGCGAAATGGGCCAGATTGATGACCTTGAGGAACCCCCACGCCAGGGAGAGCCCCAGGGCCATCAGGGCGAACAAGCTCCCGTTGAGGGCTCCCGAGACGGTGGCCTGCAGCTCGATCAACAGGGACTCAGCAACCGGATCTCAACAACGGGATCTCACTTGGGTGTCTCGACCGCGGACGGTAGCCCCGGACCTCCGGTCGGGGAGGCCCGGGACTTCCTGCGTTTCGCTCTGCTCAGCCGGCAGGCCCGACCAACGCGCTTGCCGCGATCTCCTCGGGCCAGACCATCACCCATTCGGCGCCCTGGATCTGCTTGAGGCCTTGGGTGGTGTCCCAGAAGTTGTTCACTGCTGGATCGAAGACAACCTGTCCACTGAAGGTCAGGTCGGCACCGGTCGAGTGCAGCGAGTCGCAGATGCCTTGTCCTTCGGTCGATCCGGCCCCTTCGACACCCTGGACCAGGATCTCCCATGCGTTCCAAGAGGCGGCGGCCTGGGTTTCGAAGACCGTATAGGGAATCTCCGCGGCTGCGGCGCGCTCGGCGAACTCGTCGACGATCTCGCGTACCTCGGGATCCATCTGCTCGAGGGTCGCCTCGTTTGGCTCGAAGATCCCTACCGAGAGGACGCCTTGAGCTGCCTCACCCAACCCGAGCAACGGGCCGGGAGCCGGAAACAGGGCGAACATCATCGGTGGCGAATAGTCCAACTGTTGCATCGCCTCGATCAGTGAGTTCGCCTCTACCCCAAGCCCGTTCATCAGCACTAGGTCGGCGTTGGCGTCCCGTACCTGAGCCGCGGTCGACCCCCAATCCTCGTAGCCCGGCGGGTAGGGGATGTCTGCCACGATCTCGTAACCACGCTCGGGCAGGATGTTGAGCGTCGATGGGTCATCGGGGTCATCGGCGACGCCGTAGCTGATGAAGGCTGTCGAACCCGACTCGTTGGTGAGAAGCGCCACTGTGCTCACCGCGCCGTCGAGGCTGTCGAGGGCGTCGGCGATCTGATTCGGGATGAACGAGTTCGGTTCGGGGCCGATCGACCAGCCCGGGAACTGGCAGGCGTAAGTCATCAGCGGAGCCAGCACCGCGGTGTGCTGTGGAAGCGTGTATCCGTATCGCTCGGCCACGGGCATGGCGGCCAGGATGTTCGGGGTGGCGTAAGGCCCCATGATCAGGTCGACCTGGTCCTGGCTGATCAGCTGCTCGTAGAGCGGGGCGATGTTGGCCGTGTCCGACTCGTCGTCGAGCAGGTTCCACTGCACCTCCCGGCCGAGCAGACCACCGGCGGCGTTGAGCCGCTCGACGAACATCTCGCCGGCGACCTTGTGGATCGCTCCTGTCGCAGCGAATGCGCCGGTGAGCGAGAGCGTCCCCCCAACGACGATCGGATCGCCAGATCCCTCGGCTGTCGTGCTCGAGGCGGCTGTAGTGGATGGGGCCACTGTGGTCTCGGGCGCTGCCGTCGTGCCCGCGGTTCCCTCAGTGGTGGTGGTAGTGCTGTCGCCGCCGCAAGCCGCGGCCACGAGGCTCATGACAGACACAACCGCCAGGATTCGTGCTCGTCTCCTCACGTGTTCCTCCTCGTCAGTAGACGTGTCGCCCGAGCCTTTCCCCGTGCGAGCGGGATTCGGGAGCGGTGCGACAACTGGGCATCACGACCATATACGAATACTGCACACGATGCCCGCAAACAAGCCCAAACTTCAGTGTCACTGGACAGCGCCAGCGCGACCGAACAGTGACGCTTGCAAGTGTCAAGCTCACCGCGGCTGTGGTCGTGGCTGCCTCCCGGGCCGTGATAAACGATGGATCAGGTGAGGGGGGAGGCCGAATCGATCAGATGCTCGACTAGGCCCTCGTCTTCCTCGGATCAGGTTCGGCTCGTCGGACATGGGCTGAACTGCCTCAGTGCCCCGCGCCCGGCCCAGGACCATGGGGGCTGGGAACGTGGTCGGCTCTCCATATGTCCGGTTCCAGGTAGATCCGTCCCGCCAGTGGGACCGCGCCACGAATCGATGCCTCGATGGTGTCGATGGCCGAGGCGATCTCGGCCGCGGTAAGGGTAGGAGTGAACTCCAGTTTGCCGGCTATCAAGAGCTCCTCGGGCCCGATGTGCTGGGTCTTCAGGTCGATGATCCGGACCACGTCGGGATTCGCCTCGACTGCGCGCCTGATCGCATCGATATCGGCGTCGAGGGCTGCCTCGCCCATCAGCAACGATTTCATCTCGACTGTCAGGAAACCGGCGATGACCAGTAGGAGCATCCCGATGCAGAGGGTCCCAACTGCATCCCAGACTTCGTTCCCGGTGATCGCCGCCAGACCGACCCCAATCATCGCCAGGAAGAGCCCAATGAGTGCTCCTGCGTCCTCGAGCAGTACCACCGGCAGCTCCGGGGCACGGGAGGTGCGGAGGTAATTCCACCAGCCACGTTGGCCCTTGACCTTCTTCGACTCGACGATGGCGGTGCGAAAGCTCCACGATTCCAGAGCTATCGCCACGATTAGCACGCCGATCGCCCAGCCGATCGAGGTCAACTCGTGGGGATGGACCAGCTTGCTCACCCCCTCGTAGATGGAAAAGAGGCCACCGAGCGTGAACAGGACCATCGCCACCACGAAGGACCAGAAATAGCGCTCCCGCCCATATCCGAACTGGTAGCGGTTGTCGGCGACCCGCCGCGCCCTCTTGCCACCGAGCAAGAGCAGACCCTGGTTGGCTGTGTCGGCCACGGAGTGGATCGACTCGGCCAGCATCGAAGCGGATCCGGTTACCACATAGGCCACGAACTTGGCCACCGCGATCCCCGCGTTGGCCAGCATCGCGGCGATGATCGCCCTTGTTCCACCGCCGGTAGCCATGACGCGGGATGCTAGGTGAGCAGTGAGACGGTTCCCCAGGTCGTCATCAAGACTCCAACCACCATCAGAAAGGCAACACGACCGGCCCGATACTCGGGGTTCTCGACTCCTTTCGGGGTCTTGCCTTGCCGATGCCGCCACCAGGCGAGCCCGTTGCCGACGAGAAGGGCGAGCCCGAGACCCACGATCAGCTCGGGGAGCAGGTTCTCGAAGTCGAAGATGTCGCCCACTCCGGTCACGCTAACCCTGAATAGTCTGCGTGGGTGAGCCAGGATCTTCACTCCGCCACCGCTTCGGCGCCTGCCACCTCGGCCAATCTCGGACCCGGGTTCGATTGCATGGCCTTGGCACTGGAGATCCGCTGTGCGGTGAAGGCCACCAGGGCCGATGCCTGGAGCGTCGATCACATCGGCAGATACCAGCCCGGGCCGGAAGAGGGTGACAGGGTGATCAGTGCCGCCCGCGGAGTCGCCGGCGACGGCTTCCCACTCGCACTCCAGGTCGATGCGGAGATCCCCATAGGTAAGGGCCTCGGCTCCTCGGCAGCTGCGTCCGTCGCCGGCATAGCTGCAGCCCTTCGCCTCACCGGGGAGAAACCGAGTCACGATCGTGTGTATCGACTGGCTGTCGAATTGGAGGGACACTCGGACAATGTCGCCGCGGCCGTGTATGGCGGTCTTGCCCTGGTTCCAGCAGAGGGCATGCCGCTGCGACTCCCGATCCATCCTGGGCTTCAGGTGGTCCTCGCAGTGCCCGAGCGGCATCTGCCCACCGAACAGGCGCGGCGCGTTATCGATCACGCTCATCCCCACGACCGGGTGCTGCGCAGCCTGTCACGGGTCTCTGCCCTCACCGCGGGGCTCATCACCGGCGACCCGGAGCTGCTGGGGGCGGCTCATGGGGACGAGATACACGAGCAACCCAGAGACGACATCTCGCCCGAGGTGGCGGGTCTGATCGAGATCGGAAAGCGGGCCGGCGCCCTTCATGCAGCGCGGTCCGGGGCCGGGCCTTCGGTCATTGCCTTCTGCACGAGCGACTCGCGGGACAAGGTGGCCGCAGCGTTCATCGAGACGGGTGTCGAGGCACTCACACCGCAGCTGGCCACCACCGGTCTGGTTTAGACGCCGAAACGGCCGTCAGGACGTGAGGCGGAAAACAGGCGAACCAGGTGCGGGGTGGTGGCACCGCACCTGGTTCTCAGGGAGGCTCGATCGGGGGGAGCCGATCGGATTCGGCACTTGGCCTTGCTGCTGACTCATGATTTCGTCGAGATACCTCGAAATCTGCATGGGCCCGGGGACCTATGACCCATGTCGGTGACAGAATCCCCTCCATGCCGGACATTGGGTGGTGGTGAGCTCCGTAGGCGAGCGGCGAGACCGCTTCGAATCGCTCGTCGCCGAAGTGCACGATCCGTTGCAGCGCTACATACGTCGGCGCGTGGCGGCTGACGAAGCGGGCGACGTCCTTTCTGATGTTTTGCTGACTGCGTGGCGTCGGCTCGAGGATGCGCCCGAAGAAGCCGTCCTGCCCTGGTCCTACGGAATCGCCAGACGAACACTCTCCAATCACCGACGGGCTGCTTCGCGGCATCTGAAACTGGTGGAGCGTCTCGAAGCGGAGCGGCCACCGGCCCGGGACGACGACCCGGCTGGCCAGTTCGAGGATCCAGAGCTCGGCGCTGCCCTGGCGGCCTTGCCCGCAGCCGATCAGGAGATCCTCCGCCTCTGGGCATGGGAGCAACTCGAGCCGCGGGAGATCGCCCTCGCGTTGGGCAGCACCGCCAACGCCGTGAGTCTTCGTCTCAGCCGAGCTCGGAAGAAGTTGGCCGATGCGATGGCCCGACAGGATCCCTCCGCTTCCGGACACATAGGGGATGAAACCGCCGAGGAGAATCGACAATGACAGACCAGCTACGCGAACGGCTAGCCCGTCTCGATCCGATGCACCAAGGCGTGGACACAGAACCACCGTCCAGAGAACTCTTGGAGGGCATCATGAGCACACCAGTCATAGAACAACCCGAGACCGGGCCGGAACAGAAGTCCAACCGCTGGCTCGTCGGCGTTGCTGCCGCCGCCGCGCTGGTCCTGGCCGTTGGGGGCGTGATCGCCCTCACCGGCGGTGGGACCGACCCGGTGGCTTCTGGACCTCCGTTGGAGCTGACTGCGGGGGGCGAAGACCTCACGGCAATGTGCATCGTCTTCAGCGTCGAGGAGCTGGCCAAGGCGCCACTCGCCTTCGAAGGGACCGTGACCACTGTTGAGGGTGACACCGTGACTCTCGACGTCGACCACTGGTTCAAGGGCGGCGACGCCGGCCAGGTGATCCTCAATGCACCACAGGGGATGGAGGCATTGATAGCCGGCTTCCCATTCGAGGTCGGCGGTCGGTACCTGATCACCGCCTATGACGGGAACGTCAACTACTGCGGTTTCAGCGGTCCCTCGACGCCCGAGTTGAGAGCTGCCTACGAGCAGGCCTTCGGAGCCTGAACACCTGCTCGACAGTGAAGGGGAGAGGTCGGTGAGGGCCTCTCCCCTTCCGCGTCACGGTCGACACCCGAGTCGGTCTCAGTTGTTGGCCAGGTGCCAGGCGGCCCAGGCGTCGAGGTTGTCCATGATCAGGTTGGCGCAGTCGGGGGTGCGCTCGTAGGCGCAGTCGGCGGCCGCATACTCTTCTTGGAGCTCACCACCCTCAGCAAAAGCCCGGAAGCTCTCATTGAGCTCGGCGTCCACCGGGTATCGGTCTTCGTGCCAGCCACGGGCACCTATCGTTGAGATGACTCCGAACGTCCTGTTGATTACCGCGGCCGGCTTGCCCACTGCCTCGTTGAGTGCGTTCGAGTAGTGGACATCGCATTGGACGCCCCCTTCAACCGCGGTTTCACAGTTCTCCAGCGACACCTGGGCCCCGAGGATCGATTCGTACTGGACTTTGAGGGTCAATGGGTCGGTCGGGTCCGAGCAAGCACCAAATTCGGCGCTCAAGACCGCCGCTGCCACACAGTCCCCGCCGAACCAACTGGAGATCACGTCCTGGACGGCAGCCAGATCATCTCGCGATTGGTACCAATCCGCCCACGCCTCGACGTTCTCCAGTTGGATCGCGGCACACGATGTGGGGAACGGACCCGCGCTGATGCACTCGTCGTAGCCGCCGTACGACCCCTCCAAGGCGAGGAACGACCCCATCGATAGGAGCGCCCCGTGGTGGACGGGGAACGCGAACTCGACGATTTGCCCGTCGCTGACCCTCACTTTGAATGTCTCGCCGGGATCGACGAACCCGATGGCGTCGGTCAATGAGTTTCCGTAACGGTAGATGCAGTCGAATGCATCGCCACTGGTCCCCGGCTTAGTGCAATCGAGGTCCACCTGCCCTCCGATGGCTTCCTGATATGCGGCCTCCGTGGCTATCTCCTCGTCGTTGGGCCATGCCAGGTCGAACAGCCCCGCTGCCGTCGCGGCATCTCCGGAGTACAAGGCGGCGGCACCAGCCTCGATGATCTCGCCATCAGACATGGCCTCGGGCTCGGACTCGAGGAGCGTGGTCGGGGTGGGCACGGTGGTTTGATCGACCACCTGGCCGTCACTTCTGCTGAAGGCGAAATACAACCCGCCTATGGCGAGGACGACGGCAAACGCCGCCAAAGCCCAGGCGAGACCTCGCCCCGGACCGGGACTCTTCGTCGTCACCGGTTGATCTGTCTTGGTCATGAAAACTCCCTCTCGTCGTTTGGTAACAACGACCAGGGGATCGCCGGCCAGTTCAGCCTCGATACGCTCGATCAACTCCTCCGCGCCGACAGGGGTGCCTCTCTCACTGAGCTGGTGCAGCTTGTTGGTGAAGTCAGCCACCGGCCACCTCCAAGGCGAGCCGAGCCTGTTTCCTGGCTCTGTTCGCCAGCGCTCTCGCCGCCATCGTGGTCATCCCCAACTGATCCGCCGCCTGCGCATAGGGCACACCCTCCACCTCGACGAGATAGAGGATGGCCCGCTGCTTTGGAGGAAGATCGAGAATCGCTTCGATATCGGCCGGATAGCTGGGCGACCAGCTCTCCTCGACGGTTAGCCGAGCTACAGCCTTCCGTCGACGACCGAGGCTGCGCCGCTGGTTCGAGGCCAGGTTCACGATCGTCTTCTGAAGGTAAGCGAGCGGGTTGTCGAGGTCGGAGATGGACCCTTGCCTCAACACTCTCATCAGCGCCTCCTGAACCAGATCGTCCGGCTCGACATCAACAGAGCCCGCCACCGCCGCGATCCTCCGCAAGGCCGGGTAGAGGGCCGTAATCAGCTCCCTCTCCCCATCCCCTACCGAAGATCGTTTTGGCAATCGAAGCTTCTCCCTGTCGTCACGTATAAAGACACCGCTCGCTGCCGATGTGTGACAACACATTCGTGCCGGTTCCGTCGCTATGCACCGAGGTTCACGACTCCAGTGCGGTGGCGATCAGAGCCGTATGGCGTATTCGGGCCTCGTCAACATTGATCTCGATTCCCATTGCCAGCCATCCCGGCACCCATATCGCGATATCGGGCATCGGGCGACATAGGGCGAGCAACTCCCAATAGCGCAGATTCTCGAGGGTCCGTCCGGAGTGTCGCCGGTAGACCTCTACGAAAACCCCGGCTGCCTCGGTCAGACCGAGCAGATGCATGTCGAGGGCGCAGTAGGCGACATCCAGCGCGGGTTCGGCGATGGCGCCGCCCTCCCAATCGATCACTGCGACGAGCTTCTCGTCGTGCCATAGCGTGTTCCCCGGCCAGAAGTCATGGTGGGCATAGACCGGGTCCTCTGGCTTCAGGGAGGTCAGGAGCTCGAGACGTCTTGCCCAAAGCTCCGCGCCCAGCGGGTGCAGCCGCAACGTGGCCAGGGTCTCCGCCTCTGACTGGTGACCGTCGGTGTGCCCCAATACCGGGAAGAGGGCGTCGTCTGAGGGCTCGGGCTCGATCTGATGGATCTCGATGAGCGTGTCCGCCAGTTGGGCGGCCCAATCGTTCGGATCGGCCGGGTCCAGAAGCACGGCGCCTTCAACAAATGTGATGACGATCGCCCGTTCCGGGAACAGCCCGATGCGATCGATCCATATGGGGGACGGCGCCCCAATGCCGCGGTCAGCCGCTAGGGCGAGGGCACGGAACTCGCTTTCGGCAGGACTGATCTCTCCGGGTTCGGGAAGCCAGTAGCGCTTCAAAACCACAGATTCGCCGGGGTCACTCCCAACGATCAACACATCCACGGTCCCACCGAGGCCGCCCACGATTCGTCGCTCGAAGCGTGTGGGTCGCCCGAGCTCTCTTCCGAGTGTGTCGAGCTGCTCGACGGTGGGCAGAGGCGCATAGTGATCCATGCTGGTCACAGTGTTCCGGAGGCCTCCGCCCGCGTCTTGACTATGTCGCCACCCCTACCCATACTGAGCGACAGTATGAGAGGAATGACCGAGCCGCGCACGCCCATCATCATTCCCTAGGGGCCCGCGCCTGCAAGGCGCGCCGCCCCTGCACCGGACCTCCGCACACCGCGGGGGTCCTTTCTATTGGCAGGACGACTATGAACAAGACAGCCGAGATCTACGACACGACGCTGCGGGACGGCACTCAGGCCGAAGGTCTATCCCCGACGGTGGGGGAGAAGCTGCGCGTGGTGCGGCTGCTCGACGAGCTTGGAGTCCATTTCATCGAAGGGGGATGGCCGGGAGCCAACCCCAAGGATGACGAGTTCTTCGCCCGGGCCACGAGGGAGCTGGATCTGGAGCGTTCCCGGCTGGTCGCCTTTGGCTCCACACGGCGGCCACGTGGGGCGGTCGAGCAGGACACCCAGCTCCAAGCGTTGCTCGCCGCGGACACCGAGTTCATCTGCATCGTGGGCAAATCCTGGGACCGCCATGTGACCGATGCCCTCAACACCTCCTTGGAGGAGGGTCTTGACATGGTCGGCGAGTCGATCGGATTTCTGAGGGAACGAGGGAAGCGGGTCTTCTTCGACGCCGAGCACTTCTTCGATGGCTTCCGACACAACCCCGACTATGCCCTCTCGGTCGTGGGCACGGCCGCTGGCGCCGGCGCCGAGCGGGTGGTCCTTTGCGACACGAACGGCGGCGCCCTCCCTTCAGATATCGCGCCAGCAGTCGAGGCCGTCACCGGTCAGGTGGACACCGTTCTGGGTGTCCATTTCCACAACGACTCCGACTGCGCCGTGGCCAACTCCCTCACTGCTTTATCCCTCGGTGTCCATCAAGTCCAGGGCTGCATCAATGGGTACGGAGAACGGACCGGAAACGCCGATCTGTGTTCGGTGATCCCCAACCTCAGCCTGAAGTCGGGTGTGGAGACGATCCCCGCCGACTCACTGGCCCGCCTCTATCCGATCGCCCAGCAGATTGCCGACATCCTGGGATCTCCCATCGACTCCAAGAGGCCGTACGTCGGGACCTCGGCCTTCGCTCACAAGGGAGGGCTGCACACCTCGGGTCTGGCCCGCCTCGAAGGTGCCTACGAGCATGTCAACCCCAGCGCCGTGGGCAACTCTGCCCGGATGCTGTTCAGCGAGCTGATGGGGCGGGCGACGGTGCTCACCGTCGCTCAGGAGAAGGGTTGGGACCTCGATCCCGACCGCGCCCAGCAGCTGGTTGAGCAGGTCAAGCAGCTCGAGCACGCCGGCTACCAGTTCGAGGCGGCCGACGGGTCGTTCGAGATGCTGGTGCGGCGGGCCACCGAGGGCTACGAGGAGTTGTTCCAACTGGATGCGCTCTCCGTCAGCATCCAGGCCAACGGCGAGGTGACGGCACGAGCCAACCTGACTCTCACTGTGAACGGCGAGACCGTGGAAGTGTCGGCCGAGGGTGATGGTCCGGTCAATGCCATGGATCAAGCCCTGCGCAGCGCTCTCGTCGACACCCATCCCGAGGTGAAGCGGCTCCGGTTGACCGACTACAAGGTGCGGGACCTCGACTCCTCAGACGGGACAGCGGCACGGGTGCGGGTTCTGATCGAGACCACGAATGGGGAGTCGAGCTGGGGCACCGTCGGCGTCCACCAGAACATCATCGAGGCCTCCTGGCAGGCCCTCAGCGAGGGAATCCTCGTGGGGCTGCTCCGGGCGAGTGCCTGACCCCAACCATTCTGGCGCGCCGATGTCGGTCTATAGGTCGACATCGCCGCGCCAAAACGTTCTCTAGGCATCGACCACGGTCACGGTGCCTCTCATCCCCGAGTGCAGGGTGCAGACATACGGGTAGTCGCCGGCGTCCTCGAACGTATGGGAGAACGTGCCCTCGGTCTGGACCTCGCTCTTGAACCCGTCGCCGGAGACGTCGTGGGGCATGTCACCGTCATCCCATATCCAGGTGACGGTGTCGCCTTCCTCGATCGTCACATGATCCGAGTTGAACCTCTGGTCCTGAATGCTGATGGTGGGGCTGGCGCCAACCGGTGGCGGGGCGGATGGCGTGTCCGCAGCACAGGCCGCGAGAGACCCCGCGAGGGAGAGCACGGCCACTGAAGCCACCGCTTTGCGTCTCATGGTTAGTTCCATGAGGCAAATTCGAACGCTTCATAGCCAGTTCATCAATCGGGGACGACCCTGGCCTCACCCCCAAGCATGTCGGGGATGACCCTGACTCTGACCGAGGGAAATCGGTGACCTGGTCAGCCGTCGCTGAGCAAGTACTCCACCAGGGCGTCCAATTCCGCCGTGTCGACGGGCAGGACCGGCATCTGCGGTCCGTATCCATCGACGATATACGCCTGAGGGTCGAGGACCGACTGCCTCACGTAGTCCTCGGCAGCTAGCCCTTCCACCCGATCCCCGGCACGGTCGGCGAGACCGGTGAGATCGGGGCCGACGAAACCCTCGGATACGCCCGCTCGGCTGTGACAGCCCGTGCATCCTTTGGTCAGGAACACCGTTTCGCCTTCGACCGACCCCGGTGCCGGCTGTTCGGCTGCGGTCGCCTGTTGGGCTGCCGGATCGATGGCGTAGACCGCCACCGTGGCCCCGGCAAGCAGGACCACGATGACGGCGGTTACGAGCAGACCGAGTCGGTCAGACCGCATCTGTCGCGGCTGCAGGCTGCCTTTCGGTCCGTGGCCGATTCCCGATCTGGTCGACCAGCAACACCAGGGCCAGCAGGGTGGCGATGGGCAGCCCGATCCGGAGCGAGTTGATCAGCCCCATGGGGACAGCGGCCGGAGCAGGGAGGACGGGCAGCGTGCCCAGCGTCTGCACGACCTGAGTCCCTGTGACCACTTCCCATCGCCACTCACCGGCCTCGGGGAGCGTCACCTCGGCCGTCCACCGGCCATTCCCGGAGGACGCCGCCGGGAACGTCAGCTCCTCGCCGTTGGGCCCCCGGAAGTGCAGGGAGGTCTCGCTCAACTCCATCGGCTCCGTGCCATGGGCCAGAATCGAGTAGTCGAGGGTATAGGGGGTGCCGGCATCGAAATCGGACGGGAGCTCCGCAAACGTGACCACCGCAACCGAGCCGGCGAGAGCGGCGGGGGCCAGCGAGAGAACGAGCAGAGTGGTGGGTATGAGTACCCGGGTCAGGCGCTTCATGTGATCTCCTCGGATCGTCGTCATGAGTCCATACACCGCGCCCGGTCGTCGGGTTCCACAAAACCGAGGGAACCGAAATGGCCCGGTCGGTGTAGGCAATACGCGGAATGTCGGTGGAGGGCCGCCCACTGAACGAGCAAGACCTGATCCAGAGAGCAAAGAGTGGCGATGTCGCGGCGTTCGAGGCCTTGGTGCAGACCCATCGGCAGATCGCCCTTCGGGTGGCGTATCTCGTCGTCGGTGACAAGACCGAGGCCGAAGACGTGACCCAGGAGGCGTTCGTCAAGGCTCATCACGCCATGTTGCGATTCCGGGGCGACGCCCCGTTTCGACCCTGGCTGCTCCGCATCGTCCGCAACGAGGCTCTCAATCAGCGACGGCGCCGCGGTCGTCAGGAACGGCTCAGCTTGCGTCTGACCCACGACCCCGTCTCGGGAGGTGCGGCCCCATCTCCCGAGACGACGGTCATCACAGGTGTGGAGAGGCGGACGGTCCTCGAGGCGGTCAACGCTTTGCCCGATCGATACCGGGACGTTGTCGTCCATCGGTATCTGCTCGATCTCTCCGAGGCTGAAACAGCCGCAACCTTGCGAGTCCCGGCGGGGACGGTCAAGTCACGGACGGCTCGCGCCCTTCGTCGTCTCGAAGGTGCTTTGTGGGATCTGAAGGAGGGCGGCGACGATGAGTAGCCCCATCGAGCAGGCACTCCTGGATTTGGCCCACCACATCGACTGGCCGGAGCCATCGGCGCCCACTCCGGATCTGCAGCGCCAATTGGCCTCCAATCCGACGAGGGCACGGAGCAGGCATCGCTGGATACCGGTGACCGCTCTCCTCCTCGTGCTCGTCGCCTCGTTGCTTCTCTTCTCGCCACGAGCTCGACAAGCAGTGGCCGACCTGCTCGGTGTGGCCGGCATCGAGATCACCTTCGACCCCGATCCGGCCGACGCAGTGGGAGCCGAGCTCGAATTGGGCGAGGCGGTGTCCATCGAGGAGGCGACCGAGGCCGTGGACTTCGAATTGTCGGCACCAGGGAGCTTGGGCCCACCGGACGCGGTGTTCCTGTCGGACCGGCCCTCGTCGGGCCGGGTCTCCATGGTGTGGGAGAGCGAGGAGACGCTTCCCGCATCCGGCGACACCGGGATCGGGCTGCTCTACAGCCAATTCGCCCTGGAGCTCGCCGAGGATGCGATCTTCGTCAAGAGTGTCACGCCCGACACATCGGTCCGCGCGGTGGAGGTTGGCAGCGCGATCGGCCTCTGGTTGGAAGGGGCCCCGCACGTCATCTCCTATGAGGATGCAGGCGGCAACCGCGTCGAGGAGGAGACGAGGCTGGCCGGCAACGTCCTCATGTGGGAGAGCGACGGTGTCACCCACCGCATCGAGACCACAGTGGGATTGCAGGCGACGCTGGCGATGGCGGGCTCCTTGCAGCCGGCTGGATGACCTCGTCTGGCCGACCCTGGTTTGAATAGGGGACCGATCGGTGCGACCATGTGTCGTCTCCCCACCCGGAACAGAGGTTTTTGCATGGGATCGTTGGTCAAGAAGCGTCGCAAGAAGATGTCGAAGCACAAATACCGCAAGCGTCTGAAGGCGAATCGCCACAAGCGGAAGTGACTTCGTGAAAGGACCGGCCTCGAGCCGGTCCTTTCGCTAGTGGCCCTTCAGGTACTTCTCGATCTCTTCGACGAGTCGATCGCCTCGGTCGTCGTCGGCTTCCTGTTCCAGCCGCTCGACGTATTCCTCGAGCTCGGCGTTTCCTTCGATGGCGGCGTCGACCGTCGACAGGAACTGACGTGAGGCCGAGGCGAGGTCACCGATGTCGAGTGTGACCCCACAGAGCTCGGAGGCCTTGATCGCCAGAGCCTCTGTAGCGGGCGGGTACTCCTGATTGGACAAATAGTGCGGGACCGCCGCCCACACCGAGATCACATCGATACCGACATTGCCCAGAGAGTGATTGAGCACGCCCAGGATCCCGGTTGGCCCTTCGTATCCCGACGGGAGAAGGCCGTGAATCGCCAGGTCGTCGGGCCGGTTCGCGGAGCCGACGAGCGGAACGGGGAGGGTGTGGGCAACCTGGCCGATGAAGGCCCCCATCGTCACTGCCCGGCGCACCCCCATCACCTTCATCACTTCGACAACGTCGTTGGTGAACGACTTCCAGCGATAGTGCGGCTCCTCGCCGAGGAGGATCACCATCTCACGCTCCGGGCCTCTGGCGACATAGAGCTCATTGCGGGGCCAGGAGATCGAGCGGATCCCGGTGGCATCGAGCTCGACTATCGGTCTTCGCACCTGGAAGTCGAAATGATCGTCGGGATCGATGATTGCGAAGAGCTCGGCATCGAGTTTGTCGAGGAACTCGGAGACGGCCTGGCTCGCTGACTCGCCGGCATCTCCCCAACCTTCGAAGGCGACCAGGGCGACCGGGTCCTGTAGGACCGGGCGGTCGAGCCATTGCAAGGAGCCCATAGCTTCAACCTACTCCCGGTTCCCGGCTAGGGGTTCACCCGGTATCGGGGCTGTCGGGGCGATCGGGGTAGGGCCGATGTCAGCCGAATACGGCGTAACCCTGCTCCTCGATGACCTTCTTGATCGAGCCGAGCTCGACTCTCGAATCGTCGTATGCGACCTTCACTGTGGCGTCGGCGATGGCGACCTCCACCGCTTGCACCCCAGCGATGATCCCGACCGCGTCTTCGATGCTGGTCTTGCACTGATCACAGTGGATCTCGGGAGCCTGAAGCAGCACCTCAGTCACGAGACCGAGGGTACTCAAAAACGAGAGCCCCGGTCCTTGGACCGGGGCTCTTGGTCTGACTCGGAACGGGGAGGGGGAGAGGACCTGTCCCGGTCAGAGTTCTTCAGGCGTCCTGACCGTCCATGATCTTGCCGCGGACCCGGGGGAACCGGACCGGGGCATGAGCATGGCAGTACTCCGCCTTGTTGTATTGGGAAAGTCTGGTGGTACAGCCCTTCTTGGCGCAGACGCGGCCTTCGTTGAATCTCTTCGAAGGACGGGTCATGCCCTTGATGGCTGCCCCCCTAACGATGTCTGTCATTTCGGTGGCCCTCCTTGACCTGGGCCGGTGATTAGTTCAAGTCTCTTGTCGTCTCGTGTTCTTGCCGGTACGAGGACCCCTGAGGATTCTCGTGCGCAGTGCCACTGTGCGGTCCGGCTCTTAAAGCGGCGATAAACAACCACTCCTGGGATTGAGACGTCGGGAAGCCCGAATCGGTTCCCTGGGTGCCCAAGTCTACCTCAGGGTTACCGACGATCGCCAGACCAGCCTGCCGGCGATGCTCACATGGTCATCGGCAGGGCGGCCGGGCAACCTGAGGATCACTCGATGCCCAGCTTTCTCAGGAAGGCGGTGTTGTCGGGCTCACGACCGAGAAATGAATTGAGCATCTCGTCCGCATCCACCGAGCCGCCCTTCTCCAACACCTCCCGGCGGTAGGCCATTCCTACATCGGGGTTGGTGACCCCTTCCTCCTCGAACCGGGAGAACATGTCATCGCCGAACACTTCGGACCACATGTACCCGTAGTAGGCGGCGTCGTAACCACCCATGACATGGCCGAACGAGGCCAGGGCGAACGTGCCCTCGTGAAACGGTATGAGACCCAACCTCGCTCCATCCCGCAGGATGACGTCGAGGTCGATCGCGGGGTCGATCCCGTGCAAGGTTTGATCCCACCACCCGTATTGGAGCTGGCGAAGCTGATGGATGGCCACGTTGAGCTGCCGGGCGGCGACCAGCTGCTCGACCAGTTGATCTGGGATCGGGTCACCCGATTCGTGGTGGCGGGCGAAGCGGCGAAGGACATCGGCGCGCCACACCCAATGCTGCATTATCTGGCTCGGCGCCTCCACGAAGTCCCTTTCCACGCTGGTGCCTGCGAACCGGGCCAGCTCAGTCCTGCCCAGGTTCTGATGGAGGACATGCCCGAACTCGTGGAAGAGCGTCTCGACCTCGCCGTGCTGGAGCAGGGACGGGGCAGAAGCGGTTGGCTTGGTGAAGTTGGCCACCATGGCGCACACCGGGTTCTGATATGAGCCGTCCTCCAATCGACGGCTCATGACGAGGGGGAACTCGGCTGCGTGGCCGTACTTGCCCTCTCGCGGAAACAGGTCGAGATAGAAATGGGCTAGCTCCTCGCCGCTCCCGGAGTCGTGGATGGCGAAAAGTCGGACGTCCGGATGCCACACGTCGGGATCCGGGACCTCGCGGAAATCGAGGCCGAACGTCTCTTGGACCAGATCGAACATCCCGCCCAGCACCGAGTCGAGGGGGAAGTAGTTGGCTACTTCGAAGGGATCGACCCCGTAGTCCGTGCGACGCTGCTGCGTGTCGTAGAAGCGCCAATCCCAGGCGTGGATTTGGCTTTCTCCAGTGTCGGCATGGAGCAGCACACCCAAGGCGGCGAGGTCGATCTCGCCTTGCTTGGTGAGGGGTGGGGCCAGGTCCTCGTAGAACGCCGTCACCCGGTCCGGGTCCTTGGCCATCCTGTCCTCGAGCCGATGGTGGGCCCAACTCGGCACGCCGAATTCATCTGCGATCTGAAAACGTAGGTCGCGGGCCTCCTCCAGGATCTTCCGATTGGCCTCGACCGCCTGGGTGTTGAACTTGTAGGACAGCAACTCCCGCAGATCGCGGCGCGTTGCATTCTCGGTGAAAGGGATCAGATGGGGGTAGGCAAGCGTCACTTTGAGCTTGCCGGTCTCCTCGTCGGTGTCGAGCGACTCGGCGAAGCTCGGGGGCAGGCCATCTAGCTCATCGGGGTCGACGAGGATCTGGTCTTCCCACTCGTCGATATTTTCCTGGAAGCGGACCCCGAGCTCGACGAGACGCTGCGTCCTCTCCTTGACCCTGGCCCTCGCCTCGGGTGACAGCTCGTGCCCGGCGTGACGCAGGTCTCTGAGGGTGAACTCGACCAGACGCGCTTTCTCGCCTTCGAGACTTTCCGCCTCATCGGTGTCGGCGTACGTCTTGATGGCTGCGTTGAGGTCGTCACGGAACACCATCTCCACACCGAAGGTCTCCAGCTTCTCCTCGGCGGTCTTGGCTGCGGAACGGACCTCCTTCTCGGGATGGACGTAGCCCATGAAGGCGTATCTGGCATTGGCCTTGGAGAGCACGTCGGCTATCTGGTCGAGGGGGAGCATGGTGTTCTCGAACGTCCGGGGCTCTTGGGGCGCCACGAGGTCCTCGAGGATCTGTTGCGCCTGATCGAGCGCTTCGTCCATTCCCGCCGTCACCTTGTCAGGAGTGACTGCCGAGAACCCAAAATCCAAATTCGTCATGCCGGCCACGGTAGCGAGGAGGCAAAGACCTACTTCCTAAGGTTCGCTCCCATGTGGGCCTTGGATTCGGGCACCCGTCATCTCAACCACGGCTCGTTTGGCGCGGTGTTGAACGAGGTGCTCGACCTTCAAACTGAGTGGAAACGGCGGTTCGAGGCAGATCCCACGCGTTTCGTGTTCAGAGAGTTGCAGCCTGCCATGGATCGCGCCCGCGACGCCGTCGGCGAGTTCGTCGGCGCCAACCCCGTCGGCCTGGCACCGGTGCGGAACGCCACCACCGGCGTCGCATCGGTCCTTCGGTCGTTCGAGACACTGCTCCAGCCCGGCGACCAGCTGCTCACGACGGCCCACGACTACAACGCCGTGCGTCAGATCCTCCGCTTCACCGCCGAGCGGACCGGGGCTGAAGTCGTTGTGGCTCAGGTCCCATTCCCCGTCGAGGACGCGGGGCAGGTCACCGATCGTGTTCTCGCCGCGGCCACCCCGAGAACGAAGCTTGCGATCATCGACCATGTCACTTCACCGACGGCGCTGGTTTTCCCGATCGAGGACATCGTCAACGCTCTGGAGCCGAGGGTCGCGGTGCTCGTCGACGGGGCGCACGGCCCGGGCCAGGTGCCGTTGGCGATCGACGACCTGGGCGCGTCCTGGTACACCGGGAACCTGCACAAGTGGGTCTGCGCCCCAAAGGGGGCGGCCTTCCTCCACGCCAGGGCCGACCGGATCGAGATGACCATGCCGGCTGTCATCTCCCATGGCTACAACGCAGATGTGGAGAGCGCTGAGGATCGTTACCACGAGCTATTCGACTGGCTGGGCACGGACGATTTCAGCGCCTGGGCCGTGGTGCCCGAGGCAATCCGTCTGGTCGGCGGTTTGGAGGCGGGGGGTTGGGACGGGGTGATGAAGCGCAACCACGACCTCGTCCTGGAAGGACGGCGGGTGATAGCGGAGACGGTGGCCATCCCTCTCCCCGCGCCCGATGAGATGGTCGGATCCATGGCGTCGGTGGTGCTGCCCGATGCCACCGGCCCCGATCCCGGTGGCGATCTCTCCCCGATGATGGACGATCTGTTCGATGCCGGCTTCTCGACCATCGTCATGAACTGGCCAAGGTGGCCTAGCCAGCTCCTCCGGATCTCGGCCCACCTCCACAACACCGCTGACGACTATTCCGCCCTGGCCGCGATGCTGCGAACCTGAGGTTCGAGCAGTACCGCCCTCAGAACCTCGTCGGTGGGGCGAAGAGGGCCTCGGCCTGGTCAGGAGTGAGAGTCTCTGACTGGTTGAAGCCGGGACGGTCGATGGCTGCGCCGATCCCGATCGCGGGGTCGGGCAGCTCGACAGGCGAGTCGCTTCCGCCAATCACATTCACGCCCGCTTCGAGCAGCGACCGGAACGGGTACACCCGGTTCATCCGCTCAGCGCCAAGGCGCTTTTCCAACCAGTCGCTCTCCGACGCGAGAAAGGCCGGCTGCACCGAGGCTGTCACGCCAAGCCGGGCCATTCGCTCGATGGCCGCGTCGGTCAGCAGTGAGGCGTGCTCGACTCGAAGACGCTCCGGGTCGGCCCCCATTTCGACCAGTTCGTCGAAAACGTCGAGGACCTGGTCGTTGGCCCTGTCTCCGATGGCGTGGATGGCCACCGACCCGCCCAACATCAACGAGGTCCGGGCCATGGTCATGGCATGCTCCGGGTCGAGCCGATCGGTGCCGTTTGTTTCCGGCCGATCGGCGAATG
Organism: uncultured Acidobacteriota bacterium; assembly: GCA_963734115.1. GTDB lineage: Bacteria > Actinomycetota > Acidimicrobiia > Spongiisociales > ZC4RG35 > JARDZU01. Next base: position 135,429 of record CAVTFV010000010.1, read on the forward strand.
GTTCGTGCATCGCCGCGGTATGTCCTCCAAAGCTGCCGTCGGCGAAGTCCTTCCAGCCGAGGAAGCGAATCCTCCCCTGGGAGTTGCGGATCTTCTCGGCGGCCTCGGCCAGCTCGTGGGTGTCGGAGGCGATGACCAGGACGTCGACATCGATGGGCAGGGCCGGGGCAAGACGGCAGAGGGCGTCGAGCTCGTCGCGGACCCCGCACCACAACGGCTCGCCGGTCGAGACGATGCCGGTCACGGATCCGATCCCCATCCTGTTGAGATCGCCCAGGGCACGAAGGATGGCTGAGTCCGAGGGGCCGTTCACGAGCGGGGCGACTGCTGCTGAGACCGTCTGAATCGCGGTCTCCCTGAGGACTCCATTGGGCCGGCCGGCCGGGTCGCGGTCGAATGATCCCCCTTCCGGATCGGTGCTGTCGCTATCGACTCCGGCGAGCGACAACGCCGTGCTGTTGGCCACCGCGATATGACCGCAGTATCGGTAGATGAGGATGGGTCGGTCCCCGAGGACATCGTCCAGGTCCTCCCTAGTGGGCAGCCGCCCTTCTGCCAGTCCTTCGTCGTTGAGACGCTGTCCTATCACGGGGCCCTCGACCCGATCCGCGAAGTCGGCGACCCGTCGCATCACGTCGCCAAGGTCAGACGCATCCATCAGCTCCAAGCCATTGACGAGCGCGGCATACCCGAGTGGATGGAAATGGTGATCGTGATACATCAGGCGAGATGCTCGGGCATCGAGTCGTCGACGATCTGCCGCAGCTCCTCGTGGATCTTCCCATTGGTGACGACGAACGCCGAGGGCTGGAGATCATGGGTGACACCCCGACTGTCCGTCGCCGTCCCACCGGCTTCGGTGACGAGCAGCATTCCGGCGGCCGCGTCCCAAGGCTTGACCCCGGCCGGGCCACCGTGTTCCCAATAACCATCGAATCGGCCACAGGCCACCCACGCCATGTCGAGGGCAGCCGCACCCATGCGTCTCGTGCCCCGGGATCGCGTCATCACTTGTTCCATCACGTGAAGATAGGCCCGGGCATGTTCCTGCCGGTCGTAGGGGAAACCGGTGACCAGTAGGGAGTCCTGGAGGGTTGCCGTCTCCGAGACACGGATAGGCCTCCCGTTCGATCGGGCACCCTCGCCCTGACTGGCGACGAACTCCTCGTCTCGGGCGACATCCATCACGACGCCGACCAGCGGTCTTCCCTCGTCCCAGAGGGCGACCGACACCGCGACCTGGGGGATGCGATTGACGAAGTTGACGGTGCCGTCGAGCGGATCGATGATCCAGACCCGGCGCCCCCGCCAATCCGCTCCTCCCCCTTCCTCGGCCAGGATCGAGTCATTGGGGAAATGCGACGCGATGACGCTCGTGATGGCGTACTCGGCCTCATGGTCGATCTCGGTGACCGGGTCTACCACCCCCTTCATCTCAGTGGTGAACTCCTCGTCGAAGCCGCGGCGCACCACCGCGGCGCCCGCCCGCGCCGCGCGAACCGCTACCCAAACGTCACCTTCCCACATGGCTTCAGGATACGGGTCGCCCACCGCGTTTCCTCCCCCAGGAGCGGAGCGACGTTGGGAGAGGTGGCCCGCAGGGCCGGAGGGGCCCCAGAGAAGCTCCTCACAAGAATCGGGCACGGCATACCCTGCCGCCGGTGATCGGTGGTCTTCTCGTCCTCGCCGGCGCTGCTCTATCCGCCCTGGCATTTCCCCGGATGGGGCCAGGCTGGCTGATCCTGCCCGGCATCACCTTGTTCTTGGCCGGGCTGCGGATGGCGAGCAGCCGCGCCCAGGGTCTCCTCTACGGGGCCCTCTACGGACTCACCTTCTTCGGTGGTCTGATCTGGTGGCTGTCGGAATTGGGGCTGATCGCAGTGATGCCGCTCGTCATAGAGCAGGCCGTCTTCTTCGCCGCCTATGGATGGTGGCTGGCCCGATACCACGACCGGTCGGCGGGCACCTGGTTCTTGTTAGCGGTCGGTGGCTGGGCCCTGATGGAGCTGATCAGGTCTCGATTCCCTGTTGGGGGCTTCGAATGGGGTGCAGCCGGATACGCCCTCTCCGACCAGGCCTGGGCCCGCGCCCTTGCCCCCAGCTACGGAACCACCGGAGTCACGGTCATGACGGTGCTGGCTGCCGCCGGAGTAGTCAGCCTTTTTCCGAAGCCTCGCAACTGGTGGGTGCTGGCTCCGGTGCCCCTTCTGGTCATCGGGTCATGGATACTTGGTGCGGCTCAGCCGGTCATCGACCTCGACGGACAGATGGTGGCGATCGTCCAGGGATCGACCCCATGCCCCTTCGAGCACTGCCCACCCGACGAGCGCCTCCGCACATTCGAGCAGCATCTGGAGCTGACCAAGCAGATCGAGCCGGGGTCGGTGTTCCTCGTCGTCTGGTCGGAAGGGTCGACCGGCTCGTTCAATGCCGATCCGGTGCAGAATCCCGAGATCGGCGCCGCCATCGCCGCGGAAGCGCGTCGGATCGGAGCCTGGTTCCTGGTCGGCTCCGATCGCCCGATAAGCGAGACGCACTGGATCAACGCAAACGTGGTGTTCAACCCGGAGGGGGAGATCGTCGGCGAGTACCGGAAGCAGCACGCGGTGCCTTTCGGCGAGTACATCCCCTGGCGGCCGTTGTTCGAATGGATCCCCGATCTCGATCAGGTGCCTCGGGACATGATTCCGGGTGATGGTCCGGTCGTGTTCGATCTCGGTGAGGGAATCAGACTGGGTTCGGTGATCTCCTTCGAAGGTGGCTTCGCCAGGTACCCCCGCCAACACGTCGTGGCGGGGGCCAATCTGATCGTGGTGGCGACCAACGAAGGGTCCTACGGCATCACACCTGGTTCGGACCAGTTCATCGGGATGACCCGGATGCGCGCCGCCGAATTGGAGCTGGACGTTATTCATGCCGCGGTAACCGGGAAATCCACGGTGATCTCGGCCGATGGATCGTTGCAGGAGGTATCCGGGCTAGGCACCGAGGAGATCATCTACGGGGTGGTTGCGGGCCGCCCGGACGCATCGCTGTACGCCCGAACTGGCGACGTGCTGATGATCGCCGCCGCCCTCGTCGGCCTCTTCACCTGGTGGCGCGCTCGGCGCCCGCTGGTAGTTTCCGCCACCGCGATCGACGAGGAGGAGTGAGAATCGATGTCCCAGGCCCTGGAGAACCTGCTCACCGAAGACCGCAAATTCGAGCCGACACCCGAATTCGCAGCCAAAGCCAAAGCCAAGCCCGGGATCCACGAGGATGCCGCCGACGACTATCTCGACTTCTGGCACCGTCAGGCTCTGCAACGGATCACCTGGCACAAGGAGCCAACCCAGGTCCTCGACGACTCCAACCCCCCCTTCTTCAAGTGGTTCGCCGACGGCGAGCTCAACATCGCCTTCAATTGCCTCGACCGTCATCTCGACGAGCACGGCGATCAGGTGGCCTATCACTGGGTGGGTGAGCCTGGTGACACCCGGACGCTGACCTACCAGGACCTCTACTCAGAGGTGTGCCGTTTCGCCAACGGGTTGCTCAGCCTCGGCGTGGAGAAAGGAGACCGGGTCGCCATCTACATGGGCATGGTCCCCGAGCTTCCCATTGCCATGCTGGCGTGCGCTCGTCTCGGTCTGGTCCACTCGGTGGTGTTCGGCGGGTTCTCCTCTGACGCCCTCTCCAGCCGGATTCTCGACGCCGATGCCAGGGTGGTGATCACCCAGGATGGCTCTTGGCGTGCCGGAAACGTGGTTCAGCTAAAGGCCAACGCCGATGTGGCATTGGCCAGCACCCCCGACGTCAGTCACGTCGTGGTCCTGAAGCGCACCGATCACGGTGTCGACATGACCGAGGGGCGGGATATCTGGTGGCAGGACCTGGTCGAGGGACAGCCCGACGTCTGCGAGCCGGTGATTCTCAACGCGGAAGATCCGCTGTACATCCTCTACACCTCGGGCACGACCGGGCGCCCGAAGGGCATCGTCCATACCCAAGGCGGCTATTTGACCGGGATCGTCACCACCCACCATTACGTCTTCGATCTCGATCCCGACATCGACGTCTTCTGGTGCACCGCCGACATCGGGTGGGTCACCGGTCACACCTACGTCGTCTACGGCCCTCTCTCGAACCGCACCACCAGCGTCATGTACGAGGGCGTCCCCAACTTCCCGGATCTGGACCGTCTGTGGCAGATCATCGAGGACTACGGGGTCACCATCTTCTACACCGCCCCGACTGCGATCCGAACCTTCATGAAGTGGGGCGACGAGCACGTGGCCAAGCACGACATGAGCTCGCTCCGTCTGATCGGGACGGTGGGCGAGCCGATCAATCCCGAGGCATGGATCTGGTACCAGCAGATCATTGGGGGAGGACGGTGCCCGGTGGTCGACACCTGGTGGCAGACCGAGACCGGGGCGGCGATGATCAGCCCTCTTCCGGGTGTGGTGGCCACCAAGCCCGGATCGGCCACGATCCCCTTCCCCGGCATCTTCGCCGACGTGGTGGACGACGCCGGCGAGTCGGTCCCGCTCGGCGGTGGGGGCTATCTGGTCATCACCAAGCCCTGGCCGGCGATGGCCCGAACCATCTATGGAGACGACCAGCGTTATGTCGACACCTACTGGTCGAGGTTCCCCGGCCTCTACTTCCCTGGCGACGGCGCCAAGCGCGATCTTGACGGGTATTTCTGGCTGCTGGGACGGGTCGACGACATCATGCTGGTCTCTGGTCACAACATCTCCACCACCGAGGTCGAATCAGCCCTGGTATCGCATGTGTCCGTCGCTGAAGCCGCGGTGATCGGACGCCGTGACGAGATCACCGGTCAGGCCATCGCCGCCTTCGTGACTCTCCGCTCCGGGGTGGAGGGGAACGAGGAATTGCTGCAGGAGCTGCGGGATCACGTGGCCACCACCCTGGGGCCGATCGCCAAGCCGAAGTCGATTGTCTTCACCGACGACCTGCCCAAGACCCGGTCGGGGAAGATCATGCGACGTCTGCTCCAGGACATTTCGGAACAGCGTCAGCTCGGCGACGTGACCACCCTGGCCAACGAGGCCGTCGTTCATGAGATCGCGGAGAAGGCAGCCGAGACGACCGAGGACTGAGGGCGGGCTAGGCCAGCAGCACCGTTCCGAACCAGATGGCGGCGATGATCAGACCGGTAGCCAGCTCGATCCCGATCGAGGTGGCGATGGCGCCAAGACTGGTCTTGGTGGCCGGCCAGGCCTGCTCCGCACCAACCCTGATCCGTTCGAAGACGTAGATGGTCAGGACGAAACCGATCGGCGCTCCTACAACCGGTATCACGAACAGCCCGACTATGGCCACCGCAGTTGCGATCAACAGCGTCCGGTTGGGGATCCCGACCTCGTTGAGCCTTCGCTTGGGGATCGAGTACTTGATGAAGGTCCCGATCCCGGCGAGGACCAGAGCGATGATGGCGACGGCCCAGGCAACGCCGGTGCCCACGACCAGGGCCCACACGAAGATGGCGAGAACCTCCATCAAGAGACCGGGGAGGATGGGGACGACGATCCCGAAGAGCGAGGCGATGATGATCAGGGCAATGGCCAGCTCGCCCAACTCATCCATCACCGGATCGTAGGCGGGGGCGGGTTCCGCCCGACCGGCTCAGCCCGCGGCAAGTGCGGCGACGGCGGCGGATGCACCCTGCATCAGCGGTTCGCCATGGCCGAAGAGGGCGATCTCGTAAGTGAAGCCGCCCAGCTTGAGGACCGATTCCATGGCGACCGTCATGTCCTCGCTGAAAGCCGGATCGGGTGGGGCGACCCCGCCGCCGGTGCCGCTGAGGGCATCGCCGGTGACCAGGATCCCGGCGGCAGTATCGAGGACGCAGATGTGCCCTGCTGTGTGGCCCGGACTGTCGATTATCTCGAGACCGAACACGTGGTCGCCGTCACCGACCGATTGGGGCGGAGTGGCCGAGGCGATCTGGGGGATGTCGGCGTCACCGGCGTAGAGCGTGGCACCGGTCGCCAGCGCCATGACCTCGTCGACACTTCCGGCGTGATCGGGATGCTTGTGTGTCAGGATCACGTGCCCTACCGAGTCCCAGGCAAGCCCGACCTCGCCCAACGCGGCCTCGATGGCTCCAGCACTCCCACCAACACCGGTGTCGACCAATGCCGCCTCCCCGCCCCGGTAGAGGATGTAGGCGGAGACGAAAGCGAGGTTGACCCGCTGGAAGGAGGACGCAACCAGGGCAGTTGTGGTCGTCAGGGCGCCCGTAGTGGTCGTGCCGGCTTCGATAGTGGTGGTGGTCGTTGCCGGCCCAGCGGTCGAGACAGGACCGGTGCCCGGTGACGTGGTTGTGGCATCGGCGTCCCCATCCGAGCAGGCGGCGGTGCCGAAGACGACGATGGCGAGGCCTGCCTTCCCCATCTCGGCGATCGCCATCCGACGATTGATCAGGCGGTGGGTGGTCATGAGAGCCCTCCCGATCGGGGACAGAGCCCAAAGCTACCTGGGTTCAGGAGTTGTGTAGCTTCCCGTCATGGTTACCAAGATCACGCTGCCGGAGACCGAGCTTCCCACGCATTGGTACAACATCGTCCCCGATCTGCCGGTGCCCCCGCCGCCGGTGCTGCACCCGGGGACCCACGAGCCGGTCGGCCCCGATGATCTCGCTCCCTTGTTCCCGATGGACCTCATCCTCCAGGAGGTGAGCAGCGATCGATTCATCGAGATCCCCGAGGAGATCCGCGAGGTCTACCGGCTGTGGCGACCGACTCCGATGTATCGGGCCCACAACCTGGAGAAGCTGATCGATGGCCCGGCCCGCATCTATTACAAATACGAAGGGGTCAGCCCGGCCGGCTCTCACAAGCCGAACACCGCTGTCGCTCAGGCCTACTACAACGCCAAGGCAGGGGTGAAGAAACTCGCGACCGAGACCGGGGCCGGCCAATGGGGCTCGGCCCTCTCCTTCGCCTGTGCCCTCTTCGGTCTCGAGTGCGAGGTGTTCATGGTCCGGTCCTCGTTCGACCAGAAGCCGTATCGCAAGGCGATGATCGAGACCTGGGGCGCCACGGTCCATTCCTCGCCATCCGAGCTGACTCAGGCCGGTCGCTCCATCCTCGAGGCCGACCCCGACACGCCCGGCAGCCTCGGGATCGCCATTTCCGAGGCGGTCGAGGTGGCGGCGACCAACGACGACACCAAGTATTCCTTGGGCTCGGTCCTCAACCATGTCCTGATGCATCAGACGGTGATCGGGGAAGAGGCGCTCAAACAGCTCGCCCTGGTCGAGGAGACGCCCGATGTCATCATCGGCTGCGCCGGGGGTGGCTCCAACTTCGCTGGATTCAGCTTCCCATTCGTGAGGGAGAAGCTGGCGGGGACGATGGATCCAGTCATTCGGGCCGTCGAGCCGGCGGCCGCGCCGTCCTTGACCCGGGGGAGCTACCAATTCGACTTCGGGGACACGGTGGGAATGACGCCCCTGGTCAAGATGCACACCCTGGGTCACGATTTCGTGCCCGACCCCATCCATGCCGGCGGTCTTCGCTATCACGGGATGGCGCCGCTGGTGTCCCTGCTCAAGGAGGAAGGGATCATCGAGGCCGAGTCCCTGCATCAGACGGAGACCTTTCGCCGAGCGGTGGAGTTCGCTCGAGCCGAGGGAATCATCCCCGGCCCCGAGCCCACTCACGCGGTGGCGTCAGCAATGATGGAGGCGGAGCGGGCCAAGGAAGCGGGAGAGGAGAAGGTCATCGTCTTCAACCTGTCAGGCCATGGCCATTTCGACATGTCTGCCTACCAGGAGTACCTGGACGGCACACTCACCGACTACGAGTATCCGGCGGAGCGCATCGCGGCGGCCATGGAGCGGGTACCGGTGGTAGCCGGCTGAAGTTGCGTTCCTGAGAAAGAGGAGAGAGATGACCCGATTGTCTGACATGTCCGGAGAAGAGCTGCAGCAGGTGCTCGATGTCGTCTCCGGGGCCGATAGCGTCGAATTGAAGCTCACGTTGGTCGAGACCAAGAGGGCCGGAGTGGCGAAGGCGCTCGGGATTGATCCTCTCGACGCCCAGCTTCGACAGGTGTTCTTCCTGGACACGAAGGACCTAGCTCTCAACGAGGCCGGTGTGGTGGTGCGGGCCCGCCGCCGTCAGGGGGAGAAGGGCGACACCGTGGTCAAGATCCGACCGGTGGACCCCACCGAGCTCTCTGACAAGCTTCGGGCCGATAAGAGGTTCGGCGTGGAGGTCGACGCCATGCCCGGTGGTTATGTCTGCTCCGCTTCGTACAAAGGCTCGGCCGACAACGAAGAGATCAAGCAGGTTGCTGCAGGTGAACGCTCGGCACGCAAGCTCTTCTCCAAGCGTCAGCGCGCATTCTTCGCGGAACACGCGGCGAATGGCCCTGCTCTCGAGGATCTCGAGGTCCTGGGACCGATCCCCACCTTGAGGGTCAAGTTCCAGTCGAAAGGGTTCAAGCACCCGATAGTGGGCGAGCTGTGGCTGTACCCCGACGGGTCGCAGGTCGTCGAGTTGTCGACCAAGACATCACCGTCCGAGGCTTTTCAGACGGCGGTCGAATGGCGGGCGTTCCTGGAGAGCAAAGGCGTCGATGTGTCGGGAGAGCAGCAGACCAAGACCAAGACCGCACTGGAGTTTTTCGCCGCCGGCGCCTAGAGGGCCTTACCTGCCCGACGTCGAGAAATGCTGGTAGTCCTTGGGCGAGGACCAAGTCCCGCCCCAGATCCACCCATGTGTGGCGAAGGCCTCCACCACCAGGTCACCATCGCGGATCATCCCTGGTGCATCGAGGCTTCGATCGGCATAAGCGGCGCCTTCGGGTGGCAGAACCGTTCCTCCCACGACATATGGGTTGATCAGAGGGTTCACGTCGATGGCGCTCCCAAAGGAATGTTCTGACCACGACGACCCACCGGTCACCGGGCGGCAATTGAAGGCGCTCGTGTTGTTCGCCGCCATGCTCAAGTCGTCGTCGCCTTCGTAGACATCGACAGGTTCCATCCGTTCGATGGGGAAGGCGTTGGCGAAAAGCGTGAACATGATCTCGACGATGTCCTCGGCCACCTCGGTGGCGACCACGAGCGTTCCGGTATGAACCTCCCCGTCGAACCCGAAATGGGACACCTCCACGGCTCGTAGCGCCTCGACTCCCACCGGGCAGCCCTCACGCCACGAAGACGGGAGATCCGCTGCGTCGACAGAGCCGATCGAGGATTGGAACTCTGGCGATGAGGGGTGGGATGTCACCGGCGGCGGCGGGGCGACGGTCGTGAGGGTTGGGAGAGTGGTGGTCGTCGACGATGTCGTCGGGGCCGAGACGGCGGCGATGGTGGTGGTCGTCGGGGGTGAATCGAATCCCGGCATCACGAGCAAGAGAACCAGAAAAGCGATGACGGTGATGCCGAGAATCGCTCGGCCGACGGTCAACGGTCTGTGCTCTCCCAGCTGGTCAGACCTTCGTCGACCAGGTCGAGGGCCCAGTCGAGCTCCTCCCGGGTCGTGATCAACGGCGGGATGAAGCGAATGACGTTGGCGTCGGGGCCGCAGTTGATGACGATCAGCTCACGGTCGAAGGCGTGCTTTTCGACGTGAGTGAAGGCGGGGGCGTCCGGAGTCCGGCTCTCCCGATCGGTTACCAGCTCGACTCCAATCATGAGGCCGAGCCCGCGGATGTCTCCGATGGTCGGATGGCTGTCCGCCATCTCGTTGAATCGCTCGAAGGCGCGCTTCGACAGCTCTCGGGCGTGGGGGAGCAGACCTTCCATGGTGTCGATCACCGCCACCGAGGCCGCCGTCGAGACCGGGTTCCCTCCGTAGGTGGTGCCGTGCGAACCCCGTGGCCACGCATCGATCGTCTCCCGTGAGGAACCGAACGCCGAGAGAGGGAGGCCGTTGGCGATCCCCTTGCCCATCGCCATGATGTCGGGCTTGGCGTCGTAGTGATCGGAGGCGAACCACTCGGCGGTGCGCCCGAAACCCGACTGCACCTCGTCGTAGAGGAGCTTGATCCCGTGCTCGTCGGACATCTCACGCAGAGTGTCGAGGAAGCGAGCCGGGGCGGGGTAGTAGCCGCCCTCGCCTTGCACCGGCTCGATGAGGAAGCAGGCGATGTTCTTGGGCGTCACCACGTGCTTGAACATCATCCGAAGCTCGTTGAGCGAGAGATCGGTGGCCTCGTCCTCGCTCATCCCCCATCGGTATGGGTGGGGATACGGCGTCACGAACACTGAACCCAAGACAGGGTGGTACCCGTCCCGGTACTTGGCATTCGAGGTCGTGTAGGTGACCGAGCCCATTGTGCGGCCGTGGAAGGCTCCCCGGAACACGATCACGCCTTGCCGCCCCGTCGTGTGCTTGGCCAGCTTCACCGCCGCCTCGACCGCCTCGGCACCGGAATTGGCGAAGCTGAACTTCTCGATGCCCGGTGGGGTTATCGCTCGGAGACGCTCAGCAGCCTCGACGATCGAGTCGTAGCGGACGATGCACCCCGAGTGGACCAGATTGTCCAGTTGACGATGCGCCGCCTCGATCACGGCCGGGTGATTGTGACCCAGGTTGGTGACCGCGGTCCCGCAGGCGAAGTCTGCCCAACGTTTGCCCTCGACGTCGGTGATCCAGATCCCCTCGGCCTTGGCGGCGCGGATCTCCGTGTCGAAGCCGAGCACGGGGGCGAGAACGTCGTTGTGTCTGCTCAGGAAATCGGCCATCGAGGAATGCTACCGGCTCCCGGATGCCGGTAGAAGTGGCCAAACCGAATGCAGGACGTCACATATCGTGACGCCCTGCATCAGGTATGCGGTTTGCAGTCAGCGGTTCTTGATGGCCAGATAGATGCCGGCCACGCCGTCGATGAGGAGGAGGACGGCGAACAGGGTTATGAGCAGTTCCGTGGAGAACTGGGCATTAAGGAGGATGAGGAGGCCGATCAACACGCTCACGGCTCCAAAGACAAAAGCCCCCAGGCCACCGCCACGGAAGGAACCGATGAGGGCGGTCACGCCCACAGCGATCCCGATGATGCCGAGGATGATGCCGATCACGCCCTGAAAGACGTCCGCGGCCTCGCCGGGGTTGGTGAGCACGAGGAAGCCGGCGACCACACCCAGGACGCCGATGATCAGCTTCCACCACATGTCGGTGCGGTCGACGAAGACGGCGAAGATCATGAATGCTCCCTGAATGAGCCACCAGAGCCCGAGGACCACCATGAGCAGGGCCAATGCCTCTTCCTGACGGACGAGGAGGATGATCCCGAAGATCAGAGCGGTGACACCCCCGAGAAGAAAGGCGTAGTTGATCGTCCGATCGGGCGGGCTGCTACTCACCGACTCCATGGCCACTCCTTTGATTTGGGGCGCCGATCACGCTACTTACCGCATCGCCTCGCAGGACGGCAAGAAATCAAGGTTGCACCGGTAACTTTGATCCTCGATGACGGTCATCGGAAGCACCCGGGTGGTATTGGGCGATGAGGTGCGCCCCGCATCGATCCGAATCGATCAGGGCTCGATCGTCGACATCGGTGAGGGTCATCCCGAGCTCGACTTCGGTGACCTTGTGGTCATGCCCGGACTGGTCGACTCCCACGTCCATGTCAATGAGCCAGGGCGGTCCGAGTGGGAGGGGTTTCGCACCGCCACCAGAGCCGCGGCAGCCGGTGGGACGACCACGATCGTGGATATGCCGCTCAATTCGATTCCACCGACAGTCAGCGTCGGCGCCTTGTCGGAGAAGCGGGCCGCCGCCGACGGGAAGCTGAGTGTCGATGTCGCCTTCTGGGGTGGCCTCATCCCCGGATCGGAGGACCAGATCGGGCCACTTGTCGATGAGGGCGTCTGTGGATTCAAGTCTTTCCTGGTCGACTCGGGCGTGGGCGAGTTCCCGATGGTGAGCCCGGCGGAGCTCGCTTCGGCCTTGCCGGTCATGCACGAGCTCGGGGTGCCGTCGCTGGTCCATGCCGAGGACCCGGCCCGGATCTTCCGCCTGGCCGGCGATCCGACGGAGTATCGATCGTATCTAGAGACCCGCCCGGCCGACGGTGAGGCCGCAGCGGTGACAACGGTCGCGGGTCTGTCCCGCGCCACCGGAGCGCGGGTCCACGTCCTCCACGTGTCTTCAGCCGAGGCTATGGAGGCGGTGGCCGCCGGCCCCGACTCGCTCAGTGGCGAGACCTGTCCCCACTATCTGACTTTCTGTGCCGAAGAGATCGCCGCCGGCGCCACCCCGTTCAAATGCGCCCCCCCGATTCGGGCGGCCGCGCATCGGGAGGCGTTGTGGGACGGTCTGATCGACGGAAGTCTGAGGATGGTCGTCTCCGATCACTCCCCGGCGCCGCCCGAGGTGAAGCGTCTCGACGATGGTGACTTTGGCGAGGCCTGGGGCGGGATCGGCTCGCTCCAGCTGCGTCTGCCCGCCACCTGGACCGGGGCCGCCGAGCGTGGAGTGATGCTGCCACAGTTGAGTCGATGGCTCGCCCTGGAGCCGGCCCGACTCGCCGGTCTCGACAATCACAAGGGCTCGATCGTCGTCGGGATGGATGCCGATCTCGTCGTCTGGGATCCCGACGGCGTCACCCGGGTGCGGGGGAGAGACCTGGAGCACCGTCACCCGATCACGCCCTATGAGGGGATGTCGCTCCGTGGCTCCATTGTGACGACCGTCCTCGGGGGCGTCACGGTCTTCGACGGGACGAATGTTGGACCGGTTGGTGGCAGGATGGTGAAACGAGATGACCGATCTGTTGTCTGAGGCGGTAGGCGGGCGGGTGGTGGCCTGCAACGACGAGTTCTTCGCCGAGGCGGCCAACCTCTTGCAAACGATCCCTCCGGTGTGGAAGGAGGGCGTCTACACCGACCGGGGGAAGTGGATGGACGGCTGGGAGACCCGCCGGCGCCGCGAGCCGGGCCACGATTGGTGTGTTCTCGCTCTCGGCGTTGCCGGGCGGGTCCGATCGGTGACGGTCGACACGTCCCATTTCACCGGCAATTACCCCGAGTCCTTCTCACTGGAGGCCTGTGGTGTCGGTGGCGACGAGGGGCTCGAGACCGCGGATTGGGTCGAGATCGTCCCCCGCAGCGCCCTGTCGGGTGACACAACAGCGAGTTTTGATGTCGATGACCCGCATCGCGTCACCCATGTCCGTCTCAACATCTTCCCCGATGGAGGAGTGGCGCGACTGCATCTCGAAGGAGACTCGATACCTGCCCGCGATCAGGTGTGCCCCGACGACGAAGGGATCGATCTCGTTTCGTCTCTCGTCGGTGGTGAAGCTACCGATGCCTCCGATGTCCATTATTCGCCCCCTTCGAACCTGCTTCGGCCCACCGAGCCTGCCGGGATGTGGGATGGCTGGGAGACCAAGCGTCGACGTGGTCCCGGCAATGACTGGGTGATCTTTCGCCTCGGATTGCCCGGAGCGGTGGACTCGGTCGAGGTCGACACCCGACATTTCAAGGGAAACGCACCGGGTTGGGTCTCGGTTCAGGCCTCGGACGATGGCGAAGCCTGGGCGCTGGTGGTCGACCGGGCGGAGGTGAAGCCCGACACGGTGAACCTCTTGACGCTCGACCGCTCTGCTCGGGCCCGATTCGTGCGTGTCGACATCCATCCAGACGGCGGAGTGGCCCGTCTCCGCGTGAGGGGCCGTCCCGACCCTGACGGATCCGAGCGTCTTCGACTGCTCTATCTGAACTCGCTGTTCGACGCGGAGGCTCGGCGTTTCTTCCACAGCGCCTGCGCTTCCACGACATGGACCGAACGGATGATCGGCAATCGGCCCTTCGCCGACGGCGATGCCGTGCTGGTCGCGGCGCGGGCTGCCTTCGATGCCCTGGGCGAAAGCGATTGGCTGGAGGCTTTGGCCGGTCACCCCCGCATAGGGGAGAGGGGTGACCAACAGGCCAATCGGGAGCAAGGTGGCACCGCCGGAGCGGAGTCATCCGTGCTCGAGCAGCTGGCCGAGGCGAACAAGGAATACGAGGAGACCTTCGGCTTCACCTACATCGTCTATGCCTCCGGCAAGACCGCCGAGGAAATGCTCGACATCGCCCGCGGCCGACTGGGCAACACGCGAGAGGAAGAGCTGGTGAACGCAGCCGTGGAGCAACGGGCGATCACGGAGACCAGACTGCGCCGCATGCTCTGCCTCGGAGACGCCAGATGATCGGTCTCAGCACACACGTTCTCGACACAGAGTCCGGTCAGCCGGCGGCTGGGGTCACGGTGACGCTGGAGCGGTCTTCGGACGGAGGCTGGCAGCACGTCGGCGACGGAATCACCGACGAGGATGGGCGGGTGGCCGCCCTGGGCGTTGCCCTTGGCCCGGGCATCTACCGGCTCGTTTTTGCCACCGGCGACGCCGGCAACCCCTTCTTTCCCGAAGTGCACGTCATCGTCGATCTCGACGACGCCCGGGACCACTACCACGTCCCGTTGCTGCTCAGCAGCTACGGGTACACGACCTACCGGGGCAGCTGATGGCCCAGCTCGGCGAGAACCGGTGGGGCAAATCCGATGTGCGGGTGTCGAAGATCCTTCGCACCGATTCCGGCGACGATTTCCTGGACCTGTCGGTGCAGATCCTGCTCCAGGGAGAAGTGGAGGCGGCTCATGTCCGGGGTGACAACAGCGGCGTCCTGCCCACCGACACCATGAAGAACACCGTCTACGGTCTGGCCCAGGAGCATCTCACCCGGGACCTGGAGGCGTTCGCAGCCGTGCTCTGTGATCGTTTCCTGGAGCGCGACGGCATCAGTGCTGCCGATGTCTCGGTGTCCTCGCGCATCTGGGACCGGATGGGGCCGTCTGGATTCGTCGGCGGGGGATCAGAACAACGTCTGGCCCGTGTTGCCGGGGGCAGCGGCTCCGGGGTGTGGGCCGGCGTGGATGGGTTGGTGGTCCTCAAGACCACGGGGTCGGCCTTCTCCGGGTTTCCCCGTGACGAGTTCACCCTGCTGCCCGAGACCGACGAGCGGATACTCGCCACCTCGGTCAAGGCGGTGTGGCGCTACACGGCCACCCCGGCCGACACCACTGCTGTCTGGGAGACGGCCCGACGAGCCATGGTCGAGAGCTTCTTCACCGAACCGTCGGAGTCGGTTCAGCACCAGGGGTGGTTGATGGCCGAGGCGTTGTTGGGGGCGGTTCCCGAGATCGAGGAGGTCGAGTTCCGCCTCCCCAACCAGCATCATCTGAACTACGACCTGACCCGGTTCGGGATGGAGGACCAGGGCCTCGTCTTCCAGCCCGTGAGCGAGCCCTACGGGGACATTGGGTTCACCGCCACCCGCTGACGCAACCGATTCTGGCGCGGCGCGCCAAAACAATGGGTCAGACGCCGCTCGTCCGCCCCTCGAGGATGGCGAGGAAGGAGCGGGTTTGGATTTCGTCCAGCGTGAGGCCGGTGCGGGCGGTTGCCTCGGTTTCGTCGATCGCCCCGCAGTTGATCGCCCGCAGGAAGAAGTTGAGGAGGCCCTGGCCGGTCGCGGCGTCGTCGAACACCTCACCGACGAGGGTTGCCTTGGCCGCCGACTCGACGAAGTTCGAAAGCCGCTCGCCAGCTTGGTCCAGGCCCTCGAGGAAGAAGGCGTAGACCGCGGTATAACGGGTGGGGAACTGGGCCGGATGCAGGTCCCACCCCTGGTAGTAGGCGTGGGTCAGCGAGTGCCGGATGTGGTCGTAGTGGAGCCGCATCGCATCGTGGACCGTCTGGCGGTTCTCCTCCACCTGGCCCGGCGTCAATTCCTCTCCGCGATGGGGTGGCACCGGCATCACATTGGTCGCACCATCGGAGATCCAGACGCCGGTCCCGGCCAGACTCACCTGGAGGGCGTGTCGGGCGAAATCACAGGCCGGGTGGGTCATCGTCTGATGAGCGGCGGTGATCGTGAGTGACGCCGTGTAGTCGTAGGTCCCGAAATGGGCACCCCGCACCCGGCCCTGTCCGGCATCCACGAACTTGCGCACCCCGGCGAGTCCCATCCCGATCGATGACGGTTTGCGGGGTCTCGACCATTAGCTCCACCGGGATGGGGTCGATGCCAAGCCCTTGCTCTAGCTCGGCCAGGGCCTCGCCGAGCACCAGGACCTGCTCGACGTCCTGGATCTTGGGAAGGGTCACCGTGAACCCGGAGGGGAGACGGCCCCCCTTCTCCACGGCCGTGGTCACGAAGAGGTCGAGGGTCCGCAAGGCAGCGTCGGTGCAACTCACCCGAGAGCGACTTGATCCGGATCCCGATGAAGGGAGGGAGCGTCCCATCCGTCATCCCGGTCGCTACCTCTTCGGCAGCCGACCGGGCGTGCCCATCCTCCTCGTCGTCGGGGCGATGCCCGTATCCATCCTCGAAATCGATGCGGAAATCCTCAACGGGCTCCCGTCCCAGCTTCTCCGCTACGAGCCGATGAACCGGCCCGGCCAGCGAGACGGGGAGGTCGAGAATCGAAGCCAGGACATCGGGGCTGGGAGCCCAACGCTCGAGAGCGTCGAGCGATAGCTCGCCCAGTCGCTCGGAGGTGCCGGCCGAGAAGAGATGGGCGCCGCCGTACACGGTGTGCACCGGCTGACGCTCGGGGCTCTCGCCGGGGAAGTGGGTTCCGAGGCGGGTGGCAACCTCCCCCAGACGATCACCCCAACGGGTCAACGAGTCCTCATGCAAAGTCATGGCGGGCGACTCTAAGACAGCCGTTAGCTTTGGTGCCGATGGGAACCCTGCTCGTGCGTCATGCCGAAGTGCTCGTGACGATGGGCGGCGAGGAGATCAGGGATGGGGGTCTGCTCGCCCGTGATGGTTGGATCGAGCAGGTCGCCCCGACGGCCGAATTGCCGGGGGACGCCGACGAGGTAGTCGATCTCAGAGACCATGTCGTCCTACCCGGTTTGGTCAATACCCATCATCATCTCTACCAGACTCTGACCCGGGTGGTGCCCGGCGCCCAGGACGCCGGTCTTTTCGATTGGCTTCTCACTCTCTATCCGATTTGGGCCCGGATGACGCCGGATCATGTGCGGGTCTCCACCCGTCTCGGCCTGGCCGAGCTCGCCTTGAGCGGCTGCACCACGGCTTTCGATCATCACTATCTGTGGCCCAACGGCTCCCGTGTCGATGACCAGATCGAGGGGGCGGCCCCGGTCGGTGTCCGCTTTCATGTCTCCCGCGGATCGATGAGCCTCGGTCAAAGCGATGGCGGGCTCCCACCGGACTCCGTTGTCGAGACGAACGGCGTGATCCTCGAGGACTCCCGTCGCGTGGTCGACCTCTTCCACGACCCGTCACCCGGGTCCATGACGCGGGTCGTCCTCGCACCGTGCTCACCGTTCAGTGTGACCACCGATCTGATGACCGAGACCGCCGATCTGGCCCGGGACCTGGAAGTCGGCATGCACACCCATCTCGCCGAGACGGCCGACGAGGAGACCTTCTGTCTGGGCCGGTTCGGTCGCCGGCCGGTGGAGTACATGGAAGACCTCGGTTGGGCCGGTCCTGATGTCTGGTACGCCCACGCCGTGCATGTGGCCGACGACGAGGTGACCCGGATGGGTCGATCCGGGACGGGAGTGGCCCACTGCCCGACCTCGAACATGCGTCTCGCCTCAGGGTTGGCCCCGGTGGCGCGGTATCTAAAAGCGGGTGTCGGGGTCGGTCTCGGTGTCGACGGTTCGGCTTCGAACGACGCGTCGCACATGATGGGCGAGGTTCGCCAAGCGCTCCTCCTCAATCGTCTCGGGGTCTCGCCGGGCATCGGGGAGGGGCCGCAGATGTCGGCGCGCCAGGCTCTCGGTCTGGCCACGGTTGGTGGCGCCGGGGTGCTTGGCCGCGACGACATTGGGAGGCTCTCAACAGGAATGTGCGCCGACTTCATCGCCTACGACCTGAACCGGGTCGAGTTTGCAGGTGCCCTCCATGATCCGGTGGCCGCGTTGGTGATGTGTGCCCCGGTGACGGTCGATCACTCGTGGGTCGGTGGAAAGAAGATCGTCGAGAGCGGCCAATTGATCGGCGTCGACGCGTGGGACCTGGTCAGGGAGCACAACCAGCTAGCCGCGACCCTTGTGTGACAGAAACCGGCACTAACTTTGCCCGCCAGTGGAGATCGTGCACCCGAACTCGATCGATGAGGCCCTCGCCGCATTGGGCGAGGGGGCGATCCCACTGGCCGGGGGCACCGATCTCATGGTCGAGGTCAATTTCGGTCATACCCGCCCTGAGCGTGTGGTCGGGCTGCGCCGACTCGAAGAGCTGAAGGAGTGGGACGGTCAACGGATCGGGGCCGGCGTCACCTGGCGCCGAATCGAGGAAGACGGCCCCAAAGGGTTGGCCGAGGCGGCCCGCACCGTTGGCTCGCCCCAGATCAGGAATGCCGGGACCATCGGGGGGAATCTGGGGACGGCGAGCCCCGCCGGTGACGGTCACCCGTTCCTGGCCGCGGTCGACGCCTCCGTCGAGCTCGCCTCGATGTCTTCGCGGCGAACGCTGCCCTGGCAGGAGTTCTTCACCGGGGTCAAGGAGACGGCACGACGTTCCGACGAGTTGATCACCGCCGTCCACTTCCCTCCCGACCTTCCCGAGCGGCAGTGTTTCGGCAAGATCGGGATCCGAAACGCCATGGTCATAGCCACCGTGTGCGCCGTGGTCACCCGGGCCGATGACGGCAAGACGACAGTCTCACTCGGCTCGGTTGCGCCCACTCCGATCAGGGCCACAGGGGCCGAGGCAATGATCTCCTCGATAGCCGATCCGAGCGCGGGCGATCTAGCCGAATTCCAGCGGCTGGTCAGCGAAGAGGTACGGCCCATCACCGATCACCGGTCGACCGAGGAGTACCGGCGACATGGGGCGGGCGTCCTGGCCAGACGGCTTCTCGAGAGGTGTCTGAGGTGATCGTCGAGCTCACGGTGAATGGAGAGCAGGTCACGGCCCGGGTCACCAACCCCGGCAGCCTTCTCGATCTACTTCGTGACGAGCTCGGCTTGCCCGGAACGAAAAGTGCCTGTGAGCAGGGGGAATGCGGATCGTGCAGCGTCATCCTCGACGGTGAGCTGGTCTGCTCCTGCCTGGTGATGGCGGCGGACGCCGCGAATTCGTCGGTGACCACCGTCGAAGGGGTCAGTCCTGACGATGGGTTGCATCCGGTCCAGGAGGCTATGCATCGCGCTGGAGCGGTCCAGTGTGGCTTTTGCACACCGGGCATCGTGGTTGCCGCCGTCGACCTGTTCGCACGGAACGCGCACCCGAGCACGACCGAGATCAAGGAGGCCCTGGCCGGGAACATCTGCCGATGCACCGGATATGGGGCCATCATCCGCGCCCTGGAAGAGTTGGAGACGGGAGTGGACCGATGAGCACCAGGACAGGTCGGCGCGTTGGCGTTGAACCGCATGGTGTGATCCGCGATTCCCCGCTCCGCCCCGACGGCGTGCCCAAGCTCCGGGGCGAGTTCGCCTATGCCCAGGACCTGAGCGCCGACGGAATGCTTTGGGCGGCGACGGTCCGCAGCCCGCACGCCCGGGCCCGCATTGTCTCGATCGATCTGGCGCCGGCCCTGGCCATGGGTGGCGTGCACGCATGTCTCACGGCAGATGATGTCCCGGGGAGGGCAATGTTCGGGTTGGAGCACCCCGACCAGCCCGTGCTGGCCGGCGACGAGGTCAAGTTCTGGGGAGAGCCGATTGCCGTGGTCGCGGCCGAGGACGACGACACCGCCCGAAGGGCAGCGGCGGCGGTCGACGTCCGCTACGAGGAGCTCGATGCACTGACCGATCCCGAGGAGGCCGACGGCCGTGACGAGGTGTTTCGCCGACTGAGCATCCGGCGCGGTGACCAAGGCTTGCGCGGGTCCGTCGTGGTCGAAGGTGAGTACGAGGTCGGGATGCAGGATCAGGCGCCGCTGGGGACAGAGGCCGGACTTGCCATCCCCGACGGCGAGGGAGGCGTCGATCTCTACGCGACCAGCCAATACGTGCACGTCGATCACGAGCAGGTAGTGGCCAGCCTCGGTCTTCGACCCGATCAGGTGCGTGCCCATCCGACGGGGATCGGTGGCGCCTTCGGGGCCAGAGAAGACGTCAACCTGCACATCCATCTCTGCATGCTGGCTCTCCACACCGAACGGCCGGTCAAGATGGTGTACCACCGCTCGGAATCTTTCACCGGGCATGTCCATCGCCATCCGGCGTGGCTCCGCTATCGCCATGAGTCCGACCAGGACGGACGCCTGGTCCGGGTCGAGGCGCGGGTGATGATCGATGGTGGGGCGTACGCCTCGACCACGTCCGCCGTCCTGGCCAACGCGTGCTATTTCGCAGTCGGGCCCTATCGCAGCGACTCGGTCTCGGTCGACGGGGTAGGAGCCCGGACCAACAACCCGCCGTGTGGGGCGATGAGGGGATTTGGAGCGGTCCAGGTCTGCTTTGCCTACGAAGCGCAGATGGACCGGCTTGCCGCGGCCCTCGGGATGGACCCGCTCGATCTTCGAGAGCTCAACGCACTAGGCACCGGTGACCCGATGCCGACCACCGGGCAGGTGATCGAAACTCCCCTTCCGACAATCGACGTGATCAGGAGCCTGCGGGCCATGCCTCTGCCGGAACCAGCGGCGTCAGACCATCACAGCAACCTTCCCGGCGGCTCCGGTCTCACCACCGAGCCACACCACGTGCGAAGAGGCGTGGGGTATGCCCTCGGTCTCAAGAACCTCGGGTTCTCCGAGGGATCCGACGACTACGCCCAGGCAAGGGTTCGTCTGACCACCGATGGCGCAGTGGTGGAAACTGCCGCCGTCGAGGTGGGACAGGGCCTTGTGACAGTCCTGGCCCAGATCGCCCGGACCGCCCTGGGCATCTCCAGCGTCGAAGTCACGCACGTCGACACTTCGAGGATCGATTCCGCCGGCTCCACTTCGGCGTCGCGACAGACGCAGCTATCCGGTGGCGCCACCCTCGAGGCTGCCACCCAGCTCCGAGAGAAGGTCCTGGCCCAACACGATGGCGACCAACTCGACGATGACGGAATCTGGAAGGGCGATGAGCTGGTGGTCACCTGGCCGGTCCTCGGAGAGGAAGGATGGGAGGAGACGGTCACCTTCCGGCATCCGCCCACTACCGGCCCCGACGAGAACGGTCAGGGCGTCATACATGCAGACTTCGCCGTGGCCGGCCATCGGGCAGTCGTCGACGTCGACACCGAGCTGGGCCTGGTCAAGGTGGTCCGGGTCGACACGGCGCAGGACGTTGGCCTCGCCCTCAACCCGCAGTCAGTGCGGGGTCAGATCGAAGGCGGCATCCTGCAGGGGGTGGGTCTGGCCGTGATGGAGGAGCTGGTGATGAAGGACGGTGTCATCCTCAACGCGACCTTCACCGACTATTTGCTACCCACCATTCTCGACGCGCCGGATGTGGAGGCCCTGTTGATCGAGCGGGAGGGATCCTGGGGCCCATTCGGGGCCAAGGGCGTGGGAGAGCCACCGACGATCTCCTCGACTGCGGCGGTTGCGGCCGCCATTCGAGTGGCCTCGGGCAAGGAGCTCAACCGGGTACCCATCCGCCCCCAGGACATTGCCCTCGAATGAGATCCGGGACATGGACGATCTGATCACTCGCCTCCCCAAGGCGGAGCTTCACGTCCATATCGAGGGCACGCTGGAGCCGGACATGATGTTCCGTCTCGCCACCCGGAACGGGCTGTCACTGCCTTTCGACGACGTCGACCAGGTCCATGCCGCCTACCGATTCGCGGACCTCCAGTCGTTCCTCGACATCTACTACCAGGGTGGCGAGGTCCTTCGCACCCCGGATGACTTCTACGACCTCATGACCTCCTACCTCGATCGGGCCGCCGACGATGGGGTGCGCCATGCCGAGATCTTCTTCGACCCCCAGAGCCACACCGGGCGGGGCATCGGCTTCGAGGTGTTCATGCGAGGTTTTCGGGATGCCATCTCGGATGGCCGGCGCCGGCGTGGGATCAGCGCCGATTTGATCATGTGCTTTCTGCGTCATCTGTCAGGGGAGGAGGCTCTGTCCACGATCGAGGAGGCCGAGCCATTCCTCGATGGGGTGATCGGAGTGGGGATCGACTCGTCGGAGCGTGACCGTCCTCCCCAGCTCTTCGAGAAGGCATACGCCCGGGCTCGTCAGCTCGGTCTTCGTGCCGTCGCCCACGCCGGAGAGGAAGGCCCGCCGGAATACGTCCGGGCCGCCCTCGACGTTCTCGGGGCGGAGCGGATCGATCACGGAGTGCGCAGTCTCGAGGATCCTGAGCTGGTGGCGAGGTTGAGCCGTGACAAGGTGCCGCTCACGGTGTGCCCATTGTCCAATGTGGCGCTCCAGGTCGTCGAGGACTTGGCACTACATCCATTGCCCGAGATGATCCATGCCGGTCTGGTGGTGTCAGTGAACTCCGACGATCCGGCCTATTTCGGGGGGTACATCGGCGACAACTACCGGGGTGTCCGCGACGAGCTTGGCCTCGATCAAGCCACGATCACCGGAATCGCACGTAACTCCATCACGTCGTCCTTCCTCGATGACACGCGGAAGGCTGTCTTGCTGCGCGAGCTCGATTCTGTGTCAGCGGGGGACGAGGGCTAGCTGCCGGGACAGCGCGACGAGGTAGCCGGCCTCGTCCCATATCTCGCCGTCTTCCTCGAGCAGGCCGCCCCTCACAAAACGCGTTGTGAACTGGCACCGCAGCCAACCCGGGACAGGTGCGCCGCGGATCTGCGTCGTCATCTCCAGCGTCGGAGTCCAGGCCAAGGGGAGGTCGGCGTTGAAGACGGCCGGCGGAAAGGAGTCGGCGGCGAGGAGCAAGGTGAATGCATCGAGCAGTTCGTCGTCGTGAAGTCGAAACCAGCCGCGCATCTGGGCTGTGCCACTGGGCTGACCTTGCAGCGGCCCAACGTCTTCGGGGTGGATTCGCTCCTCGAACTGGGCCATGAGTGGCGGGGGCAAAGGTCCATCGGCCGAGGGAAGGGCACGGATGCACTCCTCTGGAGGCGGCATCTCGGGTGGCTCCGCTCCGGTGTAGAGATCCTCGGTGCTACCGAACTGTGGCTCAGCGAAGCTGCCCAGGAGCGAGATGGAGTCGGATGAGGCCGCCAGGGTGGCCCTCAACGTGGAGAACGTGCGTCCCTCTTTCACCGGGTCGACCGTCACCCTCACCGCGCCGGCAGAGACCGGTCGTGTGAAGTGAGCGGTGACACTGACCGGCAGCCGGCCTCGGGCTGTCGCCGACATGGCTCGTGCCGCTATCGACATCAGATAGCCGCCATTGGCGATCCCGAAGATGTCCCAATCGGGCTGTACCTCTGCACTCCAGGCGCCCTCTCCGGCGGATGAAACCGCCGAGGCGTCGGCGAACCTCACCCGAGCGCGACTCCTTCACCGGCGACGATCTTGCCGATGACCCGTGCCTCGTGGGCGGAAGCGATCGAGATCACCGCTTCGGCTGCATCTGGAGCTACCACCAGGCAGAAGCCGATCCCCATGTTGAAGGTCGATAACATCTCCGGCTCGGGGACACCATGTGAGGCAACGGTCTCGAAGACAGATGGCACATCCCAGGCACTGGTGTCGATGTGGGCACCCAGCCCGGGCGGGAAGGCCCTCGCCAGATTCCCGGCCAGACCCCCACCGGTGATGTGGGCAGCGGAATGCACGCCACCGCTTTCCACCGCAGTCAGGACATCCGGTGAGTAGATGACCGAAGGCTCGAGAAACTGGTCGAGATAGGAGTCGACGTCGTCTCCGAACAGCGCGCGGACGAGTGAGAACCCATTCGAGCGCAGATTGGGTGAGATCAGACCGACGACGAGGTCGCCCTCCTGCGCTCGGTCAGGCCTCAGCTCGTGGCCCCGCTCCACGACACCCATGACCGCACCGGCCAGGTCGACGGCATCGGGCGCCATGACACCGGGATGCTCGGCTGTCTCCCCGCCCAGCAACGGGCACCTGGCGGTGACACATGCGGCGGCCACCGATTCGACGATGGCCCGATCACGCCCCGGATCGAGGGAGCCCACGGCCAGGTAGTCGACGAATCCGAGGGGTCTTGCCCCGACGGCGGCGAGGTCGTCGACACACATGGCAACGAGGTCGTGGCCCACCCCGTCCCAGCGGCCGGCTCTCCTCGCCAACTCCAGCTTCGTTCCCACACCGTCGGTCGACATCATCAGCACGGGCTCGCGGTAGCCGGGGGGCAGGGTGACGCCGGCTGCAAACCCTCCGAAGCTGCCAATTACGTCGTCATTCCAGGTAGCGGTAACCGGATGGGCGATCGCCTGGACGTGGCGCTCGGCGCCTTCCAGGTCGACCCCGGCCTCCCCGTAGGTCACGTCACGAGCGCTCGAGCTGGAACTTGTCTGCGGCCTCGGGGACTTCGGTCGGGTAGTTGCCGGAGAGACATGCCGTGCAGAATCCGGCATCGGCCACCCCGGTCGCGTCAAGAAGTCCTTGCAGCGACAGATAGCCGAGAGAGTCGGCCCCGATGTGCGCCCTGATCTCTTCGACTTCGAGCGAGGCGGCGATCAGGGTGCTCCGGTCCGATGTGTCCATGCCGTAGAAGCAAGGCCAGCGATAGGGAGGCGACGAGACCCGGAGATGCACCTCGGTGGCTCCGGCATCGCGCACCATGTGGACCAGCTTGCGGGTGGTGGAGCCGCGGACGATCGAATCATCGACCAGGACGACCCGCTTGTCTTTCAGGTTGTCAGGTATCGGGTTCAGTTTGAGCCGGATCCCACGGTCACGGAGGCTCTGGCTCGGCTCGATGAAGGTGCGGCCGATGTAGCGGTTCTTGACCAGGCCATCGGCGTAGGGAATGCCGCTGGCAGCGGCGAAGCCCTGGGCGGCGGGCAGCCCCGACTCGGGCACAGGGACGACGACGTCGGCCTCTGCCGGGTGCTCGACGGCCAGTGTCTCGCCCATCTGTCGTCTCGCCGCATGGATCCCTCGTCCGTACATCTGGCTATCGGGCCGGGCGAAATAGACGAACTCGAAGAGGCACAGACTCGGGTCCGTCATCGAGAACGGAGAAAAGCTGTGCACGCCCCCGGCGTCGATCACGACCATCTCTCCGGCGGCGACCTCACGCACGAACCTGGCGCCCACAAGGTCGAGGGCGGCGGTCTCGGATGAGAGAACCCATCCCCCATCGGGCAGGGAGCCGAGGCAGAGGGGGCGGAACCCGTTGGGGTCACGCAGGCCGATCACCCGGCCCTGGTCCATGATCACCAGGGAGAAGGCCCCCTCCCAGGTGGGTGCGACCTCCATGACCGCCATCTCGAGGCCACGCTGGTCGGAGCGCTCGTCATCGATGGCCCGAGCGATGCCCTCGGCCATCAGGTCTGAGTCGGTTGTGGCGCCGCGGATGCCGAGACGCTCGGCCAACTGGGGGGTGTTGGTCAGGTTGCCGTTGTGCCCGAGGGCGATGCTGGTCGCGCCGACCTGACGATGTGCCGGCTGGGCATTGGCCCAATTGTTGGAACCGGTCGTGGAGTAGCGAGTATGCCCGATGCCGAGGTGGCCGTCGAGGCCGGCGAGGGCAGGCTCGTCGAAGACCTGGGACACCAGACCCAGGTCCTTGAACACGGTGACCGTCTCCCCGTTCGATGTAGCGATGCCCGCCGACTCCTGACCCCTGTGCTGGAGCCCGTAGAGCCCGAAGTAGATGAGGCTGGAGACCCGCTGCCGGGGCGTGTAAGCGGCGAAGACCCCGCACGCCTCGCGGGGGCCATCGGTCAGCAGGACGGCAACCTCCTTCGCCACGGTCTCATCGTAGGGCGCGGCGGTCGGTCGGCCTATTCAGTCGCCGATCCGCCCGCGAAGAGGCCGCGATACCGCTCCATGAGCTCCTGGTAGTGGTCGACGCCCTCGTCTTGCCTTTCGATCTCCGCCTGGGTCAGCTCCCGCAAAGGCTTCGCCGGGATCCCCATCCCCAGCGTCCAGGGTGGTATCTCCTTGCCTTCCGCCAGGACGGAGCCCGCGGCCAGCCAGGCCCCTTCGCCCAGACGTGAGCGGTTGAGGAGCTTGGCGCCTATCCCGATGAGGCACCGATCACCGACCAGGGCACCATGGACGATGGCGGCGTGGCCCACTGTCACCCGCTTGCCGATGACGCACGGAACGTCCTCGTCGCAATGGAGGACCGAGTTGTCCTGGATATTGGTTTGAGCCCCGACTTCCACGCGATCCAGCTCCGCTCGAATGACCACCCCGAAGAGAACAAACACGCTCCCCCCGATGGTGACGTCCCCGTACACGTGCGCGCCCGGGGCGATGAACGCCCCCGGGTCGATCTTCGGCTTGGGCACATGCAGGGTCATGGGCTTCGAGAATAGGGGCCGACAGTCGACCCGGTGCCGTCCCGTTCGACATCCTGGGTGAGGATGGCGACAAGACTTGGGAGGGATGAGCTCGACAGACCACAAGACCGTCATCGAGGCGACGTTCAGAGAGTCCTACGCGGTGGTCCTGTCCGGTCTGGCGACGCGATTCCGGGACATCGAGCTGGCGGAGGATGCTTTGCAGGATGCCCTGGTGGAGGCACTGCGCTCCTGGCCGGAGAAGGGCATTCCCGACAACCCGCCAGGGTGGATCTCGGCAGTCGCCCATCGTCGCGGCATCGATCGAATACGGCGGCAGGCCACCCTCTCGAGGAAGACGTCGATCCTGGCGGGGTACGAGAAGGCCGAGCATGACAGTCCTCCCGAAGTCGTGAGCGACGCCGCCCTTGGCGACGACCGCCTACAGATGCTCTTCGCTTGCTGTCATCCGTCGCTGTCGACCGACAAACAGGTCGCCCTGACGTTGCGCACCGTCGGCGGGCTCACGACTGTCGAGATCGCCCACGCTTTTCTGGTGCCCGAGCCCACCATGGCCCAGCGTCTGGTGAGGGCCAAGTCGAAGATCAGAGACGCGGCGATCCCGTTCCGAGTTCCGACGGGACCCGATCTGGTCGGTCGGCTCTCAGCTGTCCTGGCCGTCGTCTACCTGGTCTTCAACGAGGGATACTTCGCCACCACAGGCGACGAACTGGTTCGCGCCGACCTCGCCGAATCGGCCATCGGGCTGGGGGCGGTGATGTCACACCTGATGCCGGATGAGCCGGAGGTGCTCGGTCTTCACTCATTGATGCTGCTCCAGCACAGCCGGCGCCATGCTCGTGTCGACGAGGCTGGCCGGTTGGTGCTGCTCCGGGATCAGGACCGCTCGCGGTGGGACCGAGGCGGGATAGACGGCGGGCTCGAGTTCCTTGAACGTGCCCGCCGGCTCGGGCGCGCCGGTCCCTATCGATTGCAGGCCGAGATCGCCGCTCAGCACGCCATCGCCTCGTCGAGTGACGCGACCGACCGGGCGCGCATCGTCGAGTTGTACGACCTTCTGACGGCCACCCACCCGGCCCCGGTTGTCCGTCTCAACCGGGCAGTCGCCGTATTCGAGGCGTACGGCGCAGAGGAAGGGCTGGACGCATTGGGTGATCTGGCGTCAGAGCTCGACAGCTATCACGCGTTCCATCTCGCCCGCAGCGAGATGCTGCGCGAGTTGGGCGACGAGGCAGAGGCGCGCATGGCGCTCGATCGCGCCCTATCGCTCACCGTGAACGAGACGGAAAGACGGTTCCTGGAGGATCGCGCCGCGCTCTGATGGACGTTTCAGGTGAAGCGTTGGATCCCGTACGCAAGAGCTTCGGGGGTGTCCACCGAGTACCAGCTACGGCCGTCCTCGCCCCATGCCTCCCACTGATCGGGCGTCACCGGGAGGAACGAGACACGGTCGAGCAATGTCTGCACCGAACCGCCTGACTCCGCCTCCTCCATCGCCTGGGCTGCGATCTGGCGCGGGTAGACGGCACATGTGACCTGGCGCGCACCGGTGTGATCGACCGGAACCACGGGCAGGTCGGATTCGACCGAGGCGAGATGAGCCAGGGTCTCGGGCTGGACGAATGCGTTGTCGACCGCCACGACCAGGGCACGGTCTTCGGTCATCGAGCTCAGGGCGGTGGCCAACCCGACCAGCGGACCAGCTCCGGGAGCCCGGTCCGGCCACGACTCGTAACCCACGCGATCGTCACCGAGGACGACCACCCGGTCGGATACCACGGCCAGGGCCATTGCCACCCGGTCGAGGAGGGTGGTACCCGAGATCTCGAGTGCAGCCTTGTCCGTGCCCATACGCCGGCTGGCCCCCCCGACAAGGACAGCGCCGAGAAGGCTCATGCTCAATTGCCGGCCGACTTTGCCCTCGGCCAATCCTCAGGAGTCCGATCGGCATGGTGGTTTTGGTGCAGCCGCCTCGGGCAAACAGACGCCGGTCGGCCGGGGCTACCGCCGCGACGTAGTTCTACCCGCATGCTTCAGTCTCCTAAGACGATGCCCAGACTGCGGGCGGAGTCGACCCAGGGATGGTCGAGTGGCACGTACTTGGTGATCCCGGCGATCTCCTTCAGCGGCACTGCTTCGGTCGATTGCCCCCTGGCCGCGACCAGCACCCCATGAACGCCGTCGGCGATATAGGCGGCCGTGGCCGTGCCCAGCCTCGTTGCGAGGAGACGATCGGCGGGGGAGGGCGTGCCGCCGCGCTGCACGTGACCGAGGATGGTCACCCTCGACTCGAGCCCGGTGACCTCTTCGAGGGTGGTGGCCAGCTTCTCGGTCCGGGCCGATCTGGCGAGGGAGGTCAGCCTTTCCTTGAGGTCGCGTTTCTCTTCGCCCTCGGCGGCCTCCATGCTGGCGCGGAGCGAGGCACGGACACGGGTGTCCTCCCTCGAATATGCGCCCTCGGCAACGGCGATGATCGAGAAGGCACTGCCAGCCGCCTTCCTGGCCTGGATCGAGGTGGCGATGGCCTCGATATCGTATGGGATCTCGGGGATCAGGATCACATCGGCGCCGCCCGCGAGCCCGGCCCCCAAGGCGAGCCAACCCACCTCGTGGCCCATGACCTCGGCGAGGATGATCCGGTGATGGGAGTGAGCCGTCGAGTGCAGCCGGTCGATGGCCTCAGTGGCGATCCCCATCGCCGTGTCGAAGCCGAAGGTGACGTCGGTGCCGGTCACGTCGTTGTCGATCGTCTTGGGCAGGGCCAGGACCTTTATGCCGACATCCTCGAGCTTTAGGGCGTTGCGCATTGTGCCGTCGCCGCCGAGCACCACCAGGGCTTCGAGATCGTGCTGATCGACGACATCGCGCATCAGCGAGCGCATGTCCATGCGTCTGCCGTCGCCCATCTCCATCTTGTCGACCTTGGCCCGGCTTGTCCCGAGAACCGTGCCGCCCCTGGTGAGGATGCCTGAGAGGGAATCGGAGTCGAACCGGACGAAACGGTTCTGCATCAGGCCGAGGAACCCGTCGTAGAAGCCGATGACGTGCATCCCGTAGGCGCGCTGGGCGGCCTTGCCCACCGCCCTGATCGCCGCGTTCAGCCCGGGGCTGTCGCCGCCGGCAGTGAGTATCCCAATACTTCTGGCCACGATGTCATGGTATCGGCCGAGCCACGCCCGGCCGATACCCGAAGATTTCCCCCTCCCCAGCTGCGCCGGTACTACCCCTTCGGGGGGAGAAACTCAGGCGGATTCCTTGCGGAAGACCCGCGCTCCATAGAACACGCCGAGGGCCAGCAACCCGATGGTCAGGACCGCGCCAAGCCAGGCGTCGGTCGAGCCCGTCTCGCCGCGATACACCGCCCGCACCCCGTCGACGATATGAGTCAGGGGGTTGACGTCGGCCAGGGTCTGCAGCCAGCCCGGAGCCAGTGTCATTGGGAGGAGGATTCCCGACAGGAGCAAGACCGGGAGGATGAGACCGTTGACCACCGGGGCGAAGGAGTCTTCGCTCTTCAGCTTCAACGCCGCTCCATAGGACATGGCGCTGAAAGCACCACCGAGGAGCCCGACGATGACGACGCCGATGACGAGACCCTCGGGCGGCGCTTCGAGCCCAAAGAAGGCCACTGCAACGACCGACAGGAGGGCACCCTGAACGAGGATGACCACGACGTCTCGGAGCACCCTCCCGAGGAGCAGTGACCCACGGCTCGCCGGGGTGACTCGCATTCGCTCGACGACCCCGGCTCGCCACTCGGCGATGAGCCCGAAACCGGCGAACGCAGCTCCAAAGATGCCGAGCTGGACGAGCAACCCGGGCACGAACACCTGCCACGCCGAGCCGGGCGGGAAACCGGGTGCAGACGCCACGGGCTCGAGCAGCGGTCCAAAGAGGATCAGATAGAGGATGGGTTGCATCAGCCCCAGGATCACCCAGACCGGGTTCCGCAGGGACAGACGCATCGCACGGCTGAAGACCAGCCAGGTATCAGTGAGGAATCGCATGATCATTCGTCCTTTCAGGCCGCGGCCTGGTCGGCCATCGCCTCGTCGCGCAGTGAGCGACCGGTCATGGTGAGAAACACGTCATCGAGAGTGGGCCGGTGCACCTCGACGCCGCTGGCGTCGAGATCGCGCTCGACCATCGCCCGGAGCAGCACCGGAAGCGCGCTGGCCCCGTCGGGGACCTGGAAGCGGACTTCGTTGCCCTCGATCGTCGGGTCGGTGGCGCCGTCGAGACGAGAGGCCAGCTCGGCAACGAAGACAGTGCTCCGCTGCTGCTCGAACGTCAGGATCACGGAATCGCCTGCCACTCTTCGCTTGAGCTCGTCGGGAGTGCCCTGAGCCACGATGGCGCCGTCGTCTATCACGAGGATGCGGTCACATAGAACGTCGGCCTCGTCCATGTAGTGGGTGGTGATGAACACGGTCGTGTCCATGTCGGACCTGAGCCGGCCAACGTGCTCCCACAGATTGGCTCTCGATTGTGGGTCGAGACCCGTGGAGGGCTCGTCGAGGAACACGAGTCCCGGCTGATGGACCAAACCCATCGCGATGTCGAGTCGGCGACGTTGTCCCCCGGAGAGGGTTTTGCACTGACGGGCCCAGAGACCTTCGAGGTCGAGTTGGTCGAACAGCCCCTGCCCGTTGCTCCGCGCCACGTCGGCATCGATCCCATACATGCGAGCGTGATCGACGATCTCCTCGCCCGCTCTCGCTTCGGGATCGGTTGAGCCACCCTGGGCCACGTATCCGATGCGACGCCGCACCCCGACCGGGTCGGTCCTCAGATCGCAGCCAGCCACCGTGGCATCGCCACCGGTCGGCTCGAGGAGGGTGGTGAGCATTCGCAGCGTGGTGGTCTTGCCGGCGCCGTTGGGGCCGAGGAATCCGACGATCTCACCGGCATCGACGGTGAAGTCGACACCGCGGACGGCCTCGATCTCGTCCTTCTTCGTCTTGTAGACCCGGCGCAGACCGCGGGACTCGATCATGTTCTCTGGCATGGCACACTCCTTGCGCTATACTTCGAATGGTGAGTATCTTATGAATCAAGATATCAACTTGTCAAGAGATCAGCGCAAAGAAGCGATGAGCAGGCTCGTGGAAGCGCTCCGGGGTCTACAGCTGGCCAGTGACTTGATGGATCAGGCATTCGCCGATTTCGTCGGTCTGAACCGAAACGATCTTCGCTGCATCGACATCATCGATCAGCGTGGCCGTACGACCGCAGGCGAATTGGCTCGGGAGGCGGGGCTGACCACCGGTGCGGTGACCGCTCTCGTTGACCGAATGGAGGCGGCAGGCCTCCTGCGCAGGTCCTTAGACCCGAAAGACCGGCGCAAGGTCTGGGTCGAGCTCACCACGGAGGCGCAGAAGTTGGGCGATGAGGTGTACGGGCCTCTGAACCAAACCGGCCAGGCGCACCTCGACTCGCTGAGCGACGAGCAGCTCTTCACGATCATCGGCTTCCTCGATCTGAGCCGCCGCATCACGATGGAGAGTGTCGAGGCGATCCGGGGACGCACTGCCACCAAGGCGGTGCCCCTGCGCTACCGCCTGGAGCAAGCCAAGATGCTCAAGAACGACGCCAAGACCTTGCTGAAGACGATCAAGAACGAGGTCAAGGGACTGACCGCCGTTGTCATCGATCTCCAAGGGTCTAAGTGGGAGCAAGACGAGCGAGGCCGCTGGGTGAAGCGGTCCGACTGATCAGCCCGCCATGCGGCGGGGGATAGCACCTTCGAAGACGTCGGTCAGCTCCTGGACTTCGACCGGCTCCGAGAGGCCGAGGACGAGGGCCTCACCGCCCATCGACCCCACTTTCCTGCTGAGGTCTACGGGCAACTCGACAGTGTTCGCCTCGAACACCGCGATCAATCGGTGTGGATCCTCCGAGAACAACCTCGCGTTGTCGCCGTCGGTCAGCGTTGCGCCGATCCCTGACGCGATGCACACCTCAGCCACGGCCACCGCCAACCCGCCGTCGGAGATGTCGTGGAGCACCGGGACCCGATGGGCCAGCTCGGCGGCGAGGGCGATGACCCGCTTGGCGGCGTCCGGGTCCGGCGATGTCGGTCGCCCCGTCAGCTCATCATGAATCACGCGCTGGGCGGCCGAGCCCGACAGATTGCCGGTGGCCTGGGGTCCGATCTCCCAGATCTCCATGCCCGCTTCGGCGCGGGAGAGCCGGGGCGGGGTTGCCGGCATCGGATCGGCCAGCCCGAGCAGCCCGACCACTGGTGTGGGATTGATGTCGATGCCATCGGTCTCGTTGTAGAAGGAGACATTCCCTCCCACCACGGGGACCCCGAGTGCCTCACAGGCCGATGAGATCCCCTCGACGCTCTCCTTGAACTGCCACATGACCTCCGGCTTCTCCGGGTTCCCGAAGTTCAGGTTGTCGACCACCGCCAATGGGCGGGCCCCGGTCACGGCGATGTTGAGTGCGGCCTCGTAGACCAGTCTCGAGCTGCCTTCTCTCGGGTCCAGCTGACAGAGCCGCCCGTTGCCGTCAGTGGAGACCGCAAGGCCCTTGTCGGTTCCCCTGACCCGGATCAGGGCACCGTCCGATCCGGGGCCGACCACCGTGTTGAGAAAGAGCATGTGGTCGTATTGCTCGTGGACCCAAGCGGTCGAGCCGAGGGCGGGATCGTCGAGAAGGCTCAACAGAATGTTGATTGAGTCGCCATCGAGACCGCGGGCGGGTGTGGACCACAGCCCGTCCAGCCAATCCGGCCGGCGCATCGGCCGGTCGTAGATCGGTGCGTCGTCGGCCAACGAGGCGGCGGGGACCTCGGCCACAATCTCACCCTTATGACGCACCGTGAGGGTGCCACCGGCACGGACGGTCCCCACCACGGCCGATTCGATCTCCCACTTCGTCGCGATGGCGAGGACCTCATCGACCATGTCGGGCGGGACGAAGGCCATCATCCGCTCCTGGGACTCGGACATCAGCAACTCCGGTGCTGTCATCCCGGTTTCCCGGACATGCACTGTGTCGAGATCGACGTCGAGCCCGACTCCGGCCCTTCCCGCCGGCTCAGAGGTGGCACAGGAGAGCCCGGCGGCGCCCAGGTCCTGGACACCTGCCACCAATCCTCGCTCGTAGAGCTCGAGACAGGCCTCGATCAGCTTCTTCTCTTCGAACGGGTCGCCGACCTGGACGCTGGGCCGCTTCTCCTGGGTCTCGTCGTCGAACGAGGCGGAGGCCAATACCGAGGCGCCGCCGATGCCATCACGTCCTGTGGCCCGGCCAAGGAGGACCGCCAGCGAGCCCGGCGGCCCGGCCGTCCCGAGCACGAGCTGCTCGCGGCGGAGGATGCCCAGGCACATCACGTTGACAAGTGGGTTCCCCGAGTAGCACGGGTCGAATTCGATCTCCCCGCCCACGGTGGGCACGCCAACAGCGTTCCCGTAGCCGGCGATGCCGGACACCACCCCGTTGAACAGGTACCGGTTTCTCGAGTCGTCGAGTGGGCCGAAGCGGATCTGGTCCCATAGCGCGATGGGCCGCGCTCCCATCGTGAAGACATCGCGCAGGATGCCTCCCACACCGGTCGC
This sequence comes from uncultured Acidobacteriota bacterium, assembly GCA_963734115.1. GTDB lineage: Bacteria > Actinomycetota > Acidimicrobiia > Spongiisociales > ZC4RG35 > JARDZU01. The sequence continues at coordinate 169,315 of CAVTFV010000010.1, forward strand.
CGCTCCCTGATATGGCTCCACGAACGAGGGGTGGTTGTGGCTCTCGATGCGAAGCGCGGCCAGCCAGCCGTCGCCGAGATCGACGACACCTGCGTTCTCACCGGGGCCGACGACCACCCAAGGTGCCTCGGTGGGGAAGCGGCGAAGATGGGCGCGGGACGATTTGTAGGAGCAGTGCTCCGACCACATCACCGAGTACATGGCCAGTTCTGCCGGCCGGGGATCGCGTCCGAGCAAGGCGAGCACCGACTCGTTCTCGTCGTCGGTCATGCCGAGGCGGCGGTGGAGGGACCGGGTGTCGGTGGTCACGCCGGGACCAGTGAGTGGAGGAACCCTTCGAGGAGAACCTGCCCATCACCGGAGCCGAGCAGCTCGTCGACACTCCGCTCGGGATGGGGCATCACGCCGACCACGTTCCCTTCGTCGTTGGCCACAGCCGCCGCCGCCTGCTGGGAGCCATTGGGATCATCGAGGTATCGGAGGACGATCCGGCCCGTGTTGCCGGGGTCGACCCAATTGCCCTCGTAGGAGTTGAGAGGGATCCGGATCCGCTGACCGACCCGCGCAGACCGGGTGAGGATGGTCTGGTTGTCCACTACCTCGAGATCCACGAATCGGCAGATGAAGGCCAGGTCGCGGTTGGCAATCAGGGCACCGGGGAGCAAGCCCGCCTCGCACAGGACCTGGAACCCGTTGCAGATCCCCAAAACCGGCAAACCCTGCGCAGCAATGCGCTCGACCTCGGACATGACCGGGGAGAAGCGGGCGATGGCCCCGGTGCGCAAGTAGTCCCCGTGTGCGAATCCGCCCGGCAAGACGACGCCATCGAAGCCGGAGAGATCGGTCTCCCGATGCCAGACCAGCTCGACGTCGCCACCGAGAGAGGTGAGGGCATGAGCAACGTCCTGCTCGCAGTTGGTGCCGGGGAAGACCACCACTGCTGTTCTCACGTGATGACCTCCACGGAGAAGTCCTCGAGAACCGGGTTGGCCAGCACCTGGCGGCACATTTCCTCCACGCGGCTCTGCACCACAGCAGGGTCGTCGCCGTCGACCTCGAGATGGATCACACGGTCGACTCTCACCGACATCACCTCATTGTTGCCGAGGTCGTGGAGAGCTCGTTGGATCGTTGTTCCCTGCGGGTCGGCGATCTCGGGTCGTCGGGTGATCTCTACGGTGACCTTCATTCGCCCCGGGCCAAGTAGTCGTCGAAGCTTGCCCCCGTGATCCGCTCGTAGGCCTCGACATAGCGCGTGCGGGTCCCCTTCACGATGTCGTCGGGCAGGTCGGGTGGCGGCGGGCTGTGGTCCCAGTCGGTTGTGTCCAGCCACTCCCTGACGTACTGCTTGTCGAAGGAAGGCACGTCCTGACCCGGGACCCACTCATCGGCCGGCCAGTAGCGCGAGGAGTCCGGAGTGAGCACCTCATCGATGAGAAGCAGCTCGTCACCGGCAAACCCGAACTCGAACTTGGTGTCGGCCAGGATCACGCCTTTCGTGGCGGCGTGCTCCGATGCCCTGAGATAGATGTCGACAGATCGTCTCCGCAGCTCTTCGTAGAGGTCGTCTCCGAGAAGACCGCGCGTCTCGGACTCTGTGATGTTCTCGTCATGGCCAGTCGTGGCCTTTGTGGCCGGGGTGAAGATCGGCTCAGGGAGAAGATCGGCGAGCTTCAGACCTGGAGGCAGATGCTCGGTGGTGGGTCCGCCGCCGTCCCGGTACTCCCGCCACGACGACCCATAGAGATACCCCCTGACCACACACTCCACCGGTATGACTTCGGCCCGGCGCACCACCATGGCGCGGCCCTTCATGTCCTCGAGCTCGTCGTCATCCAGGCCGTCGACACCCGACAGGTCGGTGCTTACGAGGTGGTTGGGCGTGTCGAGTAGGTCGAAGAAGTGGAGGCTGAGCCCGGCGAGCACCTTGCCCTTGTCCGGGATCAGCTGGTTGAGGATGACGTCGTAAGCAGAGATGCGGTCGGTGGCGACGAACAGGAGGTGATCGCCGTCGACCTCGTAGATCTCCCTGACCTTTCCCGATGCGATATGAGCTAGAGCCGGCACGTGGCGGCAGAGTAGTGCACGTATTGTGAGCTGATGCCAGGGTTCTCCTTGCCCCGTGTCACCGAGTTGCTGGCCGCCGACCCCTATGCCCAAGCCCTAGGTGTGGCCTTGGACTCGGTCACCGACGACGAGATAGTGATCGGGCTCGAGGTGGGCCCCGACCATCTCAACTTCCTCGGGGTCGGTCACGGGGGCATGGTGTTCTCGTTGGCCGACTGCGCCTTCTCGCTCGCCTCGAACAGTGCCGGCGATCGGGCGGTGGCCATTGACACCCATCTCGTGCTGACTGCGGGTTCTCAGCCTGGAGACCGTCTTCGAGCGGTAGCCACTGAGGTCTCGAGGGGCCGAACCCTGGGCACCTACCGGGTCGAGATTGCCCGTGAGGATGGGCGAAAGGTCGGCCTTTTTACCGGGACCGTCCTCATCACCCCGTCGGAGCGGGCGGGCTAGAGCTTCAGGTCGGCAAGTCGCTCGAAGACGACCTGCGCCGACTCGCCCACCCGCTCGAGCGAGAAGCGGGCGGCGAGCTCATTCTCGGTGAGGCCCACCTCCGGGTCCTGTTCGAGAAGCGAGCGCAGTGACTGCCCGTTGTCCCAGGCGGTCATTGCATGACGCTGGACGATCCGATACGCCTGGTCGCGAGTCATCCCGCGGTCGACGAGGGCGAGAAGCACCCCCTGGCTGAACACCAGCCCCTGAGTCGACTCGAGATTCGCCGCCATCCGGTCGACTTCGACCACCAGGTCACGGACCAACCCGGTGAACTTGACCAACATGTAATGAAGGGCGATCGAGGCGTCGGGCAGGACCACTCGCTCCGCCGATGAGTGCGAGATGTCCCGCTCGTGCCACAGGGCCACATTCTCCAGACCAACCTGGGCGTAGCCCCGGAGGAGACGGGCGATACCGGTCATGCGCTCCGACAGGATCGGGTTTCGCTTGTGGGGCATCGCGGACGAGCCCTTCTGGCCCTTGCCGAAGGCTTCTCTCACCTCGGAGACCTCGGACCGCTGCAGATGGCGGATCTCGGTGGCCATGCGCTCGATCGAGGCGCCGATGAGTGCGATGGTCTGGAGATATTGAGCGTGCCGATCGCGGGCGGTCACCTGGGTCGAGGCAGGCTCCGGCTCGAGGGCCAGGGCTCCACAAACGTGAAGCTCTACCTCGGGGGGGACATGGGCGTAGGTCCCCACTGCACCCGAGATCTTCCCAACCGCCACCGCCTCGCGGGCCGCTTGCAGCCGAGAATGATCGCGGGCCAGCTCGAATGCCCACCCGGACAGTTTCAGCCCGAACGTGGTGGGCTCGGCCCAGATGCCGTGGGTCCTCCCCACCATGTAGGTGTGCTGGTGCTCCTGGGCCCGCTCCTTGACCGTGTCGAACAGACGTTCCAATTCAGCGAGCAGCACATCGGCCGCCTCGGCGAGCACCACCCCACCGGCGGTGTCGAGCACGTCGGAGGAAGTCAGCCCGTAGTGGACCCATCCGGCGGCCTCGGGACCGGCGGCCTCCCCGAGCAGGTCGACGAATGCAGCCAGGTCGTGGTTGGTGACCTTTTCCCGCTCTGCCACGTCACCGGGGGTTGGGCACGCCGCCGCCCGCGTCGCGGTGACCGCGTCTTCAGGCACACGGCCCAATTTGGCCCACGCCTCCAGCGCGAGCGTCTCCACTTCCTTCCACACCTCGAGCTTGCGCTGCTCGGACCAGATCCGGGCCATCTCGGGGAGGGTGTAGCGCTCGATCACATGTGGATGATGGCACGCCTGATTCTCAGGATGGTTCCTGGCGACACTCTGTTGTGCACCCACTTGCCGTGAGGGCAATCCACCGTCCACTCGATGGGGATGGCAGGAAACCGGACCGGGGTTGTCCGCATTCATCATTAGGTTGCACCGACGATGCGGAAGCTCACCATCGACCAGGCCCGCCGCTACGCCCTGGGCGCGCAGGGGTTTGCCGATCCTCGCCCGGCCGGGCGGATCGACGTCCGCCATTTCCGCCGGGTCATGGACAGGGTGGGACTGGTCCAGCTCGACTCGGTGAATGTGTTCAGCCGCACCCACTACATGCCCTTCTTCTCCCGTCTCGGCCTCTACGACCGCGCCGCGCTCGATGCCTGGCTCTGGGAGTCGGGTGAGGTCTTCGAGTACTGGGGTCATGAGGCATCGCTCATTCCGGTCCAGGACCACAACCTCTGGAGATGGCGGATGAACGGGGACTTCAAGTGGGGCGCCTTGGAGCGGATCAAGAACGAGCACCCCGAGTATCTGGACCAGGTGCTCGATCAGGTGCGTGAGCGGGGACCGCTGAGGACCGCCGACTTGCATGACCCAGGGGCGCGTTCCGGGGCTTCGATGTGGGACTGGCCCATGGGAAAGGTCGCCCTGGAGGCGCTTTTCCTGGAGGGCCAAGTGACGACGGCGCATCGCCCCAACTTCACACGGATGTACGACCTGAGCGAGCGGGTCATCCCCGCGGAGCACTACCGGGCCAAGGTGCCGGACCGGGAGGAAGCTCAATCCATCTTGTTTCTTCAAGCGGCCCGTTCGATGGGGGTGGCGACCGCGGCCGACATCGCCGATTATCCGAGGATCAGGATGCCCGAGGCCAGACCGGTGATCGAACGGCTGGCGGCCGAGGGAAAGCTGGTCGAGGTCGAGGTCGAGGGCTGGAGTCGGAGCGCGTATCTACATCCTGAGGCCCGGCTCCCGCGTCAGGCCCAGGGGCGGGCGCTGCTGTCCCCTTTCGACAACCTGATCTGGTTCCGGGACCGGATGGAACGGCTTTGGGACTTCTTCTACCGGATCGAGATCTACGTTCCAGAGCCGAAGCGGGTGCACGGCTACTACGTGCTCCCGTTCCTCCTCGACGGCGATCTGGTGGCGCGGGTCGACCTCAAATCCGACCGCAAGGCCGGGGCACTCCTGGTCAAGGGTGCCTTCGCGGAGCCCGCGGTCGACCGGACAAGGGTGGGCCGGGAGCTGAGGGCGGAGCTGGAGACCGTTGCATCCTGGCTGGGCCTGGGGGAGGTTCGCATCAGCCGCAACGGGGACCTGGCCCGGGCACTCAGCTCTGCCTGATCCTGTCGACAACCTCAGCAGATTCTTCGACCACCGTCCCGAGCACGCCGCCGGGCCGGTGATTGTCGAAGCCCACGAAGAACAGCCCACGGGTGGGGCCCTCACCGATCACCTGGCGGGGTAGCCCCCTCCCATTGAGGGCATCCTCCCCGTTGCTGAGCATCTCGTCGAGCATCGGGCGGTAACCGGTGGCGAATATCACCGTGTCGTAGCGGTCCTTCTGACCGTCGGCGAAGATAACCGCGTCGGTCTCGAAATGGTCGATCCCGGGTCGCACCGCGATCAACCCCTTCTTGATCCGGCTCACGGTCCCCACGTCGATCACCGGGGTCTTTCCCCGGGTTCGGAGTTGTGCCAGCGGAGCGATCTCCGGGGTGGCGATGCCATATGCGGTGAGATCACCGACTGTCATCCGGCGAAGCATGGACCCCAGCCAGTCTGCGAGGGCGGTGGGGAGGCGGGTCAGCATTCGGGCCGTCAACTGAGTCGGACGGCCCAGGACGTCACGGGGGACGATGTTCACCGGGCCCCGCACCGAGATGGTCGAATCCACCCCTGCCTCACTGAGGTCGAGTGCGATCTCGGCGCCGGTGTTCCCCATCCCCACCACCAGCACCCGTTGCCCGGCGAAGGGACCGGGCTGACGGTACTCGCGCGCATGGATCCGTCGACCGGTGAACCCGTTTTCTCCCTCATAGCGGGGCTCTAGCGGGGTCTGGTTGAGCCCGGTGGCCACCACGACGTGACCCGAGGAGATCTCGAGCCCGTGCTGTGTCTTGGTCAGCCATTTGTCACCGGTGGGGAGTATCTCCACGGCCTCCTCGCCGAACATAGGCTCGATCGAGAAGACATCGGCGTAGTGGGAGTAGTAGTCCGCCAGCTGCTTCCTCGGGACGTAACGGGGATAGTGCTCAGGGAAGTCCAGCCCGGGCAGGTGGGACAGTTGCTTCACGGTGTGCAGGTGGAGGCGGTCGTAGTGACGGTGCCAGGCGTCGCCGACGCGGTCTGATTTCTCGATGACCGCGAAATCGAGGCCGGCCTGGCGCATTCTGCCGGCCACCGCGAGCCCGGCCGGGCCGGCTCCGACGATCAGAGTCGGGGTCTCCACCGCCGGTTCAGGTGAATGCGTTCAGGCCTGTGATGGCCTGGCCCATCACCAGGGAGTGGATCTCGTTCGTGCCCTCGTAGGTGAAGACCGTCTCCAAGTTGGCCATGTGGCGGATCACCGGGTACTCGAGGGTGATCCCGTTGGCGCCGAGGATGGATCGAGCCGTGCGGGCCACGTCGAGGGCGTTGCGCACGTTGTCGAACTTCCCAAAGCTGACCTGCTCGGGAGTGAGGGTCCCCTCGTCCTTGCGCCGCCCGAGGTGTAGCGCGACCAGAGTTCCCCTTTGCACCGCGACCATCATCTCGACGAGTTTCTTCTGAGTCAGCTGGAACGAGGCGATCGGCCGCTCGAACTGGTGTCTCTCGATCGAATAGTCGAGAGCCGATTCGTAACAGGCCCGAGCTGCCCCCATCGCGCCAAAGGCGATGCCAAACCTCGCCTCGTTCAGGCAAGAGAGAGGCCCACGCATAGAGGAGACGCCAGGGAGGACGAAGTCGTCAGGCACCCTGACATCATCGAGGATCAGCTCCGAGGTGACCGATGCCCGCAGCGACGCCTTCTTCTTGATCTCGGGTGCCGAGAACCCCGGGGTGTCGGTGGGGATCAGGAACCCACGGACACCGTCGTCGGTGCGGGCCCAGACCACGGCGAGGTCGGCGATGGATCCGTTGGTGATCCACATCTTGGTCCCGTTGATCACCCAGTCGCTCCCCTCCCGGCGGGCGCTGGTCCGCATCGAGGCCGGGTCGGAGCCGGAGTCGGGCTCGGTGAGACCGAAACAGCCGATGACCTCGCCGCTCGCCATCCGGGGGAGCCAGGTCTGCTTCTGCTCCTCGGAGCCGAATTTCCAGATAGGGAACATGACCAGCGACCCCTGCACGGAGACGAACGACCGGATCCCGGAGTCTCCCGCCTCCAGTTCGAGACAGGCCAGCCCATATGCGGTGGCCGAGGTTCCGGCGCACCCGTAGCCCTGAAGGTGCATCCCGAGCAGGCCTATGTCGCCGAAGGCCTTGGCCAGCGCCTCCTGGGGGAGGACTCCTTCGTCCCACCAGTCGCCGACATTCGGCACGATCTCCTTCTGCACATAGGTCCGAACCGTGTCCCGCAACATGATCTCTTCCTCGGAGAGGAGCGAGTCGATGTCGAGGAAGTCCCTCGGGTCGGGCCTTTCGAAGGAGATGTCGCTCATTGCAGCCGCGATGGTATCGGAGTCGATCCCGATGGGCCCGGGGGTCAGCCGGCGAGTGTTTTCTCTGCCAGGTCGGCCCGATACTGAGCCAGCTTGGCGGTGAGCTCATCGTCTCCGACGGCGAGGATGGCCACCGCGAGAAGCGCGGCGTTGGTCGCACCGTCGACGGCCACCGTGGCCACGGGGATCCCGGTCGGCATTTGGACCGTGGCGAGCAGGGCATCCATCCCGTCGAGAGAGGCATTTATGGGGACTCCGATCACCGGGAGCAGCGACTTCGCCGCCATGACGCCGGCGAGATGCGCCGCCTTCCCCGCTCCGGCGATGATCACACTGAACCCCTGATCGGATGCCGTTCCGGCGAACTCGAGCGCCTGGTCAGGCGTCTTGTGGGCGGACAGGACCCTGACCTCGCTGGCGATCCCGAATGAATCGAGGGTCTGGGCGGCTTTCTCCATCACCGGCCGGTCAGACCCCGACCCCATGACAATTGCGACTTTGTGACTCATGGAGGGCGACGGTAACCGCCGTGGTCACATCCGGCGATCCGCGCTATCATCGAACACATGTTCGCCGTGGAACCACTGCAACCATCGCTGTTTGGAGAGAGCGAACCGGTTCCGGACATGGGTTTTGTAAGTCTGGAGCGTCTCGATCTCGATGCCGAGTCCTGGCTCGACTACGCCCCAGGCTTTCTCGTCGGCGACGCCCGGTTGTACGACGTCCTGACCGAGACCGTGCAGTGGCGTCAGCCCGAGGTCCGCATGTACGACCGGATGGTCAAGACCCCGCGTCTCGTCGGGACCGTGCACCCCGACGCTCATCCCGTCATTCCTGAGATGGTCGAGCTGCTCTCGGAGCGCTACGGGATCACGATGGACAAGGTGAGCGCCGGCTGGTACCGAACTGGCCTCGACTCCGTCGCCTGGCATGGCGACCGTGTCGCCCGTGAACTCCCCCATTCCATCGTCGCCACCGTCTCGCTGGGTGGCCCGCGGAGGTTTCTGATCCGTCCCAAAGGCGGTGGAGAATCGATCGGGTTCGACCTGGGCAGGGGAGACCTGGTGGTTATGGGCGGCGCCTGTCAGCGGCTGTGGGAACACACCATTCCCAAGAGCGCTTCAGCCCCCCCTCGCATCGCCCTCATGTTCCGACCAGACCACTAGGACTGAGACGCGATATCCGTCCTGAACTGCATGCCAGGCCAGCTCACCGCCGCGACAGCCCCGTAGGCCCTCTCCCGCGCTTCGGCCACCGATGCGCCGATTCCGACCAGGTCGAGCACGCGACCACCGTCCACGAGGAGCCTCTTTCCCTCGGATCTGGTCCCGGCATGGAAAACCAGCACGTCGTCGGCCACCGCTTCGAGACCGTTGATTGCGGCCCCTTTGACCGGTGACTCCGGGTAACCATCGGCGGCGAGCACGACGTTCACTGCCGCATCCCGGGACCACTCAGGCGCGGCGCCTTCGAGGACGTCGACCAGATCGGACGTCATGCGGGGCAGGAGGGCCTGGGTCTCGGGGTCACCGAGGCGGACGTTGAACTCGAGCACCTTGGGGCCATCGGCGGTGAGGACGAGACCCACATAGAGGAAGCCCCGGAAGGAGTTCCCCTCCTCTTCCATCTGACCAATGGTCGGCTCGACAACGGCGCGCATTGTCTCGTCGGCAAGACCCGGCGGCAAGTCGGAGACCGGCGAGAAGGACCCCATCCCACCGGTGTTCGGCCCATCGTCCCCGTCGTGCAGCCGCTTGTAGTCACGGGCCGGTTCCAATGGCATGGCCCCCGAGTCGGTGCAAATGGCGAACACGCTCACCTCGGGCCCATCTAGGAAGTCCTCGACCACCACCGGGCCATCAGAGAGCCATCGTTCCGCCCACGTCGCCGCCTCCTTCCGGTCGTCGGTGACCAGGACACCCTTGCCGGCGGCAAGGCCATCGGCCTTGACCACGAAAGGCCCGTCACGATGGGAGAGGTACTCGCGCGCCGCATCGGGCTCGGTGAACGACTCGGATGCCGCAGTCGCCACTCCGGCCCTAGTCATGACTTCCTTGGCGAAGGTCTTCGATGACTCCAATCGCGGCGGCGGCGCGGGTCGGCCCGAAGACGGGGATGCCGAGGGCGCGCACCGCATCGACCACCCCCGCGGCAAGCGGGGCCTCGGGCCCCACCACGACCAGGTCCACCGATTGGACTCGCGCCATCGCCGCGATCGCCCCGACATCGGTGACCGAGATCCCGTCCACGACGGCGCCGAGCCGGGCCAGCCCCGGGTTGCCGGGCAGCGAGATCAGGTCCTTTACCCGGGGCGACGACGCCAGCTTCCACCCCAGGGCGTGCTCCCGTCCCCCGCTGCCCACCAGGAGGACCCTCATGAGATCTCTATCAGCTGGCTGCGTTCAGGCCCGACCGACACCCATCCCACTGGCACTCCGGCCGCCTTCTGGATGTACTCGATGTAGGCACGGGCCTCGGGTGGAAGATCGCCATATGAGCGCACGCCGGTGATGTCCTCGTGCCATCCGGGGAGCTCGTCGTATTCCGGCTCGCAGTGATAGAGGACGCTCTGCTGTGCCGGGAAGTGCTCGTGACGCTCGCCCTCGCTGGTGTAGGCCGTGGCCACCTTGATGGTGTCGAACGCAGAGAGAATGTCCATCTTGGTGAGGAAGAGGCTGGTGAAGGTGTTGACCCGGCAGGCGTATTTCAGGGCGACCAGGTCAAGCCATCCGCATCTTCTCCTACGCCCCGTGACGGTGCCGTACTCGCCGCCGAGCTCGATCATCCGATCCCCGATCTCATCGTGGAGCTCGGTGGGGAACGGGCCGGTCCCTACCCGCGAGATGTAGGCCTTGGCCACTCCGATGATCTCGTCGATGGCCTTGGGGCCAATCCCCGACCCGACCGACGCTCCTCCGGCAGTCGGGTTGGAGGAGGTGACGAAGGGATAGGTGCCATGGTCGAGATCGAGCAGTGTGCCCTGGGCGCCCTCGAAGAGGACCTGCTTGCCTGCCTGTAGACCCTCCCACAGCAGCAGTGACGTGTCGGTGACATGGGGCTGGAGCCGCTCGGCATACCCGGCGTACTCGTCGATGATGACTTCGGGGTCCATGGGCAGCGTGTTGTAGACCCGGGGCAGGACCTTGTTCTTCTCCACGAGCGCTGCCTCGACCTTCTCTCGGAAGATCTTGGGATCGAACAGGTCCTGGACGCGGATCCCGAATCGGGCGTACTTGTCGGTGTAGGCGGGGCCGATGCCCTTCTTTGTCGTGCCGATCTGGTTCTTGCCCAGATATCGCTCGATGGCGGCGTCGAGCTTGCGGTGGTAGGGCATGATCACATGTGCATTCGAGGAGACCCTCACACGCGACGGGTCGAGGTTCTTCTCGGCCGCCATGTCCAACTCGGCGATGAGCACCCGTGGGTCGATCACGGTGCCCGAGGCGATGACGGGGATGCAGTCGGGGTAGAGGATCCCCGAGGGGATCATCGATAGGGCGAGGCGCTGCTCACCGACGACGATGGTGTGCCCGGCGTTGTTCCCCCCCTGGTAGCGGACAACGAAGTCGGCTGACTCGGCGAAGAAGTCCACGACCCGGCCCTTCCCCTCGTCACCCCACTGCGCCCCCAAGACGACGGTGGCTGGCATGACGTGGAGCGACGGTAGTCAGCCGGTGACGGCCGCCGGTCGTAGTCTGTCGTCCAGTCCGATGAGCAACATCTCGACCCGGGTGTATCGCAACGGCGTGCTCGAAACCGAGTCCTTCCCCGTCGCCGACGTTTCTGACTATCTCGCCGAGCGGGACACGATGGTTTGGGTAGATCTCGTCCAGCCGTCGGCCGAGGCGCTCCATGAGCTGGCCGAGGAGCTGGGGTTGCACGAGCTGGCCGTCGAGGATGCGATAGGCCCCCGCCAACGTCCCAAGGTCGACAGATACGCCACCCATCTCTTTCTCACTGCCTACCACGTCCGGCTCGACGTGGAGGCCGCGAATCTTCAGACCTTCGAGGTGAACGCCTTCTTCAACGACCGTTGGCTGATCACCGTCCGGAAAGACGACGACTTCCCCATCCAGGACGTCCTCGCCCGTTGGGATCGCTCGCCGGGCTTGATGAAGCACGGTGTGGGGTTTCTCCTCTACGGCCTTCTCGACGTGATCATCGACGACTACTTCGATGTGCTCGCCTCCTTCGACGACTTCTACGAGGAGGTGAGCGAGGGGATCTTCGCCGAGCGTCCCGTCGAGCCATCGAGACAACGGCATTGGTTCGAGATGCGGCGGGAGACGGTGCAATTCCACCGCCTGGTCGTCCCGATGCGCGAGGTGGTGAGCGCGCTGATGCGGCACGAGCAGGAGGTTGTCCCCGAGGGGTTGTACCCGTATTACCAGGACCTCTACGACCACATCCTGCGGATAAGCGAATCCTCCGACTCGCTCCGTGATTTGGTCACAGCGATTGTCGAGACCAACTTCAGCCTCCGTGACTACAGGCAGAACCTGATCGTGAAAAAGGTGTCGGGCTGGGCGGCGATCATCGCGGTACCGGCCTTGATAACCGGTTTCTACGGGATGAACGTCCCCTATCCCGGGTCTGGCGAAATCTCCGGTGTGATCTGGGCGACGCTGCTGATCATCGGGGTCTCGGCCGGTCTCTATTACATCTTCAGACACAAAGACTGGCTGTGAGCAGCCTTGATTGCCACGGTCCGCTCCCGCGCCCCCTTTCCAGACGCTGATCAGCGCGGTTCCGGGTTCTCAACAGAACAGCTGGGGCGGCTTGAAACACAGAGTTCACGATGCAGCAACGGCATGGAAACGGGGAACGGGCTAAAAACTCCACGTTCACACTTGGGCAAACCAACCGAAAGGAGCACCGTGAGCAAGACGGCTGCCGACGTCTTGTCCCTCGTCGCCGATGAGGGGTACGAGTTCGTCGATCTTCGCTTCTGCGACCTGCCCGGCCAGGTCCAGCATTTCACCGTCCCGGTCAAGCAGTTGACCGAGGATTCCTTCGAGGCCGGTTTTGGATTCGATGGCTCCTCGATCAGGGGCTTCCAGCAGATCCAGGAATCGGACATGATCCTGATCCCGGACCCGGACACGGCCATCGACGACCCATTCCGCGCCCGTAAGACGCTCATCATCTATTGCTTCGTCAATGACCCGATCACGGGGACGCCCTATGACCGGGACCCGAGGTATGTGGCGAAGAAGGCCGAGGAGTACCTGATCAGCACGGGCCTGGCGGACACCTCGTATTGGGGCCCGGAGGCGGAGTTCTACATCTTCGACGATGTCCGCTTCGGCCAGAACCAGTTCTCCGGCTACTACTTCGTCGATTCGGTGGAGGGCGCCTGGAACTCGGGAGAGTTCGAGGAGGGGGGCAACCTTGGTTACAAGCCCAGGTACAAGGAGGGCTACTTCCCGGTCCCCCCGACCGATCATTTCCAGGATCTCCGGTCGGAGATGACGGCCAACCTGGAGGCGGCCGGCATCGAGATCGAGGTGCAGCACCATGAGGTGGGCACCGCCGGGCAGGCCGAGATCGACATGCGCTACGACACGCTGCTCCGGACCGCGGACAACGTCACTCTCTACAAGTACATCGTGAAGAACACGGCCTGGGAGTACGGCAAGTCGGTCACGTTCATGCCCAAGCCGATCTTCGAGGACAACGGGTCGGGCATGCACACCCACCAGTCGCTGTGGAAGGACGGTGAGCCGCTGTTCTTCGACGAGGCCGGGTACGCCGGTCTGTCCGACATGGCCCGGTGGTACATCGGTGGTCTGCTCAAGCACGCGGCGGCGATCCTCGCCTTTGCTGCGCCGACCACGAACTCCTACCACCGCCTGGTCCCCGGTTATGAGGCACCGGTCAACCTGGTGTATTCGAGTCGGAACCGGTCGGCGGCGATCCGCATCCCTCAGTACTCACAGGCGCCCGCGGCCAAGCGGCTCGAGTTCCGCTGCCCGGATCCATCCTGCAACCCGTATCTGGCCTTCTCCGCCATGCTGATGGCCGGTCTCGACGGGGTACAGAATCGGATCGAGCCTCACGAGCCGGTGGACAAGGACATCTACGACCTGCCACCCGCCGAGTTGGCCGGGCTGCCGTCGGTGCCCGGGAGCCTGACGGAGGCGCTGGACGCGCTGAAGGCGGATCACGAGTTCCTGCTCCAGGGCGGTGTCTTCTCCCAGGAGCTCATCGAGGCCTGGATCGACTACAAGATCGAGCACGAGGTCGACCCGGTGCGTTTGCGTCCCCACCCCTACGAGTTCCACCTCTACTACGACATCTGAGATGGGGCCCTTCGGGCCTCATCTCACGTCTTACGTCCTACGTTCTGCGTAGTGCGTAGGCCGAGGGTCCGTCGGCAGACGGGCCCTCGTGCTGCCCCTCAGAACAGCTCGGGGCACCAGGGCTCTGGGTCCCAGGCAAACGCTGCGTCCATCGCGGCGAGAGCGTCGGGCGCTCCACTGAGACGGCCGGCTCGGGCCCATCGTCGGAATCGAGGCCGTCCCATGTATGACGCGCTCGAGGTCTTCGAGGTCGAGCATGACCGATGGATCGTCCGTCGTCAGCTGACATTCGGCACGCTCGGCGTTGGCCCGGAGTCGGTACGAGCCGGTGAGATCGCCCATGGGGTCTTCGACTCCGAGCACGACGTCGACAGGCGCGGAATAGGAGCGGGCGGTCAGGGCGGCGGGCACATCCATCAAACGCACCCAGAGAGCGTCGTATCGAAACGCCAAGGCTCTTCGTGTCCCGGCCAGGAGGTCGAATATCGGGTCCCAGGATGGTCTGAGGCCGGACTCGACTCTCGCGACGAGATCCTGATTGGCCACCATCGCCCAGATCCCCGCCCATGCCTCAGGGGTTTCGGCGAAGAGATCTTGAATGATGACCTTCCCGGATCCATGGCCCTCGTCCCAGTGTGACTTCGTGCGGAAGGAGGCGAAACCCGCTGCGCCGTCGTCACCGTCGACCACGGCAAACCGGAGATTCGTCGTGTCGCCGGCGGATTCGCTGTCCCAGAAGGAGCGGTCCTCCCACCAATGGGGGCTCCTGGCGAAGAACCCGGGGATCTCCTTGCGAAGACGGTCGTACAGGGGCGGGGCGACCTCGAGGGCTTCGGCGCGATCGATTATGCGAGTCTGGCTGGGCTGGGGGGCGAGACGACTGAGCGTCGCGTGGTCTGGCTCGATTTCGACGTCGTAGCAAATCGAGGCGCACCCGTACCCGAACCGCCCGTAGATGGCGCTGTCCGAGGCCCACAGGGCCGCGATGGGCTCCCCACGCTCCTTCACATCCTCGAGATGGGCTCGCATCATCTCCCGCAGCAGCCCCTGGCGGCGATGGGTCGGCGCCACCACCACGGCGGTTGTCCCCCCGCAGGCGACCTGTCCTCCGGGCACGGTCATCTGCAGGCTGTAGGCGCCGGATGTGCTGACCATCGCTCCGCCGTCGAACCCGCAGCGTGTGCGATCGAGGGGGAGGAGACGAAGCACTCGGTTGTTTCCGTCCGGGGGATCGAATCCGAACACCAGACCCATCGTCCGCCGGAAATCTTCGAACTCGCCGGGCCTGATGGCCCGAATCTCTGTGGCCATCAGATCCTGGGCGCCATCAGGCGTCGGGTGCCGCCCCCGCTGCGGTACGGGCGTTCTGCACTTCGACGTCGAAGTCGGTCACGGCCCCCGTGTAAGCGGTCACGGCCGCCCGGCGCAGGTCTCCCGGGTCCGCCGATTGAAGCCCAGAGAACGCTTCGCCTGCCGCCCGTGCCGCCAGGCTTGCCGCCGCCGCAAGCGCCTCCTGGTTGGGCTCGAGGCCTGCCGGGGGCACGAGGGCCGCCACCTGATCGGATAGAGCCTGTGACGAGGTGGCCACAGCCTCCATCCTGGGCTCGGCATCGGGGAATTCGATCTCTCTGGGATCGGCGTCGAATCCGGTGTTGACCGCGACCAGCTCGGCATTCAATGCCTGGAACTCCCCATTGATGCGGTCCAGCTCGCCGATGTACGCAGCGGCCGCGTCCGGGACCGACCCGGTGCCACCCGGCACACTCGTGGTGGTGGCACCTCCCTCGCCGACCGTCGTAGGGGTCGTGCCGCCTGCTGCCACGGTGGTGTCGGGGGATGCTTCGGGCAAGGAGCGCACGAAGAAATAGGTGAACGCGATCATTCCCAGGATGACAAGGGGGAGGATCCAGCGGCCCGGTTTCGGGTCGGGGTTGACAGCCATGACCGGCGAAACGTTAGCTGGCGCCTGGTGGTTCCCTGCGCCTCGTTTCCGGGGCGCGTTCAAACCCCTTGAACCCGTCTGCGCCGAGCCATACGTTCGCAAGATGGACCCGGAGAGGAATGAGACATACGAGCGCATCCCTTGGGAAACGCTCGAAGACAAGAAGCCAGACCGTCAGTGGATGATGTTGGCGGTGGCCGGAGCCGTGGTGCTCGGCGCCCTCGCATACTCATTCATGACCAACCGGTCGGCCCCCATGCCGGCGGCCACGACGGTGGCCACCGCCGTTTCGGAGACAACTCCGGTGGCATCACCGGTGCCGAACGCCGTCGCTCCGCCGGTGGCCACGACAGCTCCCGTGGTGACGGCGGAGGCCGACCTCTACGCGGTGCATCCGGAGAGAGTCATCGACCGTGCCGTGGCTCATGCCGAGTGGTTCGTCGCCGAGTATCTGACGGTGGACGGCACAGAGGAGGGTCGGGCCGCCCTGACGGCACTTCTTCCGGCCGGAGTGCCGCTGCCGGCGCCGGTCGAGGGCACTCGAGTTTTCGTGGAGTGGGTGAGGGCGTCGGAGGTGGAGGAGATTGGCCAACTCGTGTATCGGGTGACGGTCCTGGCCCGTTCGCTGGCAGCCGAAGCCAATTCCGAGTACCGGCGTCAGGCGCCCTTGCAGGTCGAGGTGGATGTGTCCGTGGCCGGTGACGGCCCTCAGGTGGTCATGGCTCCCCGGGTGTCGCCCGCACAACCCAGCCCGGCCCATCAGCTGACTCTCGTGACGGTCCCCGAAGAGATCGGCGCCGCCGCTCTCCAGCAATCAGGTGCGTCGGAGATCATCGGGGGCATGCAGACCCCAGACGGCGGCTGGCAGGTGGTCGTGCTCGCGGCCACTCCCGATGGGGTCAGCCGACCGGTCTCGGTGCCGGTCCCCGCCTCCTGATCAGCTCCCGAACTCGGCTTCTAGGATCGACGTGGCCTCGGGGATGATCGATTCCCAGGGGATGTCCGAATTCTTGGAGATGGTCACGAAATCCGCGGTCAAGAAGATGCTGGTCACACCCGGGATGGCGAGGAGATCGCGGGCGAAGCCCTGCTCGGGTGGGCTCCCGGCTACGTGCGTCGTCGGCCCACCGACCGACGTTCCGACGGTGAATTTCATGGCATTCGGGTTTGGTGAAGGGGCGACGATCACTGCCATTGCCGGGCGAGGCTAATCGGGTGTCCCGCGTGGTCGGGGTGGACGTGGGCGGCACTTTCACCGATGTCGTCGTGCTGGATGGCGAATCGATCGCCGGGCACAAGGTGCGCACCACGGTCGACCAGGCCGATGGCGTGGCCCAAGCCCTATCGGGCACCGGGATCGATGACGCGACCACGATCCTTCACGGGACGACATCGGGCACCAACGCCCTGATCCAGGGAAAGGGCGCCAGGACAGCACTCGTCACCACGAGTGGGTTCGAAGACCTGCTCGAGATCGGACGGCAGGCGCGCCCTTCGCTCTACGACCCGATGAGTGACAGACCGGTAGCACTCACTCCTCGAGACCTTCGCTTCGGTTACGCAGGCGACGTCGAGGCCATCGGCGGGCTGGTCGAAGAGGCTGGCGTCGAGGCTGTCGCCGTTGCGCTCGTCCGGTCCTACCTGGATCCGTCCGAGGAGATCGATCTGGCACAGCGACTCGAGGACCGGGTCGGCGCTCCGGTCTCCGTCGGCGCGGTGATCTCTCCCCAGTTCCGGGAATACGAGCGAATCGCCACCACGGTCCTCAACGCATACCTGACGCCGGAGCTCGCCGGTTACTTGTCCCGTCTCGATGGCGCCGTCGGTGGCGAAAGGCGGCTGATGATGACCTCATCGGGTGGGTTGCTCCCCTTCGCCGTGGCGTCGGCCTACGCCGGCCGCCTCGTCCTGTCGGGCCCTGCTGCCGGTGTCGTGGCCGCCTCGGCCTCGGGCCGCGCCAAAGGCCATGAGTCGATCATCAGCTTCGACATGGGGGGCACCTCGACCGATGTCTGTCGGGTCAGTGGCTCGGCAGTTCATACGACACGGCTCAGCGGGGCGGGGCGGGTGAATCGCGTCCCGTCGTTGCCGGTGCGGACCATCGGCGCCGGCGGAGGGAGTCTGGCGTGGTTCGACCAGGGAGGTGCGCTGCGGGTGGGACCGAGGTCGGCCGGCGCCGATCCCGGCCCGGCCGCATACGGTCGTGGCGGCGATGTGGCCACGGTGACCGACGCCAATGTCGTTCTGGGCCGCATCCCGACGGATCTTCGCCTCGGCGGATCCATCAAGTTGGAAATCGGCGCTGCCAGGCGTGCCCTGGCCGTCCTCGGCGCGGACCTGGGCCTGGAGATCGACGAGGTGGCGGCGGGAGTCATCGAAGTGGTCGACACACATATGGAGCGAGCTCTACGCGCGGTCTCGGTCGAGGAAGGTGTCGACCCTCGCGATTCAGTGCTCGTCGCCTTTGGAGGTGCCGGTGGCCTGCACGCAACCCGCCTCGCCCGGCGTCTTGGGATGAGGACGACCCTGATCCCGCCGCTCTCCGGGGTGTTCTCGGCACTGGGGCTCTTGCTGGCCGAGCCGAGCAGCGACGCGGGTCGAACGGTCATGCTGGAGGAAGGCTCCGACCGCCTGAGGACCGTGACCGGCGGGATATCGGAGGCGGCGAATGCGACATTCACCCGGGACCACGGGACAGCGCCGACCGGCAACGAGGCATGGGCCGACGTCCGCTATGCCGGCCAGTCACATGAGCTGGCCGTGCCGCTGGCCGACGGTTGGGATGGCTTGCGACAGGACTTCGAGGATTTGCACCAGGCTCGCTTTGGCTTCATCAGGACCGAGGAGCCGATCGAATTGGTGAACGTCCGGGCCGAGGCGACCGGCCCGGCCCCGATGACCTGGGAGGAGATCCCTCCCATCTCGCCGGGCGAGGGGAACCGCGGCCCTCAGGGACCAGACATCCCCGTCTGGTCCCGGGCAGGGCTTCAACCCGGTCAGGAAATCGAGGGGGCGGCGATCATCGTCGAGCGGGACTCGGCAGTCTGGCTCGAGCCCGGTGACAGGTTGTTGGTGCACGAGGACGGGACGCTCGAGATCGAGTGGTGATGGCCCGGTCGGATCAGAAGCAGACCCGGGGCTACGGTCGGGTACGGGTTCATCGCCCCGTCGTCACTCCCTCACCCAAACCCCAGATGTCGACGGTTGCATCGTGTTACGGACCACACCGACCCAGTCATCCACCACGCCGTCAGGGTCGACCCGGTCCCGCAGTGACCCGATGAACACGTCGATAACCCGTTCGACGTCATAGCGAGAGCGGTTGAACTTGCGGTCGACCAGGCCTTGAACCCGCTTACGCAGCGGGTTGAACAACGCTGCCACCGCCAGAGTCGAGCCGGCAACCAGCAGCTGTGAGTTGCCAAGATCCAAGATGCTGGGGATCCACACAACCCCGGCGGCGAACACCAGACCGAGCAGACCCACCACCACCGCGTAGGAAAGGGTCCGGGAGAACAATCGGTCGATGTCATAGAGACGATGCCGCGTGATGGCCATCGTCACGGCGAGCGGGATGGTGGCCGTCCCGAGTGACCAGGCCCAACCCAAGTCGACGCCGATCTCTTCACCCACGACGCTAAAGGCACCGCCCAGGACGGTGAGCAGGCCGGCGAGGGTGAGCCAGCGGTTCTGGAGGCGGATCAGCCCTTCTGCCTGCCGTGCCCTCCAGGCGAAATCGATGATGGCCGTTACGGCGAGCAAGAAGACGACGACGCCGGCTATCTCGTCGATGGTCGCCATCACCGGAGGAGCATCGACGCTCCACGGATTCGGCACCCCGTCGAGGTGATACAACTCGGGGGTGAACGGCACCAGGGCCAGAGAACCGAGGCCCGCTAACAGGAGGCTGACCGCGAGCCAGCCACGGCCCTTCGGGAGCCGTCCGTCCGGGAACAGCAGGAACAGACCGCCCAGACCGAGCACCACGGTCAAGAACCAGAGCCCGTCGACCACGACGAATAGGCCGAGATAACAGGATCCAGGATCGTCCACACAGGTCGAGGCGTAGCTGATCCCCAGTTGCTGCAGGGGTCCCAGGAAACCGAATGCCAGGAAGATCCAACCGATCGTTTTGGAGCCGCGACGGCTCAGGATCACAGCTCCTGCCGTGGCCCAGATGGTCGCCATTACGAGCTCCACCCACCGCTGAGCGGGAGTGGAAGGTTCAGATCCGGGATCCACTCCTCCAGTGGCGATCAGCGAGTAGGCAGCAGCCCCGATGAGCAGTAGACAAAACGCCCAGAGCAACCACGGGTAACGCTTCGGCCTCATTCCCTCATCCACACAAGTCGTCGACGGTTGCCCGAAAGCGCCAACCAAACGAGGGGGATCGCGCTCATCCCCTCACCCAAATTCATTGAGCAGATCATCCCCCATGCACGTTACGCAAACGCTACGACCGTAGCCCGGGCTTACGGTGTCGGCAGTTACGCTCGGAGGCGGTGGCAGCCCCAGACGTTCCAGAGCCCGGCCAAGCCTCGACCCCCGTCGATTTGGCCCAGGACGAGCTGGCCAGGCAGGCGGACCCGGAGAAGGCGAAGGGGATGCAGGCCTACATGAAGACCGAGATGCCCTTCTACGGCGTGCAGATGGCCGGGCGGGCCACGATCCTCCGTGAACTGGTCCGAAGGTTCCCGCCATCGGATCGCGCCGACTACGAAGCCCTGGTGCTCGAGATCTGGGCGCTTCCCCACCGGGAGGAGAAGTATCTGGCCTTGGGCGTCGCCCGACACTTCAGGGCCTTCGTCACACCGGTCTCGCTGCCCCTGTATCGGCGGCTCATCGTCGAAGGTGCGTGGTGGGACCTCGTCGACGAGGTGGCCACTCATCTGGTCTGCGACCTTGTGGTGGGACACCCGGAGGCGGTCTGGCCGACCGTGGACACCTGGATCGACGACGACGACATGTGGCTGAGGCGGACGGCGATCATCTGCCAGGTCGGTGCAAAGGAGGAAACCGATGCAGCCAGGCTGTTCCGGTTCTGCGAGGCACGTGCGTTCGAGACCGAATTCTTCATCCGCAAGGCAATCGGCTGGGCGCTCCGCCAACACGCCAGAGTCGATCCCGACGCGGTTGCACGTTTCGTGATCGAGCATCGAGATCAGCTCTCCGGTTTGTCCTATCGGGAGGCCACAAAGCACATCGGCCATCTGCTCCCATCGTGACTGCCGATGCGATCGCCCTCGAGGTGGCCCGTCATCGTCTTGCCTCGGTGGCAGACGAGATGGGCACGGTCCTCCGGCATTCGTCGCTTTCGCCCAACATCAAGGAGAGGGCCGACTGCTCGGCGGCCGTGTTCACTGCCGACGGCGAGATGCTGGCCCAGGCGGAGCACATCCCCGTTCATCTCGGGTCGATGCCCGAATCGGTGGCGGCGTGCCTGGCCCGGTTCGATCCAGTGCCCGGCGTCCAGTACGCAGTCAATGACCCGTTTTCCGGTGGCACCCATCTCAACGACCTCACCCTCGTCGCCCCGGTCTTCGTGGCCTCGAGACACGTCGCCTGGGTGGCCAATCGGGCCCATCACGCCGACGTCGGGGGTGAGGCGCCTGGATCCATGCCGGCGCATGCCGTCACGGTCGATCAGGAAGGTCATCGGGTCCCTCCGATGGTCGCATTCGAATCGGGCCATTGGGCCGATGACTTCGCCGAGCCCTTCATCGCCGCCTCCCGCACTCCATGGGAGCGCCGGGGGGACCTCGAAGCGCAGATCGGGGCCAACGCAGTCGGCGCCACCCGGATGGCGGACTTGGTCGCCGGAGACGCCGGGGTGCCGTTCTCGTCGATGGCTGCTTCTCTGCTCGACTACGGGGAACGGCGGACGATCGCGGCCCTTCGTCAACTGCCCGAAGGGAAATTCGCGTTCACCGACTTCATGGAGCTGGACGAGGCCGATGTCGGAATCAGAGTCACAGTGACCATCGCCGATGGGGAGCTCACGGCCGATTTCACCGGAAGCGACGAACAGGTCGCGGCGAACTTCAACGCAGTCGAGGCGGTGACCAGGTCCTGTCTCTATTTCGCGGTCCGGGTGGCAACCGATCCCACCATCCCCGCCAACGGCGGGTGCTACCGACCGCTGACCCTGATCGCCCCGTCGGGCTCGGTAGTCAATGCCAAGCCTCCGGCGGCGGTGGCGGCCGGCAACGTGGAGACGAGCCAGCGAATCGCCGACGTCCTCCTCGGGGCACTGGCCCAGGCTGCCCCCGACCGGGTGCCTGCGGCCTCACAGGGGACCATGAACAATGTCCTTGTCGGCAATGACGAATTCGCGTATTACGAGACGATCGCCGGGGGGCAGGGCGGTCGGCCCGGGCGAGCCGGGCAGTCGGGGATCCAAACGGGGATGACCAACACAGAGAACACGCCGATCGAGGCGCTGGACACCCACTATCCGTTCCGGGTGGAGCGCTACACCCTGCGACGTGGAAGTGGCGGCGAGGGCCGCTTCCCGGGTGGGGAGGGAATCGAACGTGAGATCCTGTTCCTCGCCGACGCCACACTTTCGCTCATGGGCGAGCGCCGGCGGCACCGGCCATGGGGTCTGGCCGGGGGCGGACCTGGGGCCATCGGGGAGGACTGGCTCATCAAACCGGACGGCCGCCGTGAGCGGCTCCCCGCCAAATCCACCGTCCCGGTCTCAACGGGCGATCGCCTCCGTGTGCTCACACCCGGCGGCGGGGGGTGGGGCCACCCGTTTCGCCGCCCCAAGCCACAACTACCCTCACCCTTGTGAGCCTTGTCGGGGATCTCCGTGGTGTGTTGAGTGGCGATCGGGTGCTCGAGGAGCCGGTCGAGCTCTACCTCTATTCGAGAGATGCATCCCTGATGCAGGGTCAGGCGACTTGCGTGGTCTTCCCCGAAACGACAGAGGAAGTCGCCGATGTGGTCCGGGTCGCGGAGCGTCACAGTGTCCCTATCGTCGCCCGCGGCGCGGGCACCGGGCTCGCAGCAGGGGCCATCCCCGTCGACGGCGGGATCGTCCTGTCCACCACAACGATGAACCAGATCGACATCGACGTCGAGAACAGGACCGCATGGGTGGGCGCCGGGGTGATCAATCTCGACTTGAGCACGGAAGCTGAGCCATTTGGTCTCGCCTTCGCCCCGGATCCCTCATCGCAGTCGGCATGCACCATCGGCGGCAACGTCGCCAACAACTCTGGCGGGGCCCATTGTCTAGCCGAGGGCGCCACCACAAGTCATGTGCTCGGCATGGAGGTTGTGCTGGCCGGTGGCGAGACCATCGTCCTCGGCGGCCAGGCACCCGACATGCCGGGTCTGGACCTGAAGGGTTTGATGGTTGGATCGGAAGGCACGCTCGGAGTAGTGACTCGGGCTCTGGTCCGGCTCCTGCCGATCGAAGCAGACGTGAGGACGCTCCTTCTCGACTTCGAGGAGCTTGAAGGGGCGACGCGGACAGTCTCTGAGGTCATCGCATCCGGGCTGGTGCCGGCGGCGCTGGAGATCATGGACCAGAAGATGACGACCGCCGTCGAGAACTGGCTCAAGGCGGGCCTTCCCTGCGATTGCGCCGCGATCCTCCTCGCCGAGGTGGTCGGGGAGCCCGAAGCGGTGGAGGCCGAGGCGGCTCTCATCTCACGCATCGGCCGCGCCAACGGGGCTCGCGATGTCAAGGTTGCCAGGGACGAGGCTGAGCGCGCCATCCTCTGGAAGGGGCGCAAGTCCGCCTTTGGGGCCGTGGCTCAGGTCTCCCCGAACTACTACCTACACGACACCGTCGTGCCGAGGTCGCGTCTCGTGGAGACCATGGAAGAGGTCCAGGCCATCGCCGACCGATACGGGCTGGACGTCTACAACGTATTTCATGCCGGCGATGGGAATCTCCATCCGCTCATGGCGTTCGACGCCTCCGACCCGGTCATGCTGGACAAGGTCCACAAGGCGGGGGAGGAGATGGTTGCGGCATGTCTGAGCCGCGGCGGAGCCCTCTCGGGTGAGCACGGGATCGGGCTCGAGAAGAGGGACATGATGCGAGCGGATTTCACAGAGCTCGATCTGGACGCGCAGGCCCGGCTCAAGGAGGCCTTCGACCCGGCCGGCATCTTCAACCCGGCGAAGGTGCTCCCAGAAGGCTCACGCTGCTTCGACTTCGGTGGGGTGAGGCGAGAGATTCCGGACGGGGCCTGGGTATGACCGGGGCCGCCGGGGGCGGTCCCGAGCGCGTCGCTCCCTCCAGCGTCGAGGATCTCGCCGAGGTCCTCGAGAGTGCCACCGTGGAACAGCGCGTTGTGAGCGTCATTGGGGGCGGGACCCGACAGGGATATGGCTCGCCGCCTCCCCCTGATCTCGTGCTCGAGATGAGCGGGCTCGCCGGCATCGAGGAGTGGGACCCCGACGATCTCACCGTGACAGTTGGGGCAGGGACCCAGGTCGCCGAACTGGAGGCCGCTCTCGCCGAACGCTCCCAGACCGCAGTTCTGCCCGAGGTACCGGGGAGATCCACCGTGGGAGGAGTGATCTCGGCCGGTGTGTCATCTCTCAGGCGGGCCCGTCTCCTTGGCACCCGGGAGCGGATGCTCGAAGTTCGTCTGGTGACCGGGGACGGCCGGGTGATTCGAGGCGGTGGGCGGGTGGTCAAGAATGTCTCCGGATACGACCTGCCCCGCTTGGTGGTTGGCGCTTTCGGCTCGCTCGGGGTGATCACCTCGGTCTGTCTCAAATTGTGGCCCATACCTCCCGCATCGGCCACGGTGACCATCGACGACATCGAGGCCTCGGAGCGGGTGACGAGACCGCTCGCCGTCCTGGAGCGAGACGGCGTGACCGAGGTCTTTCTCTGGGGCACTCCCGAGGAGGTCTCAGCTTCCAGCGGCCGTCTCGGCGGTGTGGCGGTCGAGGGGCACCGCTGGCCGCCCGACCCGCAAGGCCCGTTTCAGTGGTCGGTTCGGGTCCCGCCGGCATCGACGTCCGCGGCGGTCGGCCGGCTGCCCGCAGGATGGGACTATCTGGCGATCCACGGCGCCGGCGATATCCGGGCCGCCTCGGCTGATTCGCATGGAGCCGATGAGCTGCGCAGCTGGGTGGAGAGGTCCGGTGGCGCCCTGGTGGCGACGCAGGCGCCCGACGGGGCGCTCGACGGTTTCGACCCGTGGGGCTCACCGCCGCCCGGGCTCGAGATCCAGCGTCGTCTGATCTCCCAATTCGACCCGGGTCGGGTCATCAACCCGGGCCGCCTCCCAGGAGGGCTGTGATGGGTTGGGTGACCGCCGATCATCCGACGACCGACGAGCTCAATGCCTGCGTCCAATGTGGGCTTTGCCTCCCCGCCTGTCCCACGTATCGCCTGACCGGACGGGAGACCGCGTCTCCAAGGGGTCGAATCCAGGCGATGAAAGCGGTCCACAACGGTGTCCTGGAGCTCGACGGGCCCTTCCAAGGTGTGATCGATTTCTGTCTGGGTTGCCGGGCCTGTGAGCCGGTCTGTCCGGGAATGGTCCCGTATGGCAGGGCTCTCGAAGGGACGAGGGCCGAGATTGCAGCTCAACGCCCGACCTTCGGTCACCGGCTTCGCTCGTTCATGCTCGGCACGGCCATCGGCTCGAGACGATCACTCCGGCTCGGGACAGGAGCGTTACGCATGGCTCAGGCAACCCGGGCTACATCTCTTGCTCCATCTCGCTATCGCAGGCTCTCCGAGGGCATTCGCCCCCTCCGTCGTCGACCCCAGCCGACTCTCGGTCACAAAGGCGGGAGCGGAGTCTCGGGCTCGATCGCTCTCGTCGCCGGATGCATCCAGGACGAATGGTTCCGGCCGGTCAATCACGCCGCCATCGAGTTGCTGGAGATGGCCGGCTATCGGGTCGAGGTCCCCTCTGGGCAGACGTGCTGCGGCGCACTCGCCGCCCACGACGGCAAGGCTGATGCGGCCCGGGACCTGGCCCGCCAAAACATGCCCGTTCTCTCCGGATACGACCAGGTGGTGGTCACTTCGGCCGGCTGCTCGGCTCACGTTCGCGAGTACGGGCACTGGGTAGAAGGCGGCGACGAGGTAGGGACCAGAGCCGTCGACGTCACCGTGGCCGTGGCGCGTGCCATCGAGGCCGGCCTCCTCCCCTCCTTACCCGGAGGCTCGGGACCGATGGCGATCCAGGACCCCTGCCACCTGCGGCACGCCCAGCGGGTGACCGTCGAGCCGAGGCGGATACTCGAGGCAGGTGGATACGACGTTGTAGAGATCGACCCGGCGGGGATGTGCTGTGGCGCAGCCGGCCTCTACACCATCCTCCAGCCCGAGGCTTCTCGAGAGCTCGGAAACCGAAAGGCGGCCCAGATACGTTCAACCGGGGTGAGCAGGGTTGCCTCCGCCAACCCCGGTTGCGAGATGCAGCTCAGGTCTTCTCTGGGCCCGGGTTACGAGATCGGACACCCGATCGAGTGGTATCTGCGCGCAATCGCAGCATCGGGGCCGCCCGGTAGGGTCCCCGCGGTGAAAGAGGCGATATGACCGACCAAATCGCACGGGTGGATAGCCGCGATGGGGCCAAGCGCTACGCCATCCTCGCCTATGGGTCTTTCGGGACCATGTTCGACGTGGGCTTGATGGTGATCGGGACCCTTCTCGTTGGTCTGGCCGCGTCGGTCATCCTCGCCGGCTTCGACATCGTCAACGTGATCCAGGACCTGTCAACCGGGGCGATGCTCGCATCAGCTGTGGTGCTCGCGGTCATCGGCCTCTTCTGCCTCGGCGTCGCAGCCGAAGGGCCGCTGGGACGGGGCCGGCGTCTCATCGGATTCAAGCTCTGGGAGGTCGGCCTGGGCCGCATCATCGCCGTGTTCGTCGTGGGTCTCCTCTTCCTGATCGTCCACGGGCTCGTCGAGGGCGTCGTGGAGGGCCTTCCGCTTCCGGTCACGACCGGGGTGGCCGGAATCCGGGCGGTTGGCGTCGCCGGCATGACCGTCATGCCCCTCCTCGGTGTCCCCATCGCCCTCGCCGCCCGCTGGTTTCCGGATGGGCCGGACTGGCTCCGCTCCACCGAGATCCCGATCATGTTCGTGATCTGGGCTGTGGCCACGATGGCCATCATCTCCTGAGCGTTTGGTTCACAGCGCCTTCGAGTAGATCTGAGCCGGGTGGACCTCGTAGCCCTCACGCAACAATGCCTCAACGCTCCACACCGTGACCGGGATCATTGCCTCGACCCGTCCACCTCGCCGATCTCGAAGCAGATCGCGCAAGCCCTGAAGAAGAAGTGGAGCGTCGGGTGCAGTCGTCGCCAACCATCGCACCGAGATCCCCTCGTCATCGGACTCTGCAACGAGCCATCCTCCCGGGCTCTGCAGGAAATTGTGGGCATTGACGGCCGTTTCCAGATCGCCACGGGATGCCCTTCGCCATCGCCAGCCCAGCGAGATGAGATCACGAGCGGCGTGGGCGAGATCGCTCTGCGACCAGAACGTCCAGGCGGCGTCGGCGTCCACAGTGACGCCTGCCTTCAGACGTTGCTCGGGTGGCAGACGTCGCCCGGTCGACGCGGGAGCGGTGGCATACGCCCAGCGACTGCCAGGCCGATAGCCCGACCGCAGGACCTGCCCGCGGGCGGCCTCGTTCTCCTCCTCGATGACCAGTCGGGCCACGAGTGCTCCCTGAGATCTGGCCCACTCCACGGCGTGGTCGTTCATGGCCATGCCCATACCCGACCGTCGATGGTCGGGATGGACCCGAGTGGCACTGAGCCAGGCCTCGTTCGGGGAGAGAAGCTGGACCCGCGACAGCCCGATCGGGATGTCGTCATCATCGACTGAGACGATGACAAGCGAGCCAGCCTCCTCCAACCAGCTACCCATCATCTCGGGCACATAGTCACCCCAGCTGAAGGTGTCCCGGGTCCAGCGCCCGATCGACGCGACGTCCCCGGCCCGGGCGGGGCGGATGAGGAACGACATAACTACATCCGGTCAGGGACTTCGATTCCGAGGAGATCGAGCAGACGCTCGAGGGCGCTCAATGCCCAAGCCGAGAGGGAGAGCCACGACCCCCTCCGCTCGAAGTCCGGCTCGGAGAGGATGTGGCACGTGTCGTAGAACCGGTTGAAGCGGCCGGCCAGGTCGAAGGCGAACTCGGCGACATGGTTCGGGGCCCGAAGGGCGATGGCGCGGCCGATCACCTCGGGGAGCCGGAGCAACTCGAGCATGAGCTCGCGCTCGGCGTCGACCGTTGGGGCTTTCAGGGGCCCTCGCTCCACTGCCTCCGCCTCCGCCCGACGCAGGATCGACTTGATCCTCACCGCCGCGTACTGGAGGTAAGGCCCGGTCTTTCCCTCGAAGGCGCTGAAACGGTCGAGGTCAAGGACGTAGTCCGAGGTGCGGTTGTTGATGAGGTCGCCGAACTTGAGGGCGGCCACGCCGACCAGGGAGGCGATCCTCGCCCTCTCCTCTTGGGGGTAATCCTCGGCGAGGTGGGCCTCGTCGAGACGTTGACGGGCTGCTTCAGTGAGCATGTGGATGACATCCGAGAGGCGAACGACTCCGCCCTCTCGTGTCTTGAATGGCTTGCCGTCCGGCCCGTTCATGGTCCCGAACCAGATGTGCTCCAGCCTGGTCCCTTCAGGCACGATCCCCGCCTTCGTTGCCGCTCGGAAGATCTGGAGGAAATGGTCGGCCTGCCGCCGGTCGACGACGTACAGGACGAGATCGGCTCGCAGCTCCTCGATCCTCATCTGGATCGTGGCAAGATCGGTGGTGCTGTAGAGAAAGCCGCCGCTCGATGACTCGAGGATCAACGGCGGGATGTCCCGATTGTCCCCCTCCTCCTCGACCCGAATCACGATCGCCCCTTTGGACTCCTCGGCCACCCCGGACCCGCGCAGCGACGCCACCAGCGGCCCCAGCCTCTCGTGCACGTCGGATTCCCCGTACCACAGGTCGAAGTTGACTCCGAGGGCGGCGAAATCCTCGCGCTGGGACTTCTCGGACACCGACTTCATGTGACGCCACAGGGCCAGGTATCCCGGGTCGCCCTGCTGGAGCCGGACCGTGGCCCGACGGGCGACATCGGCGAAATCGTCATCGCTTCGGGCCCGAACCGACGCCTCCGGGTAGATCCGTTGCAGGTCGTCGAGCGTGACGGGCGATTCTGACGGAAAGGCACCGGCATCGGGATCGAAATAGGGAAGGTCCGGCTGCTCCTCGTCGATGGCGGCGATGAGCAGGCCCATCTGAAAGCCCCAGTCGCCGAAGTGGGGATCGCGGATGACCTTGTGCCCGGCGAACGAGAAGAGTCGGGCGAGCGAGTCACCGATGATGGTCGCCCGAAGATGGCCGACATGCATCGCCTTGGCCACATTGGGGCCGGCGTAGTCGACGACGACGTTCTCCGGGTCGTCGGTGACAGGGAACCCGAGGTAGCCATCGGCGGCGTGTTCAGTGGCTATCCGAGCGATGGAGGCGTCGGTCAGGGTGATATTGATGAACCCGGGCCCGGCCACTTCGACTTTGGCGATATCGGCATGCCCGGCCAGTTTGTCGGCCACCTCCTGGGCGATCTCCCTGGGTGGCCGGTTGGTCGTCTTCCCTGCGGCCATCGCCCCGTTGACCTGGAACTGTGCCAGTTCGGGTCTTTGCGACGGAACCGTCTCCCCCAGCGCGGCGGGCAGCCCGAGCTCACTGAAGGCCCCGCCGGCGATGGATGAGAGATGAGAGAGAAGCGACATGGCGGTCGACAGTACCTACCACCTACCACCTACCACCTAATACTTGGCAAGCTCCTGGGCCTTGCGGACGATGCCCTCAGGGGTCGGGTAGAGCTCGTTCTCCAGTGGTCCGGCGTAGGGCATGATCGGGACATCGGGAAGGGCATATCGACGCACCGGTGCATCGAGCCATTCGAATGTCTTGTCTGCGATCTGGGCAGCCAGCTCGGCGCCGTATCCGGCGAATTCGTTGTCCTCATAGACGATCAGGGCGCGTGAGGTCTTCTTCACCGACTCTTCGATGGTGGGCCAGTCCAACGGCTTGAGACTGCGCAGATCGATCACCTCCGGGCTGATGTCCAGCTCCTCGAGCAACGATGCCGCCTCGACGGCGAGATGGGCCATCGCGCCGTAGGCGATGATGGTCAGGTCCTCGCCCTGGTGTCGGATGGCCGCCCGGCCCAGAGGGACCCGATGTTGACCCTCCGGATAGTTGCCCTTGGCCAGGCGATAGAGCTTCTTCGGCTCGAGGAACATGACCGGGTCGGGATCCTCGACAGCCGTGAAGAGCAAGCCCTTGACGTCTGCCGGTGTCGAAGGCACCACCACCTTGAGCCCGGGCACATGGGCATAGAAAGACTCGACCGACTGGGAGTGATAGAGAGCCCCGTGGATTCCAGCCCCGTACGGGGTCCGGACCACCATCGGCACATTCCATTTTCCGTCGGACCGGAACGAGATTCGCGCCGCTTCGGAGACCAACTGGTCGAAGGCAGGGTGGATGTAGTCAGCGAACTGGATCTCGGGGATCACCTTGAACCCGGCGGCGGCCATGCCGATCGCGGCGCCGATGATCGACGATTCTGCGATCGGGGTGTTGAAGCAGCGGTCAGGCCCGAAGCGATCGGTCAGGTCCTGAGTCGCCTTGAACACCCCACCCTTGCGACGGGCCACGTCCTCGCCGAACACGATGGCGTCCTCGTGGGCCTCCAGCACCTCGTGGAGGGCCATGTTGATCGCCGTGATGAGATTGACCGTCTCGCCGCCGGAGGCCTCCTCTGGTTCGGTGATCGGGGGACCTGGCTCTATGACCTTGGCGTACACCCGGCTGGTCGCCTCGTCGGGATTGGGGGCAGCTTCGGCGTTCTCGACGGCACGGGCCAGGGCATCGATGACCTCGTCGTCGATCCGCTGCTCTTCCGCCTCGGTGAGCAGGCGGTTTTCGATGAGATACTGGCGGACCCGGGCCACCGGGTCGCGTTTACGCCACGTCTCGACCTCCTCCCGGCTGCGATACAAGGTGTCGTTGTCATCGGAGGTGTGGGCGTAATACCGATAGGTCTCGGCTTCGATCAGGGTGGGGCCCTCGCCGGCCCTCGCCCGGCGAACTGCCTCCTGCATCACTTTGAAGACGCGCAGCGTCCGGTTGCCGTCGACCTCGACACCCGGGAATCCGTAGCTGTTGGCTCTCGCAGCGAGACTTCCGGCGACCTGTTCCTCCTGTGGGACCGAGATGGCATAGCGGTTGTTCTCGATGACGAAGATCAATGGGAGCTTGTGAATCCCGGCCCAGTTCATCGCCTCGTGCCAGTCCCCTTCCGACGTCGAGCCCTCACCTCCGTACACGGCCACAACCGAGTCGTCGCCCCGGTTGGCGATGGCCTGAGCGATGCCCACGGCGTGGGGGTACTGGGTGCCGATGACCGAGGACTGGGTCAGGACCCGGCGCTCGCGGCTGGACCAATGACCCGGGAGCTGACGACCGCCGGACATCGGGTCGGTCTTCTTGGCGAAGGCGCCGAGAAAGATCTCCTCCGGCTCGAAGCCCCACGCCAACGCCACCCCCATGTCCCGGTAGTAGGGAAGGACCCAGTCCTTCTCACGATCCAGGGCCAGACTCGACGCGACCTGGATTGCCTCGTGACCTGACGACCCGACGACGAAGGGGGCGCGGCCCTGACGCTGGAGAGCGAAGAGGCGATCGTCGATCCTCCGGGTCGTCAGCATGAGCCGATACATCTCGACGACTTCCTCGTCGGTCAGCCCCAATTCTCCGTGATGCAGGTTCCGGTCGAAGTCCATGCCGTACGTGCGATGACTCGTCAATTCGAGTCCTCTCCGCTCCGCCGAAATCGGCGAAGGTCGCCGATCTCCTCGATCCGCTTCTCGGCCACCATCACCGCTGCCTGGTTCGGATTGATCTGCTGCTCTTTGGATGCCAGGAGAATTGCCTTCGTCGCGTCGAAGATCGAATCGACCCTGTGCATCGCGCGCATCTTGGAGTACCCCCGCAGTTCGTCGTGGACGTTGATCAGACCGCCTGCGTTGACTACGAAATCGGGGCCGTAGACGATGCCGCGGGCCGCTATGCGATCGGCGTCCTCCTCGGTGGCGAGCTGATTGTTGGCGCTGCCCACGATCGCCTGACAATTCAGACCGGGGATGGTCGAGTCGTTGAGCCCGCCACCCAGGGCGCACGGCGCGAAGAAGTCACAATCGACCGTGTGGATGTCTTCCACGTCGACGCTCTTGACTCCATAGTTCTCCACCGCTTCCTTCACGGCTTCTTCCTTGGAGTCGGCCACGATCACCTCCGCCCTGGCTTCGACTAGAAGCTGGACGAATGCGGCCCCCACCTTGCCCACGCCCTGGACCGCGAACCTGCGACCGGCGAGATCGGTGTCTCCCCAGATGAAGTCGGCCACCGCCCTGGCTGCGGCGAACAGGCCACGGGACGTGACGGGGGACGGGTCACCGGCACCACCCTCGGCCGGTGAGCAGCCGAGTGCCCAGCGGGTCTCCCGTCGGATGATGTCGACGTCGGTCGTGGTGGTCCCAACGTCCTCGGCGGTGATGTAACGACCACGTAGGGAGTCGACGATCCGCCCGTAGGCCCGGAGGAGCCGTTCAGTCTTATCGGTGGCGGGGTCGCCGATGATCACGGCCTTGCCACCTCCGAGGTCGAGACCGGCAGCGGCCGCCTTGTAGGTCATCCCCTTGGCCAGGCGGAGCACGTCGACGAGCGCGTCCTGTTCGGTGGCGTATGGAAAAAAGCGGGTCCCGCCGAGAGCGGGACCCAAAGCAGTGGAGTGGATGGCGATTATGGCCCGAAGGCCCGATGCATCGTCATAGCCGTAGATGATCTGCTCGTGACCTCCGCGGGCAACCTCATCGAATACGACCAAGTCCGGTCCTCCATTCTCGAGGGGCGGTTCTCACTCCGTGACCGATCTTACCTGGACACCCCTGGCACGGCCTGCCCGTCTCACGGTGGTTGGTGGGACAGATGAACTTCGGGCCAAGCCATGCGAGGATGAGGGGGTGACCAAGACCGCCCATCTCCGGGTGTACACCCCTGAGAGCTCCGAGGACGGTGACCCGGTGCCGGGTTTCGTCCGCAGGTACGGCTTGCTGTCCGAGTCGGATGGCGACGCCGATTGGGTGGTCGATTGGAACGGGGAGCGAATGGTATGTCCTCGAAATCTCCGTCTTCGGGTCCTCGAGTCCACGGTTGCCTTCGCCAATGCATTTCGTGGCCTTGGGTCCGGGCTCATCCCCGAGGAGTCGGCCCGCGCCGCCGACAACGAGCTTCGCCGGTATCACCAGGAGCATCCAGGTCATCGGTCCCACGTCCTCACATCGGCCTGGCATGTGCCGGTCCGCTGGTTCACCGCCTTTCAGCCGGAGGACAAAGAGGTGTACGAGGTCGACGGGGCCCCCCGGATCCGGCTGCGCGTCGATCTGGCGGTGGGTCGAAAGCGGGTCGACCACGCCCTGGGGGTGCTCCGGGGTCTCCAGGTCTTCCAGGGGCCTGCCGAGGAGCTATCCCAGCTGTCGGACTGGATCGACAGTTTTCCCGGCGGATCGATGCTCGAGCTCGACTACTCGACGGTTTCCGATCTCTTCGCCCCACAGGAACTCGTGTTCGACGATTCGGTCGAGCTGGTGCGTCGCTCGATCGAGGCCCTGGCCGACGGCGACATGATGACCGCCGGCGAGAACTACGGCCGGGTCGTCTCCCGTTGGGCCCCCGCCTTCTCGGTCACCTTCAGCAGCTGAACCCCGAACCCAGCAATATGTGGCGTCTGGCGCCAACGCCCTGGATGCATGAAAAATGGAATGGGTGCGCTGCATTGCGTCGGCTCCGAGGTCAATGCAGTGCGGTCACTCAGCGCTGCACCGACCATGGGCTGCTCAGCCAAGTCTGGCCCCCCGAGATCGTGAGCACGCCCAGCCCCCGGGAATAAATCGCATCTTCATGCGTTGTCGATTGTGAACGGAATCACAAGCCGTTCCCCTCCTCGAAACTTTGCGAGGGCCAGTGGAGCCAGTTTCCGCTACTCCCAGCGGACTCCTTCTCCTCCTCAAATGCTCCACTGGCCTCGCAAATCGTCACCACAGGGCTCCCCGGTATTGACGCGAGTCCGCAAACGCCTACCATCGTCGCCGACATGACTTGCCCACCCACGACCCGCTGCTGCGCTTGTCTCTGTGCGGCCGTGCCGTGTGGGTAGCGATGTCCTGAGTCAGCAAGAGACAGACACTCGAAGCCCGCACCGGCACCGGATGCGGGTCTTTGTCATTCATGGGCCCCTCCGGACCAGACAAGGAGACGGTCCATGACCAGCCAATTCGCCGAAGTCACAGATGAGCGCGTCGACGTAGAGCTCGACTGCTCGGGTGTGCTCTGCCCACTACCGGTGTATCGGGCTTCGCTGGCCCTCGGCCAGTTGTCGCCAGGGCAGGTGCTCAAATTGATCACCACAGACCCCGGAGCCTTGGAGGACATCCCGGCGTTGGCAAGGCAGACCGGCCATATCTTGCTCGCAGTCGAACGCGAAGAGACCCGGCAGTTGTTCTGGATCGAGAAAGCGGCGCGGTCATGACCGACACGCTCACCCATCCCGCGACCGAGGATCGACAGCAGGAGCGTCGGCGTCGGATTGCCCTGGTCGCTTCCAAAGGGACGCTGGATCAGGCCTATCCACCGCTGATCCTGGCCACGACGGCGGCGAGCCTCGGATGGGAGGCCGGGGTGTACTTCACGTTCTACGGTCTCGACATCATCCACAACGACCGGCTGGAGAAGCTGAAAGTGGCATCGCTGGCCAATCCGGCCGGCCCGATCCAGCTGCCAAATCTGCTCGGCGCCCTTCCCGGAGCGACGGCCGCCGCCACCAAGATCATGAAGAAGTGGATGAGCGACGCCCGGATGCCCACCGTTCCCGAGTTCATCGAGATGGCTCAGGGCCTCGACGTCCGATTCTTCGCCTGCTCGACGACTATGGGAGTCATGGGCGTGGAGGAGGGCGACCTGATCAAGGGATGCGAGATCGCAGGTGCGGCCGCGTTCCTCGATTTCGCTGCCGACGCCGACGTCCAGCTGTTCGTCTGAAGTAGTCAGCCGGCCAGCGATGCACCCTGCTCGGGGGCCACTGGGAGACTGAGCTCGAAGCGGGTCCAGCCGCCCCGACGCCGGTAGACGAGGTCGCCGCCCATCATGCGGGCGAGCTGTCGGGCGACGGCGAGGCCGAGGCCAACCGAGTCCGGTCTCGCGTCGGACGGCGACTGCGAGCGGTAGTACGGGTCGAAGATGTGCTCGGCGTCGATGCCCTTTACTCCCGGGCCGTCGTCGCTGACGACCAGTGATGCCACGTTTCGCTGAGCGGACACCTCGACGCGCACCGTTTTCCCTCCGTACCGGTGGGCGTTGGTGAGCAGGTTGCGGACGATCTGCCTGGTTCGCAACGTGTCGGCCCATGCCGTCGACGGGTCCCCGACAATCGCCACGTCGAGATCGACTCCCAGGGACTCGACAATCGATCGGCATTCGTCGAGGAGATCGATCGTCCGGGGGCTGATGGTCAGGTTGCCTGATGCCGCTCTCTCGGCCGTCAGCAGGTCGTCGACAAGCTGAGCGACTTCCTGGCTCTGGCTCGAGATGAGTACGACCATCTCAGCGATCTCCTCGCTCGAGTAGGCATCGAGACCGTCAGCTAGTTCACCTGAGAACCCGACGACGGCGGCCAGCGGGGTGCGCAGCTCATGGCTAACCGTGGCGATGAATCGGTCCTTGGCTTCGGCCAGCTCCTCGAGACCCTCGCGCGCCGATTCCCGCTCCCAGTACGCGCCCACCATGTCCGCCGCCCGCATCAACCCTTCGACTTCGACATCGGTCCAGACATCGTCCCGCCAGAAATCGGAGTAACCCAGTGTCCCAACCCACTGGTCCCGGATCATGATGGGGGCCATCAGCTCGGAGCGAATGCCCTCTGCCTCGTATCGAGCCCGGACCGGCATCGGCAGGTCGCTGACCCGGATGCGGGCCGGCTTGCCTTTGGAGAGGACTTCGATGATCTGCGGGAACTGGCTGTAGTCGCCCTCGTCGAAGGAGTCAGGTCCCGGTGGGACATTGCTCCCCAGGGCCTCCGCCACGATCTCCCAGGTCACACTGCCGTCTTGGGTGACCCGGTTGATGTCGATGTAGGCATAGTCGGCTTCGGTAGCGTCGAGGAGAGCCCGTAGGGCGGCCGTCAACGGCTGTTGGTCGCGACCTGTCAGGAGAGCCTGGGAGCAGGTAGCCAGCGCCTTCTGAATTCGCGCCGTATTGGCCTGATGCTCTGAGGCGGCCGCCAGCGACTGGATCAGCTGCCAGGTGATCCACATGACCAGCGCCTGGCCGGGGATTCCGATCATGAGACGGGCGAAAACGACCGTGGCCGGGGGGCGGTCGATCATCAGGGACGCAATCGTGAAACCAGCTGTCAAGCCCGAGACCAGGACGAGTGGCACCACCGACTTCCCCTCGCGGGTTGCTACGTAGACCACCGATATGAGGATCAGACATGCCAGGGTGTACCCGCTGTCGAATCCGGGGGTCTTCCATGCTTCGGTAAGACTGAGGGCGCAGAGCGTCAGTGCGGCGGTGGCGACCACCGCCTCGAGGCGTCGGTGGCGGATCAATTGATAGGTGGCGGTGATCCCAACCACGGCGTATGCGGCAATCCGGTAGCCAGCACCAGGCGTGCCGGCGGACCATGCCCCAAGCTCCGCAACGATTCCCAAACCGGTGGCCACGACGACGGCGAGAAGCACCGCGACACGAAAGCGCGGCGTAATGACCGGCCTGTTGGTCGGTGCCATGAGTTGACTATCGACAGATTGCGCCTTCGGATGAAGGCGGTGCGGCGATCGGTCGCTGTTCGCCTAGGTGATGGGCGAGAACCGGACACAGCCCCATCGGTAGCCTTGACCGATGCACCGGCTTACCGCCGCCGCGGCTGCACTGATCACGATCGCGGCGTGTACGGGAGACTCGAGCACGACCTCGACGGTTGTCGACCAGACGTCGGCGCCAGAGGCGACCGAGGCCTTGCCCACCGACGTGTCGGAACTGCCCGGCCGCCTCGTGGTCGTGGACGACGACGGCAACATCGTCACGATGGAGCCCGATGGCACTGACTCGACCAACATCACGGAGGACGGCGGCGTGGCAGCCGGCTACCGACAGCCCGCCTTCTCCCCGGTGGCCGACACTGTTGTCTGGTCGGAGATCAATGCCGAGGGATCAGGCTTGGGCTCCAGTGACGGGCAGGGTGAGAACCGGGTCTCGATCCCGATGACTGCCCCTCCGTTCTACATGTTCTGGTCACCCGACGGCAACGGGATCGGTGTCTTGCACAACAGTGTCGGGGGGACGATCGAGTTCGAGGTCGTAGACGTTGGCGCGACTACGTCCGAAGTGCTGGCGGAGGGATCCTCGTTCTACTTCTCATGGAGCCCGGACAGCAGCCAGGTCGCCGCTCATGTCCAGCCGGAGTTCTTCGGCACCATCGCCCTCGATGGCGAGGAAGCCGACCTGGGGGCCACCGCGCGTGGCTACCAGGCGCCTCATTGGATCCCGGCAGGCATCCTCCACCTCGCCGAAGCGGGGCTCGAGCTGCGACAGACCGGTGGCGAATCACGTTTGCTCGCCACGGTTCCCGGACCAGTTGCCTTCGTGGCCAACCGGCAGGGCACCAGGGTGGCCGTCCAATCATTTGTCGAGGAAGACACACCACCCGGGGTGAACGCCGCTGTCACCGAGACACCGGCGATTCCATCGAACACGGTGGTAGTGATAGACGTCGACAGCGGTGAGATGACCGAGGTCGTAGCCGCCGCCTCGTTAGGTCTGTTCTGGAGTCCCAACGGGGAGTCCCTGCTCGTGTTGAACCCCGACGAGGGAGGCGCTGCAGAGCTGACCATGCTCCTTTGGAGGGCCGGTGAGACGACCGAGCTCTCGACGATGTCGCCAAATCTGACCTTCGTCTCCGATGTGCTCCGATTCTTCGACCAGTACGGCCAGTCACTTCAGCTGTGGTCACCCGATTCGGCGGCATTCGCCCTCCCCGGGGCCATCGCCGACGACCCCGGGATCTGGGTCCACCTCGTCGCCGGTGGCGATCCGGTCAATGTCCACGACGGGTCCTGGGTGTCCTGGTCCGACACCTGATCGCAGGGCAATGTAGGTTCTAAAATGAGTGTTTTCACCGGTTTGACCGATTTCGATCCTGTGCCGTCGCTGCAGACGCCGGCTTCGGTGACTGTCTCCACCAAGGTCGACGCGGACGCGGCCGTCGTCGGCTACTTGGTCTCCATGGACAGCGGCGCCTGCCGAACCCGGGTTCGACGGGGCCTCGCTAGAGGCTGCGGGGTTCGAGGGAAAGACCGGCCAGACCATCGTCCTCCCGTCGCCGATGGCCCGATGACCGTCCTTGTCGGCGTCGGTGAGCTGGCAGATCTCGACGCCGACAGAGCTCAGGGATGCCGGCGCCGCCTTCGCCCGGGCTACACGAAACACGGCAATCTGACCTTGACACTGGGCGAGACGGCGCCGTTGCCCCCGACATTGCCGGCCAAGCGGTGGTGGAAGGGGCATTGCTGGCCCGCTATCGATACGACGTCCTAAAGGGGAAGCCAACGGTGGAGCCCATCACGGAGTCTGCGCTGGTGGCCGAGGGCGACGCTCGGCGCGGTCAGACGCGGTGCCGCCCGGGGAGTCGTCACGGCCGAGGCGACCAATATCGCCCGTGATCTGGCCAACACACCACCAGCCCTTCTCGACTGCCTTGGACATGGCCGAGCTGGCGACCAGGCTCGGAAAGAAGCGTGGGCTCAAGGTCGAGATCTTCGACAAGGAGGCGCTGATCGATCTCGGCTGCGGCGGTCTTCTCGGGGTCAACGCTGGCAGTGCCGAGGAGCCCCGGATGATCAAGATGACCTACCAGCCTTCCCGCGCCCGGAGGCCATCTCACCTGGTCGGCAAGGGGATCATGTACGACGCCGGGGGAATGGCCCTCAAGCCCGCGGATGATGTCCACGCGACGATGAAGAACGACATGTCGGGAGCTGGGGCCATCCTGGCGGCAATGGCCCAACTCGAGGCACTCGGCTGCAAGACGGCCGTGACCGGGTACCTGATGTGCACCGACAATCGGCCCTCCGACACCTCCATCGCCATGGGGGATGTGCTGACGGTGTACGGAGGCAAGACCGTGGAGGTGATGAACACCGATGCCGAGGGACGTCTGGTGATGGCCGATGCCCTCGTGCTCGCCACCGAGGACGACACCGATGCCATCGTCGACATTGCGACCCTGACCGGGGCGGCGATGCGGGCTCTAGGCACCCAGGTGGCAGGACTGATCGGCAACAACGCCGGGTTGGTGGCTCAGGTTGAGGCGGCGGCGGAGGTGACCGGGGAGTCGGTTTGGGAGCTGCCGCTGGAGCGCCGATATCGCGGTGACCTCAATTCCGACATCGCCGACATCAAGAATCTGGGCGGTGCCAACGCTGGGGCCATCACCGCTGCGCTGTTCCTCGAGGAGTTCGTCGCCGGAAAGCCGTGGGCCCATATCGACATCGCCGGCACCGCGCAGAACGACCGGGACACATCGTGGCGCCCACCGGGCTGCACCGGTTTCGGTGCCCGGCTCCTCGTCGAGCTCGCCCTCAACTTCAAACGGCCCGCTGCCTGAGAGGGGCACAGAGTGACGAGTGAGTGGCCACGGTGAAGAGGTCCTTCTCGGAGCGGATGCTGGACGGCGTGGAACGGATGGGGAACAAGGTGCCCCATCCCGTTCTGATGTTCCTCTACCTGATCCTCTTCATAATCGTCCTCAGCCACATCCTCTATCTGTTCGGCATCAGTGCCACCGAGGAGATCGCGGTCGCGGTGCCATCCGAGGAGATGATCGACGAGCACGGCGGTCTCGGCGGATCCGACGTCTCGTACCCAGGAGACGCCCGATCTGGGCAACTACGACCCCGAGTACGAGATCGTGACCGAGACGATTCCGGTAGTGAGCCTGCTCACCGTCGACGGGGTCCGGTTCATCTTCACTTCGTTCGTCAACAACTTCGCCGGCTTCGCTGTGGTGGCTGTGGTCTTCGTGGCCATGATGGGAGTCGGAGTCGCCGAGCACGCCGGGATGATGGGGGCGCTGATCCGCAAGTTGGTCGCGGTGGCGCCTCGGCGGCTCATCGCCTTCATCCTCATCTTCGTTGGTGTCCTTTCCAGCATTGCCTCAGATGCCGGGTATCTCATCCTGATCCCGCTGTCGGCTGCCGCCTTCATGACCCTGGGAAGACATCCCTTGGCCGGGATGGCCGCCGCCTTCGCCGGGGTGGGCGCGATATTCGCGGTCAACCTGCTCATCACCCCAATCGACAGCATGATCACCGAGATCAGCAACGAGGCCATTGCCCTCGCCGGGGCGGAGCCGCTGACCGTTGTCGCCAACTACTTCTTCTCGGTGGTCTCGAGCATCGTCATCGCAGTCGTCGCCTGGTGGGTCACCGTGAAGCTCGTCGAGCCGAGACTCGGCCCTTACGACGTCACGGAAACCAGTCTCGACTATGGCCAGGACGAGGCCGTAGACCAGGAGGCCGAGGCGCGGGGGCTCCGAATGGCCCTGTACGGGGCGCTGGGCGTGATGGCGATCGTCGCCATCCTCACCATCCCCAGCTGGGGGCCGCTACGCCATCCGGAGACAGGACAGATCATCGGGAACACCCCGTTCATGGACAGCCTGATCTTCATCATCACGCTGATCTTCCTCGTCGCCGGGGTTTGCTACGGAAAGGGGGCGAAGACCCTGTCCGGAAGCGACGACGTCATCGCTGGTGTGACCAAGACTTTCGCCGGCCTGTCAGGCCTGGTCTTCATGCTGCTGATGATCAGCCAGTTCATCGCCTATTTCAACTACACCAACATGCCCCGGGTTGCCGCCATCGAGATGGCCCATCTGTTGGAGGCGGCTCCTTTCGGACCGCTGCCTCTGCTCGTGGCATTCATCCTGGTGATCGTGCTCCTGGACTTCATCATCCCCGGCGTGGTGCCCAAATGGGCCATCTTCGCCCCTGTCTTCATCCCCATCTTCCTCAGGCTCGATGTAGCGCCCCAGACCCTGCTCGCCGCATACCGGGTTGGCGACTCCCCGGTCAACGTGCTCACCCCGTTGATGGTCTATTTGCCATTCATCGTCACCGTCGCCCAGCGATACAAGAAGGATGCGGGACTGGGCACGGTGATCTCTCTCATGATCCCTTACGCGTTGGTGATCACCGTCGTCTGGACCATCCTGTTCGCGGTCTGGTTCGCACTCGGCCTGCCACTGGGGCCGGGGTACCCCGTCAGCACCTAGCGTTTCATCGTGTCCGACGCCACCATTGTCTACCTGGTGCTGGCGGCGGTGGTCGCCCTGTTCATCTGGAACAAGCTCCCGGTCGAGGTGGTCGCCGTTGGATCCGCCCTCACCCTGGCAGCGACCGGAGTGCTCAGCCTGGATCAGGCCTTAGCTGGCTTCGGCGATACCACCGTGCTCTTCATCGCTGCTCTCTTCGTCGTCAGCGAGG
Source organism: uncultured Acidobacteriota bacterium (assembly GCA_963734115.1). GTDB lineage: Bacteria > Actinomycetota > Acidimicrobiia > Spongiisociales > ZC4RG35 > JARDZU01. The sequence continues at coordinate 210,616 of CAVTFV010000010.1, forward strand.
GGATCGACTCCACCGGGGTGACCACGTGGGCCGGTCAGCAACTGATCGACCGGGCGGGGGCGAGCAGGACCAGGCTCATCGTCCTGATGATGCTGCTCGTGGCACTGCTGACCGCGGTGATCAGTGTCAACGGGGCCGTGGCGGCCCTGTTGCCCATGGTGGTGGTGATTGCCCTCCGTGTCGGACGGGCGCCGTCCAGCCTGCTGATGCCCCTGGCCTTCGGTGCCCACGCCGGGTCTCTGCTGGCGCTGACCGGGACGCCCGTCCACATCCTCGTCTCAGATGCCGCCATCGAGGCAGGGGAGGCCGGATTCGGGTATTTCGAGTTCGGCCTGGTGGGTGTGCCGGTGGTGATCGGAGCGATCGCCATCGTCGTCGTCTTTGGTGCCCGGCTCCTTCCCGAGCGTGTCGCCGAGTCCATCCCGCCTGATCTCAGCGATCACGCCCGGACCCTGATCGATCAATACTCACTTGGCGAATGGGTGGCCCGGCTCGAGGTCCAGGACGGCTCATCGCTCGTCGATGTGACGCCCTCGGCGATCGATCTCGAGGCATACCCCGGCCTCAGCCTGGTCGGGGTCCAAGGGGAGCGTGGGGTGTCCCTGCCCGCGAACGCTCCGATCGGAGCGGGGTTCGTGGTCACCGCCCGCGGCCATACCGATGTGATCCATCACTTCGCCGAAGCCAACGTCCTCGTGCGTTTGCCGGGCAAGACGGGAGGCAAGCTGATCGATCGACGAATTGGGGTGGTCGAGGTAGTGATCCCACCTCGTTCCGACTTGATCGGGGAGAAGATGTTCCCCGGGATGGTCACCGAGAGCGGAGACTTTGTCGTCCTCGCCATTCAGCGCAGCGGGGAGAACCTCGACCGTCAGCCGACACCGCTGGCAGTCGGCGACACCATGTTGCTCCAGGGAACCTGGGACGCACTTGACCGCAGGGTCGAGTCGGACCGGGATGTCCTCGTGGTGGACTCTCCTTCGCTGGTCCGTCGCCAGGCGGTCGCCCTCGGACCGCGAGCCTGGTGGGCCATCTCGATCCTCGTCGTCATGGTGATCCTGCTCGCCACCAACGCCGTCCCCGCGGTGGAGGCGGCGCTGCTCGCGGCAGGCGCCATGATCCTGACCCGGGTCGTCACCATCTATCAGGCCTACAAGTCGGTTTCCTGGACGACTGTGGTCCTGGTCGTGGGCATGATCCCGCTATCGACGGCGGTGACTCAGAGTGGCGCCGCCGATGACATCGCCCAGGTCCTCATCAACGTCGTGGGGAACTACGGTCCCTATGCACTTCTTCTCGGGCTGTTCGTCCTGACCGCCATCTTTGGCCAGTTGATCTCGAACATGGCCACCGCACTCATCGTGATCCCGATCGCAGTCACCGCGGCCGTCGACATGGGGGTCTCGGTGCGGCCGGTTCTGATGTCGTTCACGGTGGCGGCGGCCGGTGCGTTCCTCACCCCGGTTGCGACGCCGGTCAACCTCATGGTCCAAGGACCCGGCGGCTACGAGTTCGGCGACTACTGGAAGCTCGGCCTACCCATGCTGCTGCTCTTCATGGCGGCGGCGGTCCTGCTGGTCCCGGTCTTCTGGCCCTTCTAGCTTTTCCTCTCTGGGGTCAGACCCGGGCCGGTTCCTTCTTCTGTGACTGGCGCCAGGCCGGGATGTAGAGGGGGGCGGCGGCGGCCAGTACCAGGGCGCCGACATAGGTCGCGGTGCTCAGCGACGTTGCCTCGGCAAGGGCGGTAAGCGCAATCATCCCCAAGGCACCGGCCGACATCGCAGCCATCGAGTTGAGGGAGGAAACAGTGGCCCGGAACGTCCCATCGACCTGACGATGGAGAAGGGTCATATGGATCGGGTTGGAGGCGCCATGGAACAGATACGCGGACAAATAGGCGGCGATCACGCCGGGCACACCCGCCACGATACCGATGCCGACCACCGCGATCCCCTGGAGCATCCGAAGCATCATGGCCGCCGGCGCCAGACCGACACGACGACCGAGCCAGGGCACCGTCGCCGCCCCCGCCGCGGAGACCAGCCAGGCCGCCGAAGCGGCAGGGCCGGTGATCGCTGCCGCCCGGTCAGCATCACCGAGGACCTCGGAAAGACGCAGCGGGGTGAAAGTCTCGAAAGTGACCATGCCAAAGCCCCAAAACAGCTCGACCGACACGATGGCGAGGAGGACACGGTTGTCCCGCAGTAGTCGAAGGCCACCCCTGATCGCAGCCGGTGTCTCCCGGGCGGCTCGTGTCGCCGCCTGCCAGCCCTTCTCCGTTCGGATCTCGGTCATCAGGATCACGACGCCGAGCAGGCTGACTAGCTGTAGCGCCAGAGACACGACCACCGGGGTAGCCAGGGCCTCCAGACCCCTGATCGGGTCGAGGGTGACGAGCAGCCCGCTGATCAGGGCGCCGGCGGCAATGGCGACCCCGAGGGCAATTCCGGCGCCACTGAGCCCTTGCTGGATCTGGGCCTCGGGATCGGCGGCGTGGGTCGCATCGACGTACCAGGCCTCCAGAGGCCCGCTGTCCAGGGCCCGGAACACGCCTTGGAGGGCGAAGGCGGCAAAAAAGGCGGCAAAGGAGTCGGCGAAGAGATAAATGCCGACCGAGGTCATCCCGACCAGGGTCGAGGCCATCAGCACCTGTTTCCGACCCAGCGAGTCGGCCAGTCCGCCGGTGGGCAGCTCGAGGAATAGGACGATCAGCCCCTGCCCGGCGGCGGCAAGCCCGATCTCGCTCAGGGAGAGGCCACGCTCAAGGGGGAGGAGGACGAATACAGGGATGAGGAGACCAGTGGGGAGCCACCGCATCGCCACGAGGGTCAGATATCGCCGCCGGACCGCCCGAGCGGTCAGAACATGGGTCATATCCGCCCGTCCGGCTGAGGGAAGGCAAAGGTGCAGAAGATGACCCGGGCCGGGTCGGGCCCGGCTCTCGAGCTTGCGGTAACGCTCGATGACCGCGGTCAGCTCTTCGCCGAGATCCTTGAGTTGGTATGCGGAGAGCTCGAGGAGGTAGTCGGACGAGCCGGCTGCGTCCCGCCACTCGACCGGCCAGTCCCACTCCGATGCGAACCACTCTTCGGCGAACAACTGGAACCGGCGCAATGATTCGCCGTGCAGCCATTCGGCGGCGGCGATCCCGTCGGGGTCATTGCCGAGATCGCTGGCGAACCAGGAGTGCATCTCGTGGGTCGGGCGCCACCAACGTTCCCGTCCTTGCCTTCACCGGTCTCCTCGACGAGCCCGACCGAAGCCAGCTTTCGCAGGTGGTAGCTGGTCGCTCCGGTGTTGGTCCCGAGGACGTCGGCCAGAGTGGTGGCGGTCGCCGGGCCGTTGAGCCGGAGCTCGCCGAGAAGCCGGCTGCGCAGCGGATGGGCCAGGACCTTCAACGCATCCTGATCGAGCCGTGGATAGGGGGCGGTCGTTGTCACCACTTGCACAATAGTTATGCAAAAGAAATGTGCAAGTAGTCGAGAGTTAGATCGCGGGGATGACCAGGTCGAAGGACTCGGGGGGCATCACTCTGCCGAAATACCACTGCTCTGCCTCGTCCCAGCGGGCGTTCCACTCCTCGCGGTAGCCCTCACCCTCACGCTCGATCAGCCGTTCCCGTCGGAGATCGGCCGGAGCATCGAGCAAGACCCGGAGGTCGAAGAGATCGGCGAGCTCGGGCCGGGCGCTGTAGGCGCCGTCGAGGATGATCACCGACGCCGGCTCACAGATGACAGGCGTCTGCTCCAGCGTGCCGTCGTCTGCCTCCCAGTCGTACGGGTGCCAGGAAGCCGCCTCTCCGCTCGCCAGCGTCTCGAGCACAGCTCGCTGTCTTCTCCAATCGATGCAATGGCTCACCTTCTCCGCGGCGCTCATTGCATCCCACCTTTCCGCACTCCCACCTGAGTAGAAGTCATCGCCATCGAGCACGACGGCATCGACCAACGGGGCGACTGCCGCGGCGAGCGTCGACTTCCCGGATGCGCTCCGGCCGTCCAGAGCCACCAGTATCGGGTTGGGCCGATTGCGCTCGACCTGGCGGAGGTGGGCGGCCAGCACGGAGACCGGATCCATCGCTTGTCAGGGGATGGGGACGATGGCGTCGATCTCGACCAGGTATTCGGGGCTGGCCAGCGATGCCACCACCAGCAGGGTGTTGGCCGGCGCCGGAGCGGGGAAGAACGCCTTCCGGACCTCGGCAACGGGCGCTCGGTCCTCGAGACGGGTCAGGTACAACGTGGTTCGGGCCACGTTGGCCATGCTGCCACCGGCCGCCTCGATCACGCGTTGCAGATTGGTCAGGACCTGTCGGGCCTGGGCCGCGGCGTCGTCACCGCCGACGAGGTCACCGTTCTCGTCGAGAGCGACCTGACCGGCCACGAAGAGGAGACGCCCCGATGTGACGATCCCGTGGGAGTAATGCCCGGCCGGTGCCGGATGTCCCGGCACATCGACCGTTGTTCGTTCGAATTGTTCAGCCATCCGCCCAACCTATCAGCCTCCACTTGACAGCCCACTGCGTGATGCGTATCGTAGTCAATCAATCGATTGATAAAGGGAACAGTTGAATAATGATCATCGATCCGTCGGCTGAGGATCGTCTCGATCGGGCGTTTGCCGCTCTGGCCGACCCGGTGCGGCGGCGGATCGTTGCCAGGCTGAGTCGGGGCCCGGCAACGGTCAACGAGCTCGCCGAGCCGTTCGAGATCACCAAGCAGGCGGTGTCGAAACACATCCAGGTGCTGGAACAGGCCGGTCTGGTGACCCGGAGCCGTGATGCGCAGCGGCGCCCGGTGCACCTCGACCCGGCCCAGCTGGAGGCCATGACCGCCTGGATCGACCGATACCGGCTGCAACACGAGGAGCAATACCGGCGTCTCGACGCCGTGCTCGAGGACATCAAAAAGGAGAAACGAAAATGACCAACGCACTTCAGGTCAGCGCACCCGAAGGTCTGCCGTTCATCGATTTCGAGCGGGAGTTCGACGCGCCGGTGGACGCGGTGTTTCGGGCCCACAAGGAGCCGGATCTCGTCAAGCAATGGACGGGACCGAGCGACTACGAGTCGGACATCGAGGTCTACGACTTCCGGACCGGCGGTCGCTGGCGATACGTGCAGCGAAACAAGGATGGCGAGGAGTACGCCTTCAACGGGGTCTTCCATGTGGTCCGCGAGAACGAGTTCGCCGTCCAGACCTTCGAATTCGAGGGGTTCCCGGATTTGGTCAGCATCGAGAGTCTCACCTTCGAGGACCTCGGTGATGGGCGATCCCGGGTCCGGGGCCACGCCACCTATCCCTCGCTCGAGGCTCGTGACGGGATGGTCGGCAGCGGGATGGAGGAAGGCATGACTGACGGGTATCAGCGTCTCGACGATGTGTTGGCCACGCTTCCAGCTGAAAAGAGCTGAGCCATGGACTGGACACTGGAAGTGGTGCTGCTGCCGGTGAGTGACATCGACCGAGCCATCGAATTCTACCGGGACAAGGTCGGGTTCGATCTCGATCATGACACCAGGACCGACCAGATGCATGTGGTGCAGCTGACCCCGCCAGGGTCGGGTTGCTCGATCGTCCTCGGTGATCTCGATGCACACCGTGAGATGCCCCCGGGCTCGATGCGGGGTCTCCAATTGGTCGTCGCCGACGCCGAGATGGCCCGCCAGGAGCTCATGGGGCGGGGAGTGGAGGCGAGCGAGATGATCGTGTTCGATGAACGGGACGGAGGGACCTTCTTCGGATTCGCCGACCCTGACGGGAACACCTGGTCGGTCCAGCAGATCAAGGCCCGGGCCGAGAAGCCGCTGATCCCGCATGAGGCGAGAAGCCGTTTCGGGGAAGGGGTGGATCTCTGACGCGTATCCTCGGCGGATGTCTGCCGACCTGATTCTCCAACTGGTAGGCGATCCCTCGACATGGGGACGTGGATTCGCCGTTCGCTGGCTCGCCTGGTTCTTGTTCATGGCCTTCCTCGCCCTACTGGCCTTGGGGGTGGCCTTGTTGTGGCGACGTGGCAGCGGCGCCAAGGTCGACGCTGCTCCCGGGGACGAGGCACTTGATGCGATCCGTCTTCGTTACGCCAGCGGTGAGATGACCCGAGAGGAATTTCTCCAGGTCAACAAGGACCTGGGAGGTCCGGAGCCACCTCCGGAGGAATAGATGAGCTCGGGGCGAATCGTCGGGCTCGTCGTGGCACTTGCTGCTGTCGGCATCGGGGTCGCCTTCGCAGTTGGTGCCTTCGAGGAGGATCCAACTTCGACGACGGTTGCTGCTGCGCTCGCCGGCACGACGGTTACGACGTCAGCGCCATCTTCGACACCGACTACGTCGGTGCCGGCTTCGACCACCGTAGGCGAGGACCCGCTCTGTATCGCCTACGAGGAATTCCAGACAGCCACCGACGGTCATCTCCCGGTGGAGGGGCCTGAAGACCTCGAGGCCGTTCGAACCGCCTCCCTTGCCTTCTACACAGAGGCCGTTGAGCTGGTGGACGCCGCCGACCAAGGACCTTTGCCGAGTTCCTTCTCTACGAGCAGGCCATATACGACTTCTATGAGGCTTACGAGTGGAATCCGTCGCCGCCACTGGAGGAGCTGGTCGCGAGCCCGCCGCCGACCGCACCTGCCACCGCTACCGAGACCGTGATCCAGGTCCTCGAGGATCAGTGCGGGGTGGTCGTTGTAACGGAGTGACTTGCGAAAGCTCGCAGCTCATTCCAGCCCGGATAGGAACGCGAGCACACGATCGGTCATCAGCTCGGTCGCCGTCCTGTCAAAGGTAGGCAGCGAGGAGTCCGCGAATATGTGCACGTCGCCCGGGTAGAGGAAAAGCTCTGCCTGGTCGGTGGAGTCGATGAGGGCTCGCGCCGCATCGAGATCGCCCTCGCCCGCGAATTCCGGGTCGGCGTCCATCCCATGTATCTGCACCGGCACACCCTGGGGCCATCCATCGCCAAACTCGGTGACCGGGAGACAGGATTCAAACAAGAGCCCGCCCGTAGCTCCCTGGCGAGTCTGGGCCAGCTTTTGGGCGGGCATCACGCCCATCGAGAATCCGGCGTAGACCAGTTCGGGTCCCAGAGCCTCGGCCACGCTGACGCCGTGGTCGATGATGGTGTCGAAGCCGACCATTCTGGCGTGGGCAATCCCCTCCTCGAGCGTCGCGAAGGTGTGAGCGTCGAATAGGTCGGGGGTATGCACGATGTGGCCGGCGGACCGCAGTTGGTCGGCAAAGGCCGTGATCCCGGGGGTCAGACCCATTACATGGTGGAACAACACGATTTCGGCCATGACTTTCCTCCTGTTTGCCTATTGATCCAGAATTGTGGAACAATCGGGAACGTTAGTCTGATCGGTCATGGCCATCAACCCCGCCGTGCCTGACTATGAACTGGCCGACACCCTCCAGCTGACCGATCCTCTCCAGGTGCAGGCCATCGGCAACCAGCTGCGGACGACGATCCTTGGTCTGCTTCATGAGCGGGCGGCCACGGTGACCGAGATCGCCACCGCCGTAGGCCGGCCAAAGAGCACCGTTGCCTATCACGTCGACGTCCTGCTCGGGGCGGGCCTGGTCCGTGTGGTGCGGACGCGTCGTGTGCGAGCAATCGAAGAGCGCTACTACGGGCGGACGGCGCGCATGTTCTACGTCGGTGTTGGCCGAGGCCCGGGCGATGCCGCGATGCCCTTGGACTTCAACGACTTCGATGTCGCCGCCCAGGAGTCTCAGGCCGCGTATCAGGCCCACCAGTTGTGGTCGTTCATCCGACACGCACGCATTGCGCCTGAGAGCGCGTCCGAGTTTTGGAGCCAGGTCATGGCGCTGGTGCAGGATTTCGACCGGCTCGCTCGGGCGGGGGACACCGCCTACGGGTTTGCCGTCGGGATCTACCCGATACCGGATTACCCGACCCTGCCCGAGCCCGAATGACCCTCACCGGTAGACGTCTGCGAACACCCCGTGCAGCAGCAGTAGCAGGCATCACGTTCGCGCTGCTCCTGGGCACCTCCTACACCCTGATCCGTCTATCGATTCCTCTAGATCCCGGAGAGAGCCAATGGCTCGCCGAGAACGCACGCACTGTGAGGCTGGCTTTGGGCCTCATCCCCTTCGCCGGGATCGCCTTCCTTTGGTTCATGGGGGTGGTTCGAGACCGTATCGGTGACTACGAGGACCGCTTCTTCTCGACCGTGTTCTTCGGAAGCGGTCTCCTATTTCTGGCGATGGTCTTCGTTTCGGCTGCGGCGGCGGGATCGTTGCTGGTCGCTCACGCCGAGTTCCCGGACCAGATCTTCGACAGCGGGATCTACAGCTTCGGCCGTGACCTCACCAATCGGGTAAGCAGCATCTACTCGATGAGAATGGCGGCGGTGTTCATGTTGTCTCTGGCGACCATCGGAACCAGAACGAGGACGATGCCACTGTGGCTGAACATCGTCACCTACGTCCTCGCACTCGTCCTTCTCTTCGTCATCAACGTCAACCTCTGGGTGTTCCTGGTTTTCCCGGCATGGGTCCTGATGATCTCCGTGTACTTCCTCATCGTCGGTGGGCGGGCCGGTGTGAGTGGCACATCGCCTGGGCCCGGGGATGCGAGTTGAACCGCCTATTGATGGCTCTCGAACGGCGGTCGCTGCTTGCGAAAGGCGTTCTTGGTGAGGATCTTCCCGTCGCGCACGGTCAGGAAGTCACAACCGTGGACTTCTAGGCGGCGTCCATCGGCCATCGTGCCGGTCAGGGTCCACTCGGACACCCCGTAGTCGGGAGCGATGCCGTGGTGGCGCCCATTGCCCCAGTTGGCATCAGGCATGGATTCGAAAACCTCAGCAAACGCCTGTCTGACCTCGATGCGGCCCTGATAGCCGCGTCCCGCACACCTCGTCGCCTCCTGACGCCTCGAATACACAGTCGTCGTCGAAGAGATCCATCAGACCATCGAGGTCGTGGCGGTTCCATGCCTCGGTGTGTCTGATGAGAAGTTCCAATAGGTCCGGCTCTGTCAAACCAGCTCCTCTCTGAAGAAGCGGATCATCGCAGACCGGGATCCTGCGTTACGTCCCACCACCGGCTCGATGTGCCGTGTGGAGGGAGACGGCGCCCGCCACCCCTTTCAGGTCGACAGGCCCGACCTTGTCGAACCTGAGTTGCGCGTCCGAAGCTGCGTCGACCACCTCCTGGCTCACCAGCACCTCGCCAGGTCGTGCGTAATCGGCGATCCTCGCCGCGACGTTCACCGTCCGGCCGAAGTAGTCACCTTCCTGGAAGACAACGGGTCCGGCGTGGATGCCGACCCGTGCCGGGGGAAGGTCTTGGACAATGGCGCCCTCCACCATGTCGAAGGCGGCGAGGACGCTGTTGGTCGGGTCGCTGAAATAGAACATCACCCCGTCGCCCAGCCATTTGACCGACTCGCCACCGTGCTCCAGCGACGACCGCCGGACCAGCGCCCTGAGCTCCGCGGCGAGGTCCGCAGCGGCCTCATCCCCCTGCTCCTCGGTCAGCCTGGTATATCCGGTGAGGTCGAGGAAGGAGACTGCCGGCGGGCCATGAAGCCGGCTGTAGAGGCCCGCCCTCTCCAGGGCGTCCTCAGTCCGTTCCACGGCGCTCCTGGTCCAAACACGTTCCTGCTGCCCGTGGTAGATGGCGACGAGGGCTTGCTCGACGAGCGGAGCCATCTTCGATCCGATTTCTCGCCTTGAGCCTCCAACATCTCGGCCTCGACCATCCCCCCCTCGAGCAGGGGCGATACGACTTCGGTCCCGTACCAATCAGTCTCGGTCTCGGCGATGCGGCGAAGACTCTCCTCATAGACCCTCAGCCATCTCTGTATGACTACCGGGCGGAAGCCGCTGGAGAGCTGAAGCTCGACAGCGGATATCACCGCCAGCTCGTCCTCGCGGACATAGTCCTCGGGCCGCGGCTCCGGGTGACCGAATGCCTCTCTGACGACAGCAAGGAGCTCGAGCGAAATCCCGCTTGCAGCGCTCAGCTGCCCGAAGGTGGTGTTGCTGAGTCCCGAGAATCGGTCGAACGCACTCTCATCGAGGAAGGAGAAGGAGAGAGTTCCGTTTCGGACTGCTTCGGCCATGTCTTCGAGGGGCACACCGGCCCGCTCGAAGTTGTGGATCCGACCGCGCCCTACGCACGTCACCCGATGAGAACTCGTCTCCTATGAGAGGTGTGAGCATGCCGAACTCGACCACTCGGTCGACGTACGACGTGTGAACCCCGGCCTGATGGGCCACCTCTTGGCGCGTATACCCGGTCACGAGATGAGAGGGAAACTAGGCGAAAGAGGCTGCAAAGGGCACCATGAAGAACGCGTCGACGAACAGGGTTCACGACGACACATTGTGCCGTGGGGACGGCCGTCCGACCACGTACCGTCACCCCCACAATCGGTGCGTCATGAGCTATCAGCTTCGTCCGGTTGGCCACGTCGAATCCGATCTCACCGATCCCGTCGTCGCACCCAAACAGGGGGTAGAGGGAGCTCCTGACGCCTGGCTCGTCTTTGAGGACGAGTACGAGCCGGCGATGCGGGAGCTGGCCGTCGGGGACCGGATCCATGTGGTGACGTGGCTGCATCTCGCCGACCGTTCTGTGCTGCGAGTGCATCCCAGGGATGACGAGACCCAGCCGATGCGCGGTGTGTTCGACACGAGGTCGCAGGACCGGCCCAATCCCCTCGGCCTTCACACCGTGACCGTCCTAGCCGTCGAGGGGAAGAGGGTGCTGGTCAACGACCTCGAAGCGATCGACGGGACACCGGTGGTGGATGTCAAGCCGGTGCTACGCACCGACTGAGTCTTCAGCGGCGGCCGTCTTCCGTGGTCTAGACGCTGGAAGGCGAGACGGGAGTCGGTTCGACCGTTGTCGTCGTCGTTCTGCGAGGGCGGAAAGCGAGTATCGCCGCACCGAGCCCGAAGCAGATGACGATAAGCCCGAGCCAGCCACCGACGACGGGGATCGAAGTCAGAGCCACGACGAGGACCAGACCGATGATCAGGGCGGTCCATCGACGTGCGGCCGACTCGAGCGAGAAACCCATACTTGCCATGCCTACCCAGGTGGGAGCACCGAACACAGGGGATAGGAAGAAGAGAAAGGCCAGCATCACGATCGCGACCAAAGCGGCGAAGACGATCGCTCCGACCAGATCGTTGAGTCCAACAAGCGCAAGCCCGATGCCAGGAGCACCGCCACCAGGATCACGAGGAAGACCACGACACCGAACGCGATCACGCCGACGAAACCGACGCCGAGAGACGCCCAAGGCATCTGCCTCAGCATGAGGGTGGGCTCCTCGACGTACCGGGGCCTAAGCCAGAGGAAGAGTGCCGCTACCAGCAGCAGGCTGATCAGTCGCTGCAGCGCGTCCACGATCCGATCGGTGGTCGTGGGAGCTTCCGCTTCCCGGATCGTGACGTTCTCGGTCCCCGCCACCGTCCCCTGTCGGTCGTAGTTACCGGTGGCCCCGAGCACGTCGCCCCCAACCGTGCCGTTCATGGTCATCCGACCGCTGCCGAACACCAGATCCTCTCCCACTTCGCCCGTATCGGAAATGCTGGTCTGTCCCGAGGCGATGAATAGATCCTCACCGATCGATCCGCTCACCGTTGTCTGTCCAGCGGCGACTCTCGCATCGCCCCCTATCTCTCCCGAGATGTCTACAGCGCCAGCAGAAGCCATGAGGTCGCCACTCACATCGCCCGATATGGTCACCTGGCCGGCAGCTGCGATCAGATCACCGTCCACCGTGCCTTCGATGAGGATTCGCCCGCCCGATGCATAGAGATCACCGTCGACTGTCTGATCTGCCGAGATGGTGATCTGGCCCCCGGTCTGGAGCTTGCCGCCTAGCTCGGTCTCTTGTGCCACGGCGACCGAAGCTCCGGTCACGACGAGAACGGCGACCAAGCCCAGCCACCTGAGACCCCTGGTGTGACGGCTCGTCTGGGCCATGAAGCCCCGTCCTACCCAGTGGTAGCCAGAGGTAAACCACCCCCGGAGGGGTGGTCAGGAGGCGGGTTGCGCCTCGGGCGGACCGGCGAGCACAGTGGGGACATACTCGACGAGCTGGATACTGTCGTCGAACGTCTGGCTGGAAATCATCTCGAGGCCGACATCTGGATAACCGTCATAGATCCGGTCGCGGCCAGTTTTCCCTGTGATGACAGGGAAAACGACCACCCGAAAACGGTCCACAAGCCCTGCCTCGAGGAGCGACCGGCACAGGGTGAGGCTACCGAGGGTGCGCATCGGGCTCGGGCCTTCACGCTTCATCGCTCCCACGGCCTCGACCGGATCCTCGCTGACCAGCTGGGTATTGGCCCACGACAACGGGGCCTCGAGTGTCGAGGAGAACACCAATTTGGGTGCATTGGTGAGTTCCGCCATGGAGTCCTGCTCGTCGCTTGTCTCGTCCAATCCCGAGCCCTCGGTGGTGAACCCGTACATCAGCCGGTATGTGTTGGCTCCCATCAAGGTCGTGTAGTCGCCTTCGGAGTCTTGGCCCAGCCAGTCGAGATACTCAGGTCCCTGGAGCCCCCACCACCCGGGCCAGCCTTCTGCGGCTCCGTACCCGTCGAGTGAGGTGATGAAGTCCACTAGTAGTTCCTGCAACTTCTCCTCCTTTGAAACTGGCCAGGTGATTACCCGCTCCGGAGTTCGGGAAACAGGAAGTATCGACGGCGTCGTGGCGGACGGCCGGTTGAGCGAGGGACGTTCGTGCGCAATCCGTTTGCCTTCTGCTGTGGAGGGGTAGGTCCGGCGGTATGGACACGGACTCTCAACGCGACTACCAGCGCCTGCTCGACCAGGTGGTCGAACCTGGTCCGGCCCAAGTCCGGGAGTGGCTCCAACAGGCGAATCTGACCTACAGCGCTCTGATCGCCGGCGGAGTGTTGGTGGTTAAGCCGTTTCTGACGGCTCCATCGCTCGACCTTGCCGCTGTGATCAGCGTCGTCTCGTTCTCGGTGGCCATTCCGCTCCTCGCAGGGTTGATCCTGGTCAACCGGGAGGAGATTCTGCGGGGTCGTCGGACGAGATCCTTGCTCGTCACAATCGGACAGTCGGTCGCGTACGCAGGCGCCTTCACTGGTCTGGTCGCTGCTTTCTGGCACATCGTTTGGTTCGCCGGAGTGGCAGTTCTGGTCAGCGGGCTAGTCGCAATCGGTATCCACTCGGCCGGCTACACGCGGCTGGCACTGGACGGTGGCGTCTCACCTGAAAAGACCGAGGGGTCGCCGGTTTCAAAGCACCGACGCTCAACCTGACCCTCACTGGACGCTCTAGCCTCGCTTGCCATGAAAGGGCGGCCGTAGGCACACGCTACGCACAAAACGGCGATCTCAACATCGCTTTCGAGGTTGTCGGCGAGGGCGACCTCGACTTGCTCCTTATCGACACTTGGGTCCATCACGTGGAGGCTGTGTGGGAATTCCCAGACTTTGCGCGCTTTCTCCGCCGACTGGGCTCCTTCGGTCGATTGATCCATTTCGACCGTCGCGGCACGGGTCTCTCCGACTCAGTACCGCTCGATCGGCTGCCGGATCTGGAAATGCAGGTGGGGGATGCGGTCAAGGTCTTGGAGGCAGCCGGGTCGGAAGGAGCGGCCGTGATCGGCCTCAATGACGGGACGATCGTCGCCACCATGCTCGCTGAAAGCCACCCGGAGTTGTGCCGCGCTCTGGTGCTGTGGACGCTGACTGCCTCGCACACCCTCGCGGCTGGGCGCCCCCTGGAAACCATCGACGACGTGGTTCAGATGATCGAGGCGGATACGAAAGCAGGGCGTAGCGGCGTGAACTTCCTCGCCCCCAGCCGCGTGAACGACCAGGATTTCGACCAGCACCTGGCACGCCTTCAGCGCTACTCGGTTCGCCCCGGTGCCTACGCGCACTATTACCGCCAGACGATGGAGGCAGATGTGAATCGCATCCTGCCTTTGCTCAAGTGTCCGACGCTGGTTCTCAATCGGAGAGACAATCCTGTCGTGCCCATGGAGCAATCACGCCAGGCCGCTACAGCAATTCCTGGGGCGAGGTTCGTCGAGTTGCCTGGAACCGATCATCTCGCTTATGCCGAGGGGGTCGACACCCTCCTCGATGAGGTCGAGGAGTTTCTTACCGGGTCTCGTACGGGCGGCGACCCCGATCGGATGCTCACCACACTCCTTTTCACGGACATAGTGGGCTCGACGGACCTCGCAGCAAACGTCGGAGACCGACGGTGGCGAGACCTGCTCGACCAACATCACAGCCTGACCCGGAGCGAATTGATCCGTTTCGGGGGCCGTGAAGTCGCCACCACAGGCGACGGATTCTTTGCGACGTTCAAGAGTCCCATCTCTGCAGCCCGCTGTGCTCTAACCCTCGTGGATGAGATGCCTGGAATCGGCCTTCAGATTCGTGCCGGAGTCCATATCGGCGAGGTCGAGGTTCGCGGCAACGATCTCGTCGGCCTCGCCGTGCACATCGCGTCCAGGATCGCCGGTCTTGCAGGTGGGGGCGAGGTGCTGGTGTCGAGCACCGTTAAAGACCTGCTTGCCGGATCCGAGATCGGATTCGAGGATCGGTCGGAGCAAGAGTTGAAGGGGGTGCCCGGGACGTGGCACCTCTATTCCGCATCTTTCGCCTGACGGACGATGTCTTGAACGATCCGGCTCTCGGTTTGGTGTCGCACAGCTTCAGCCAGTTTGCCGATGCCCTTGCTGATTTGGGCTTCGCTGACGTTCCCGAAGCCGAGCACGAGGGCTGGCGGGAGTGGTTCCGGTTCGACTTCCGCTCCGGTGGTGACGAACCGATAGTGGCCGACCCCGTTCACACGGACGCCCATGGTCGCTGCAGTCGCCTCGACGGCACGCTCGGATGTCCCCTCCGGGAGAAGCAGCAGGGCATGACAGCCGGCTGCCAGCCCCTGCAATCGACCCGGCCCGAAGGCGTGTTCGACCTCGGCTGCGAGGACATCCCGGCGGGCGCGGTAGACCTCCCGCACGCGTCGCAAGTGGCGGTCGAAGCGGCCCGTCTCCATGAGCAGCGCCAGCGCCTCTTGGTCCAGGCCAGGCGCGCCGCGACTGCTGAGCCTCTTCTCCTCGACGATTCCCGCCACGAACCTCGCGGGTGCGAGCACCCAGCCGAGCCGGATCGCGGGAGCGAGTGTCTTGCTGACCGAACCCAAAGCGATCACACGGGTCGAGTTGAGGCCCTGTAGTGAGCCGACCGGCTGACGGTCGTATCGGAACTCGGCGTCATAGTCGTCCTCGAGGATCACCCCGTCGACCTCTTCCGCCCAGGCCACCAGTTCGCGTCGCCGCGACGGGCTGAGCGCGACACCGGTGGGGCATTGGTGAGCCGGTGTCAACAGCACCGCTCGGGTCCCGCTTTCGCGGAGGCGGTCCACGTCCAGTCCGTGGTCGTCGACCGGAACGGGCACAGCGTTCAGACCCGCCCGGCGGGCGATGACGTCGTGCTCGCGGGGCCCGGGATCCTCGAGCGCGATTTGCTCGATGCCGCGCTGTGCCAACGTCGAGAGGACGAATCCCAGCCCCTGGCGAAATCCAGCCACGATGACAGCGTCCTCGGCGACGGCGCAGCCCGACCGAACGCGACGGTGGTAGGCAGTGACAACCTCCCGGAGGTGCCTCGAACCAGCCAGCTCCTCGTCACCCAACTCGGCAGTCGGCAGGGTCCTCGTCGCCTCCGACAACGCCCAACTCCAGGCGGTCAAGGGCACCGAGCCGAGATCGGGGATGCCGTACTCGAAGTCGACCTCGGCCGGTTTGAGCGATGGGGGTGAAGCCGGGGTCTCGACGACATCAGAGGGTTGCGCGGCTGGCCAACCGGCCGGCATCGCGGCAACACGCGTCCCGGAGCCGACCGCCGACTCGACGTAGCCTTCGGCGAGCAACTGCTCGTACACGTCAACGACCGTGCCGCGCGAGACGCCGAGAAGCTCGGCGAGTCGTCGAGTCGACGGCAAGCGCTCTCCGGCGCCGACTCGTTTCTCCCGAATCGCCGCCCGCAACTGATCCTGGATCTGGATTCCTATCGGACCAGCACTGCGGTCGAGCGTCAGCAGAATGTCGGGCCCACCGAGCGCCCATTCCACAGTCATGTCTTCAGAGTACCGAGAAATGGACCACTCAGAGATCTCCCAAGTGGACCTTCAAGCTGGACCGCATCAGCCGTATGTTCGGCGCGATGAACCCCGGAATCCTCCTGGCATTCTCTTCGGCTCTCGCGTACGGCGCCGCCGACTTCATCGGCGGTGCCGGCTCGCGTCGGTCTTCGTCATGGCAGGTCGTTCTGGTTGGCCAGATCGCGGGTGCCCTCGTCATGGTCGCAGCAGGCCTTCTGCTTCCAGGTAGCCCGGTCGCCTCGGATTTCGCATGGGCGCTCCTGGCCGGAGGCGGCTCGGCGACCGGGAGCATCTTCTTGTTCCGGGGCTCGCCCGCGGACGGATGGGCCTTGTCGCACCGATCTCGGCCGTAGGGGCTGCGGTCCTGCCCGTGTTGGTGGGTGCAGCCGTCGGTGAACGTCCCGGTTGGCTGATCTGGATCGGTATGGTCGCCGCCCTTCCCGGGATCTGGATGGTCTCCCGCGATGGGGCGTCGGATCCCCCAGTTGGAGGCGTCGACCGGGCCGCGGCGACGCGGGGAGCGCTCGTCGACGGCGTTCTCGCCGGCGCAGGCTTCGGGATTCTTTTCGTTGCACTCGCCCAAATCTCAGATCGCGCCGGTCTGTTGCCGCTCGCCGCCAACCAACTGGTGGGCGCGATCCTGACGTTGGTTGTTGCTGCGGGCCTGAAACAGCCGTGGCGTCCCAACCGAGGCGTGGTCGCCTCGGGGACCGCGTCCGGTGTGCTCGGTGCCCTGGGCACCCTCGCATTCATGGTCGCCATCGGAATGACCAGTCTTGGCATCGCCGGGGTGCTCGCCTCCCTCTACCCCGCAATCACCGTCCTCCTTGCAGCCAGCTTGCTCGGAGAGCGGATCGGCAACGGACAACGAACAGGAATCGGAGTTTGCACCGTTGCAGTTGCAGCGATTGCTCTCGCCTGAGCAGAACACCTACCCACGATCAAAACAGGAGGCAACAAATGATGGACATTCACCACCCCGATGGGAAGGGAATCCCATGCTGAAGCAGGTCGCGGAGGGTGTGCTGACCCACCAGAGCGAGTTACTCCAGAACAACGCCGTTGTCGTGCAAGGCCGAGCCGGTGTGCTGCTCATCGACCCCGGAATACGGGGCGATGAAATGGAATGCCTAGCGAACGACCTTCGCGAGTTGGGTCAGCCTGTGTTGGCAGGCTTCTCGACGCATCCTGATTGGGATCACGTGCTCTGGCATGCCGCACTTGGCGAAGCGCCCCGTTACGGCACAGCCCGCTGCGCGGCCGATATGCGTGATCTGCTGTCGAACGCGGACTGGAAGGCCCGCGTCACCGAGGGGTTGCCGCCAGAAATCGCTGACGAGATACCGCTGGACCTGTTCGGCCTAATTTCCGGTCTGCCTGCCGAAACTTCACAGATTCCTTGGGATGGCCCTGATGTCCGGATCATCGAGCATCCGGCGCATGCCCAGGGCCACGCGGCGCTGTTGATCGAGGGGAGCGGCGTTCTCGTCGCCGGCGACATGCTTTCTGACATCCTGATTCCGTTCCCCGACCTGGAGGCCGCGGATCCGATCGAGGACTACCTCGTTGGGCTGCGGCGGCTCGAGGACGTGGCGGGCGACGTTGATGTCCTCATCCCCGGCCACGGGTCCGTGGGCGGAGCTGATCAGGTACGCGCACGCATAAAACAGGATCGAGCGTACGTGCATGCCCTACGTGACGGCCATGCTCCCGATGACCTGCGCATCGGCCCATCGGCCACGTTCGGCAGGGATTGGCTGCCCGGCGTGTATGAATGGCAACTCCAGCAGCTCGCCAATAAGAGCCACGACAGTACGCCCGGATAGGGATCCACTTGCGACACAGGGCATCCGGCGATTGCGCAGCTAGATGGATGGTGGTCAGGGACGGCGTCGATCCGTCGACCTCCGGTTTTTCAGACCGGCGCTCTACCGACTGAGCTACCTGACCTCACAAACCAAACCCTAAATGGATTCGGTCGGCGGGAGCGACGGGATTTGAACCCGCGACCTCCGGCTTGACAGGCCGGCGAACACTCCAGGCTGTTCTACGCCCCCGGGACGTCGCCGATTCCGAGGAGGTTCGGGGCGACCGGGGAAGTATAGATCTCACTGGTGCCTGCTCAACCCGGGCCGCCCAGAACCGAACGCTCGATCGAGCCGTATTGAAGATGTCAAAGTGGGGTTGGCCGAGATCTGAGGCAGCAGCGCAAGAGGAGATGCCTATGTTGCGCAAGACCCTCAAGATCGGCCTGGCTTCGGCCCTGTTCGTAGCCGCCTTTCCCCTTTTGCCTCTGCGGACGAGGTCGAATTCGAGGCGGATCTCGATCCGGGCCAGGAGGTGCAGACACCGGCTGTGGTCTCCGACGGTGAAGGCGAAGCCGAGTTCACACTGCGACGGGACAAGGTTCGCTTCAGGTGGAATGGGAGGACCTGAGCGCCAATGTGGTGGCGGGTCACATCCACTGTGCGCCGGCAGGTTCGAATGGGCCGGTCGGTGTGACACTGGTCCATGAGCCGTCGCTCGATCCCGACGACAGGATCCGTGGCTCGTTCACCGGGCCTGATGCCGGCACCCGTGCCCATGGTCGAGTCTCGATGACGTGCTCACGGCATTGGTCACGGGCAATGCCTACGTCAACATCCACACTGAGAACTTCCCAGGTGGGGAGATCAGAGGACAGGTCGACATCGACAGTCTCGAATTCGACGATCGTCTTGCCCCCGTGCAGGAGGTTCAGACTCCCGCAGTCGTCTCGGACGGTGAAGGTGAGTCCGAGCTCAGGTTGCGACGGGGCGGCGTCCGTTACAACGTGGAATGGGAGGACCTAACCAGCAATGTGGTGGCCGGTCACATCCATTGTGCGCCGGCAGGCTCCAACGGCCCGGTCGGAGTGACTCTGGTCCACGAACCGCTCGATGCAGACGACAGGGTGCGAGGCACATTCACGGGACCCGACGCCGGCACACAATGCCCATGGGCCAGTTTGGGTGACGTGCTGGCTGCCCTGGTCACCGGCAATGCCTATGTCAACATCCACACCGCCAACTTCCCTGGCGGCGAGATAAGGGGCCAGGTCGACTGAGTCAGTGAGGGGGTCGTCATCGACCCAGGGCGTCGGGCGCTTCTAGCGCTCGGCGCCCCCTCGTCTCCGCTCGACCAGTTGGTCTACGACCTTTTCGATCAGGTCGTAGGGAACCGGTTCGTTCAACGGGAACTGCAGGGTGTCCTTGCCGGATCGATATACGGCAACCTCGTCCTCGAGCGGCTCGTCGAGTGTGTGGATCGGGTAGAGGCTCACGTGCCGTTTCCAACCGGCGAAGTAGACCAGGTACTTCTCGTCGAGGGTGACCGTCGGTATCCGATAGCTGATCTTCTCCTCCGTGCCGGGCGCCGCGGCGTGGATCCTCCGGCGTATCTCTTCGAGGATGACCTGGACTTCAGGCGGGAAGGACTCGATGTAGCCATCGACCGTGTCGAACTCGTCCGCCATCGAGACCCCAGATTACGCGAATCCCCCGAACGCGACAGGGACGCCTCTCAGTTGTCGCACCTGAGAGACGTCCCTGAATCGGTCTCGACGACAGCTGACTCAGTAATCGCCGCGGTCGACGTCGATGGAGGCTGACGGGCCTTCGATCATGTTGCCGTCGGCTCCAACGACGAACCAAACCCCACCCACCCCCTGGCCATTCACGTCCCCGGGCGCCTCGTCCGGGGTAAAGCGGTAGAGCGGCATCCCATTGACCGTCAGCTGTTCGGACCCGTCGTCGCGGGCTGCTGTCCCGAATAGGGAGGCGTCGAGATCCGCTCCGATCGCGGTGTCACCGGGGACGGCCGGCCAGTTCGCTGCGCAGTCGTCGTAGCACGTGCTCACGCCATCGGTGTCGTTGGTGAAGATGTAGAGGGTGAAACCCTCGGCATCGACCAGGATCGAACCTAGATCGGTTTCGGAGGTGGAGACGCCTTCAGCCGCAGGCTCACTGGCGGGGGTGGTGGTCTCCTCCGCCGCTGCGGCGGTGGTGGTGGTCTCCTCCACGGCGGCGGATGTGGTGGTGGCAATGGTGTCGGCCACTGTTGTCTCACTTGTTCCCTCCTCGCCGGCACAGGCAGCAATCACCAAGAGAGCCGCGCTGAGCAGGGCCAGAGTGCTTCGCTTCATCGTTTCCTCCTCTTGTCTCTTGCATCCTCTACGCACGGGGTCGGCGCATGGTTCGCAATCTGGCAGAATCCCCCTGTGGACCGCGAGGTTCTGGAACGGTTCCGGCTCGGTGATGAGGCGGCGGTCAAGGCCGTCTACGACCGATACGGTGGGCCGGTGTTCGCTCTCTCCATGAGCATCCTGGGCGAGCACGGTCTGGCCGCGGACGCCACACAGCAGACATTCATCAAGGCATGGCGCGCCGCGTCGACTTATGACGCGGGCCGGAGCTTCGCTCCGTGGATCTATGCCATCGCACGGCGGACCGCCATCGACCTCTACCGGAAACGGGCTCGGGTGGTGGTGAGCGATGACGTCGACGTCGTCTCCTTCCCGATCGGGCTGGAGACGGTTTGGGAGGTGTTCGAGGTGAGATCGGCGCTCGACCGTCTGCCTGACGAGGAGCGCCAGGTGGTCAAGATGAGCCATTTCGACGGTCTCACCCATGTCGAGATCGCCGAGCGCCTCGACATTCCCGTGGGCACGGTCAAGTCTCGATCGCATCGGGCACATCAGAGACTGATCGAGATGCTCAAACACGTGGAGGAGGCGTGATGGTGCGAACCGGGAACGGTCGAGAGACGTACTGGCAAGAGGGGCTATGACCACTGAAGATTCGCGCGCGCAATACCTGGCATCCGGAGCACAGGAAGAGGGGGAGAGCCACGACCGGCTCGACCTGATCCGCGACGTCCTCTCCGCCGATGCCACTTGGGCCGAGCCACCTCCTCAGGTCGCCGACGGCCTGCTCGCCGCACTCGCCGCGGAGGCTGTTCCCATGCCGGCGGAAGCACGGTCCGGACGATGGCCATTGGTCCTCGCCGGGGCCGGGACCTTTGTCGCGCTCAGCCGCCTTGGTCCTGGGAACGATCAACGTCATCCAGGACGAGCGCTCGAACGTGGTCGCGATGAGCGGGACCGAGCTGGAGGCAGCAGCCCTGGGCGAGGCGGAATTCGGGCCTAACGAGGCGGGGTGGTGGATCCGCCTCGATGTGACCGGCCTACCGCCGGCGCCCGAAGGCAGCTACTACGAAGGCTGGGTGTGGAGCGATGACGGGGAGGGGGTGAGCATTGGCACCTTCCATCTGAGGGGCGAGGACATGCCCATCGTGCTCTGGTCGGGGGTGCCTCTGGCGGACTATCCCTCGATCTGGGTCACTCTCGAGAGCGAAGCCGACGGGCCGGAGGCATCCGAGCTGATCGTCATGAAAGGCCGGATCGCCCAGGTCCCCGAGGCCTGATACGTCAGTTCCCTCGGAACAGACGACTCACCACGCTGAAGATCAGACTGCCCACCACGCTGACCACCAGCATCGATGTGATCGGTATGAACACTGTCGCGTTCTCGGTCTGGCGTTTGATGTCACCGGGCAGGTTCCCGAACCAGGAGAACAGCCAGGGGAAATAGCGGAGCACAAGGCCAACGACGACGATCCCGGCGCCGATTGCGATGACCAGATTGGCGCCTCGCATGATTCAGCCCGGATGGCGCAGAACGACCTTGCCCACCTGCTCCCCGGCCTCGAGGTACTCCAACGCCGCGGGCAGATCAGTGAAGTCGAACACCTTGCTCACCGGCGCCTCGGACCCCACGGTGCCAACCCACGTGGTCGCCCGGGCAAATTGGGCGTGGTTGGCCATCGATGAGCCGATCAGCTCGAGCTGACGGAAGAAAAGTGCCGGGAGGGTGAGCTCCATCTTCGGTCCGCTGGTAGCGCCACAGATGGCGATCCGCCCACCTTTCTTGGCGGCGCGCATCGATTGACGCATCGTCGCCGGGCCTACGTTCTCGATGATGACGTCAGCGCCTCCGAGCGCCGCCATCTCGGCGCCGAACTCACTGTCGGAGAGAAAGCCACCGGCCGCCCCTTGTTCGATGGCCCAGTCGATCTTGTCCTGAGACCGCGATGTGACGTACACCTTCGCCCTCATGGCGAGGCCAAGCTGCATTGCCGCCGCCGAGACACCACCTCCGACGCCGACGACGAGCAAGGTCTGCTCTGGCTTCAATCCCGATCTCTCCATCATGCGGAGGGCGGTGGCCGTGACCAGACCGAACGAGCCCGCCACCTCCCACGACATCGCCGACGGCTTGCGGACCGCGTTGATGGTCGGAATCACGATCTTCTCGGTGAATGTGCCGGGCCGATGCTCGCCGAGGATCTGGAACGAATCGCAGTAGACGATCTCATCGTTCCGACAGTGAGGGCACTCGCCGCAGGAGAATGACGGATCTATCACGATCTCGTCGCCGATGTCGAAGCCGCTGACCCCGTCACCAACTGCATCCACGGTGCCTGCGCCATCGGCGCCGCCGATATGGGGGAGATGCTTGGGGGCGGGGAGTCCCTGGGAGACCCAGAGATCGAGGTGATTGAGCGCCGAATGGCTCACTTTGATCCGCACTTCGTCCGGTCCCGGCTCTGGTTCCTCGACCTCGTTCAGCTGGTACGACCCGATGCCCTTGGTGTCGCTGAGCTGCCAGGCCTTCATCGAGGCGAGGGTAGCCTCGGGCGGTCTGAGTCGAGGAGAGGGATTTGGCAGTCGAGCTACCAACCGATCGTGAGGTGCATGTCACGTCGGTCAAGGTCCGCTTCTATGAGCTCGACCCCTACGACCACGTCAATCACACCAACTACTTCTCATATTTCGAGACGGCCCGGATCGACTATCTCACCGAGATGGGGTGGGGCCTCGACCGGCTCAAGGAGCAGGGGTGGCAGCTGGTCGTCGTCGACTTGAACGCCCGGTTCTCCGCCGCCGCCCGGTTCGGGGAGGAGCTGATCATCCATACCTGGATCGAAGAGGTCGGCCGGGTGAAGTCGACCTGGCGTCAGGTGATGCTACGAAACGACCAGGAGGTGGCCCGGCTCACCGTATCGGCCGCGTTCACCGACCTGGCCGGCAAGCCAAGACGCATTCCCCCCGAATTCGCCGACCACATCAGGGGCCTGATCCCGGGCACCTGAGGCCCTGGTGCTCAGACCTGCGGTTGTTGCACCGCTTCGACCTCGCCCCCGGCCATGAGGCCAATGCTGGGCTGGCGCTTCGACCAGGTGATGGCGGAGAGGAGGATGACCAGGCTCACGCCGGCGATCCAATAGCGGGCCGAAGAGTCCTGCAGCACGATTACCGCGGGCAGGATCAGAAGCGAGATCAGGTTCATCACCTTGATCAGGGGGTTGAGCGCCGGCCCGGCGGTGTCCTTGAACGGGTCCCCAACCGTGTCCCCGATGACGGCAGCCTTGTGCGACTCGGAGCCCTTTCCTCCGTAGTGACCGTCCTCGATGTACTTCTTGGCGTTGTCCCACGCGCCACCGGAGTTGGACAGGAAGTTTGCCATTAGCTGTCCGGTCAGGATGGAGGCGGCGAGAAACGCGCCAAGGGCGAAGTAGTTGATCCCGAAGCCCACGATCACCGGGGTCAGCACCGCCAGCAGGGCCGGAGTCAACAGCTCACGCAAGGAGGCGGTGGTGCAGATGTCGATGACTGGCCCGTAGTCGGGGCGACGCTCGCCCCGCATGATGGCGCCGTCGGCGAACTGCCTTCGCACTTCTTGGACCACGACCGCCGCCGAGCGACCGACTGCTCTGATGGCCAGACCGGAGAACATGAACGCGACCGAGCCACCGATGAGGAGACCGATGAATGTCGTCGGGTCGGCCACGTTGATCGAGGTCTCAGGGAGGGAAAACAGCGCCGATCCTTCTGCGACCAGCCCGAGCTCGCCTGCAATGGTCTCGATGAAAGCAGCGAAGAGGGCCACAGCTGCGATGACCGCCGATCCGATGGCGAACCCCTTGGTAACCGCCTTGGTGGTGTTGCCCACCGCATCGAGGCCGACCATCACTTTCCGGGCTTCGCCATGGAACTCACCGGACATCTCGGCGATACCTGCCGCATTGTCGGCGACCGGTCCGAATGTGTCCTCCGAGACCACGACACCGGTCGTGGCCAGCATCCCCATCCCGGTCAGGGCGACCAGGTAGAGCGCGAACTGGATGTTGCCCCCGCCGAGGACGATGGCGACGCCCAGGGCGCCGGCAATGGCCACGATGGCCCACACTGACGACTCGAGACCCGACGAGATGCCCGACAGGATCGTCGTCGCCGGCCCGGTCTGGGTGGCCTCAGCGATCTCCTGGACCGGCTTCTCCTCGGTCGACGTGAAGTACTCGGTGAGACGGCTGACGACCTGGGCCAGCACCAGCCCGGTGACGACCGCCCCAAATACCTTCCAGCCCTCGTTTCCATTCTCATTTCCGACATAGAGGAGGGCGACAGCCAGGGTGCCTGCGACTGTGAGGAGGCCGGCGGTGAGGAAGCCACGGTTGATCGGTGCCATGGCCGACTTGTCACGCTCGGTTGCCCTGACCTGGAACACGCCGACGATCGACGCCAGGACCCCGATGGCGCGCACTATCACCGGGAAGATGAGACCGAGTGCCGGGTTGGCACCGATCGAGTTGAACGCAGCCACACCGAGGATGATCGAGGCGACCAGGGTCACCTCATAGCTCTCGAACAGGTCCGCGGCCATACCGGCGCAGTCACCGACGTTGTCACCAACGTTGTCGGCGATGGTGGCCGGGTTGCGCGGGTCGTCTTCGGGTATCCCCTGCTCGATCTTGCCGACGAGGTCGGCCCCGACATCGGCCGCCTTGGTGAAGATCCCGCCTCCCACTCGGAGAAAGAGAGCGAGGAGGGAGCCCCCGAAACCGAATCCGATCAGGATCGCCGAGGAGGTGTTCTGAAAGATCATGATGATGATCGTGGCCCCGAGCAGACCGAGGCCTACGGTGAACATCCCGGCTACACCACCGGTGCGGAAGGCGACCTTGAGGGCAGCCGGCAGCGAGCCGGAACGGGCCGCCGCCGCCGTGCGGACATTGCCCCGTACCGCGAGCGACATGCCGATGAACCCGGTCAATCCGGAGAGGAAACACCCCATGACGAACGCGATGGTGCGAAAGCCGCCCGACTCGGCGAAAGTGAGCGCCTCGGAGCCGTCCGGGGCCAACACCGCGGTCGACGTGAAGAAGACGACGAGGACCAGCGGGATGAGGATGAGGGCGATCGTCCTGAACTGGCGACGCAGATACGCCATTGCGCCTTCCTGGATCGCGAGTGCGATCTCCTTCATCGCAGGGGTCCCTTGATCGGCCTTGATGACGCCGCGGGAGAGGGCCCATCCGACCAGGAGAGCGAGCACGGCGGTGGCCGCCGCCACCCATAGCCACGCCCACTCGGCGGGCCCGAGGGTGAATTCCTGGTAGCCGCCTTCGGCAGCCAAAGTCACCATGTTCAAGGGAAAGATCCTCCTAGGGGGGTTGCGGGCCGAGACTGTAGTGGAGGCCAATTCCTGTCGACAATCAGCGCAACGGTGGGGTCTACCGTTGCATCACCGCTCACGAGGAAGGATTCGCAGGTGCTCGACGGTCTGGTCGAATGGGTGACCTCGGTGGTCGAATCGTTGGGATATGGGGGTGTCGCCTTCCTGGTGGCCCTGGAGAACCTGTTCCCGCCGATCCCATCGGAGGTAGTGCTGCCATTGGCCGGTTTCGTGGCGGCGAATGGTGAGGCGTCGCTCGTGGGCATGGTCGTGGCGGCCACGATCGGGTCGATGGTCGGCGCCTTTCTCCTCTACGGCATCTCAGCCGCCATCGGCCCGGTGCGGCTCCGGGCGCTCGTCGTTCGCTACGGCCGTTGGTTCCGGCTCGACGAGGCCGATCTCGATCGCACCGAGGAGTGGTTCGACCGGCGCGCCAACGTCGCGGTGCTTCTCTGCCGTTGTGTGCCGCTGATGCGGTCGCTCATCTCGATCCCCGCCGGGTTCAGGCGGATGTCGATCATCCCCTTCACCTTCTACACCCTCATCGGCAGCCTGGTCTGGAACGTGGTGCTGATCGGGGCGGGGTATCTGCTCGGGGAGCGGTGGAGTCAGGTCGAGGAGCCGTTGGAGCTCTTCAAGAACGCCGTCCTGGCCGCCATCGCCATCGCCATCGCCTGGTTCGTCTGGCGCCGCGTCGTCCGGCCCCGGGTGCGGCGGCCTGCCGGCTAGAACGCCGTTCTGTGAGTGTTTGGTGACACTCTGTGTATCCAGGCGTTCACAGAACGGTGTTCAGCCCAGGAAGTCCCGCACCCAGTCGTCGGCCGGATGGGCGAGGAGGTCGGGGAGGGTGCCGGACTGGACAATGGAGCCTTCTCGCATAACGGCGATGCGGTCGGAGAGCGCCTCCGCCTCCTCCTGATCGTGGGTCACCACCAGGGCAGTCACGCCGCCGTCGGACAGGATGCGACGGGTATCGACCATCAGACGATCGCGTAGGGCCCGGTCGAGGGCGCCCAGCGGCTCGTCGAGCATGACCATCTTCGGCTTCGGGGCGAGAGTTCGTGCCAGCGCGACTCTTTGTTTCTCCCCACCGGAGAGATCCGCGATGGACCGCTTGTCGAAGCCATCGAGGCCGACCAACTCCAGGGAGGCGGTGACCCGTCGGCGCATCTCGTCCGCCGGCAGGTTTGCCATCCGGAGCCCAAAGCCCACGTTTCCGAAGACATCGAGGTGTGGGAAAAGGGCATAGCCCTGAAACATGAGGCCGAAGCCCCTGAGATGGGTCGGGACCGTGGTGATGTCCTGCCCGTCCCAGGTGATCGAGCCCGATTCGACCGGCACCAGCCCCGCCACGGCCCGCAGCAACGTCGATTTGCCCGAGCCGGACGGACCGAGCACGGCTACCGACTCGCCCTCCCCAACCGACAGAGTGATGTCCTGGAGGATGAGTTTCTCGCCAAGACGGACGTCGATCGACTCCACACCGAGCATCAGAACGTGCCGATCTCGCCGAACTGGAGCCGGTCGATCCACAGAACGATCGCCGCCGTCATCGCCGCCAGGATCACGGCGAGTGCCAGTGCCATGGCGAAAGAGCCCGAGCCGGGCCGGGAGAGGAGCCGCACGATCATCACCGGCATGGTGGCTGTGTTTGGTCGGGCGATGAACGATGTGGCCCCGAACTCGCCGAGCGAGATGACGAATGCGAAGGCTGCGCCAACTAGGGCGGCCCGGCTGACGATGGGAAGGTCGATCTCCCGCCAGACCCGGCCCGGTGAGGCGCCAAGCACCCGGGCCGCCTCCCTGGTCTCGGCCGGTATCGAGCGGAGGGTGGGCACAGTGGCTCGGACGACGAACGGGATGGCGACCAGGGCGTGGGCGATGGGGATCAGCCAGAACGACGTCCTCAAGTCGACCGGTTCCCCCAGAGCCACGATGAAGCCAAAGCCGATGGTGACCGCGGATGTCCCCAGCGGGAGCATGAGGGTGAGGTCGAACCAGCGTGACAGGCTGTACCTGCCACCGGTGATCACCGACGAGGCCATCACCCCGATCAGGACCGCGATCATCGAGGCGATGACGGCGAAACGGAGGCTGTTGCCGGCTGATGAAATCGGTGTGCCCACCACACGATCATCCCGGAACAGGTCGGCATAGGCGGCGCCTCTCAGCGATCGCGCCACCAGGACCGCAACCGGGATGGCCAGAGCAATCAAGGTCCCTATGACGCTGGCGCCGACGACCAATCGAGCCCTGCCGCGTGGCACGGGCCGGTCCGCCTCGGCACGGAGCGTCCAGGTCGACGTATGACGCTCCTGGTATCGGGAGTATGCATACAGGGCAGCCGTCACCCCGACCAGCTGGACGACCGCGAGAGCGGCGGCCAGCGGGAGGTCGAACAGAGTCACGGCCTGGCGGTAGATCTCCACCTCGAGAGTCGCATATCGGAAGCCACCCAGGATCAGAACCACCCCGAACGACGTGAAGGCGAACAAGAACACGATCGCGGCGGCGGCGGCGATCGCAGGTCTCAGGAGTGGGAGCGTGATAGTGCGGAAAACCCTCCATTCGCTCGCTCCGAGCACGCGCCCGGCATCGTGGAGGTCGGGATCGATTCGTGACCACAACGCACCAACCGTTCTCACGACCACGGCGATGTTGAAGAACACGTGGGCGGCGAGGATGGCTCCGATGGAGTCCCTCCAGCCCAACGCAACGAAGGCGGCGCCCACCACCACCGTGGGCAAGACGAAGGGGACCGTCACCAGAGCCGTCGCAAGCCTGCGGCCGCGGAACTCGAATTGGGAGACGGCCCAGGTCATCGGAGCCGCCACCAGAAGGGTCAGGACTGTCGACAGCACGGCCTGCCACAGGGTGAACCATCCGATGTGGAAGAGCCTGGCTTCAACGCCGTCAAACCCGATGTTCAACTCCGATAGCCCAAGCGTCAGGATCCGGATCAACGGGTAGACGAAGAAATACCCGATGAAGGCGGCCGGGACGGCTGCGACCAGCACTTGGCCCCATCGAATCCGCCTCATCACCCCTCCATGACGCCAACCCACTCGTCGATCCACCGGTCGCGGTTCTCGGCGATTGTGTCGGCGTCGAGCCGGGCCGGGTCGGCCGGGATGATCGTGTGCTCGACGAACTCAGGCGGGAGCTCGGCCATCTCGTTGACCGGGAACACGAACCAGGTGAGTGGGACAGTCTCCTGGAAATCCACCGACAGCATGAAGTCGATCAGGTCTCCGGCGGCCTGGGGGTAGTCGGTACCGGCGAGGACGCCGGCGTACTCGACCTGTCGGTAGCACCCGGCTTCGACCACGCCCGTCGGGGCTTCGTCGATTGGCTCGGTAGCGAAGATCACCTCTGCCGGCGGCGAGGACGCATACGACACGACCATCGGGCTATCTCCCCCGTAGGGCGTGAAATCGCTGTAGTAGGCGGTGTCCCAGTCCGGGACGACGCCGACACCCCCGGTCCTGAGGTCTGCCCAGAACTCGAGCCAGGCATCTTCCCCGTACTCGTCAATGGTGGCGAGGAGAAACGCCAGACCCGGTGAGGAGGTAGCGGGGTGCTCGACTGTGAGCACCCCGGCGTAGGCCGGGTCACGAAGTTGGTCGAGCTCGTTGGGGACGGCCATACCGGCGTCGGTCATCCACGATTTGTCGTAGTTGATGCACACATCCCCGTAATCGATCGGGGTCACGAGGCCGTTGTCGGGGACGAACTCGTCGCCCACTTCCTCGATCAGGTCACTCCGGTGCTCCACGAAGATCTCTTCGTCGAGCGCCCTGGAGAGGAACGTGTCGTCGACTCCGAAGAGGACATCGGCGAGGGGGTTGTCCTTCGTCAGGGCGGCCTGGTTGACCATGGACCCGGCATCGCCGGCGGCGATTATCTCGACGGCGATCCCCGTCGTCTCGGTGAAACCGGCAAAGGTCTCCTCGGACACCGAACCGGCGAAGGAGTCGTGGGCCATGAGCCGGAGTGTCTCGGGCGTCTCGGCTCCCTCCGCGCCACACGCGGCGACGGCGAATACCACCGCGAGGATCAGGATCTTCCGCAAAGTCATCAACTCCTCGTTCATCGGGAGCGATGAGGCGGGTCCCTACGCCGGCATTACCCGGGTCAGGTTCATCGGTCGGGGTCTCCACAGACCCCCTCTCAGCCCGGTCTCACCGAGCTCCCGTGTCAGGTCATAGGTTATAGGTTTTAGGTTCTAGGCCTAAAACCTAAGACCTAGAACCTACAACGCTTGCCTTCACGCCACAGGCGTGAAGGCAAGGACAGTGTTGTGCCCGCCGAAGCCGAATGAGTTGGTAATGGCGGCGGCGGGCTCCCATTCCCGGGGCTCACGAACGACGTCGTCGAGTGGGATTTCCGGGTCCAGATTGGTCAGGCCGATGTTGGGAGGCAGCTCGTGGCGTCTCATTGCCTCTACGACGACGGCGGCCTCGATGGATCCTGAGGCGCCCATGGCGTGTCCGGTGGTCCCCTTGATCGATGACACCGCAGGCTGAACATCGAAGACGCGGTCGATCACACCGCCCTCTGTGCGGTCGTTCAGATCGGTCCCGGTGCCGTGGGCATTCACATAGCTCACCTCTTCAGGTGCGATGCCGGCGTCTACCAGGGCGAGGCGGATCGCTCGCTCGGCCCCCTCCCCGGCAGGGTGGGGTGCAGTGATGTGATGGGCGTCGGCGGTCGATGCACCGCCTCGAAGCTCGGCCAGGATCGTCGCCCCACGCTCGATGGCCGAGTCTTCGGCCTCGAGCACCAGGATCCCGGCACCTTCCCCCATGACGAAACCGTCACGATCGACGTCGAACGGGCGGGAGATTCCGCTCGGTGACAGGGCCCTTGCTGCCCTGAACCCCTCCAGTGCGGAGGCGCGGGCAGCTGCCTCGGTGCCGCCCACCACTGCCGCGTCGGCATAACCCCATTGGATCTGACGAAGGCCGTCCAGGACCGCCTGGGTGCCGGCGGCGCAGGCCACCGACGGTGTGGAGACCTGCCCGCCGAATCCGTACTTGATCGATATCCCGGCCGCGGCGGCATTCGCCATCATCATCGGGATTAGGAAGGGTGAGGCGCGCGGCTCGTCCTCATCGGCGACATGAACCAACTCTTCGAGTGATTCGAGACCGCCGATGCCGGTGGCCACCGAGACAGTGACCCGGTTGGGGTCCACACCGAGCGGACCGGACTGCTCCAGGGCCTCATGGGCGGCGACGAGAGCGAACTGAGTGAACCGATCGAGACGTCGGTGCTCGCGTTTGGGAAGCCACGGCTCGGGATCCCAGTTGGCGACCAGATGCGACCCGGGGGCGGATGGAGGATGTTGCATGCCCTTCCACAGGTCATCCATCCCGACACCGGGTGCGGCGACCACGCCGATCCCGGTGACCACCACCTTCCGCTTGCTCATGTGCTCAATTCTGCCGGAAACCTCACCCAGGGAAAACCGTGCGCTGCAGCTTTCTCATTCCCCCTATCCAGCGGTCGTAATCGTTGGCCTTGTTCTGAAAGAACGTTCCGACCTCGGAATGGGGCAGGATGAGGAACCGTTCCTCGGCGAGCCCATCGACAACGGCATCGGCCACCTCATCGGGTTCCAGGGCCAGCGGGTCGAGCAGCGTGTGGAATTCGTCGGCCGAATCGAGAAGCGGCGTCTTGACCCCCATCGGGCACAAACAGCTCACCTTGACCCCCTGATCGCCGTAGGTGATGGCCAGCCATTCGGCAAAGGACACCGCGGCGTGTTTGGTGACCGAATACTGCGCCGCCTTCAGGTTGGTGAGGAGCCCGGCCGCAGAGGCGGTCGAGAGGAAGTATCCCTCGCCACGGGCCAGCCAACCGGGGATGAGGCGGCGGGCGGCATGCACGTGTGACATCAGATTGACCTGCCACATGAAGTCCCATCGATCCGGAGCGGTCTGTTCGTCGCCGGCGAAGCCGATCCCGGCGTTGGCACAGAAAAGATCGACCGGCCCGAATCGGTCCTCGGTCTCATCGATGAGGCGATCATTCGAGCCCGGATCGGCCACGTCGACATGGAGTGCGGTGCCGCCGATCCCGGATGCGACCGATTCGGCCGAGGCGAGATCGAGATCGGCCACGATGAGGCCCCGGGGCTTCTCGGCGGCGAACCGTCGGGCCATGGCGGCGCCGATTCCGCTCCCACCGCCAGTGACGACGACGACCCGGTCAGCGAGATTCAAAAGGGGGCGCTCTCGAGCAACGCGGCCCCGCCCTTCACCGCCGGCGCGAGCCCGTTGGCCATCGGCAGCAATTGCTCACCGTAGAAACGGGCGGTCGTCACCTTGTCGGCCAGGAAGGAGTGCCTCGAAGCCGGGTGGTTCGTCGAGGGCGGCGACCGCGGTCCGGGCCATGAGCCACCCACCCAACACGATCCCGAACTGCCGCAGATAGGGCGATGCCCCGGCCAGTGCGGACTGGAGGTCTCCAGAGGCGAGCTTTTCTCCGAGCCATCTCGAGGTTTCGGCCAGGCCCTGAATGGCGACCGACAGCTCCTCACGGAAGCGCACTTAGCTGGTCGTGACCCTCCATGGTGGCGAGCTCGGCGGTCATCTGGCCGATGACACCGGCGACGACGGCCCCGTTCTCGAGCGGAATCTTGCGCAGGACGAGATCGATGGCCTGGATGCCATTGGTCCCCTCGTAGATGGGCGCGATTCTCGAGTCGCGGAGGAACTGGGCGGCGCCCGTCTCCTCGATGTAGCCCATGCCACCGTGTACCTGGAGCCCCAGCGAGGCCATCTCCACCCCCACGTCGGTGCACCAGGCCTTGACGATCGGGGTGAGCAGCGCCAGCCGGTCGCCGGCCAGCTTCCGGCGCTCCTCGGAGTCGGCATGAACGTGGTGGTCGCCTTCGGCGGCCACGAGATAGAGGAGCGATCGCATCGCCTCGACGTTGGCCTTGATCGTCAGCAGCATGCGGCGCACGTCGGGATGCTCGATGATGGCGACGCGATCCTTCGAATCGCTCCCGATCTCCCGTCCCTGCACCCGCTCTCTGGCGTAGCCCAGAGCCTGCTGATACGCCCGCTCGCCGATGGCGACGCCCTCCATGCCGACCCCGATCCGGGCGAGGTTCATCATGGTGAACATGTTCCGCATGCCCTCTTGCTCGTCACCGACGAGATACCCGACCGCGCCTCTACCTTCGTCGCCGTAGGAGATCACACACGTCGGGGAGGCGTGGATGCCCAGCTTGTGCTCGAGGGATACGACTTTCAGATCGTTTCGCTCACCCGGCTCACCGTTGTCGTCGGGGATGAACTTGGGGACGAGGAACATCGAGATCCCACGCGTTCCCGGGGCGGCGTCCGGCGTACGGGCCAGGACCAGATGGATGATGTTCTCGGTCAGGTCCTGATCACCCCAGGTGATGAAGATCTTGGTCCCGAAGAGGCGGTATGACCCATCCTCCTGCTGCATTGCCTTGGTTCGGACGGCACCCAGGTCTGACCCTGCCTCGGGCTCGGTCAGGTTCATGGTTCCGGACCACTCACCGTTGACCAACTTCTCGATGTAGGTGGCCTTCAGCTCCTGGGAACCGTGACGTTCCAACGCCTCGACGGCGCCATGGGTGAGCATGGCGGCCAGGGAAAAGGCCATGTTGGCCGTCTTGAACATCTCCTCGATGACGACTCCCACCACGTAGGGCATCCCGCCGCCGCCCCATTGCTCGGGCATATGCGCCGCCGACCATCCCGACTCGACGTATTTTCGATAAGCGTCCTTGAAGCCCTCGGGGGTTCGCACCGTGCCCGCCTCTGTGAGGACCGAGCCCTCCTCGTCACCGGTCCGGTTGAGCGGTGCCATCACCTCGGCGAAGAATCGGCCGGCTTCCTCGAGGATCGCCCGCACGGTTTCCGGATCGGCATCGTGATGGCCATCCAGCTTGGCTACCTCGTCCAATCCGGCGACATGGCTGAGGATGAACATCATGTCGTCGATGCGGGGCTGGTACCCGGACATGCCAAGAGGGTACCGACCACTCTCTAGCTGTGAGCCACCTCCAGCTGGGAGATGACCGTGCCGTAGAGCACTTCGTATCCCAAACCTTCATAGAGACCAAAGGCGCCGGTGGGGTTCTCGGAGTCGACGCCGAGCATCGAGTGAGTGAATCCAGCATCCAAGAAGGCGTTGAACGAGCTCTCGAGCAGGGCCGAGGCAACGCCGCGCCCACGCCAGGCCCGCTTCACGCCCAAGCTCCTCACCCAGCCGTCCCGCCGGCCAGTGACCTGCTCGTCGTTTGGGAAGAACCCGTTGAGGGAATAGCCGACGACCTCGCTCCCGGCGACGGCTTGAAAAGAGAGATCGAGTCGGATCGCTTTGCGCTCGATCATGTGTTGGAAGCTCTCCTCGTCCATGCGGGTCGAGCCCCAGTGGTCGCCAAAGGCCTCGTTGAGCGCTTCACGTGTTCCCTCGTCGTGTGACCTCTCCCAGAGGACGATCTCGACACCGTCCGGACTCCGCGGCACCACTGAAGTGGTCAGGGGCCGGATCATCTCCTTCATGAAGCGGACCGGCTCCAATCCGAGGCGGCGATAGAGTCGGAAGCTGTCTTCAACCCAGTCGAAGTTCCAGGTTCGGATGTACCAGGGCAACGTGGGATCGCAGGTGGACACCGACTCCCGGCCCCGTTCGATCTGCCAGCCGAGGAGATGTCTGCCGATGCCCTGCCCCCGGAAGTCGGGATCGACCACACCTTGAAGGATCGCTCGCTCCTCGCGGGCGCCGCTGACTCGATGCCAGACGAGCCCGTAGCCGACCAGGTTCCCCTCGAGCCAGTAGCCCCGCGTGTCCAGGTGTGGCTCGACGAAGGGCTCGTTGAAGTCCTCCTCGACCTCCGAGGCCGGGGTCAGTGCAGGCAGGTCCCAGAACCGCTCGTGCCGATTGATCAGATCCGCGACGGCCGGGGCATCCTCCAGGGTCAGAGGCCGGATGTCCATGCCGGGAAGGTACCGACGATCGGTGGCAGTCGTGGCCGATTATCCGGCGAGGACTGAGTCGGCCAGGTCGGGGAGGACCTCGCCGATGGCTGCATCGAGCTTGACAGCGGCGTGGTCGTCAGCCTCGGTGGGCCCCTGGTTGATGATCACGATCGGGAGGGACAGGCTCGCTCCCCGCAGCACGATGTCGGAGGCCGGCCAGACCGAGACCGTGGACCCGACAACAAGGATGGCGTCGGCCATGGCCAGGAACATCAGCGCCTTGTCCATCTCATTCTCGGGGAGCAGCTCACCGAACATCACGGTGGCCGTCTTGACCATCCCGCCGCAGTCGGGGCAGGTGGGGTCGAGCTCGCCGGCTTCCACCCAGCCGAGGACGGTCTCCGTATCCCAGACCTGTCCGCAGTCAACACAGAGGCTCTTCCTGACGTTGCCGTGCAGCTCGGCCACCTGAGTGTCGCCGAGACCCGAGACGAGGTGAAGCCCGTCGACATTCTGGGTGACGACTCCAGCCAGTCGCCCAGCGTCGGCGAGCCGCTTGATCGCCTCGTGACCCTTGTTCGGCCGCACTGTGGATCGAGCCCCCCACAACTCGCCGTCGAGATGCATCTTCCAGCCTCGGATTCTCAGCTCAGGGCTCGACCGGTAACGATCGATGTGGAAGTCGTCGGGGTCCACCTTGGTCCACAGCCCGTCGGGACCGCGAAAATCGGGGATCCCCGACTCCGTCGAGATCCCGGCACCGGTGAAGACCAGGATCCTCTGCGCATTTCGAAGGACGGCGACGGCCGATTCGAGGTCGGTGTTCGAGTGGGTCACATCGTGGATTATCCGGCGATTGCATCGTTTAGCTCAACTGGTCGCCCAAATCGGTGTGAGCCGGCGGGGGTCCGGCGTACGATCTGCCTGTTGTGACGACATCCGAAGTCCAGGCCTGGCTCGAGCGCTACATCGAGGCTTGGCAGAAGAACGACCCCGAGCTCGTCGAGGCTCTGTTCACCAGCGATGCCGTCTATCGCTTCCGCCCCTACGGCGGGGACGGCCGCGTTGCCGAGGGCATCGCCGACATTGTGAGCAGCTGGATCGACTTCGACGAGGACCCGTCACAATGGGAGGCGTCGTACCGGCCCTATGCCGTCGATGGCGATCGTGCGGTCGCGGTCGGGACCAGCCGTTACTTCAACGCCGGTGAGGAGGGCGACGAGGTGTATCACAACTGCTTCCTGCTCCGGTTCGCCGACGGCCGTTGCGCCGAGTTCACCGAGTACTGGATGCTCGAGCCGAACGAGGAGCTGACGCGGCATGTCCGATCCCCAATCGGAGATGATGCGCAAGGGCTGGGACCCAGAGGAAGGGCTCGACTCGCTCAAGACCCCCCTCTTTCACACCTCCACCTTCGTGTTCGAGTCCTCGGCAGCCGCCGAGCGTCTCTTCGCCATCGTCTATGGAGGAGAGTCTCCGGAGCCCGGCGAGGATTTGGGCTTCATCTACACACGACTGGACCACCCAAACCTGGTCATCGTCGAAAGCCGGCTTGCCGTCTGGGACGGGGCGGAGGCAGCGCTTCTCTTCTCCAGCGGGACATCTGCCGTATTCACGACGTTCCTCACCCACGTCAGGCCCGGCGGCCTGATCCTGCACAGCGCACCGCTTTATGGGGGTACGAACACGATGCTCTACAAGGTGCTGGCCCCACTCGGGTTCGAGCTGGCTTCCTACGGGCCTGACGCATCACAGGATGAGATCGAGGACGTGATCGGGGACCGCCAACTTGCGGCCGTCTATTTGGAGACTCCCGCCAACCCGAGCAACGACGTGTTCGACATCGATCTCGCGGCGCGGGTCGCGGCTGGAGCCACGACACCGGAGCAACGCGTGTTGACCATCGTGGACAACACGTTCCTGGGGCCATATGCCCAGCGTCCACTGGACCACGGAACCGACCTCGTGGTGTACTCGGCCACCAAGTATTTCGGAGGGCATGACGATCTGGTGGCCGGGGTAGTGACTGGAGCAACCGCGCTGATCGACCCGATGAAGACGATGCGCTACAGGATCGGGACCACGGCCGATCCGCACACGGCCTGGCTTCTGGGGCGGAGTCTCGAGACGTATGGCATCAGGGTCGAGCGTGAGACCGCCACCGCCGGCCGGGTGGCAGGGTTCCTCGCCGGGCACCCAAAGGTGGCGAGTGTTCGTTACCTGGGCCTCATCGAGGACGACGATCCAAGGGCCGACCTGGCCAAACGTCAATGGTCTTCGGCGGGCGCAATGATCTCCTTCGATGTGGCCGGGGGAAAGGAGGAGGCGTTTCGCTTCCTCGACTCGATGAGGCTCATCGCCAACACCACGTCTCTGGGAGGGACTCAGTCGATCGCATGCCATCCGTGGACGACTACTCACTCCAACGTCGACCCGGAGACCAAGCTTCGCGTCGGGATCACCGACGCCATGATCCGCCTGTCGATCGGAGTCGAAGCACCGGAGGACATCATCGCCGACCTCGACCAGGCCCTGGCCTCGATCTGAGGATGGGTCGTACAGCCCATTCTCAACCGGAAGCCCCTCCGGGATAATCATCGACGGACGCGCTTGGGAGACGTGAGTAGGGAGAGGCATGAGCCACGGGCCGCTCGTTCTCGGGGGTCAGCTCAGATCGTCTCCCAACCGCGCCACCCTTACCAAAGTCTGAGGCTTCTTCTGCCGCGACCTGCGGTCAGAAGTAGCGGGTGCTCCTACCCAATGGAGCCGGCGGGGGCGGCCCTTCGGGGTCGCCCCCGTTTTTTTGACTCCACCTTGAACGGGCCTTAGGGCGGTCTTGACCCGATCCCTGGCACCTTGGCTCCCTTACGACAAAGGAGCCAGCATCATGACGAGAGTTTGGATCGACGCCGACGCCTGCATGGGCGCCGGCACCTGTGGCCAGATCGCCCCGGACGTGTTCCAGGCGCGGCACGACGGGACGTGGGCAGTGAAAGAGGACGCCGCCCACTTCGGGTCGACGGTGGTGTTCGACGGGTTGGCCGGCGACGGGCACGGGCCAGACGGCTTCCAGGGACAGGCCCGAGTGCCGGAGCATCTCGTCGATCTCGTTGTCGAGGCCGCCGAAGAGTGCCCGGCCGAGTGCATATTCGTCGAGCTGTGATGAGGTCCGGGAACAGCACGCCGCGCGCCAAGAGGAGCGTCGCCCTATCGGTGATCCTCGGCACCCTGCTGGTGCCCCTAAGCGCATATGCCGCCTCGACCCTCTTCGATGCAGGCGATGCTGCGGAGTCGGCACCCCCTGCGGAAGCGGCCGTCACCGGCCCGCCCACCGTCGCGGCCGACCTGGGTACAGCGTGTGACGAAGCGGGGCTGGCCATGGTTGCCGCCGAGACAGCTGGGACCATCAGCGAATTGCAGCAGGCCGCCCTCGATGCCCTTCGAGGGATCTGCGCCGAACAGGGGATCCCCCTCCCGGCTCCGGAACCCGTACCGGTCGTCGCCACCGTGACCCAGCCTTCCCCTCCGCCCTCGGCTCCAGCTGGCGAGCAAGTCGTAGTCGCATCGGACGGCGACGACCACGGTCGTCACGGGGGTGACGATGAAGACGACCACCACGGTCGTCATGGGGGCGACGATGACCATGACGTCCGTCATGGGGATGATGACGAGGACCGCCATGGGGAGGACCACGATTGAGCCGGCTCTCCATCCCGACCGGGCTGGCTGTCCTCCTCACCGGCTTGATCGCGCTTCACGCCTCGATGACCCCGGTCGTGACGTCGACTGCGGGCGAGCCGGCCGTTGCGGCGCCGGGGCCGGTGTTGAGGGGCGAACTCGACCCGTCGGTGAAACGCATTCTGCTGGCCCACGGATCGGCCGCCCTCCTCACCCCCGACGAGATGACTCAGCTGCCCGATGCGGTGGTGGGAGCACTCATCGATCAGGGGATCACACTCACCCTCCCTTCGGAGACCGGAAGATGAGTCGCTTCGCGCAGGGACGATGGAACCGGATCCTGGTCTGGACCGGCGCCGCCCTCGCCTGGGGCAGCGCCCTCGTCGCTACTTTGCTCGAGCCGCCCCGCGGTCAGGAGCCGCCACTCGAACCGCCCGGTCAGATGCAGACCGTCGATGCGAGCCCGGTCATGCCCAATCTGCCCGAGCAGGGTCTGGTCGTCATCCGCTCCGGCAATGCCCAGACCGTGGAACCGAGCGCTCTGCCGGCTCAGACCGTTCCGGCGCCGGCCCTGGCGCCGGAGATGACGAGCAGCGGATCATGATCGACATCACCTTTGCTGCCATGGGCACCGGGATAGATGCGTGGTGCCCGAACCCCGAATCCGCGGATGGGCTGCGCCGCTGGTTCGAAGAGGTAGAAGACGTTTGCAGCCGCTTTCGCCCCGGAAGCGAGTTGAGCCGGGTGAATCGCTCGTTGGCGAGCCAGGTAGTCGTCTCGGATCTACTCGCCGAGGTGATGACGGCAGCCGATCGAATTCGGTCTCTCACCGACGGGCTGGTCGATGCCGGAGTCGGGGCGAGCGTCACAGCGTGGGGTTACGACAGGTCCTTCGACCAGGGCCTCGGGCTCGACGCGGTCCCAGCGCCTGTTCCGGCTCCGGAATGGGCCCTGTCGGGTCGACGACTATCTCGCTCGCCCGGTACCAGCCTCGACTTGGGTGGGGTGGCCAAGGGGTGGAGCTGCGATCGGGCCGTGGAACAGGGTCTTGCCACCGTTGTGTCGGCCGGGGGAGACATCCGGAGCAATGACCCTGAGACGATCGTGTCGGTATTGGATCCCTGGGATGAGATTGCGGTTCGTCTTCATCTCGGCGTTGGGGCACTCGCCACCAGCTCTACCAGTCGTCGCCGTTGGAAAGCGGGCGATCGCGAGGTGTGTCATCTGATCGATCCGCGGACGATGACGCCAATTGAAACACCCATCCTCAGCGCCACAGTGCTGGCCCGATCAGCGCTCGAGGCCGAGGCAGGGGCCAAAGCAGTCCTCTTTCGTGGCGAGGATGGTCTGGCCTGGGCTGCCGAGACGGATTGGGTCGATGCGGCAGTTGTCGTCTGGTCCGATGGATCGGTCTACGCCACGCCGGGCATCGAGGTGGCGGCGTGAGCGGCGAATGGCTGGTCATCAGGGGCTCCGGCGTGGTTGCCTTCGCCCTCCTCAGCGCGGCCACCATCTGGGGTCTGCTGGTGAGCTCGAAGTTGCTCGGAAAATGGGTCAAGGCGAAGACACTGACCTGGTTCCACGAGTCGCTTGGGATCGGGGCCCTTCTGGCGACCTGGTCCACGTGGGCGTGCTATCTGTCCACGACTTCCTGGACTTCAGCTGGGCCGAGATCCTCGTCCCCGGCCTGTCCGATTGGCGTCCGCTGGCAGTGACTGCCGGCATCGGCGCCCTCTACGGGCTGGTCCTGGTCAGCACCAGCTTCTATTTCAAACGCTGGATCGGCCAAAAGGCATGGCGCACCATCCATTTCGCCTCGTTCGGGGTATTCGTCACCTCGTTGTTGCACGGGGTCTGGGCTGGCACGGACACCTCGAGCCCGATGATGATCGGGCTCTATCTGGGATCGGCCATCGTCGTGTTCTCATTGTTGGCGCTGCGCATCGTCACCGAGATTTCGGGGACCAGGACATCGAAGAGGGCGCCGGTCGCATTGGTCGAGGAATCTCCCCTAGATTCGCCGGTCAGATGACCGACCCATATCGAGACACCATCAAGGAGCTGAGCGACCGCATCGTCGAGGCCCAGAAGCCGATCAAGGTCCTCAACGCGATCAACTGGGACGATTCGATCAAAGAGAAGTTCTACGCCTCCGAGTTCAAGGAGCTTCCCGCAGTCGATCGTGCCTACTACGAAACCCGTGAAACCAAGCTCGATCCCGAGGCCACCCGTGATGAGCTGAGGGGTATCGAGTCCGACCTCCAGGCCAAGCTCGGGCCTGTTTCTCCGGCAGGCAACTTGATGAGATTCATGTGCGAGCAGTTCCGGCTCACCGTCGATCTCCTGGAGGCACGTGGCACACCTGAGTTCTCCACGATCGCCAGCCTCCTCTATGGGACCCCGCACGACGTGTTCCATGCGGGTGGGCCCACCATTGCCGACTTGTCCCACGAGATGAGAGTGGTGCTCGAAGGACTCGACGTGGACTCCGAGTCTGGCAAGGACACGCGTGACATCCCGGGGACGGAAGCCGTCGGAATCCTCCAGACGCGTTGCGACGCCTCGATGGGGAAGGGAATGGTCGAGGTCCGGGCCGATGACGGGATCGCTGCCGACGCCGCCGCCGGCAGCGACTACATCAAGGTGAGAGAGGACCGGATGTTCTCCCAGCGGGACCTCGACCTCCTCGAGACGCACGAGGCCTGGGTGCACATCGGGACCACCCAGAACGGCCTGGCCCAGCCAGTCTGCACCTTCCTGGGCAAGGCCGCCCCCCGCACCACGGTGACCCAGGAGGGGCTTGCGGTCCTGACCGAGATGCTCAACCTGCGCAGCCACCCACGACGCCTGGCCAAGCTCATGCATCGCATCGAAGGGATCAAGGCAGCCTTCGACGGGGCGAACTTCGTTGAGGTGTTCGAGATCTTCCGCACCGAGGGGCTCACCGAGGACGAGGCATGGGCTGCGGTCGTCCGCATCTTCCGGGGCAGCCTCCCCGACCAGGGGCCATTCACCAAGGACCTGGGCTACGGCAAGGGCTTGGTCCTCACGGTGCTGTACGTCCGTCTGGCCATCCAGCTGGGCCGGTCGCATCGGATCCCGCTGCTCTTCTGCGGCAAGGTGGACCTGCTCGACATGGTGACCCTGCACCAGTTGGAGGAGGAGGGTTTGGTCGAGGAGCCGAAGTTCATCCCGCCTCCATTCGACGACATCCCCTCGTTGGCCTCAACCCTCAGTCTGGGTGGTTTCACCGCCATGCTCGACTGGGACCGGCTGCAGGCGGACTATTCGGTCCTGATCTGAGCGAATGAGGCGATCGCCATTCTGCGACGCCGACCGCGCGGACGTGGGATGAGACCGGTGGGTCCCGTGGGACTCGAACCCACAACCAACGGGTTAAAAGCCCGCTGCTCTACCAATTGAGCTAGAGACCCTGAGAAATCAAAGGGTACCGGCCCGATTGAGCGACGAAATGATGCCAGCTAGGGTGCCGTGCCAGTCGAGCTACGGTGGTCGAGATGGACTTGATGACGGTGACAGCGGTGGCGATCGCGGTGGTAGCCGCGTTCAGGTCGACATGGTCCCCCTGTGGTGTGTCGATGCTCTCCTCCATAACCCCTCTTTCGGAGGTCGGGCGTGGCCACCGCTACTGGGCCACGGTTTCTTGGTTCCTGGTCGGGTCGATCCTGGGTGGGTTGACACTTGGTGTCCTGGCCGCCCTTGGCGCCCTGGCGGTGGCCGGTCTGGGACTATCGGCGTCCGCCTCGGCCGGTGTTGTGCTCGTGGCCGGGCTGGTCACACTCGCTTCCGATCTCGGTCTCGGAGGCTTCCGGCTCCCCGCCAACCCACGTCAGGTGGAGAGAACCTGGCTCGATCGCTATCGCCCCTGGATCTACGGGCTCGGCTTCGGCTGGCAACTTGGAGTCGGAGTCGCCACCTATGTCATGTCGGCCAGCGTCTATCTGATGGTCGTCGTTGCGGCGGCCACCGGCGAGCCGTGGCTGGCGCTGGCAGTCGTCACGTTGTTCGGGCTTCTCCGCGGGCTCGCCGTCCTTCCCGCCGCCAACGTGCGCACCCCGGCCGACCTCGGTCGGCTCCATCGGCGCATCGAGCGTTTTCGCCCCACCAGCCGGGTCGTGGCATTGGCTGGTCAGATCGGCGTTCTGACAGTTGCGGTCGGGGTCCTCGTCGGTGTCCCTGCCGGGCTGGTCGTCGCAGCCGCCCTATCCGCGACTGCCTGGGCATTCCGTCGGGGCCTCAGCGACCCCGCACCACGGGTGCGTGTCCCGGACACCCCGGCTGAGCTGACCCAGCCCGACTACAGCGGGTAGTCCCCGAACCGTCCCCAAGCGACGAAGACGGCCAGGGCGATCAGGACCAGGTTGCCGATGATGAACTGAGGCTCCTTCCGTCGCACATGCACCGCGATCGCCCCGGCCTGCGCGAGAGCGAGGCCGGAAGCGGCGATCGGGGTGAGGATGGGGGCGACGCCGGTGACGGCGGGAAGGATCAGTCCGAGCGCCGCGAGGACCTCGACAACGCCGACGAACTTGACGAAGCCTGGCGAGTAGTCGCCGGTCCAGCCCATGCTTGCCACCAGCTTTTCATGAGGCTGAGTTGTCTTGATCACCCCGGCGGCGCCGAAGGCGAGGGCGAGGAGGATCTGTGCGATCCACAGTGCGGTGTTCATCCCTTGGTGCCTACGCCTCGACAGGGCGGGCCCGGCTGATCCCGATGCCGCCCAGGGTGTCAATTCCGTATCGCTCGATCTCTTTGGCCAGATCCAGGCGTTGGGCTGTCATCACGACGTCGTCGGTGATCAGGTCGGCGGGGACCAGCCAGGAGACCTCGAATTCGATGTTGTCAGGGTCCTTG
This sequence comes from uncultured Acidobacteriota bacterium, assembly GCA_963734115.1. Taxonomy (GTDB): domain Bacteria; phylum Actinomycetota; class Acidimicrobiia; order Spongiisociales; family ZC4RG35; genus JARDZU01. The sequence goes on from CAVTFV010000010.1 coordinate 253,810, forward strand.
CCGTAGAGCGCCTTGGTGGTGCCGTGGTCGGTTGCCCCTACAAGCGCATTCCGTCTCTGACAACCTGGCTTCTATCTCCGTCAAGTCCTGAAGCGTGTCGACTTCCCAAGCGAGGTGATAGAGGCCGACCGACTGCCGACCGGCCGCGGAATCGGCGGCCCCTTCACCGATTGAGAAGAGCCCCAAGTCGTGATCGTTACTCGAGCCTTCGGCCTGCATGAATACCGCGCCAGGAATGGGGAGTGGCAGACGTCGGAAGCCGAGCACGTCCTCATAGAAACGGGCGGAACGCTGGGAATCCCTGACATAGAGGACGGCATGGTTGAGTCGATGGACTGGCATTTCGATGAGCTCCTTGGTGATGACCCTACAGCAAATGTGTTTGAAGCTTCAAATATTCCTGTAGTCTGTAGACCGTGGCCAATCCTCTGAGCAGAACCGAGCTGAGGGCATGGTTCCGGCTCGCCGGTGGCATGAAGTCGTTGAACAACGCACTGGACCGACAGCTCCGGGACGAATCCGGGATGACGCACGACGATTACGTGATCTTGAGCCGCCTCCATCGCGCACCCGATCGCACATTGCGCATGAGCGAATTGGCTCGAGAAGTCGGCTTCTCTCCGAGTCGGCTCTCACACGCCGTCAGCCGCATGGAGGAGGCCGGCTGGGTCGAGCGCAGTCGTAGCGAGTCCGATCGGCGGGGAACCGAGGCAACCCTCACCGATACCGGGGCAAAGGTCGTCGAGGTGGCCACGCCTACCCACCTCGCCCTGGTCAAGAGATTGGTCTTCGACGCCTTGGGCGATGAGCGCGCCGTCGCCCTCGCAGAGGCGATGGACGACATTGGACGTGCTTCCCGGGGCTAGCCGGTCCGGGTGAAGACATGGATTCCGTCTTCGCCCACCAGCATGTTCCAGGGGGTCGACGTTCCCGGCGTCACGCCCAGATGTGATGGGCTACCTGGGTCGGCGGGGCTGAAGGGCTCGGCGATGGGCTCGGACTCACTGACGGCGCCGTTCGGAGCCACTGATACGAAGCCTCCGATGCCGAGTGTCTCATCCGATTCCGGGACCCCGTACATCATGATGAAGATCGTCCCGTCGACGCCGGTCTCGACCTCGATCCCCCCGCGGGCGACGACTTCCGGGTCCTCCGAGAAGCGCATCTGCAAGATCCTGGTCAGACCGGAGTCGGGGATTTCGACGAGCATCTCGCCATCGTTCAGCGTCACCATGTAGCGGCTGCCGTCCCGTGCCAGGAACCACTGAACCGGCACCGGCTGCGGGTTGTTGGGGTCGAGCGAATGCGGCGTACCGTCCTCCCCGTCGAACCCGTAGAGGAGCCCGCCGTCGGTGGTAACCCACGGGACGGTGCCGTCGAACGTCGTTCCTGTTGCCTGCCCATCGGCGATGCGCAGCAGTGACATCGTGTTCTCAGACCGGAACCCGCCGGCGGCGATCGAGCCATCGTCGAGACCCTGGGGCATCTGGTACTGGAAGTACTGGCCATCCACGAGCAGGTCTTCAGGCATGACGACCTGGTCGAGATAGGACCCGTCGGCCGCAAAGTGGGCGATGCGGAGGCTGGCTGCGTCGAGGAACCACCATGAGCTGTCCGGTGTCTGGGTGCCATATTCGGGTCCGAGCGTGAGGCCATCGCCGCCCGGAGACGTGCCGAGGAACTCCTCGCCTTCGCCGTAGGGAAGGATCTGCTCACTCCATGCGGGCCCCATCTCCGAAAACGGAGAGAGCAGGACGGTCACTGTCTGGTCGGCGGAAAGACTCGTCGTTGGGGCTACGGTCGTCGTGGACCCGGGCGTGGTCGTGGTCGGATCGACCGCAGTGGTGGTGACCCCAGCAGTCGTGGTCGGGAGGTCAGTCGTCGTTGGTGGATCTGAGTCTCGATTGCAGACGACCACGATGGCGACAACGGCGATTACGAGCACGATCAAGGTGACGAGCCGGCCGCGGGACATGGCTGCAGGTTATGACGACGTCGTTCGGCGGGTGAGGACCTGCCGGTTATAGCCTTCTGGTGTGAGCAGCATCCGCTTCGGGATCTCCCGCCTGCCCCCCGAGGACGTCCCGGATGAGCAATTCCTCGATGAGCTGGTGGCAAAGGGTCATCGTGCCCTCGAGTTGCCCTTTGTCGACGGTTTCCCCTGGAAGGAGAAAAAGTGCCAGGCGTTTGGCGAGCTGGCCGCCGAGCGTGACATCCGGCTCTCGGTCCATGCTCCCTATTTCGCCGGCCTTACGTTGCCCGACGAGGATCGTGGGCGTCAGTCCCTGGCCGCCCTTGAGCACACGATGAAACTGGGCAAGGCGCTGACGGCGCCGGTGATCGTCGCCCACTTCGGGTCCAATTACTCCGAGGAGCCCGACGTCCTCATGGATCGGATACGGTCCCGGCTCGATTCGGTTGTTTCCAAGGTCGAATCGCTCGGGGTGGGCATGGGTTTGGAGACGGCGGGCAACAATCGGTCGTTCGGGAGCCTTGGCGACATCGCGATGCTGGCCTCCGAGTATTCGTTTGTGCGCCCTGTCGTCGACTGGGCCCATGTCCATGCGATGACCGGCGGCGGCCTCACGTCCAAGGAGGCGTTTGTCTCGGTGTTCTCCTTCATCCAGAGTCAGTTCCCCGGCTGGATGATTGCCCCGCTGCAGACACAGTTCTCTGACAACGAGTTCGGCGCCGGTGGTGAGATTCGCCACATCGCATACGGGGAGGGAACCCTTCGTGTCAGTCCATTGGTGGAGGCGGCGCAGGAGGCAGGGGTCGGCATGGTCTTGATATCGGAGGCCAGGGACCTGGCCAGCCATGACCGGATCTGGGACGAGGCGAAGACGCAGATCGAGGCCGGGCCATCGACGACGTCGGGTCGGCCGGTCTTCACCGCGAAAGCCCCTTTCCCCGCACCCATCATGGCGATCAAGGAGGGCGACGGGTTCAAGCCGGTAGGACTGGATCGGCCGCTTCGGTTGTCGAACCTCGACAAGGTCTATTTCCCTGACGAGGGGTACACCAAGGGCGACCTGATCCAGTACTACGCCTCGGTTGCGCCGGTCCTGCTGCCTCATCTGGCGGGGCGGCCGATCTCGATGAGCCGCTACCCGGAGGGGATCAAAGGCCCGTCGTTCTACGAGAAGCGGGCACCGGGACACCAACCTGACTGGATGAGAACCACTCCCGTGCCGTCCGACTCCCAGGGCGGTGTTATCGACTTCCTCGTCGCCGACACCGTCGAGGCCTTGATGTGGTTCGCCAACATGGGATGCATCGAGACTCATCCCTTCCACTCCCGAGAAGGGCGGCTGGAGCACCCCGATTACGCCATATTCGACTTCGATCCGGCCGAAGGCTCCAACTGGGATCAGGTGGTGGAGGGCGGACAGCTTCTGGAGGTGGCGCTGGGCCAGCTCGGGCTGGTCGGATATCCCAAGCTCTCCGGATCCCGCGGACTCCATGTCTACGTCCCTCTCGATCCGGTCCATGAGTTCTCGAGGGTGCGGCGCTTCGTCGGTGAGGTGGGCAACTATCTGGCAGCGGCCAATCCGGCCGCCCTCACCATGGAATGGGACAAGCCGAAGCGGAAGGGCAAGGTCTTCGTTGATCACAACCGGAACGCCTCTGGCCAGACCGTCGCCTCCGCCTATTCGGTCCGACCACGTCCCGGCGCCCCGGTCTCGGCGCCCCTCGCCTGGGATGAGTTGGGCGACATCGCAAACGGCGACATCACCATTCTCAACCTCTGGGACCGTCTCCAGAGGTTCGGCGACCTGTTTGCCCCGGTCGTGGCTGGGGGCCAAACCCTCGACGCCGCCGAGAAAGCCCTGGGGATCGGGACCGAACCTGATACCTAGAGATGCGCTCAGCCCCGGGTTGCTAGCGTCCTGTGATGGATCTGTACGCCCGGGTCAACATCTTGGGGGGTCTGTCGGTGCGGCTTCCGCGGGGCCGGTTGGACGATGCCATCGCCCTCGACAACGACCCGATCAGACGGGCCCGGCACTGGGCGGAGCAGGGTGTCGACTACATGCACATCGTCGATCTCGACGCTGCCGCGTATGGGGACTACCGCAATCGTGAGCTGATCGATCGGCTCGTCGACGAGGTCCCTGTCCCGGTGCAGGTCGCCGGGGGTATTCGCTCCGAGGGCGAGGCGCAGCGTCTGATCGAGAAAGGCGCCTGGCGCATCGTCATGGGCACCGCCGCGATAGAGAACCAGAACATGGTCTGGGACCTATGCCGTGAGAACCCGGACAAGATCGCGGTCTCGGTGGACGTCCGCTCCGATGAGGAGATCGTGACCAAGGGCTGGACGCAGAACAGCGGTCGCTATCTGGAGGAGGTGCTCATCGAGATGTCCTCTGCCGGCGTGGTGGCCTTCCTCGTCTCCGAAGCCGGTCGCGACGCTCTCGAGGACCCGCCCAATTTCCAGATCATGGCCGAGGCCTTGGCGACGGTCGAGCAACCCGTTATCGCCGCGGGCGGGGTGAGGGACCTGGAGGACCTGCGTGATCTGCTGCGTCTCGAGGCAGCCGGGCGAAGCCTCGACGGTGTGGTAGTCGGCCGGGAGGTCACAGCAGGCCGGTTCACGATCGAGGAGGCCAAACAGGTCCTGGCCGGCGGCGGCCCGACACGTGCTCCCGGCGGGGTGGTGGCCACGACCGTCCGTGTCGGGGTGACCTCATTGCAGAAATCTCTCGACTTCTACGGCGGGCTCGGCTTCACGCATGTCCGCACCCCGACGCAAGGGGTTGCGGCCGAGGTGATCGAATCGGCAAAGGGACAGAGGATCGAGCTGGTCGAGGGTCAGGATCGGCCCGCGGCACTCACTTTCGTCGTCGACGACCTGGAGCGATGGGGCCAGCATCTGAACAGCCTCGATCTCCATATGACCGCCGGGGACAAGGTCATCGAGATCACCGACCCCGACGGTCTCACCCTTCGGTTCGAACAAGTCTGAGTCGAGCGGTCGCCAGTCAGTTTTTGATCCGGGTCCGGGATTGCTCCCGCAGGAATTGGCGGAGGTACCAGGGGCCGCCGCCACCGGTTCCGGATGTCCCCGATCCTTTCCAGCCTCCGAACGGGTTGATGTCGGGCCAAGCGCCCGTGGTCGCGCCGGCCGCCCGGTTCACGTAGGTGACCCCGGCCTGGATCTCGTTGAACCAGGTGTCGATCTCCTCCTCGTCGCCACTGAAGAGCCCGGCGGTGAGACCGAAATCCGTGTCGTTGGAGAGGGCGATCCCTTCCTCGAGCGACTTCACCTTGGTGACGGCCACAAATGGCACGAACAACTCCTCCGTCCAGACCCAGGAGTCGAGCGGGGCGCTGACCACGGTGGGTGCCACGTAGGTTCCGTTCGCCAGGTCGCCTTCGGTGAGGACGACGCCCCCGGCATGGACCTGCCCGCCGCTGTTCTTGACCTCATCTACCGCCTTCTGAAAGCGATCCACCGCGGCATCGTCGATCACCGGGCCCATGAAAATCTCCTGCTCGAGCGGATTGCCGACGGCAATTCGCCCGGTGGCCTCGACGAGTTTGTCGATGAGATCGTCGTAGACCTCCTCCTCGACGTAGACCCTCGAGGTGGCGCTGCACTTCTGGCCACTGAGGCCGAAGGCACCCCGGACGATCCCCTGTGTGGCTACATCGAGGTCGGCGCTCGAGGTGACGACGACCGGGTTCTTCCCACCCATCTCACAGACCACGGGCTTTGGCCGGGTCTCGTTGACAGTCCGGTACAGGTACATCCCCACCGGGGCGGACCCGGTGAACGTGAGCCCGTCGATCTGGGGGTGGTGGGCCAGGTAGTCCCCGATCTCGTCGCCGCCGGTCACCACGTGGAGGGCTGCCTCGGGGAGACCGGACTCCATCATCACGCGATGGAACTCGAGAGCCATCAGGGCTCCCTGGTTGGACGGCTTGATGACCACTGTGTTGCCAGTGATCAGCGCCCCGATCGAGGGCCCGCCGGCCAGCGCCATCGGGAAGTTGAAGGGTGAGATGACTGCCCATACCCCGAACGGGCGCAACACCGAAGTGTTGGCGTCATTGGGGCCGTGGGAGCTGAGCGGGGTGATGAATCCGCCGTGCTCGGTGATCTGGCCTGCGTAGTAGCGAAGGAACTCGACCGTCTCGGCAACATCACCCAGCGACTCGAGTCGGTTCTTGCCGATCTCGTAGGACATAAGGGCGGCGAGCTCGAAGAGCTGGCCGTCCATGTGATCGGCGGCCGCGAGCATGAGGTCACGTCGGCGCTCCCAGCCCCACCCCTCCCATTCCGGGGCAAAAGCCCTGGCTGCGGACACCGCGTCGTCGACGTCTTCCGTCACCGCCTGGGCGTAGCGACCCACGACGATCCTCGAATCGATCGGTGACAACTCTTCGAAGAAGCCCCTGTCCTTGCGATGCTCGCCATCCACGACGACGCCGTGGTCCTGTCCGAGCCGTGGCTTCACACTGTCGAGGGCGCCCTCGTAGGCCCGGTTCATCTCCTCGTTGTCCGTGGACATCGTGGCGTAGGTGATCTTCATCGGCATGCTTGTCCTCGGTGCGGGCTCATAGCAACCGACGTTAACCAAAGGGCCGGTGCCGGGAACCGGGGAACGTGCCGGGCTACCGAAGCGAGCGGAGGCTGGCTAGCGTTTCTGACGCAGATGCCAGATTCACCGTGGGTCCTCTACTGGCCTCTCCTGCTGGTGGGGGCTTATCTCTTGGGGTCGATTCCGTTCGCCCAGCTCATCGCCCGTGTCCGGGGCATCGATTTGCGGTATGTCGGCAGCGGCAATGTCGGCGCCGGCAACCTGACCCGCGTCGCCGGTTGGCCATGGGGTCTGGCCGGTGGAGTGCTCGATGGCCTAAAGGGCTTGTTCCCGGTCCTCATCGCTCAGAGCATGGGGTTCGGGAAGGGTGCCGCCGGGATGGTGGGGCTCATGGCCGTCATCGGGCACAACTGGTCGGTGTTCTTGAAAGGTCGGTCCGGCCGCGGCCTGGCCACCTCGGTCGGCTTGCTGCTCGCCCTCGACCCGGTGCTGTTGGTTTGGACCACCGGCTGGTCGGTCGCCGGCTGGAAGATCGGTGGCGGAGTGGCCGGATTCCTCGGCTGGGGCCTCCTTCCAATCGTGTCGACCGCGATGGGTCGGCCGGCGACTGAATCGCTGGTGCTGCTCGCCCTGTCCGCCGTCATCATGGCTCGCCGCATGCAGGGCAATCCCGATAGCCCGCGTGGCATGCGATCGGCGATGCGCCGTGCGATCTTCGACACCGATCCGGGCGGTGGGGACTTTCCGCAGAGCGCGGACGACCTGCTGACTCCATGAGCCCGAAGCGGGTGGCCTGGATCGCGGTCATCGCCGCGATCGTCTACGCCGGCGTCGCCGGGTTCATCCTCAACAACTTCGAGCTGCCGGAGATGAACGCGTACGCCTGGGGCCTGGTCACCCTTGCGGCGGTCGCCCAGATCACAGCGAGCTGGTTCTACGGGTTGCTCTACAAGGAGTCGGTGGAAGAGGCCGGCGGCGAGCTCAAGGCGTTCTCTGCGTTCAAGGCAGCCCTGGTAGGGGCGGGTGTGGCCCGTCTCATCCCGGCGGGAGGCGCCATCACCCCGGTGGCGATGGGTTGGACCGTCCGTGATGAGGAGCCGGGAACCACCGGAGCGGCCGTGCGCGCCGTGCTCTTGAACTATGCCGGGCTTCTCATGATGACCGGTGTCGGCCTCCTGCTGGCCCGTCCGCAGGATTCAGCGCGGATCGCCTCTGTCAGCCTGACGGTGCTCGCCCCGTTCGTCCTCCTGGCCGGGGTCCTGCTGATGTTCGGCTCGGGCAAGCTGGGCTCGCTATCAAGATTCCTTCCCAAGGCGGTCCGCAAGCGTCTCGACACCACGGTCATCGACCATCTTCCGGGGCCGGAATCACAGACGTACATCTGGTGCCGACTGATCCTGGAGGGCACCGCGCTTGGCCTGGTTCTCATCGCCTTCGGGATCGACGTCAATGTATTTCAGGTGATGGCCGCTTTTGGCGCGGCGTCAATCGCCGGAGGGCTGCCTGGCACTCCGGGGGGCCTTGGCGTCACCGAGGCCGGCCTGGTCTTCATCCTCAGCGCATACGGCTTCCCGGCGGCGACGACGGTGGCGCCCGTGCTGATCTACCGGATCATCTCCTATTGGGTGCCGGCGGCCCTCAGCTTCTTCGCCGGGGGGATGACATTCCTCCGGTCTCCGGAGGCGAAGGCTGCTGCGGAGGTCGATTACGAGGGACAGAGGTGAAGTAGCCTCGGAGCCATGCCTGAGACCATCGACTTCAGCCTTCCCAACCAGGATGGGGAGACCATCAGCTCCCAGGACTTCACCGGCAAGCGTCTTGTCATGTTCTTCTATCCAGCCGCCATGACACCGGGTTGCACAACGGAGTCGTGTGACTTCCGCGACAGCTATCAGGAGTTCGCCGAGGCCGGTTACGAGATAGTCGGGGTCAGCCCGGACACCCCGGCCAAGAACGCAAAGTTCAAGGAGAAGGAGGGGCTCAACTTCGATCTGCTCTCCGACCAGGACAAGGAGCTGGCCACCTCGCTCGGCGCCTGGGGCGAGAAGAAGATGTACGGAAAGACGATGGAAGGCCTGATCAGGTCCACATTCGTCATCGGTCCCCAGGGCGAGATCGAGAAGGCCTATCGGAACGTGAAGGCCACCGGCCATGTAGCCCGGGTCAAGGCTGACCTGCTGGGCTGAGAGCCGGCGTTCTCTGCCCAGATACGGCCATATATGGCCGCAGCACCTCAGGTACGCGGTTCCCCCAGTTCGATCCCGGCCAGCTTCTCCAGCGCTTTGACCAGGGCGTGGTTGCCCTCGGAGCCGAGACCTTGGGCCTGGAGGGCACGGTAGAGCTGGAAGACCAGGGATGTTCCGGGCAGCGGGATACCCAGCTCGTCGGCCGAGTCGAGGACGATGCGCAGGTCCTTCTGTTGCAGGTCGACGGTGAATCCGGGGCGCCAATCACGCGCGATCATCTGCGGGCCGCGGTTGGACAGCATCCACGACCCGGCCGCCCCACCCTCGACCGCGGCCAGCGTCGTTTGCAGGTCCAGACCCGCACCCTGCGCCAGCAACAATGCCTCGGAGGCGGCCAGCTCGTTGAGCACGACCAGCACCTGGTTCACCGCCTTGGCCATCTGGCCCGATCCTGGCTGCTCGCCGATGTGTGTGATCGTCTTCGAATAAGCCTCCATGAAAGGTCGGACCCGCTCCAGGGCGTCGCCGGGGCCTCCGGCCATGACTGCCAGGGTCCCCTTCTCTGCGCCCTCGGACCCGCCGGAAACCGGGGCGTCCACCCAGGCCACTCCTGACTCCGAGGCTCGGGCGGCGAATTCTCTGGTGGCGCCCGGTGAGATAGTCGAGTGGTCGACGAGGACCGAACCCTGGGCTAGGCCATGGATGACCCCTTTGTCCCCGAACACCACCTCCTCGACGTCCGGGGTGTCGGACACACACACGAAGACGAGGTCGCTCACCTTTCCCAGCTCGATCGGATCGGGCGCGAGGTCACAGACGAGATCCACTGCCTTCCCGGGAGTCCGGTTCCACACCGTGAGGCCATACCCGGCCATGAGGAGGTTCAGAGCCATCCCGTGGCCCATGGTCCCGAGCCCGATGTAACCGAGACGAGTCATGGCCGGGCACTCTAGGGGTGTGCTAAACCCACCCCCATGCCTCACGATCGCCTCGACACCACCATCGCCGGCGAGGTGTCGGCGCTGCGTCAGGCGGGAACAGCCAAGGGATCCGAGGCCGTGATCGTCGGCGTCGAGCCCGAAGCGGAAGGAAGCGGTCCCCGCTATCTCCTCGAGGGCTCCGAGCGCCGGTTCATCCGAATGAACTCCAATGGCTATCTAGGGCTTTCCCGGCACCCGGCGGTTGTATCTGCCGAGGAGTCGGCCACGAAGGAGTTCGGTGCCGGTCCGGGGGCGGTGCGGTTCATCTCGGGCACCTATCGGGCACACCTCGACCTCGAGCAACGGCTGGCGTCCTTTCACGGGCGCCCGTCGTCGATAATCTTCTCCTCGGCCTATGCCGCTGTCCTCTCGACCCTCACATCGCTGATCACACCCGACACCGTGGTGCTCAGCGACGAGCTGAATCACAACTGCATCATCAACGCTCTTCGTCTCTCCCGGCCGGCGACAAGGGAGGTCTATCCCCATCTCGACTTCGCCGCACTCGACTCGCAGCTTGTCGGGGCAGTCGGGGCGAGGAGAGCCATCGTTGTCACCGACGGTGTGTTCTCGATGCGGGGCGACTACGCCGATCTATCGGCGCTGATGGAGGTCGCTCGGGCCCATGACGGTGCCTTCGAGGAGAACGTTGTTGTCGTCGTCGACGATTCCCATGGGGTAGGAGCCTTCGGGGCCACCGGTCGGGGCACCGAGGAAGTCTCCGGGTCAGGCCCGATCGATGTCCTCATCGGCACGCTGGGCAAGGCTTTCGGCGTCAACGGGGGGTATGTCACCGGGAGCCAGAGTCTCTCCGACTTCTTGCGGGAGAAGGCGCCGATGTACATCTACTCCAACCCGATCACAGTGGGGGAGGCGGCTGCGGCCACTGCGGCGGTGTCGGTGGTCGACTCAGACGAGGGCGGGTCCTTGTTGAGCCATCTCGCAGCCATGACCGCCAAATTCGAGAACGGGCTCGTCGGCCTGGGTCTGGAGACTATCCCGGGCCCCCATCCGGTAGTGCCGCTCATGGTCAGAGACACCGAGAGGACCACTGCGCTGGTCCGACATCTTCACGACAACGGAATCCTCGCCACCGGTCTCAACTACCCGGTGGTGCCCAAAGGCGACGAGGAGATCCGCTTCCAGGTCAACGCCGACCATACCGAGGGCGACATCGATCAGGTTCTGGCGGTGTTGGGGGGCTTCGAGGACGTGATCCGCTAGGCGATCATCTTCTCGATCTCTTTGCGATCAACCCCCAGGTTCGCCAGGCAGCTCGCAGCAGAGGACTTCTGATCGCGCATGATGCCGAGCAGCATGTGCTCAGGGCGGATGACCTTCGACTTCGTTCTGATCGCCTCTCGCAGGGACAACTCGAGGGCTTTCTTCGAGTCGGCGGCGAAGGGCACCTGATCCGGGACCGCGCCCCGAGGCGGTCCCAGGATGACGCGCATCGATTCGCTCACCTGCTCGGCTGATATGCCTTGGGCGGCGAGGATGGAGGCAGCCTTCCCGTCCGGGCTCTCCATCAACGCGAGCACGATGTGGCCGACTTCTATCCGGTCGTGCCCAAGCATGCGTGCCTGTTCCATTGCGTCCATCGCGACGGAGCGTGATTCGTCGTCGAACCTGGTGAACAAGCCTTTGCGCTCTCCCGGCACGCGACGAGCAACGAACCGCTTCTGTACCGCCTGCTTGGACACACCGAGGGCGCCACCGATCTCGGCCCAGGACGCTCCGGAGTCCCGCGCCCGGTCGACGAAGTGGCCGATGAGCTCATCGGCCATCAGACTGAGATTGTCGGCTAGTTGGACCGCTCCGGCGAGATGGTCGAGCGGTGCACCGGTGGGGGCGCTAACTTCGACGAGACCGACCAGTAGCTCCATCTGCAAGGGCTGCTTCATGCGTCAACCCTAGGTTGACATTCAGATCTGTCAACCCGAGGTTGACGATTGCTCGATCACGACCAGAACGGCCCCAGCCTCGACCTGGTCATCGGGGGAGCAGTCCACCTCGATGACGGTCCCGTCATGGGGTGACCTGAGGGTGTGCTCCATCTTCATCGCTTCCAGCACGACGAGCACCTGACCGGCTTTCACGGTGTCACCGACGGCCGCTTCGACCCTGATCACCCTTCCCGGCATGGGCGCATGCAGCGATCCGGGAGTCTCGGCTGCCTCCGTTGAAGGAAAGCGGGGCAAGGCTTCCAGACGGACCGGTGCCAGCTCGGAGTCGACGTGGCGAGCCTCGACATATCTCGACACCGTGAAGCTGTGGTCGAGCCCGTCGTGTTTGAACCCGACCCGAGCAGGTGAGCACTCGGTGACCTCGATCGTGCCTAAACCCTCCACGACTGGCATCGGTGTGACCGAATAGCGGATCACATGGGTTCCATGATCTCCTCGATACGACCTCTCCTGGGTGTGACCGGGCCGATTCCGCCACCCGGAAGGGATGGACGCCAGCACGCGGGACCGACCTCTCTCGTGGGCCTGATCAGAGAGCGCCGCCGCCACCGCCGACAGGTGCTCCGTCTCCATGTCCGCCAGCGGCCGGCCAAGCTCTGCCGGATCGTGCCGTTCCAGGAAATGCGTGTCGATTGCGCCCGACCGAAACTCTTCGTGCTCCAGGATCCGAACCAGCAGCTCGCGGTTGGTGACGGGACCATGGATCAATGCCCGCCGCAATGCCCGGGCGAGCAACTCGGCCGCTTCATCGCGAGTGGCGCCATGGGCGATGATCTTGGCCAGCATCGGGTCGTAGAACACCGAGACCGTCGAGCCGTCCTCGACACCGGAGTCGACCCTCACTCCCGGGAGTCGGGGAACATCGAATCGATGGATCATTCCCGTCACCGGGAGGAAGTCGTGAACGGGGTCCTCGGCGTAGAGCCTCGCTTCGATGGCGTGCCCGGAGATGACGGGCTGGACGTCGATCGGAGCACCATCTGCGATCTCGATCTGGAGACGCACCAGGTCCAACCCGGTGACCATCTCGGTGATTGGGTGTTCCACCTGGAGCCTGGTGTTCATCTCCAGGAAGAAGAACTCGCCGTCCTGGAAAAGGAACTCCACCGTCCCCGCCCCGACATATCCGACTGCTGCGGCGGCGGCGACGGCTGTCTCGCCCATTCGTCGTCGCAGGTCGTCTTCCATGGCAGGTGAGGGTGCCTCCTCGATGATCTTCTGATGCCGGCGCTGGATCGAGCACTCTCTTTCGAACATTGAGATCACCCGGCCGTGCCCATCTCCGAGTACCTGGATCTCGATGTGACGCGGTGCGACTAGATACTTCTCCAGGAAGACGGTGTCGTCGCCAAACGAGGAGGCCGCCTCCCTTCGCGCTCCCTCGATCGCCTCGGTCAGACCCGAAGGATCGCCGACGATCCTCATCCCCTTGCCCCCGCCCCCGGCGGATGCCTTGACCAGCACCGGGTACCCGAGCCCTTCTGCCGCTGCTTCTGCATCGGCGTTCCCGGTGAGGTCGACGGCGTGGAGGGTGGGGACTCCGGCCGATTCGACCAGGGCCTTGGAGCGGAGCTTGGAGCCCATCACCTCGATCGCCTCCGGAGGCGGGCCGATCCAGATGAGGCCCTCTCCCGTGACCCGACGGGCGAATTCGGCGTTCTCGGCGAGAAAGCCATAGCCGGGGTGGATCGCGTCAGCCGCGGTCTGCTTGGCAGCGCCCAGCACCGCGTCCATGTCCAGATAGGTTTCGGCGGGGGTCGATCCGGGAATGTTTACCGCATGATCCGCCTCGAGAACGTGTGGCTCGGTCGTGTCGGGGTCCGAATGGATGGCCACCGTTTCGATGCTCATCTGACGACAGGTGCGAAACACGCGGCGAGCGATCTCACCGCGGTTGGCCACCAGAAGTCTTCGAATCATTGGGTCGATGAGCGTACCGGTGGAAACCATTTCGGACGCCAGGACGTCATAAGCCTTGTCGTCATAACTACGAGTTGAGGAGTCGCGTTCAAATGAGTGACACACAGTTGTTGGAAAGGCAGGACCGAGAGACGGTCGAGAGGCTCGAGCCCGCCCCAAGACGCCGGAAGGCCATCGTTCCGATCGCCATCGTGTCCGGCGTGGTGGCCCTGTTCATCGTGATCGGGATCTGGGTGGTTTCGAGTCTTCAGGATCTGGTCGATGCCGTCCCGACACCGGGCGACCTCGCTGCGGTGTTCGAGCCGGAGCCGTACGAAGAGATCGGCCCGGTCGTGATCAGCTCTATCCGGGACATGTCCAATCTGACGACGGTCGAGACCGTCCAGTACACCATCGTCGACAAGGGGACGGACCGAGGATGGCTGGAGTGGGCACGAGGTGACAGTCTGCAGTTGTTCGCGGTGGCCAAGATCGGCGCCGGCATCGACATGAGTGGCATCACCGTGCAGAACGTCTCACTGGACGATCAGGGCGTGGTCGAGATCACCGTCCCGGCCGCGGAGATCCAGTACGTCTCGGTCGACAACGAGGCAACCCAGATCCTCGATCGTGAGACCGGTTTGTTCACCAAGGGCGATCCGAGGCTGGAGACCGATGCCCGTCAGGTGGCCGAGGAAGTCCTGGTCCAGGCCGCCCTCGACGAGGGTGTGCTGGCCGACGCCGAGGCCAACGCCCGTCAGATCCTCACCGACTTCCTGCTCGGACTCGGCTACCGCGACGTAGTTGTCGAATTCGCCGGCTGATCTCATAGTCTCCCCGGGTGATCAGCGAGGAACTCACTGTCCACACAGGGGGACACGTCGGGATCTTCGATATCACCGCCGATGTGGCCAGATTTGTCGCCGATCTTGGCGATGGCCTGCTCTCCGTCTTCGTCCCTCACGCCACGGCAGGCATTGCGGTGATCGAGGTAGGCGCGGGGAGCGACCAGGATCTCGTGGCGGCGATCGATGACCTGCTGCCGGCCGAGCCCGCCCGATGGCGTCACGAGCATGGAAGTCCGGGCCACGGCCGCGACCACGTGTTGCCCGCGTTCGTGTCCCCCAGCGTCACGATTCCGGTGGTCGCAGGCAAACCAACCTTGGGCACCTGGCAGGCAGTGGTGCTCGTCGACACCAACGTCGACAATCAGACCAGGAGGGTCCGTCTCTCCTTCATCGAGGGCTGATCACATGCGGAACACGCCGAAGCGGTCGGTCCCCTTCACCTCGGCGGAGTGGGTGGCGGAGAGAGCGATGCCCAGCACGTGCCGGGTGTCGCGGGGATCGATGAGCCCGTCGTCCCGCACTCTCGCCGTCGAGAAATAGGCCAGCTCCTCGGCTTCGATCTGAGCCTCGATCTCCTTGCGCCGCTTTTCGTCTGCTTCCTCGTCGAACGGCTCTCCACGTGATTCTGCCGCCTGACGGGCGATGATCGACATGACACCGGCCAGCTGGGTCGGGCCCATGACCGCAACCTTGTGATTGGGATAGCCGAAGACGAATCGGGGGTCGTAGGACCGCCCCGACATGCCGTAGTTCCCGGCGCCGTAGGAGACTCCAGCCATTAGGGCGATGTGGGGCACCTCGGAGTTGGCCACCGCGTTGACCATCTTTGCCCCGTCTTTGATGATGCCCCGTTGCTCGTAGTCCTTGCCCACCATGTATCCGGTGGTGTTGTGGATGAAGAGGAGCGGCGTGTCGTAGCGGTTGCTGAGCTGGATGAACTCGGTGACCTTCTGCGCTTCCTCGGAGAAGATCACGCCTTGCTGGTTTGCGATCACGCCCACCGGAAAGCCGTGAATCGAGCCCCAACCGGTGAGGATCGAAGTTCCGTACACCGCCTTGTACTCCTCGAAGCGTGAGCCATCGAGGGTGCGGGCCAGGATCTCGCGCATGTCGAAGGGCACTCGGAGGTCCGGGGGAATCGACCCCGAGGATGTCGTCGACTTCGTGGACCGGTTCGTCTGGATCCTTGGTCGGCCCGTAGCCCTGCTTGCGCCAGTTGAGATGGCTGACGATGTCCCGGCCCATCCGGATCGCCTCGTGCTCATCCTGGGCGAAGTAGTCGGATAGGCCCGAGACCTTCGAGTGCATCTCGGCCCCACCCAACTCCTCGTCAGTGGACTCCTCTCCAGTGGCCATCTTCACCAGGGGCGGGCCGCCCAGGAACACTTTGGCCTGGTCCTTCACCATGACGGCGTAATCGCACATGGCCGGGAAGTAGGCGCCCCCGGCCGTAGAACTGCCAAAGACGATGGCGATGGTGGGGATGCCCATCTTGGAGAGCCGGGTCAGGTTGCGAAACCACTTGCCCCCGACGATGAAGACCTCGGCCTGGTCGGGGAGGTCAGCGCCGCCCGACTCGACCAGATTGATCAGGGGAAGCCGGTTCTCCCCGGCGATGTCCATGATGCGAAGGGTCTTGGCCACCGAGTAACGGTTCATCGATCCGGCCTGGCTGGTTGGGTCGTGGGCGAGGATGGCGCATTCGACGCCCTCGACCACCCCGATCCCGGTCACCACGTTGGCGCCGAGGTTCTTGTCGGTTCCCCAGGCAGCCAGGGTGGAAAGCTCGAGGAACGGGGCATCCCGGTCGAGGAGGAGCTCTATGCGTTCCCGGGCCAGGAGCTTTCCCCGGTCCCGATGGCGCTTGATGTACTTCTCGCCACCACCCTGCCGGGCCTGCTCCATGAGCTGCTCGAACTCGGCGAGCTTCTCTTCCATGGCGGCCCGATTGACCCGGTATTCCTCGGACCGCGTGTCCAGCTTGGTGGGGAGAACCTGCACGAACGGCGAGGGTAGTTCTGCTTACCTGAGGTACGCAGAGCCATATGTGGCCTTGGAGGACAAAGAATGAAAGCGTCGGACTTCGCAGACCTGGTCGGGACTGAGATCGGGGTCAGTGACTGGATGGAGATCACCCAGGACCGGGTGAACGCCTTCGCCGATGCCACCGACGACCACCAGTGGATCCATGTCGATCTGGAACGCGCCGCCGCCAGTCCATTCGGGGGGACCATCGCCCACGGATTTCTTACCCTGTCCCTTACCGTGGCTCTGACGACCAGGTGCCACTCGAGGTCGGGTCGCCAATGATGGGTATCAACTACGGGCTGGAGAAGGTCCGTTTCCCTGCCCCGGTGCCGGTTGGCTCCCGGATCAGGGCCCGGGTCGGGTTGGTTTCGGCCACCGACGTCGAAGGCGGGATCCAGCTCAACCGTCAGGTCACCATCGAAGTCGAGGGCACCGAGAAGCCGGCGATGGTGGCGGAAACGGTAAGCCGTCTCTACTACTGAGCACTTCTATGTCGGCGTAGGGTCCATATGTGGCCCACGTACCTCAGGTAAGTGGTTTCAGCTCAGGCTGCGACCGCCCCCGACCACGATGACCTCGCCGGTGATGTAGCTGGAGAGGGGGGTGAGGAGCCACCAGACCGTGTTGGCGATCTCGTCCGGGGTGCCCATCCGTTCGAGGGGGATGGACTCGACCATCTTCTCCCGGATGTCCTCGGGGATGGCCATGCTCATCTCTGATGAGATCAGACCCGGGGCCACCGCGTTGACCCTCACCTGCGGGGCGACGGATAGAGCCATCGCCCGGGTCATCCCGACCACCCCGCCCTTGGACATCGAGTAGTTGAACTGGCCGAAGTTGCCCAGATAGGCCCGGGAGGCGATGTTGACGATGGCGCCGCCGTCGGACATCAAAGGGGCCAACTCGGTCGTCAATCGAAAGGCCGCCCCCAGATTGACCTCGAGGACGGCGGCGAAATCCTCGTCCCCCATGTTGATCAGCCGGGCATCGCGGGTGATTCCGGCATTGTTGACCAGACCGATCAGCGGTGCCCCCGAGGCTTCGACCGCCTCCCTCACGACACCGGGGCCGTCGGCCGAGGTGAGATCGACCTGTACCGGGGTGATGGACTCGGAGAGGCCGAGCTCGGGTGCGATGTCGACACCGATGACGGTCAACGGGCCGGTCGACGCCATCTTCTCGGCGATGGCCCTGCCGATGCCCCGCGCCGCCCCGGTGACGACGATGGTCCCGTTCATGCCAGCGTCTTCCCGATATGGCCCGAACCGAGCCTGATCAGCTCACCATTGACCGCTCCGTCATCGAGCAGCCGGAGGGCCCACTCCTCCACACTGGCAGGGTCGGCCTCGGCGTCGAAGGCCACCACATTCGCCGTCCATCCCTTGCGGGCTCCCTCCAGGGCGGCGGTGCGGGCCGCCGACAGCAGACCGCAGGCGACCATGGCGTTGCCGGCGCCCCTCCGCCCCAGCAGATCGTCCTGACGCACGACATAGACGATCGAACCCTCGTTCTGGGCCGATGATCGGCTCACCTCGAACGCCCGGGTCAGCTCGGCGAGGACCGAGGCCCAGTCCTCACCGACGTCCTTGGCCCAATGGACCAACCCACTCACGAGACGACTGCCGTCCCGGCCGCGACCATCTTCTCGATCGAGTCGGGGTCCACCCCGACCTCCCGCAGGATCGGCCGGGTGTGCTGCCCCAGAGTGGCGGGAGCGATGCCGGCGCGGGCCGGTGCGCCGTCGATGTGGATCGGTGAACCGGTAGCCCTGACCGCGCCGGCCACCGGATGGTCGAACTCGACGATCATCTCGTTGTGGCGTGCCTGCGGGTCGCTCAACGCCTCGCTCAGGGTCAGAACGTGACCAACGGGCAGACCGGCTTCACCGAGCAAGCTCACCCAATGATCGGCCGTCTGCGTCTTGAACACCTTCGTCAGCCTCCTGGCCAGTGCGTCCCGTTTCGCCATCCGCACCTCGTTGCTCGGATACGCCTCCATCAGGTCGGGCATGGCGAGGCTCTCGGCCAGGACCCGGAAATGTCGATCCGAGACGACGGCAAGCGTGAAGGGCCCATCGGCAGCGTCGAAAACCTGACTCGGGGCGACGTACGGGCTCGCCGTCCCCACCCGGCCCGGTTGCTCGCCGCTGACAAACGCAAGCGCATTCCAGGCCGATTGGACCGCCATCACACCGTCACGCAATGAGACATCGATGTTTCTTCCCACTCGTGGTGTCTCGGCCAGCGCGGCGGAAATGGCCAGGGCGGCGTTGGTACCCGCCACGTAGTCGCCAATCGTGGTGGCGGTCTTCATCGGCCTGTCCTTTGGCCCGCCGGTGATCGAGATCATTCCCGCCTCACCCTGGAACACGATGTCGATCCCGGCTCGCTCCGCATAGGGACCTTCGGCGCCGAAGGCGGAGATCGAGGCGTAGATCAGCTTCGGATTCAGCTCGTGCGAGCGATCCTTCCCGAACCCGAGTCGCTCGATGGCGCCGTGCCTCAGATTGTGGACCAGCACGTCGGCCTTCCGTATCAGGTTGTCGAGAACCCGCTTCGACAACCAATCCTTGCTGTCCAGTGCCAGGGACTCCTTGCCCCGGTTCACGGCCATGAAGAAGGTCGACTCACCGTTTTGATGAGGCCCGAACCCGCGTGACAGGTCCCCTTCGGGCGGCTCCACCTTCACCACCCGCGCCCCCAGGTCGGCGAGGAGCATCGCGGCGTACGGGGCGGCGATCAGATTGCCGAACTCGACGACGAGAGTGCCGTCGAGGGGACCCGGGGCCACCTCAGACACGCTCGATGACCGTGCTGATCCCCTGACCGACCCCGATGCACATGGTGGCCAGCCCGTAGCGCCCACCTCGTCGCCTCAGCTCGTGGGTGAGAGTGGTGAGGATCCGTGCTCCCGAGGCCCCGAGCGGGTGACCGATGGCAATGGCGCCGCCGTTGACGTTGACGCGTTCTTGGTCGATTTCCAGCAATCGCATGCTGGCCACGGCCTGGGAGGCGAACGCCTCGTTGATCTCGACGAGATCGAGGTCTTCGGGGCCGACCCCGGCGCGTTTCATCGCCTTTTCCGACGCCGGCACCGGACCGATCCCCATCACGTCGGGATGGACCCCGGCAGCGGCCGAGGAGACGATTCGGGCCATGGGGGTGAGGCCATATGTGCCCAACCCGGTCTCGGTCGCCAGGATCAGGGCGGCGGCGCCGTCGTTCATAGGTGAGGAGTTGCCGGCCGTGACCGTCCCGTCCTCCTTGAAGACCGGTGGAAGCTTGGCCAGCACTTCCATCGAGGTGTCGGCTCGCGGCCCCTCGTCGGCGTTGATCATCGCCGTCTCCCGACGTCTCGAGTCAACAGGTGCCTCGATCGGCTGAATCTCGTCGTCGAAACGACCGGCCGCGACTGCAGCGAGGGCCAGGTGGTGACTGCGCAAGGCGAAGGTGTCCTGGTCTTCCCGGCTGATGTCGTACTTGGCCGCGACCACCTCGGCGGTCATCCCGAGTGTGATCGGGGGGTACAGCTCTTTCATCCTCGGGTTGACCAAACGCCAGCCGAGGACCGTGTCGACGATCTCGGGGGTGCCAGTGGCGAACGGGCGATCGGGCTTGCTCATCACGTAAGGCGAGCGCGTCATCGACTCGGATCCCCCGACCACCACGACGTCACCCCAGCCGGCGGCAAGGGCGTGCGCTCCTGAGATCACGGCCTGCATACCGGAGCCACAGAGGCGGTTGACGGTCGCTCCCGAGATCTCGATGGGGAGACCGGCGAGGAGCCCGGCCATGCGGGCGACATTGCGGTTGTCTTCACCCGCCTGATTGGCCGCACCCCAATAGATGTCCTCGATCGCCATCGGGTCGAGGTCGGGCTGACGTCTCAGGACACCAGCGATGGCGTCCGCGGCCAGGTCGTCGGGTCTGACATGGGCGAGCTGCCCGCCCAGCTTGCCCATCGGCGTGCGACAGGCATCGACGATGTAGATGTCATCACTCATTCTCGATCCGTTCACATTCTCGCCGAACGGTCCGGGTCGAATAGGGGTGAACCCCTATTTCGCATGGAATCTTCGGGCCGTAAGTTCAGTTGAAAAGGACGATAGAGATGAACGAGCGCCGCAGAGACCCGAGCCGAACTCCGGCAAGCATGGTGGCCTACGCACCGGCCGGGCTACTCGTCCTCTACGTCTTGATTCGCCTGATGGTCTGAGGGCTACGGTTGGCCCAATGGACCGACCCGACCTCCTCCCCTTCACAGAGTCCGACGAGGCAAACCGGCTGCTCGCCTCTGACGGGTTCGCCCTCCTCATGGGCATGCTGCTCGACCAGCAATTCCCCATGGAGCGGGCCTTCTACGGCCCACAGCTCCTGAAGGATCGTCTCGGTGGGATGCTCACCCCGGAAAACGTCACCGCCACTCCCCTGGAGGATCTCGAGGTGGTCTTCCGCGGGCCACCGGCCATTCATCGCTATCCGGCGTCGATGGCGAAGCGGACCCAGGAGCTGGCGCGGGCTGTAATCGACGACTACGACGGGGTAGCGGAGAATCTATGGGAGACCGCCAACGACGGCTCGGAGCTGCTCAGCCGGCTTCGGGCACTTCCTGGCTTCGGTGCCGAGAAGTCGCGCATCTTCGTGGGGCTCCTCGGGAAGCGACTCGGCGTGCGTCCCGAAGGCTGGGAGGAGAAGGCGGCCGATTGGCCGTCGATCGCCGATGTGGCGAATTTCGAAGACGTGCTCGCCCTGCGCGAGAAGAAGAAGGCGATGAAGGCCGCCAAGCGGGTCTGAACGGCTCAACCGCCCGCCCGTTCCTGCCGATAGGGGGGATCAAGGGAACGGAAGGGTATCGATGCATCTCTCTGGCCAGCTTTCTGATTGGAGCATCAATGATCTGCTCCAGATCATGCAGGTCACAAAGAAGACCGGCTCACTCGACATCGAGGGCGAGCGCCGCGGGCGTGTCCATTTTCGTGAAGGACGGGTCACCGGCGCCGAACTGACCGGTTTCGACGGCGCACACACCGGGTCCGATCGCGCCGGTGTCGCCGACATCTTGTACGTGCTCTCCTCAGTCGCCGAAGGCTCCTTTTCCGTCGGTGCCGCCGACGGGCCCGATGCCAAAGGTTGGACCGTCGAAGAGGTCCTGGTCGATGTCGAAGCGCTCCAGACCCTCGAGGGCGAGGTCACCGAGACCGGGTTGTTCGAGGCCAACGGCGTGAAGCTGATCCACGAGATCGCCGAGCCGATGACCGTGGAGCCTGGTGACTGGCAGACATTCGTCAATTTGGTGCCGACGTTCAGTTTTGGCGCCATCGAGGCGAAGTTTGGCCGGGGCACCGCGGTTCGCATGTTCCACACTCTGAATCGCATGGGTCTGGCCGAGACCGTCGCTACTCCCGAGGAGGAGGCCGAGTGGCTGGATCGCCTGGCCGACGGCGTGGCTTCCAACGGATGGAACGGAGCCGAGATCGAGGCCGAAGCTGGAACCATCGCCCAGACGGAGCCCGACGTCGACGAGGTGATCGAGCCGGAATCGATCGATGAGTCCGAGGTCACTGAGCCCGAGCCGGTTCCCGTGGCCGCATCCAAGCCAAGCCGGGCCCACGTCGAGCTCAAGGGTGTCTCAGCACCTGCGTCGACCACCCTGACCGATGGCGTTTACGACGAGATTCGCCGTCTTCGGAGCCGGGTCGGCGATAAGTAACGTCGGCGGGCATGTCTGCCCGTCCCGATTCCACGTCGGATCTCCCCTTGATCGTGGGAATCGCCGGCGGGTCGGGGTCGGGCAAGACGACCATCGCCGAATCCCTGGTTGAGCAATTGGACGGGAATGTCGCCCTCGTCCAGCATGACGCCTACTACCGACATGCTCCGGAGCTGTCATTCGAGGCAAGGTCCCAGGTCAACTACGACCATCCGGCATCACTCGAGACCGAGTTGTTGGTGGACCACCTGGTCACGCTGCGATCCGGTGCGTCGGTGGAGAAGCCTTCCTACGACTTCGCCCGCCATCTTCGATCCGACGACGTGGTCGTGATCCATCCGGCCCCGGTGATCGTGGTCGAGGGCATCCTGGTGCTGGCAGAGCCCGGTCTGCGATCGGTCCTCGACGTGAAGGTCTTCGTCGACACCGATGCCGACATCCGGCTCGCACGGCGGCTGGAACGGGACATCGAGGAGCGGGGGAGGACAATGACCTCCGTCATCGCCCAGTACTTCAAATCCGTGAGGCCCATGCATCTGGAGTTCGTAGAGCCCTCGAAGGGGTATGCGGACGTCGTCATCACCGACGGCTTCACCCCCGAGGCGGTCGAGGATGTGATCGAGATGATTCGGTCGTACCGAGGCCGGGATTTCGACCCGAGCGTATGATTTCTCGATGACTGCACATCCCACGGTCGCCATCATCGGGGTCGGCGCCATGGGCGAGGCCCTGAGGCGAGGGCTCGAGCGCGGCGGGTGGTCCCCGCAGGAGCTCTCACTTGCCGTGCGCAGGGAGGAGAGGGCGTCTGAGCTCTCTTCGCGCACGTCGTCGACTGTCACGCTCGATCCACAGGAAGCCATCGAGGGCCGGGATGTCATCGTGGTGGCCGTGAAGCCGAGGGATGTTGGCGGGGTCATCGAACGGATCTCCGACACTCTCGGTACCGGTCAGATGATCCTCTCGCTCGCCGCCGGAGTCACCACCAGGACCTACGAGGCCGTTTTGGGCGAGGTCGCGGTCGTGAGAGCCATGCCGAACACGCCGGCCCTGGTTGGGGAAGGCGTAACAGGGATAGCCCGAGGCGCCCATGCCGGCGAAGAGCATCTCAAGCTGGCAACAGAAGTCCTGGGGGCAGTGGGCGGGGTCAGGGTGATGGACGAATCGCTGCTCGATGCTGTGACAGCGGTATCCGGCACCGGGCCGGCCTATGTGTTCCTCTTGGCGGAGGCCCTCACCGAGGCTGCGGTCCGCGAGGGACTGCCCCGCGACATCGCTGAAGAGTTCGTGCATCAGACCATCCGCGGCGCCGGACACCTGCTGACCGATACCGACACCACCCCGGCCGAGCTGCGCTCGCAGGTCACGTCGCCGGGAGGGACGACCGCGGCCGCGGTGCATGTGCTCGAGGAGCGAGGATTCCGGGCACTGGTCGAAGACGCCGTCCAGGCTGCGGCGAAGCGAGCAGCCGAGCTCGGGCAGCAGGATTGAGTGGCTTCTCTCGGGTGGTCATGGCTCTCACCGAGGCAGGGCCCGTGGAGCGAACAATCACCGGGACCGGGCCGGGCAAGGCCCTCGCCGGGAGATTCGTGGCCGGTGACACATTGGACGAAGGTGTTACGGCAGCCCGCAAGCTCAACGAGGACGGCTTTCTCGTGTCTCTCGATCTCCTCGGGGAGGAGTGTCACGACCGAGCCACGGCGATCGGCGCCCGCGACGAATATGTAGAAGGACTGGACCGGATCGAATCCGAGTCCCTCGATGCCAATATCTCGATCAAGCTGACCCAGCTCGGGCTGGCCTTCGACGAGTCCTTGGCGATCGAGCTGCTCGACAGCCTCGCCGATCGCGCGGCTGAGGTGGGCACCACCGTCACCATCGACATGGAGGACTCTCGATACACGGACGCGACTGTGCGCCTCTACGAGAATGCGCAATCGACTTACGGCAACCTCGGGCTCGCCCTTCAGGCCTATTTGCACCGGACGCCATCCGACCTGAAGAACCTCATGCCCTTGGGCGGGCACATCCGACTGTGCAAGGGTGCATATGTGGAAGATGCGGACGTCGCCCTCACCTCGGGCCGCGCCGTGGATGAGGCTTTCGCTTCCCAACTGCGAGAGCTGATGGCGTTCGAGGGAGTACGTCCCGCGGTGGCCACCCACGACTCGGCGCTGGTTGATCTGACCCGTGAGTTGGCCGGCCCAAGGTCGGAGCCGTTCGAGTTTCAGATGCTCTACGGGATCAGGACCGCCCTGCAGCACGAATTGGCCGCAGCCGGGTTCCCGATGAGGATCTATCTGCCTTTCGGCTCCAAGTGGTACCCGTATCTGACCCGCCGTCTCGCCGAACGGCCGTCCAACGCCTGGTTCTTCATCCGATCCGCCTTCGGGGGATGACCCCCCGAACCCTGGGTTGAACCCAGGGCGCTGGACTTCGCTGAGCGGTGGTGGCAACCCTGGGTTCGAGTTCAGGATCAATGCAGCCAATAGAGTGCCCCCATGGCCCTGACCGAGGAGCGGCAAGAGCAGTCCGCGCCCGAGAAGCGACGCCCGGACATATCCCAGGTTCTCGAAGGTCTTGGGATCCTCCTCGCCCTCGGCACCCTGGCTCTCGGAGTTCTGGGGACCATTCCCGAGCATCAGGTCTTCGAAGTGGGCCGTGAGGTGTTCGGCAACATCCCGGCCGCTCTCCAGGTGGTGTTCTACGTGTCGGTGGCGGGTTTCCTCTGGCTCATGCTCCATCTCTTCGCCCGCCGGGCCAAGGGTTGGTCGCTGGGGACTGCGGAACGCCGCAGCGGGCTCTGGGGGGAGCGGGTCAAGCGTCTCAGCGGCGGGCTCATGATGAAGACGCTGATGCGGGATCCCCGAGCCGGGCTCACCCACGCCGCGCTGTACTACGGGTTCCTGGTCCTGTTCCTGGGGACCGTGATACTCGAGATCGACCATATCCTCCCGTCGAACCTGGAGTTCCTCCACGGTGTCGTGTATCAGGGCTATTCCGCCGTCCTCGACCTCGCCTCCCTCGTTTTCCTCGGCGGGGTGGCGTTGTTCACCATCAATCGCTATCTGGTGAGACCGGGCCGGATCAGGACCAAGACCCGCCCCGAGGACGCTCTGATCCTCCTCCTGCTGGCGATGATCGGCCTCACGGGTCTCCTGACCGAGTCGGCCAGGATCGCTCTGGCCGGCAGGCCCGACTTCGAGATGTGGTCGTTCGTCGGATACCCGTTGTCGGCCCTTTTCGATCAAGGCTCGGCGGCCGGCATGCACCAGGCATTCTGGATCGTCCACGTGGTTGCCTTCATCGGATTCCTCGTCGTGGTCCCCGTCACCAAACTCCGCCACATGTTCACGTCGCCGGCGAACATGTTCCTCTCGCCCCGACCCCGCCCCAAGGGGGCGATGCGGGAGATGCCAAACCTCCTCGAAGCTGAGGACATCGACACCATCGGGGCGTCTTTGGTCACCGATCTGACCTGGAAGCAGATCTTCGACACCGATGCCTGCACCATCTGCGGCCGCTGCACATCGGTGTGCCCCGCCAACATCACAGGGAAGCCGCTCGATCCACGCGAGATGGTGATCAAGACGGGTGAGGTCGCCGCTTCGGTGGCCGGGATCTCCCCGCCGGTCTCGTCGCTGGCGGTGCTCGACGGAGAGGGACATCTCTTCGACCGGGTGCGGCCCGAGGAAGTCTTCGCCTGCGTGGCGTGCCGTGCATGCGACGAGATCTGCCCGGTGAACATCGAGATCCTCGACCGCATCCTCGACATGCGCCGCTACCTGACACTCATGGAGTCCGAATTCCCCAGCGAACTGGGCCGGGCCTTCGTCTCCATGGAGAACCAGGCCAACCCGTGGGGCCTGAGCCGCCAGGCCCGAGCCGATTGGACGAAGGAGCTCGATTTCGAAGTCCCGGTGTTTGGCGAGAACGGCAAGGACACCGCCGACTACTTGTGGTTCGTGGGTTGCGCCGGCTCCTACGACGATCGCAACACCGCGGTCTCGGTGTCGCTGGCCCGCCTTCTCCATCGGGCCGGCATCGACTTCGCCATCCTCGGATCGAGGGAGGCCTGCACCGGCGACCCGGCCCGCCGTGCCGGAAACGAGCTCGTCTATCAGCAGCTGGCTCTGGAGAACATCGCCACTTTCGAGGAGATCGGGGTCACGAGGGTGATCACCCAGTGCGCCCATTGCTTCAACGCCATCGCCAACGAATATCCCCAGCTCGGGGGTAGCTACGAGGTGGTCCACCACAGCCAATTGTTGGCCGAGCTCCTGACCCAGGGCCGGCTGGAAGCCCCGGCGCAGCCAAATGGAGCCGCCAAGAAGATCGCCTATCACGACCCCTGCTATCTCGGGAGGCACAACGACGTCTATCTCGCTCCGAGGGAAGTAGCCGGCGCCGGGTCGATGGAGCTGGTTGAGATGCCCCGACACGGCACCAGGGCTTTGTGTTGTGGCGCCGGAGGCGCGCGGTTCTGGATGGAGGAACAGACAGGCAAGAAGATCAACATCGAACGGGCCGAAGAAGCGCTCGCTACCGGCGCCGACGAGATCGCGGTCGCCTGTCCGTTCTGCTTCGTGATGCTCGACGACGGAGTCAAGGAGCTGGGCCGGGACGACGTGAGGGTTCGGGACCTGGCCATGATCCTCGCCGATGGCCTCACCGAGAGCTCCCCTGAAAGTCAGCCCGTCGGGAGCGACTGATCCGACGGTCGGTCCTCGCCCTGTTGTTGGTCGTGCTCCTGGCCGGGTGCACCTCTGACTCCGATGAGCCTTCGGCCACCGGCGCACCGGCGACCACCACGACCACGCCCCCCACGACGACCACGACGGTCCTGTCCAACGTGGCTGTCGAGGCCTTTCGCACCTGTCTGGCCGAAAGGGAGATAGTGATCGAAGAGATCCCGCTCGATGCCACCGGCCACCCGAGGCTCGACCTGGTGATGGCCACACTCGACTTCGGCGACCCCGCCACGGCGGAGGCCGTGTCGGTTTGCTCCGAGCATCTCGAGACTGGCGCGCTGGACCTCGGTGACGACGATGTTCTGCGCCAGGCGATCCTCGAGCAGCTCCAGGAGTTCAGCCAATGCATGGTGGATCTGGGAGTCGAGGATTTCCCCGACCCTGTGCCCGGCTTCACCGGCGTCGGTTCCCCGTTCCCGGTAGCCGAGATCCCCTATTCCGATCCCGGCTTCGCCACGGCGGTGACGGCGTGCCGGGAGACCCTCATCGAGGCGCTGGCAGGTCCCGCTGAGGAGTGAGTGGCCGGGGATTTGGCCTACGATCGCGGCCTGGTGATTTCTCACCCCGCACCCGTCATTCACCCCGATACTCGTGAGGACCAGGACATCGACCGGCCCTGGCAGGTCATCGTGTGGAATGACCCGGTCAACACCATGTCTTATGTCGTATATGTGCTGCGGAAGCTCTTCGGGTACGACGAGCCCAAGGCGACGGTGCTCATGCTCCAGGTGCATCACGAAGGGCGGGCCACGGTGTCCGACGGCCCGCGGGAGAAAGCCGAGGTCGACTGTTACCGGCTCCACGGGCACGGGCTGTGGGCGACGATGGAGCATTGATGCAGCGACGGTTCAAGACGACTCGGGGTGGGATCGACGTCGATCTCACTGAAGATGAGAAGGTCTTTCTCACTGGCTTGCTCGATCTCCTCGCAGGAATCCCGGCGGCCGCCGACGAGCCCGCCTCACGACGTCTTCGTGTGCCTGTCTACCTCGACGACCCGGAGTCGAACGAAGAGTGGTGGCGGCTGATGGAGGGTGAGCTCGCTGCGGCACGTAATGCCGATCGCCGGGTGTTCCAGAACGTCCTCACTGAGCGGGGCCGGCGGCATCTGAGCAATGAAGAGGCCGATGCCTTCCTCAGAGTTCTCAACGAGGGCAGGCTTGCTCTCGGCGCGCGCTTCGGCCTCGACGTCGAGGAGGACCACGATGAACTGCCTGAGGAGCAGGGGGACATCATGGACTATCTGGGCTGGCTCCTAGAAGACCTCACCTCGGAGTTGAGCCGCTCGCTCTGAGTGGGGCCCCAGGGTGCCGTCACCGCGGCGGTGGAGTAGGTTCGAAGCTCGCCGTCGGCCGGGGCATCAGGAGGCCCCGAGAGGCGGGAGGTGACTATTGCTTGCAGACCCGATAGCCGAGTTGAGAAGCCCGTCCGGCTCGCTCATCTCGGTGTACCTGGGTCGCCCCAGCCCTGGCGGGATGACCGCTCTGCTCACCGATCTGTTGCGCCCGGTCCGTGAGGCGGCGCAGAGCAAGGAGCGGTCGGTGCAAAAGTCGGTGCGGGCGGATGCCGAGCGCATCCACGATCACGCCGCCCAGCTAGAAGCAGATGCCGCTCCGGCGTATGCGATTTTCGCCTCAGATCTCGATGGTCTCTTCACCGTCGAGTCGCTGGCTCACCGGGTGCCGAACGTCTCGTCATTGGGCCCCCGCCCGTATCTGCGACCACTGAGGGCGGCACCGAAGGTGCTGAGGGCTGGAGTGATCGTGGCCGATCGTTCCCAGGCCCGGGTCTTCGTCGTCTCCGGTGCGCTCATCGACGAGGTGGGGCCGCCGCTCATCGCCGACATCGGGAAGCCCAACTACGGCGGTTTCTCGGGATACGAGGAGCACGGTGTCAGGCTGAGGGCCGACGAGGTATCGACCAGGATGTGGCGGGAAGCCGGGGCCATATTGCTCGAGAAGCATCAGGAGCGGCCCTTCGACTACCTTGCGATCGGGGGGCACGGCGAGATCGTCGAGGAGATCGGCAGGACGCTTCATCCCTACCTCGATCGGGTCGACCGGGCCACCTTCCACGCCGGCCCCCAGTCGTTGTCCTTTCCGGCATTACGAGTCGAACTGGCGTCGCGTGCCGACGAGGTGAGCCGCCGCAGGGAGGCGGCTCTGGCCGAACGGGTCTGTGACACCGCCCGGAGTGATGGCCTGGGTGTCCTCGGTCTCGCCCCGGTTCTCTCGGCATGCAACGCCCAGGCCATCGACACGCTCGTGGTGGCGGGGGAGTTCGGGCGCCCTGGGTCCATTTGCAACTCGTGCGGATTCCTGGCGCGCTCGGGAAGCCGATGCCCGGTCTGTGGGTCGACCATGTTCCAGGTCGACGACATCGTGGCCGCCGCGATGGAGGCAACGGTGGCGGCCGGTGGGCGGACGCATCAGCTGGTGGTCTCCTCGCCGCTCGACGCTCACGGCGTCGGGGCCCTCATCCGCTTTCCCCAACCGCCCTAGGACCAGAACCCAAGTCCGCCGCCATCGAGCTGCCGGTACTCTTGGGCCTATGCGTGAGACGCTGGAACAGCGACAGAACTGGGTAGACCAGGGGAAGAAGGTGGCGAAAGCCACCGTGGTGAAGGCTTACGGGTCGGCGCCCAGGGGCCCGGGCTCGCTCATGCTGGTCTCGTCCGATGGTGAGATGGAAGGGTCGGTGTCGGGAGGCTGTGTCGAGAACGACGTCGTGGTCCGCGCGCTGTCGGTTCTCGAGAACGGCGAGCCGGAGCTGGTCACATACGGCATCGCCGACGACGACGCCTTTGCGGTGGGTCTCGCCTGCGGCGGGACCATCCAGGTCTACATCGAACCGTGGTGACGTCACCGGTACTCGAAGCCACCCGAACCCTGATCGATGAGGACGCATTCGGCATGGTGATCACGGTTATCGCCGGCCCCGAAGCCGGGGCGAAGGCCGTGCTCGACCAGTCCGGAGAATTGATCGCCGGTTCTCTCCCCGAACGGTTGGCCGCATCGGCGCGGGTCGACGCTCTGGCTTTGATGCTGAGGGAGACGAGTACCACCCTGGCATACGGTGAGGACGAGCTCTTCTTCGAGGTCGTTGCCCCTCGACCGCGCCTTTTCGTCTTCGGGGCGGTTCATATCGCCCAGGAGCTGGTGCAACATGCCGGCCTGCTCGGCTTTCACACCGTCGTGGCCGACCCGCGGCCCGCTTTCGTCACGAAACAGCGATTCCCGGGCGCCGATGAGCTCCGAGTGGGATGGCCCGATGCCGTCGTCGATGCTTCCGCCTTCGATACTCGCACATTTGTCGTGGTCCTCACCCACGACCGGAGGTTCGAGGATCCCCTTTGGCCTCTTCTGCTCCCCACCGATGTGCGGTACATCGGGGCGATGGGGTCTTCGAAGACCTCGGCCGCTCGTCGCCAGCGTCTGCTCGATTCGGGCTTCACCGTCGAGCAAGTGGACCGCATCCACGGCCCGATCGGGCTCGACATTGGATCCCGTGCGGCCGGCGAGGTGGCGATAGCGATACTCGGCGAGATGATCTCGGCCCGGTACTTGCATGATCAGAAACTGGAGCTCGAAGGCCGGCCGGTGCGGGTCTGATGACAACCGCGGCTGTGATTCTCGCTGCCGGTGCATCCCGTCGTCTGGGCCGATCCAAGCAACTCGAGCCGTGGGGCGATTCGAATCTCCTCTCCAATGTTGTGGCGCGAACACGTGCGTTCCCGGTGGACGAGGTCTGGGTCGTTCTCGGGCACGACTACGAGCGGATTCTCGACGAGACGGAGTTCGGGGATGCGGGCGTGATCGAGAACCCGGAGTGGGCAGAAGGGATTGCCTCTTCTATCCGTGTCGCTCTCGATGCGCTCACGCGTCTCTCCCGTGTCGACAAGGCCCTGATCGTGATGGGCGACCAGCCGTCTGTACCGGTGGAGGTCGTCGAGGCGCTGCTCGCCTCGCATGCCCGCTCGGACTATCAGGCGAGCGTGCCCAAGTACCGGTACTCCTGGGGCAACCCGGTGCTGGTCGACCGCGCCCTGTGGCCCCGTCTGATGTCATTGGAGGGCGATGAGGGAGCTCAGCGGCTGTGGCAGGCGCATCCCGAATGGGTCAACGAGGTGTGGTTCTCCGACCTCGCTCCCCGGGACGTCGACACCGAGACCGACATCGTCGAATTACGTCCCAAGCACCCGGGTTTGGGGTGAATTCATCGGTATAGAGTCGGGTCGTCTTGTTTCTGTTGCGCTGAAGGGACACATGGCTCGGATCGATCAGGTGGCGGGCATCGCCCACAAGGACGCCACCAAGTTGCGTAAGGCCGGGGTTCGGACGAGCAACGGCCTCATAGAAGTGGCGGCGGATCGGAAGGCGAGGGCCGATCTGGCGGCTGCGACCGGCATCGACTCGAGGAACCTGCAGCTCTGGGTCAATCACGCAGATCTGCTCCGGGTCAAAGGGGTGGGCGCCGAGTACGCCGAGCTCCTCACCGCGGCCGGGGTCGACACCCTGCGGGATCTGAGACGCCGCAACCCCACCGCCCTGCTGGCCAAGATCATCGGCCTGAATGGGAGCAGCCGGGTGGTCCAACGCCTCCCCACCGAATCGATGGTCGAAGTCTGGATCGAGGCGGCCAAGGAGCTCGACCCCAGTGGCTGAGCTATCAAAGTACCAAGTACGAAGAAGGGGCCCCGAGGGCCCCTTCTTCTCTTTGAGGAGGAGTGAGCTCAGGAAGCCTTATCGGCTTGCGCCGAGTTGGTCTTCGCGGAGCTCGTCTTCGCTGCGGTCGACCCGCTGGTCTTGGCAGCAGAAGTCTTGGGGGTGGTGTCAGCCTTGGCGGCCGGCTTCTTGGCGGGAGCCTTGGCCGGGGCCACCTCGTCTGCAGCCTTCTCGGGCCGGAATGAGGTCTTCCACGTGGCCAGCATGTCCTCGAGCTGGTCGCGCAGCTTGCTCACCTGCACCTTGGCCTGGTCGAGGTCGACCTTCGAGGAGATCTCCTCGACGACCTTGCCATCGCTGATCCGTCCTACGACCTTCTCACCTTCGACGGCCCAGCTGTCAATAGCCTTGCCGGCAACCTGGGTGTACTCGGTGGCGCCCTCGCTCAGCTTGGACTTGACCTCGCCCGCTTTGGCGCCGACCTTGCGGGCGGCGACGACCGGTGCGCCGACGGCGGCATACAGCACGTTCTTTGTGTTCATTGTCACTCCTGTTCGGTGTGTTTGTTTACTGACCCATTGGAATGGATCAACGCTCGGTACATGTCGAGAAGCAACTTCTTCCCATTGGCGCTCAGCAGATTGTCTGCGTCGACCGCCTCGTAGATCGTCGGCGACTCCATGTTCTCATCGATGAGGCCGGCTCTGGAGTACATCGTGTTCGCCGAGATCTCGAGGGCTCGGGACAGACGGCTCAGGATCTCAGCCGAAGGCTTGCGGATCCCACGCTCTATCTGTGACAGGTAGGGGTTGGAGATCCCGGCCCGCTCCGCCAGACGACGGAGCGAGAGATTGGCTCTCTCCCTCTGCTGATGGATGAACTCGCCGAGGTCGTTCTGCTTGCTCTCGTTCACTATGCGTAAGCATACAGCAAGCTGCTAACTATTGCAAGCAGGTGCTAGCGGAGGGCGGGGTCAGACCAGCGCAGTGCCGAGGGCGCTCCCGATCAGCCAGGCGATCACGCCGCCGATCCCGGCGATGACCATGTTCTCGAATCCCGAAGTAAGCCAGTTGTGCCGTGCCACCCTCGCCTTGACGACCCCGACCAGGAACAGACCGGTGAGGGCCAGAACGGTGGCCCAGGCCAGGGCCACGTTGGCCGATTCGAAGACGACGAACGGGATCACAACCGGGAGCGAGCCGATGAGGAACAGGCCACCGGAGGCGAGCATGGCGCGATACGGCGATCGACGCTCCGATTCCACGAACCCGAATTCGAGAGCCTTCATGGCATTGAGGATGGCGTCGTCGGAGCGGTCGAACGCGGCGACGACCATGGCGATGTCGTCCTCGCGTAGACCCATGTCACCGAACATCTCGGTTAGCTGGTCGAGTTCCTGCTGTCGGTGATCGCGGATGTGGACCCTCTCCAGCTTCAGCTCCGCCTCGAGCACCTGATCCTGTGACTTGGTGGCCAGATACTCGCCCGCGCCCATCGACACGGAGCCGGCCAAGGCCGCGGCTAGGGCTGTGAGCAGGACCTGGTCGGCGTCGAGACCGCCGCCGACCACGCCGACGACGAGCAGAAAGATCGAGACGAGACCGTCGTTGACCCCCAGGATGATGTCCCGCCAGTACTGGCGGGTCTCGCCGATGTGAGGCTCGTACGGGGTTTCTTCCCTTCGTGCCTCTCGGTCGGTCGCCACGAAACGGGATGGTACCAACCGCTTGGCGGCCGGCTCCTGGTCAGAGACCTTCTGCCAGTCCGATCACGGCCCCAAGACCCGCCCTTATCCCGAATCCGACCGTTCCCTCGTCCAACACGAAACTGGGGGAGTGGAGGTCGTGGCCCTTTCCCGACGAGCCGAGCCGGAGCAACGCCCCTGGAGCCACCGATAGATAGTTGGCGAAATCCTCCCCGCCCATCGATGGCTCGGTCGGGACCACGGTGTCTGGCCCGAGAAGCTCGGCCACGCCCGAGGTGGCTGCGTGGACCACGGCGTGGTCGTTGACGACGGGGGGAATCGCCTGCACGTAGTCCAACGTGTAACCGGCGCCGGACCAGGCCATGAGGCTGCCGATGGCTTTGTCCATGAGCCCGGGGAGCACCTCCCAAAGACTTCGATCCAGGGTGCGGGCGGTCCCCTGCAACTCGACTCGGGTTGGGATCACGTTCGACGTCGTGCCGCCCTGGATAGAGCCGAAGGCAACTGTCAGGGTGCTTCGGGCGTCGACCGTTCGGCGCAGCACCCCTGGGAGCTCGTGCACCAGGCGGGCGGCATCGGCGATCAGATCGACGGTCTGGTGGGGACGCGCGGTGTGTCCCCCGGGCCCGTCGAGCACCACCGTGAACTTGTCGGCGCTGGCGGTGATCGGGCCCACCCGGCTCCCGACCCTGCCGGTCTCCAGCGAGGGGTCCACGTGAAAGGCCAGGAGACCCTTGAGACCGTCCACCAGCCCCTCATCAACGAATTGGGATGCCCCTCCGGGGAATGCTTCCTCGGCAGGCTGGAACAGCATTCGCACCCCCACGGGCAGCTCGAGCTGGCGAAGGGCAACGGTGATCCCGAATGCAATGGCGGCGTGCGCGTCGTGACCACAGGCGTGCATCCACCCGGGGTTCTGGGAGCGTGGGGCGTTCCCCTCGGGTTCGTGGATCGGCAAAGCGTCCAGGTCAGCCCTGAAGCCGATGCGTGGCTCGGAGCCGATGTCCAGCCAGAGACCCGTCCTCGGACGGCGATCGTGATAGGCGATCCCGTTCTCATCGAGCGATGCGGCGACCAGCGCGGTTGTCTGATGCTCTTCGTTGGCCGGCTCGGGGTGTCGATGAAGGAGTCGGCGAAGCTCGACGGACTGGGGGATGATGCCCTCCACCAGCGCCTCGAGCCGATCGGGGCTGATCATCTGAAAAGGCTAACCCGATGGCGTTTTACTCGTAGAAGCGGGTCTCGAAGATGCGCCGGGCCCTTCTCGTGACCCGGCGATACTCGTCCCTGAGCTCGGAGGCACGGTCGAACCCGAGCGAGGCGGCGAGGCTCCGTAGCTCGCCGGGGGCGGTGGGCAGCGAGTCGACGGCTCGGCCCATCTGGAGATGGAGGCGAAGCCGGGCTCGGGTGCAGAAGAGGTAGGACTCCGACAGGGCGCTCCCCTCCTCGGTCTCGAGCAGTCCTTGCTCCGCCAGCACCTGTAACGCATCGAGGGTGCCGGTGACCCGGAGCTCGGGGATGGCGGCACCGTGACGCAACTGGAGCAATTGGGTCAGGAATTCGATGTCGCTGATGCTGCCCGGTCCCAGCTTGAGGTGATAGTCGGGGTCTTCCCCGGCCGGTATTCGCTCCTTTTCCACCCTGGCCTTGATCTCACGGATCGATCGCTGGAAATCGAGGGGCAGGCTGCCTCTCCACAGGAAGGTGCCGGCCATCTCGGACCACTCATCCCCGAGAGCTGGGTCCCCGGCTGCCACTCTGCCTTTGACCAGGGCGAGGATCTCCCAGGGCTCGGTCCATTCCTCGTAGTAGCGGCGATAGCTCTCGAGAGACCTGGCCATAGGGCCTTTCCGCCCCTCCGGCCGGAGCTCCGCGTCCAACCTGTACGCCTCACCATGACGACTCGTCTCAGAGAGGACACGGGAGAGCTCAGTCGCGATCCGGAAGGCATCGTCGCGTCCCGATTCATCGGCGATCACATACATCAGATCGAGGTCGGAGCCGTAGGACAGCTCCCCACCTCCCCATTTGCCCATGGCGACGACACAGATCCCGGACGGATCACCCCCGGTGACGACGTGAAGCGCTCCAGCCACGGCAACGTCGGCGCTGTCGGTGAGGGAGCGAAGGGTTGTGGCGGTGTCGGCCAGACCCAGGATGTCGCGGGCCGCGGTGCGCAGCTTCCTGCGTCGGGCCATGCGACGGATGGTTCCGACCTTTGCGTCGGGTTCGGGCCGGGAGTCGAGCAGACCGAGCAGGCGGTTCGTTTCCTCGTCCCGGTCGCGGATCTCCGCCAGCAGACCCTCATCGGCGAGACGCGGCACGAACTCGGGGATGCGGTCGATCAGATCGCCGATGAGACGGCCGGTGCCAAGCAGCCGGCACAACCGCTCCCCCGCCAGCGGGTTCACCTGGAGCAGCGTGACCATGGCGGCATGATCCGGGGTGTTGGCCAGGACCGTCCGGAGTTGTCTCAGCCCGAGATCCGGGTTGGGGGTCAGCGAGAGCCAGTCCAGCATCAATGGGAGAACTTGATGCATTGCCTGTGATCGACGGCTGAGCCCTGTGGTCAGGTCTTCCAGCGCCTTCTTCGCCGCCGCGACATCGTTGAATCCCAGCGCTTCGAGACGAAGCGCGGCTTGCTCCATGCCTAGCCGAGCGCTCGGAGACCCGACCAGGGCATCCAGGATCGGTCTGAAGTAGAGACGTTCGTGGACATCGCGGACGACCGATCTCACCTCGCCGATCTTCTCCTCGAACTGGCGAGCGGGGTCGGTCCCCATGCCGAGGGCACGGGCCAACTGCTCCCTGCGCTCCGGGTCTTCGGGGATCTCGTGGGTCTGGCGCAGGTCCCAGAGCTGAATTCGATGCTCGAGGTCTCGCCAAAACCGGTAGGCGGCGTCGAGCCGGGACCGGTCCTCCTCGCCGACGAATCCGAGGTCGCTCAGGGCCTGGAGAGCGTCGAGCGTGCCCGGCTTCCTCAGCTCTGGGGCGAGTCGCCCATGCACCAGTTGGAGGAGTTGGACAGAGAACTCGACGTCCCGTATCCCACCGCGCGACCGTTTGATGTCCGATGGCCTGGCGCCCGCCTCTGCCTGCTCCTTCAGCTTGCGGATGCTTCGCAGGGACTCGACATCGAGCCCCTGCTCCCAGATCACCGTTTCGACCATCGACTGAAAACGCTCGCCGAGGGATTCATCACCGGCGACGGGGCGCGCCTTGAGCAGCGCCTGAAGCTCCCACGGCTCGCCCCACTTGGCGTAGTACTGGGTGTACGAATCGAGGCTGCGTGAGAGAGGGCCGATCGAGCCTTCGGGCCGAAGATCCGCGTCGACGAGAAGCCCGGCGCCGTCGGTCCCCCGGGCGGTGAGGGCGCCGATCACCGCCGCACTCAGTGCCAGGGCGGCGGCCCGGCTCGCCGCCTCGTCGTCGCCGGAGTTGTCGTGGACGAAAAGCAGGTCGATATCCGACGAGTAGTTGAGCTCCCGGGCACCCCATTTCCCCATCGCGATGATGGTGAACGGGAGCTCGCCGGCGAGCGGGTGTCTGTCC
Organism: uncultured Acidobacteriota bacterium; assembly: GCA_963734115.1. Taxonomy (GTDB): domain Bacteria; phylum Actinomycetota; class Acidimicrobiia; order Spongiisociales; family ZC4RG35; genus JARDZU01. The sequence continues at coordinate 290,641 of CAVTFV010000010.1, forward strand.
GCCACAGATTCCCTGGCCCGAGCCAGGACGTCGCCAACCAAAACGTCAATTGCGTCGGAGAACCTGGCCGTGGCCTCGGTCATCTCGATCAGGCCGGCGAGATCGTCCCCGGCGATGGTGGCGAGCGCTGCCCTGAGCCGCAGGGGAACCGAGTCGTCGGGAGCTGATCCGACGAGCAACGCCGGCCGACGAGCGACTGCTTGGGTCAAGGCGCGGGAAGCGCCGGCGATGGCGCAGGCTCGCTCCCGGGCCGGGCTGGTGAGGACGAGATCGGGAGCCGCCTCGATCATCGATATCAATCGCGGCCACGCCGCCGCCGGGTCAGCCACCTTCGCCATCAGATCGGCGAGGATGGACCGCTGCTCTGGGTCCGGCACAAGCGCATCGAGTCTGCCCACTTCGGCAGGTGGGATCGGGGCCACGGTCCGTCGGTCGGTCACAAGCGACAGCGTATGTCGGGGCGTATCGTGGCGGTATGCCACTTCGAGTAGCCGGAGCTCAATTGAATCTCTGCGTGGGGGACATTCCGGGCAATGAGCGTCGCGCCGCCGAGGCCATGGATTGGGCGGAGAAAGAGCAAGCCGACTTCCTGCTCCTCCCCGAACTGGCCCTCAACGGCTATCCGCCGGAAGACCTGGTGCTTCGGTCCGATTTCGTGTCAGCAGGTATCGAGGCCCTCGATCGCCTCGCTTCACGATCGGGATCGACCGTGGTCGTCGTGGGCTTCGTCGACCGATCTGATGGCCCGTCCCGGGGTGCCGTCGACGCCGAGGACCGACGGGTGGCCAATGCGGCCGCCGTTCTCCATGAGGGCCGATTGGTCGGCACCTATCACAAGGTTCTCCTCCCCAACTATGGGGTATTCGACGAGGACCGTTACTTTGCGGTGGGGCAGGATCCGGCGCGGGTATGGGAGATTGGAGGGACCCGGGTAGGCGTGTCGATCTGCGAGGACATCTGGCGCCCCGACGGCCCTCCCCACGATCAGGCGTCCGCTGGTGCCCAGATCCTGCTCAACATCAATGCTTCCCCGTTCCACAAGGGCAAGGCCAGGGAGCGTGAGGCGATGATCGTCGACCGGGCCCGGGCCTCGGGTACCTCCGTGGTCTACATCAACCTGATCGGGGGGCAGGATGAGCTCGTCTTCGACGGGTGCTCTCTGGTGGTGGCCCACGACGGCACCATCGTCCACCGCTCTCCCCAATTCGAGGAGGACATGTTCGTTGTGGACGTGCCGCTGCCAGGAGAGCCGGTAGTGGTCGGTTCGGTCACCGATCACCTGGAGCCTGTCGAAGAGGTCTACCGGGCGTTGGAGACCGGCCTGGGGGATTACGTCAGGAAGAACGGGTTCGAGCAGGTAGTGATCGGCCTATCCGGCGGCATCGATTCGGCGCTCACTGCCGTTATTGCCTCCGACGCCTTGGGACCGGGCTCGGTGTGGGGCGTGGCCATGCCGTCTCGGTTCTCGTCGCAGCATTCCATCGACGATGCGCGACAGCTGGCAGAGAACCTGGGGATGCGATTCGACCTTCTTCCCATCGACGGTGTCTACGGGGCTTTCCTCGAGGCCCTCGCCCCTGTGTTCGCCGGCACGGAATTCGACACGAGTGAGGAGAACCTCCAGGCCCGGACCAGGGGAGCCATGCTCATGGCGATCTCCAACAAGCACGGTCCGATGGTGGTGGCCACAGGCAACAAATCGGAGATGGCTGCGGGATACGCCACCCTCTACGGGGACATGGTGGGGGGCTACGCGGTCCTGAAGGACGTTTTCAAGACCATGGTCTATGACCTGGCCAGGTGGCGGAACAAGCATGGGGAGGCGATCCCGCAGAACACCATCGACAAGCCGCCATCGGCCGAGCTGCGCCCGGATCAGAAGGACTCGGACAGCCTTCCACCCTACGAGACCCTCGACGAGATCCTTTCGCTCTACGTGGAATCGGACCTCGGGGTGGAAGCCATCGTCGAGCGTGGCTTCGACCCGGCCCTCGTCGCACGGGTCGCGGGCATGGTCGATCGAAACGAGTACAAGCGGCGACAGGCGGCACCGGGAGTGAAGATCACGGTCAAGGCGTTCGGCAAGGACCGTCGTCTGCCCATCACCAACAGACACAAGCCCCGACCCCTGTGACCGGGCGCCGATGACGCTCAGGGTGCTGATCAACGGTGTCGAAGCCGATGGTCTCGTCCCCGTCACCGACTCTTCGGTGCTTCGCGGGGACGGTTGCTTCGAAGTGATCAGGTCCTACGCGGGCCGGCCTTTCGCCATGGACGAGCATCTCGATCGCCTCGCCAAGAGCGCCAAGGCCCTACACATGGACCTGCCCGACCGGCAGCATCTGGGGCTGTGGGTCGAGCAGGTAGCCGTCTCTTGCGGTGATTGCGCGGTCCGGGTGGTGGCAACCAGGGGCTCGGCGATGTCAGGGGGCGCCGGCGAGCCGATAGTGATCGTGTTCGCCCATCCGCTGTTCCAGGATGAAGGCCCGGAGACGCTACTTCCGGTCAGTGCCCCGTGGCACGCGGCAGGAGTGGAGTGGGAACTGGCCGGCGCCAAGGTCCTCTCCTATGCCCCCAATATGGCGGCCACCCGACGCGCGGTCGCCGAGGGATTCGGTGATGCTCTCCTGACGACCCCCGATGGCGTGATGCTCGAGGGTCCGACATTCTCCGTTGCCTGGGTGGTGGACGGGGTCATCGAGACTCCCGGCCTCGAATTGGGGATTCTCGACTCGATCACCCGTCGGGTGATGTGCCGGCTCGCATCGGAGCTCCGGATCGAGGTCGTGGAGGGTTCATGGGATCTGAGCCGTCTCGACGATGCCCAGGAGGCGATGGCGCTTTCCACGGTGCGCGAGATCCAACCGGTTTCTGCAATTGGACGTCGTCCCTTCCATGAAGGTCCGATCACTGCCGACCTGGCGCGTCTTTTCTACCAACGCCTCTACTGAACCGGCGGCGGGCAGGGCTCCGGACTTCGGCCCTCGATCCACGCCACGAGCCGAACGACGGTCTCCTCCCTGGTCAGGACCCGGTCCTCATCGAGATTCGGGTTGCACGCAGCGAGGGCACCGATCTCCCGCAGCTTGGCCTCGGCCTCCTCGGCCGTGGGCAGGAAGACTTTGGGCACACCCTCGGTCTGCGCCCGTGGTCGCAGGGTCGCTACCAGGGCGTCGATCCGGATCCAGATGGCTAGACGTGCGATCTCGGTCTCGGGCAGACCGTAGAGGAGACAAGGGTCGAGGGGAGGGCAGGCCGATGTGTCGGACATGGGCCGATACATTCCCTCGATCTCTGGAGGCGCCGTTCCGGTCAGATGCGTAGCAATGACCGAAGCCAGTTCTGGCTCGGCGATGCGGTCCGGGCAGAAGGAGATCCGGGTTCCGTCACAGTCGAGCAGGAGCCCTTGCGTGAGCAGCAATGCGGCGATGTCCTCGGCGCGATTGCCGTCGTCGTCGGCATAGGGCCAAGACGGTTGTGGATTCGCCGTCGCCGCCGTGGCACGTGAGGCGAGAAGACTGGGACGCGGGTCGACGGCGAGGCCTTCCGGATTGTGAAGCTCGAAATGGAGATGGGGCACGGTCCCCTCGGCATTCCCGGAGTCGCCGACCCATCCGATGACCTCTCCACGGGCCACCGGCGAGCCTTCGACGAGATCGGTTCGCAGACCGACACCCAGACCGTCGTCGGTGTTGTGTTGGTCGTTGTTCAGATGGATGTAGTACGACTGCCATCCATCGGTGTGCTGGACGATGGCCCAACAGCAATTGCTCGTCCCACGCTCCTGCCTCACCTGGCTGACCACGCCGTCGGCTACGGCCAAGACCGGCGTGAGCCGTGGCGAGGCGATGTCGTTTCCTTCGTGCTTTCGGGCCCCACCGTCGCGATCGGCGCCGAAGGGTGAGCCGATGTTCCCTGCCCCGGCCGCGAGGGGCCAGGCCATGTCGTAGACGAACGGCTCACAAGGGGGTGGTGCTGGGAGAGTTGTCGTGGTGGTATCCGGCGGGAGGGTCGTCGCCGTGGTGGGGGGCTCTGTGCTGGCGGCAGGCGCCGTGGACGTGGTCACAGGCTGGGTGGTGGTGGTCTCGGCGGGGACAGACGTGGTCGTCGTCTCCTCGGGAACCGTGGTGGTGGTCGTCGGCGTTGTAGTGGTCGAGGCCGGCGCCGTGGTGGTGGTCTCCGCGGGGACTGTCGTGACCGGCGCCGTGGTAGTGGTCTCCGGTGGCAGGGTCGTCTCCGGGGGAAGTGTTGTTGGCGGGAACAAGATGTCCATGGTCACCGGCGGACACATCTCTGCGGCTGCGACCGGCTCTGCCGGCGTGCTCACGAAATAGAGCCCAGCGACCAGCGCGGACGCGACCAATAGCGCGGCCATACGTCTGCCGTACATCGATGTGACCTTACCGGCTGAGATGTGGTTTGGAACCAGGGGCGGCTCGGGTACGTTGGTACGCCATGATGTCCTCCAAGACACTCCGTTTCGGCCTGTTCGGATTACTGGTCCTGGGCTTGGTGGCCTGTGACGACGGCGAGACCACCGATCTCAGCACGACATCCTCTCTGGTCTCCAGCCCGACTACCGGGGGCGAGGTGGCTACCACCACCACGGTCTCGGCCGGAGGCGACACGACCTCCACAACCCTCGTCGGTCAGGCGGTAGCCAGTCACGAGGTAGTGGCGCGGGTGTCGGATCCGGCAGGGGAGACTCTCTTCATCGTGATCCCGCCCGGCGCCTACACCGACGTCGACATCGAGAACTTCGTCGTTGGTCTCGTCGACAGTGGCGAGATCACCTATGGCGCCGAGATCTTCGACGACGCCGGGGCGGTCGATGCCTACCGCAAGCCCGAGGCGGAGCGCACCGAGGGCGAGACCCAGCTCATCGACCAGCATCACTTCGCCAGCGTCCAGAACGGGACCACCATGATCTTCCGTGGCCCCTTCGCAGACTCCGGCGAGTTCGTCATCGGGAGCTAGATCAAGCCGGCCGACGGCTTTGATTGCCGGCCGACTTCGCCCGTCGGTCACCCTCAGTCATCCTCGGAACTGAGCAATCCCTGCCCGCAGGCCGCCGGGCGAACAGACGCCGGTCAGCCGAGGCTGCCACTCCACGGCGCGCAGACCTTCCCAAAGGAGGGTGGCATCGAATCAACCGCGTGCCTTGAGGGGAGCCCGATACCTGCGTCGGGGCGGTCTACAGCAGTGCGGCAGCTACCAGGAGGAAGCCGCCGAAACCGACCGCGTCGGTGAGCATCGTGAGCAGGATCGATGAAGCCAGGGCGGGGTCGAGGCCGAGACGACGCAAGATCAGTGGGATGGCCGCTCCTGCCAGGGTTGCGATGACCAGATTGGCCAGACAGGCGATCGCGATGACTTCGGCGACGACAAGGGGGTCCGAGTTGCTCACGAAGACGCCTGAGTCGATCAAGACGTACGTCATTGCGGCAGCGGCCAGTGCGAGAAGCAGTCCGTTGAGGATCCCAACCCCGCCCTGACGAAGCAGGATCGAGGTCACCTGGGCCCGGGGCACGTCATCGGAGGCCAGAGAGCGGATCATCACAGCCAGGCTCTGATTCCCCCGTTGCCGCCCAAGGTGGCAACGATCGGCATGAGTGCTGCGAGCACAGGCTCGGCGGAGATGATGCTCGTCTGACGTTCTATGACCCAGGCGACGAAAGTGGCCAGGACCAGATTGAGGACGAGCCACGGCGCACGTGAACGGAATGATTTGGTGACGTCGGTATAGACGGTTTCCCCGAGCCCGGCTCCGACCGCAGCGGCGAAGTCCTCGGTGGCCTCGTCCTGGACCGCTTCGATGACAGCGTCGGTGGTGACCACCCCAAGGAGGCGGCCCTGCTCGTCCACCACCGGAATCCCGAACAGGCGATATCTCTGGGCCAGCTCGGCCACCTCTTCCCGGTCGGTCATTCCCTCGACCGCCACGGGGTCGGGGACCATCACCTCCTCGAGACTCGCCCCGGGACGGGCGAACACCAGATCTCGGAAGTGGATGACGCCCCTCAGCTTCTGGTCATCGTCGACCACATAGACGTAGGCGAAGTCCTCGTACTGGTCGTGGAGCTGGCGGATCCTCTCGATCGCCTCCCCGGCGGTGAGACCGAGGGACAGCGCGGCGATCTCGGTGGTCATCAGACCGCCGGCGGTGTCAGATGGGTATTCGAGGAGGCGACGGATCTCCTGCTCTGCCTCGTCGTCCAGCATGGCGAGGACGCTCTCCGTGACGTCGTCGTCGAGCTCGTAGAGGAGGTCAGCCGCGGCCTCGCCGGTCATCTCGCTCACGGCCGCGGTGAGGTCTGCGATGGGGACGTCTTCGACCAGCTCGGCGGCGAGTTCTGGGGCTATTTGCTCGAGGATGTCGGCGACGTCTTCCGGTTCCAGCTCGGCGAGCAGGCCTGCCGCGTCCTCCTCGGTCAGCTGCTCGAGGACGTCGGCAGCGTCACCTGGAGCAGCTTCGGCCAGCGCCTCCCACTCCTCGCCATGCGTCTCGAGATAGTCGGCGACTTCTTCGTGGTCCCGGCGCGCGGCAGCCAGGAGATCCCTGGCAAGCTGGCGCGGTCTTCTGAGTCTGAGTCTCACCGGCACCCCTCGAACGGCGAACCGGCCAGAGAGTAGAGCCAGCGCTACCCCTCGTAGGGCCGAACCGCTTTGATCGTGACGGAGAAGGTCCCTGCGGGAGCCTCGTAGGAGACCTCGTCGCCGATCGAGGCACCGAGAAGAGCCCCACCCAGCGGGCTAATGGGCGAAGCCAGCAGGAGACCAGACACCTTGTTCTCTTGCGGTGCCACGAAATACTCGAGCTCGTCGCCATCGGAGTCGACCACGGTGACGACACTGCCAACCTCGACCCGGCCGGTGTCGGTCACCTCCCTCACCTCTGCGGTGTTGAGCAGGAACTCCAACTTTCGGATCCGAGCTTCCATCAAGCCCTGGTCGTTCTTGGCCGCGTCGTAGTCGGCGTTCTCGCGCAGGTCGCCGTGGGATCGAGCCTCGGCGATCCGCTCTTCGATCTCGCGTCGCCCGGCGGTCTTCAATTGATCCAGCTCATCCTGCATCTTCTGATGTGCCGCGGGGGTGAGGAAGGTCGGTTCATCGGTCATGGGCGGCCGAAGGCTAACCAGGGGCCGATGCCTATCCGAAGGCGGGTTGCCGCAGGCCCCCGGAGGGCAGCCGATGGCCCAGGGCTATCTTCTCCCGGGTGACGGATGTGCGGATGACCGAGTATTCCCACGGCGCCGGCTGTGCCTGCAAGCTCGGGCCCGACGAGCTGGCCAAGGTCATGGGGACAGTCAACGGGCACCCCGCCAGCTCACACCCGGACCTCTTGGTCGGTCCCGCCTCGTCAGATGATGCCGGTGTCTTCGACATCGGTGCCGGACGCGCTCTCGTGCAGACCGTCGACATCTTCACCCCCGTGGTCGACTCGCCGTCGGACTGGGGGCGCATCGCCGCCGCCAACGCCCTCAGCGATGTCTACGCCATGGGTGGGACGCCCGCTCACCGCCTTGCAGTACCTGGCCTGGCCCCGGGACAAGCTCGACCTCGACCTGGCGGCCGACGTGGTCACCGGTGGCATGGAAGTCATGGCGAGCGCCGGTTGCACCGTTGTCGGTGGGCACTCGATAGACAGCCCCGAGCCGACGTATGGGTTCGCAGTGACGGGCATGGTGGGGTCCGATTCATACTTCCCAAACTCCGGTGCCGTGCCGGGCGACACATTGATCCTGACCAAGCCGTTGGGGATAGGCATCATCACCACGGCCATCAAGCGCGGGAAATGCCCACCCGATCTGGCCACCAAGGCCATCGAGTCCATGGCCACGCTCAACGACGTCGCAGGGAATGCCCTGGCCCGCAGCTCGGCACACGCCGCCACGGATGTCACCGGCTTCGGGCTGCTCGGCCATCTCCGCGAGATGTGCCTCGCCTCGAGCGTCTCGGCGACGATCGCCCTGCATCGGGTCCCGGTGTTCGACGGGGCGAGAGAGTTGCTCGACGAGGGGATGTGGGCCGGTGGATCGGCGCGCAACCTGAAGTCCATCCTCGAGTTCGTGGAGTCGGAGGTGGACGAGGACGACTTGAAGTTGTTGGCGGATGCCCAGACCTCGGGTGGGCTGCTCGTCGCCGTACCCCCGGAATCGGCCGGCGAGTATTTCCAGTCGGTGCCCGGATCGGCCGTGATCGGCCGGGTCGAGGCCGGCACCGGGATCACGGTGACCCCATGAACGACCAGGAGCGTCTCGACGCGATCGCCGAGGCGCTGTCCATACCCCGGGCGGAGCGGCACATCTTCCTCTGCGCCGATCAAACCAACCCCAAATGCGCAACCCGCGAGGTCACCCACGCCCTGTGGACACATCTCAAGACGAGACTCAAGGACCTGGGAATGGCCTCGGCGCCGCCAGCATGGTCGGGCAAGCCGGAGGCAGAACCCACACCGGTCGAGCCAGGTGACGGATCAGTTCTGAGGAGCAAAGTCGACTGTCTCCGCATCTGCGAGCAAGGGGCGATCTGCGTCGTCTATCCCGAAGGCACCTGGTACGCCGGTCTCACCGAGGAGTCGCTGGACCGGATCATCGATGAGCACCTCACGGCGGGCAGACCGGTCGAAGACCTCGTCTTTGCCGTGAGCGGAGGTGCCCGATGAAAAAGCTCTGGGGCTGGCTGGTGGCCTTGATCGTGTGGCGGGCTTTCGCCCCCACCATCAGCCCTCGTTTCCCACCACCTCAAGAGCACCCTTGGCGAACCGCGGGACGGACGGTATTCGTGGGGGACCAGGAGTTCGTGGTGCGGGAAGCGGGACCCGAGGGCGCGCCACTGCTGCTGTTGATCCATGGGCTGGCCGGCTCCTCACTCGCCGAGTGGTATCGGATCGGGCCCGGTCTCGCCGAGAAGTATCGGATGATCATGGTCGACCATCGCAGCCATGGCCTCGCACCTCTGGCCAGGGACCGCTTCGAGGTGGAGGACCTCGCCGACGACATGGCCGGGGTCCTCGACGCTCTCGGAGTGGGCCGAGTGTCGGTGGTGGGGTATTCGATGGGTGGCACCATCGCCCAGGCCTTTGCCCGCCGTCATCCCCACCGGGTCGATCGTCTGGCCCTGATCGCGACCTTCACTCATCACCCCCAGCCCCACCGGCTCTTTCGGGCCGTCGGTGCCGTTCTCGCCCGTGCCGGCGAGCGTCTCACCGGGCTGGGGACCCCCGAGGTCCGCTCGTACTACCTCCGTTGGACCGGGGCGGTCGAGGAGCGTCATGCCCGGTGGCTTTGGGAGGAGACGCACCGTCGGGACGTCGATGCGGGTGCCCAGGCGACGCTGGCTCTCCTCCGGTTCGATTCGCGCCCATGGATCGGAAAGATCGAGATCGAGACCCTGGTGGTCATCCCGACATTGGACGAGCTGGTCCCGGCGGCCTGGCAATACGAGCTGGCGGCATCGCTGCCGAATGCGACTGTTGTCGAACTGCCCGGGGTTCGACACGAGGCGCCCTGGACGCATCCGGAGCGAGTCGTCGAAGTGATCTCGGCCTTTGTCGGCTGAGAGACGGCCGGCGAGCGGGTCGCTGACCGACAGCCGTCTCTCCAATCTGGGCGCGAACCGGATCCTGGAGGGGTTCGAGGAGTACGTGTCCCGGTTCCGGGCGATCAATCAGCGTGCACACCGGCGTTTCGAGGAACGCGACTGGCCGGGAATGCAGAACGATGCCGTCGAGCGTCTTCGTCTCTACACCGTCGTGGTCGATCGGGTCATGGAGTCGGTGAGCCACCTGCTCGGGGGGAGGGCGGACGACCCTCTGGTGTGGGTGGCGGTCAAGGCGGTCTATTCGAGCCTCATCTCGGACCGTCAGGAGTGGGAGCTGGCCGAGACCTTCTACAACTCAGTCACTCGGCGTGTGTTCAAGACCGTCGGAGTGGCCGAGCACATCGAATTCGTCGACTCCGACTTCGACAGCCCACCCATCCCGTCACACGAGCCGGTCTATCTCACCTTCGACCGCAGCGAGTCGACCTCCGGGTTGGTCCGAGACATCCTCACCACATTCGCCCATGCCATGCCGTATGCCCGTCTCGACGCCGATGCCGATGAGGTGGCGGCAGCGGATCGACGCCCGGCTCAGCGAGCCCGGCGCGCTTGCCGCCGTGGGCAAGGCGGAGATGGTGCGCTCGGTCTTCTATCGCGGGCAGTCCGCCTACATCGTGGGCCTGTTGTATGCCGGGTCGCACCGGGTCCCGATGATCATCGCCCTGAGTCACGGTGACGATGGCATCTTCGTCGACGCGGTGCTCCTCACCGAGGACGAGGCGTCGATCGTGTTCAGCTTCACCAGGTCGTATTTCCACGTCGACGTCGCCCGTCCCTACGACCTGGCCCGCTTTCTCCGCCGGCTCATGCCCCGCAAGCGCATGGCCGAGATCTACATCGCCATCGGGCAGAACAAGCACGGCAAGACCGAGCTGTACCGCGACCTGCTCCGGCATCTCCGATCGACTGAGGAGCAATTCGAACCGGTGCCGGGGACGAAGGGACTCGTCATGATCGTGTTCGGCATGCCGGGCCACGACGACGTCTTCAAAGTGATCCGTGACACCTTTCCGCCGCCGAAGCGGACCACCCGGCGGGGGGTCATGGGCAAGTACCGGCTGGTCTTCCAGCACGACCGGGCCGGGAGGCTGATGGATGTCCAGGACTTCCAACATCTCGAGTTCCACCGCTCGCGTTTCTCTCCAGAGGTGCTGGAAGAGCTGCTGTCAGAGGCGGCGCGGACCGTGCGGTTGGAGGGCGATTCGGTCATCATCAGCCACGTCTACGTCGAGCGACGTGTGGTGCCCCTCGACGTCTATGTGCGGGAGGCGGCCCGACCGGCGGCCGCAGATGCGGTGGTCGACTTCGGTCAGTCGATCAAAGACATGGCGTCGACCAACATCTTTCCCGGGGACCTGCTGCCCAAGAACTTCGGCGTCACTCGCCACGGCCGTGTCGTGTTCTATGACTACGACGAGCTCAGTGCCCTGGTCGACATCAACTTCCGGGAGCTGCCCGCCGCCCGTGACGAGATCGACGAGATGGGTTCGGAGCCGTGGTTCCCGGTGGGCGACAACGATGTGTTTCCCGAGGAGCATCAGAGCTTCCTTGGGCTGGCTCCCGATCTGCGCCAGATCTTCTTCGACCATCACGCTGACCTCTTCGGCATCGACGCCTGGCGCGCCATTCAGACCCGCATCCGCTCCGGCGAGCTGATCGAAGTCTTCCCCTACCGCCAGACCGCCCGGCTCCCCGGGACCGGCGCCTCCCGGGGGTGGTGATGCCGCTTACCGGAGGTACGTGGACCCATATTTGGGCCTATGACCGACACAGAAAGCCGTCAGGGTGCAGGCACCAGGGACAGCGCCCCCTCCGCCCCCTCCTCCACTTGCTCCCGGGTCCAGCGCATCGAGCGATGGATGCCGTCGGTCCACGAGTCGAGCATGTCGTCGTAGTGGGTGTGGAAGGCGTGCCCGGACTGCCCGGTGGTGTTGACCGATGTCGATCCAGCCAGATCAGATAGGTCGACCACCATTCGCATCGACGGTATCCAGTCGACCACATACCCGGCAGGCGGGTAGAACCCGACCGCATTGACGAGATCCGCGCTGCCCCCGACCCGGTCAGGGGCGGTCCGGTTGAAGAGCCACTCGATGGGCGAGATGCCGGACTGGCCAAAGGTCAGGTTCTCGAATGATGCGGTGTGGAGGTCGGCCCATCTCCACGTGGTCAGATCGTCGCCGAGGAGCGCTACCAGTTCCTCATGGGCATCGATCATCGCTTGCTCCAGAATGACATCACGGTCCTCCACCGCGTCGGTCCGGGTGTCGTCCCAGAATGGGTCGTTGGGACTCTCGAGCAAGAAACGGACCACCTCGAACCAACGGCTCCCGCCCTCGGGCCAATAGTCCTCCGGTATCTCGTCGTGGAAGGCGAGCCGAAGAAGATGGGTCCAGACCGCCTGATAGGCGGCGCATCCGGGTGAGTCGGGCCCTGCCTGAAAGGCGTTCGGGCCGGTGGACCACGGTTCGATCACTCCCTTCATCGCCGTCACCGCACTGTCGTCCGACTCGATGGCGAGGAGATGCGGGATGAGGTTGGGCGCCCCGCCGTCCTGGCCGTCGATCTGGATCTCCTGTGCCGAGCCGACCGAGAAACCCGGATGGTGTGCCCTCGATCATCGCCTCGATTCGGGCCGCCCGATACCCGTAGTCCGAATCGATCGACAGGAATGGCGCACTTCCGGGTGTGAGCACCGGGTTGTTGGCGGTTGCGATGTAATCCCGAGGCGGATTGAAGAGGCGAGGCAGGTCGTCGAAGGGGACGACACCGGTCCACTCGTGTTCCCCGGTCCATCCCTCGACTGGCCAGGCGCCATCTCCGTCGGCCCGGATCGGCGCCTCGCCGGTCGCCTGGTACGCGATGTTTCCCTCCGTATCGGCATAGACGATGTTCTGGGCGGCTACGTCCCACTTCGACAATGCCGTGCGGAATTCCTCGTAACCGGTGGCCAGGTTCAGGCCGATAATCGCCTCGACCAGAGTCGAGGGATGAAGGGTCTGCCAGGCAAGCGACACGACGTAGTCGTCGGGTAGATCCAGCTCGGACCCTGCGAATGGCGGCTCGTCGAAATAGGTGTCGGAGATGATCGGGCCGTGTCGGGTGACCATCACGTCGTACTCGATATCGTCCCCGCCGGCCACGACGATGGTCTCGGGCCGGACCTCCATGTCGACCCACTCGCCCTGGTACTCGTATTGAGCCGGGTTGTCCGGGTTGACCTTCTCGATGAAGAGATCCTGGGTGTCCACCGACTGGTTGGTGACGCCCCAGGCGATGTGCTCGTTGTGCCCTATGACCACGCCAGGGGTGCCGGGGAAGGAGAACCCCATGAGTTGGTACGGGCAATCGTCTGTGGTGTCCGTGCAATGGAGCCCGTTCTGGTACCAGATCGACGGCATCTGGATAGCCAGATGAGGGTCATTGGCCAGCACCGGGAGTCCCGATTCGGTATGGGAGCCACCGACCACCCAGTTGTTGGACCCGATACCGGAGAAACCGCCACCGGTGATGTCCCACACTTCTTTGGCCCGCTCCCCCGAGTCGGCAAGTGCGGCATAGCGCGCCCGCAGGGATGGTGGCCGTCGAGTCCAGGGCGGCGGTCGCCTGGTCGCTGGAGACGATCACGGGGTGATCTTCGGGATACTCGGGATATAGCTGTTCGACACGGTTGACGGGCAGTCCGGCGCTGAGGACGGCACGGTCGATCTCCTGCAGCATGTTCCAGCTCAGATCCCATGACATCACCTTGGCCCAGGTCAGGGTGTTGACCGGGGTCCAGGGCGCGATCTCGTACCCGGACGCCTGCAGAGGGAGGATCGCGTACTCCAGGCTGATCTGAGACGGGCTGCGGGACTCGATGTAGGCGTTCACGCCTTCGGCATAGGCGTCGAGGATGGTCCGTTGGCTGGAATCCAACATCTCCAGCTCCTGCTCGGCGATACCAGTGAAGTCGAGGGAGCGGAGGAACAGGTCGGTGTCCACCTGACTGTCTCCAAACATCTCGGAGAGACGCCCGCCGCCGATGTGACGCCAGAAGTCCATCTGCCAGAACCGGTCCTGGGCATGGACATAACCCTGAGCGACAAAGAGGTCGTGTTCGGTGCTGGCATAAATGTGGGGAACGCCGTCGCCATCCCTCACGATCTCGACGTCACCGGTGAGACCGGCGACAGAGATTTCGCCATCGACCTGGGGAAACGAGCGGCGCACCAGGAAGAAGCCGAATAGGGCGATGACAGCGGCCAGCACGAGCAAGCCGACCAATATCCGCCGTACCCAGCGCATGGCCGGAGCCTATGCCAGGGATCGTCGATTGGGCGGGCAGGGATCTAGCGTTCCGCCCATGCGCACCAGGATGGCGATTCTCACCGGAATCGTGGCGTTGGTCGTTGCCTGCGGTGGAGGCGACGCCGCCACCACGACGACCTCGACTACTACCACCGTTCCAACCACGACTACTGGGCCAACCACCACCACCACCTTGGCGACCACCACTTCGACCGCCGCCGAGACCACCACCACCGCCCAAGCGATCGACGTCACCGTCGTGGCCGGGGTGGTCGAAGGCCCGGGCACGGTGTCGGTCGCCGTTGGGGATCAGGTGTCGGTTTTGGTCCTCAGCGACGTCGACGCCGAGATCCACGTCCACGGCTACGACGTCTTCTTCGAGGCCCCGGCCGGAGTCCCCACCGAGGTGACGTTGACCGCCGACGTGCCAGGGATCTTCGAGGTGGAATTGGAAGGGACCCACACCCCCCTGTTTGCGCTCGAGGTCACTCCTTGACGAAACGGCTCGGCGTCGTATCGACGCTGATTGCCGGGGTGGTCCTCGGCTTGCCTTCGGTGGCGATGGCGCACGGGATCGGGGGGAGGCTCGATCTTCCGGTGCCACTCAGCTATTTCATCGTGGGGGCGGCCGTGGTCCTGGTCATAACTTTCATTGGCCTCGCCGTCCTCTGGCCCGAGCCTCGTCTCCAGCAAGGCCCCCGTCACGAGGCCGCCCGGCTCACGGTGCGCCGGGGCTGGCTCCTGCCCTCCCTCGGGGTGATCGGCCTCTTCTTCGTCATCGGCCAGTTGTTCCCGCCCCTATTCGGCCTCGAGACCGATCCCACCCGCCCCACCATTGGCCCCGGTCCTGGTTTGGGTGGTCTTCTGGCTGGTGGTCCCCTTCGCCGGTGCCGTCATCGGCGACTGGTACACCGACATCAACCCATGGCGATCGTTGGCCAGGGTGCTCAGGTTGGGCCGCGGCGAGCGCCTCAGCCTCATCGACTCTCTCGGGGTATGGCCGGCTGCCATCGTGCTTCTCGCCTTCACCTGGCTGGAGCTGGTCAGCCCCGACTCCGGGAGCCCGGTCACCCTCGGCACGGCCGCATTGGTCTACACCCTCGGGATGCTCGTAGCGATGGCCTATGCCGGTCGAGAGAGCGGGCTGGCCGTGTTCGATGGCTTCACCCCGTACAACAGGCTCCTTTCGGCGATCTCGCCGCTAGGGAGACGTGACGACGGCCGGCTGGTCTGGCGGGGCTGGCTTCGGGCCCTGACCGTCCTGCCCGCCTGGAGGGGTCTACCAGCCTTCGTAGTTGTGGCGATCGGCACCGTCACCTACGACGGTGCGTCGGCGACGGAGTCGTTCCGCGCCGCGGTGGGGGACTTCGGGCAGACGATGTTCGGGGAGACCGTGCTCCTCATCGGATGTGTCCTCGCCATCGGAGCCGCCTACTGGATCGCCTCGTTGGCGGCCGCTCGCATGGTGGGAGGCGGTTGGACAACGGCCCGAGTGGCCATGCGATTCGCCCACACGCTGGTGCCGATCGCCCTCGCCTATGCCCTGGCCCACTACCTCACGCTCATAGTTTTCGAGGGCCAGCAGCTCATCGCTGCTGTGTCCGACCCGTTCGCCCTCGGTTGGGATCTGTTCGGGACCGCAGACCGCAAAGTCGATTTCTTCATCACGGCCGCCGAGCCCGTGTGGTACGCACAGGTGGCGGTCATCGTCACCGGTCATGTGCTCGGGGTGATCCTCGCCCATGATCGGGCGCTCGGAGACTTCGGGACGGAGGCCGTGCGCTCCCAGTATGCGATGCTTCTCCTTATGGTTGCCCTGACCACACTTGGCCTGCTCATCCTCGCGGGGTGATCGTGATCTTTGCGCACTATGGGGGCATCGACGAGATAGGCATCTTCGTCGTGCCCGCGGTGCTGGCCATCCTCGCCCTTCGTTGGGCGGAGCGGAAGGCAAAGCGAACCGCCGCAGAGAAAGAGACCGAAGCGGAGATGGAAACGGTGTCGACAGAAGAGGGCACCGATGGCGACTGATGGGCACGAGATAGCCATCCCACTGATCACAGATCCCGCCTCCGGCAATGCATCGGCACGCTCGAAGGTCGCTTCCTATTTCGCCCTGACCAAACCGCGCATCATCGAGTTGCTGCTCATCACCACGGTGCCTTCGATGGTCCTCGCCGCCGGTCGCTGGCCGGGGCTCTGGCCTGTCCTGGCGACTCTGATCGGAGGTTCGCTCTCCGCCGGCGGGGCCAATGCCCTGAACAACTATGTCGACCGGGACATCGACCAGATCATGAAGAGGACCCGCTCGAGGCCTCTGGCCCGGCACGAGGTGCCCCCGTCCAACGCCCTCGTCCTCGGGATCGCCCTCGGTGTCGCCGGGTTCGCCTGGTTGTGGGTCACCACCAATGTTGCTGGCCGCCACCATCGCCACCGCTGCTCTTCTCTTCTACGTGTTCGTCTACACCCTGATGCTGAAGAGAACCACCACCCAGAACATCGTGATCGGCGGCGCCGCCGGGGCGGCTCCTGCCCTGGTCGGCTGGGCAGCCGTGACCGGCTCGCTCGCTCTTCCCGCCTGGGTCCTCTTCTTGGTCGTCTTCTACTGGACCCCGCCGCATTTCTGGGCCCTCGCCATCCGGTATCGCGACGACTACGAGAAGGCCGGCGTGCCCATGCTCCCGGTCGTGGCGGGAGTCGAGGCGACCACTCGCAAGATGCTGCTCTACACCGGGCTGATGGTCGCGATCAGCCTGCTCCTGGTCCCGGTGGCCGGGATGCGGTGGATCTATCTCGTCGCAGCCATCGTCCTCGGTGCCTGGTTCCTCTGGGACACCTGGCGGGTATATCGCCGCCCGGAGGACGCGATGCGTCTCTTCACGACGTCGACCGTGTATCTCGCCGCCCTCTTCGGGGCGGTGATGCTCGACGTGCTGGTGCGATGAAACGCGTCGTGCTGGGGCTGGCAATGCTGACGATGCTGATTGCCGCATGTGGCTCGGACGAGGTGGAGCCGTTCGCCCTCGTTGCGTCCAGCAACGGGAGCATCGGGCTTGGCGAGCAGCGTGTGCTGTTCGCGCTGGTGGACCCGGAGACGGATGAATTTCTGGCCTCGCCCGACCGGGAGGCCACTGTCACCATCCGTGACGAGAACGGCTCGCCCCTCGACACCTATCCGTTGGAGTTCATCTGGACCGTCCCCGACGTACGCGGTCTATACGTTGCTCACGTCGACATCCCGGAGGCAGCCACCTACCAGGCCACCATCGACGCCGAGGGCCTGGCCACGGCCGGACCGGCTGGGTTCGTCGCCTTCGACGACCCACCAGTGATCGAGCCGGGCGAGGAGGCACCGGCCTCGGAGACCCGTACTTCCGCCGAATTCCCCGATTTGTCTGTCATCAGCTCCGATCCGGAGCCCGATCCGGCGATGTACGAATCGAGCGTGGCTTCGGCAGTCACCTCCGGCGCCCCGTCGGTGATCGTCTTCGCCACCCCCGCCTTTTGCACCTCCCAGGCGTGTGGACCGCTTCTCGATCAGGTCAAGACGCTGCGCCCCGACTATCCGGACACGGGATTTGTCCATGTCGAGATCTACGAGAACCTGCAGGCTCCGCCCGAAGAGCTGACTGTGGTCCCCGCTACTGGCGAGTGGGGACTGCCCTCCGAGCCCTGGGTCTTCGTTGTGGATGCGTCCGGCGTCGTCACCTCAGCCTTCGAAGGGGCCGCCTCCGACGATGAGTTGACCGCCGCCATCGACGCCGTCAGCCCATAGTTGGTCGGGGGTTGGGCGAGTCCGTATGATGCCAGGCCGATGGCCCGGTCCCGTCACCGCCTGATTCGCCTTGGCGTCCTCCTCGGCGCCGTCCTCTTCCTGGGGGCTTGCTCCTTCCTCGGGAGCGGAGATCAGCCTCTCACCACGTTCGAGCCGGCCGGGCCTTTCTCCGAGCAGATCAACAACCTGTTCTGGCCAGTCTTCTGGATCGCCGTCGGAGTGTTCATCCTGGTGCAGGGTGCGATCCTCGTCGCCGTGTTCATGTTCCGCGATCGGGACGGGTCCAAGGAGGCCAAGCAGCTCCACGGCAGCCCGAAGCTGGAGATCGCGTGGACGGTGATCCCTGCACTCATCCTGGCTGGAATCGCGGTGCCCACTACCGCGGCCGTTTTCGAACTGACCGAGTGTGACCCGGACGCCATCGAGATCCAGGTGATCGGGCATCAATGGTGGTTCGAGTACCACTATCCCGACGCCGAGATCGACACCGCCAACATCATGGTCATCCCTGCCGGGCAGGAGGTCTGCGCCGTCATGACCTCCGACGACGTGTTGCACAACTTCTGGATCCCGGCCCTCAACGGAAAGCGTTATCTGGTGCCCGGTCAGACCACGCTGCTTCGGCTGCAGGCAGACGAGCCCGGTGAGTACTGGGGTCATTGCGCTGAGTTCTGCGGTCTTTCCCACTCCCTGATGCGGGCCCGCGTCCAGGCCGTAGAGCCGGCCGAATACGAGGCCTGGCTGGCCGAGCAACAGACCACGGCCGATGCGCCGGAGGAAGGAGCTCCGGAGTTCGACGGCTATGAGGTGTTCCTGGCAAAAGGCTGTACCCAATGCCACACCGTACGATTCGAGGAGGAGGTAGTTGGGCCGACCGACCGTGCCACGTTCAATGGGCCGGAACTGACTCATTTCGCCTCACGCAACGTCTTTGCCGGGGCCGTCCTCCCTGCAGAGGGCCAGAGCCGAGACGAAGCCCTCAAGGACTGGCTGGCCGACCCGCCCTATGTCAAACCCGGGAGCTTCATGCCCGACCTCGCCTTGACCGAGGCCGAAATCGATGCTCTCATCGTCTGGCTGGACAGCATGGAATGACCGCCACCGCCGAACGCCCCACCACCACGATCTTCAGGCGCCCTAGCTCCACGAAAGGGCTCTGGTCGTGGCTCACCACCGTGGACCACAAGCGCATCGGGATCATGTACGGGTACGCGGCCTTCACCTTCTTCATCATCGGCGGCATGGAGGCCCTGCTTCTTCGCATCCAGCTATCCCAGGCCAACGGCGAGTTCCTCACCGCCGGCGCGTACAACGCGTTGTTCACGATGCACGGGACAACGATGATCTTCCTGTTCGTCATGCCTACCTCGGCGGCCCTGATGAACTACATGCTCCCGCTGCTGATCGGGGCGAGAGACGTTGCATTCCCCCGGCTCAACGCACTCTCGTGGTGGATCTTCTTCTTTGGGGGAATCTTTCTCTACTCGACGTTCATCTTTGGCACCTCGGCGCCACCAATCGGTGTGGATGGCCTCGGCGGCATCGATGGGAACCTGGCCCCCGGAGGTGGGCCCGGGAGTTTCAACTTCTTAGCCGACTCGCCGGACGGGGGCTGGTTCGGGTATCAGCCCAACGCCGGGCCCCTCTACTCCCCGGGCACGGCGATGGACTACTGGGCTCTCGGGCTGCAGATCATCGGCCTCTCCTCTCTGGTGTCGTCGGTCAACTTCCTCGTCACCGTGCTCAATCTGCGGGCGAAGGGAATGCGTCTGCTCCGGATGCCCGTGTTCGCCTGGATGACGACCATCACATCCTTCCTCCTCCTCTTCTCCCTCCCGATCATCGCGGTGGCCCTGTTCATGGTGACTTTCGACCGGCAGTTCGGCTCGTTGTTCTTTGCCGCGCAGGCCGGTGGCGATGTGATCCTGTGGCAGCACCTGTTCTGGCTATTCGGTCATCCCGAGGTTTATATCCTGATCCTCCCCGCGATGGGGATCGTCTCAGAGATCCTCCCCACATTCTCCCGAAAACCGCTGTTCGGGTACTCGGCAGTGGTGTTCGCCGGCGCGGCCATCGCCTTCCTCGGCTTCGGCGTGTGGGCCCATCACATGTTCGCCTCCGGCATCACTCCGGTGGCCCAGGCCGCGTTCGGTCTCGCCACCATGACCATCGCCATCCCGACCGGGATCAAGATCTTCAACTGGCTGGGCACGATGTGGATGGGGCGGATCCGATTGTCCACGCCGATGCTGTTCGCCATCGGGTTCGTCGCCATGTTCACCATCGGCGGGCTCTCGGGGGTCACCCATGCGGTAGTCCCCTCGGACTGGCAGCAGACCGACACCTACTACATCGTCGCCCACTTCCACTACGTGATCTTTGGCGGCGCCGTGTTCGGGCTGTTCGGCGGGCTCTACTACTGGTTCCCGAAACTGACCGGCCGCGTCATGAACGAGCGCTTGGGAAAGGTCCATTTCTGGCTGATGTTGCTCGGGTTCAATCTCACCTTCGGGCCGATGCACTGGCTCGGCCTCCAGGGGATGGTCCGCCGCACCTGGAAGTACGCCCCGGAGACGGGTCTCGAGCCGTGGAACATCGCCGTCACCGTCGGCGCCTTCATCATCGCCTTCTCGATATTGATCTTCATGATCAACTGGTTCACCAGCCGTCGCCGGGGCGAGGCCTCGGGCCTGGACCCATGGGACGCCCGCACGATCGAGTGGATGTCGCCCAATCCCGCTCCCGAATACAACTTCGCCATTCCTCCGGTGGTGACCAGCCTCGACCATTTCTGGCATCTCAAATACGACGAAGACGCCGAAGGTCGTGCCGTCCGCAAGGAGGATGGCGACGAGATCGTGGCCACCATCGACCACGAGCAGCTCAACCCTGCTTCACCGATCCATCTCCCCAACCCATCGTATTTCCCTTTCTTCTTCGCCATGGGTCTCCCGTTGATGTTCTACGGCGTCATCTATCACAGGCAGCTATGGGGGAAGGGCCTCATCCTGGTGGGTCTCATCGTCGCGCTCGCCGCCGTCATCGGCTGGGCCATCGAGCCGCTGGAAGAGCCGCACGGTGAGCATGACGAGGACCACGAGGATGATGAGGGCGAGCTTCCCCCCTCCCCGGCTTCGGCGGTACTCCCAGCCTCGGGGGGAGAGATGGAGTCGAAGGATGACTGAGCTCATCCACGAGGTCGACCTGGATCAGGCCCACCCCGAGCACGAGGGAACGGGGGTTGAGAACCGCAAGCTGGGAATGTGGCTCTTTCTCAGCTCGGAGTTCCTCTTCTTCGGCGCGCTGATCTCCAATTACCTGCTCTACTCCAAGCGGCCTGGTTTCCCCCTCCCGTACCCGGCTGACATCTACGACATCCCCTTCACTTCGGTTAGCTCATTTGTCCTGCTGATGAGCTCTTTGACAATGGTGTTGGCCCACAACGCCCAGAGCCGCCGCGACGCCAACGGGACACGTACCTGGCTCTTCGCCACCGCCGCGCTCGGTTCGGTGTTCCTTGGCGGCCAGGTCTTCGAGTTCACGACCTTCATCGTCGAAGACGGCATGAAGATGAGCACCAACCCGGCCGCGTCGGCCTTTTACCTGCTGACCGGATTTCACGGAACCCACGTCGCCATCGGAGTGATCATGCTTCTCTCCTTGTGGGGGATCTCCCGGCGACGGGGTGAACTGAGCGACAGTCACGGCCTCAATCTGGAGCTGGTGGGTCTCTACTGGCACTTCGTCGACATCATCTGGATCGTGATCTTCACAGTCGTCTACCTGCTCTCGGTGCCCCCCGCATGACCAGCCCCGAGCACATCCATCATCCGACTCCGGCCCAGTACTGGAAGATTGCAGTCGTCCTCGCAGTTCTCACGGCCGTCGAGGTCGCCATCTACTACATCCACAGGGACTTCGATCTCGGCAACTTCAACACTGTGCTCCTGATCTCCCTGGCCGCGCTCAAGTTCGTGATCGTCATCGGGTGGTACATGCATCTCCGCTTCGAGAATCGCATGCTGAGCCGGTTCTTCACGGCCGGTTTCATCCTGGCGTGCGCGCTGTACACGATCATCCTGTCCGCACTCGGGGCGATAGCCCTCACGAGATGATCCCCCCGTTCCATCCCCATTACGACGTGTGGGCGCTGGCTTTCGCACTCGCCTTTGGCTATTGGTACGCCGACCGCAGGCTGCGCCCGGTGCTCGCCCCCGACGCCCCGCCGGCGACCGCTGGCCAGAAATGGCAGTGGTACCTGGCGGTCTTGTTCCTCTGGCTGGTCTCGGGGTGGCCAGTCCACGACATCGGCGAGACATCGCTGTTCACGGTGCACATGGTCGAGCACATGGTCATCGCCCTCGTGATACCCGCCCTGATGCTCCGGGGTACGCCGAGATGGCTCGCAGATGCGACCATCGGGCATCCCAAGATCGCCCGTTTCATCAGGCCCCTGGCCCGGCCGGTGCCTGCCTTCGTCTTGTTCAACACCACGTTCATAGCCATCCACTGGCCCGAACTCGTGGCACTTATGGTGCAGGGTGGCCCGCCCCACCTCCTGGTCCACGCCTGGCTGTTCGGCGTCTCCGTGCTGATGTGGCTCCCTGTTTTGTCTCCGACTCCGGCCATACCGCGGCTTTCCCCCCCAGTTCAGATGTTCTATCTGTTCGCCCAGTCGCTACTGCCCACCATCCCGGCATCGTTCCTGACTTTCTCCACGGTCCCCCTGTACCCGGTATATGGCGATGCCGCTCTGGCGTTCGGACTCACTGCGGTAGCCGACCAGACCATCGCCGGGGTCATCATGAAGCTGGGTGGCGGGCTGCTTCTCTGGTCGACGATCGCAGTGATCTGGTTCCGCTGGACGAAGCAGGAGCGGGAGTGGGAGGCACTCGAGTCCACGCTCCGGGCATCTTCCTGAGGGCGACCGCCGTCATGGTGATGACCGTCGCATTGATCGCCTGCAATCAGACGTCGGGTACGGCCCGCGGCGTGGTCACCGCTGTGGATGGGAGCCTGGAGGACGTCACATCCTTCATGGTCCTGGTCGAGGGTTCCGAATTGGAGTTCACCCCTACCGCTGAAGGCGATTACGACTTCCCCCTTTCCCATTTGAGGGAGCATCAGCGAACCGGCGAGCCGGTTCTCGTTGGGTGGGAGATCGTGGGTAGCGTGCGGTACGCACTGAGCCTGGCTGACGGGTAGAGGGCGCCCAACCGAGCACGAGGAGCACATGCCGAGCGACCTATTGCCAGGTCATTTCTTCCTACCCGGTCCCACCGAGGTCCATGCCGACGTGCTTGCTGCTCAGACCCGTCCCATGATCGGTCACCGGGGCCGGGCCATCGAGGCGCTGCTCGCCCGACTCCAGGAAGGGCTGAAGCAGGTCTTCCTCACCGAGCAGCCAGTGATCGTGTCCACGTCGTCAGCCACGGGCCTCATGGAGGCTTCGGTGCGAAACGGAGTGGCCGGCGGCAGGGTCCTCAGCCTGGTGAACGGCGCCTTCTCCTCGAGATTCTCCGAGATCGCCATGGCCTGTGGCCACGACACCGAGGCATGGTCGGTGGAGTGGGGTCAGGTTCACGATCCCGAGGAGCTCGAAAGCAGGCTGGAGCAGGGCGCTTTCGACGCGGTGACGATGACGCATTCAGAGACTTCGACCGGAGCCCTCCAGGATCTCGAGGCGATTGCGTCGGTCACACGGCGCCATGAGGGCGTGATGCTCCTGATCGATTCCGTGACCGGGGTGGCAGGTGCCGAGGTCCGCACCGACGAGTGGGCGCTGGACTTCGTGCTCACCGGGTCGCAGAAGGCGCTGGCCTTGCCCCCCGGTTTGGCCTTCGCCGTCGCCTCGCCGGCGATGCTGGATCGTTCCGCACAGGCCACCAACAAGGGCTATTACTTCGACCTGTTGCCGCTCATGAAATCGCTGGAGGCATTTCAAACCCCGTCGACGCCTGCGATTTCGCTGCTCTACGCCCTGCGAGGTCCAGCTGGAGCGGATCGCGGCCGAGGGCATCGAGCACCGCTGGGAAAGGCACGCGGCGATGCGCACGGCGACGATCGAATGGGTCGATGCCCTGCGGGCCGAGGGAGTGGAGGTGGCGGTCCTGGCACCTGAGGGACATCGCTCACCGACGGTCACCTGCGTCAGCCTCCCCGACGGGCGATCGGGCCCCGAAGTCGTTGCTGCGATGAGAGAGCGGGGATGGGTCATCGGTGGCGGCTACTCGAGGCTCAAGGAGTCGACCATTCGCATCGGGCACATGGGGGATCACGATCCGCAGGTGCTCGGCGAGCTGCTCGGCGACCTCGGTGAGGTCTTGCGTTGACCTCGCCATATCGGGTGGTGGCGACCGATCGCGTCTCGAAGAAGGGTCTGGCGCCACTACGTGATGACGATCGCTTCGACGTGGTCTTGATCAAGGACTCCTCTGACCCGGAGTTCGCAGCCGGGTTGAAGACCGCTGCGGGTCTGATCGTTCGCAGTGCTACCCAGGTCGATGCCTCACTGTTGAAGGCGGCGCCTGACCTCAAGGTGGTGGGGCGGGCCGGTGTCGGCGTGGACAACATCGATGTGGCCGCCGCTTCCGAGCGAGGCGTGGCGGTGATGAACGCCCCTGGCGGGAACACGATCTCTGCTGCGGAGCTGACCATGGCGCTGATGCTGGCGGTTGCACGAAGGGTGACCGTGGCCGATAGGTCGATACGTCAGGGCCGATGGGAGCGATCGAACTTGCAAGGCGTCGAGCTGAGGGGGAAGACCCTGGGCGTGATCGGGGCGGGTCGGATCGGATGGGAGGTGGCGCAGCGCTGCCGGGCTTTCGGCATGGACGTGGTCGTCTACGACCCCTATCTGGCCGCCGACAGAATCAACGATTTGCACCCACATCTGGTCTCGCTGGATCACCTCATCGAGAGCGCCGACGTCATCACCCTCCACGTGCCACTCAACGCCGAGACGCGGGGCTTGATTGGTGAGGATTCGTTGGCCCGGATGAAGAAAGGGGCTTTCGTTCTGAATGTCTCACGTGGTGGCGTGGTCGACGAGGCGGCGCTGGCCAAAGCACTCAACAACGGACGGATCGCAGGAGCGGGTCTCGACGTCTACGAGCACGAGCCGCTGTCGCCGGACAGCCCGCTGCTCGACGCCCCCAACCTCGTGCTCACGCCCCATCTCGGCGCCTCGACCAAAGAGGCACAGATCCAGGTGGCCCTCGAGGTCGCCCGAAGCATGCGCACCGCCCTGGCTCAGGGCGACCTCTCCTCGGCCATCAACGCCTCGGACCTGGCCAACGCCGCCGGTTTGAGCTGATTTGCCGCCCGTACCCAGGGTGTCCCACCGACGCGGCTGAGCGAGAGTCCAGCGCCTCTTCACGGCTCTGCGGAACTCCCACCCTGCGGGATAGACTCAGCCGACGACGAGGGTGATGGCAGCCTCGGGCTCGGCCGCCGGCTCCTCCGGCTCCTCGTCCGGGCTGCGGGCGAACATGACCGCCAGGATGAAGACGATGACGGTGCCGATCCCAATCACCGCCACCATCACCTCGCCGAACGACAGCTTGATGTTCGGCTTGGTCCCGGCGAGGGAGGCGAATCCGAGGATTCCGGCCGCGGTGAGAATGCCGATGACGGCCGCGCCACCCGTGCCGAGCTCTTCGGATTCGAGGAGCGCCCAGGCGAAGGGGAGAACGAGGATCAGCAACAAGATCAGAGCGGTGAGGGGGATGCTGATGGCCGATCCGAGGCGTCGTCTCACACTTTCGATCTCCTCGCCCGAGCCCTCGGGCACCGCAACCGGGACTCCGATCGCCTGGGTGACAGCTGCCGTCAGACCCCCGAGGATCGCCCCTCCGATCGCCATTACCCCAAGGGTGGCGAGGACCGGCAGCTGAACGACACCTTCAGCTCCTTCCACCGGCACGCCGAGACCGGTGAGGACCGCCCCGGCCACGACACCGAGAAGAAGGCCGATCAGTGCGCCGATCCAGGCCGTGGAGCTCGGTGAGTTGCTGAGCTGCATGCCGGGGTTGGCCCAGGACGCTGCCGCCCGCGACAGCGAGGCGATCACGGCGCCGAAGACAACGCTGATCAGTGCCGCCCCGATGATCACGCCGTTGGAATCGACCTGGATCACCGGGATGAAGGTTTCCTCGCCGGTGACGGTCGAGGTTGCGGCCCACCAGTTGCTGGCCACGACGAAGCCGATTAGGCCAAGCCCGGCGCCGGTCCATGCTCCTACCCTCATGGCGGTGCGCACCCGGCGTCGCAGCGGTACCGGCTCGAGGAGGACTACCGGCTCCGGCTCGACGACCACCGCAGCCGCGGCCGGCGCGACCTCGGGTTGGGCAGCCGGTTCCGGCTCAGAAACAGGTGCAGGCGGAGGCTCAGACGTCGATTCGTCGGCTGCTGGCGCCGGCTCCTCAGTTGGAGGCGCTGGTGCCGGTGCCGGTCCGGCCGGTGCACCGCCCGCCCACGCGCTCAAGACGTCGTCGAGCGATGTGCCGTTGGCCGTGGCCCTGGCCGCCGCCGACCGTTGCACGAGCGTCTCGGGCACATTCAGCGCGTCGGCGGCCGCGGTCAGCAGTTCACTCACGGCGCGCGATAGTAATTGGCTGGGCCCGTGACGACCTCCGCCCCATCGACGGCTCGCATCACCCATGCGTCCTTCACCGCTCCCGGCGCGGCCAGGGCGATGACACAGCCGCCGAAGCCGGCACCGGTGAGACGGGCGCCATAGACGCCCGGAGTGGAGATCAGGGTCTCCACGGCGGCGTCGAGGTCGGGGGTCGACACCTCGTAGTCGTCACGAAGGCTGACATGGCTGGCGGTCATCAGCCGGCCGGCGGTGACGAGATCCTCTGATCTCAATGCCTCGACGCTAGTGGCGGACTCGCTCGTTCTCGGTGACCACGTGGCGGGCTCGTGCCAGCAAGACAGGATCGGTGAGCGATGACAGATCTTGGGTCCGGGCGAGACGTAGGGGTCCGATCACCTGTTCGGCGGCGTGGCAAGCCGCCACCCGGTCCGAATAGGGGCTCCCGGCAACGGTGCGGTGGGAGATGTACTTCACGACCATCTCGGCATCCTCGGGCAACGGGACCGGTTCGACGGTCAGATCGTGACAGTCGAGCAGCAGCGCATGGCCATCGATCCCGTGGAGAGACGCCATCTCGTCGAGGATGCCGGCGGGCACCCCGGTTGCGGCCTGCTGCGCCCGCTGGCAGAGAAGGGCGACATCGAGCCGTGAATGGCCGGTGCCGGCGCCGAGGGCGAGGGCAAGGGCGACGCCGAGGGCACCTGACGAGGAGAGCCCGGCGCCGATCGGCACCGTCGATTCGACCGACCCAGCGAATCCACGCTCCCGCCCCAGCTCGGCAGCGATAGCTGCGACCCGTCTCGCCCACGGCGGCTCGATGTCAGCGATCCCGGCAACGGGGAGCGGGATGCTCGCCTGGACGGGGTCCTGGTCGGAGGTGAGGGTGATGACGGGCTCATCACGTTCGACGCCCCGGACCACGATCTGACGATCGATGGCGAGAGGCAGGGCGAGACCGCCGGTGTAGTCGGTGTGATCGCCGATGAGATTGACCCGACCCGGTGCCCGGACCTCGACTGATCGCCCGTCGGTGACATCAGCGGCAGGCTAGAAGCTCAGATTCTGGCGTCCAGGTACCCTGCTCCCAGCATGCTCGCCGTCATCAGCTATCCCCCGATCCCGATCTGGGACATCGGCCCCTTTCAGTTCTCCTTGCACGGGCTTTTCGCCGCCCTTGGCTTCGTTGCCGGGGCCTGGCTGGCCAACAAGGAGATGGGAAAGCGCGGCTTCGACACCGCCAAGTACCAGTCGGTGCTCACCTGGGGGCTGATCGGCTCCCTGATCGGCGCCCGCTACCTCACGACGCCCGCCCAGCTGATGGCTGGTGTGCCCCTGGTGGAGGCTTTGAACCCGATCTCGGGCAACTTCTCGATCATGGGCGGCTTCGCCGGCGGCATCATCGCCGGTTGGATTCGGATGAGACAGGTCGGCCTCCCCGTCCTGCCCACCCTCGACATGTCTTCATTCGGTCTGGCGCTGGGAACGGTGGTCGGTCGCATCGGTGACCTCGCCATCGTCGAGCATCTGGGCAAGAGCACCACCGCTTGGTGGGGCTACGGGATCCGACCAGGCTACGACGTGGCTCCCCAGCACGATGCGCTGGAGTGCGCCGCCGCCGACGTCGGCGAGGTCTTTTGTGGGGTGTACCACCACGTCGCCTTCTACGACATGATCGGGGCCGCCGTGCTGCTCGGTCTGCTCTATCTGCTCTATGACCGCATCGAGCTCCGCTACGGCCAGCTCTTCTTCGCCTGGGTCACCTGGTACGGATTCCAGCGGTTCCTGCTCGACTCCCTGCGGTTCGGGAGCGGCGACGCCACGATCGGCGCACTGACCTGGAACCAGCTGAGCGGCCTCCTCGCCGGGATCGCCGGGCTGATCGCCCTCTGGTGGCTGGGCAAGAATCAGCGAATCGTCTCCGAGGAGGCGGATCGGGCTCTGATCAACGCCTGAGGGCGCTATCGGCACTCATCGTCCAAATCCCGAAATCACTCGGTGACGCCGTGACACCATGTCGACCATGAGACTTGGTGACTCGCCGTCGACGCCGGGGATCTGGCCGAAACCTCGATAGACCCGTGGAGCGCAGTGCTCGCGGTGGTTGTCCTGATCGTCGCCTGGATTCTGTCGCGAATCGCCCGAAAATCCACCGCCAGGGTCCTGACCAGGCTCGAGGGCATCTCCGACGAGATGCGCGCCTTCATCGCCCGCATCGCCGGCTACGTGGTGATCTTCCTTGGGGTCGGCGTCGCCCTTTCCCTTCTCGGTGCCGCGATCCAGCCGCTCATCACAGTCGCCATCGTCTTTGGCGTGATTCTGGCCCTCGCCCTGCGCGGCATCGCCGACAACTTCGCCTCGGGCATCGTTCTCCAGACCCGCCGCCCCATCCACATCGGTGACGAGGTCGAGTCCTTGGGATATGTAGGCAACGTCCTCGATATGGATAGCCGGGCGGTGGTCATCGAGACCTTCGATGGCCGAACCGTCCACCTGCCCAATTCCGAGGTGCTGGGTGATCCTCTCATCAATCATTCGACGAAGGGGGCGCGCCGTTCGGAGGTGGAGGTGCGGGTCCGGTCGAAGGATGTCGAGGGGACCGGTCAAAGACTCATCGAAACAGTCGCAGATGTCTCAGGGGTGCTCCCCGAACCAAAGCCAGCGGTTTTCCTGACCGCGATCGACCCGGTGCGGGTGACGGCACTCGTCCACTTCTGGCATCAACCGGCCGACGGTCTCACGGTTCGGACGGATGTGATCCGGGCCCTAGCCGCAGCGGGGCGGGAGCGCACGGAGATGGCAACGATCGTCGCCCCACAACCGGCGGCGCCCCTCACGCCGTCGCCGTGGATCTGATCGGGAAACCAGAGATCTGACCGACCTACTGTCGGGCCATGGCGATCCGGTAGCGCTCCTCCGGCGAGATCAAGTGGTCGGCATCTTCGGCGTCCTCACCGAGGTCGATCTGGACCCATTTCACCCGACCGGTGAAGGTGACGTCCTTGGGGGTCAGGTCATCGGTGACCGGGGTGGCCGTGTCGGTACCGACGTCGGTGGTCTCGTCGGCTGAAAATGCCATCGGGACCGTGTTGTCGACCCGGCCTTCCCCCACCTCGGACCCATCGACGAAGAGCTTGGCGGTGCCGCCCTTGCCGACGCCCCCACCGTCGTAGGTGAACTCGACCCGGACTTGATGCTCCCCTTCGGGGATCTGAGCCTCGCCGTAGACCTTGAACTGCTCCAGCCCGAACAGGTTGTAACAGAAGGCCGGCTTGCCCTGATGGGCGTAGAGGGACCAGCCGCCAAACGCTCCACCTTGGGCGACGATCGTGCCGTGGGCTCCATCCTCGGGAACCTCGATCTCGGAGGTGATGGCAAACGACTTGTTCTTGACGACTACCACCGAGTTCTCGCTGAGTCGGCCCATGCCGCCGAACAGGATCTGGCTGTTGCCCTTGATCAATTGAGGCCGGCCGGCGAGATCGGCGTTGAACCTCTCAAATCGTCGGTCGTCCAGAGGCAGCACGTTGTATTTGCCGGCCTCGATGATGAACAACCTCTGGAGATGGGTCAGCATCTCCGGGTTCTCCGATGCCAGGTTGTGAGCCTGAGTCCAGTCGTCAGGCCCGTAGAGCTCCCAAATGTCATCGTCGAACGCCGGCATCTCCGTCGCTATCCAGGGCAGGGAGTGCCGGGTCACCGCGGTCCACCCGTTGTGGTAGATCCCCCGGTTGACGAACATCTCGAAGTACTGGGTGGTGTGCGTGTCCGGCGCTTCGGCGTCATCGAAGGAGTAGTTCATCGCGAAACCCTCCAGAGGCGCCTGCTGGATCCCGTTGACGAACGATGGTGCCGGGATCCCCGCCGCCTCGAGGATGGTCGGGACTACATCGATGACGTGATGAAACTGGTTGCGGATCTGACCCTTGGCCTTGATCCCGTTGGGCCAATGGACGATGGTCCCGTTCCGGGTCCCACCCCAATGCGAAGCGACCTGTTTGGTCCACTGGTACGGCGTGTCCATCGCATGGGCCCAGCCCACTGCATAGTGGTTGTAAGCCTCCGGAGTGCCCCACAGGTCGATCTTGGAGACCATGAACTCGGTCGTCTCCAATTCGGGGGACCCCGTTCAACACCATCAACTCGTTGAACGTCCCTCGGGGCGTTCCCTCGGCTGAAGCCCCGTTGTCCCCGATGATCACGTAGATCAGGGTGTCGTCGAGGATCTCGATGTCCGCCAAGGCGTCGAGGAGTCGGCCGACATGGTGGTCGGTATGCTCCAGGAAGCCGGCGTAGACCTCCATCTGACGGGCCAGAACCGGCTTGAGGTCGGCGTCCATGTCGTCCCAGCCCGGGATTTCATCTGGGCGAGTCGTGAGCTCGGCGTCCTCGGGAATGACTCCCAGTTCTTTCTGCTTGGCGAACGTGCGCTCCCGTTGGGCGTCCCATCCGTCGTCGAATTTGCCCTGGTACTTGGCGCTCCATTCGGGGGGCACATGATGTGGCGCATGGGTGGCCCCGGGCGCGTAATAGATGAAGAATGGCTTGTCCGGCATCAGTGCCTTTTGCTGTCGGATCCACTCGATGGCGTGATCGGTCATGTCCTCGGTGAAGTGATATCCCTCCTCCGGGGTTCGGTCAGGCTCTACCGGCACAGTGTCCTGGTAGATCGCTGGGGCGTACTGGTTGGTCTCCCCCCCGATGAAACCGTAGAAATGCTCGAAGCCATTGCCCGGACTGGGCCAACGGTCGAAGGGCCCCATCGGGCTTGTCTCCCAGACCGGGACCTCGTGACACTTGCCGAAATGGGCCGTGGCATAGCCATTGAGCTTCAGGATCTCGGCAGACGGCGCTTTGTTCCTCGGTCGCAACGAGTTGTAGCCGGGGGCAGACGTGGCGATTTCGGTGATCCCACCCATTCCCACCGAGTGGTGGTTGCGGCCGGCCAGCAGTGCGGCCCGGGACGGGGAACAAAGCGCCGTGGTGTGGAACCGGGTGTACTTCAACCCATCGGCGGCAAGACGCTCGAAGTTTGGAGTCTCGCACGGTCCGCCGAACGCCGAACTGGCCCCGAACCCCACATCGTCTAAGAGAACAATGAGGACGTTGGGGGCGCCATCCGGAGGACGAACCGGCTCGATCGGGGGGAACTTGGTGTCCGGGTCCTTGGCGTCGTAGGTGGTGACACCGACCCACTGCGGGTCGGGCAAGGGCAGGTTCTGGCGGCCGAGGTCTTGGGAATCAGTCATCTCGCGAAACTACTCGGGGCCAGGGCGAGATCTTCACACTATGTGGGTGATCGCCACGGCTCGCGAAGCTTCGGGTTATGAGCTCTGCGGACGCCCAGGACCAGGTCAGATGGCTTCGTTCGAGGTCTTGTCGCGGACCACACACCGAAATCCGAGATGCGACATCGAGGTGTCGATCGTCTGTGGCTGTCGTGCGGCGGGTCGATAGCGGAGGCAGTAGTTGGGGGCGCAGAGATGCGAGCCGCCCTTGATCACCCGGCGGGGGATGTGCTCGCCGGGTTGGCCGGGGTTGTAGCTCTGCTCCGGTGAGCTGACCCTGGGGTTGGTCGGGACACAGCAGGCGTGCTCCGCCTGGTCGGGGTGCCGCGGCACGTACCAGTCGCTGGTCCATTCCCAGACATTCCCGGTCATGTCATAGAGCCCGTAGCCATTGGCGGGGAAGCTGCCCACAGGCGAGGTCCCTTCGAAGCCGTCGACCTTCAGGTTCTCCCAGGGAAACTCCCCTTGCCAGCTGTTGGCCATGGCCTTGCCATCGGGGAAGTGCTCGTCGCCCCAGGCGAAGTTCGCTCCGTCGAGCCCGCCCCGGCAGGCGAACTCCCACTCCGCCTCGGTGGGCAGGTCCTTGCCCACCCATCGCGCATATGCCTCGGCGTCCTCCCAGGCGATGTGGACCACCGGGTGGTCGCCCCGGCCGTGGAACGTGGTTCCCGGCCCTCCCGGGCGCCGCCAATAGGCGGTGGGAACGTATGCCCACCAGTTTCGATAGTCGTTCAAGTCGACCGGGCCGCTGGTCTTCTGGAACACGAGGGAGCCGGGCACCAGGAGATCCGGGTCGGCGTCGGGGAAGTCGGCCGGGTCGAGGGGCCGCTCGGCGACGGTGACGTAGCCCGTCTCCTTGACGAATCTGCGGAATTCGGCATTGGTCACCGGATGCTCGTCCATCCAGAAGCCGTCCACCACGACCTCATGAACCGGCCGTTCGTCGGGGTAGAAGTCCTCCGAGCCCATGCGGAATCGTCCACCCGGGATACGCCGCATGCCCTCTCGCCCGCGCGCCCCTAATGACACCTGAAGCTCAGTCACTAGCCGGTCTAGCTCCCCAGGATCTTTGCCTTCTGGGCGGCGAACTCCTCTTCAGTGAGGATTCCCTGACTCTTCAGCTCGGCCAGCTGCTGCAGCTTGGCAACAGTGTCGTCCGCAGCCGGGACAGCCGCCGCTTGCTGGGCAGCCGCCTCCTGCATCGCCGCCTGCTGTTGTAGCTGCTGGTAAGCGGCGGCGTCAGCATCTGTCTGTGCTTGCTCCTGTTGATTGTGGCTCATGCCACCGACGACCGCGGTTGCGGTCCCGGCGACGACGGCGGTCCTGGCGGCAGTCCCCAGCAGGCTGGGCCGGCCAACCCGACCCACTCCTCGTCTTCTCATTTGTCAGCTCTCCTCACTCATCGTCATGACCGCGTTCACGGTCTCAGCATCCAGTCTGTCGTGGGCCAGCAACTCGCCGCCGGCGTCACGAATCGCACCAATGAGCTTGCGGGCCCAGGTGTTCTCCCAGACGATCAGGGCCGCGGTATTGCCCGGCTCGAGCAGCTGACCGGCCGTCTCGATGTCCTCGGCGCTGAGCAGACCCATGACATCGCCATCGAGGTCGTCGAACATGCCGCCGTCTTCTAACTCCCCGATCTCGAGCGAGACCACGTCCCCGTCTTCGGATTTGCTGATGATCACCAGATCGAGGATGGCAACCACGCCCGAGTCGACCAGATCGGCGAGCGCGGGGATGATCTCTCCGTTGAACTTGCTCCCCGGAAAGGAGATGGCCGCCAGTTCCACCGAGCCTCTCGTTTCGTCAGCCATGAATACCTCCTTGGTTTGATGGCGGGCGAAGATCACCCGCATTAGGGATCTCGCTTGTGGTTGCACCCATGCCGGCGAACCTAGCGCGTGGGTCGCATCACCTTCGCGAGGGTCCGTCAGGCGCGATTTCTCACATCGCGCCAGGCAATCCAGTCCTCGATCGGGCGCCAGGTCGTAGTCCTCCCGGCCATCGAACGAGAGGGTGAGGAGGGTGGCCCCGGCCTCGACATAGAGTCCCCGGTCTCGGGCTTGGCCGGGTTGGCGCCGCAGGAACGCTCGATCTCATTTGGGTCCCGTCCTTCACGGGCGCACCAGTCGTCGAGCACCTGGTATCTTGTGCCGGATCACATCGGGCCGGCCCCAGCCGTGCCAGATGTCGGCATGGCGGGCGGCGTAGCGCAGGGTCCTTCGTTCGCCCCCGCCACCGATGAGGATCGGGATCTCCCGCATCGGCGGGGGATTCAGCTGCGCCCAGCGGTTCTCGATCCTGGGCAACGCATCCCGCAGCGCGCTGAGTCGGGTCCCCGCAGTCCCGAACTCGTATCCGTATTCCTCGTAGTCACGCTCGAACCATCCCGCACCGATGCCGAGAATCAGCCGGCCGCTGGAGATGTGGTCCACGGTGCGGGCCATGTCGGCGAGCAGCTCGGGATTGCGGTAACTGTTCGCCGAGACGAGCGGGCCGATCTCCACCCGTTCCGTGACCTCGGCAAAGGAGGCGAGCATCGTCCAGCACTCGAAGTGCTTTCCGTCAGGATCACCGCTGAGAGGAAAGAAGTGGTCCCAGTTGAAGAGGACGTCCACCCCCATCTCCTCCGCGCGCACCGCGGCAGCGCGGATCTGGGCGTAGTCGGCGTGTTGCTGCTGGAGGTCGACTGCAATTCGTACCGGTCTGCTCACCGTCCAGAACCTAACCCCTGCGGGCGAACACGATGGCGAGGAGTCGCAGGATCTCGATGTAGAGCCAGATGATGGTGACCATCAGCCCGAACGCGGCGAACCAGGAGAACGCCCTCGGCGCCCCGGTGGCGATGCCATGCTCGATCACCGAGAAGTCGAGGAGGAGGTTCAGGGCGGCGACGATCACCACGAAGATGCTGAACACGAGGGCGCCGGTGCCGACCCCGGTGACCAGTGGCACGTTGACGCCGAAGATCGACAGGAGCAAGGTGGCGAGATAGAAGAGCCCGATCCCGACCGTGGCGATGATGATCACCGACCGGGTCTTCTGGGTCACCTTGATTATCCGGAAGACATATAGGAGCAGGGCACCGACGAAGACCGCAACGGTGGCTGTGAGGGCGAGGAACACGATGCCCTCGTAGAAGGTCTCGTAGATCTTCGAGATCGACCCGACCAGAGCGCCTTGTCCCAGCGAGTAGACGATGCCGGTGATCGGCGCCATGCCGCGGGCGGGCCACGGTGGCGAAGACGAGCACCAGCAGGGCGATGATGAACAGCCAGTACCAACGCTGCACCGCCACTGCGTTGGCCCATCCATAGGCCGCCCCGGCGACGACCAGCAGCAGGAGGAAGAAGGTGGCGGCGGCTACCGAGCCGATGGTCATCCTCTTCTCGCCAGTGGAGGTGGTCGCAGGAGGCGGCGCGGTCTGGAGGGCGGCGTCGGACGCGGCCGGCTCCCCGAATTGCTTGGTCAGAACTGGATTGGCCATGGAGACAGACTATGGGTTACAGGCATTTCGACGGCGGGCCGTCAGCCTTGCCCTCCCAATGTCTGCAATGTCAGGGCCTGCGCAATGATCAAACGTTCGATCTCGCTCAGGTCCACGCTCTCGTTCGAGGCATGGATCTTGGCCTGGGCGACGTCCTCTGCTCCCCACAGGATGACCTCGGCGTTCGGGCTGATTCCCTGGAGTCGGGCCACCAGCGGGATCGAACCGCCGCTCCCCATGAAGCCGGCGTCGGTCTCGTAAGCCGCCGCCATTGCCTCCATCGCAGCCTTGACCGCGGGCCCGTCCATCTTCGCCGCGAACGGGTAGCCGACCCGCACCTTCTCCACCTCGACATGCACGCCCCACGGCGCCACCTTCTTCAAGTGTTCGATCAGCAGGCCGACCTCGTTTTCTGAGTCGGCACCGGGTGGGATTCGCATCGAGATCTTGGCCGCGGCCTCCGGGATCACGACGTTGGCGGCATCCTTGACCGTTGGTGCATCGATCCCGATGACCGAGGCGGCCGGGCGGGACCAGAGACGCGCTCCGACGGAGCCTGAGCCGATCAGTTGCGCGCCGTCAACCATCCCCGCAGCCTCACGGAAAGCATCGGGATCCATCTCGCTGCCCGACCACTCGAACTTGGCCAGACCGGGAACGATGGTGTCGCCATCTTTGTCGTGGAGAGATCCCAGGATCTTGATCAGGGCGAGAAGGGCGTCTGGTGCCGCCCCGCCGAAGAGGCCGGAATGCGCCGGGTGGTGGAGAGCACTCACCTTGACCACCACGACCACATTGCCGCGAAGGGTGGTGGTCACCGCCGGCACACCCGCGGCGGGGTTGCCCATGTCGGCGATCACATACGTGTCCGCTTGAAAGAGCTCAGGATGAGCGTCGACATACGGCCCGATGTGGCTGACCGTCTCCTCCTCGCCCTCGATGAGAATGCGGAGATTGACGGGGAGGTCCCCTTGGAAGACCCCGAGAGTCCCGGCATGGATGATCACGCCGCTCTTGTCGTCCGCCGCCCCTCGTCCATAGAGACGACCGTCCTTGAGCTCGGCTTTCCAGGGATCGGTGTCCCACCCGGCCTCGACCGGTGCAGGCTGAACGTCGTAGTGGGCGTAGAGAAGGACGGTGGGAGCGCCATCAGGTCCCGGCATGTCACCGTAGATCGCCGGCTTCCCCTCGCCGAGATCGAGCTCGCGAACCTCGGCCCCATGCTTCTCGAGTAGCTCCATCGACGCTCGGCGCATGTCGTGAACGGGTTCCTCCGGATAACCGGGGAACGAGCACGAGGCGTGGCTCACCAGGTCCTTCAGATCTTCAGTCAGGCCGGGCATCAGGGCCTTGGCCCGTGACCGGACTTCTTCAGTGGTCAGCATCTCTAACTCCTTTGCTGGATGTCTACTCCGTTGCAGGAGTGCCCTGGCGACTGCCGGCGACGAAACACCGCGCTCCAGACCAGCTCGAGCACGACGGCGAGACCAAGGACCACGATCATGGCGACGAACGTCTCCGGTGCGGTCTGCCAGGTCTGTATCCCGAACACCAGGAGAACCACGGCCGTTGACAGGATGCCGAGGACGATAATCACCACGTTGGAGCCGGTCTCAGCCCTCAGCCGCATGCCGGCGAGAGCCACCATGAAGAAGATGACCAACGCCACGACGCTGCCCAGCGATGCGATCGCGGTCAGATCTACGAGCAGGGCGAGGAGGAGAACGAGTATCGACGAGAGACCCATGCCCATGGTGCTCCCGAATCGTCCCGGATGGGCGAACTTCGGAGGGAACTGGCCGCTGCGGGCGAGGGCGGACGTGAGGCCGACCACCCCGTAGACATTGGCATTCACCGACGTGAAGGTGGCGAGGAGGGCGGCGATTGCCATCATGGCGAACCCGGCGTCACCAAGAACCGGACGCGCCGCCTCGGCGAGCGCCGTTTCTCCGTAGCCGATGACCTGATCGACGGTGAGGGTCCCGAACACGCCCAGGGAGATCAGGATGTAGAGGGCGGTGGTGATCCCGAGGGCGATGTAGGTGGCTTTGGGGAGGTTGCGGGCTGGGTCGGGCAGATCCTCCCCGGCATAGCTGATGACAGCGAACCCCAGGTAGGCGAAGAACGTGAGAGCGATGCTGGAGACGATGTCGAACGCCGGGGGGTAGAGGGATGGGGAGAGCAGCTCGGTGTCCATCTCTCCGAGCGTGACTGCGATGAAAACCGCGAATACAGCTAGCAGGATCACCACGACCAACGACTGGATCTTGCTGATGGCATCGGCACCCAGGATCTGGATCGCGGCAACGACCACTATCACACCTGCGGTGAAGAGATTCGCTGCGGTGGCGCTCGAACTTTCGCCGATGAACAGGGCAACGGCATAGCTGCCGAACGACACCGCGACCATCGCGGTGATGATGATCGCGGCGAAATAGAGGAGCCAGGCGAAGGTCCCGACGAGATGCCCGACTCCGAAACCCTGCGTGAGGAAGGTGACCAACCCGCCCGAGGACGGATAGCGGGCCCCGAGCTTGGCGACCACGTATCCGAGGAGGGTTGCAATCACCCCTCCCAGGAGGAACGAGAGCCAGGTGGCCGCCCCTGCAACTGCGCCCGCCTCGCCGAGCAGAGCGAAGATGCCGGCGCCAACCATGGCCCCAATGCCGAGCGACGCCGCCCCGCGAACGGTCATGCCACCCGGCGCGGGCTTTTCAGTGTCCGTCACAACGACTTTGGGGTCAGTAGAAGATCACCCCGATCAGGGCACCAACCACGACAGAGACCACCGTCATGATCAGCATCGGGACGAAGAAGCTGTGGTCGAGCAGCTTGGTCCCGAGCTTCGTCGACCCGGTGAGGTCGAAGTTGGCGGCCGCGATCTGAGTGCCATTGGCAGGGAGCGTATAGACGCCACCCAGGGCACCACCCCACATACCGGTGACTAGGCCAGGAGCCAACCCAGCCGCCAGACCGATCGGAACGATGGTTCGGGTTGCGGTCGACTGGCTCGTTGTCAGCGCTGCCACCAGGAACACGGCGAGCGCAAAGATCCACACCGCCTGATTGACCCAGCCACCGATCGTGGTGACGATGAATTCCTCATGCGCTGCGATGAAGGTCGCCGTGAGCCAGGCGATGCCGAACAGGGCGATAGCCGAGACCATTCCCGCCTTGAACACCGAGGCCCCGGGGACCTCGCTCACATCTGGCTTCGATATCAGGATGATTAGGACACCAACCGTGAACATGACCAGCTCGATCGTCGTGGTCATGTCGATCGTGACCAGTTCCCCTTCGATCTCGAAAGCGGGTCGCAGATCGGGGAACAGGCCAAGGATGACGATGGCGAGCACGCCGAGGAGAAAGATGATCCCGGCGTTGCGCCCCTCTTTGGTGGAAGTCAACTCGATCTTCTCGCCGGAGGTCTCGGGTCGGGCCAGCTCGCCAGCGGCGATCTTGGCCTGAATCTCCGGATCGTCATCGATGTCCTTGCCCATCCTCCCCACGACCAGGGCGGTGACGATGATCCCGACGACTCCGGCCGGGAATGTGATCGACAGGATTTGCGCCAGGTCGAAGTTGTATGGCTCGACCGCAGTCAGCGTCACCATTGCCGCCATCGCCGCCGAGACAGGCGAAGCGGCCAGGGACATGCCGGACTGCACGACCGTCACCGTCAACGGGCGTGAGGGCCGGATTCCATTCTGATAGGAGACGTCGTAGATCACCGGGAGGAGGGGATAGAGGATGTTGCTCGTCCCCGCCCCCACCGTGAAGAGAAACGCGGTTAGCGGGGCGATCAGTGTGATCTGCTTGGGGTGACGCTGTATGACACCGGCAGCGATCTTGACCATCCAGTCGACCCCGCCCGCCACCTGCATCAGAGCTGCGGCGGTGACCACCGCGAGGATGATCAACAGGGCCGATATCGGCGGCTCACCGGGAGCCTCTCCGAAGACGAAGACCAGGACGGCTACTCCGAGACCGCCCCAAACGCCGATCCCGACTCCTCCGGCACGGGTGCCCATGACGATGGCGGCGAGGACCACCACCGCTTCGAGGATGAATGTGATGTCCATTTGGCTCCTTCCGGGTCAGTCCGTGCCGCAGACGACGTCGAGTCGTTCTTGAAGGGCGTTGTACGCCGTGACCGAGGCGTCCAGTGATTCCTGCATGAGCGGCTGGGCCACTTCGAGTCCCTCGTCACCGAGGTCGAAGGTCACCTGTCTCAACTCGGTCAGGGCGAAATTCAAGTTCGAGACCGCCTGGTCGTAGAGGCCATCGGCCTCGGCCTGGAACTGATCCAGTTGGACCATGACGTTCTCGACGAGCTCCAGGGCATCAGCCGCACTGGCTGTCTCCGGGTCCAGGGTTTCCACCTCGGCCACCGCTGCCTGCAGGTCTTCGTACTGCCGGCAGAGATTCCGCTCCTCGGCGTTGCCGCATGCGGTGAGCGCCAGGGCGAGCACGGTCGTGATTACGACCCATGCACGTCGGCGGAGTCCGGTCATCGTGCCGCTCCCTTCATTCCGGTTCCTGGGTGACGATGGTTACGAGGATTTTGCACGCCATGACCATGTCATCGACGGCAATGTGCTCGCTGGCGGCGTGCTCGTCGACCATGCCGGTGGCCATGGCGACACAGGCTATTCCGTGGGCGTTGAAGAAATTGCCATCGGTCCCACCGCCGCTCTTTCGTGGAATCACCTCGAGACCCAGTGACCTGATGGCCCGGGCCGCCTCGCGGTAGGGCCGCTCGGATTCGGCGATGTGGTAGGTCCGGTAGATCTCCTCGGCCTCGTAGTCCAGGGTCGCCCCATGACGGTCGGCAGCCTCGGTCAGCGCGGAGTGCATGGCGTCCAACTGCGCGTCGAGCTTCTCCTGGTCGTGGCTTCGCGCCATGCCCTGGAGGGTGACCTCGCCGGGCACGATGTTCCTCGCCTCGCCCCCGGTGATGGTCCCGATGTTGGCCACCGTCTCCTCGTCGATGCGACCCAGCGGCATCGCGGCGATCGCCTCGGCGGCCACCTTCACCGCGTTGATGCCCTTTTCGGGCTCCACGCCGGCGTGGGCCTTCTTGCCGTGAATCGTTGCCGTTATGTAGACCGACGTTGGCGTCCAGTAAGTGATGGCGCCGATAGCACCGGCGGTATCGAACACGAACCCGTAGGTCGAGTTCAGACGACTCAGGTCCATTTGGCGGGACCCGAGCAACCCACTCTCCTCGCCAACGGAGATGACGAACTCGAGGGTCGGATACTCAACCCCCGGATTGGATTCGAGGATTGTCAGCAACTCCAGACACCCGGCGATACCCGACTTGTCGTCTGCGCCGAGGATGGTCGTCCCGTCGGTCTTGATGACGCCGTCTTCGATGATCGGACGGATCCCTGTGTCGGTCCCAGCGGTGTCCATGTGCGTCGACAGCAGCACGGTCTCCGGTCGGGTGCCGGGAAGAACCGCGATCAGGTTCCCGATGTCGTCAATGGAGACGGTGCAACCGAGGGCGGTG
Source organism: uncultured Acidobacteriota bacterium (assembly GCA_963734115.1). Classification (GTDB taxonomy): domain Bacteria; phylum Actinomycetota; class Acidimicrobiia; order Spongiisociales; family ZC4RG35; genus JARDZU01. The sequence continues at coordinate 331,195 of CAVTFV010000010.1, forward strand.
AATCTCGTCGACAAATCTTTGCCAATCTGCTCCTCGTGCCCGGTAGGGCTATCGATTGCGACGAGATCGAGGAACGTGGCTACGAGTCGGTCGCGATCGACCTCCTCGGCGCGGGTGGCGTGCTGGTGTCGGCCGCTTCCCGCGTCGGTATTCATGGCCTCACCCAGGTCATCGGTACAAACGTGGCTCTAGCTGGTCTGCGCTGCATCGCCCTTTTGGGGTAGATGCTGCTCAATGTACGCAATACCCCTCTAGGGCGATGCGAACTCGCAGGGTGGGTTGGAGAATCGGTGACCAAGAGACTCGAGGCGCATGCCGATCCCCGAACGGCTGGAACGACTTCTCCGGTACGTGACCATCAGTGAAGAGACGACGCTCGATCGGCTTCTCGGCGGGCAGATCGTCACCAGCCTCGATCACAAGACTTCGACCCTCGCCGTCATCTCGGCACTTGTTGGAGCTGAAGCTGACTGCGCGTCTTATCAAGCCGCCATCGATGCCGCCCACGCCGCCGGGGCCAACGATGAAGAGATAATGGACACGGTGGTCACGATCGCACCGCTGGTTGGCGCCGCTCGGCTCGAGGCCGCCATCCCAGCCCTGATCATCGCCCTCGGGGATGGAGCGGAGCCCGTTTAGGGCGACCACCAGCCCACCTGCCTCGTATACGATTTTCTGGAAGTGTCTGACCTGAATTTGCAACCACCGCCTCTCCGCGCCGGTCTGGTGAAGCGGGACAGGTTGATCCAACGACTTCAGGCCGCGAGCAAGGCACGCGTCGTCACCATCCTGGCTCCTCCCGGGTACGGCAAGACAGTGCTCATGGCCCAATGGGCAGAGTCAGAAGCACGAAAGACATCTTGGTTGTCACTGAATGAGAGCGACAACGACCCCGGCGCGCTGATTCTGCATCTCGCCGAATCCCTTGTCGAGGCCGGCATGATCACGGCGAGCCACGCTTCGAAGACCCGTCTTTCGGCGACACCGACCAGCTCCGCTGTCGCTGGTCGCCTCGTTCAAGGGCTTCGAGAGAAGTCCGAGGGCGGGATTCTCCTCTTGGACAACGTCGATGTCATTCGAACCAGGGCTTCATGGGACATCCTCGAAGGGCTGGTGCATCAACTGGAGGGCAGGATTCAACTGGCGATGGCATCGCGCGCCGGCGTGAAGCTGCCGGTGGGCGTGCTCCGCTCGCATGGAGACATGTTCGAGCTGACCGCTTCCGAGCTCGCCCTCGACGCGATCGAAGCCGGTCAGCTTCTCGACGCCATGGGGTTGGAGGCGAGTGACGACATCAACACCCTGATCGAGCACAGTGAAGGATGGCCGATGGGCCTGTATCTCGCCGGGCTTGCGATTCGGGTGGGGGCGCCGCGGGCGAGTGCGTTGTCTCTGGGTGGCGACGACCTCTACATATCCGATTACCTCAGAAACGAGATCCTCGACCGCCTCTCCGCGTCAAGGGTGTCATTCCTGATTCGTACCTCGATTCTCGATGTGCTCAGCGGATCTCTGTGTGATGCTGTCCTCCGGAGGTCGCGCTCGGGACGTCTCCTCGAGACGTTCGAGGAATCCAACCTCTTCATCACGCGGGTGGACCGGACAAGGGAGTGGCATCGGTACCACCCCATGTTTCAGGATCTCCTCCAAGAGGAGCTCCAACTCAGGGAGCCGGAGCTGATGGTCGACCTGCACACTCGAGCGGCCGAATGGTTCGAGGCCAACGACATGCTCGAATCGGCGATCCCCCACGCCCAAGCCGCTGGAGACCCTGACGCGGTGGCGCGGATCATCGTGCTCATTGGCCGGATGATCTACTCGACGGGTCGCTCCGACACTCTGTTCGGCTGGCTCGACTGGTTGGAGCGCCAGGAGGGTCATGATCGCTATCCAGGAGCCTTTGCTATCGGGGCTCTCGCAGCCCTTCTCACTGGTGACATGCTCCGCACCGAGAGATGGACCGCGAGTAGTGGGACAACCGACCCGTTGATGCAGCTGGTCGGCGCCCTGGAGACGAGGTTCGGGGTCCCGACGATGGTCGAGGACGCCCTTCGAGCCCGTGATGGGCTGGCGCCCGGTTCGCCATGGCTGCCGGCCACCTACGCCGTTGAGGGGCTCGGCTGGTTGTGGCAGGGTGAGGTCGAAAAGGCAGATTCACTGTTCGATCAGGCCATCTCCATGGGTGACCCGGTGCTGGCGACGGCGACTGCCACGATTGCTTTGGCGGAGCGCGCGTTGATCGCTGCCGGAGACGGGGATTGGCCGGCCGCTGAGGTTCATTGTCGGCACTCACTTGAACTGGTGGAAGACCAGGGCCTGGGCGGATACACGTCGAGCGCCCTCACGTTCGCGGTGGCGGCTCGTTTTGCCCGCAAGCGCGATGACATCGCCGAGGCGCGCGTGCTGCTGGCGAAGGCAACAGGGCTGCGCCCGCGCCTAAACCGGACCTTCCCCGGCGTGTCCGTCCAGACCCACATCGAATTGGCGAGGGCCTATCTCGACATGGCAGATGTGGCTGGGGCGCGTACCGTCCTGCGTGATGCTCGGGCCATTGTCTATGGAGGAGTGGATCTCGGGGTCCTGCCGGCACAACTCGATGAGATCGGGCAAGCGATCTCCCATATGGCGCCGGCAAGGGTGGGGCCATCGACCTTGTCGACAGCCGAGCTTCGATTACTCCCTTTGCTCGCCACTCATTTGACCTTTCCCGAGATCGGCGAGCGCCTCTACATCTCGCGCCACACGGTCAAGGCCCAGGCGAGGTCGATCTACCGCAAGCTCGGGGCATCGAAACGAAGCGAGGCGGTGCAGTTCGCCAGGGAGCTGGGATTCCTGGAAGGCTGACCTTTAGCCCTCCGAGGGCGATGTCCCTCGTCGGATTTCCGTGTGTGATGACGGAATGGATCCTGCCGATCAGACAGTGAAGGTCCACACGGGTCCCACACGCTCCGTGGCTGCGATCCTCGGTGACCTGATGGCAGTCGAAAGGTCGATCGGGGAGTCGTTGCAGAGCCGCGCCTTTTCGCTCGATTCCCGCACACGTGGTCTGGTGGGAATCGGGGCCGCGGCATCGATGGGGGCACCGACGATGACTTATCGCGGTCTTGTCGACGGAGCGCTTGGCGCCGGGGCTACGGTCGAGGAGTGCATCGGGGCCTTTATCGCAGTCGCAGCTGTCGTCGGCGCTGCTCGAATGGTCACGGGGGCACCCCGGATTGCAGCCGCTCTCGGGTACGACATCGACCAGGCGTTGGAGGGAGATTGACAACGTGGCCGGCGGATCTGAGCTAGTGAACTAGGTGACGGCCCGGACCAAGAGCGCTGCCGGGATAGTGCTCCTGACGCTCGCGTCGGGCCAGTTCCTCATGACCCTCGACAGCTCGGTAATGAACGTGTCCATAGCCCAGGTCGCCGAAGACCTGGGCACGACCGTGACGGGCATACAGACTGCCATAACCCTCTACACCCTGGTCATGGCGACTCTCATGATCACGGGCGGGAAGATCGGCAGCCTCATCGGTCGTAGGCGGGCGTTCATGATCGGCTGCGTCATCTACGGCGCCGGCTCGCTAACCACCTCCCTGGCTCCGACCCTCACCGTCCTGATCATCGGCTGGTCGTTCCTCGAGGGAATCGGTGCGGCGCTGATCATGCCGGCGATCGTGGCGCTGGTTGCCTCGAATTTCCCTCCCGAGGGAAGGCCCCGTGCCTATGGCCTCGTCGCCTCGGCCGGCGCCATCGCCGTTGCAGCGGGGCCTCTGATCGGCGGTTTTGTCACGACGAACTGGACCTGGCGATATGTGTTCGCTGGTGAGGTCGTGGTGGTGGCCATCATTCTCATGCTCACTCGCAGGATTCAGGATGCGCCACCGGAAGCCCGGCATCGGCTGGACGTCGTCGGCGCCGCCCTCACCGCGGCGGGACTCGGTCTGGCTGTCTACGGCGTGCTTCGTTCGGGTGAGTGGGGCTGGATCCAGCCGAAAGCCGGTGGCCCGGAATGGCTGGGGATCTCGCCGACAGTGTGGTTCATCCTGGCCGGTGCCCTCATCATCAGGCTTTTCTTTGCCTGGGAGGCGAAGGTCGTGGCCCGCGGGCGGGAGCCTCTGGTGAGGATCGAGATGCTCCGAAACGCGCAGCTCAATGGAGGCCTGACGATGTTCTTCTTCCAGTTCATGATTCAGGCCGGCATTTTCTTCACCGTCCCCCTTTTCCTGTCGGTCGCGCTCGGCCTGACCGCTCTAGAGACCGGCGTGCGATTGCTGCCCCTTTCGGTGGCGCTCCTGATCACTGCGGTGGCCATCCCCAAGTACCGGCCAAGGGCTGCGCCACGCACTGTCGTGAGGTGGGGGTTGATCGCACTTCTCGCCGGAGTCATATCCCTCGTCGCTGCCCTCGAGGTGGGCGTCGGCCCGGAGATCGTCGCGGTGCCCATGCTCCTCACCGGGCTCGGTGTGGGCGCATTGGCCTCACAGCTAGGGGCGGTCACGGTGTCGGCTGTCCCCGACAAGGAGACGGGCGAGGTCGGTGGCCTTCAGAACACCATGACCAATCTCGGAGCATCCCTCGGCACCGCGCTCGCCGGCTCGATCCTGATTGCGGCCCTGACCACTTCTTTCGTGCAGGGGATACAGGACAATCCGGATGTCCCCACCGAGGTTTCGGCGGGGGCAGAGGTCCAGTTGGCCGGTGGGATCCCGTTCGTCTCGAATGCCCAGCTCGAGACGGCCCTCGAGGAGGCTGGGGTTTCTTCGAGTCAAGCCGAGGCGATCCTCGCCGAGAACGAGCAGGCGCGGATCAACGGTTTGCGAGCGAGTCTGTCTGTGCTGGCCATATTCGTCGTGCTAGCCCTGTACTTCACCCGTTTGATCCCGATGGAGCCTGTTGGCACCCCAACGGCGCTCCCAGTCGAAGTCTGACTTCGTGTGGGGGAGTCAGCGGAGACCGGGGTGCAGCTTCCCGGTCGGCTCCCAGGCGGGTGCTGCGACCTCGGTGATGTGAGGCCGATCGGCGGAAGTCACCCAGAATCCGATCAGCGCGGCGGGGATCTCGGGATGGGGATTGTGGGCGCGATGCACCACCCCGATCGGCTCGGTGTAGACGTCGCCCGCCGAATAGTGCTCGGTTTGTCCCTCGTACTGGAGGGAAACAAGTCCTCGCAGCAAGACGAAATAGACAATCCCGTTGTGGACATGCCAGGAAGCAGTGCGTCCGGGATTCAACTCCGAGAGCTGGATGTTGATTCTGGCCTCCGGGTCGCGGGGCAGTCGGGTCTCGATCTCGTCGAAGAGCACCTGACGCACATGAGAGCCGTCTTCGGGGAGCAGACCCGTCACCTGGAGGCTGAGGGTTTCGGGATCGACCCGATATTCGCTCACAATCCCTGCACCGTGTCCTCGATCAGGTGATCGACCACCGCCTCCAACGCTTCCCGCTCACCGGCCCCGTCATCCACCGCCGCCCGGTGGACGGCGAGTTGGCGATGGGCACTGGTCCCTTCGTTGATGATCGTGCGCATGTGTCGCAACTCATCGATGACGTCGAATTCGAGAGCGTCCTGGGCCAGCATCTCGATGATCTCTTCGACGAGGTCGGCGATCGGAACCAGCTCGCCGCGACCAAAGTCGATCAGGGAACCGTCCGTCCCGTAGCGCTGCGCCCGCCACATGTTCTCCGAGATGAGGAATGGGGAATAGACACGCCATCTCTGGTTGCGCCGCCGGAGCCGGAACAGAAACCCGAGCAAGCAAAGGTAGAAGGCCGCCACGGTCATGGCGTCGTCGAGCCGGGTGCAGACGTCGCTGACCCTCATCTCGAGCGTCGGATAACGGGCAGACGGCCGGATGTCCCACCACAGCTTGGTGGCGTCCTCGATGATCCCGGCTTCCACCAGGATGTTGACGGTTCGCTCGTATTCGCCCCAGGACTCGAACTCCTCGGGCAACCCGGTCCGGGGCATGTTCTTGAAGATGATGGGGCGGTAGGCGAGGAGCCCGGTGTCGGTCCCAGCCCAGAATGGAGAAGAGGTGCTGAGGGCGAAGATGTGGGGGAGCATGTAACGGATCTGGTTCATCAGGTCGATGCGCAGGTGCTCGTCCTCGATCCCGACGTGCACGTGCATCCCACAGATGACCATTTGGCGAGCGACCACCTGGTAGTCGGCGGCGATCCGCTGATATCTGGGCTGCTCGGTCGGCTCCTGTTCCATCCAGTTGGCGAAGGGGTGGGTCGAGGCGGCGATGATCGCAGCGCCATATTCCTTGACCACGCCTGAGAGGTCACGGCGGAGGCCGGCCAGGTCGTCACGGGCCTCGGACAGCTTGGCGCAGACCTTCGTGCCCACCTCGATCTGAGCCTTCAGGAACTCGGGGGCCACTTGGGGGCCGAGCACCTCCCGGAGTGAATCCCACATTTCAGGAGGCGGGTCTTTGACCAGATCCCTGGTCTGGCGGTCCACGACCAGATATTCCTCTTCGATGCCGATCGTGAATGCGGGCCGGTCGATCACAGGCGAAACCTAGGGGGCGGTGCTCATGACATGACGCCTGGCCCGGGCGCACTCCTCACGGACGTGGCAGCCATCGAGATGATCGTTGACCAAGCCCATCGCCTCCATGAACGCATATACGGTGGTCGGGCCGACAAAGGACCATCCCCGTTTCTTCAGGTCCTTGGACAGGGCGGTCGACACCTCGGTCACAGCCTGGATCTCGAGGGCCGGAGGCTCCTCGGGGCCGGCCCAGGACCAGAAGTAGTTGGAAAGCGAGCCTCGCTCTTGGATCAGCTCGAGGGCGCGGGCTGCGTTGTTTATCGCCGAGCGGATCTTCCCCTGGTGGCGGACGATCCCGGCATCGGCCAGTAGTCGCTCGACGTCTTTCTCGCCAAACCCGGATACGGCGGCGGGGTCGAACCCGGCGAACCCGGCTCTGAAGCTCTCTCGCTTGCGGAGGATGGTCAGCCAGGAGAGACCGGCCTGGAATCCCTCGAGGCAGATCTTCTCGAATAGCCGGTTGTCATCGGTGATTGCTCGGCCCCACTCGTCATCGTGGTATTTCCGATAGATCTCAGGCTCGGCCCCCCACCAGCAGCGTGGGACTCCGTCGTCACCGATCACGAGGTCCATGTGCTGACACTATTTGATCGTTTGTTTCTTGCAGCTTTAGGCCAGCTTTCTCCAGGGCAGACCTAAGTTGTCTTCATGAGATCGAGGACGGTCCGCGATGCCTTGTCCGGCGCGGTTGCCGCCGCGGTCGCCTTGGGTGTATCCGAGTTGGCAGCCGGGTTGCTCGGGCTGCCCTCACTCATCGAGGGCATGGGCAACTGGGTCATCGACGTGGTTCCGACTCCGCTCAAGGAGTGGGCCATCTCCACCTTCGGCACCAACGACAAGCTGGTCCTGCTCATCGGGATCGTGGTGGTGACGATTCTCGTCGGGGCTTTGGTGGGTGTTCTCGCCCGTGACCGGTTTGGGATCGCGACCGCAGTGTTCATCGGGTTCGCCGCCGTGGCCTCCCTGGCTGCGCTGAACGACCCGAGTGTGTCCCTGGGCTTGGCGGTGATCCCGGCCGGACTGGCTGCGATCACGGGTCTCGTGACACTGCAGTGGTTGTACAGGCGGGGCGCCGAGCCTGCTGCGCCGCCGGCTGAAGGCGATGGCCCGCTCGACATCTCGCGACGCGGCTTCGTCATCGGCTTGGTTGCTCTCTTCGGGGTGGCAGCACTCTCCGGTGGCATCGGGCGGGCCCTGATCAATCGAGCGACGCGATCGGCCTCGGGCCGCTCCGAGGTCGCCCTTCCCGCCGCGGCCGAGGCCCTGCCCGTGGTCCCGGAGGCCGCCGAGCTCGGGGTCGAAGGCCTCAGCTCCGTGGTCACCCCGAACGAGGTCTTCTATCGGATCGACACCGCATTCCTCGGGGTCCCGCGTGTCGACATCCAGGAGTGGGCCCTGTCCATCGAAGGGAGGGTCGACACCCCTTACTCGATCTCATACTTCGATCTTCTCGATATGCCATTGGTGGAGAAAGACGTGACCCTGTCCTGTGTCTCCAACGAGGTCGGTGGTGACCTGGTCGGGAACGCGCGCTGGCTCGGCGTGCCCCTCGCTGACGTGCTGGACCGGGCCGGGGTTCGCGACGATGCGGAGCAGCTCGTCGGCCGCTCGGTGGACGATTTCACGGTCGGCTTTCCGGTTGAAGCTGTCTACGACGGCCGGGATGCCCTGCTCGCCGTAGGTATGAACGGCGAGCCACTGCCGATGGAGCACGGGTTCCCGGCCCGTCTGGTGGTGGCGGGCCTCTATGGCTACGTGTCGGCGACCAAGTGGCTTTCGTCGATCGAGCTGACCGGATGGGACGAGTTCGATGCCTACTGGATCCCACGGGGCTGGGCCAAGGAGGCGCCGATCAAGACGCAGAGCCGCATCGATACCCCTTCTCAGGGCGCGTCGATCGCGCCGGGGGCACGGCAGGTCGCAGGTGTGGCCTGGGCGCCGCATCGGGGCATATCAAAGGTCGAGGTGAAATTGGGCGAAGAGGCCGGGTGGGTGGAAGCCCGACTCGCCGAGCCCCTGTCGGACAATTGCTGGCGGCAGTGGGTGGTCGACTGGGACGCCCCGGCCGGGACTCATGAGCTCCAGGTTCGCGCCACCGATGGCGAGGGTGATCTCCAGACCGACGAGCTTCGCCCGCCAGCTCCCGACGGTGCTACCGGCTGGCACACGATTCGGGTCAGCGTGGGGTGAAGTTTCCTCCCCCAGCGGGGGAGGTGGCCCGGAGGGCCGGAGGGGGAGAACGTTAAACCTGATCGGTGGCGGCGATGGCCCAGGAGATACCCAGGTCCGGGCTGGATATGGCGAGGCGGAGCAGCCAGCCCGTTTCCGGGCTGCCGTCGTCGAACCAATGCCAGCGGAGCCCTTCGACTGCGGCGCCCATCGACTCTGGGTCGGCCGGCCATTCCAGGTCCGTCAGCATGGCCACTGCCCACCAGGCCAGATAGCGACCGGCAGCGGCGCCACGTCGACGGCCGTGCGCCCCTCCAGAGCCGGCGGCCCAGGCCATCCATGCCAGACCTTGCCCCGAGTCGATCGCAGCAACACGCCCCCGTTTCATGCCCAGGGCCGAGATTGCAGCCAGATGGTCTCCCTCCACGGCAGCCGTCTGCGACCGCCCGTTCGACTGATCGGTCCACGGCTCCACGAGGTCACCGAGGGCTGCGAGTGAATCGTCGTCGTCGATGATCTCCAACTGCTCTTGCAGGTCGGCCGGCTCTGTGTCAGGGAACTGCGGGGCTGGCGCCTCGACCTTGTCCTTTTTGTAGGTAGCCGTTGGATATGACGGCTCCCAGGGCAGGAGTGCCGCGGGCAGGTCGGGGATGGAAACGTCGACGAGCTCCCCGCGGATAACTCTCTCTGCGGCGACGGTGTCTCGCTCCGGCCCTGGAGGGAGATGCTGGGCAAGCTCGGCCCAGGTCTTTGTACTGGCCGCAACCTCCGGAAGCGGGCCCAGGGCGAAGCGCGACTGGCCTTCGGCCACCACCGGCCCGGCGATCGGAGCGGGGGCCTCGAGGACTAGTCGATATCGGATGTGCTCCTCCACGCCCCACACTTGCTTGCCCCGAGCTACGGCCTCGGAGCATCGCCCCCGAAGCTCGATCAGGTCGTCCCAGGTCCGCGCGGAGCAGAGCCCGTCGACGATCCGTAGGAGCTCGTCGGTGTCCGACGACTCGATCGCCTCGACGGCTCTTGCCGAGATCACGGATTGGGCCCGGTGGCGACCGGCAGGTCGCGTCTCGACCAGTCGGAGAACGAGCCGATGTAGACGTCCGGCATGGGTCGCCCGGCGATGACCAGGGCCAGGGCGCCGTGGCATGCGTTCACGCCGCTGCCGCACGACACGATGCCGTCGTCGGGGAAATCCCGATACAGCTGCTCCAGATCGCGGCTCGCCCGGAAGCGCCCGGCGTCGAGATTCTTTGCAAGCGGGAAGTTGACTGCGCCCGGGATGTGGCCCGCCTTGGGGTCGACCGGCTCGGTCTCGCCGCGGTACCTCACCGGCGACCTGAGGTCGACGAGATATCTCCCCTCCAGTTCGTCGTGTCGAACGACACCGGTGTACCCGGCCACCGTGGGATAGAAAGCCGGATTGGGGGTCACAGCGCCGGTGTCGAGCGGGAAGCCATGATTGACCCATTCATGAAGACCGCCGTCGAGGACCCTGACTTGGCCCGGATGACCGATCGACTCCAGCATCCACCACATTCGTGCCGCAACCGCTCCGCCCTGGTCGTCGTAGACCACGACGGCGTCATCTGGAGACAATCCGAGACGCCCCAGGGTGGTGACGAAGTCATCGGCTGCGGGCAGGGGATGACGGCCATCGCCATCCTCGGAGGCCAGGTCGCGGTCGAGGTCGACGAAGACCGCCCCGGGTATGTGTCCCTCCTCGTAGGAAACCCTTCCCGGGATGGGCGCGATGAGCGACCAGCGCAGATCGAAGAGCTTGACGTCGCCGAGAGCGCTGGCTCAGCTCAGTCGCCGAGATCAGTGGGTGCCTTGGGCTCATCCCTGCGCGTGATCTCATCGCCGAGCCCGGAGACGGTGGCGCCGAGGGCGGCGGCGAACGATCCGGCTGCCCGTTTCAGGCTCGTCCGGGTGTCGGGGTCGCTCAGACGCGGCTGATAGAGATGTCGCGACTTGATCCCAGGCGCCGGCCAGCGTCGACAGTGCCTTCTTGATCTCTTCTTCGGTGGGGCCGGCGTCGGAGGCGGCCTGCCGATAGGTGCTCCACAGGCGCTCCTTCAAGGATGACCACTCGAGGGAGGCGGCCTCCCAGGGATCTGTGTCCCCGTTCGCTTTAGGATCGGGCTGGTGCGTCTCCACCTTCTCGATGGTACCTACGAGCTGTTTCGCTCCCACTACGGGCGCAAGGACACGGTCACCGGCCCCGACGGGGATGATCTGAAGGCGACGCTCGGGATCATGGAATCCACCCTTGCCCTGCTCCGTGAGCCGGGGGTCACACATCTGGGCGCCAGCTTCGACACCGTGATCGAGTCTTTTCGCAACATCATGTTCCCGGCCTACAAGTCCTCTGCGGGCATGGACCCCGATCTCCTCGCACAGTTCCCCATCGCCGAGACCGCCCTGGAGGCGATCGGCGTCATTGTGTGGCGAAACATCGAGTTCGAGGCGGACGACGCCATCGCCACCGCCGCAATCAGGTGGGTCGAGGACGTAGACCAGGTGGTGATCGCAACTCCGGACAAGGACCTGAACCAGCTCGTGATCGGCGACAAGATCGTGACTTACAACCGGCGCGAGCAGAAACTGCTCGACGAGGCCGCCGTGGTGGAGAAGTTCGGGATCCATCCCGAGTCGATACCGGACTACCTCGCTCTGGTGGGTGACACCGCCGATGGGGTGCCGGGTCTGCCGGGGTGGGGGGCGAAGTCGGCGTCGACCGTGCTCTGGCGTTATCCGCGTCTCGAGTTGATCCCCGAGTCGGCCACCGACTGGGAGGTCACGGTGCGCAGCGCGGACAAGCTCGCCGCCGTGCTCCGGGAGAACCAGGAGGCCGTGCACCTCTTCCGTGAGCTGACCACGCTTCGTTTGGACGTGCCGATCGAGGAGTCACTCGCAGATCTCGAGTGGATGGGTGTGCCCCGCCCCCGATTCGAATCCTTCTGCAAATCCGTCGGCTTCGACCCCGACTCGATCCGGGTCCACCGCTGGGTGGATTGAATTGCCGGCCGACTTCGCCCCTCAGCAACCCACAATCGATCGTCGGCCTCACCCGGCCAGCCGGCACACTTCGGGGCGAACAGACGCCGGTCGGCCGGGGCTGCCGCTCCTCGGCAAGGCCTCTCGTTTAGGCCTCAGGCCGCTGCTTCCGGCTCCTCGTCCGCGCCGGTGAACTGGGAGTTGTAGAGGGCGGCGTAGGCGCCGTCGAGGGCGATGAGCTCGTCGTGGTTGCCCTGTTCGACGATGCGCCCCTCCTCCATCACCAGGATGAGGTCCGCGTCCCGGATCGTCGACAGTCGATGGGCGATGACGAAGCTGGTGCGATCCGTGCGCAGAGCCGCCATGGCGTGCTGGAGCAAGGCCTCGGTGCGCGTGTCGACGGAGCTCGTGGCCTCGTCCAGGATCAGAAGCGCCGGGTCGGCGAGGAAGGCACGGGCGATGGTGATGAGCTGCTTCTCACCGGCGCTGACATTGCTCCCCTCGTCGTCGATCATCGTGTCGTAGCCGTCCGGCAGGCTGTGCACGAAGCGATCGACAAAGGTGGCACGCGCCGCTTCGAGGATCTCGTCCTCGGTGGCGTCGGGGCGACCGTAGGCGATGTTCTCCCGGATCGTCCCCCGGAACAGCCAGGTGTCTTGCAACACCATTCCGATCTCGGAACGAAGGTCCGCCCGGCGCATGTCTGCGATGTCGATGTCATCGAGGGTGATTCGCCCCGAGTCCAACTCGTAGAACCGCATGATCAGATTGACGAGCGTGGTCTTGCCCGCCCCGGTTGGCCCCACGATCGCCACCGTCTGCCCCGGCTCGACCTTCAGCGAGAGATCCTCGATCAGGGGCCGGTCCTCGTTGTAGCGGAACGACACGTGCTCGAAGGCGACCCGCCCATGCGGGTCCTCGACCATGACCGGCTGGTGGTCGTCGGGGATCTCCTCATCGGCATCGAGCAGCTCGAACACTCGCTCCGCCGACGCCACGCCCGACTGGAGGAGGTTGATCATCGACGCGATCTGGGTGATGGGCTGGGCGAACTGGCGCGAGTACTGGATGAATGCCTGGACGTCGCCGAGGGTCATGGTTCCGCTTGCCACCCGCAGACCGCCGATCACGGCGACGATCACGTAGTTCAGGTTCCCGATGAACATCATGATCGGCATGATCAAACCGGAGAGGAACTGGGCGGAGAAGCTGGACTCGTACAGAGCGTCGTTCTCCTCCTCGAAGCTCGCCTGAACCTCGCGCTGGCGGCCGAACACCTTGACCAGGCTGTGACCGGTGAAGGCCTCCTCGATCTCGGAGTTGAGTGTTCCGGTGCGACGCCATTGAGCGACGAAGTGCTTCTGTGATCGTTTCATCACCGTGCCGGCGATGATCATGGTGAGCGGGATCGTCACCAGGGCGATCAGCGCCAGTGTCGGCGAGATGTAGAACATCATCCCGACCACGAAGACGACCGTGAGAAACGAGTTCAACATCTGGCTCATCGTCTGTTGCAGGCTCTGGGACACGTTGTCGATGTCATTGGTGACCCGGCTCAACAACTCACCGCGGGGTTGGCGGTCGAAATAGCGGAGGGGAAGCCGGTTGAGCTTGTCCTCGACCTCGGACCGCATCCGGAAGATGGTCTTCTGGACCACGTCGTTGAGCAGGTAGCCCTGGAGGTAGCCGAGCAGTGCGGAGCCGACATAGATGGCGAGGGCGATGAGGAGCACCGTCGCCAACGCGCGAAAGTCGATGCCCTGACCAGGGACCACGTCCACCGCGGACAGCAGGTCGGCGGCCTGACCCTGGCCGGCGGCGCGTGCCGCGTCGATTGCCTCGGCCTTGGTCATCCCGGCCGGTAGGCGCTTGCCGATGGCGCCGGCGAAGATGATGTCAGTGGCCCGGCCCAAGATCTTGGGCCCTATCGCCGACAAGCCGACGCTGAGCACGGCGGTGACGAGCACTGCGATGACCTTGGGACGCTCCGGGCGAAGCCGGCCGAGCAGTCGCTTCGCCGAGGGCCCGAACTCCATTGACTTCTGACCGATCATCCCGCCGCCAAAGGGACCACGGCCGGGCCCAGGACCCGCCACGACTCGCTCGGTGGTCTTCATCGTCCGATCGCTCATGAGGCCACCTCGGCCCGCAGCTGCGATTCGACGATCTCGACGTAGGTCGGGCACGTCGCCAAAAGGGACTCGTGAGTCCCGAGCCCGACGACAGCGCCGTCCTCCAGAACGAGGATCTGGTCTGCGTTGGCGATCGTGGACACCCGCTGGGCGACGATCACCACCGTGGAGTCAGCGGTGTAGGGCTTGAGCGCCCGACGGAGCCGGGCATCCGTGGCCAGGTCGAGGGCGGAGAAAGAGTCATCGAAGAGATAGATCTCCGGACGGCGGATCAGCGCGCGGGCGATTGCGAGCCGCTGCCGCTGGCCTCCGGACACGTTCGTGCCTCCCTGGGCGATCGCCGCCTCGAGCCCGCCGTCCATCGCCGCCACGAAATCCCGAGCCTGGGCGATCTCGAGGGCGGTCCACATCTCCTCTTCGGTGGCATCGGGCTTTCCGTATCTCAGGTTGCTGGCAACCGTTCCCGAGAAGAGATATGCCTGTTGGGGGACGAGACCGATCTTCGACCACAACGTGTCGGCATCCAGGTCACGCACGTCCACGCCGTCGACCAGCACGGCTCCCTCGGTGGTGTCGATGAGACGGGGGATGAGGGTGAGCAGAGTCGTCTTGCCGGCGCCGGTCGACCCGATGATCGCCGTGGTCTGGCCGGGCCGGGTCACGAAGCTGACATCGTCGAGCACGGGATGGGTGGCGCCCGGATAGGTGAACCCGACGCGGCGCAGCTCGAGCTCGCCGTGACGATCGACCTCGGTCACACCGGTCTTCGGAAGCACGACCGACGAGTCGGTGTCGAGCACCTCGGCGATGCGGTCCGAGCTGACCGCCGCCCGGGGGATCATGACCAGCATGAAGGTGGCCATCATCACCGACCACAGGATCTGGATCAGATAGGACAAGAAGGCGGTGAGGGCTCCGATCTCCATCGCCCCGGATTCGATTCTCATGGCGCCGAACCAGAGCACGGCCACGCTGGAAACGTTCAGAACCAGCATCAACACCGGGAACATGGCGGCCATCCAGCGGCCGACCTCCAACGAGACGTCGGTGAGCTCGGTGTTGGCCCGGCCGAACTTCTCCGCTTCGAACGGCTCACGGACGAAAGCACGGAGGACCCTGATGCCGGAGGTCTGCTCACGGAGAACGCGGTTCACCGTGTCGATTCGAGCCTGCATCAGGCGGTAGCCGGGCACCATGTGGGAGACGATGAAGCCGATCGCTGCACCCAGGACCGGCACTGCGACTGCCACCAGCCAGGAGAGGCCGACGTCCTCGCGCAGCGCCATGACAATCCCGCCCACCATCATGATCGGAGCCATCAACATCATGGTGAGGCTCATGAAGACGAGGGTTTGCACCTGCATGACGTCGTTGGTGTTGCGGGTGATGAGGGAAGGCGCGCCAAACTTGGCCATCTCGCGGCTCGAGAACTCACCGACCCGGTGGAAGATCCTCGAGCGGAGGTCCCGTCCGAAGCCCATCGCGGTCCTCGCCCCGAAGTAGACGGCGACGATGGTGCAGATGATCTGGAGGAGAGAGATACCGAGCATGACGGCTCCCACCCGAAGGATGTAGTCGGTGTCGCCGGTCACCACCCCCTGGTCGATGATGTCCGCGTTGAGGCTGGGCAGATACAGGGTGGCGATGGTGGCGACGAGCTGCAACGCAACGATGATCCCCAGCCATCTCTTGTATGGCTGCAGGTACTCCTTGACGATTCGAATGAGCATCAGGTCACCCTCTCCATCGAGGGAGTGAGGATGCCCGTCAGCAGGACACTCACCAGCTCATCGACGGTGAGCCGTTCGGTGAGCCCCATGGCCGGGTGCGCATTGGCCAACAGGAGCCCCCGGAAAGCGGAGGCGGCTCTCGCCGGGTCGATCCTCAGCCGGTCCTGGTGTCGCTCGAAGATTTGGGCCAGCGATTGGTTGATGGCCCTGTTTGCGACGGTCACGAACGCAGGTGGCCCTGGGGGGGGCTTGCCCTCGATTCCGAAGTGGGGGAGGGTGCGAAGGACACCGAGCAGGGTGATCACTATGTCGAATCTTTCGAGGAGGATCCGGGCCGCCTCCGCCAACTGGGTCTCCAGTGGCGCATCCGGGTATATCTCGGACAGGCTTTTCTGGGCTGGGCCGGGGTCGAAACTCACCCGCACCGCTTCGTGGATCAGGGCGGCCTTGTCGGGGAAGACGCGGAAAATGGTGCCCTCGGCGATGCCGGCGGCTTCGGCCATCTGACGGGTGGTCACCGTCGCACCCCGCTCGACGAGGAGGGGGATGACCGCCTCGACGATGGCCCTACGACGATCGTCGGGGGCAAGGGGCTCGGCCCGAAGTCTGTTGCTCACCCCGTCATTCTAAGTGAGTGAGCGCTCACTCACAAAATCGGCCTCGTTGCTTTCTTGTCATCACAGCGTCACGTGGCCCCGCGTGCCTCAGGTAAGCGGTGGGTCGTCCTCGTTGTCCTCCTCCCAAACCACGTCGAAGCGCTCCATGCATTCGGCGCACCGGTAAGCCAATGACGACCCGGGCTCGGGGTCTTCGTCTTCGGGGAGGAACGAGATGAGATGGGCGACACCACCACAGTCGACACAGGTGAAGCTCTCCGGGGGTCGGCTCATGTTTCCGACGCCGGCCGGGCCCGGAGGAGCACAGCAGAGCCGATGGCCCCAGCCAGGAGTGAGCCGGCGAAGATCCCCACCTTGGCCAAGTCGATGAGGGCGGCGTCGTTGAAAGCGAGGCTCGCGATGAAGAGGGCGACGGTGAACCCGATCCCGCTGACCGCAGAGAGACCGACGATGTGCAGCCAACTGGTGCCTTCGGGGAGTCGTCCCAACCCGGTCTTGACCGTGACGAAGCTGAGGAGGCTGATCCCGATCGTCTTGCCCAGGACGAGACCGGCGGTGACACCCAGAGCCACGGTCGATGTGAGGGCGTCGACGATATCGATGCCACGGAAGTCGACACCGGCATTGGCCAGGGCGAACAGGGGAATCACCACGAAGGAGCTCCATACGACGAGTCGGTACTCGAGACGGCTGAGGGGTGCGACGGCTTCGGTCGAGATGTCGCTCAAGAGCAGGGCCTCGTGATCGGCGTGCTCCCGGGCCTCTGGTGTGTCGGGCTCGTCAGGGAACGAGTCCAAGATGGCTCGGGCACGTCGATCGAACTCGTCGGATGGGTACATCGGTCGGGCCGGGGTCAGGAAACCGAGGGCGACGCCGGCGAGTGTGGCATGAACTCCGGACTCGAAGGTGAAGAACCACACGATCACCCCAAGCGGGACATAGAAGGCGAGTGAACGAATGCCGACACGGGTGGCCACTACGGCCAAGAACAGTCCGCCTATGGCCAGGGCGAGGTAGCCGAGGTTCAGATCCTCGGTGTAGAAGATGGCGATGACGGTGATCGCCCCGATGTCGTCGGCGATCGCCAGCGTCAGCAGGAACAACCGCGCCCCGCTCGGGATCCTGGATCCGAGAAGGGCCAACACACCAACTGCGAAGGCGATGTCGGTGGCCATGGGGACACCCCAGCCCCGGATGGCGGCCTCACCGGCATCGAAATTGATCCATATGTAGATGAGGGCCGGGAAGATCATGCCCCCCAATGCGGCCATAACGGGGAGGGCCGCGGTCCTGCGGTCGCTCAGGTCACCGTGGACCACCTGACGCTTGATCTCGAGCCCAACGACGAAGAAGAAGATCGCCATCAGGCCGTCGTTGATCACGTGCTGGAGGTCCTCGTCGAAATGAAACGGCCCGAAGTCGATGATCAGCGGGGTCTCGAGGATCTCGAAGTACGTGGCCGACCAGCGGGAGTTGGCCCAAACGAATTGCCACGATCGTCGCCGCCAGCAGGACGATGCCGGAGGCGGCCTCGATCCGTGTGAAACGGACGAACGGGCGGACGAATCGCTGCGGGACGAAGCGTTCTGATGTGGCCCAGGTCAGGTGCCTGCGATCCATCAACCGATGGATTTGCCCGCCGACAGGAGCTGCTCGGCGGCTTCGACCACCCGGGTGGCCATGCCAACCTCAGCCTTCTTCATGTAGGAACGGGGGTCGTATGTCTTCTTGTCCCCGACCTCTCCATCGACCTTGAGCACACCGTCGTAGCTCTTCAGCATGTGATCCGCGATGGGCCGGGTGTAGGCGTACTGGCAGTCGGTGTCGATGTTCATCTTGATCACGCCATAGCCCAGCGTCTCGTGGATCTCATCGACGCTCGAGCCCGAGCCGCCATGGAACACCAGGAAATGTCTGGCGCCATCCCCGAATCGGTCCGCCACCGCCTTCTGGCCTTCGCGAAGGATGGTGGGATCGAGCTTTACCGCCCCGGGCTTGTACACCCCGTGCACGTTCCCGAACACCGCTGCCAGCAGGTACTGACCCTTGTCGAACGTCCCCAGCACCTCGGACACCCTGACCATGTCTTCGGGAGAGGTGTACAGCTTGGCGCGGTCGATGTCCTCGTTGTCGCTGGCGTCCTCCACGCCACCCACGATGCCGATTTCCAACTCGAGGATGATGTCGAGCTCGGCGCACAGGTCGAGGAGCTCCCTCGCCAGTGCCAGGTTCTCCTCCATCGGCAGCTCGGATGCGTCCAGCATGTGTGACTGAAAAACGGGACCGCGGCCTTGATCCTTTCGTCGCCGACTTTCCTCGAGGATCGGTCGGATGAACCCGTCCACGCGGTCCGGGGGGCAATGGTCGGTGTGCAAGGCAACATTGACCGGGTACTGGTCGGCGGCGACACCGGCGAACTCGGCCAGGGCGATCGCTCCGACCGCCATGCTCTTGTTCGATTGCCCGGAGGCGAACTCGCCGCCGCCGTAGGAGACCTGGAGGATCCCATCGGAGCCGGCCTGACTCAGGCCTTCGAGAGCGGCCACGATGGTGGTCGACGAGGTGACGTTGATGGCGGGAAGAGCGAACCCTCCGCTGCGGGCGGCGTCCAGCATCTCCCGATACTTGTCTGGTGTGGCGATGGGCATGACTGAAACGTAAGACGTAGAACGGAAAACGTAAAACGCAGATACCGACTCGCCGTCAGAAACCCTCCGCAATATGTTGACGGGGATGACACAGAGTGTCGACCGGTCGGTTGCGCCCAAGAAACCGCGCAGCCGTCTGTTGCGCGGGGTCTACTTCGTGCTCGGTGTCATCTGTCTCGGATTCGTCTACCTGAGCGTGTTGCCCGGCATCCCCACCTTCGACTTCGTGATCCTCGCCGCCTTCTTCTTCTCGATGTCATCGGAGAAGGTTCATGACTGGCTCGTCAACCATCCGGTCTACGGGAAGATCATCAAGAGCTATAGAAGTGGTGGTCTCACGATGAGGATGAAATGGGTTGCGGCCATCGCCATCACCGCCAGTCTCTCCTTCTCGGCCTTCGTCCTGATCGACAACATGATCCTGAGGATCATCCTCGTTGCAGTGGGGGTGTTCGCCCTCTGGTTCGTCTTCAGCCGCCCCACCCGGACCGACGATCCGCCTCCAGATCAGCCTCCGCTGACCGCCTGAAGCACCTGAATCTCCGAAGTCGGCCCGACGCGAGTGTCCAGATCGGCGCGGGAGGCGTCGACGAAGATCAGGACGTGCGGTCTGATCCGGCCGTCTTCGTCGAGCAGGTGGTTCTCGAGTCCCGGCTCCCGGGAGAACAGGTCTCTCAGCACGGCGGCCAGTGTCTCCCCCGAGGCTTGGTGCCGCACCCCGGTGGTAACCGCCTGGGACAGGACGCGAGGGATCCGGACGGTGACAGTCATGCCACGATGCTGACCGCCGCGATCCGGGGGAAGGAGGCGTTCAATTCCTGCCAGGTGTCACCGAGGTCGCGGGTGAGCCACAACTTCCCTCCCGAGGTGCCGAAGCAGAAGGCACCATTGCCGTCACCATCGAAAGCTCGTCGCAGAACGCCGGTGAACTGGGGGGCGTCCGACCAGCCACTGCCGGCGACTCGCCAGGAGGAACCGTCGTCATCCGAGGCGAAGGCGCTCAGCTTCCCATCCACGGGGACCCTGTTCTCCGATGACTCGAGGGGGACGGTCAGGAGGCGCCCGGTGTCCGGATGGCGCCACATGACGAACCCGAACCCGGCAGGCAGACCGTCCTCGATGCGCTCCCAGTTGTCTCCGCCATCGGTGGAGCGGAACACCCCCTGATGATCCTGTCTCCACATGCGGTTCGGCTGGGCCGAATCGTGGGCGAGGCCATGCACGCAATACCCCACCTCTGGTCGCTCTCCCCCCTCGGCGGTGTCGACCGAGGGCACCCCGTCGTTCTTCGGCACCCAGGTGACACCGCCGTCGTCTGACCTGAAGACGCCGACGGCCGAGATGCCGACCCACATGCTCCCGTTCCCGGAGAGGATGCGATGGGCACAGAGACCACCGGCCCCCGGAGTCCACTGATCCCGGGTCCGATGCTCGTTGAGGCTCGTGACCGGATCCCAGCTCATGCCCCCGTCATCGGATGTGAATAGACCGGCCTGGGCGACGCCGGCCAGGAGGCGGTCGCCCTCGTTGTGAAAGGTCCAGATCTGTTCCATCTTTCGGTCCGACCCCTCGGGCCAGGTCGGAGGCGAGTCGCTCGGCTTCCAATCGAGCAGGTTCTCGCTGTGGTGGACCCCGACGCCAAACCAGTTGCTGCCGGTCGCGGCGACATGCGCCCCACCCGTGGTCTGGCCGAAGGCGGTCACCTTCCATCCGTGGAACATCGGCCCATCGACCTGCCAATCTGAGCCCGACTCGGTGACCAGATAGGCGCCCTTCTCGGTCCCCACCAGGATTCGCATCATGAGCATTCTCCAATCGACAATGGGACACTAATTGTCGATCACCAAGCCCTCGACTAGACCCTTCAGCAGATTTTCGCTGGCCGCAGTGGCTGCGATCGCGATGGGCGTGGCCACATTTGGTCAGAGCGCGTTCGGCGTCCTCGCCTCCAACCTGATCGACGAATTCCAGGTGGATAGATGGCAGATCGGGCTCCTGGTCTCGGCAAGTGGGTTCACCGGGGCCCTGCTATCTCCCATCTTCGGCCGCTTCACCGACCGCATCGGCAGCGTCAGGTCTGTGATCGGCGTGTTGATCCTCGGGATGATCGCCATGGTTCTGGTCGCCGTCGCTCCCAACTATTTCGTACTCGTCTGCGGTGCGCTCCTCAGCGGCGTACCCAACGGATGGACCAACCCGGCCACCAACGCCCTCATCGTCGACAACGTCGTTGCAGGTGCCCGTGGCGTGATCACCGGCATCAAGCAGTCCGGGGTGCAGATGGCCGCGTTTCTCGGGGGCCTGCTCCTCCCCGGCCTCGCCTCAGCCACCAGCTGGCGGCTGGCGTTTGCATCGTTCCTGGTCTTCCCGGCGGTCGGTTTGGCGGGGATGTGGCGACGACCCGAGGTCGAGAGAGCACCCACGGTCGAGGGGGCTCCCGTTTCACCTATCCCCACCGCGGTCAAGTGGATCGCGGTCTATGGCACGCTCATCGGTCTGGGGGTATCCGGCACAACGACTTTCCTCCCGCTGTTCGCCGAGGAGAGCCAGGGTTGGACCACGGCTCAAGCCGGGCTTCTCATCGCGGGTGTGGGCCTGGTCGGGGTCATTGCTCGCATCACCTGGGGGTCGGCCTCGGAGCGATGGCTGGGACACGGCCGGACGCTTCGTCTGCTGGCGGCGCAGTCGGCCGTCGCCGCACTGCTGCTCGCCCTGGCCTCGGCCGGGACGTTGTCCTCCTGGGTCCTGATACCGGCCGCCCTCCTGATCGGATCCGGGGCCGTGGCATGGAACGCGGTGGGGATGCTGGCGGTGATGGACTACTCGATGCCCGAGCTGGTCGGCCGGGGGACCGGCCTGGCCATGCTCGGCTTCCTCACAGGCATAGGTCTCGGCGCTCCGCTGATGGGTCTTTCTGTCGATCGGCTCGGGACCTACACCCCGGGCTGGGTGGTCTTGGCGAGCCTCTTCTTCGTGTGCGCGGTCGTCGCCGGCAGGATCCATCGCACCGGTACGCTCGCCCACGTTTGAGACTGGTCATCGCTCGCTGCACGGTCGACTACTCCGGCCGGCTCACCGCCCATCTGCCCGAGGCGGTGCGATTGATAATGATCAAGGCCGACGGGACCCTCGCCATCCATTCCGACGGGAACGCCTCCAAGCCGCTCAACTGGATGGTGGCCCCCAACGCGGTGGAGACTTACGAGGATCGCTGGGAGGTGACAAACGCCAAGGGGGAGAAGCTGGTGATCGCCATCTCCGAGGTGCTGGAGGACGTCACCCACGCCCTCGGCGACGACCCGGGCTTGCAGAAAGACGGCGTCGAGGCCCATCTCCAGGAGCTGCTCGCCGTTCGGCCGTGGGTACTGGCGGATGGGCTCACCTTGATTCGCCGGGAGTACCCCACCGACATCGGGCCGGTTGATCTCCTCTGCGCCGACGACGAAGGGGGTGTGGTCGCCATCGAGGTGAAGCGGAGGGGTGAGATCGATGGGGTGGAGCAACTCACCCGTTATCTGGAGCGACTTGGCCGGGACCCGCGGCTGGGGCCGGTGCGAGGAATGTTCGTCGCCCAACTCATCACACCGCAGGCTCAGGTGCTTGCGGAGGCACGGGGGATCGTCGCGCTCGAGGTCGACTACGACGGGCTGCGCGACATCGAGGACACCGAGCTGCGTCTGTTCGATCTGCGCTGACGTGTTCGACCCAAATGTTTGACATCGTCTTCTACCGGCCGGAGATACCTCCCAACACGGGTAACGCCATGCGTCTCGCCGCAGTCACTGGATGCCACCTCCATCTCATCGAACCTCTCGGCTTCGAGATGGACGACGCCCGACTGCGCCGGGCCGGGATGGACTACCGGGACAAGGCAAGTGTCAGCGTCCACGAGGATCTGGAGAGCTGGCGAGAAGTGCGTGGGCCGGACCGGGTGTTCGCCTACACCGTCGACGCCGACCGGCTCTACACGGAGGTCGACTACCGGCCCGGTGATTGCCTCATGTTCGGCCCCGAGTCGGTCGGCCTGCCCGACGAGGTCAAGGAGCTGGAGTGGGTGACGGATCGTCTGCGTCTGCCGATGCGGCCCGGCGTCCGCTCGCTCAACCTCTCCAACTCCACGGCGGTGGTGGTGTATGAGGCATGGCGCCAGAACGGCTTCGCCGGGTCACGATGATGCTTGGGCAATCAACCTGAACGCAATCGCCTCGGATAAGACCGCCTTGCCCAGATCACCGATGTCCTGGCTCTCGTTGGGGGCGTGATAGGCGCTGGTGGGGTCGCTGGTTCCGATCACCAGGATCGGTACGCCCGGGTAGATCTCAGAGAAAGTGGAGATGAAGGGAATGGAGCCCCCGGCCCCCATGCGGACCGGCTCGATCCCGAAGGCCTCTTTGAAGGCGGCAGACCAGGCCTCGACCGCGAAGTTGTCCATGTCGAGGCTGGTGGCGTCGCCCACCTCCTCGTGGAGGAATTCCACCTTTGTCCCCCACGGTGCGTGCTCCTCGAGATGCTTCTTCAGCGCTTCGAGTGCGGCATTGGTGTCTTGACCTGGGGCTGTTCGCAGACTGACCTTCGCCCGTGCCACAGGAACCAGCTGATTGATGGCCTCCGACACCGGAGGCGCGTCGAGGGCGAGGACCGACACGGCGGGCCGGGTCCAAATGCGGGAAGGGATCGTGCCGGTGCCGATTTGTTCCAGGCCGTCCACAGTCCCTGCCAGCTCACGGGCCATCTGCTCGGGCACGTCGACGCCTCCGACCTCCTCGCTGACGAGACCGGGGATCGCCACATTGCCTTTGTCGTCGTGGAGAGTTGCCAGCAGGCGGATCACCGCGGTCAGCGCATCGGGGAACACGCCGCCGAACGATCCCGAGTGGACCGCCTTCTTCAGGGTGCGCAACTCGAACGAGACGCCGGCGATCCCTCGCAACGATGTGACGATTGCGGGCACCCCGACCGACCAGTTCCCGCCGTCGCCGATGACGATTATGTCCGGGGCGAGAAGACTCGAGTATCGCTCGAGGATGCCGGCGAGGCTCGACGAACCGGCCTCCTCCTCTCCCTCGAAGAAGATCTGGACGCCGACCGGGGGCCGGCCGTCGTGGGCTGCCACAGCTCCGAGGTGCATCACAATCCCACCCTTGTCATCTGCGGCGCCCCTTCCGTAAAGCCGGCCCTCCTGCTCGACAGGCTCAAACGGATCGGTGGACCACTCGTCGGATGGCCCAGGGGGCTGGACGTCGTAGTGGGCGTAGAGAAGAAGTGTGGGAGCACCCTCTGGCGCGGGAATCTGGGCGAACACTGCCGGGTTGCCTCCATCCGCCTCCAGCAATTGCGCGTCCTCGAACCCGGCGCCCTCGAGCATCCCGACGATCGTCTCGGCGGCCTCGTGCACCTTGTTTTGGTCGTATCCGAGGGCGCTGACCGACGGAAGTCTGACCAGGTCACCGAGTAGCCCGATGAGTCGGGGTAGGTCGGCGGCCACCTTGTTTCGTAGGTCGTCGTTCATCAGCCGAGCGTAACCAGGCTCTTTGTCCCGAAGACTCACAAGGTGGGCCATCATGGGGGCGATGCCCTCGTTTCGACTATTCGGGATCCCGGTGACGATCCGCCCTTCGTTCCTCCTGATCGCCGCCCTTATCGGCCTGTCGGGCGGGAGTCTCGGGCTTGTGGTGGCCTGGGTGGTGGTCGTCTTCGTCTCGATCCTGATCCACGAGCTCGGGCACGCCCTCACCGCCCGCTCTTACGGTGCCGAAGTCGCGATCGAGCTCAACGGGATCGGGGGCCTGACCAGTTGGTCTGTGCCCGGCAAGGAGCTGGGCCCGGGACGACGAGCTCTGGTCGCCGCCGCCGGGTCGGGAGTGGGGGTCCTATTCGGCGGAATGGTCTTCTTGTTCGACCGTTTTACCGGGCCCTACGACGGGATCACCGGATTCGTCATCTATTACCTGATCAGGGTGAATGTGCTCTGGGGGCTGCTCAACTGGCTTCCGATCCGACCTCTAGACGGCGGGCATCTCTTCACCTCGTTGCTGCAGAAGGTGGTTCCCTCCAAGGCGAGCTCCCATCGCAAACGTGGTCTTCTTCATCACCGCCGCAGGAGCGCTGGCGTTCGCGCTGTGGCGTCAGCTGATCTTTCTCGCCCTGCTCGCTGGATGGCTCCTCATGGGGGAGTTGACCCGGGGCCGTCAGAGACGCCCACCCGCCTCCATCCCGCAGATGAGCTTCGACCCGCCGCCGGCCGCGTCCGAGGCCGAGCCTGGGCCCGAGCCGACCACCAGCGCCGGGATCGATCCTGAGCCGGGGCCCGACACCGAGACTCGTCCCTAGCCGGGCCACTAACTTCCGGCCACGATGGACTTCGCCTACAGCCCTCGGGTGGAAGAGCTGAGGAAGCGTCTTCAGGAATTCATGGACGCCTTCGTCTATCCCGCCGAATCCTCCTACGAGAGAGGAGATGGAGGAAGCCGGCGACCCCCATCATCACCCGAAGGTCATCGAGGAGCTCAAGGCCGAGGCCCGAAGCCGTGGCCTTTGGAATCTCTTCCTCCCAGATTCCGGGCTCGGAGCCGGACTCAGTGTTCTCGAGTATGCCCCGCTTGCCGAGATCACCGGTCGCAGCCCCGAGATCGCACCCGAGGCCATCAACTGCTCGGCACCCGACACGGGGAACATGGAGATCCTCCACCTGTTTGGCACACCCGAGCAGAAGGAGACCTGGCTAGCGCCGTTGCTCGAAGGCGAGATCCGGTCTTGCTTCTCCATGACCGAGCCCGATGTCGCCAGCTCGGACGCCACCAACATCCGGACACGGATCGTCCGCGAGGGTGACGGGTACCGGATCACCGGGCGAAAGTGGTTCAGCTCGGGCGCCGCCTCGACCCGGTGCAAAGTCTCGATAGTGATGGGCGTCACCGACCCCGATGCCGAGCCGCATCGTCGTCAGTCGATGGTCCTGGTCCCGATGGATAGTCCCGGCGTGGAGGTGGAACGCCAGCCGACGGTGTTCGGCTATCAGGATCGGGGCGGGCACCCGCAGCTCCGATTCGACGACGTGAGGGTTCCGGTCGCCAACCTCCTCGGCGAGCAGGGTGGCGGGTTCGCAATCGCCCAGGCCAGGCTCGGCCCGGGCCGGATCCACCACTGCATGCGGGCGATCGGCGCCGCCGAGCGATGCCTCGACCTGATGGTGCAGCGGTCCCAGGCTCGCACCGCGTTCGGGCGGCCGCTGTCCGAGCAGGGGGTGATCCAGGAATGGATCGCCGACGCCCGGATCCGGATCGAGCAGGCCCGACTGCTCGTCCTCAAAACGGCGTGGATGATCGACGAAGTGGGAGCGAAGGCAGCGCGCACCGAGATAGCTGCGATCAAAGTGGTGACACCTGCCCTTCTCACCGATATCGCCGATCGTGCCATCCAACTCTTCGGGGCCGCCGGCTTCACCGGGGACTTCCCGTTGGCACGGCTCTATTCGATGGGGCGCTGGCTCCAGATCGCCGATGGGCCCGACGAGGTCCACCGCAGGTCAGTTGCCCGGGCGGAATTGGGGCGCCTCGGGCCGGGAGCGGTCCCCGAGCCCTTCCCGTTCGACTGAATCACCACCAATCCACCACCCCTCCCGGCTCCGAATTCTGTTTGACATCGCCCCCGAACGGGAACGAAGAGGCTTGATGTTGCGTTTACGAGAGTTCAGAGATGGTTAGCCCTGTGACCTTCGACGTGAGGTTCTCGACATGGCGGGAAGAGGCGGCATGTCTCGACGTCATCGATGAGGTGTCGTTCTTCCCCGATGCCGAGGACGTGTCCGCCATCGCTCGGGCCAAGGCGGTCTGTGCCACCTGCCCGGTCGCATCCGAGTGCCTGACCTGGGCTATCGAGACCAATCAGAGCGAAGGCGTATGGGGAGGCCACACCTCCAAGGAGCGCCGCTCGATCCGCCGTCGCTGGATCGAGGAGATCGAACAAGCCTCGTAGTTTCCTCCCCCAGGAGCGAAGCGACGTTGGGGGAGGTGGCCCGAAGGGCCGGAGGGGGTTTCCTTAACGCCTCACCGCCGGTTCGTCGACGTCAGGCCCGTGCTCGGCGGCGACGTGGAGCAGGGGGTCACCCGGGTTTACCAGCGGGTTGAGGGTGCGGGCTATCACCCAGCCCGAAGTCGTCGTCTTGACCCGCGTCGGTCTGACGCCGAATGCGTCCGAGATGCGGGCAACCTCATCGCCCACTTCGACGCGGTCACCCAGCTTCGGTGCGATCTCGACCAGCCCGCCACGCCGGGCCCGCATCCATCTGGTCCTGCGCACCAATGTGGTCGCGCCGGGCCTCGGCAGTCCCATGTCCACCATCCCCATCGAGCGAAGGGTCCGCATGACTCCCTCGAATCCGAGCGAGATCGAATCCTCATCGGTTCGGTCCGCCTGCCCCGCTTCATAGAGGAGCATCTTGATGCCCTGCTCAGTGGCTGCCTGACGGAGTGAGCCATCACGCACCCGGGCCTTGATCGTGAAGGGGGCACCGAAGGCCCGGGCCAGCTCGAGCGTCTCCGGGTCATCGATGTCCGCGCGGAGCTGAGGGAGGTTGGTCCGATGGTTCGAGGCGGTGTGGCAATCGATCCCCACCGAGCAATGCGCGACCACTTCCGTCATGAACAGATGGGCCAGACGAGATGCGGTCGAACCGCGGGCGGAGCCGGGGAAGACGCGGTTGAGGTCGCGACGATCGGGCACATATCGGGAGCGGACCATGAATCCGAGCGGGTTCACGATTGGCACCGCAATCACGGCGCCGCGAAGGCTCTTGGCGTCGAGAGCTCGCATCACCTTGCGCACGACCTCGACCCCGTTGATCTCGTCGCCGTGGACGCCGCCCGAAACCCAAACGTTGGGCCCGGAGGTGCGCCCGTTGATCACTGCGATCGGGAGCGAGGCTTCTGTTCCGGCGGGGAGATGGGCGAAGGGAAGCTCGATTCTCATCTTCCGCCCGGGAGGGACGGTGACCTTGCCGATCGTTATCGGATCGTTGCGGGGGTCAACCACGGCCGGATCGGACCGCCGGTTCGTGGTCGGCGTGGTCCTCGATGAACTCGACGATCGCATCGGCGATGTCGATCCCGCTCGCGGCCTCGATCCCTTCCAATCCGGGCGACGAGTTGACCTCGAGCACCATCGGCCCGGCATCCGACTGGAGCAGATCGACGCCAGCGACGTTCAGCCCCATCGTCTTCGCCGCCCTGACCGCGGTGGCCCTCTCTCCCGGCGACAGCTTGATCGACTCTGCGTGGCCGCCCCGATGGAGATTCGACCTGAATTCGCCGGGCGGGCCTTGCCGCCTCATCGCTGCGACCACCTTGCCCCCGACGACGAAAGCACGGATGTCGGCGCCGCGTGCCTCCTTGATGTACTCCTGGACCAGGATGTTGGCGTCGAGCTGGCGGAAAGCCGAGATCACCGAGTCGGCTGCTTTCCTCGTCTCGGCCAGCACAACACCGAGCCCTTGAGTGCCCTCGAGCAGCTTGACCACGACCGGTGGGCCGCCCACCACCTCGAGGAGCCCGTCGATGTCCTGGGTGGAATGGGCGAAGCTCGTTGTGGGGAGCCCGACACCGGCACGGGAGAGGAGCTGGAGTGACCGAAGCTTGTCTCGTGACCGGCTGATCGCCTGGGAGTCGTTGAGGGTGAAGACACCGGCCATCTCGAACTGAAGGACCACGGCTGCCCCATAGAACGTATATGTGGCGCCGATCCGTGGAATCACCGCGTCGGGCCTCACCTCCTCCCCCCGAAAGAGGATCTTCGGCTTCCTCGCCGAGATCTCCATGTAGCACCGCAGATAGTCGACGATCGCCACTTCGTGACCACGAACCAGCGCGGCCTCCCGGAGTCTCTGAGTCGAGTACAGACCCGAGTTACGGGAGAGGATGGCGAGCTTCATTCTTTCTCCTGCTCCCGCCCCGGGCGGGCACCGAGGTAGCTGCGACCCGGGTCGATGACGAACTTGCTCCGCACCGCCCGCCGGCCGAGGAGCATGCGAAAGCCCATCTCGTCCCGGCTGGTCAGATTGACCAAAGCGTTCAATTCCAACCCGGCCACCAACACCCGGGTGCGGATGACTGGACGCAACTCACTTCGACCGCCGGGGTTCTTCACCTTCTTCTCCATTGCCAGGGGAGCCTCGCATTGGATGGAAGGCTTCCTCGATCTCTGCTTGGGATGGATCTCGAAGCGAACGTACTCGGTGCCTTCGCGCTCGAAGCGCTCCAGATTGAAAGCGTGGAGTGAAGAGTTGTCGGCCCCGGTGTCGACCTTGACCTTCATCTCGGTGACGCCGAGATCGGGCAGCTGGACCCACTCCCGCCAACCGATGATCGCCTTGTGCTCGTCGGCCCGTCTGCTCATGACACCTGAATCACGGGCGGCATCGTAGAGATCGGAGAACCGGGTGCAATAGGGCACAATGATCGGCGATGAAGACCGGGCGACGAGAGAAGGCGAAGAAGCAGATCCCAGCCTGGCTCATGGGTCTCATCCTGGCGGTGATCGTCTCCATCGTCGTCTTGCTCGTTCTCGAAGCAATGGGATACGGGGACGACCCCTCCGTGGGAGCCCTTGCTGGGATCGGCACTGCCGTGCGGCGGTAGCCCCGGCCGACCGGCGTCTGTTCGACCCGAGGTGTGATCGACGATCAACGGTGTCGCTGTTCGTGACTGAGGGTTGCTGAGGGGCGAAGTCGGCCGGCAATCAAGGAAGTCGGCCGGCAATCAAACTGGCGGCGGGATCGGGTTTCCGCTGCAATCGATGCCCTCCGCCGGTCTGTAATCGGCGAGGAAGGTGTCGACGACGACTCGCCCGTCTGAGTAGGTCCGCTGCCGATCGGTCTCGACGTGAGTGCAAGCCCCGCGGCTCGATCTGCGTTGATCGAGCTCGGCGATCTCGACGTTCTTCGTCGAGTACATAGTGACGGTGATGGACTCGTCCGTGTACGAAGTCCATATGAGGATCGGGTGGCTGGTGGTGTTGGTCATGACCAGGTCCGGGGCGGGAGAGGAGATTGTGGCCTCACGCCCGTAGGGGTAACGGGAGAAATAGAGGCTGTGGCTCCTGTACTCCACGAAGTCCATCCCCGCGAAGTAGGCGGCATTGAAGATCGTGGTAGCGAACTGGGACACGCCGCCTCCCACCTCCTCGATCAGGTGGCCCTGGCGGATGGCGCCGGCGGAGAAGAATCCATTTTCGACGGTGCGGGGACCCACGTACTCGTTGAGCGAGAGCGTCTCCCCGGGCACGAGGTAGACGCCCCGCACGATGTCGGCAATCCGCTGGATGTTCCTGACCCGGGTCTCACAGCAGTTGTGCGGAGTGGTGAACTCGCCCACCTTTTCCACGATCAGGCTGCCATCGGCCCAGGCCGCCAGGGCGGGGTCGACAGTCGGCCGCGACTGGAGCCCGAACGGCCCGCTCGATCCGGCCAGGATCTGCTCGCCCAGCCATTCGCCGACTCCGGCCTCGCAGCAGACGGGGGGTGGCTGGCCCGGGGTGAGCACGGCAGGGACATCATCGGTCACCGTGAAGGTGGGCTCGACGAAGGTGCCCACCGGTCCGACGATGGTGTTCTCCAGGGTGGCATGAAGCGCGTCGCTGTCGAAGGTGACCCCGATCTCGCCGGCACCGATGTCCAAGAGGAGGTGTGACTGCAGGATGGCGGGGCTGAGTGTCGCGGTTTTGCCGTCCACCGAGATGTCGACACCTTCGGCGGTCAGGGAGTTGAGCCGGTCGACGGTCTCCTGCGCCTTGGCGTCGGACACCGTGGGGTGGATCTCCTCCACATCTATGACGAGACGGTCCGGGGGAGCGATGAGGTCCACGTCGCCGAGTTGATCGACGATCGCGTCGATGTCGGCCTCGGTGCCAATGACGCCGGGTATCAAGACGAGCTGGCCACCGCCGTCGGGCTCGACCTTCGGCTCGGTGACCACGACCGGGGTCAGCCCGGGGTGATCATCGAGCGCTTCCCTGGCCCGCTCCGGGTCGAATGCCCACTGCTCTTCGATCTCGTCCGTCGCCACCCCGCCGATGGCCCACGACGAGAACTGCCTCCACACCGAGCCCTCGTGACGTGCGGCCATGGCGGCGGCCGCAGTGGCCGGCTGGTCGTACGAGAAGCCGATCGTGCCCAGCGGGACGGCGAGCTCACCCTGCCCGTAATCGATCATCACCTGTTGGTCGAGGATTTGAGCAGAGCGCTCGGCCACCGCCGACTCGACGCCGGCAGGGGTGACACCCTCCATGGGCTCGCCTGCGTAACTCACATTGTTCGCCACGACGACCCCGTCGTTGGACACGTGCTGGGACCACCCCACCCCGGCCAGGGCGAACATGATCAGACCGAGCGCCAGGAAGGCCCAGGAGAAGATGGAGAGTGGAGCAGCGTGCTTGGCCAAGGTGCTCGGTCATGGTATTGAAATCTGGTCCTAGTGCCCGGCACCTGACGCTCGCGATATGCAAGACGCAAAGCCTTGACGGTCTTCTCGGCGCCGCTGTATGCTGACCAACGACCTTCGGGTCCGGGCAGACCGCTTGGCGGTCTGTTCGACAACTGAAGATTTAAATTGGAGGCATGCTGACGCGTCTGTTAGCATGCCTTGTCTGCGTTACTTAGACCTGATCCGGATCCCTCAGGAGGCCCCCCTTGGTTTCGCGCGTTGCTGAGCGCTTTTCATTTGGAAAAATCCCCGAAGTACTACCTCTTCCCGACCTCCTCGCAGTCCAACACGAATCCTTCAAGTGGTTCCTCGACGAGGGTTTCCGCGAGATCTTCGAAGAGATCAGCCCCATCGAGGACTTCACCGGCTCACTCGCTCTCGAGCTGACCGACCATCGTTTCGGCGAGCCCCAGATGAGCCTCGAGGAGGCCAAGGAGCGGGATTCCAACTACGCCATGCCCCTCTTCGTCACCGCCCGGTTCATGAACCGGCAGACCGGTGAGATCAAGGAGCAGCAGGTCTTCCTCGGAGACTTCCCGATCATGACCGACAAGGGCGTCTTCATCATCAACGGGACAGAGCGAGTCATCGTCTCCCAGTTGGTGCGCTCCCCGGGCATCTACTTCGACAAGACCCCGGACAAGACCTCAGACAGGGAGATCTTCTCCGGCAAGATCATCCCGGGTCGCGGCGCGTGGCTCGAGTTCGACACAGACAAGAAGGACACCATCGGTGTCCGTGTCGACCGCAAGCGCCGTCAGTACATCACGGCCTTCCTCAAGGCGCTCGGCATCGCCGAGACCGACGAGGAGATCCTGGCGATCTTCGATGGCGCCGAGTCGATCAAGAACACCATCGAGAAGGACACGGCGCACTCGAAGGAAGAGGCGTTGCTCGACCTCTACCGGAAGCTGCGTCCGGGCGAGCCGACCACGGTCGAGTCGGCCCGAGGTCTCATCCAGACCTTGTTCCGGAACCCAAAGCGATACGACCTGACCAGGGTGGGTCGCTACAAGATCAGCCAGAAGTACCGCGAGGACAGCCCGACCGACTACCGGGCCGAGGGCCTACAGCTGCTGCGCGACGAGGACATCATCGACGCCATCAAGTATCTGGTGGCGCTGCACGCCGGCCAGACCACGATGACGACGCACACCGGGACCGAGGTCGCGGTCAACACCGACGACATCGATCATTTCGGCAATCGTCGAATCCGCACAGTCGGCGAGCTGGTCCAGAACCAGGTCAGGGTCGGACTCACCCGTCTCGAGCGAGTGGTCCGGGAGCGCATGACCACACAGGACCCGGATGCGATCACCCCGCAGAGCCTGATCAACATCCGGCCGGTCACGGCTGCCATCAAGGAGTTCTTCGGGACCTCACAGCTGTCCCAGTTCATGGATCAGCCCAACCCACTGGCCGGGCTCACCCATCGTCGTCGTCTCTCGGCGCTCGGCCCTGGCGGGCTGTCCCGTGAGCGGGCCGGGTTCGAGGTCAGAGACGTCCATCCCTCCCACTACGGGCGGATGTGCCCTATCGAGACGCCGGAGGGCCCGAACATCGGCTTGATCGGCTCCCTGGCGTCATACGCCCGGGTCAACGAGTTCGGTTTCATCGAGACTCCGTACCGCAAGGTCGAGTCGGGCAAGGTCACCACCAAGGTGGAGTACCTGACCGCCATCGAGGAGGAGCGATTCGTCATCGCCCAGGCCAACGCCCCACTCAAGGAGGACAGCACGTTCCAGAACCCGAAGGTGCTGGTGCGCCGCGCTGGTGGCGGCGGAGATGTCGAATACATCCCGGCCAAGGACGTCGACTACATGGACGTTTCCCCGAAGCAGATCGTTTCGGTCTCGACTTCTCTCATCCCGTTCCTCGAGCATGACGACGCCAACCGCGCCCTGATGGGTTCGAACATGCAGCGTCAGGCGGTGCCCCTGCTCACGTCCGACGCCCCTCTGGTAGGTACCGGCGTCGAGCAGCGGGCCGCCCAGGACTCGGGCGACATGGTCATTTCCCCCGTTGATGGCGAAGTGGTCGAGGTCACCGGTGTCGAGATCGTCGTCAAGGAGAAGGAGACCAACAAGAAGCACACCTTCGTCCTCGACAAGTTTCGCCGCTCCAACCAGGGCACCTGCATGAACCACAAGCCGCTCGTTCGCGAAGGCGACACGGTGAAGGTTGGCGATGTCCTCGCCGACGGTCCTTCGACGGAGACCGGCGAGCTCGCTCTCGGGCGCAACCTGCTGGTCGCGTTCATGCCGTGGCAGGGTCACAACTTCGAAGACGCCATCATCATCTCCGAGCGTCTCGTCAAGGACGACGTCCTCACCTCGATCCACATCGAGGAGCACGAGATCGATGCCCGGGACACCAAGCTCGGTGCCGAGGAGATCACCAGGGACATCCCCAACGTCCCCGAGGAGGTCCTGGCCAACCTCGACGAGGAAGGGATCATCCGGGTCGGCGCCGAGGTAGGCCCCGGCGACTATCTGGTGGGCAAGGTCACCCCCAAGGGCGAGACCGAGCTCACGCCCGAGGAGCGTCTGCTGCGCGCCATCTTCGGTGAGAAGGCACGTGAAGTCCGGGACACCTCGCTGAAGGTCCCCCACGGCGAGACCGGCAAGGTGATCGCAGTCAAGGTCTTCAAGCGGGCCGAGGGCTACGACCTCCCGCCCGGGGTCAACGAGCTGGTTCGCATCTACGTCGCCCAGCAGAGGAAGATCTCCGAGGGCGACAAGCTGGCCGGCCGTCATGGCAACAAGGGAGTCATCTCCAAGGTCCTCCCCGAGGAGGAGATGCCCTTCCTGGCCGACGGCACCCCGGTCGACATCATCCTCTCCCCGCTTGGTGTGCCTTCCCGGATGAACCTGGGGCAGGTCCTCGAGACCCATCTGGGGTGGGCTGCCGCCCAGGGTTGGGAGCCGTTCGAGGGGAAGAGCCCGGCGGTGGGAGGCGTCAAGCCGTGGACCAAGGTGGCGACCCCGGTGTTCGACGGCGCCCGCGAAGACGAGATCATGCAGGTGATCCAGAGCGCCCGGCCCAACCGGGACGGCGATCGCCTGGTCGGTGACGACGGGAAGGCCTATCTCATCGACGGACGCACCGGCGAGCCCTTCGACAGCCCGGTCACCGTCGGGTACATCTACATGCTGAAACTGGTCCATCTGGTGGACGAGAAGATCCACGCCCGCTCGACCGGCCCCTACAGCATGATCACCCAGCAGCCGCTGGGTGGTAAGGCCCAGTTCGGCGGTCAGCGGTTCGGCGAGATGGAGGTGTGGGCCCTCGAGGCCTACGGCGCCGCCTACGCCCTGCAGGAGCTGCTCACCATCAAGTCCGACGATGTCCAGGGCCGGGTCAAGGTCTACGAGGCGATCGTCAAGGGCGACAACATCCCGGAGCCGGGCATCCCGGAGTCGTTCCGGGTGTTGGTCAAGGAGATGCAGAGCCTCTGCCTCAACGTGGAGATGCTCTCCGCCGGTGAGGAGATCGAGCTGAGAGAGCTCGAGGAGGAGTCGTACCGCTCGGTGGAGACCCTCGGCATCGACCTGAGCCGACCCGAGCGCCCCGACTCGGAATAGCACTTGGTTTTCGAAGACACACGCGCACAGCTGACGAAGGACGGATGACCCATATATGGCGCAGCAACTATTCGATGAGATAAAGATCGGTCTGGCCTCCAGCGACCAGATCAGGGCCTGGTCCTACGGCGAGGTCAAGAAGCCGGAGACGATCAACTACCGCACCCTCCGCCCCGAGAAGGAGGGTCTCTTCGACGAGCGCATCTTCGGTCCCCAGCGGGACTGGGAGTGCTACTGCGGCAAGTACAAGAGGATCCGCTACAAGGGGATCATCTGCGAGCGCTGCGGTGTCGAGGTGACACGTTCCAAGGTGCGGCGTGAGCGGATGGGCCACATCGAGCTGGCCGCCCCGGTCACCCACATCTGGTTCTTCAAGGGCGTGCCCAGCCGTCTCGGCTATCTCCTCGACATGTCGCCCAAGGAGCTGGAGAAGGTCATCTACTTCGCCAGCTACATCATCACCTCCGTCGACGACGAGAAGCGGCAGAAGGACCTGCCCGAGCTCGAGGCGGCGATGCGTGACGAGATCGAAGTCGTCCGCTCCGAGTTCACCGAATGGCACCAGGTGCGTCTCGAGGCCCTCGAGGACGAGCTGGAGCGCATGGAAGAGGGCGGGGCCAAGAGCCAGGAGATCAACGCCCGAAAGAAGGAAGTCGAGCGGGAGATCAAGGATCGCCAGGAGCGGTCCGATCGCGAGATCGAGCTGATCGAGGACGCGTACGACACCTTCCGGAAGTTCAAGCCCAAGGATCTCGTCGAGTCCGAGCAGCTGTGGCGGGAGATCTACTTCCGCTACGCCGACTACTTCGAGGGTGGCATGGGGGCAGAGGCCGTCAAGGCGCTGCTCACCCATCTCGACCTCGATACCGAGATGGCGACGCTCGAGACGAACCTCGATGCCGGGTCGGCACAGAAGCGTCAGCGGGCAACCCAGCGGATGAAGGTGGTCAAGCCCTTCTGGGAGGGCGAGAACCGGCCGGAGGACATGATCCTCGAGACCGTTCCGGTGATCCCGCCCGACCTCAGGCCAATGGTCCAGCTCGATGGCGGCCGGTTCGCCACCTCCGACCTCAACGATCTCTATCGCCGGGTCATCAACCGGAACAACCGGCTGAAGAGGCTCCTCGACCTCGGCGCCCCCGAGATCATCGTCAACAACGAGAAGCGGATGCTCCAGGAGGCCGTCGACGCGCTGTTCGACAACGGCCGCCGTGGTCGTGCCGTGACCGGGCCGGGCAACCGCCCCCTCAAGTCACTCTCCGACATGCTCAAGGGCAAGCAGGGACGATTCCGTCAGAACCTGCTCGGCAAGCGCGTCGACTATTCGGGTCGCTCGGTCATCGTGGTCGGGCCCCAGCTCAAGCTGCACCAATGTGGTCTGCCCAAGATCATGGCTCTCGAGCTCTTCAAGCCATTCGTCATGAAGCGGCTGGTCGACCTCGACCTGGCCCAGAACATCAAGGCGGCGAAGCGGATGGTGGAGCGGCAGCGCCCCCAGGTGTGGGATGTGCTGTCCGACGTGATCCAGGAGCATCCGGTGCTGCTCAACCGGGCGCCCACCCTGCACCGTCTCGGCATTCAGGCCTTCGAGCCAGTGCTGGTCGAGGGCAAGGCGATCCAGATCCACCCGTTGGTGTGCGAGGCCTTCAACGCCGACTTCGACGGCGACCAGATGGCCGTCCATCTCCCGCTGTCGGCCGAGGCCCAGGCCGAGGCAAGGGTCCTCATGCTCAGCTCGAACAACGTGTTGTCTCCCGCCTCCGGGCGCCCGATCGTGACGCCGTCCCAGGACATGGTCATCGGGATCTACTACCTGTCCGAGCTGATCGAAGAGGCCAAGGGCGCCGGGCGGTCGTTTGCCGACTTCGACGAGGCCCTGATGGCGAACGAGATCGGCGAGCTCTCGGTTCATGCCCCGATCAAGATCCGTCTCGGCGATCTCGCCGGCGATCCGGAGCTTCATGCCGACCTCAAGCCGACTCTGGGCAGCCTGCTCACAGATGCACCCTTGAGCAATGGGGGACTCTCTGAGACCACTCTCGGCCGGGTCTTCATCAACAGGGTCCTGCCTGAGGGATTCCCGTTCGTGGACTCGGTCGTGATCAAGGCGGACATCCGCAAGCTGATCGAGACCGTGATCGAGCGCTACCCCCGGTCAGCCGTGGCCGAGACCCTGGACGGGATCAAGGAGCTCGGCTTCAACTATGCCACCAAGTCCGGTCTCACCATTGCACTGGACGACGTGCGTACCCCGGCGGACAAGGCCCAGATCCTCGAGGAGTACGAGGAGCGCGCCGACAAGGTGCAGAGCCTCTTCCAGAAGGGTGTCGTCACCGATGAGGAGCGTCGTCAGGAGCTGATCGAGATCTGGACCGAGGCCACCGAGAAGGTGACCGAGGCCATGAAGGGTGGCCTCAAGTCGGAGCGTTTCAACGCTCTCGACATGATGGTCGGGTCCGGAGCTCGCGGGAACATGATGCAGGTCCGCCAGATCGCGGGCATGCGAGGTCTCGTGGCGAACCCCAAGGGTGACATCATCCCCCGCCCCATCATCTCCAACTTCCGCGAGGGCCTCTCCGTGCTCGAGTACTTCATCTCGACACACGGGGCTCGCAAGGGTCTTGCCGACACCGCGCTGAGGACAGCCGACTCGGGCTACCTGACCCGTCGTCTCGTCGACGTCTCTCAGGAGATGATCATCCTCGAGCCCGACTGTGAGACCGACAAGGGAATCGTGATCTCGGTGGTCGACGAGCGAGGCAGCAAGATCCGCAACCTTCGCTCCCGTATCTTCGGCCGTGCCCTGGCCGACGACCTCAAAGAGGGTCGCACCCTGGTGGCGACCGTCGACGACGAGAAGCTTCGGGCCGGAACCGTGCTCGGCACCAAGGAGCTGCACGCCATCGAGGAGGCCGACATCGAGTCGGTCCGGGTTCGCTCACCGCTGACCTGTGACACCCGCGGCGGCGTGTGCCAGGCCTGTTACGGCCTGTCCCTGGCTACCGGGAAGATGGTCGAGACCGGCGAGGCCGTCGGAATCATGGCTGCACAGTCCATCGGCGAGCCGGGCACCCAGCTCACCATGCGTACCTTCCACACCGGAGGTGTGGCGGGCGAGGACATCACCCATGGCCTGCCCCGAGTCGTCGAGCTCTTCGAGGCTCGCACCCCCAAGGGCAAGGCGGTCATCTCCGATGCCAGTGGCGTGGTCAACCTCGTCGAGGACTCAGATGGTCGGCGGATCGTCATCGAGAACGGCGAGGAGGAGGCGATCTATGCCATCTCCCGTTACGCCAAGCTCCGCGTCGCCAACGGCACCGAGATCGAGGCGGGTACCCAGCTGACCGAAGGCCCGCTCGATCCCAAGGAGGTTCTCGACATCCGGGGCGTCCGAGCCACCCAGCAGTATCTGGTCGACCAGGTCCAGGAGGTGTACCGGTCCCAGGGTGTGGAGATCCACGACAAGCACATCGAGATGATCGTCAGGCAGATGCTGCGCCGGGTGAGGGTGGTCGCTCCCAGTGACTCCGATTTCCTCCCGGCCGCTCTGATCGACGACCAGTATTTCCGCGACGCCAACAAGGAGTTGGTGACCGAGGGCAAGCGCCCCGCCGAGGGACGGCCCGAGCTGATGGGGATCACCAAGGCTTCGCTGGCTACGGACTCGTGGCTATCTGCGGCGTCGTTCCAGGAGACGACGCGGGTGCTCACCGATGCCGCCATCCAGGGCCGCTCCGACTTCATGAGGGGTCTCAAGGAGAACGTCATCATCGGCAAGCTGATCCCGGCCGGCACCGGCGCCAAGCAGTACCAGGTGCTTCAGCCCGCACTCCCCGGCGCCACCACGGTGGCCTCGCTCGGCTATCTCGAGGGCGGCCTCATGGCCCCCGGCGAGGAAGAGGGCCTCCCCGAGGACCCGGCAGAGTGGCTCGCCTCCCTGGGCGGCACCCTGGGCGGTGGCGAGGACGAAGAGGAGTAGGTACTCCGTACTTGGTACCTGATACCTGGAAAGAGCCGCCTTTCGGGGCGGCTCTTTCGCGTTGACAGGGACCCACCGTGGGATAGCTTTTACATGCGGCGGGGACTGGTGGCTGCGCGGTCAAACCGAGGTCCCGTCGATGAGTGTCAACCCAGGTCCGGCCGGGGAGGGTGCTAGACGCCGTTCCCCCGACGAGCTCGCTCAGGAGGTGGCCAACCTCCTCAAGAAGGGCGGCACCGGCGATCACTCGCAGCTCCGTCGATTCGACATCGTCACAGTGAGCAGGATCGTCATGGCGCTGGGTGTAATCGTGTTCGGCGTAGGCGTCGCCGTCGCCGTGCCCTGGATCGGTGGGCTGGCCGGCTATGAGTCCCCGGGCATGGTCAATCAGGGCGGTCCGGTTGTGGGGTGCCCGGGAGAGCCTGAGGTCGGCGAGGTGTTCACGGGCGAGACCGTTCAGGTGGTTGGCCGCAGCGATGACGGCCAGTTCTACGCGTTGCGTGACGAGCGAGGCCCCGGCG
This sequence comes from uncultured Acidobacteriota bacterium, assembly GCA_963734115.1. GTDB lineage: Bacteria > Actinomycetota > Acidimicrobiia > Spongiisociales > ZC4RG35 > JARDZU01. Next base: position 370,592 of record CAVTFV010000010.1, read on the forward strand.
ACGTCGTCTACGCCGATGCAAGTGCCATCACAGACGTCGAAGAGGCAGACAGGCTCCCGACGAGGTCGTGTGAGCCCAGAGAGGATGCGGCGGTACTGGCTGCAGCGACAACCGTCGGCCCAGGCGATCCCATCCCGACGACTACCACCACGCCGACGACCATGGCTGGTGACACCGCTACGACCAGCGGCACAGTCGATGTCCCCGAGACGACGGTCGGCCGTCCTCCACGACGCCGAACATCGATTCCGGGAGCGCCGCCGACGACGACCACACCTCCATCCGCGACTCCCAGCGGCCCCGGGTCGACCACCACTACGCGGCCGGCCGCCCCGACCACAACGCCCCGCCCGCCGGGCAGCCCTTCGACCAGCACGCCCACCACGACGACCCGGCCGCCCACCACGTCATCCACTACGACTACGACCACGCCATCGACAACCACGACAACCGAGGCAACGACAACCACCACAGAGGCCACCACCACGAGTGAGGCCACCTCGACCACCGAGCCCGAACCCACCACTACCATCCCGTAGGCAAATCGATTTGGCCCTAATCGGAGAAGACACGTAGAATTCGTGCTTCGTCCGGGGCCGCTCGTTTATTGAGCGCGACCGGATGGGCCGGGCACCTCCAGTGCCCGGTACGCAAGGTTTCACATCAGGAACGGACCTTTGGGTGTGCCCATGGTCGTTTCCTGGGCGTTTAGGAGAAACATGCCGACGATCGAGCAACTTGTCCGCGAGGGCAGGAAGCCAAAGAAGAAGAAGGCCAAGACGGCTGCGCTGGGCGGTGCCCCGCAGCGGCGCGGCGTGTGTACCCGCGTCTACACCGTGACGCCCAAGAAGCCGAACTCGGCACTGCGCAAGGTGGCTCGCGTGCGTCTCTCTTCTCAGATCGAGGTCACTGCCTACATCCCCGGTGAGGGTCACAACCTCCAAGAGCACAGCATCGTGTTGGTTCGCGGCGGTCGGGTTCGTGACCTGCCAGGCGTGCGCTACAAAGTCATCCGCGGCACCCTCGATGCCTCGGGAGTCAGTGATCGCAGACAGGCGCGCAGCCGCTACGGATCGAAGAAGGTCTCCTGATGCGTCGGGCACCGGCTCAGAAGCGCAAGATCGACCCGGATCCGGTATTTCGCAGCGTCCTCGTCAGCAAGGTCATCAACAAGGTCTTGTGGAAGGGGAAGAAGAACACGGCCCGGGAGATCGTCTACGGCGCACTCGAAGTGGTCGAGCAGCGCACCAGCCAGGACCCGAGTGTGATCCTCAAGCGGGCCGTGGACAACGTCCGGCCCCAGGTCGAGGTTCGATCTCGCCGGGTTGGCGGAAGCTCCTACCAAGTGCCGGTCGAGGTATCGGCCCGCCGACAGGAGACTCTGGCCATCCGCTGGCTTGTCAACTTCGCCAGACAGCGGCGTGAGCCGACCATGGCGATGCGTCTCGCCAATGAGATCCTGGACGCCTCCAACTACACCGGGGCGGCCGTGAAGCGCAAGGAAGATGTTCACAAGATGGCGGAGTCCAACAAGGCCTTCGCCCATTACCGCTGGTAACCCGAAGAACGTTCCAGCAGGCGGGCCCGACACCGAAACGGGCCCGAACCGCAGGACGTGGGACGTTCACAACCGCATATCGAGTCGGAGTAAGAGAAGAAGAGAATGAGCAACGGAAACGCTGCCATATCGCATCTGCGCCAGGTGCCGTTGAGCCGGACCCGAAACATCGGGATCATGGCTCATATCGACGCGGGCAAGACCACTCTGACCGAGCGCATCCTCTATTACACCGGCCGCAACTACAAGATCGGTGAGGTCCACGAAGGCGCCGCCACGATGGACTGGATGGAGCAGGAGCAGGAGCGTGGCATCACCATCACCTCCGCCGCCACGACCTGCGTCTGGCACGAGCACCTGATCAACATCATCGACACTCCGGGTCACGTCGACTTCACGGTCGAGGTGGAGCGGTCCCTCCGTGTCCTCGACGGAGCCATTGCCGTATTCGACGGCGTCGCCGGCGTCGAACCCCAATCGGAGACCGTGTGGCGTCAGGCCGATCGCTATGGCGTGCCGCGCATCTGCTTCATCAACAAGCTCGATCGCACCGGGGCCGACTTCTACTTCGACGTCCAGTCGATCATCGATCGTCTCGGGGCGCGTCCACTCGTGCTCCAGCTCCCGATCGGTTCCGAGGCCGACTTCACCGGTGTCGTGGACCTGGTCGAGATGAAGGCCCACATCTGGAAGGGCGATGACGGGAAGCGCTGGGACACCACCGATATCCCGAGCGATCTCGCCGAGCGCGCCACCGATTACCGGGAGAAGTTGCTCGAGGCGGTCGCGGAGACCTCCGAGGAGCTCCTCGACACATATCTCGAGAATGGCGACCTGACCTCCAAGGAGATCCAGGAAGGAGTTCGCACCGGCACCATCGCCGGCGACTTCACCCCCGTGTTTTGCGGGTCCGCCTTCAAGAACAAGGGTGTCCAGCTTCTTCTGGACGCGGTGGTCGCCTATCTGCCCAGCCCGGCCGACCTGCCGGCGATCACGGGCTTCCGACCCGGTGACCAAGAAGTCGTCGTCGAGCGCATGCCCGAGGACGGTGAGCCTTTCGCGGCCCTCGCCTTCAAGATCATGTCCGACCCACACGTCGGCAAGCTGACCTATTTCCGTGTGTACTCCGGGCATGCCGCCAAGGGCGACACGGTGCTCAACACCACGACCGGACAGAAGGAGCGTCTCGGGCGCATCCTCCGCATGCACGCCAACTCACGCGAGGACATCGACGACGTATTCGCCGGTGACATCGTGGCCGGCATCGGGTTCAAGAACACCACGACCGGTGACACCCTGTCAGATCAGGGGAAGGCCATCCAGCTCGAGTCGATGGAGTTCCCCGCACCGGTCATCTCGGTGGCAATCGAGCCCAAGACCAAGTCCGACGACGAGAAGCTCTCCGAATCGCTGCACCGGCTCTCCGAAGAGGACCCGACATTCCTGGTCAGGACCGACGATGAGACCGGGCAGACGATCATCTCCGGCATGGGCGAGCTCCACCTGGAGATCCTCGTCGACCGCCTCCTCCGCGAGTTCAAGGTGGATGCGACCGTGGGCAAGCCCCAGGTGGCCTACCGGGAGACCATCCGTCGGGCGGTGGAGAAGGTCGAGTACCGCCATGTCAAGCAGACCGGCGGCAAGGGCCAGTACGCACACGTCGTGATCAATCTCGAGCCCACCGGCCCCGGCGGCGGCTACGAGTTCGTAGACCAGATCAAGGGCGGCAAGGTGCCCCGCGAGTACATACCGTCGGTCGACGACGGGATCGAGGAGGCGCTCGACCAGGGCATCGTCGCCGGCTACCCGCTGGTCGATGTCCGGGCAACCCTCACCGACGGGTCGGCCCACGACGTCGACTCCTCGGAGATGGCTTTCAAGATCGCCGGGTCGATGGCATTGCAGGAGGCCGCCCGCAAGGCCGGCGTCAAGCTGCTCGAGCCGGTCATGGAGGTCGAGGTGACCACCCCCGACGAATACATGGGCGATGTGATCGGCGACCTCAACTCCCGCAGGGGCAAGGTCGAGGGCATGACCCAGCGTGGAAATAGTCAGGTGATCAGGGCTCAGGTGCCCATGTCGGAGATGTTCGGATATGCCACCGATCTCCGTTCCAAGACACAGGGGCGCGCCACCTATTCGATGCAGTTTCACTCATATCAGGACGTTCCCGACTCGATCGCAGAAGACATCGTGGCGAGCCGTCGCGGCGAGTCCTGAAGAGTCAAAGAGAAGACGGTTAGAGAAGAGATAGAGGAGCCAAGAGGAAAATGGCGAAGGCGAAGTTTGAGCGTACGAAGCCGCATGTGAATGTGGGGACGATGGGTCATATTGATCATGGGAAGACGACGTTGACGGCTGCGATCACGAGGGTTTTGTCGGAGCGGGTGGGTGGTTCGAATCAGATGACGTCGTTTGACATGATTGATAAGGCGCCTGAGGAGCGTGAGCGGGGGATCACGATTCAGATCGCTCATGTGGAGTATGAGACTGAGGCTCGTCATTACGCGCATGTGGATATGCCGGGTCATGCTGATTACATCAAGAACATGATTACGGGTGCGGCGCAGGTGGATGGGGCGATCCTGGTGGTTAGTGCGGCTGATGGTCCGATGCCGCAGACCCGTGAGCATGTGCTTCTGGCCCGTCAGGTGGGTGTTCCCAGCATTGTGGTGTTTTTGAACAAGGTGGACATGGTTGATGATGAGGAGCTCCTCGACCTGGTCGAGCTCGAGGTCAGGGATCTTCTGACTGAGTATGAGTTTCCCGGTGATGAGGTTCCTGTCATCCGGGGTAGCGCTTTGAAGGCTTTGGATGGGGATGAGGCTTCTTCTGATCAGATCATGGAGTTGATGACTGCGGTGGATGACTATGTGCCGGAGCCGGATCGGGATACCGAAAAGCCGTTCCTGATGTCGATCGAGGACGTGTTCAGTATCACCGGGCGGGGGACTGTTGTCACCGGGAGGGTGGAGCAGGGGATCCTGAAGGTGAATGAGGAAGTGGAGATCGTGGGGATCCGTCCCACTCACAAGACGGTGGCTACGGGTATTGAAATGTTCCGCAAACTCCTCGACGAGGGGAGAGCGGGGGACAATGTTGGGGTCTTGTTGCGTGGGGTGGGTAAGGATGATGTGGAGCGGGGTCAGGTCCTGGCCAAACCAGGGTAGCATCACTCCTCATACCGATTTCGAAGCTCAGGTCTATGTCCTGACCAAGGAGGAAGGCGGGCGGCACAACCCGTTCTTTCCCGGGTATCGACCCCAGTTCTATTTCCGGACTACTGATGTGACCGGAGCCATCCAACTGCCCGAAGGGACCCAGATGGTGATGCCGGGGGACAACACGGAGATGACCGTGGAACTGATCGCACCGATCGCCATGGACGAAGGTCTCCGTTTCGCCATCCGGGAAGGTGGCCGCACCGTCGGCGCCGGCCGAGTCGTAAAGATCGTCAAATGAGCGACCAGCAGAAGATCCGCATCCGGCTCAAGGCATACGACCACAACGTGGTCGATGAGTCTTCGAAGAAGATCACCGAGACCGTGGTGCGGACCCAAGCCAAGGTGAAGGGACCGGTTCCCCTCCCCACTGAGATCCATCGGTACTGCGTCATCCGCGGCCCGCACGTGGACAAGGACTCGCGCGAGCACTTCGAGATGAGGATCCACAAACGTCTCATCGACATCCTCGAGCCGACCCCGAAAACCGTCGACTCACTGATGCGTCTCGAGCTCCCCGCCGGCGTGGAAGTGGAGCTGAAGCTGTGAGAGCTCGGCTGCGCCTCGCGGTTATGGGTCGTGGGTTCTGGGTTGTGAGCCAGATCCCTGCGGGCTTGCTCGGGGTCGCCAGACCCACCACCCACAACTCACCACCCAGAACCCGAACCCGGAGGGTTCGGCCATGAATGCGATCCTCGGAACGAAGCTGGGCATGACCCAGGTCTTTGACGACCAGGCGCGGGCTATCCCCGTCACGGTCATCAAGGCCGGGCCTTGTCGCGTTGTCCAGATCAAGACCGAGGAGACCGACGGATACAACTCGATCCAGATCTCGTTCCGCGAGGCCAAGCCCGGCAAGGTCAACAAGCCCGAGGCCGGTCACTACGCCAAGGCAGGAGTCGCCCCGGCCCGGCATCTGGTCGAGCTGAGAGTCGATGACCCCAGCGTCTACACCGTTGGCCAGGAGATCCGCATCGCCGACCTCTTCCAGGCCGGGACCAAGGCCGACGTCTCAGGCGTCTCCAAGGGCAAAGGCTTTGCCGGCGTCATGGAGCGGCACAACTTCTCCGGTCAGGGCGCCTCGCATGGCAGCCACAAGGTGCACCGCGCCCCCGGCTCGATCGGCGCCTGCGCCACGCCGGCTCGTGTCTTCAAGGGCACCCGCATGGCCGGCCGCCTCGGCGGCGAGCGGGTGACCACCCTGAACATCGAAATCGTTGGCGTAGACGGCGAGCGTGACATCCTCCTGCTCGGCGGCGCCGTCCCCGGCCCGAAGGGCTCGGTCGTCCTGGTTCGAGAGGCGGTCAAGGCCCATGGCTGACATCAAAGCCCCTCTCTTCTCCTCGGATGGCACCTCCAAAGGCGTCTTCAAGCTCGACGCCGAGGTCTTCGGGATCGAGCCCAACCTCGCAGTGCTCCATCAGGTGATCACCGCACAGCTGGCTGCGAAGAGATCCGGTACCTCCTCGACCAAAACTCGTGGCGAGGTGCGTGGCGGTGGCCGCAAGCCCTGGCGCCAAAAAGGCCTGGGCCGCGCCCGTCAAGGTTCGATTCGTGCCCCGCATTGGGTCGGCGGCGGTGTGGCCCATGGCCCCAAGCCCCGCGACTACACGCAGCGGACACCCAAGAAGATGAAGCGCCTTGCCCTGCGCAGCGCCCTCTCGGCCCGCGCCTCCGAGGAAGCTGTCATGGTGATCGAGGACCTCGACTGGTCCACCCCTAAGACCAAACAGGCGGTGAGCTTGCTGGAGGCGATCGGCGCCGGTGGCAAGTCACTTGTCGTGCTCGGAAAGCTCGACGGGAACGCTGGTCGTTCCTTCCGGAATCTTCCCGAGGTTCATCTCTGCCAGCCGGGGCACCTCACGCCTTACGACGTCCTCTGGGCCGACCAGGTGGTCTTCACCTCCCACACGGTCGGGTCGGTGGGCCGCGCCAGCTCTTATGAGGTCAGCGAGAGCGACTTCGTGAAGGACGAGGGGGGTGAGTCCTGATGAAGGACCCACGCGATGTCGTCCTCGCCCCCGTTGTCTCGGAGAAGTCCTACGACCTCATCGAGCGCAACAACACATACACCTTCGTGGTCGACCCCAGCACCAACAAGGAGGAGATCAAGGATGCCGTAGAGGCGATCTTCGAGGTTCGGGTGCTGAGGGTCAACACTCTCAATCGCAAAGGCAAGATGAAGCGTCAGGGCTGGTCGCGAGGTCGTCGCAAGGACACCAAGCGCGCCCTGGTCACTCTCGCCGACGGCAATTCGATAGATCTCTTCGGGGTTTGAGATGGCAATAAACAAACGCAAGCCGACCTCTCCGGGCCGCCGGTTCCAGACCGTCTCGGACTTCGCCGAGATCACCACGGACCGGCCCGAGAAGACACTGATCTCCAAGAAGGGCAAGACCGGTGGTCGCAACACCCAGGGTCGGGTCACTTCCCGCCATCGTGGGGGCGGCCACAAGCAGCGTTACCGGATCATCGACTTCCGGCGGGACAAGGACGGTGTGCCCGCCCGCGTCGCCACCATCGAGTACGACCCCAACCGCAACGCCCGCATCGCGTTGCTCAACTACGCCGACGGCGAGAAGCGGTACATCCTCGCCCCGGTCGGGGTGAAGGTGGACGACCGGCTCGAATCGGGCTCCGGCGCGGAGATTCGCCCGGGGAATGCCCTCCCTCTGCGGAACATTCCGGCCGGCACCAACGTTCATGCCATCGAGATGCGCCCCGGTGGGGGAGCCAAGCTCGCCCGCTCCGCCGGTACCTCGGTGCAGCTGATGTCGAAAGAGAACGACCTCGCGCTGCTCCGGCTCCCGTCCGGTGAGATGCGCCAGGTGCCTCTCGACTGCCGGGCGACCGTGGGTCAGGTGGGCAACACCGAGGCCGAGCTGATCAAGCTCGGCAAGGCCGGCCGCAACCGGTGGAAGGGTGTCCGCCCCCAGACCAGGGGTGTCGCCATGAACCCCGTCGATCACCCGCTGGGTGGTGGCGAGGGCAAGTCCTCGGGTGGACGCCACCCGACGAGCCCGTGGGGCAAGCCCGAGGGCCGGACCAGGAGCAAGAAGAAGGCGTCCAACCAGTACATCGTCCGCCGTCGCGCCAAGAAGGGCCGCAGATAACAATGAGCAGAAGTCTTAAGAAGGGCCCGTTCGTCGACGACCACCTGGCCAACAAGGTGGACGAGTTGAACCGAACCGGGGGCAAACGTGTGATCAGGACCTGGTCCCGGCGCTCCACGATCATCCCGGAGATGATCGGGCACACGATCGCGGTCCACGATGGCCGCAAGCACGTGCCGGTGTACATCACAGAATCGATGGTGGGTCACAAGCTGGGCGAGTTCGCCCCTACCCGCACCTTCCGCGGGCACGCCGACAAGGCAGCGAGGAAGCGATGAAGGTCAGGGCACAAGCCAAATACGTCCGGCATTCGCCGTACAAGGTCCGACGCGTTCTCGACCTCGTGCGCGGATTGCCCGTGCAGGAGGCCGAAGACGTGCTTCGGCTGACTTCTCGCGGCGCGACCGAGCCGATCAGCAAGGTGTTGAAGTCGGCGGTGGCCAACGCCGAGCACAACCACGCTCTCGACGCCGACGATCTGGTCGTCGCCGAAGCCTTTGCCGACGAGGGACCGACCCTCAAGCGCTACCGGCCCCGGGCCCGTGGGCGTGCCACCCGAATCCGCAAGCGCACAAGCCACATCACGATCGTGGTGTCGGACATGAATGAGGAGGTGAGCTGATGGGTCAGAAGGTCCACCCCTATTCATTCCGACTCGGTATTTCGACTGATTGGAAGTCGAAGTGGTTCTCCGAGAAGGAGTACGTCAACTTCGTCAACGAGGATTGGAGGATCCGCGACTATCTGAAGCGGGAGCTGGTCCGTGGCGCCGTGTCCCGGGTCGACATCGAACGCACCCGTGACCGTCTCATCGTGGACATCCACACTGCGCGCCCCGGCGTCGTTATCGGGCGAAAGGGCGCCGAGGCCGAGCGTCTTCGTGGCGATCTCGAGGCCCTGGCCAAGCGGCCGGTCAAGCTCAACATCAACGAGGTCAAGGACCCCGATCTCGATGCCGCCCTGCTGGCTCGTGGGGTCGCCGACCAGATCGAGAACCGGATCGCTTTCCGCCGCGCCATGAAGCGCGCCATCGCGTCCGCCCTGAAGGCCGGAGCCGAAGGGGTCCGGGTCGAGTGCAAGGGCCGTCTCGGCGGGGCCGACATGGGGCGCCGCGAGTGGTACCGCGAAGGACGTGTGCCGCTGCACACTCTCCGCGCCGACATCGACTACGGGACCGCCACTGCCAAGACCACCGTCGGGGCAATCGGCGTCAAGGTTTGGGTGTATCGGGGAGAGGTCGTCACCAGCGGCCAGGTCTCCGGTGACCGGATCGCGGCCGAGGCCGACCTGGCCACGGGCGGGCCGGCACGTCGCACCCAGAAGAGCATCAAGTCACGGGCCGAGGAGGCCGCTGGAGCCGGTGAGCGAAAGCCACGTCTGATCGAGGCCGGTGGCGGGAAGCGGCTCGTAGAGGCCGGTGGCGGCAACAAGGAGGGCGGTAGGCGTCTGATCGAGGCCGGTGGCGGCCGCAGGCCGACCGCTGCCGAGGCCAAGGTCGAGTACGAATCCGCCGTCGAAGACGTCGATGTCACAGCTCCTGCCGTGGAGACCCCTGCCGGCGAGACGCCCGCCGAGCCGACCGGGGGTGCCGAGACGACCGCTCCCGAGACGGTCGAGGCCACCGAGGAAGTCACTGCGGTCGAGCCTGATGTCTCGCTCGAGCCCGCCGAGCCCACCGTGAGCACCGAGGAAGAATGATGAGCTTCCGAGTACCCAGTACCCAGTACCAAGTACTGGTCGACCTCCTGGAAGGAGGTCGACCATGCTGATGCCCAAGCGGACAAAGCACCGCAAGGTTCATCGCGGACGACGCTCCGGTGTTGCCAAGGGTGGGACCCATGTGACCTTCGGCGAGTATGGGCTACAGGCGCTCGAATCGGGCTGGATCACCGCCAGACAGATCGAGTCAGCCCGTGTCGCCATCACCCGCGCCGTCAAGCGCGGTGGGAAGGTGTGGATCACGATCTTCCCAGACAAGCCAGTGACCCAAAAGCCCGCCGAGACCCGCATGGGCTCGGGCAAGGGAAACCCCGAGTTCTGGGTTTCGGTCGTGAAGCCTGGACGGGTCATGTTCGAGCTGGCCGGTGTGCCCGAGGACCTCGCTCGCGAGGCCATGCGGAAGGCCGGTCACAAGCTGCCCATCAAGACCCGGTTCGTGACCCGGGAGGACTCATGACCCCTTCCGAATTTCGTGAAATGACAGATACAGAGCTGATCGAGGCATTGGCGGAGGCCAAGGAGGAGAAGTTCAACCTTCGCTTCCAGCTCGCCACGAATCAGCTGGACAACCATGCCCGCATCAAGGCCGTCAAGCAGGACATCGCCCGGATTCTCACCGTGCTACACGAGCGTGAGCTCGCCTCTGTCGACGCCGTCGCCGGGACCGAGGAGCGTGCCTGATGACAGAGAACGATACGAGAGGGCGGCGCAAGGTCCGTGTTGGTGTGGTCATCTCCGACGCCCGCGACAAGACGGTCACCGTCGAAGTCCCAACTCAGCGAAGCCACCCCCGTTACGACAAGGTGGTCCGCCACAGCACCAAGTTCCATGCCCATGACGAGACCAACGACGCCAAGCTCGGCGACACGGTCCGCATCATGGAGACCCGCCCGCTGTCGAAGCAAAAGCGGTGGCGCGTAGTGGAAGTCGTGGAGAGGGCCAGATGATCCAGCAGGAGTCCCGGCTCAAGGTGGCGGACAACACCGGTGCCCGCGAGGTGCTTTGCATCCGTGTGCTCGGTGGTTCCTCCCGCCGCTACGCCGGAGTGGGCGATGTGATCGTGGCTGCGGTCAAGGACGCCAACCCGGGTGGGTCGGTCAAGAAGGGCGAGGTGGTCAAGGCCGTCGTCGTCCGAACCAAGAAGGAGTCGCGTCGTCCTGACGGCACCTACATCCGTTTCGACGACAACGCATGCGTGATCATCGACAACAACTCCCAGCCCCGCGGGACCCGCATCTTCGGCCCGGTTGCTCGGGAGCTTCGTGATCGCAAGTTCATGCGAATCGTCTCATTGGCACCAGAGGTTCTCTAGATATGAAGCTCAAACACGGAGACAAAGTGATGGTGATCGCCGGCAAGGACGCCGGGAAGGAGTCACGGATCACCCGCGTCATCCCCGACAAGGGCAAGGTCCTGGTCGAGGGGGTCAACACGGCCAAGCGGCATCGTCGACCCACCGGCTCCACCATGCAGGGCGGGATCATCGACAAGGACATGCCGATCGACGTCTCGAACGTGATGATCGTGTGTGAGAAATGCGGCCCGACCCGTATCGGCCACCGCATCGACGACAAGGGCAAGAAGCACCGCACATGTGTCAAGTGCGGAGGTGACCTGTGAGCGAGCAACCTCGTCTGAAGAGTCTGTATGCAGAGCAGCTCGCCCCTCGTCTCAAGGACGAGTTGGGGCTGGACAATGTCATGCAGATCCCGCGTCTCGAGAAGATCGTGGTCAACATGGGTGTGGGCGAGGCGGTCCAGGACAAGAAGTCGATCGACTCCGCCATGGACGAGCTCACCCTCATCACCGGGCAGAAGCCCAAGCTGAACCGTTCCCGGAAGTCCATCGCCAACTTCAAGGTGCGCGAGGGCATGCCGGTCGGAGCCTCAGTGACCCTCCGCGGGGCGCGGATGTGGGAGTTCTTCGACCGTCTGCTGGGCATCGCCATCCCCCGAATCCGTGACTTCAGAGGTCTCAACCCTCGTTCGTTCGACGGTCGGGGCAATTACAGCTTCGGGGTGACCGAGCAGCTGATCTTTCCCGAAGTCGATTTCGACCAGGTCTCGACCACCAGGGGAATGGACATCACGATTTGCACGTCAGCGACCAACGACGAGCACGCAAGGGCGTTGCTCGATGCCTTCGGCTTCCCATTCCGCAAGGCAACCACCGGGGTCTGAAGGAGGATTCTGAATGGCTAAGAAATCGCTGGTCGTAAAGGCCAGCCGCACGCCGAAGTACAAGGTCCGCGGATACAGCCGCTGCCAGCGTTGTGGCCGCGCCCGCGCCTACTTGCGTGACTTTGGCATGTGCCGCATCTGCGTCCGCGAGCTGGCCTCGCGTGGCGAGCTGCCGGGTGTGAGAAAGGCGTCTTGGTAATGATGACCGATCCAATTGCCGACATGCTCACCCGGATCCGCAACGCGATTGCGGTCGGGCATGAGAGAGTCGTGATGCCGTCGTCGAAACAGAAGGTCGGGATCGCCCGCATCCTCGTCGACGAGGGCTTCATCGATCGTTACGACGTCAAGGCCGACGGCGCCCTCAGCGAGCTCGAGCTCGTGCTGCGCTACGGCAACCGTCGTCAGCCCGCCATCGAGGGGATCAAGCGAGTTTCCAAGCCCGGTCACCGCGTCTACCGGGGTGCCTCCGAGCTGCCCCGCGTCCAGGGCGGTCTCGGCGTCGCCGTGGTCTCCACGAGCCAGGGCTTGCTCCCCGACAGAGAGGCACGTCGCCGTCGTCTCGGCGGCGAGGTCGTGTGCGAGGTCTGGTGATATGAGCCGTATCGGGAAGATGCCAGTGGACATGCCGTCCGGTGTCGATGTCAAGGTGGACGGGACCCATGTCACCGTCAAGGGCTCCAAGGGTGAGCTGTCGCGCCAGTTCAACGATCGAGTGAGCTTCTCGATCGAGGATGGCGTCATCACGGTCGTTCGTGAGGATGACACCCGCGAGTCGAGGGCCCTGCACGGTCTCAGCCGCGCCCTCCTCGCCAACATGGTCCAAGGCGTCTCCGAGGGTTTCTCCAAGGTGCTCGAGATCCAGGGCGTCGGCTATCGCGCCAGCCTGAAGGGATCCGACATCGAGTTGCTCGTCGGATTCAGCCACCCCGTGGATGTGAAAGCCCCCAAGGGAATCACCTTCGAGGTCCCTGAGCCGACCCGCATCGTGGTTTCTGGCATCGACAAGGAGCAGGTCGGCCAGGTTGCGGCCGACATCCGCAAGGTGCGCCCGCCCGAGCCCTACAAGGGCAAGGGGATCAGGTATGCCGGTGAGTATGTTCGCCGCAAGGCCGGGAAGGCAGGTAAGTGATGCGAGGCTCACGAGGAGACGCTCGGAGCCGGCGTCACACCCGGGTCCGCAAGCGCATCCATGGCACAGTCGAGCGACCTCGTCTGGCCGTGTACCGCAGCAACAAGTACATCTACGCCCAGGTCATCGACGATGTCGAGGGCCGCACCTTGGCGGCCGCCTCCTCACAGGAGTCGGACCTCCGCTCGGACAACCTCAACCTCGCCGCCGCGGCCAAGGTGGGTGAGGCGATTGCCAGCCGGGCGAAGGTCGCCGGCGTGACCACCGTCGTGTTCGACCGGGGCGGATACAAGTTCCACGGCAAGGTCAAAGCCCTCGCCGACGCAGCACGCGAAGCCGGATTGGAGTTCTAAACATGGCCCAGGACCAACAGACGACGTTCGACGAGCGCGTGATCCAGATCAACCGCGTGGCCAAAGTGGTCAAGGGCGGGCGCCGCTTCAGCTTCACCGCCCTCGTGGTGGTCGGTGATGGAGCCGGCAAGGTCGGGATCGGATATGGCAAGGCGAAGGAAGTGCCGGCGGCCATCCAGAAAGGGATGGAGACGGCGCGCGCGCGCCATGGTCATGATCCCGATGGCGGGTCAGACAGTCGTCCACCAGGCGACCGGTGAGCATGGTGCCTCTCGGGTCTTGATCAAGCCTGCAGCGCCCGGCACCGGTGTCATCGCCGGGGGCGCGGTGCGTCAGATCCTGGAGGCGGCCGGAGTCAAGGACGCCCTGGCCAAGTCGCTTGGATCGCCGACCCATCTCAATGTGGCCAAAGCTGCCATGAATGCATTGACGGGGCAACGCCGGCCCGACGAAGTTGCCCGTCTGCGGGGCAAGCAGGCGGAGGACATCGTCCCTCCCGGTCTGCTCGCCGCCTACCGCTCGACAGAGGCGATGCGGGCCCACTCCAAGTGAGGACTTGATGGCTGACAAGATCGTGAAAGTGACATTGAGGAGATCGGTGATCGGCGAGAAGCCCAAGACCAGGGCGACCGTGGAGTCGCTGGGCTTGCGCAAGCTCCATCAGACCAGAGAGCACGTCGATTCCCCGTCTCTCCGCGGGATGCTGCACCGGGTGCGACACCTCGTCGAGGTAGAGGAAGGCTGAGATGGCCGAAGAGAAGAAGGAAAAACTGAAGCTGCACCACCTGCAGCCCGCCCCCGGCTCCAAGAAGGAGAAGATCCGGGTGGGTCGTGGTGAAGGTGGCCGCAGGGGGAAGACCGCAGGGCGGGGCACCAAGGGGCTCAAGGCTCGCAACAGCCTCCGTCCTGGCTTCGAGGGTGGGCAGACGCCTCTCTCGATGCGCATCCCCAAGCTCCCCGGGTTCACCAACCCGAACAAAGAGGAGTTCGCCATCGTCAACCTGGCAGCACTCGAGGTGTTCGACAAAGGGGCCGAGGTGACCCCCGAAGAGCTGCGCAGCCGTGGCCTCATACGTCACCGGGGACGGGTCAAGGTTCTGGCCCAGGGTGAGGTGGACAAGGTCCTCAATGTGAAGGCTCACGCTTTTTCGGCGGCGGCCAAGAAGAAGATCGAAGACGCCGGCGGAACCGCCGAAGTCATCAATTGATTTAACACCTAGAACCTACGACCTAGGACTCAGAACCCAATGCTCTCTATCTACCGCAATATGTTCAAGATCCCGGACCTCCGGGGGAAGATCTTCTTCACCCTGGCCATGTTCGGTGTCTACCGCCTGGGCGCAACCATCCCGGTGCCCGGGATCGACCTGGAGGCGGTGGAGTTGTTCCAGTCCCAACAGCAGGCGGGTGGCATCTATGGGTTGCTCAACCTGTTTTCGGGCGGTGCGTTGGAGTCGTTCTCCTTGTTCGCACTTGGGATCATCCCCTACATCACGGCCTCGATCATCATGCAGTTGCTGACGGTCGTCATCCCCCGGCTCCAAGCCCTCCAGGAGGAAGGCGAGTCGGGTCGGAAGGTCATCACCCAATGGACCCGGTACCTGACGGTGATCCTGGCCCTGATCCAGTCGACCGGCTTCACCTATCTGTTCCATACCGGCCGGTTCACCGGCGGCATCGATCTGATCCCCAACTACACACCTGGTCGGGTCATCCTCATCGTGCTGACAATGACGGCGGGCACCGCCATGGTGATGTGGCTCGGCGAGCTCATCACCCAGCGTGGGGTGGGCAACGGGATGTCGCTCATCATATTCGTCTCCATCCTCAGCCAGTTCCCCTTCGTTTTCGGCCAGATCTGGGGTCAGACCTGGGGCGCCGATCTGCCGATCAGGTTCGTGGTGATCATCGCCATCTTCCTGGCCATGATCGGGGCCATCATCTACGTGGACCAGGCCCAGCGCCGGATCCCGATCCAGTTCGCCAAGCGTGTGCGGGGACGGCGGGTCATGGGCGGCCAGTCGACCTACATCCCGCTCAAGGTGAACACCGCAGGGGTCATCCCGGTGATCTTCGCCACCTCGGTGATGTTGATCCCGTCCTTGATCATCACCGCCATCCCGTCAGACGCCGCCTGGGTGCAGTCCGTCTACCGCTGGATCGACCAGAACCTCGGTGGCGGGACCGGGGGCGTGAGCTGGTGGTACATCCTGATCCTCTTCGCCCTCATCATCTTCTTCACCTACTTCTACACGGCCATCCAGTTCGATCCAGAGAAGCAAGCCGAGATGATCCAGCGTCAGGGTGGGTTCGTCCCCGGGGTGCGCCCGGGACGGCAGACTGCGCGGCACCTCGCCTTCATCCTCAACCGGATCACTCTGCCCGGCTCCATCTTCTTGGCCTTGATCGCCATCCTTCCCGCCATCGCCGGGGCGGTGTGGGGGATCAACATCGCCTTCTCAGGGGTCTCGATCCTCATCGTGGTCGGCGTCGCCCTGGAGACGATGAAGCAGATCGAGTCCCAGCTCACGATGCGCAACTACGAGGGGATCTTGACGTGACCAGCCGTTTCCTCCCCCGCAGGGGGAGGTGGCCCGGAGGGCCGGAGGGCGATTCCCCCCTCCCCGGCTTCGCCGGTACTCCCCCCTCCGGGGGGAGAAACACGTGAGACTCCTCTTCATCGGTCCACCTGGCGCGGGCAAGGGCACCCAGGCGGCGAGGGTCGCCGAGCGTCTGGGCATCCCCCACGTCTCGACGGGGGACATGTTCCGTCATCACGTCTCGACGGGGACCGAGCTTGGCAAGCTGGTCGACTCGATCATGAAGGCCGGGGAGTACGTGCCCGACGAGATCACGGTCGAGATGCTCCGAGAGCGCCTGGCTGAGCCCGACGCCGCGGACGGTTACATCCTCGACGGGTTCCCCCGCACCGAGGGCCAGGTGACTGCTCTCGATGGGCTGCTCGGCGAAGATGGGCTCGATTCCGTCGTGGTGTTCGACGTGGATGAGGACGCCTTGGTCGAGCGTTTGCTGGGCCGGGGACGTGCCGACGACACCGAGGACACGATCCGCAACCGCTTCAAGGTGTATCAGGAGCAGACCGCTCCCTTGCTCGACGTCTACGGCGACCGGGGACTGATCGTCGATGTCGATGGCACGGCGCCGGTCGAGGTGGTGACCGAACGGATCCTTTCCGCGTTGGAGCGTCGATGATCACCATCAAGTCCCGACGCGAGTTCGCCAAGATGGCCAGGGCGGGTGCCGCCGTGGCCGCCATCCACGAGGCGGTGAGAGAAGCCGCTGCTCCCGGTGTGTCGCTGTTGACTCTGGAAGAGATCTCGGCGCGGATCCTCGACGAGCGCGGGTGCACGTCCTCCTTCCTCGGCTATCACGGGACCTATCCCGCAACTCTCTGCCTCTCGCCCAACGACGTGATCGTCCATGGCATACCTTCGGACCGGCCTCTCCAGGAGGGCGACATCCTGTCGGTCGATGCCGGCGCGATCTACGAGGGTTTTCACGGCGACGCCGCCTTCACGATGCCGATCGGCGAGGTCAGCGCCGAGGCGCAGCGCCTCATCGACGTGACCGAGGAGGCTCTGTGGGTAGGCATTCGAGAGGTGCGCAAGGGTGGCCATCTCGGTGATATCGGGGCGGCGGTGGCCGATGTGGGCAAGGACAACGGGTTCGGTGTCGTCGAGGAGTACGTGGGTCACGGCATCGGCCGGCAAATGCACGAGGAGCCACAGGTCCCCAACTACGGGCGACGAGGCCAGGGTCTGCGGCTGCGCACGGGGATGGCGCTGTGTATCGAGCCTATGTTCAACGTCGGTGCCAGGCACACTTCAGTCGACGACGACGGGTGGACGGTCCGCACCGCCGATGGCTCGTTGTCGGCGCACTGGGAGCACACGGTTTGCCTGCTGCCCGACGGGGCCCAAGTGTTCACTGCCGGTGAGGAGCCGATTCCGGTGGAATTTGAGCAAAGTGCGGCCCGTGGGTAACATTACGAGTCGTTGCGGTGCTTTTTCGCGCCGTTCAACGCGTATTCAGGCCCGGACGACATCGTCCCCTACCCCCGAATCAGATTCTGGGTTCAGGTTGTCTCGTGCGACGGGCCAATTCGAGTTTTGGAGCAGATGATGAAGGTACGGCCTTCCACCAAGAAAATGTGTGAGAAATGTCGGATCATCAGACGTCGTGGCCGCGTCTGGGTGATCTGCAGCAATCCCCGTCACAAGCAACGGCAAGGATGATCTGAGTGGCACGTATCGCAGGAGTTGACCTTCCCAGGGACAAGAGGCTCGAGATCGGGCTCACCTACATCTACGGGGTCGGGCTGACCCGCGCCCAGAAGGTCTGCGCCGAGACCGGCGTCGACCCCGGCACCAGGATTCGTCAGCTCACCGACGATGAGGTAACCCGGATTCGCCGTTTTATCGAGGCGAACTTCGAAGTCGAAGGCGACCTGCGACGGGAAGTCCAGCAGAACATCAAGAGAAAGATCGAGATCGGCAGTTACCAGGGCATCCGCCACCGTCGCGGCCTGCCCGTGCGCGGTCAGCGCACCCACACCAATGCCCGTACCCGTAAGGGGCGTCGCATGGCCATTGCCGGCAAGAAGAAGGTCACCAAGTAGGAGTTTGCAGAGAGTGGCAAAGCAACAAGGCGCCAAGCGTGTCCGTCGTAAGGAGCGAAGAAACATCTCCCACGGCCAGGCCCATATCAAGGCGAGTTTCAACAACACGATCATCTCGATCAGCGACCAGACCGGTGCGACCGTTGCCTGGACCTCTGGTGGCTCGGTCGGTTTCAAAGGGTCGCGCAAGTCGACTCCGTATGCGGCCCAGGTCGCGGCGGAAGAGGCGGCTCGCCGCGCCGGCGAGCACGGCATCCGGAAGCTCGACGTGATCGTCAGTGGCACCGGGTCGGGCCGTGACACCGCGGTCAGGACCCTGCAGAACATGGGTATGGAGGTCACCTGGATTCGTGATGTGACCCCGATCCCGCACAATGGCTGTCGCCCCAAGAAGAGACGGAGGGGTTAGTGCCTAACCACGCAACACTTGCCGGCCTCAGAACGGCCAGCGACGCCACCAGCGGCGTCCTCGTCCGCGACGCACTTCAGTGCGCCTTCGTCCTGCGTCCTTGCTGGATGACCCCGCTGACTCGCTCTGAGTCTCGCCAGTGTCACGGGGTCAGGCACTCGTTACACCGGCCCCCGTCACAAGGCATGTCGCCGCGCCCGCACCCCCCTCTGCCAGTCGAAGCGGTGCCCGGTCGATCGTCGCCCTTACCCGCCCGGCCAGCACGGCCGTGGCCGTATCCGTGAGAGCGACTATCTGATCCAGCTCCGCGAGAAGCAGAAGCTCCGCACCATGTACGGGGTCCTCGAGCGCCAGTTTCGCCTCTATTACAAGGAGGCCGCTCGTCGCCCCGGCATCACCGGCGACAACCTGCTCCAGCTCCTGGAGCAGAGGCTGGACAACGTCGTATGGCGTTCCGGTCTCGCCGCCACTCGACCCCAGGCCCGCCAGCTCGTCAACCACGGGCACTTCCAGGTCAATGGGAGGAAAGTGGACATCCCTTCCTATCAAGTTCGCCCCGGTGACGTGGTCACCCTTAAAGACAAGAGCAGAGACGCAATAGTCATCCAGCACGCCGTGGACACACAGGGACGCGAGGCTCCGGCCTGGCTCAGTGTCGACCTCGGTGAGCGGAAGGTGGATGTGACCGATCACCCCCGCAGGGACCAGATCGACACCGCCATCAACGAGCAGTTGATCGTCGAGCTCTACTCGAAGTGAGGTAATGCCTTGTTGATTGTTCAGCGCCCCCAGATCGAAGAGGAAACGATCACAGATGTCAGGTCGAGGATCGTCGTCGAGCCTCTCGAGCCTGGATTTGGATACACACTTGGCAACACCTTGCGTCGAACCCTCTTGTCGCGCATTCCCGGTGCTGCCGTAACCACGATCCAGATCGAGGGAGTCGAGCACGAGTTCTCGACCATCCCTGGCGTCGTCGAGGATGTGGTCGACATCATCCTCAACATCAAGCGGATCGTCGTCCGTCTCGAGGACACCGACACCCAGACCCTCTATCTCTCGGCGAAGGGCGCCGGCGAGGTCAAGGCCGGGGATATCAAGCTTCCCGCCGGTGTCGAGATCGTGAACCCCGATATGCACATCGCCACCCTCAGTGCCAGCGGCCGGCTCGAGATGGAGATGACCGTCGCCCCGGGTGTGGGTTATCGCACCGCTGACGGAAACAAGGGATCGAGCTCGGTTATCGGGGTGATCCCCGTCGACTCCATCTTCTCTCCGGTGCGGAAAGTGTCCTACAAGGTCGAGAACACCCAGGTTGGTCAGATGACCAACTTCGATCGTCTCGTCCTGGACGTCGAGACCAACGGCGCCATCGAGCCTGGCGAGGCCATCTCTTCGGCCGGCAAGACCCTTCGTGAGCTGATGGGCCTGTTCGCCGACATGGGCGAGGGCCAGGGTCTGGAGCTGGGTGAGGTCACGCCCGAATTCTCAGGGTCCCCGGATCTCGAGCTTCCAATCGAGGCGCTCGATCTCTCCGAGCGCCCCCGCAACTGCCTGCGCCGTGCCCAGATCAAGACGGTCGGGGAGCTGGTGGAGCGGACCTCGGACGACCTGCTCAACATCACGAACTTTGGTCAGAAGAGCCTCGAAGAGGTCACGGCAAAGCTCGACGAGCTCGGTCTCAGCCTGGCGGACGCCGGCGGCAACCACTGATGCCACGCCCTCGCAAGGGCCCCCGCTTCGGTGGCTCGCCGTCGCACGATCGCAAGATCATGGCCAACCTGGCCATCGAGCTATTCCTGCACGAGAAGGTGAAAACGACGCTGCCCCGCGCCCAGGCGGTGCGACCGCTGGCTGAGAAGCTGATCACGAAGGCACGCAAGGGCGACCTTCACGCGAAGCGAACCGTGCTGCGGACCATCCCGAACCGGGAGGCAGTGGTCAAGCTCTTCGACGACGTCGCCCCCCGCTACGCCGACCGGCAGGGCGGTTACACCCGCATCACCAAACTCGGCCCCCGTCGTGGAGACGGCGCCGAGGAAGCGATCATCGAACTCGTCTGACGACGAGGTCTAGGTACCAAGTACCAGGTACAGCGACCCGAAGGGTCGCTACGCGGCGAGTCCGAAGACCAGGCCCACCACGAAGATTCCGCCCCCGCCGATGACGACCTGGATCGGCGTGATCTTGTGATGAAGGACGCGTTGGGCGATCACGCTGTCGAGCATGGTGATACCACCAACTAGCAGAACGATCACGCCCGCGATCAGGAGCAAGTTGGAAACGAGTTCGGCGAAGATCACAAAGATGGCGATGAGTGCCACGGCGGCGGCGATACCCCATCGACCGAAGACCCAATCCGGGAGCTTGGACCCGAATCTGTCCTGCGCCCTGGCAAGATAGACATCGAGCCTCGACTCACCCCGCACCTTTGGAGTCTCCACCTTTGGAGTCTCCACCTTGGGAGCCTTAGGAGTCTTGGGGGTCTTGGGGGTCGCAGGCGTCTTGACCCGGGCCACGCGCTTGGGCTTCTGAGTCTGTGACGCGGCCGCTTGGGCGAAGGCGTCACGATCGGAGATGTCGAGAAGAAGGACCTCGCCCTCTGCTTTCACCCTGATGCCCTCCGGGACGTGGGAGATGTCGATGGCGTCGACCGGCCAATCGCCGATGACATGATCACCGGATGCCACCTGGAGTCGACCATCGCTGAGTTGAACGGTCGCGGGAAGTGGACGGCTATCGCCGGGCAAGCGCAGTGAGGCCTGGAACTGTCCCATCACGGGATATATCGGCCTTTTCGCCGCCGGACTTAGCGAAAACTGGCAAATCCCGTTGGTTAGCCTGAATCCTGTTGAGCGAGCCCACCTACCTCGATTTCACCAGCGATGAATGGGCCGCGCTGCGGGCCAACACACCCCTGACGCTCACGGAGTCGGATGTCGAGAAGATCAGGGGCATCAACGTGAATCTCGATGTCGACATGGTCGAACACAGCTTCCTCCCCCTGTCCCGGCTCCTCAATCTGCACGTACTGGGCAGTCATCAGCTGGCCACCGTCACGGACACCTTCCTCGGCACTCCACCGCGGCCCCGACCATTCGTCATCGGGGTCGCCGGGTCTGTGGCCGTCGGGAAGTCGACGATTTCCCGCGTCCTCCAAGAGCTCCTGGCCAGGTGGCCACAACACCCCCGGGTCGAGCTGGTGACGACCGACGGATTCCTCTTTCCGAATGCGGTGCTCGAAGAGCGCGGGCTGATGGATCGAAAGGGCTTTCCCGAGAGCTATGACCGCCGCTCTCTTCTCGAGTTCGTCGCCCGCGCCAAGGGAGGCGCGGAGCATCTCGACGTCCCGGTGTACTCCCACTTTGCCTACGACGTGCTCGACGGGGAGACACGGGGGATCGCCCGCCCCGACATCCTCGTCCTCGAAGGGCTCAACGTCCTCCAGGCCGGAGAGGTGGGCGCGTTCGTCAGCGACTACTTCGACTTCTCGATCTTCGTCGATGCCGATCCGGAGGCGGTTCGGGGGTGGTACATCGAGCGGTTCATCACGCTCCGCGACACCGCATTCACCCAGCCCGAGGCGTACTTCCATCGCTACGCCGACCTCAGCGACGAGCAGGCGATCGCCGTGGCCTCCGACATCTGGTCCCGGATCAACGAAGTCAACCTCTTCGAGAACATCCTCCCCACCAGGGAACGGGCAAGTCTCATCCTCAGGAAGGCCCCGGATCACTCGATCGAGAGGGTCCGTCTGCGTCGCTGAAGGAGCACTACCCTCGCCCGACCGTGACCAGAATGTTCTCCCGGGCGGGCCGTGCCGCCATCCTCGATCGCAAACCGTTCAACGAGGCTTATTTCGACGGCGACTCGGCGGCGGACGCCGCCATCCTCGTGGCGCTCGTGGCTGCAGTCACCTATGTGGGCACGTTGTTGCTCCGGGGGGCGATCGGGGCTTTTTCACTTCCAGGTCTCTTCGAATATGTGATTTCGGGGGTGGTGTCCTGGTTGATCCTCGGCTTCGCCTCCTGGTTCGCCGCCACCAGGCTCTTCCAGTCCACGGGCCGGCCCCAGACATTCATCGCCCTTCAGGGCCTCGCCGTCTTGCCACTGGTCCTGGAGTTGTTCGGCAGAATCGGTGGCGGCATCGGTCTGATCTGGTATCTCGTCATCCTCGTGGTGGGAACCAAGGAAGCGGGCAACATCGACACCCGGAACGCGGCCGTGTCGGTGCTGATCGGCTTCGCCATTGCCGCCATCTTCCGGACCTTGCTCGGCGTCCCCTTCGCCGTGTTCTCAGCTCTGACCGGATGACCACTCTCCGCCTCGACCTGGCCTATGACGGCTCGGGTTTCAGGGGCTACGCCTTCCAGGAGGGGTTGCGAACCATCCAGGGCGACCTCGAAGCGGCGTTGAAGACCCTCCTCGGACGCCCGGTAGAGACCGCAGTGGCCGGGCGCACCGACGCCGGGGTGCATGCCCGAGGGCAGGTGGTCTCCCTGCATGTCGACGAGGCACCCGATTTGGAGAGGCTGGCCCGGTCCCTCAACGGGATCGTTGGCCCTGAGCTCGCGGTCACCGTCATCACCCTTGCCGGCGACGACTTCCACGCCCGGTTCTCGGCCAAGTGGCGTCGCTATCGATACACGATGTCGACCGGCATCGCTCCGAACCCGTTGTCCCGTGGCATCGAATGGCACGTCGGCTCCCGTCTCGACGTCGGGTTGATGGAAGCCACCGCGGCTGAGTTCGCAGGTGAGTTCGACTTCAGCGCCTTCTGTCGCTCGGTCGAGGGGAGGAGCAATGTGCGCCGGGTCGAAGAAGCGAGGTGGGAGGCCGATGGTGATCGCCTCCACTTCTGGATCAAGGCCAACGCCTTCTGCCACCAGATGGTGCGGTCCCTAGTCGGGTTCTGTTACGACGTTGGCCGCGGCTTCACTCCGGCCGATTCGGTGCTGGAGATCATCGAAGGGCGTGACCGCAGTCGTGTGGTGACAGTGGCTCCCCCACACGGGCTCACCCTGTGGGACGTGGGTTATTGAGACTTGGAGTTTTTGCCCGGGTAGGGGGGAGGACGCCCTACTCCCCCCTACCCATCAGGGAATCCGGAATTGAGGCCGACCCCTGAAGAACCTCTCTCCGATCGATGCCAGACCCCTGACGATGGCATCGAGCGGAGAGGCGGACGGTGCGTTCTTGACCTGAGGGCTCGGTGGCCGACGGCGAGTGCGGCTCTTCGAGAAGGCCTTGTCCAGGTTGGTTCGCGGCTGATGCATTTGATGAGTCCTCCTGATCGGCGTGGACACATCGGTCCACGTCGGCAAGTTGTGATCGTGCCGGAGACGGCGGCTGCCAAACAGGGGGAACAGCCCCGTGGGGGGAAACCCCCAGGTGAGACTGGATCAGCCTCGATAAGGCTCCAGTGCCTGAGAGATGCGTGCGGCGTGGTCGGCGTCCCTGGTCTCGATCGAGATCGCGATCTCCACCCAGCCGAACCGGAGCCCGAAACCTTCTCGATGATGCTCGACCAGGAGCACGTTGCCACCCTCGCCGGCGATCGTCTGCAAGACCGCGGCGAGGTTGCCCGGTTGGTCGGGCACCCGGACCGTGTACTCGGCGAAACGTCCCGATGCCTCGAGCCCATGCCGGACCGCCTTGCCCAGGAACATCAGGTCGATGTTGCCCCCGGACAGGACGATGCAGATCGGGTCGGGTGCGTCGTCGGGGATCAACTTCTCCATGAGCGCGGCCACCCCAACCGCGCCGGCCGCCTCGACCACGATCTTGGACCGGTCGAGGACATAGGCGAGGGCGGCCGTCGTCTGGGCGTCGTTGACCACGAGGATGTGGTCGACGTGCTCGCCGGTGATTTCCCACACCAGGTCGGAGGGCACCGAGACGGCTATGCCGTCGGCGACCGTGGGCAGACCCCGGGGGAAATCCCTGACGAGCACGCCCCGCCTCCTGCTCTCCGCGTAGACCGCGGCCGGCTCGATCTCGACTCCTATGACCGTCACCGACGGACGCAGCGTCTTGATGGCGACGGCGGTCCCGGCGAGGAGCCCACCGCCCCCGGTCGGGATGACGACGGTGCCGGTCTCGGGCAACTGCTCCAGGATCTCGAGCCCGAGGGTGCCCTGGCCGGCGACGATCAGCGGGTCGTCGTAGGGATGGACGAAATGAGCCCCGGTCTGCCTGGAGTGCTCGACGGCGGCTTCGACGGCGTCGGCCAGCGAGAACCCGACCAGCCTCACATCGGCTCCGTAGTCCTCGGTTGCCTTGACCTTCGGGATGGGCGCCGTCTCCGGCATGAAGAGAGTGCAAGGTGAGCCGGTGAACGCCGAGGCGAGAGCCACACCCTGGGCGTGATTGCCGGCGGAGGCCGCCACGACCGGCTTGCCGCCAAGCCTCGTCAGGACATTCAACGCCCCCCGAATCTTGAACGACCCGGCCCGCTGCATGCACTCGGCCTTCAGATAGACGTCGCGACCGGTGAGACGGCTGAAGGACTGGGACCAGACGAGCGGGGTCTCGGTGACCTTCCCCTCGAACCGGGCCCGCGCTTCCTCGATGTCGGCGAGGGTGATCATCGAAATTGGCCTAGGAGTGACAGTCGGCGTAGCATATGCCTGCTCCCTGATCGGGAGCCGTTTCCCCAAACGCTCCCCGGTATCTTCAACCTGCCGAGGGTTACTCATGACCATGAACAAGACCTATTCGCCCAAGCCTGGCGATATCGAGCGTGCCTGGCTGGTGGTGGATGCCACCGACCTGCCCTTGGGCCGTCTCGCTTCCGAGATCGCCACGGTGCTCCGTGGCAAGCACAAGCCCACCTATGCACCACACGTCGATGGCGGCGATTTCGTCATCGTGGTGAACGCCGAGAAGGTGGCCGTCACCTCGGACAAGAGCCAGACCAAGATCTACTACCGCCACTCCGGGTATCCAGGCGGCATCAAGGCAGAGACCTTCGATCGCCTCCGCGAGCGTCGCCCCGAGGCGATCATCGAACGCGCCGTCGTAGGCATGCTCCCCAAAACCAAGCTGGGCCGGCAGATGGCCCGCAAGCTGAAGGTCTATGCCGGGCCTGATCATCCCCATGTCGCTCAGAAGCCCACGCCTCTGGAGCTGAAAATCCGAAAGGTGGAACTCTGATGGCCAAGCCACTCGTCCAGGCCACGGGTCGTCGCAAGGCCTCCGTGGCCAGGGTTCGTCTCGTCGACGGCTCGGGCCAGGTGACCCTCAATGGACGGCCCCTCGAGGACTATTTCCCGACCATGGCCACACGGCTAAGGGTGATGGAGCCGCTCCAGATCACCCAGACCCAGGGTCGTTACGACGTCCTGGCCAAGCTCGAGGGTGGCGGGCTCACCGGTCAGGCCGATGCGCTGCGTCTCGGTATCGCCCGAGCACTCATCGTGCTAGACGAGGAGCTGCGGCCGGTTCTAAAGAAGGCCGGGTTGCTCACGCGCGACGCTCGGGTTGTCGAGCGCAAGAAGTACGGGCTGCGCAAGGCTCGTCGGGCGCCTCAGTACACCAAGCGCTGACATTGGTCGACCTCCGTCGTCTGCTCGAGGAGGGCAAACCCATCTTCGGCACCGACGGGGTGCGTGGAGTTGCCGGGTCTGAGCTCTCCGCCGAACTGGCTCTCCTCATCGGGCGCGCCGCCGGCTCATATCTGCGTGGCGGCCCCGTGGTGGTCGGTCGCGACACGAGACGCTCCGGCGAGATGCTGTCTTCTGCGCTACAGGCCGGGCTCCACTCGATGGGTGTCGACACAGTCGACGTCGGCATTCTCCCCAGTGGCGGGATCAGCTATCTCACTGCCACATCGGGGGCGACGATGGGCGCCATCGTCTCCGCGTCGCACAATCCGGCGGAGGACAACGGGATCAAGCTCCTCGCGGCGCGAGGCACCAAGCTCCCCGACGACGTGGAGCGTGACCTGGAGGAGAGGCTGCGGTCGCCCGAGGCCAGGTCCAAGGTCGGGCCCGACATCGGCACACGCTTCGTGGACAGCGATGCTCTGGAGCGGTATGTCGATCATCTCGCCTCGATCTCCAAGTACAACCTGAGCAGCGTCGAGATCGCCGTCGATTGCGCCAACGGGGCGGCCTTCAAGGCAGCGCCGATGTTGTTCAACAGACTCAAGGCAGATCTCCGCGTCTTGGCCGACGCTCCCGACGGGACCAACATCAACGACGGCTGCGGCGCCACCCATCCCGAGATGCTCGCCCGCGAGGCCCAGGGGCGGATCGGTCTGTCTTTCGACGGGGATGCCGACCGGCTCATCGCCATCGATGAGGACGGTCGGGTGGCCAACGGTGATGTCATCCTCGCCATCGTTGCCCGATACATGAAGGCCCAGGGATCGTTGAAGAAGAACCTGGTGGTTGCGACGGTCATGTCCAACCTCGGGTTCCGCAAGTCCATGGCCGAAGCCGACATCGACCTCATCGAGACCAAGGTCGGCGACCGATATGTGATGGAGGCCATGCTCGAGCACAAAGCGATCCTGGGGGGCGAGCAGTCGGGCCACATCATCTTCCTCGACAAGGGTCACACCGGGGACGGTCTTCTCACGGCGGTGCGGCTTCTGGATGTGGTGGCAGGGACAGGCAAACAGTTGAGGGAGCTCCGGGCGGAGGCGATAACCGAGTACCCGCAGATCCTCCAGAACGTGCGGGTCGGCCGTGGTGCCAGTCTCGACGATGCGGGTGCCCTCTGGGACGAGGTGCGGGCCGTGGAGACCGAGTTGGGGGAGGAAGGAAGGGTGCTGGTCCGGGCGTCGGGCACCGAGCCTCTGATCAGGGTAATGGTGGAGGCCCCTAGCGAAGATGCGGCGAGACGCTACGCTGATCGCTTGTCGAGCGTCACTCAGACCTCGATGGGGAAGGAGGGATAGCCAACCGAGACACAATGCGTCCGCGAGACGAAACAGCGCCAGACCTCAGCCGACGGGCTGTCGGGGGTCTGGGGGTCGCCCCCCAGACTTTGCTGAGGTGACGAGGAGGAAGGTCATCGAATTCTTCGGCGGATGCCTTCCCGGCCAGCCCAGGTCGTAAGAGTGGGAGCAAAACCCGGAAGCGATTCCGGAACAGAGACCCACCCGTGAGCCGCACGCATCCCCTTACCTGAGGTACGTGGCGTTATCTATGGCGCCACGACGACACAGAAAGCTGAGATATGTGCGGAATCGTTGGATACGTCGGGCCGAAACCGGTGATCGACGTCTTGATGCCGGGTCTGGCCCGGCTCGAATATCGGGGGTATGACTCGGCCGGGGTTGCGCTCAACCACGGCGGGTCGCTGACCGTTCTCAAGCAGGCCGGTCGCATTGCCGACCTCCAGGGTCTGGTCGACCGCGAGGATCTCGCCGAGGCCCACACCGGGATAGGCCACACGCGCTGGGCCACGCACGGCGCGCCGAACACCGGCAATGCCCATCCTCATCTCGACTGCACCCGCGACGTGGTGGTAGTCCACAACGGGATCATCGAGAACTGGGTCGATCTCAAGGCGAAGCTCATCGAGAACGGCCACGAGTTCGAGAGCGACACCGACACCGAGGTGGTCGCCCACATGATCGAAGAGATGGCCGACCTTCCTTTGGCCGACGCGGTGCGGAGTGTCATGAACCAGGCCGACGGGGCATCTGGCCCTCGTCGTCATGCGGAAGTCGGAGCCCGATGTCCTGGTCGGGGCGCGACGCGGCTCGCCGCTGGTCGTGGGCCGGGGCAAGGGTGAGAACTTCCTGGCTTCGGACATCCCCGCCTTCCTCGAGCACACCCGTCACATGGTGATCGTGCGAGGACGACCGCGTCGTCGAGATCCGGCCCGATGAAGTCATCCTCACCGACCTGGACGGCAACAGCATGCCGCTCGACGAGCGTCTCGTGGATTGGGACTTCGAGGCGGCGGAGAAGGGTGGGTTCGACACCTTCATGCTCAAGGAGATCTTCGAGCAGCCGCATGCGATCACCGACACCCTCGCCGGCCGGGTCGAGTTCCCGGGCCGGGTGGTGCTCGACGAGCTGACCATCGACCCGGAGATCCTGCGCGAGATCGACAAGGTGTTCGTCGTGGCCTGCGGCACCTCGTACCACGCGGCGATGATGGCCAAGTACGCCATCGAGCGTTGGGCCCGTCTCCCGGTCGAGATCGACATCGCCTCCGAGTTCAGATACCGCGACCCGGTGCTCGACGACCGGTCGTTGGTCATCGGGATCAGCCAGTCGGGGGAGACCATCGACACGCTGGCCGCCGTGCGTTACGCCCGGGCACAGGGGTCGGTCGTCATCGGAGTGTCAAACGTGGTCGAGTCCGCCCTGGCACGGGAGGCCGACGCCGTCCTCTACACCCGGGCCGGTCCCGAGATCGGGGTGGCGGCGACCAAGACCTTCACCACCCAGCTGGTGGCCATGCAGTTGCTCGGTCTCTACCTCGCCCAGGTGCGGGGCGCCCTCGACCCTGGAGCAATCGAGCTTCAGGTGAAGGAGCTGCTCCGTCTCCCCGACCAGGTCGAGGCGGTGCTGGCCGGAGCCGAGGAGTTGAGGGCGATGGCGGAGCCCTGGTCCGAGACACGGGATTGGTTCTTCCTTGGGCCGATCCGGCGACTTCCCGGTGGCAATGGAGGGCGCCTTGAAGCTGAAGGAGATCGCCTACGTCCGGGCCGAGGGATATGCGGCCGGGGAGATGAAGCACGGCCCCATCGCCCTCATCGAGCCGGGTGTCGTGGTGGTCGGTGTGGCCACCGACAGCCATGTCCAGGCCAAGACCCTCTCCAACATGGAGGAGATGAAGGCGCGGGGCGGGACCATCGTCCTCGTCGCCGAAGAGGGTGACGATGTCGGCCATGTCGCCGACCATGTGATCCGGGTCCCCGCCGGGCCCGACCTGCTGTGCACGGTCACCGCCGTGGTCCCGCTCCAGCTCCTCGCCTACTACGTGGCGACGGCGAAGGGGATGGACGTCGACAAGCCGCGCAACCTGGCCAAGACGGTGACGGTGGAATAGGCCG
>CAVTFV010000011.1:0-35093 GCA_963734115.1 uncultured Acidobacteriota bacterium
CGACGACGCCGATATCTGGGTAGAGGACCAGGACGGGAAACAGGTCGGGGTGGTGGATCGTCGGGCGGTGGCCAAGGCCATCGAGCCGGAGCGATGACCGACGTCCTCCAGCCCGCCGACGTTGCCCTCGCCGACGAGGGAGCGGGCCGGTTCAAGTTCCGGGGATGGTGGATCGTCGTCATCGTCGGCATCATCCTGCTTCAGGTCCTGGTCACCTCGCCCACGTTCCCCGCCCTATGGGACACATACATCTCAGGGCCGGTCGATCAGTTCTCTGCATGGCTTCGGGAGAACCGCCAGCTCCATCCCGCCTTCACCGGGTTCTTCATTCCGGTGTCCGCCGCGGTCGACTGGGGTCTCCGGACGGTTGAGTCGTTCCTTTTATGGCTTCCCTGGTTCGTCCTCCCTATGGCGGTGTTCCTCGTCATCTTCAGGACCGGTGATTGGAAGACCGCCCTCGTCGCCTCCGCCGCGGTGCTGTATCCCGGTCTGATAGGTCTCTGGGACACCACCATGGAGACCCTCTCATTGATGACCATCGCCGTCGTTATCGCGTTGGCCATCGGGATCCCACTGGGCGTGTGGTCGGCCCGTTCACCGCGGGTGGATCGCGCGATCAAACCAGTTCTCGACGCGATGCAGACCATCCCCGCTCCGGTCTACTTCATCCCCATGGTCCTCCTGTTTGGCATCCGACGGGTCCCGGCCACGATCGCCACGGTCATCTACTCCCTGCCTCCCGCAGTGAGGTTGACCACGCTGGGCATTCAGAGGGTTCCTCGTCAATCGGTGGAAGCGGCTGAGATGTTCGGCTCCACCGGACGACAGACGCTATTCAAGGTGCAGCTGCCGATGGCGATGCCCTTCATCATGACCGGGGTCAATCAGACGATCATGATGGCCCTTGGCATCGTGGTGCTGGCCACACTCCTCGGTGCTGGCGGATTGGGCCAGGAGGTGCTCCAAGCTTTGAACCAGCGGCGCACCGGACGAGGCCTGGCGGCGGGCCTTGCCATCGTGGCGGTGGCGATGGTTTTGGACCGTGTAGGACGGTCGATCGCCTTCGCCGATAGGACCCGACCTGCTTCACGGCGCTACGTGATCACCGCGCTGGCGTTGGTCCTGGGGGGGATCGTGGTGGGGCGAGTGATGGGCTGGGTCGAGTTCCCGGCGGTATGGGAGGTAAGGGTCTTCGATCCGGTCGACACGTTCGTGCGCTGGGGACGGGACAACCTCTCCTTCATCACCCGCCCGGTGAACGATTTCATCGTGGCGGGGCTGCTCATCCCGGCCCGCGACTTTCTCATCGTCACCGTGGCCTGGCCGGTGCTCATCGCCGTGACTGCCATCCTCTGCTGGAGGCTGAAGGGGGTGGGTCTGGCGATCTTCGCCGCGGCAGCTCTCCTCATGGTTGGCCTCACCGGGATGTGGGAGCTGTCATTGGCGACCCTCGTCCAGGTGCTGGCGGCCGCTCTGATATCAGTCGCCATCGCCATCCCGCTCGGAATCTGGGCCGGCCGAAGCCCGAGGGTCGAGAAGGTGCTGACTCCATTCCTCGACGCTCTTCAGACCATCCCTTCTTTCGTCTTCATCATCCCCGTGATCCTCTTCTTCACCGTTGGCCAGGTCCCGGGCATCATCGCCGCGGTCCTCTATGCCATCGTGCCCGGCATCCGGATCACGTCGCTCGGCATCAAAGAGGTCCCGGAGGAGAGCGTCGAGGCGTCGGAGACATTCGGTGCCACCCCGAGGCAAACGATGTTCGGGGTGAGGATCCCTCTCGCCGCTCCGACGATCCTGGCTGCGGTCAACCAGGTGATCATGATGGTCCTCGCCATGGTGATCATCGCCGGTCTGGTCGGGGGTGGGGCGCTCGGGTACGAGACGGTCAAGGCATTGACGCAAGGTGCGGCGGGGACCGGTCTCGGTTTCGAGGTTGGATTCGCCATCGTGGTGATGGCGATCATCCTCGATCGGATCACCCAGGCCTGGGCAGCGAAGCTCCAGCCGCCGACTCCTGCCCCCTGACCTGCCACTACTACCGTCCCGGCCATGACTCTCGCCACCCAGCAGCTCTACATCGGCGGCACCCGGGTGGACGCCGTTTCGGGGGAGACCTTCGCCACCATCAACCCCGCCACCGGTGAGGAGATCTGCCAGGTCCAGCATGCCGGGGGCTCCGATGTCGACCGGGCCGTCGCGTCGTCACGGGAGGGATTCGAGGTCTGGCGTCAGTTGTCGGGGGCGGAGCGAGGCCGGATCCTCAATGGGGCCGCTGGCCTTCTTCGGGAGAACAACGAGGAGCTGGCTCGGCTGGAGGTCCTTGACACCGGCAAGCCAATCCAGGAGGCGATCGCCGTCGACGTCATGTCCGGCGCCGACGCCATCGAGTACTACGCCGGGCCTGGCCGCGAGCATCCATGGTGAGACCTTCGATCTGGGCAGTGCCTGGGCCTACACCCGTCGCGAGCCGCTCGGGGTCTGCGTCGGGATCGGGGCCTGGAACTACCCGATCCAGATAGCCTGCTGGAAGTCCGCCCCTGCGCTGGCCTGCGGCAATTCGATGGTGTTCAAGCCCGCCGAGCTCACTCCGCTAACCGCGCTGCGCCTTGCCGAGATCTACACCGAAGCGGGGCTCCCCGACGGTGTGTTCAACGTCGTCCAGGGTGATCACCGCACCGGGGAGGCCCTCGTGGCCCATCCCGACGTCGCCAAGGTGTCGCTGACCGGCGAGGTGGGCACCGGGAAGATCGTGATGGCCAACGCCGCCGCCACCCTCAAGCATGTGACCCTGGAGCTGGGGGGAAAGAGCCCGCTGATCATCTTCGACGACGCCGATCTCGACAACGCGGTGTCGGCGGCCCTGATGGCCAACTTCTACACCCAGGGCGAGATCTGCTCCAACGGGACCAGGGTCTATGTCCACGAGGAGATCCACGACGAGTTCCTCGACCGTCTGGTCACCCGGACCTCGAAGATGAAGATCGGGGACCCGATGGACCCCGACACCCACGTCGGGGCGCTCATCTCCGGGAGCACATGGACAAGGTCCTCTCCTACATCGAGGCGGGCAAGACGGCCGGGGCGCCAGGCTGGTGATCGGTGGGGAGCGGCCCTCGGACCCGTCCTTGGAGGGCGGCTTCTTCGTCGAGCCCACCGTGTTCGATGCCTGCACCGACGACATGTCGATCGTCCAGGAGGAGATCTTCGGGCCGGTCATGGCCGTGCTCAGCTTCCGCGACGAGGACGACGTCATCGCCCGGGCCAACGACACGCCCTATGGCCTGGCGGCGGGCGTGTTCACCAAGGACATCCAGCGCGCCCACCGGGTGGTGGCCCGGCTCGAGGCGGGGACGACCTGGATCAACAACTACAACATCACCCCGATCGAGATGCCTTTCGGCGGCTACAAGCAGTCCGGGATCGGCCGGGAGAACAGCCTGGTCACCATCAACCACTACACCCAGGTCAAGAGCGTGTACGTGGAGATGGGCGACGTCGAGGCGCCGTACTAGGTAGGAATCCGAGAGGGAGGTGAGGGAAGTGGCTGATCGCTTCCTGGCGGGCAAGACCGCCATGGTGACTGGTGGGGCATCGGGGATGGGACTGGCCATGGCTTTGGCTTTCGCCTCTGACGGGGCCAATGTCAGCATCGGGTCTCTCCTCGCCGGCGGCTCGACAACTGAGGGTGAAGTGGTCCACATCCCGGGTCAGGAGCAGATGGATCACGCCGTCGCCGAGATCGAAGGGCAGGGGGTGGAGTGTCTCGGCCTCGACCTCGACGTGACCTCTGACGATTCGGTCGAGGCGTTCTATCAGGCGACAGTGGACCGGTTCGGCCCGGTCGACATCCTGGCCAACGCCGCCGGGATCACCGCCGAGCAGACCATCGTCGGGCACCCCGATGCACTGTGGGACAAGGTCATCGACGTCAACCTCACCGGCACCTACCGAGCGATCAAGCGGGTGCTCCCCGGGATGATCGAGCGAGAGTGGGGCCGGATCATCAACATCGCCTCCACCGCGGCGACGGTCGGGGCGGTCACCTCGGGCGCCTATTGCGCCTCCAAGGCCGGGGTGGTCGGTCTGACCAGATGTGTCGCCCTCGAGGGTGCGCCGCACGGGGTCACCTGCAACGCCATCAGCCCCACCTGGGTCGACACCTCATTCGGTCGCGAGTGGATGTCCGACATCGCCGAGAAGCAGGAGCACCGGTCCGGGGAGGAGTACATCTCCGACGTCGAGAAGACCAATCCCCAGGGCCGTCTGATCTCCCCGACCGAGATCGGCGCCCTCGCCCTGTTCCTCTGCAGCGACGCCGCCAGCGGGATCACCATGGAGGATCTGCGGGTCTCGGCCGGATCGCTCTGGTAGGGCTAGGCAGGGGATCTAGAGGCCCTTCCTGCCGCTTCACCTCTTCCACCACCGCTTCCAGGATGGGGTGGAGGTCGCCGATCACGGCGTAGTCGGCTTTGGTGACCATCGGCGCCTCGGCGTCGTTGTTGATCGCCAGCACGTTCTTCGAGGCCATCATGCCCACCCAGTGCTGGATCGCCCCTGAGATCCCACAGGCGATGTACAGATTGGGAGCGACTCGGGTCCCGGTCTGACCCACCTGGTCGGAGTGAGGCCGCCACCCGTTGTTGGTGACCACCCGGGAGCATCCCACCGCCCCACCCAACAGGCCGGACAGCTCCTCGAGGATCCCAAAACCTTCGGGTGAGCCCACCCCCCGGCCCCCGCTCACCACCACCGGGGCGGTGGTGAGGGTGATCCCCTCGGAGATGGTGACCCGATTGACCACCCTGGTCCGGGCCTGAGCTTCGGAGAGCTCGGGCTCAAAAGTCTCTGTTGAAGCGGCGCCCGACGCGTCGGAAGCCTCGAACGCATGAGGCGCCACGGTGAGGAGTTTCACGGGTGCGGTCAGGGACGCCTCCTCGAGGAGGCTCCCACCCCAACGGGTCCGGGTCAGCTCCCACGACTCCTCGCCGGGTTGGACTTCGGTCACATTGGTAGCGAGGGGCAAGTCCAGCAGCGCCGCCACATGAGCCATCACCTCGTTACCACGCTCGGACCCGGAGGCGAGCACGGTGGAAGGCGACTCGGCTCCGATCAGTTGGACCAGCGCCTCGGCGATGGCCTCTGGGGCGTAGTCGGACAGGATTGGATGCTCGATCTCGATGTGTCGGGCCACCCCTCCGATCTCGCAGACCCCGACGGTTACCGCGCACACCTCGCCGAGGATGCCCGCCAGGGTGATCGTCTGAAGGGAGGTCTCGAGGGGCAACCCTGCCTGGTGCTCGACGAAGACGAGGACCTGGCTCATAGGAGCCCCAGCTCCTCGAACAGATCTGCCACCGCCGGGGCAGCTTCGGGGCCCTGGCCGAGGATGGTGGTGGAGCTGGCCACCTCGGGTGGGTTGACCAGACGAACCATGCGAAGCCCACCCGGTGAAGGTTCCGGGGCGGCACTCGCCACTTCCGCCTTCTTGGCCTTGAGCCGGGAGGGGAGGGTCGGATAGCGGGGCAGGTTGATCCCCTCTTTGACCGCAACGACGGCCGGCAACGGGAGCCGATACACCTCGAATCCGGCGTCGGTCTCCCGCCGGGCGATCATCGTCTCGCCTTCGATGTCGATGCCCTTGATCCCTCCCACCACGGGCCGGTCCAGGGCATGAGCCACTCTGATGCCGACCTGGTACCCACCAGCATCGGCAGACTCATTGCCGAAGAGGATGAGGTCGAACCGGCCCCCGACGGCTTCGAGCTCTTCGGTCCTGGCGGCGAGGGCGGCAGCCGTTGCTTGCGGGTCCCAATCGGCGCCATCGGTCGCCAGCAACACGGCTTCGTCGGCACCTACCGACACTGCATAGCGAAGCTGTTCCTCGGCCTCCGCCGGGCCGAGCGTCAACACGACCACAGTGCCGCCGTGCTGCTCCTTGATCCGGACTGCTTCCTCGACGGCACACTCCTCGTGCGGGCTGGTGGTGAAGGGGAGGTGTCGGGCGTCGATCGCCTGTCGATCATCGGTGAGGACGATGCGGGCGCCAGGAGCGGGCACGCGCTTGATGCAAACGAGGGTCCTCACCCTTTCATCCGGGCGTCGTCGGGGTCGAACAACGGGGTCGAGCCGGCAACAGCGACCTTCACCGGGTAGAGCTCGTTCATGTACATAACGGCGAGGTCGTTGCCCACGACGGCGTGCTCCGGCGGCAGGTAGGCCATCAAGAGGAACTTGCCCACCGACGGCCCCGCCCCGGCGGTGGTGACGTAGGAGGGCCGGCTTTTCCGGTCGATGATCCGCCCGCCGTCGGGGGTTGTGATCGGCTCGCGTCCGGTCGGGTAGCGCTTGATGCCGTCACGGGGAGAGACATGGTCCTCGACCGTCAACGTGCAGAGGATCGCCGCCGGCTCTTCCTCTCGAGCAGCCAGGTATGCATCTTTACCGACGAAGTCGTGCTCTTTGACCCGTGGCCGGGCCAAACCTGCCTCCACGGGGTTGTACTCACTCTCCAGCTCCGAGCCCATCAGCCGGTAGCCCTTCTCCAGACGGCCCGTGGTCCCGTAGACCCCGGCGCCGACGGCCACGACTCCGAGGTCCTGGCCGGCCTCCCACAGCCGGTCCCACATCGGGCGACCGGCGTCGGCGGGCACATAGACCTCCCACCCCAGATCACCGACATAGGAGATCCGGAAGAGGCGGGCGCTGATCGAGCCGAAGTCGACTGCCTGTGTCGTCCCGTACGGGAACGCCTCGTTGCTGAGGTCGTGGTCGGTGATCGACGAGACGAGGTTGCGCGCCTCGGGTCCCCACACACCGATGGTGGTGTAGGCCGACGTGGAATCCGTCATGTGAACCGACCCGTCCTCAGGGAGATGGATCCGGAACCAATGCTTGTCTCTCGGGCCATCGAATGCCCCGGTGATCACCCTGAAATGCTCATCGTCGAGTCTGAGCACTGTCAGATCCGCCTTGAACCCACCGGACCCGGTGAGCAACGGCGTGTAGACGGAGCGACCGATTGCCACGTCGGCGTTGTTGACCGTCATCTCTTGGATGAAGTCGACGACCCCAGGCCCGGTGAAGTCGAAGATGACGAAGGGTGCCAGGTCGACGAGACCCACCTTCTCTCGCATGGCCAGGTGCTCGGCGTTCTGGATTGGCGACCACCAGCGCCGGTCCCATTCATGGGGCCGGTCTTCGATCCCGTAATGATCCACGAGCGGTGCGTTTTCCTCGTACCAGTGCGGGCGCTCCCATCCTCCCGCCTCGAAATACACCGCGCCCAGCTCGGCAGTGCGGGAATGCACCGGGGAGAGCCTCTTTCCCGTTCCGATGCCCATTGCTCTCGGGGGTGGACGATCCCGTACGTCTTGTTGAAGTGCTCCGAGCAGCGCGCTCGAATGTGATGCTCGGTGCGGGCGTACGGATAGAAGCGGGCGATATCGGAGGCATGTGGGTCGAGCTCGGGATACCCGTTGGTCATCCACTCCGCCACGGCCCGTCCTGTCCCCGGCCCCTCCTTGATCCAGATGGCGGCCGCCGACCAGAGATTCCGCACCTCGACCGTCTCGCCGATCAGCGGCATGGCGTCGGGAGTGAGGGAGAGCAGGCCGTTGATGGCGTACTTGATCTCGGCTTGGGACAGGATCTCGGGCATCAGCTCGAGCGCGTCCTCCAGCTGGGCGTCGAAGTCGTCCTCGGTGAATGGAAGCTCGGTCGGGGATAGCCGTGCCTCCGCGATCGATGGGATCTCGTCGGGTGAGTGGAAGATCGGTCGATGGGCGTACGAGCCGACTTCCATCGAACCCGAGGTCTGGCGTTCGTACATGAACGTGTCCATGTCACGGACGATGGGAAAGGCGAGCTCCTTCCCGGACTCCTGAAGGACGGGGATCGGCCCGACGTCGATCATCTGGTGCACCGCGGGGGTGAGGGGGATCGTGGCCCCGGCCATCCTGGCGATTCGGGGGCTCCAAACCCCGCAGGCGATCACCACGTACTCGGCCTCGACACGGCCCTTGTCGGTGACCACCGCCGTGACCCGCCCGCTATCGGTCTCGATGCCGAGGATCTCGGTGTTGGCCATGGTCTGCAACGCCCCCAGACCGGTCGCCCTCTCCCTGAAGATGGTCCCCGCCCGCAGCGAGTCCACCGCCGACACCGTGGGGAAGTAACAGCCGCCGAGCAGGATCTCCTCATTGATGAACGGGACCAGCTCCTTGATTTCGGCCGGTGTCACCAGATGGGCCTCCATGTCCCAGTTCTTGGCCGAGCTCATCCGTCTGCGGAGCTCTTCCATTCGCTCCTCGGTCCGGGCCACCTCGACGCCGCCGCAGGTGACATTGACCCCCATCTCCTCGTACTGACGCTGGCTGTCGAGGGTGAGCATCGCCATCTCTTTGTTGTGATCGACCGGGAAGATGAAGTTGGAGGCGTGACCGGTCGACCCGCCTGGATTGGGCAATGGTCCCTTGTCTATTTGGACGATGTCACGCCAGCCCAACTCGGCGAGATGGCCGACGATCGAGTTGCCAACGATCCCCGCTCCGATCACCACCACGCTGGCGCTGTAAGGCACATCACTCACGTCTGAAACCTCGTTCTGCGGTCAAGTCCAATCATGGCCCACCGTGGACCCTGGTGAGCGGGCAGACTAGTGTTCCAACATATAGCACAGCCCCGCATCGTGGAACGCTCTGGAGGACACGGTGAAGACACGGAGCCCAAATGGCCGACGATGAACTCGATCTGAATTCACTTTCCGACCCGGATCTCGTGTTACAGATGCACGACGACCTCTACGACGGTCTTGCCGACGAGATCGTGGAGGGGACGAACATCCTGCTTGCCCGGAACTGGGACGCGCAGAGCGTGCTCAATGACGCACTCGTCGAAGGGATGCGCATCGTGGGCATCGATTTCCGGGACGGCATCCTCTTCGTACCCGAAGTGCTGCTCGCCGCCAATGCGATGAAGGCCGGTATGGAGGTCCTCCGGCCTCTGCTCGCCGAGACCGGCGCCCAAACCATCGGCAAGGTGGTGATCGGGACGGTGAAGGGCGACATCCACGACATCGGGAAGAACCTGGTGGCGATGATGTTGGAAGGTGCCGGGTTCGAGGTGATCAACCTCGGGATCAACACCGACGCCGATGAGTTCATCGCTGCCCTCGACGAGCACAAGCCCGACATCCTCGGGATGTCCGCCCTGCTCACCACCACGATGCCCTATATGAAGGTGGTCATCGAAGCCCTGAAGGAGAAGAACATTCGGGACGACTACATAGTCATGGTCGGTGGTGCCCCGCTCAACGAGGAGTTTGGCCAGGCAATCGGCGCCGACGCCTATTGCCGGGATGCCGCAGTCGCCACCGAGACCGCCGAGGCATTGGTGCTGGCTCGTCGGCTCACCGCAGGTGAAGAGCAATGACTGTTGACGGCGATCGACTGCTGGTGATCGCCTGCGGGGCCCTCGCCCGGGAGGTCCTCGATGTAGTGCGTCTCAACTCGCTGGATTGGGTCGACGTCGAGTGTCTCCCCGCCACACTCCACAACACCCCCGAACTGATCCCGGCCGCGGTGGAGCAACGTCTCGACGAGGCCGAGGGGCGGTACCGGAGTGTCTTCGTCGGCTATGCCGACTGCGGAACCGGTGGCCTCCTCGACCGGGTGCTCGAAACCCGAGGAGTGGACCGCCTTCCCGGGGCGCATTGCTACGAGTTCTATGCGACAGGCCCGGGATTCGCCGTCTTGCACGACCGCGAGCCCGGCACCTTCTATTTGACCGATTTCCTGACTCGCCACTTCGATCGTCTGGTGTGGGACGGCCTCGGGCTCGACCGGTGGCCCGATCTCCGCGATAACTACTTCGGCAACTACCGCCGCCTCGTCTATCTCTCCCAGGTGCCAACCTCCGACCTCATCGAACGCGCCGCGGCGGCGGCCAAGCGTCTCGGTCTCGCTTTCGAGCACAGACATAGCGGCTACGGCGACCTGGCATCGACCCTCGTGGACATCACTAGACGGGTGCCGGCGTGAGTCCGCGTGATCGCGGCCCCCAGCTGACGATCATCCGCTGGCGGGAGATCCCGGCCCAGGTGGTCGCCCGCAACGGTGATAAGACCGCCAAACGCGAGCTGTCGGCCAGGTTCCAGGTCGCCATCGATCGGGCCGCCATGTATGCCGGTCTGTTCGGGACTGACGAGTATCTGTCGGAGTGGGCCCGGGACAGCAGACCGTGCGGCGACGATCTGGAGTCCGAGGTCGCCAGCGAAGCGGCTCGTCTCGAGACCGAGTTCACGACTCCGAGACCTTGAACGATCTCGCCTCGAACGGGGGAGCGCGATGACCGACACGGTCGTCTCCTCGGAGACCCGAGAGGTCGTGATCGGATTCGAGCGCCCCTTCGTCCTGATCGGGGAGAGGATCAATCCGACCGGTCGCAGGCTTCTCGCCGAGGAGATGAAGAACGGCGACTTCTCCCGGGTCGAGACCGACGCCATCGGCCAGGTCGGGGCAGGTGCGCAGATGCTCGACGTCAACGCCGGCATTCCTCTCGCCGACGAGCCTGCCCTTCTCGCCAGGGCGATCGAGCTGGTCCAGTCACTGACTGATGTCCCCCTGTCGATCGACTCGTCGATCGTCGACGCGCTCGAGTCCGGGCTTCTCGCCTATCAGGGGCAAGGCGCTGGTCAACTCCGTCACAGGGGAGGAGGAGCGTCTCGAGCAGGTGCTCCCACTCGTGGCGAAATATGGGGCGGCGGTGGTCGCCATCTCCAACGACGAGACCGGGATCTCCGAGGACCCCGATGTCCGATTCGAGGTGGCGCGGAAGATCGTCAGCCGAGCCGCCGATCACGGCATTCCCCGGGAGGACATCGTCGTCGATCCGCTGGTGATGCCGATCGGCGCCATCGCCACCGCGGGCCAACAGGTGTTCCATTTGATCCGGAGGCTCCGCGACGAGCTGGGGGTGAACACCACCTGTGGGGCTTCCAACATCAGCTTCGGCTTGCCCAACCGTCGCCGGGATCAACGCCGCCTTTCTGGCGATGGCGATCGGCGCCGGCATGACCTCGGCGATCACCAACCCTCTCGAACCCGAGATCCGCCAAGCGATAATGGCCGCCGACGTCCTGACTGGTCATGACCCCAACTGCGCCACCTGGATCAAGACCTATCGGGAGCCGCCCGCCGCCGGGCGAGGAAGGCCGTCGTCGTGAGAACCGCCGCCGCCGCGGCTCGATCGGCCATGACCCGTCAGGTGGTGTTCAGCCCTTCGGGCCGACGAGGGGCGTTTCCCGAGGGCACCACCGTCCTGGATGCGGCTCGGGCCCTCGGCGTCGATCTCGACTCGGTGTGCGGGGGCAGAGGGATCTGCGGCCGCTGCCAGGTAGTCATCGGCAGCCGGCCCGGTATCGAGGCCCGGGCCGACCGGCTCGTCCGCGCCCGGCCCAACCGAGATCGACTACCAGGGCCGGCGACCGCTTGGCCCCGGCCATCGTCTGGGCTGTGCGGCGAGGGTCGTGGAAGACGTAGTCATCGATGTTCCCCCGACAGCCAGGTCCATCGTCAGGTGGTGCGGAAGCGGGCCGGTGTCGGCCGCTCTCCCTGTCGATCCCGTGGTCCGGCTTCACTACGTCGAGGTCCCGGAACCCGATCTGGCCAGCCCGACCGGAGACCTGGAGCGTCTCCTCACCGCCCTCGAACAAGAGTGGGATCTGAGCGAGCTGGTGGTGGACCCACCGGTGCTGCGGCGATCTGCAGACCACCCTGCGTCAGGGGAGCTGGGCCGTGACGGTGGCGGTGCGTCATGCTCGGGATCTGATCGGGATCTGGCCCGGCTTCCGCGATCTCGCCCTCGGGGTCGCCTTCGACGTGGGCTCGACCACGATCGCCGGCCATCTCTGTGATCTTCTGACTGGAGCGGTTCTGGCCACGAGTGGAGCCGATGAATCCCCAGATCGGCTTTGGTGAGGATCTCATGAGTCGCGTTTCGTACGTGATGATGAACGATGACGGGGCCGCACGACTCACCGAAGTGGTGCGGGACGCTCTCGACAATTTGCTCGAAGAGCTGGTCGCCGAGGCCGGGGTCGATCGGGATGACGTCCTCGAGCTGAGCCTCGTCGGCAACCCGATCATGCACCACCTGGTCCTCGGGCTCGACCCCCGGGAGTTGGGCACCGCTCCCTTCGCTCTGGTCACCACGTCGGCCCTCGACACTCCCGCATCCGACCTCGGGTTGGGCGCCCACCGTGGCGCTCGGGTCTATTCGCTTCCTTGCATCGCCGGCCATGTCGGCGCCGACGCCGCCGGGGCGGTGTTGTCGGAGGGCCCGCATCGTGGCCAGCGTCTGCAGTTGCTGGTAGACGTCGGCACCAACGCCGAGCTGGTGCTGGGGAATCAAGGACCGTCTACTGGCCGCTTCCAGCCCCACCGGGCCCGCTTTCGAAGGAGCGCAGA
Source organism: uncultured Acidobacteriota bacterium (assembly GCA_963734115.1). Lineage (GTDB taxonomy): Bacteria > Actinomycetota > Acidimicrobiia > Spongiisociales > ZC4RG35 > JARDZU01. Next base: position 12,468 of record CAVTFV010000011.1, read on the forward strand.
TCTCGTCCGGGCAACGAGCAGCACCGGGCGCCATCGAGCGGGTTCGGGTCGATCGGGCGACGTTGGAATCCCGTTTCTCGGTCATCGGCCAGGAGATGTGGTCGGACGAGCCCGGCTTCGACTTCGGGGCAGTGACCGGGATCTGCGGGTCGGGGATCATCGAGGTGATCGCCGAGCTGCACCTGGCCGGGGTGATCGATACCGACGGGGTCATACGCGCACCTTCTGGCGCTTCGTCACGCGGTGGTGGCATCCGATCGCACCTTCTCCTATGTCCTCTGCGCCGAACCCTTGATCGAAGTGACGCAGAACGATGTGCGCGCCGTCCAACTGGCGAAGGCGGCCCTTCATGCGGGGGCCCGGCTCCTGATGGACCACTACGGCGTCGATCAGGTCGACGAGATCAGGCTGGCGGGCGCCTTCGGGAGTCATATCGACCCGCTGTTCGCCATGGTCCTGGGGATGATCCCCGACTGCGATCTCGAACGGGTCGCGGCCGCGGGCAACGCGGCCGGGGTCGGGGCGATGATGGCCCTTCTGTCCGGCGTCGCGCGCAAAGAGATCGAGGACGTGGCACGGCGGATCGAGAAGGTCGAGACCGCGGTGGAGCCCCGATTCCAGGAGCACTTCGTGGCCGCTCTGGCCATTCCCCACAAGACCGATCCCTACCCCCTCCTCTCCAAGGTCGTCGACCTACCTCCCCGACCCGAACCGGGGGAGCGACGGCGGAGACGCCCCGGTTGAAGCACGCCCTTCCCGGCTCCTGTTCCATGATGTAGTCTGGTACCGCATCATGGAACAGGCCAGCACGGGACGTCGGGGCGGTGGCCGCGCCGCCCGGCAGGCGGCAAGGACCGCTCGGGCGATCGAGTCAGTCCCGTTCCTCACCCGCAAGCTGACACCGGTCGAGGTGCTCGACGAAGAGGGGCTATCCCTGATCGAGTCCAATGCCGACCTGCTGCTGGAAAGGGTCGGCATCGAGGTGGGCAACTTTCCCGAGGCGTTGGAGATCTTCCGCGAAGGAGGCTGTGAGGTCACCGAAACGCGGGTCCGATTCCCCGCCGGGCTCGCCAGGAGTCTCCTGGCGACCGCTCCGTCGACCTTCACCCAGCATGCTCGCAATCCCGACCATGACGTCGTGATCGGCGATCCCCACCTCGTGTTCGCTCCGGCCTACGGGTCGCCGTTCGTCCGCGATCTGGAAGGGGGTCGTCGCTACGCCACCCTCGAGGACTTCGAGAACTTCGCCCGCATGACCCACATGACCCCTGCGCTACATCACGGCGGCGGGACGTTGTGCGAACCGGTCGACCTCCCGGTCAACAAGCGCCATTTCGACATGGTGCTGGCCCATATCAGGAATCACGATCGGGCGTTCATGGGCTCGGTCACCGCGCCCGAGCGGGCACAGGACACGGTCGACATGGTCAGGATCCTCTTTGGTGACGATCATCGACCAAGGCAAGACCGTCCTGCTGTCCTTGTGCAACGCCAACAGCCCGATGAGCTGGGACTACAACATGCTCGGCTCGGCCAAGGTCTACGCCGAGAACAACCAGGCCTGTCTGATCACGCCCTTCATCCTCTCCGGGGCGATGGCGCCGGTCACGGTGGCCGGGACCGCAACCCAGACACTCGCCGAGGCGATGGCCGGAATGGCGTTCTGCCAGCTGGTCCGACCTGGTGCGCCCGTTGTGTTCGGGTCGTTCGCGTCCTCGATCTCGATGCAGTCGGGCGCGCCCACTTTCGGGACACCCGAGCCGGCGCTGGTGCTCTTCGTGATGGCCGCTCTGGCCCGGCGCCTCGGCGTTCCCTTTCGCAGCGGTGGGAATCTCACCGCGGCGAAGACCCCTGACTACCAGGCGGCCTATGAATCCGCCGCCACCTTCATCCCGACCCTCCTGGCCGGGGTCAATTTCGTCCTCCACACCGCGGGCTGGCTGGAAGGCGGACTGGCGATGGGGTACGAGAAGTTCATCCTGGACGCGGACCAAGCATCGATGGCGGAAGCGCTGGTCGGGGGCGTGGACCTATCCGACAACGGCCAGGCGCATCGACGCACTCCTCGACAATCCACCTGGCCAGCATTTCCTGGGCAACGCCCACACGCTGGCCAACTTCGAGAACGCCTTCTGGCGCAGCGCCACCGCGGACAACAACAGCTTCGAGCAGTGGCTGGAAGCAGGATCCCAAGAGGCAGCCTCGAGGGCGCATGCCATATGGCGCAAGATGCTGGCCGAGTACGAGCGGCCGCCCCTGGACGAGGCCATCGAAGCGGAGTTGACCGAGTGGGTGGCGCAGCGCAAGGCCTCTTTCCCAGACTCGGATGTCTGAGCATGAGTGACGACCTGGAACGAGCTCTCCTCACCGGCGCCGACTTCGAGGTGATCCCACTCAAGGGAGTCCTGGACAAGGCATCGTCGATAGCGCCGGGCTCGACAGTGTCGGTGACAGCCTCGCCGACTCGGGGGATGACCCCCACAGTCGATCTGGCCATCGAGCTCCAGGCGCGTGGCTTTCGGGCCGTGCCCCATCTGGCGGCCAGGACCATCGAGCACCGCCGCGACCTGGCTTCGATAATCAAGCGTCTCGACGATGGAGGGGTGGGTCAGGTCTTCATCACCGGAGGCGATGGCCAGCCACAGGGGGATTACACCGACGCTCTCTCACTGCTCGAGGACATGGCGACCGTCGGACATCCATTTCTCGATGTAGGGATCACCGGCTACCCGGAGGGCCACCCGGCCATCCCATCGGATCGTCTTCGCCAATCACTGCTCGAGAAGGAGGCGCACGCCACGTATGTCGTGACCCAGATGTGCTTCAGCGCGGAGACCATCGTCGAATGGATCGCCTCCATCCGGGCCGATGGCGTGACCCTCCCGGTGAAGGTTGGGGTGCCCGGTGCGGTCGATCCTGCCCGGCTCCTCAGCATGGGAGCACGAATCGGCGTCGGTGACTCGATGAGGTTCCTCAGCAAGAACCGTGGGTCGATCCTCGGGATGCTTCGCCCGGGCCGGTACCAGCCCGACGGGATCGTCGGACCGCTCGCCCGCCTCGGCGAGGGTCTGGGGATGACCGGCATCCATATCTTCACCTTCAACCAGGTCGAGCCCACCGTGGCCTGGCATCGCAAAGCGATCTCGAGGATCACCTGATGGCGGTGCAATCCATCGATCGCGCATTCCAGGTACTCAAGGCACTGGCCGTCGAGCCCTCGGGAGTGACCGACCTCGCCTCGCGGGTCGGTCTGCCCAAGTCGACCGTGGCACGGATGCTGTCGAGCCTCGAAGATCAGGGGGCGGTGACCAGGGGCCCAGACGGCACGTCGTATGCGATTGGCATCGGGTTGGTCGAGCTTGCAGGCGCCATCGATGCCACCGCAGCGCTCGCCACCGCGGTCCGCCCACATCTGGTCTGGCTCTCCGATCAGCTCGGTGAGGCCGCCGGCTTCAGCGTCCCGACCGGATACACCATCCAATACATGGTGCAGGTGGAGAGCCCCAACCCCGTCCAGGTTCGTGACTACACCGGGTTGATGGTGCCGATGCACATCGGTCCATCCGGTCTCAGCGTGATGGCGCAGTGGCCCCCCGAGGAGGTCGATCGTTATCTGAGCCGGCCGCTCGAGGCCTATACGGCGCACACGGTGATCGATGCCGGCGAGATCCGCGACAGGTTGGAGGCGATCAGGGCCTCGGGCCATTGCTGGATCCACGAGGAATTCGCCGAGGGGATCAACTCCGTGGCCGCTCCGGTGCTGGCCGACGGCAACCCAGCCCTCGGCGCCATCCACGTCCATGGCCCCGCCTACAGGTTTCCGGCCGATGGGGACGCCGACTCAATTGCCTCTCTCGTGTTGGACGCTGCGGCCCGTTTCTCCAGTCGCTCCGCCTGAACACAATCGCGTGTGCAATCGGGCACGCTCAGTGTGTATGGCTGCACACGCAACGCTCACCTAAGGTTGAACCACCGTTCAGGATTCGAGGAGGACACCGGTGGCCAACGAACGTCGCGAGATGCTGGAGAAGAGCACCACTCTCTACTTCGGGCCCTGGTACCGGCGGTCACCCTTCTTCGAGTCGACTCTGGCCGCGGGTTGCACCTCCTACGACATCTACAACCACATGTATCTGCCCGCCTATTACGACGACCCCGACGTCGAGTACTGGGCCCTCGTCAATGGCGTGACGATGTGGGATGTCGGCGTGGAGCGAACCGTGGAGGTGAGCGGGAAGGATGCCGACCGACTGATCGACTACATCACATGCCGGGACCTGACCAAGTGCGCCGTCGGCCAGGGGAAGTACATGCCGGTCATCGCCCCCGACGGCGGCATCGTCAACGACCCGGTGCTGCTCCATGTCGGCGAGAACCGGTGGTGGATGCAGTTGGCGGACTCCGACGCCGGGCTCTACGCCCTCGGTGTGGCCGCGGGCCGATTCGATGCGGAGGTAACGCTGCCCGACGTTCACCCGATGCAGGTTCAGGGCCCGCTGGCCGCCAAGACCCTGGAGAAGCTGGTGGGTCCCGGGATATACGACGTCAAGTACTACTGGATCGGCGAGTTCGAGATCGATGGGATCCCAGTCGTTATCAGCCGGACCGGTTGGACCGCCATTCCCGGGTTCGAGATCAATGTCCTCGATCGGGGACACGGCGCCGCCATCTGGAAAGCGGTGGATGCGGCAGGTGAGGAATTCGATATTCGACCCATTGCCCCATGCGAGGCCCGGCGCATCGAAGCCGGGATCTTCAACTACGGGTCGGACATGACCCTCGACGACACGCCGTTCCACCTCAGCGGAATGGAGCGTCTCGTCGAGCCGCAGGATCAGGACTACCTGGGCAAGGAGGCCCTGGAGCGCATCCGCGAGACAGGTGTCGATCGCAAGCTGGTCGGCATGTTCCTCGAAGGCGACCAGCTCCGGGCCGAGCTCTCACAACCCTGGCCGGTGCTCTCCGGTGGCGACCAGGTCGGGCGGGTCACCGATGCCGTCTGGTCGCCCGGGATGGAGCAGAACATCGGGTACATGTGGGTCCCCATCGAGCTCTCGACGCCGGGCACCCGGGTCGATGTCGTGACCGAGGATGGTGTGGAGCTGACCGCGGTGTGCCGCCAGCCTTCCCTTCGTCGACCCGCAGAAGAAGGTCCCGGCGCAGAGCCTTGCGGTCTAACCCTCGACCGGGGTGAGACGGATGATCGGGATCCGCCGATCGGTTTTCTGGAGATAAGACCCGTATCCGGGAGCCAGTGAGACGATCCGGTCCCAGGCCACCCGGTAGTCATCCCCCTCGACCGAATCCGCCCGGACCGCGGTCTTTTGCTTGTCGACCGTCGCCCATGCCTTGTCGGGATTTGCAGCGAGGTTGTGACACCAGCCCGGGTGCCGTGCGGCACCTCCGTAGGAGCCGACCACGAGCCATGCCCCTGGATGCTCCGTGTCGTCGAACCGCCCCAGCAATGCCTTTCTCTGCTTCCCGCTCTTTGCCCCGATCGTGGTGAGCAAGACGAGTGGCTGGCCTTGCATCTTCATGCGATCGCCCATCGTGTTGAAGATGAGATTGCCCAGACCAGACCCGGCCTTCATCAGGGCCTTGGCGAAGCCGGGTATCTCGGTCCCCCGCGTCCCTTTGGGAGACAGTGTCACCGCCATTCGGGTGAGCCTATCCGACCGCGATCCCGGCCCACTTAGCATCGCGGCATGAGCGATCGGGATGCCGTGCTGGTGACCGGGGCGCGCGGATTCATCGGCGCCTGGGTGGTCAAGACACTTCTGGCCGATGGTCGGGAAGTAGTGGCGCTCGACCCGGATCCGGATCGGACCCGGCTCAGCCAAGTCCTCGAGGATGACGATGTACAGCGCTCTGACCGAAGTTGCAGGTGACATCACCGACCTTTCGACTTTGAAGCAGGCGCTGACCGACCACCGATCGGTGCGGTCATCCATCTCGCCGCACTTCAGGTGCCGGCATGCGCAGCCGATCCCTCCCGCGGGGCATTGGTGAACGTCGTCGGGACCGCCAATGTCCTGATCGCAGCCCGTGATATCGGGATCGAGACCCCGGTTGTGTTCGCCAGCTCGGTGGCAGCGCTCGGGTCGAACGGTGAACCACCATCGACGATGTACGGGGTGTTCAAGAGAGCCAACGAGGGCACAGCCGCTCGCATGTGGCAGGACGAGGGAGTGCCCTCGATCGGCATTCGCCCCCATACGGTCTACGGCGTGGGTCGCGACCAAGGGCTCACCTCGGCCCCGACCAAGGCGATGCTTCACGCCGCCGCTGGCAAGCCATATCACATTGGCTTCGGAGGGTCGCTTCAGATGCAGTTCGGCCCGGATGTCGCCAGGGCATTCGTAGCCGCCTCGCAATCCGGCTATCAGGAAAGCGTTGTTCTCAACCTGCCGACGCCAGCCACCGACATGCCGACCATCGTCGCCGGTATCGAGGCGGCGGCGCCGGGCTCTGTTGGCTCGATCACCTTCGACGAGACGCCTCTTCCCTTTCCAGCGCAGCCTGCCGCGGACGACGTCTCCGCCATCCTCGGCGTCGTCCCCGAGACATCGCTCGAGGTTGGCGTGGACTCGACCATTCGCCACTTCGGGCGTCTGCTCGAGCGAGGGCTGATCACACCCCACAGTTAGGCTCGGCAGAAGTGTTGCCCGTTCCCGAGGTCAAGTTCACCCGTTCCGGGAATGTCGATCTCGCCTATCAAGTCTTTGGCGAGGGGCCGCTCGACATCCTGTTGATGATCGGATGGGTCTCTCATCTCGAGGTTCTTTGGGAACTGCCCGAATGCCGGCGATTTCTGGAACGCTACGCAGCGATGGGGCGGGTCGCACTGTTCGACAAGAGGGGAACAGGTCTCTCCGACCGGCCTTCGATCGAGGCGACCACCGACGAGATGGTGCCCGACGTCCTGTCGGTCATGGACGCCGTCGGCATGGACCGGGCTGCACTCGTGGGCTGGACCGATGCCGCGGCGATCGCGATGACCGTGGCGGCCATGCACCGACAGCGGGTGTCCGCCCTTGTGTTGGGCGAGGTGCTGGCCACCTCGACCCCCGATGAGGATCATCCTTGGGGCCCGGACCCCGAGGCGTTCGAGACGGTGGCCGGAGTGATCGAACAGGGGATGTGGGGCCAGGCCATCCTCCTTCCACTCATCGCCCCTTCGGTGACAGAGGATGAGCGGATCGTGAGCTGGTTTCGCAAGTTGGAGCGGATGTCGGCCACTCCCAGCATGGCGGCCGGTCTGATGCGACGAATGATGGAGATCGACTTGCGCCCACTGCTGTCGTCGGTGACGGCACCCGCCCTCCTGATCCACAGGAAGGATGCTCCCTTCATCCCGACCGAGGGCATGCGCTGGCTGGCGGAGCATTTGCCCAACGGCCAGTACGTCGAAGTCCCGGGCGACGAGACGCCGGGTTACCTCGGCGACGTGGACGGTCTCATGGACGAGATCGAGGAGTTCCTAGTTGGCACGAGGGTGGGCGGTGCGGTCGACCGGCGGGTAGCCACCGTCCTCTTCAGCGACGTGGTCGGGTCGACCGAACGCGCCGCCGGAGTCGGCGATCGGGTGTGGAGCGGTCTGTTGGAGAGTCATCGCGCCGAGACCCGCCGCCTGCTGAGTCGATACGGCGGTAAGGAGATGAACACCGCCGGTGACGGTTTCCTCATCGTCTTCGACAGCCCGACACCCGCCATCGAGTGCGCATTGGCGATGTGCCAGGCGAGCCGGAGCTGCCGGTCTGGAGATCCGCGTCGGTCTCCACAGTGGCGAGGTTGTGTTCGAGGCCGACGATGTCAGCGGGATGGCGGTGCACATCGGAGCACGCGTGGCAGCGCTGGCCAACCCGGGTGACGTAGTCGTCTCCCAGACCGTCCGCGACATGGTCATCGGGTCGGCGTTCGACTTCACATCGGCGGGTCGCCGTGAGCTGAAAGGTGTGCCGGGGACCTGGGAGACATTCGTGGTAGCCAGGTGACACGTCGGAAGAATCTCCGTGTCCCTGTCGATCTTCGGTGTGTGAATTCGTAGTTGGGGTATGAGGATGGGCAAGGCGCCTATCGATGGAAGGAACGTCATGACCCAGTACATGCTGTCAGTGTTCGACGTGAGGACTCCGGAGGAGCTTCCCGCCGACGTCATGGAGAAGATCTATGCCGATGTCGACGCGCTCAACAAGGAGATAATGGACGCCGGCGCCTGGGTGTTCGGCGGTGGGCTGCACCCGGTCGACACCGCCACGGTGGTGACGGAGAAGAATGGCGAGACCGTTGTCACGGACGGGCCATACGCCGAGACCAAAGAGCAGGTTGGTGGTTTCTGGATCATCGAGGCGCCCGATCTCGACGCCGCCTTGGAGTGGGCGGGCAAGGCCACAGTGGCCTGCCAGGGGCCGATCGAGGTGCGGCCTTTCCAGGACGAGCCAGAAGCCTGAGGCAGCTTGGCCGGTCTCGAGCTCGCCGCAATAGATCGGACCTTCCGGGACGAGTCCGGCAAAGCCATAGCCACCCTGATCCGTCTCTTCGGTGACATCGACCTCGCCGAAGAGGCGGTACAGGACGCCTTCATGGTGGCGACCGAGAAATGGCCGCAGACCGGTCAGCCTCCCAACCCTGGAGGGTGGATCGTCACCACCGCTCGAAATCGCGCCATCGACAAGCTGAGGCGTGAGTCGAGTCGGGAGGAACGTCATGCACACGCAGTCGAACTACAGGCTCAATCCGAGCCCGAGCCCGTCGAGGGCCCGGTGAACGATGACCGGCTCCGGCTGATCTTCACCTGTTGTCACCCCGCCCTGGACACCGCATCGGCCGTGGCGCTCACCCTGCGTCTGTTGGGGGGTCTGCAGACTCCCGAGATCGCGCGAGCGTTCCTCGTCCCCGAGCCGACGATGGCACAGCGCCTGGTCAGGGCGAAACGCAAGATCAAGGCCGCCAACATCCCCTATCGCGTCCCCGCCGACGCTGATCTGCCGGATCGGCTCGGCTCGGTCCTGACTGTGGTCTATCTCATCTACAACGAGGGCTACGCAGCTTCGGCTGGCGACGAGTTGCTGCGAACGGATCTCGCACTCGAGGCCTTGAGACTCGCCCGTCTGCTCGTGGATCTGATGCCCGACGAGCCGGAAGCGGTGGGCCTCCTCGCACTTCTGCTGCTCTCGGAGTCACGTCGCCCGGCCCGGACCACATCCGACGGGTCGATCGTGCTTCTGGCCGACCAGGACCGAAGCCTCTGGGACGCCAGGCTCATCGAACAGGGTCAGCGGCTGGTCAGGGCCTGTCTGCGAAGAAACCGGCCCGGCCCCTTCCAGATCCAGGCGGCGATCGCCGCGGTTCACAGCGATGCCGCCGATGCCTATAACACCGACTGGGGCCAGATCCTCCAGCTGTACGACATGCTCATGATGCAGGCTCCGACCCAGGTTGTCGCCCTCAACCGGGCGGTGGCTGTCGCCGAGGTTCACGGCGAGTCCGATGCCCTCTCATTGCTCGATGACATGGATCTCGATCGCTATCACCTCTACCACGCGACACGAGCTGAGCTTCTCCGGCGAATAGGCGAGGTCGATGCGGCGGACGATGCCTACGGCGAGGCGCTCGCTCTCGTCTCTAACGACGTCGAGCGGCGATTCCTCGAGGAACGACGCCGGCTCAACGCGTCTCCGTAGGCGCAGGCCCGGTCGAGCGGCGGGCTGCCAGTGTCGGTGTCAGCTTGATGGAGACGGGCACGGAGTCATCGGTGTCGTCGAGGATCTCGAGCATGAGATCCGCCGCTCTCACCCCGATCTGATAATGCGGGATCTGGACAGTGGTCAAAGGTGGCGAGAGTTTGTCGGCGAAGGGCATGTCGTTGTAGCCGACGACGGACACATCTCCACCGATCGAGCGACCTGTGTCGCTGAGCACGTCGTAGCAGCCGATGGCGATTAGGTCATTGGCGGCAATCACCGCAGTGAAATCGGCCCGGCGGTCGAGGATTGCCCAAAACGCCTTGGCCCCAGGATCCTCGTGGTACCAGTCGGCGAAGCTCACCAGGTCGGGGTCCACGTCGAGGCCCATGATCTTCATCCAGGCGACGAAGCCCTGATAGCGGTCCAGACCTGTGGAGAGATGCTGGGGCCCTCCGACGTGGGCAATGCGGGTGTGACCCAGCTCGACGAGATGACGGACGGCAAGGCCGAGGCCGGCGTGATCGTCGGTTGTCACGGAAGGAACCTTCAGATCGTCGACTGTCCGGTTGACCAACACCAGGGGCAGACCGGATTCGACCAACTCGTCGATCGCCGGGGTGTTGCGATGGGCGGTAGCCAGGATCAACCCGTCCACGCGGCGGTTCATCATCGATGCCAGGAGCTGGCCCTCGCGCTCGGCGTCATTGTCGGTGTTGCCCAGGATGAGGGTGTAGTCGGCCGTGCCCAGCACGTCCTCGACACCGCGGACGATGGGCGGGAACAGCGGGTTGGTCAGATCGGGGAGAAGCATCCCGATCGAGTAGGTCTTGTTGGTCTTGAGCCCCCGGGCCAGTGAGTTGGGCCGGTAGCCGAGGTCGCGGGCGGCCAGCGTGACTCGTTCGATGGTCCCCTCGTTCACGAGGTCGCGGGTCGACGGGTTCAGGGCACGCGACGCCGTGGAAGGATGGACCCCCGCCCTGTCGGCCACCTCACGCAAGGTGACGGCTCTTTGCATGCGGGGAGTCTACAAACGACTGCGGCGAGTCAGCCCTCGAGGTCGAGGCACTCCCGGTCGAGCTCCTTGACCGTTCGGCACCCGATCAGGGCCATGGTCCGCCGCATATCGCCGGCCAAGAGGTCGAGAACGTGATCCACCCCGGCTTCGCCGGCCGCCCCCAGCCCGTATAGATAGGCGCGGCCCGCCATGCAGGCAGTGGCCCCGAGCGCCAGCGCCTTCACGATGTCGCTGCCGCGGCGGACTCCGCCGTCGCAGATGACCTCGATTCGGTCGCCGACTGCGTCCACGACGTCGGGAAGGAGGGCGAGTGGAGCGGGGGCGGAGTCGAGCTGACGGCCACCGTGGTTGGAGATCGCGATGGCGTCGAGTCCCTCGTCGGCGGCGATCCTGGCGTCGGCGACGGTCTGGATCCCTTTGATGACGATGGGGCCGTTCCACCTCGCCCGGAGCCATTCGACGTCGCTCCAGGAGAGCCCGGGGTCGAACTGGTTGCTGACGTACTCGGCCAGCGCAACGGTCTCCCCGCCCTCCCCGACACTCCGCCCGGCGACGTTTGCGAAGACGATCGGGTCATTGGTGAGAAACTGCCACGTCCAGCCGGGATGGATGATGCCGTCCAAGATGGTGGAGAGGCCGAGCTTCGGGGGCAGCGTGAAGCCACGTCTCACGTCCCGCTCCCGCTTGCCGAACACTGCGGTGTCGACAGTGAGGCAAAGTGCTTCGTAGCCGGAATCCGCTGCCCGCTGCACCATCTCCGCGACCAAGCCTCGATCCTTCCACACATACACCTGGAACCAGAGCCGCCCCGAACTGACCGCCGCCACCTCCTCGATCGACCGCGTGCCGAGTGTCGAGAGCGAGTAGGGGAGACCCGCGCGCTGGGCGGCTCGTGCCACCGCCAGCTCGCCGGCCGGATCAGCGATGCGGGTGAAGCCGGTAGGTGCGAGGACGAGCGGGTAGGGAACGGGCCTGCCGAGGAGAGAAGATGAGGTGTCGATCTCGCTCACATCCCGGAGAACCCGGGGTCGGAAGGTCATTCGACGGTAGGCCTCGGAGTTCGACCTCATCGCCAGCTCGTCTTCCGCCCCGCCGTCGATGTAGTCGAAAACCCCCCGCGGAAGTCGACGTTTGGCGATGGCGCGGAGATCGGCCACCGAGACGCCCTTACGCAGTCTGCGCTTCGTCGGGCTCAACTCGACACCTCGAAAGCGAAGCTCGCGGAGTGATCCGAACCAGCGTTTCCTGGGTATCTGAGGCTGCATCGCCAAACACGGTAGTTGGGCCGACACCCCGTTATCTAGTGTGATATGTTACATAAGTGAACGTCTCCTCCCGGGCGTTCACATAGGAGGAAGCTGGTTTTGAGCGAACCCCGGCCGGTCATCGAGATCAATGGGGTGTCCAAGCGCTTCGACGCCACGCAGGCCCTATCGGATGTGTCGCTGTCGCTCCGGGCCGGGGAGATCCACTCGCTGGTCGGCGAGAACGGAGCCGGAAAGTCCACGCTCATCAAGATCATGACCGGTCTCTATCCGGCCGACTCCGGTGAGATGACCCTCGGGGGCGAGCCATTCGCCCCGCGTAGCTCGGCCGAGGCCCAGCGCCAGGGGATAGCAGCCATCTACCAAGAGCCGTCGGTGTTTCCCGACCTCAGCGTGGCGGAGAACATATTCATCGGGCATCAGTACCAGGGGATGGTCGTCGACTGGTCGACGATGTACCGAGAAGCCTCCCGGATCCTCTCCAAGCTCGACATCGAGATCGACCCTCGCCTCCCCGCGGCCGGTCTCACCGTCGCCGGTCAGCAGGCAGTGGAGATCGCAAAGGCGATCTCCCTCGACGTACGGGTGCTGATCATGGACGAGCCCACGGCCGCCCTCTCCGCCCACGAAGTAGATCGCCTCTTTCGTCAGGTGCGCAGTCTGAAGGAGTCCGGCGTCGCCGTCCTCTTCATCACGCATCGTCTCGAGGAGCTCTTCGCAATATCGGACCGGATCTCGGTGTTCCGCGACGGGCGGCATATCTCGACCCGTCCGGCGAACGAGGTGACAGAGGAGTCGCTGGTGCGTGAGATGGTGGGGAGGGACCCCTCCGACTTCTTCGCCAGGGGCGAGCATCCCGAAGGTGAGGCGGTGTTGAAGGTCGATTCGCTCGGCCTCTCGGGCGTCTTCTCCGACGTGAGCTTCGAGGTGCGGCGAGGCGAAGTGCTCGGATTCGCCGGTCTCGTCGGTTCAGGCCGCACCGACATCGCCCTCTCCCTGTTCGGCGTCAATCCGGCCGACGTCGGGACCATCGAGCTCGAGGGCAAACTCCTCGACATCAGGTCTCCGCGTGCGGCGCTGGCCCACGGGATCGCCTACCTGTCAGAGGACCGCCGCAGACTGGGTCTCTCGGTCGAGCAGTCCCTGGTCGCCAACGTCACCCTGGCCACCCTGGATCGGTACACCAACGCCCTGGGCCTCATCGACCGCGACCGGGAGCGTGCCGATGCCGAGGCGCTGAGGCAGAGGCTCGGGATCCGGGCTCCAGGTCTGTCGACACCGGTCAGCCAGCTTTCCGGTGGCAACCAGCAGAAGACCATGCTCGCCAAATGGCTCAACACACACCCCAAGGTGTTGATCCTGGACGAGCCGACCAGGGGGATCGATGTCGGGGCCAAGGCCGAAGTCCACAAGTTCATCGACGAGCTGGCGACCTCGGGGATCGCGATCATGCTCATCTCCTCTGATCTGCCCGAGGTGATCGCGATGAGCGACCGGGTCGCCGTCATGCGTGAGGGCAGTCTGATCGGGATCTATCCCCGTCGCGAGGCCACGCAAGAGCTGATCATGACCGCTGCGGTCGGTGCCCGATGACCGAGTCTGCCGCCGCGGAGTCGACCCCTCGCAGCAGCAGGTTCCTTCGACCGGAGCGAGTGAAGGAGGCGACTCTTCTCGGAATCATCGCGCTGTCGGTGGTGGTGTTCGCCTTCCTCATCGAGGGCTATCTGAGCGGACGCTTCTTCAACCGTGTCACCACCAGCGTGGTGATCGTGACGCTTCTCGCCGCTGCTCAAGCACTGGTGATCTTCAGCCGCAACATCGATCTGTCGGTCGGGTCGATCGTCGGCGTCGCCGCCTATCTCACGGGTGACTTCCTCGCCGCGTCCGGGCAAGGCCCCATCGTCGCCATTGTCGTGGCCATGGTGGTCGGGGCGGTCCTCGGGTCGGTCAATGGGCTCCTCGTCGCCTACGGGGGTGTGCCTGCGATCATCGTCACGCTGGGCACGCTGGCCCTCTTCCGCACCCTGCTCAGCATCTACTCAGAGGGCGCCAATGTCCTGGCCGGCGATCTGCCTCCCTGGGTGCTCGAGTTCAACAACGTGACGCTGTTCACCATCGCCGGCTTCGAGGTGCGTCTGGTGTTCGTGATCGCCGTCATCGTGGTGTTGGCGCTGCAATTCGCCCTGGCCAGGCTGCGCTGGGGAAGGAGGATCTACGCCATCGGGTCCAATCCGTCCGCAGCCGCTCAGACCGGGTTGCCGGCAGCCTCATTGATCTTCTGGTCGTTTGTCGGCTCCGGTGCATTGGCGGGACTGGCCGGGTTCATGTTCTTGGCCCGCGCCGGAACCATCAGCGCCACCGCCGGCGCCGGGCTCGAGCTCGAATCCGTGGCCGCTGCCGTCGTCGGCGGGGTGAGCATCCTCGGTGGATCGGGCACGATGGTGGGCGCGTTTCTCGGCGCGATCTTCATCGACACGCTCAAGCTGAGCCTGGTGCGGGTGCCCGAGATCAGCGAGTTCTGGCGTGATGCCTTCCTCGGGATCTTGATCCTGGCCGCGGTGATCCTGGATACGGTCCTTCGAAACCGCTTCAACCGTCGCTGGTCGGCCGAGGCGAGAAAGGCGATGGAGTCCACGGGGCCCACAGCTGTGGGGATGGCGCGGGTGGCCGGAGGAGGTGGGACCGCCGATGCGTGACTGGGCGGCGAAACATCGGTGGGAGTCGATCCTCATCGTCGTCCTGATAGCGACGATCGTGGTCAACGTCTCCCTGTCCCCGTTCTATCTCGGATTCGGGAACTTCGTGAACCTCTTCTGGCTCTCGATCGAGAAGATCATCGTCGTTGTCGTGATGACATTCGTCATCATCAACGGCGAGATCGACCTGTCCGTGGCTTCCGTCATGGGCTTCTCCGCAGCGGTGACGGCAACGCTCTACGAAGGGGGTCTGGTCCCGTTCGCGGTCGCCATCCTGATCGGCATCACGGCTGGCGCCATCGCCGGCCTGCTCCAAGGCCTGGTCATCACCCGCTTCGGGCTGCCCTCGCTGGTGGTGACCCTCGCCGGCCTGATTGGGTTCCGGGGAGCGGCGCGTGTCCTCCTCGAGGACCGGTCGGTTGGGGATTTCCCGGAGTGGTTCGAGAGAATCGGCCAGCAGACACTCGTCGGCCCATTCCCGGTCGCCCTCGTCCTCTTCTTCGTCGGCCTGGCCTTGGCGTGGGTCATCCTCGAACGGAGCGCCTTTGGTCGGAAGGTGTATGTGATCGGCAACAGCGCCGATGTCGCCAGGTTCTCCGGCATCGAGGTGGACTCGGTGAAACTGAGGCTCTTCATCGCCTCGGGCGCCGTCGCCGGGCTCGCCGGGGTCCTGTTTGCCGCCCGCGTCGGCGCCGTCCAGGGAACCCTTGGCGAGACGTACGAGCTGGACATCATCACCATGGTCCTACTGGGTGGGGTGAGCATCTTTGGCGGGTCGGGATCGATGCTTGGGGTGGTCCTGGCGCTGTTCACTGTCCTCAACATCCGCAACGGCCTCGGGTTGGCCAACATCGATGGGATCACGCAAACCGGTGTCATCGGGCTGTTGCTGATCGGGTCGGTACTGGTTCCCAATCTTGCCCAGAGGTATCGCCTCCGCCGCCCGAGGGCTGAGTCGAGTGCTCCTGCGGCGATCGCACATGGTCCCCCCTGATGAATCATTGAACGGAGGTAGCAAGGGCTCATATCGATGAATACCGAGACACCAAGAACAAGAGGAGGAAAGCGATAGTGACAGCAATCAAGAGACGCAGCCGGGCCCTGGCCCCGTTGGTGGTCCTTGCCCTGATAATCGCCGCCTGTGGCGGGGATAGCGGCGACACCACGACCACTGCAGGTGAAGCAACAACGACCGAGGCCGAGGCGACGACAACGGCCGCAGCCGAGACGACCACGTCAGCTGCGGCGGAGACCACCACATCGGCGGCTGCCTCCGAGGCGGTGGAGATCACCGCAGGCGACTCGATCACGGCGACGTTCTTGCCCAAGTGCACCAACATCGCAGTGTTCCCGCAGGCCAACTCGGGCGCCGAGGAAGCCGCAGCCGAGCTCGGCTCCGACCCTGCGGAATTCGTCGGGCCTGCCGACTGTGGTGACACCACCGGGCAGATCGAGTTCATGACCAACGCCGTCACCCAGGGTGTCCAGGCGATCATGCTCTCCAACAACTCCGGCGACCAGTTGGACGCGCCTGCTCAGGCCGCAATGGATGCCGGGATTCCGGTGGTGACCTGGGACTCGCCGATTCCCTCGGCCACGGGCGAGAGCGTGTTCGTGGCGCAGGTCGACTTCGACGAGACGGGTCTGGTCATGGCCGAGATGGCTCGCACCATCCTCGGTGATGATGGTGGCGAATTCGCCATCCTGTCGGCGACCCCGGACGCGGCCAACCAGAATGCCTGGATCGCGGCCATGGAGGAGGTCCTCGCTACACCCGAGTTCGAGAATCTCGTGTTGGTCGAGACCGTGTACGGCAATGATGTCGCCGAGGATTCGGTGACAGCCGCCCTGGGTCTGGTCGACTCGCATCCCGATCTCGAGCTCATCATGGCCCCAACCACGGTCGGGATCGTTGCCGCCGCGCAGGCGATGACTCAGGAGGGCCTCTGCGAGACCATCAAGGTCTCGGGTCTGGGCCTCCCCGAGGAGATGGCGCCCTATGTCGAGAGCGGATGTGCTCCGGAGTTCGCTCTGTGGAGCTTCGTCGATCTCGGGTACCTCGCCTACTACGTGGCATACGGGATCGCCACCGACCAGATCGTGGCCGAGGAAGGCACGACCTTCGTCGCCGGTCGCATGGGTGAGTACGAGATAACCGCGGACCCGACCCGGGAAGCCGGGTTGCGGGTGCTGATGGGACCGTTCTCCAAGTACAACGCGGAGAACCCGGGCACCTGAGTCTGTGGCTCCGCCCGGGCCTGTGATGGGCCCGGGCGGGCCTCGGGCTTGGCAAGCGGTGTAAGATTGTGCGATATCTAACGCCCGATCGAACACCTCTGCCGAAGGGCAGACGGAATAGCGATGCGAAGGATCGAAACGGGGATCGATGAGCGCCGGTGAACAGCCTTCCGTAGTCGACGAGCTGATCGCTCGTTCCAATCGGCTGGGCGCCGATCGACGCAACACCAACTACGGGGGTGGCAACACCTCGGCCAAGGGTCAGCTCACCGACCCGGCTTCCGGCCGAGAGGTCGAGGTGATGTGGGTCAAGGGCTCGGGGGGAGACCTGGGCACCCTCACCGCCCAGGGGCTCTCGGTGCTAGAGCTCGACTCGATCCGGGGGCTCCGCGACGTGTACAAGGGTGAGGACCACGAGGACGAGATGCACGAACTCCTCGACTACGCCATCTTCGGGCCTACGGGAGCTGCCCCGAGCATCGACACCTCGATGCACGGTCTGCTCGATGTGGCGCACGTCGATCACCTGCATCCCGATTCCGTGATCGCGCTGGCTGCTTCCTCGGACGGCGAGGAACTGACAAAGCGTTGCTTCGGCGATGAGGTGGGATGGGTTGCCTGGAGGCGCCCCGGCTTCGAGCTCGCCCTCGAGATCGAGACCCTACGAAGCCAAAGACCCGGCTTGCGGGGCGTGGTGATGGGTGGGCACGGGCTCACTGCCTGGGGCGAGAGCTCCGACTCTTGTGAAGCGACCTCCCTCGAGCTCATCGGCCGGGCGACCGAGTTCATCGAGCGCCACGGCCGACAGGAGCCTCTCGGGCCGATACGCCCCGGTTTCGAGGCGTTGGCGCCACTGGACCGTAAGACACAGGCCGCAGCATTGGCCCCTGTGATCCGAGGGCTGGCCGGCACCGACGGCCCTGTTGTGGGCCGTTGGTTCGAAGACGATGTGGTTCTCGACTTCATCGGCCGTGAGGCGGCGCCGCGTGTCGTGCCGCTGGGCACATCATGTCCCGATCATTTCATCCGCACCAAGGTGCGACCCCTTCTCCTCGACCTGCCGCCGACGTCGCCCCTCGAAGAGCGGATAGACCGGCTCCGTCAGCTACACGCGGAGTACAGGGAGGAATACCGGGCCTATTACGAGCGTCATGCGCGCCCGGACACACCACCAATGCGCGGCGCCGATCCGGCGATCTTCCTCATTCCCGGCCTCGGGATGTTCAGTTTTGGGGCCGACAGCCAAACCGCCCGGGTAGCCGGCGAGTTCTACATCAATGCGATCAACGTCATCAACGGCGCCGAGTCAGTCTCCACCTATCAGCCAGTCCCGGAGGCGGAGAAGTTCCGGGTCGAGTACTGGATGCTGGAGGAGATGAAGCTCCGCCGCCGGCCCCCTCCAAAGCCGCTCACCGGGAAAGTCGCACTCGTCACCGGCGCCGGATCCGGCATCGGGCGCGCCATCGCAGAGACCTTCGCCGGGTCGGGCGCGGTGGTCGTAGCGGTTGACATCGACCTCGATTCAGCACGAGAGACGTCCGACCAGATCGGATCGAGGGACACCGCGCTGCCCCTCGAGGCAGACGTCACCGATGAGGCCGCGGTCCGGGAGGCGGTCCAGGCTGCGGTGCGCGCATTCGGGGGCATCGACATCGTCGTCAACAACGCCGGCCTCTCCCTGTCCAAGAGCTTGCTCGACACGACCGAGCTGGATTGGGACCTGCAGCACGATGTCATGGCCAAGGGCTCGTTCCTCGTCTCCAAGCACGCCGCCTCGGCGATGATCGACCAAGGGCGGGGTGGAGACATCATCTACATCGTGAGCAAGAACGCCGTCGTGGCCGGTCCCAACAATCTCGCCTACGGATCGGCGAAGGCGAGCCAGGCCCATCAGGTCCGCCTCCTGGCGGCGGAGTTGGGCCGACACGGGATCAGGGTCAACGGGATCAACCCCGACGGCGTGGTCCAGGGCTCGGGTATCTTCGCCGGTGGTTGGGGGGCGGACCGGGCCAAGGTGTATGGAGTCCCGGAGGAGGAGTTGGGAAAGTTCTACGCCGACCGCACCCTGCTCAAGCAAGAGGTCCTGCCCGAGCACGTGGCGATGGCCGCCCTGGCTCTGGTCGGCGGCTCGCTGAGCCAGACCACCGGGCTGATGATCCCGGTGGACAGCGGCGTCGTCTCGGCATTCCTGAGATGAGTCGAGGAGGAATGAGATGATCGATCGTGATCGGATCGCCGAGCTGAACGAGGAGTGGGCGGCTCCGCTCCAGGCCGATCTGGAGCACCTTTCCACCCGGCTCGACCGGCGCAGCGGGGCCAGCGCGACCGATGTGGTGACGGCGCTCGCCGAGTTCGATGTCGCCGCTCCCTCGTGGGCAGTGGGGACTGGCGGGACGAGATTCGGTCGGTTTCCGATCGGCGGCGAGCCCCGAAGCACCGAGGAAAAGATCGACGACGTCGCACTTCTCAACAGACTGACGGCCAGCAACGGGACTATCTCGCTGCATGTCCCTTGGGACGATCCGGACGACCCTGACGGCTTGCGTGAGTACGCCGGGGAACGGTCGATCGGCTTTGACGCGATGAACTCGAACACGTTCCAGGACAACCCATCGACGACCGACGACGGCAGGCTCACCTACAAGTTCGGAAGCCTGGCCAACGCCGATCCGGCAGTGCGGGAGGTCGCCGTCGAGCACAACAAGTACGTGATCGATCTCGGAGCTCGTCTCGGTTCGACCGCTCTCACCGTTTGGCTCGCCGACGGCATCAACCATCCCGGTCAGGCCGACCACACCACTCAGTTCGAGCGAGTTGCAGAGGGCCTGCGAGCCATCCACGACCATCTGCCCGACGGATGGCAGATGTACACCGAGCACAAGCCCTATGAGCCGGCTTTTTATGCCACGGTCAACTTCGACTGGGGCTCGTCCCTCCTCCTCGCCCAGGCGGCGGGGCCGAGGGCCTCATGTCTGGTCGATCTCGGCCACCATCTCCCCAACGCCAACATCGAGCAGATCGTGAGCCGGTTGGCCATGGCCGGGCGTCTCGGTGGGTTTCACTTCAACGACTCCAAGTACGGCGACGACGATCTCACCACCGGCTCGATCCGGCCCTATCAGCTGTTTCTGATCTTCTGTGAGCTGATCCGGGCCGGCGCCGGCCGCCTCCCGGCGCTGGCCTACATGATCGACCAGAGTCACAACATCAAGGACCCGCTCGAGGACCTGATCCAGTCGACTGAAGCGGTGTCGATTGCATACGCCCAGGCGCTCCTGGTGGACCGCGACGCTCTCCTCGAGGCCCAGGCGGCCAATGACGCCGCGATGGGACAGCACCTGGTTCAGGACGCCTTCCGTATCGACGTCCGCCCCCTGGTGGCTGAGGCCCGTCGGGTGAAGGGCGGGGCCGTCGAGCCCTTGGCTGCCTACCGGTCGCTCGAATACCGCCGGGCGATGATTGAAGAACGCGGTCTGGCCTCGGTCGCAACCGGGCTGTGAGCGGCCCGCTCCGGGTCCTGGCGGTGGATCTCGGAGCCACATCTGTCCGCGTGGCCGCTGTCGATGTGTCTGCAGAGGAGCCGTCGGTGGAGATCCTCCACCGGTGGGAACATGCCCCGATCAGAACGGGCGACGGTTCCCTGCGTTGGGATTGGCCCCGGATCGTCTCAGAGGTCGAGACCGGACTGGAGCAGGGCCTCGCCACCGGGCCTGTTGCGTCGATCGGCGTGGACGGCTGGGGTGTCGACTACGGGCTGATCGATGGCAGCGGGCGCCTTGTCGACCTCCCCTTTTCGTACCGGGACTCGAGGACCGAAGGGTGGCAGTCGACCGCCGAGCGAATCGGGCTGGACCGTCTCTACGAGCGCACCGGTGTCCAGATAATGGGGATCAACACCGTTTTCCAGCTGGCCGCGCACGAGGCCAGAGAGCTAGGCCGAGCCTCCCGGATCCTCCTCCTCCCCGACCTCCTCGTTCACCATCTCACCGGTTTGGAAGCAGCGGAGCGCTCCAACGTCTCGACCACCGCACTCATGGACATAAGAACCGGAGAATGGGCTGCCGATCTCCTCGCCGATCTGTCGTTGGATCCCTCCCTGTTCCCCCCGGTTGTCGCTGCCGGGACCGCGGCCGGCAGGTGGCGGGGAGTTCCGGTGCATCTGGTGGGGAGCCACGACACGGCCTCTGCATTCCTGGGGATGCCCGGCGGAGCCGGCCCCGGGACCGTCTTCGTCTCGGCCGGGACCTGGGTCCTGGTGGGGATGGAACGCCCCGGCCCGGACACCTCTGCTCGGGCACGCCAGGCCAACTTCTCCAACGAAGCCGGGGCCCTGGGCGGGATCCGATTCCTCAAGAACGTGGTTGGTCTGTGGATCCTGGAGCAGTGTCGCCAGGCGTGGGGCGGGCCTCCCATCGAGATGCTGCTGGACGAGGCGGCGTCCCTCGAAGGACCGGTTCCTACTTTCGATGCCGGGGATCATCGATTTGTGAGTCCGGCCGACATGCTCCGCGAGGTCCAGGAAGCAGCCGACCTGCCTCCTGGCACGCCTCGAAGTGTCATCGCGCGAAGTGTCATCGAGTCGATTGTCAGCGGCATCAGCGTTGTGGTCGACGAGCTGGGCGAGATCACCGGTGACCGATCGGCGCGGATCGCCGTCGTCGGTGGGGGGCGCGGGTGCCACTGCTCCACGACCTCCTGAGCCTCGGCACCGGGCTACCAGTGGTCAGGGGCTCTCAGGAGGCCACCGCCCTGGGCAATGCCATCGTCCAAGGTCTGGCCATCGGCGGGTTCGATCACCTCGACCAGGCTCGCGATTGGTTGGGGGCAGGTGACTGGCAAGGGGTGGTGCGGTCGGGCAACCTCCGGGACGGGGTAGGGGCGGGAAATGTCACAGACGGCTTGAATGCCGGCCGTAATCACGATGGGGAGGCGGAGTGACCCGACGCACGTTCAACAGCCCGGAGGAGCGTCTGGGTGAGGTCAAGGATCTCATCTCCGAGCGCGGCGCGGTCCGGATCGACCAGCTGGCCGCCGACTTCGGGGTGAGCGAGATGACGATCCGCCGCGACCTCGACGAGTTGGAGGCGCTCGGAATCGCACGCCGGGTCAGGGGAGGGGCCATCGCCCTCGGCCCGGAGCCGTTTGCACAGCGGCATCGGCACAACGCCCGGGCCAAGGGCAGGATCGCCGAGAAGCTCGTCGATCTGATCCCGGCGGTGGGGACCGTTGCTTTCGATGCCTCGACCACGGTTCATCGTCTTGCCGCCTCGCTGGAGATGGCCCGGGACCTGGTCATAGTGACCAACGGTCTCGACACCTTCCACGCCTCCGTGGGCAAACCCGGCATCACCGCCTCGCTGACCGGTGGTACCCAGGAGCCGCGGACGGGGAGCCTCGTCGGGCCGATCGCGGCACGGGCGGCTCAGGGCTTTCTCTATGACGCGTTCGTTTGCTCGGCCGCCGCACTCGACCATGAGCTCGGCTCTTCGGAGGCCAGCCTGGCCGAATCGGAGGTGAAGCGGGCCTTTGCTGCCACCAGCAGCCGCATCATCCTCGCCGTGGACCACAGCAAGCTGGAGACGAGGGCCCAGGCGAGGATGTTCGACCTGATCGACATAGACCTGCTCGTCACCGACCTCGATC
The DNA here is from genome assembly GCA_963734115.1 of uncultured Acidobacteriota bacterium. GTDB lineage: Bacteria > Actinomycetota > Acidimicrobiia > Spongiisociales > ZC4RG35 > JARDZU01. The sequence goes on from CAVTFV010000011.1 coordinate 35,011, forward strand.
CGGAGGACGACCGGCTCACGCCGTACCGGCAGATCGTGAATCTCGCCTAGGAGTTTGTTCGTGCGCAGAATCGGATTCGTGCT
>CAVTFV010000012.1:0-80565 GCA_963734115.1 uncultured Acidobacteriota bacterium
TTCCGCACGGTGCTCTACACCGGGAAGCACACCCAGCTGACCGTGATGAGTCTCGCTCCAGGCGAGGAGATCGGTTGGGAGTCACACGGCACGCATGATCAGTTCATTCGTCTCGAGCAAGGTCAGGCTCGTGTCGAATTTGGTCGAACCGAGGATTCGGTGGATGAGACACACGAGGTTCAAGACGACTGGGCCTTCATCGTGCCAGCCGGTGTCTGGCACAACGTGGTCAACACCGGCGACAAGAGATCAAGCTCTACTCGCTCTACTCACCGCCCGAGCATCCCGACGGCACGGTCCACAAGACCAAGGCGGAGGCCGACGCCGCCGAGCACTGACCCTGAAGTTCAGGGTTTGACTGCGGCCACGGTCAGTACTCGGCTCGACCCACCTTGATGGTCTCGACCTCGACCGAGACGTAGCCGTTGGCCTCGAGCAACTGCGCCAGCGCCTCGCCGCCGACGTCGTCCAAGCCGTGACCGGCACTGCGCTTCAGCTTCCTCTCCACGATGAGCAGCCGCCCACCAGGGGCAAGAACTCGTCGCACTTCCTGTAGCCCCGTCTCCGCATCCGCCCAGTGGTGATAGGTCGAAACGGAGATTGCTGCCGTGAAGACATCGTCCTCGAAGGGAATCGACTCTGCAGACCCCAATCGCACTTCGGCCTGAGGAACCCGTTCCGCTGCTCGCTCCACCATTGATGGGCTGGGGTCGATGCCGGCTGTCTTCGCACCGGTGGTGGTCGCATGCTCGAGAGCCGCGCCCAGACCGCAGCCCAGGTCGAGAAACCGATCGTCGGGCTCTAGCCCGATGCGATCGACCGCGGCGGAGTTGCTCTTCGGGTTCCTGTTGAACAGCGAGAAGAGCCACACCTTGAGGGCAGACCATCGCTCGACTTCGGTGGCGGGAGAGGTCATCGCATCGTGGTCAGAACAGACCCTTGGTCCCGCCACCGTCGACCGAGATGGCAGTGCCCTGGATGTGACGGGCTCGGGGCAGACACAGGAAAACGGCTAGCTCGGCGACATCCTCCGTGGTGCCCAACCGGCGTATCCCCTGACGTTGGATCGTCTCCTCCAGCATCTCCGCCGGTGTCTTGCCCTGCGTAGCGGCCTGGTCGGTCATCATCTCGGTGAGACGCTCGGTCTGCACCTGGCCCGGGTGGATGACGTTCACGTTGACGTCGTCAACCAGACCTTGTCCCGCCAACGCCTTGCCGAAGTTGGCCAGTGCAGCATTTACGGCTCCCCCGATGGCGAAGTTCGGGTTGGGGGTGCGGGCCATGCCCCCCACGATGTTCACCACCGATCCGTGGCTCGCCGCGAGGTTGGGCCAGAAGAGCCGGGAGAGCCGGACCGCACCGAAGAACTTGAGGGCGAAACCCTCCTGCCAGAGCTGGTCGGAGAGGTCAAGGAACGGCCCGCTCTTGGTGGCACCGGCACAGTTGACCAGGATGTCGATGTGATCGAAGGCAGCCGTCGCCTCCCGGTGCAACTCCTCGCAACCTTCGAGAGTCGACAGATCGGCCGGAACCAACTCGAGGCGGCGCCCGGTGACCACGGAGATCTCTTTGGCGGAGGCCTCGAGCGTGGCAGGGGTTCGTGCCGAGATCACGACATCGGCGCCCTCCTGAGCCAACCGACGGGCGATACCCTTCCCAATCCCCCGGCTTCCACCGGTGACCACCGCCACTCTGCCTTCCAACTCCACGTCTCCTCCAGTCATGAATCGGGAAGGGCAGGCTACCGGCGCCGTATCATCCGCCCTGGTGCCTGACACGACCATCGAGGCGGTGGAGACGACCGCCCTCCGCTTCCCGCTGTCGCTCCCGATAACCACCGCCCTCTCCACATACACCCATGTCGACGCCACTGCCGTGCATCTCCGGACCGAAGGTGGTCTCACCGGCTTTGGGATCACGGCCGGTCTTGGCGGGATGGCCAATGTTGCGATCAAGCCCTACATCGACGCCGAATTGGCTCCACTCGTGATCGACCAGGACGCCCTCGCCCCCGAAGCCGTTTGGCATGGGATGTGGAGCCCCAACAAGCCGCGGATGCGGGCCGGGCTCGGGGTTTGGGCTCTCTCGGCGGTGGATATCGCCTGCTGGGACCTGGTCGGGAAAGCGGCCGGGCTGCCAGTCCACCGCCTCCTCGGCGGGTTCAACAACGACATCCCGGTTTACGGCAGTGGTGGCTGGCACAGCCTGGCCGACGAGGATCTGGTCTCGGAGTGCCAGAGCTTCGCCAAGCAGGGGATCATCGCCTATAAGTTCAAGATCGGTGGTCCCCGTGACCAAGAGCGGACCGAGCTGCTCCGCCTGGAGATGGGCGATGACTTCACGCTCTTCGCCGATGCCAACCAGCGGTTCACCGTCAACGAGGCATTGGAGACCGCCCGGATGCTGTCCGATTACGGGGTGGCCTGGTTCGAGGAGCCGGTCCTCGCAGAAAGCATCGACGATCTGGCCGAGGTGGCCGCGGCCTCATCGGTACCGGTAGCTACTGGGGAGAACGTCTACTTCGGATGGGGCTTCCGCGAGATCTGCGATCGTCGGGCCGCGGCCTACCTGCAACCGGACGTCGGACGATGCGGAGGGATCACCGAATTCGCCAAGATCGCCCATCTCGCCGACGTCTATAACCTGGCCCTGAGCAGCCATCTCTGGCATGAGCTCTCGATCAGCCTGGTCGGTGCAAGCCGGCAAGGGTTCATGGCCGAGTACGCCGAGCTCATCCCGCCCAACGCCCTGACATTGCCCTTCGATGTCGTCGACGGCCGAATCCATGTGCCCGATGTCCCCGGCCATGGCGTGGAGCTCACCACAGAGGCGCTGACCCGGTTCGCGGTCGAGGGGTAGTAGTGCGCATCGAGAAGCTGGAGATCCATCCGATCACCATGACCCTTCGCACTCCGATCCCAATGTCCAACGGGGTGATCGAGAGCACCGGGAACGTCCTAGTCAAGCTGGTAACCGATGAAGGAGTGACCGGATGGGGTGAGGGCGTGGAGGCGCCGTCGCTGACCCACCAGCGCCAAGCCGACATCGTGTCCGACCTCGAGATGCTCACACCGTTGGTGGACGGGTTCGACCCGATGCAGCGCAACGAGATCTGGGGTCGCATGACCCACGCCCATCCGTCGGCGACGACTGCGATCGGCGCCATCGATATCGCCCTTCACGACCTCGGAGGCAAGGTGCTCGGCGTCCCCACCTCTCAACTGCTGGGCGGTGCCGTCCGGGACCGGATCCCCGCCCTCACCTTGGTCGGTAGTGGAGACCCATCGGCCGACGCCGAGAAATTGGCTGAGCGTGTGGAGCAAGGATTTCACTGGTTCAAGATCAAGCTGGGCATGGCCGGTCCAGAGGCCGAGTTGGCGACGCTGGCCAAGGCAGCCGAGTTGGTCGGTGAGGAGGGTGTCGTCTGTGGCGATGTCAACGAGGCGTGGACTGAAGATGAGGCGAGGTCTTTCTTGGATCAGGTCGACCCCGACCGTGTCCGATTCATCGAGCAGCCGGTGCCTCGCTCGGACAGGGACGCCCTGATCCGGTTGGCGGAATCGGTCCCCGTCAAAATCTGCGCCGACGAGAGCGCGGGGAGTCTGCAGGCGGTGATCGGGTTCGTCGGTACCCCCGTGGGCGGGGTGAGTCTCAAGCTGATCAAACACGGCGGGATGACCGGCGTGATGCGGGGCGCGGCCATCTGCGCCACCGCCGGTCTCGGCGTGAACCTGGCGGGCAAGGTCATCGAGTCCAGTGTCTCGGCGGCGGCCAACCTTCACTGTGCCGCCGCAATGGATCGGGTCGATTTCGGTTGCAGCCCGGCCAATCAGGGCGTGATCCAGGACGTCACCGAAACCCCCATCACCGTCACCAACGGCCACTTCGACGTCCCGACGGGCCCCGGCCTCGGCATCGAGGTCGACGTGGAGATATTGCGCGAGCTCTAGCGGGGTGCCACCCCACTTGGTCTCAAGCGGGCCCCCACCGTTGCACGGCATAGATCCTCGACCGACCTGGCGGCGTCGGCCGCCTCGTCGGGGTCGGGGAAGAACCCGAAGCACCCGGACCCAGAGCCAGTCATCTGCACCGGCCCGCCCCATCGCATCCGGAGGTCGGCCATGAAGTCGGCCATCGTCGGTTCCAGGTCGAAGGCGGCCGGGCTGAGATCGTTTCGGATCGGGATGCCATCGCGCAGCCCTGGTGGAAGAAGGCGGGGCGGGATGGTCTCGCCTTCCGGGCCCTCCATCTCATCCCATCGCCGGTAGACCTCGACGGTGGACAGCTCGAAGTCGGGCACTGCAACAGCTACCGCGAATCCGCTCAGAGGCTGCGCCGACTCCACCTGCTCCCCGATCCCGCCCATCAGCAGCGTGCCTCCGATCAGGAAGAGCGGCACATCGGCGCCGATCGAAGGTGCGACGTCCTCGGCGACGGACCGCGGGATCCTTCCCACCTCGGTTGCCGCGAGCAGGGTGGCGGCAGCGTTGGAACTCCCCCCGCCGAGCCCGGCACCAATGGGGATCTGCTTGTCGAGCCGGATGTCGAGAGGTGGGACGAATCCCCTCTCCCTTATCGCCTTCACCGATCGAGTAACCAGGTTGTCCTCGGGGTCGATGTCAGCACCATCGATGACGAGGTTGTCCTCATCAGACTCCTCGACTTCGAGCAGATCGAGCCACTCCACGGTCTGCACGAGCGACTCGAGAGGATGGAGCCCATCCTTTCTTCGTGGCTCGACGTGGAGGGCGAGATTGATCTTGGCCGGAGACTCGAAGACGGTCATGCCCGGGCCAGCGTCAGGAAGTCGGCCGGGGAGAGATCCTCGGCACGGGCTGTCGGGTCGATCCCGGCTCGCACCAGGCTCGCTGCCGGGTCGTCGAACACGCCGGAGAGCGCGCCACGAAGCATCTTCCGTCTCTGGTTGAAGCCGGCCGCCGCGATCTCGATGGCCCGCTCGGCGTCATCCGGCGCCGGGACCCGATCTAGCACGACGACTGCCGACTCGACCCGCGGTGGCGGATAGAACACCTGGGCCGGAACGGTGAAGGCCAGTCTGCCGACGGCGTGGATCCCGGTCACCACGGACGGCAGGCCGTACTGCTTGCCACCCGGCCCGGCCACCAGACGCTCGGCCACCTCCTTTTGCACCATGACCACGAACCGCTCGATCTGGGGCACATGGCGCAGGGCATCGAGAACCAGCGGAGTCCCCACGTTGTAAGGGAGATTGGCAACCATCACCCAGCGACCACCCGTCAACTCATCGGCGAGGTCGGCGTCGGTGATGTCGAGAAAGCGGAGCTCGACTGAGAGATCCCGTGTGACCTCATCGAGCACCGGCAGCAGGCCCGCATCGATCTCGTAGGCAATGACGTGTGCCCCGGTGGCTGCCAGAGCCCGGGTCAGGGTCCCCGTCCCGGCACCGATCTCCACGACCTGGTCCCCCGGGGCCACCCCGGCCACATCCACGATCTTCCGGGTGATGTTGGCGTCGGCGAGGAAATGCTGGCCCAGACGTCGCGAAGGCGACAGGCCATGACGCGACAGAAGACCGGCGATCTCGGACCTGGTCTGGGCGGTCATCGCCCGAACACCCTGGCCGCATTGGCGCTGGTCACCCGCGCCACCTCTTCGACTTGCATACCCCACACCCCGGCCAGGGCGGCGCCCACCAGGGCGACCCAGGCCGGCTCGTTGGGTTGGCCGCGATGCGGTGGCGGCGCCAGGTACGGCGTGTCGGTCTCTACGAGCGCCCGCTCCGGCGGGACCTGAGCCGCCCCGAGCCTCACCGTCTCCCCTGTCTCGAAGGCAACGGGACCGGCAAAAGAGAACATCACGCCGAGGTCGAGATAGCGACGCGTCCACTTGGGCCCGCCCGTCCAGCAGTGCATGACTGTCTGCTCCCCCACCCCGGTTTCCTCGAGGATCTCGATCACGTTGGCGAAGGCATCCCGGCAATGCACCACGATCGGCTTCCCCAAATCCGCAGCCAGCCTGGCCTGGTGACGAAAGGCCCGGGCCTGGTCGGCCCGAGATGAGAGATCCCGGTAGAAATCGAGACCGGTCTCCCCGATGGCAGCCGCGGTGAGGGCAATCTCGCTCAAGCCGTCCGCTTGATCACGCCAATTGGCCGCATCATGCGGATGGAGCCCGGCCGTGGCCAGGACCCGGCCCGGATGCTTTGTGGCAAGGTGCGCTGCCCGCTCCGAGCTCTCCAGATCGACACCCGGTACCACGACCCAGCCAACCTCGGTGGCCCGCTCCAACAACAGAAGCGGGTCGCGTTCGTCGAGCTGAAGGTGACAGTGGGTGTCGACCCATTGCATGCGGGGACGGTACCCGGCACCGGTTGGAACACCCCGGGTAGGCTCGCCGCGGGGAAGCTGAGGTGGTTATGGAAACAGGTATCGCCCGAAAGATCGACGACCTGGGTCGCATCGTGATCCCGGCGGAGACGAGAAGGCTCTTCAACATCAGGGAAGGGGACCACCTGTTCATCGCGGTCGAAGGCGGATCGATCGTCCTTCGCAAGCTCACCGACACCTGCACCTTCTGCGGGTCGGAGACCAAGGTCACCCAGTTCAAGGAAAAGGGGATCTGCGCCTCCTGTAGGGCTCAGCTTCGTTGATCGCCGATCAAGACCTGATAGATCTCACGACGCGAGACTCCCGTCGCCGCGGCCACCTGTCTGGCGGCCTCCGATGGAGTTGCGCCGCCCTCGATGAGATCCTTCGCCTCCGACAGCGCTGATTCGAGCGACGGCGTCTCTGGATACCCCGGGGCGAGCACCACCGTGAGCTCACCCTTCACATCGCGATGCGCCCAACTCTCCATGGCCTGACCGATCGTGCCGGACCAGACTTCCTCGTGAAGCTTGGTCATCTCACGTGTGATCACGATCTCGCGTTCTAGCCCTGTCGACGCCGCGATCGACTCCAGGTCGGCGAGGAATCGGTGAGGGCTGATGAACAGGACCACGGGTCGGTCCTCGCCACCTATCCGACGCAGACGCTCCGACCGCTCCTTGCCTTTGCGCGGGAGAAATCCCTCGAAAACGAAACGGTCGCCCCCGAAGCCCGCCAGAGCCACCGCGGCGACGACGGCAGAAGGCCCGGGCACAACCGTCACCAGATGCCCCGCCTGCCGTGCAAGCCGGACCACATCGGAACCCGGGTCGGACACAGTCGGCATCCCGGCATCGGTGACCATCGCCACGGTGAGCCCCTGGTCGAGAGAAGCGAGCAGATCTGCCGTCCTGCTCTTCTCGTTGCCAACGAACAGAGACCTCATCGATGGGCTCGCCCCCACGTGTCGGAGCAGGGTGGCGGTGCGTCTGGTGTCCTCGGCGTAGACCACGTCAGCAGCCTGGAGAACCTCACGGAGACGATCCGAGACATCCCCGAGATTTCCGATCGGGGTGGCACAGATGTACAGCCGGCCGGCCTCAGCCATCGCTGATCTCGATCTGGTCGCCCACATCGGGAAGCGGCCCCCCGGCCGGAAGCTCGACGATCATGCGGGCCGATGCGATGACCTTGACTCGATTGGGCTGCAGGGTCGTGGTGACCACCACCCTCATGCCGGCATCGACGCCGACCAGGACGAGGGGGTGTCGCCGGCCGAAACTGTGGACGCTGGTGACCGGCAAGACCACGGCCGACTCCGCCGGGGCACGCCAAACACCAAGCAGGCGATCGGTGAAGGTTCGAGCCAGATAGCCGGTGGTGGCCCAATTGGGGGCGGACAGCGCGACCCTCTGCATGGTGAGGACGCTACGTGACCTGCGAAGCCGCGGTAAGGATCTAGCCGCTGACCGAGGCCAGGATCGACTCGCCCACCTCAGGCTGGTCGGCGGCGATGAATGCCAGCCGGCCATCGAGGACCTCCACCCACACGTAGTCCTCTTCCGCTACAGCGGTCAGGGCGTAATCGAGCAAAGCGGCCCTCAGCTCCTCGGTATCGCGATCCGTGTCTCCCTCGAACAGGATCAGCAACGCCGCGTTCTGGCCATCGAACCACTGGGCGTAATAGTCGCCGCCCCAACCGTCGGCAGCGTCGACGCCCACGTCCTCCCCGAGGACCTGATCGATCATGATCCTGAACCCGAATTCGCCCCAAACCGACTCCCGCTCCAGCTCATAGCCGGGAACCGACGGCGCCGTTGCCTCGAGGGTCTTGGGAAGGTCCCGCTCGTAATCACTCGGAGTGATGATCTGTTCGGTCGATCCGGGCAGACCAGGCATCTGGGCATAGGCGCCGTTCACCGTTGTCCACTGGTCCTGGAGATAGTTGGCCTGCACCCAAGCCAGACCCGAGTCGTAAGGGAATATCAGCGAGTCCTGGATGAAGGCTGGAGCGGAGTCGAGCGCGGTGGTGTCGACGTCCAGGGCCTCGGCAAAGAATTCGCCAAGCTCTTCCTGGGAGAGAGTCTGGAGGTAGAGGAGCTCCGTCATGCTCGCGTCGCCTTCGATGAGAGCCTGATAAGCCGAGGCTTGATCGAGACGGTCCTCGTCGAGCATCGCCGTGTAGCTGGTGTGGAAATCGAGCTGATCGTCGGTCAGCGCATGGGTCAACTCATGGATCATCGTCGACCTCTGCACGACGCTGAACCCCTCCTCCCGCATCGGGACTACCAGCTCGCCGGTGTCCCCGTCGTAGTAGCCCGCTACCTGCTCCCCGTACAACTCGGTGAGGAGGCTCTGGAGATTGACCTCGGCGTCGAGCAGGCCGAGAAGCTTGTACAAGGCGTCATCGGCCGGGAAGTCCTCGGCCTCGTCCTCGATCTGCTGGCGAACCCGGTCCTCGAGCTCCTGTTCGGTGACGATCACGATCGTCGGCGGCTCCTGAAAGCGCAGACCCCGGATCTCCTCGGTCGTCCGGACCAGTCCGAGCAGCTCGTCCTGGACTCCGGCGGGGAGGGCGTCGATGCCGGGGAGGTCTTCCCACGTCGGCTCGGGCAGAGTCGTGGTGGTCGTCGGGTCTTCGCCACTGGTGGTTGGTGCGCCCTCCGCCTCGGTGGTCGTCGCCGACGGCGCCGTGGTCGTTGTGCCGGCGGTGGTCGGAGTGCAGGCGCCGAGGATCAGGGCGCACGCGAGGATCGAGGCAAGACGGCGGGTCACGACAGTCAGGTTATCGGCGCCAAATCGCTAGATAGTGAGTGTCGTCCAGCCGAACCAGCGGTTGGGTACCCTCGCCATCGATGGTGGAAAGGAGGTGATTGTGAAGCGAAGCTATGCACGGCTGACCGAGCCGCTGGTGCGTGACAACGGATCGCTGCGCCCGGCGAGCATGGACGAGGCCGTCGAGCGGATAGCCACGGGGCTGGCCCCCCACATGGGCGACGCCTTCGGGCTGTTCAGCTGCTCGAAGGGGACCAACGAGATGAACTACATGGCCCAGAAGTTCTCCCGTGTGGTCATGGCCAGCAACAACATCGACAGCTGCAACCGCACTTGACACGCCCCCTCTGTCGCCGGTCTGGCGACTGTGTTCGGGGCTGGTGGCGGCACTAGCTCTTATCGAGAGATGGAAGACACAGACCTCATCGTCATGTGGGGATCGAACGCGCGCGAGGCGCACCCGATCTTCTTCCACCATGTCCTGAAGGCCATCAACAATGGCGCCAGGATGTTCGCGGTCGACCCGAGACGGACCTCGTCGGCAGCCTGGGCCGACGTCTGGCTCGGCATCGATGTCGGCTCGGACATCGCCCTTTCCAACACCATTGCTTGGGAGATCATCAATTCGGACCTCTACCACGAGGGCTTCGTCGCCCACGCCACGTCCAGCTTCGACGAGTACGCCGAGTCGGTCGAGCACTGGACACTGAAACGCGGCCAGGAGGTCACCGGTGTGCCGGCCGAGGCGATCAAACAACTGGCCCACGAGTACGCCACCGCACCCACCGCTCAGGTGTGCTGGACACTGGGCATCACCGAGCATCACAACGCCACCGACAACGTCCTCGCACTGATCAACCTGGCGCTGCTCTGCGGGCATGTCGGGCGATACGGGTCGGGTGTGGTCCCGATACGCGGCCAGAACAACGTCCAGGGAGGCGGTGACATGGGAGCCCTCCCCAACCGTCTGCCGGGTTTCCAGTTGGTGGCCGACCCCGATCTGCGGGGGAAGTTCGAGAAGACCTGGGGATCCACGATCCCACACAGGCCCGGCAAGCACATCAGCCTGATGCACGAGGCCATGGACGAAGGCGAGCTGCGCGCCCTCTATGTGATCGGGGAGAATCCGCTCCAATCCGAAGCAGATGCTCAGCAGATGGAGCGGCGGCTGACCGGTCTCGACTTCATGGTCGTCCAGGACCTGTTCCTCACCGCCACCGCCGAGATCGCCGATGTGGTGCTCCCCGCAGCCGGATGGGGGGAGGTCGAGGGCACTTTCACATCGAGCGAGCGACGGGTGCAGCGAGTGCGGAGGGCGATCGACCCGCCGGGCGAGGCACGGGACGACATCGAGCTCATGAGCATGGTGGCACGGGCCATGGGCCACGACTGGCCCACTCCCACGGCCGAGGAGGCGTGGGACGAGTTGAGAAGTCTCTCGCCAATGCACGGAGGCATGAGCTATGAGCGGTTGGAAGAGTCGGGCGGGCTGCAATGGCCGTGCCCCACCGAGGATCATCCCGGGACGCTGTTCCTCCACGGTCGGCTCTGGGAGGAGGACACCGGGCCGAAGGCACCCTTCTCCGTCGTCGATTGGGTGCCACCGGTCGACGCCTTGAGCGACGAGTACCCGCTGCGGCTCACCACCGGCCGCCGCCTCGACTCGTACAACACGGGAGTGCAGAGCGGCCGCTACCCATCTCCCCGCCGCATCCACGGCGTGCTCGACCTCTCACCGGAGGACGCTGAGACGCTGGGGGTGGCCGAGGGTGAAATGGTCAGGGTGGTTTCCCGCCGGGGCAATCTCGAGGCCCCGGTCAGGCTCGACCGTTCGCTCCGTCCGGGCCTGGCCTTCATGGCCGTCCACTTCCCCGACGACACCGACGTGAACCAGCTCACCATCGACGCCTGGGACCCCAAGTCGGGCACGGCCGAATTCAAGGCGACTGCGGTGCGGATCGAGACCCTGGTGACGACGTAGTGGACCTGCGCGCCCTGCTCGAAGGTCCAACCGAGGTGGAGCGAGTCGCCGTCGACGAGTTGCTCGGGCCGCCGGAGTCGGGTTGGGAAGGCGGTCATTTCACCGGGCTCGACGGTCATGTCGCCTACGGTGGGCACGCCGCCCGGGAGCGACGCAACCTCTTGCTTCCCGCGCTGCACGCGGTGCAGGATGCGGCCGGCTCGGTGAGCAAGGGGGCACTGGGTTATATCTCGGAGAGACTCACGGTGCCACCGGCGGAGGCCTACGGGGTAGCCACCTTCTACGCACTCATCAACACCGTGTCACGGGCACCGACTCTGATCCATGTCTGCGACGACATCGTCTGCGCCCGTTATGGAGCCGATGAGCTGAAGCGGTCCTTCGAGCAGGAGTTGGGCCCGCCCGGCGCCACCGGTCCCAGGATCAGCTGGGCGCCCAGCCCATGTCTCGGCCAATGCGAGCGGGCACCGGCGGCGCTCATCCACGCCGCGGGCTCCGGATATCGGAATGTCGCTCCCGCCGACGCGGCCTCGCTAGCCCGCCTCGCCTTCGACGAGCTGCCCACGGGTCTGATCCACCAGGACAGAGAGGAGCTGCGGCTTCTCCGTCGAATCGGTGAGGTCGACCCCGAGAGCCTCGATTCGTATCGGAGAATGGGCGGTTATGCCGGCCTGGAGAGGGCGATCGCGATGGGCCGGGATGGTCTCATCGCCGCCCTCGATGAATCTGGTCTGAGAGGAACGGGGTGGCGCAGCCTTCCCCATCGGGATCAAGTGGCGCGGAGTCGCCGACGCCGCGGGGGAGGTCAAGTACATCATCGCCAATGGGGACGAGTCGGAGCCGGGCACTTTCAAGGATCGGATCCTGATGGAGGGCGACCCGTTCGCCGTCATCGAGGCCATGACTATTGCCGGTTTCGCCACCGGGGCCACACAGGGTTTCGCCTACGTTCGCGGCGAGTACCCGGTGGCGGAGCGTCGTCTCGTGAACGCGATCGACCAGGCACGAGTTGCAGGTCTTCTCGGGGCCGGATGTCGCCGGGGCGGGCTTCGCCTTCGAGATCGAGGTCAGACGCGGGCGCGGGCGCTTACATCTGTGGCGAGGAGACAGCCCTCTTCGCCTCGATCGAGGGCCAGCGCGGGGAGCCAAGACAGAAGCCACCCTTCCCCACCGAGAAGGGGGTGTTCGGAAAGCCGACCTCGGTGAACAACATCGAGACCCTGGTGGCGGTGTTGGCCGTGCTCGAGATGGGGGCGGCGGAGTTCGCCGCCATCGGCACCGAGCGCTCCACCGGTCCAAAGCTCTTCTGCATCTCGGGCGACGTCGCCCGGCCCGGGCTCTACGAGGTCCCTTTCGGGACAACTCTCCGCCAACTCATGATGCTCGCCGGTGGTGTGCGTGATGGCGCCGGTGTCGGGGCCGTCCTGGTTGGCGGCGCCGCCGGGAGCTTCGTGGACGCCAACGCTCTCGACATCGAGCTGACGTTCGAGGGAGCCGCCGCCGCCCAGACCGGTCTCGGCTCCGGGGCAGTAATCGTCTTCGACGACACGACGGACTTCGGCCCGGTGCTGCGCCGAATCGCCCAGTTCTTCAGGGATGAGTCCTGCGGGCAGTGTGTTCCCTGCCGGATCGGCACGGTTCGCCAGGAAGAAGCCCTGGCCCGCCTCGCCGCCAACACCCCGCTGGGTGGAGTCGCCGAGGAGCGAGAACGGCTCGACGATCTGGCCCGGGTGATGACCGACGCCTCCATCTGCGGCCTGGGTCAGACCGCCGGGTCAGCAGTCCAGTCGGCCTTCCGCCTCGGTCTTACGGGCGCGGCACGATGACCGTCGTAAGCGAGTCGGTTTCTACGGTCTCGGCCCTGGTCGATGGCACCGAGATCGAAATGATCGAAGGCTCGACCGTTCTCGACGCCTGCCGTCAGGCCGGAGCGGACATCCCCACACTGTGTTACGGGCCGACCATGACCGCGGCAAACGCCTGCAGGGTCTGTGTGGTCGAGATCGAAGGCTCCCGCACTCTCGTGCCCTCTTGCTCCCGCAAGCTCGAAGACGGGATGGAGATCACCACCGGCTCAGACCGGGCCCGGCACAGTCGGCGCTTGGTGATGGAGTTGCTCGGCTCGGCGTCGGAGCTGGACCGGGCCGGGAACAGTCTCGAGCAGTGGATGACCGAAGCTGGAGCTCAGCCTCAGCGCTTCGGCGCACCCGGGCCAGAGTCGCCACGTGAGGCGCCGGCGCCGGGCCATCACCATCCGGCCGATCCGGCCTTCGCCGCCACCGTCGCCGAGCCGGCCAAGGTCGAGGACGAGCTCTACGTGCGCGACTACGGCCGCTGCATCCTCTGCTACCGCTGTGTCGACGCCTGCGGTGTCGAGCACCAGAACACGTTCGCCATAGCGGTGGCGGGACGGGGCTTCGACGCCCGGATCTCCACCGAGTTCGACGTCGTCCTGCCCGATTCGGCCTGCGTCTACTGCGGCAACTGCATCGCGGTGTGCCCGACCGGGGCCCTGGCCGGGAAGCTCGAGTGGGACATGAGGGAGGCCGGGTCCTGGGACGAATCGCGCCAGGAGGTCACCCGGACGGTGTGCTCGTACTGCGGGGTGGGTTGCAACCTCGATCTTCACACCCAGGACGGTCGCATCGTCAGCGTCACCTCCCCGCACGATCACGACGTGACCCTGGGAAATCTGTGCATCAAAGGCCGGTTCGGTTGGATGTATGTCGGCAGCGGCCGTGGCGTCTGAGGCGGTCAGCAACCGGTCGGTGATCCGGGTCCGGGACGAGGCGACACGGGTCGACGACGACCTGGTCGTCGAGGAGCCGGTCGAGTTTCGCCTGGACGGGACTGCACTGGCCGTGGTCATGCGCACCCCCGGCAACGATGCCGAGCTCGCCCTCGGATTCGCCATCACCGAGGGCATCGTCAACGGCCCCGGTGAAGTGGCCTCGGTGGTGGATCTCGGGGAAGGCCGATGGGACATCCGCCTCGCCAAGGGGATCGACGTCGACCCGTCCCGGTTCCAACGCAACTTCTACGCCACCTCCTCATGTGGCGTCTGTGGCAAGGCATCGATCGATGCCATCCGGGTCGCCGGCTCGGTGCCGCCTCATGGACCTGTGGTCACTCCCGAGGTCCTGCTCGGCTTGCCGGGCCGGCTCATCGACGAGCAACACGCATTCCGCTCGACCGGTGGGATCCACGCCGCCGCCGCATTCGAGCCGGACGGGACCCTGGTTGCGGTGCGGGAGGACGTCGGCCGGCACAACGCCGTGGACAAACTGGTCGGTCATCTCGCCACCACCCGCTGGCCGATAGACCAACTCGGTCTACTGGTCTCGGGCCGGGTCTCGTTCGAGATCGTGCAGAAGGCGGCGGTGGCCGGGCTCTCCCTCGTCTGCGGGGTCTCGGCTGCCTCCAGTCTCGCCCTCGACCTCGCCGAGGAATTCCACATGACGGTGATCGGCTTCCTGCGCGACGCAAGCTTCACCATCTACACCGGTGAGGAACGGGTACTGCTTACCTGAGGTACGTGGCGCCATATATGGCGCTACGACGACACAGAAGGGACCTAGGTCAGCCCCACCACCTCGCCGGCGTCGTCGACATCGACCTTCATGAAGCCCGGTGTTGCGCCCAGACCGGGCATGGTGCTCATCTCGCCCAGCAGGGGGTAGATGAATCCGGCACCGACCGAAGCCCTCACCTCACGAACGGTGAGCTCGTACCCCTCCGGGGCGCCCTTTCGAGAGGGGTCGTCGCTGATCGAGAGATGGGTCTTGGCCATGCAGATCGGGAGATAGCCGAATCCCGACCGCTCGAAGTCAGCGATCTGGGCCTCCGCCTGCTGGGTGTACTCGACCGAGCCGGCTCGATAGATCTTGGTGGCGATGGTCTCGATCTTGTCCTTGATCGGGCGGTCGAGGGGGTAGAGGAAGTCGAATTGGGTCGGCTGACTGCTCGCCTCCACGACTGCCTCCGCAAGCTCGCGCGCCCCTCGCCACCCCGGGCGTGATGCTCGGTCGTGACGGCGGCGAAGGCGCCGCCCTCCATGGCGGACTGTTGGACCAGCTCGAGCTCGTGCTCGCTGTCGGTGGGGAATCGATTGATCGCCACCACCACCGGCACCCCGAAGCCGGCAGCGATATCGAGGTGTGCCTTCAGATTTGCCATGCCGGCCCGGAGCAACGGCAGGTTCTCCTCGGTGTATGCGCTGTCCAAGGGGCGACCGGCCACCACTTTGGGCCCTCCCCCGTGGGTCTTCAAGGCCCGCACCGTGGCCACCATGACGACGCAATCAGGCCTCAACCCGGACACCCGGCACTTGATGTCGAAGAACTTCTCCATGCCCATGTCGGCGCCGAACCCGGATTCGGTCACCACGAAATCGCCGAGATGGAGCGCCATCCGATCGGCGAGGATCGAGGAGTTGCCGTGAGCGATGTTGGCGAAGGGCCCGGCATGAACAAAGGCAGGCTGACCCTCCAGTGTCTGCATCAGATTGGGATGAAGCGCGTCCTTCATCAGCACCGTCACCGCGCCGCCGACCCCGAGATCGTCGAGAGTGATCGGAGCGCCGTCCTTGGACAGCCCCATTACAACTCGACCCACCCGCTCCCTCAGGTTGCGGAGGGCCGACGGAAAGTCGGCGCCATCGGCGAGGGCGAGGATCGCCATGAGCTCGCTGGCGACCGAGATGTCGTACCCGCTCTCCCGGGGACGACCATCGACTGCCCCACCCAGGCCAACCACCACGTGTCGAAGCGCCCGATCGTTCACATCGACGACCCGACGCCAGCTGATCCGATTGGGGTCGATGGCCAGCCGTTTCAAGCCGAGGGCGCCCAGGGCATCGTCGGTGAGACGACCCTCGTGGTACCAGCGGGCGTCGATGGCAGCCGCCACAAGGTTGTGGGCCACCGAGATGGCGTGCATGTCGCCGGTGAGATGGAGATTGAACTCGTCCATTGGGACGACCTGGCTGTAGCCGCCACCGGCCGCGCCGCCCTTGATCCCGAATGTGGGGCCCATGCTCGGCTGCCGGATGCAGGCGATGGACCTGTGCCCCAGGGCCCCAAGGCCCTGGACCAGACCGACGGTCGTCGTCGTCTTCCCCTCGCCGAGGGGAGTCGGGGTGATCGCCGTGACGTCGACGTACTTGCCCATCGGGTTGCCTGCGATCCGGCGCAAGGCATCGAGATGGATCTTGGCCTTGGTCGCGCCGTAGGGGATGACCTCTTCCTCTTCGAGGCCGAGGTCCCGCGCCACCTCGCTGATCGGCATGAGTTTGGCGGTGCGGGCGATCTCGAGATCGCTCGCCATCGGTGGCAACGGGTTGGACATGGGGTAGTTCTAGCCGGTTCCGGCGAATCGGGCCCGATCTGCTGTCATGGTGCCGATGACCACGCCTCCCCCGCCCACGGCCATCCTCTTCGACGCCGGCGGGACTCTTATTCTCCAGGACGCCGTGGAAATGGGGCGTCGGCTGGGAATCTCGATAGACCCGTCGCGAGCCCACCGCGCCCACTATCAGGCCATGGCCGAGTACTCGGACCTTCGGCTCGCGGGCGAGGACGTCGACTGGGATTGGTGGCTGGAGCGGTATTTCACGATCCTGGAGATCGCCGATCCGCATCTGGCCGGAGAGAGGCTGGAGCGTGGCTACGGGCTGTGGAACCATCCCCTGGCTGGAGCAGGAAGCGCCATCGAGAGGATGCGGCACTCCGGTGTCAGGGTGGCTGTGGTGTCGAATTCGGACGGCTCGGTGCGTGGTTCACTCGAAACAGCAGGCCTGCTCCATCTCTTCGAGTTCGTCATCGACTCACATGAAGCCGGATTCTCCAAGCCGGATCCGAGGATCTTTCATGCCGCCCTCGACCTCATGGGCCTCGAGCCGTCGGACGCCTGGTATGTGGGCGACTCGGTGTTCCACGATGTGAACGGTGCCCGAGCGGCCGGGCTCTCACGCGCGCTGCTGGTCGATCCCTACGGACTCGGCCCCGGGAATGTCTCCTCCATCGGCTCGGTTGCCGAGCTCGCGTGAGACAAGGCGTTGTCGCTCTTCCTTCGAGGCCTCGAAGAACTCGGCGACCCTCCGCTCCATCTCTTCAGGGCTGACATCCTCGACGTGCTGACCCAACCCCCATTGGTGTCCGAAGGGGTCCTCGACACGCCCACCTTTGTCGCCGTAGAACTCGACCGATAGCGGGTAGACCTCGCGGGCGCCCAGACGCGATAGCTCTCTCCCAGAGGGAGTCGACATCGTCTGTGTAGAGGAAAAGGACTGCCGTCGTCGTCCCCGCCGACCGAGGCGATTTGGTGGGTGAGTCGGGCTGCTCGTCGCTCAGCATCACGATTGTGTCGCCGATCCGGATCTCGGCGTGCGCAATCTGCCCGTCAGGTCCGATCATCGGGGGCATCGCAACCTCTGCGCCGAATGCTGACTTGTAGAACTCGATTGCCTCCCGGCATGGGCTCACGGTCAGCGAAACCGTCACGGAGCCGTAGGCCTCGGGCACAGGGTTTACGTCCACTGTCGACCTCCTCCGGTCGCCCTCACCCTACGTCGGAGAACGACTGGTAGGAATGTCCGCTGGCAAGACGCGTGACGACGAGAACTACGGTTCGCCCACTCTGGGTGATGCCACGGGTGAAAATCGGTCGTTGAGTTGGACTGAACCGACAAAGGAGACTTGGTAATGGCACTTCGCGGCAGACGGCAGGATCGGCGAGAAGAGCGTCAGGAGGACCGTCAGGAGTTCGGTGTCGGGGGAAACGCCGTGCACTATCAGATGCGGGAGAAGCTGGTTTCCATCGGGGACGACTTCTGGATCGAGACGGATCGGGGCGAGCGGGCCTTCAAGGTCAACGGAAAGGCGCTTCGGGTTCGAAGCACGCTGGTGTTCGAGGACCCACAAGGCAACGAAGTGGCCAAGATCCAGGATCGCCCGGTACGAGTGAGAGAGGTCATGGAGGTCGAGGCTCCGGATGGGTCGACCATGGCCACGATCAAGAAGGCGATGATCACGCCACTGCGGGAGAGATTTTCGATCACGACTGCGAGCGGGGTGGAACTCGAAGCTCAGGGGAATCTCGTCGACCACGAATACGAGATCTCCAACGGTGGTGACAAGGTCGCCGAAGTGTCGAAGAAGTGGTTCCGGGTTCGCGACACGTACGGGGTCGAAATCGAGCCCGGTCAGGACCCGATTCTGATACTCACTGCCACAGTGGCCATCGACATGATGGCCCACGATTGACCTGGATATCTATACGTATCCGTGTTTCCCCAGCCAACGGGCGCCGAAGAACCCTTCCAGAGCCGGTAGATAGAACGTGATCACGCGGTAGGCCACGGTGACCGCGAAGGCCGTCGACTCATCGACACCGAACGAGACCAACAAAGCAGTCATGGTCGCCTCCGCCACACCGACGCCTCCGGGCACAGGCATGAAACCGGCGAGGAGGCTCGTGCCTGCGGCAGCGAACAGGGCTGATCCGTAGCTGAGGTCACTCCCCACGGCCTGCAAGGTGAGCCACAGAGTGATTCCGAGCACGTTCCAGTAGACGAAGTTGCTGCCGAACAGCCCGAACGCTCGCGACGGCTGATGGAGCACGACCTTCAAGGCACCCCACGCCTCGATGACCACTGGGACCACACGGTCCCGGAGCGCCCTGATCTTCAGGACCGCGACCACCAACCCGATCACGACCAGGGCTACCAAGCCGAGTATCAGCAGCCATGGCAGATCGGCAGGGTCTATGTCGATAGCGAGGACGACGTCGCCGAAGAGCAGCAAGAGGATGAGGATGGCCGTCTGGACCAGAAACCCGGAGAAGCCGTCGATGGAGCCCTGAACGAGCGCCACTGGCACAGGGAGACCGAATTTGGTTAGAAAAACGGTGTTCATCGCTACACGGCCGGCCGCGCTCGGTATTGCCAGGCTGACGAACTGGCTCGCAGTCTGCAAGGTCAGCAAAGGCCAAAAAGGGAGCCTGACCTGGACGGCGCACATCGTTGCCGTGGCCTGGGGGAAGAATTGACCATGCCCGACGATGAGGGCGAACACGAGCAGCGGCCAATCCGCCGACTCGAGGACCGTCCATACCTCGGCGTAATCGACACTGGTCAACAGCGGGATCAGCGCCCATGCGACCAAGAACAGGAGCGCCGCCATGATGAGGTTTTTCGCTGTGACCCGGCGCAACTTCATTGGCTCCGGCATCTCGGACTCGGTGACCTTGGTCACCTCCGAACCCAGGGATGACATCAGGTTCTTGGGTTTCTCTGTGAGACGCCGGGTCGTGGGGCTGACCGCAGGCACTTGGAGGTAGGGCAAGACGGCAACGAGTCGATCGCGCCCGAGTCCCTGTAGTGCGGTGCGGACCGCGCGCTCCTCCCCCACCACCACTGCGAGCGAGAACAGAAGCTCGACGATGTCGGTGGCCTGATCGGAATCATCCGCAGAGAGTGAACCGAGGGCGAAATCAGTGATGATGGGGCCATCCGGGCCCACCTGGAGGGCCGACGTATCCAGGGAGCCGTTGCTCAAGGATGCCCCGTGCATCAGACGCACCTGGTCCCACATCTGGATGAGCAGGTCGTCGGTGAGGTCGGCCAGGTCCATCTCAGCCAACGCGGTGCCGGTGCCCCGGAACGAAATGAGAGAGATCTCTGACGTGGGGCTACCCACGACGACCAGTTGCGGCACCCGCGCTCCGGCGCGATCCGCCACGATGGTGATCAAGGCCTCGTGTTCCACTGCCTGGAGTCGTGAATAGCCGAGTGTTGTACCGGATTCTCGGTACCACAGCGTGTGCCAGACCTTTGCTACGAGCCGCGAGTCGACGGCATCACGCCCGTGCACCTTGATGTCGACGATCGCGTCGTCGTCGTCCCGACCCACGAAACGAATGACTCCCCACGTCTGGTACGGGGCGGGCTCGAGAGAATGCACATGAACACCGAGACTGGAGAGGGCCGCGGCCACCGAATTGGGGTCGGGGTATCCCCGCGGCGACCCCACGATGGCCAAGAGCAGACCGGCGGAGAAGAGACCGATCCCGAAGGAGCCGATGATGTGGGTCGGGGTTCCATAACCCAGACTTATCGAAGCGAAAGCAGTGGCAGCTATGGCAAGCCAGCCGAAACGTCGGAGAGGGCGAGTGACGTGGGGACCGACCACCACGAGGATGGCGGTCACCATCGCCACCCTCAGCACCGGAAATCTCGGCGCCGGATCTTCCAGTCCCATCTCGGGGAAGACGTAAGGCCAGGCGTCGTTGATGATGAACGAGAGAATCACCACTAAGACCGCTGCGGTCACGCCCGCGATCGCCAGATCACGCAGGGCAGGTCGCCGCTCTCGACCCCCAGCGACCAGCCCAGCGAAAACGACGAATACGTAGATCAGGCTGGATGCGTATCCGACCTCGAGGAGAAGGTTCACCCAGGATGGGCTCGCCTGAACCAGCTCGGTCAGCGCCTGCGCCCATGACGAGATGCTGTCGACGTTGGCTGTGGCCCAAATGACCAGGAGCAGGCCAAGAGCCGCCTTGAAGACATCACTCGGCCGACGCACCCGAGGTTGGCCTCCGGACGTGACGAAGTATGCGGACGGCCCAACGGCGAGTGGTTTGATCGTGTCTCTCCCGGGTCTGCTCAGATCGTGACCTAGCAAGTTACGTCGGATTCGCCCTGCAATGCGTCATCCGACGTAGTAGATCGAGGCTGACACCGGGAAAGAGTTCGTCGCGGCCTCAGTTGAGCCGGGTGAACTCGTCACCCGGCTCAAAAAGAGAATGGGTCTAGCTTTCGGCCGAAGCCTCAGCGGCTTCTTGCTCCGCCTCGAGCTCGGCTGCATAACCCATCAACATCCCCAGTCCGATCAAATCCTCAGCAGAGAGGGTGCGGTGGGCGAGAACGACACCACCGGCATCACGGACCGCGTCGCGCAGCGGCACTGCCCACAGGTGCTCAAAAGCAAGCACAAGCGCAGAACTGCCATCAGGCAAATCATCGATCAGGTCGGCAGCAAGCGACTCGGCCACGGTAAGAGCATCGACATCCACTGCGGCGCCCGCCTCCGCCAGAGCGGCGGCACCCTCCTCACCGGCAAGCCCCAGTCCGACCAGGGCGCCTACCACGGCACGCAGCTCGGCTCTCTGCTCATCGTCGAGACCGGAAACCGACAACACATCGATCTCGTCGCCGTCACGGGTAACGAACACGGCATCGATCACCCGGATCTGTCCGACATCACTGAGACGCGCCAACTCCTCGGCGATCCGACCCTCGAACATCTCGTTGTCCGGGAACCCGATCACGAGACCCTGGATTGGTCCAATTGTCATGTGCATCTCCTTCTGTCTAGGCGGCGCCGTGAATGTCACAGCCCTCATCCGATCCCACAACCGGGCGCCGCTGATTGTGAGCAACGTGTCCGGAAACCTGCCCAAGCGTTATTGGTTCGTGGACCAGCGACCCTACCCCTGGATCGACCTTCTCGGCGAATACTCGCGGAAGCCTATGTCGCTGCGCCGACCCTCTCCGCAGAGGACGGATGCGGAGTCGGCAACGTGTGGGTGCTGGCGGTGGCAGCGGCGGCGTAGTCCACGGCCATCGGCGCCGGCGGTCGGTGCCGACCGGCCAACCAAGCAAGGAGAATCCCGGCCGCAGAGGTGATGGTGAGGAAAACGGCAGCCGCGCCGACCGCGTCGGCCAGGCCCTCGCCGGTCGAGGCGCCGGCTGCGACCCGATCTGCGCTGACACTGGCGTAAAGGGTGGCGACAACTGCGGTCCACACCGCGGCTCCCACATAGCGGGCCATGTTGGAGATCCCCGAGGCGGACCCGACCTGCTCCTCGGGGACGGCGCTGGTGGCTACCGACGAGCAGGGCCCGTTGGACAATGCCATGCCTGCGGCAACGGCGACCAAGGGGAGGACGAAGGCGGCGTAGACCCATGAAGCCGAGATCCCGATAAGCGCCGCGAACCCGGCGGTCATGATGATGAAGCCGAGACCCACTACCTGCCGGGTCCCCATCTTGGTCGCGAACCTCGGGACGAGGGGAGCCAGGATGACGAGACCAACGGTGGCGGGGAGCGTCGCCAGACCCGCCTCGAGAGCCGTCATCCCGAGCGTCGCCGGATCCTGGAAGTAGAGGCTGAAAACGAACATGAGCCCGTTGATCGTGCCCGCTCCGATCAGGATCCCCAGCGTGGCCCCGATCAGGGCCCGGTTCTTCATCAGATTCAGGTCGACCAACGGCGAATCCGAGCGGCGTTCCACGTACACGAATGCGATCGCCGCCACCACCGAGATCAGGAACGAGCCAAGAGTCGCCGGCGAGGTCCACCCCCATTCGGATCCCTTGCTCACCGCGAGTATGAACGGGGCGAGGATCGCCGCGACGAGGAAGGTGCCTAGCCAGTCGATGCTGCGGGAGCGGTTCGGGTCCAGCGACTCCTCGACCCGGCGCCGAGTGAGTGGCACGCAGAGAAGGGCGATCCCGGCGTCGATCCAGAACAGCGCCTGCCATCCCGCGGTATCGACGAGGACCCCACCGACCAGCGGCCCGGCGGCGGCGCCTATCGCCGACGCGGCTCCCCAATACGAGACGGCCCTGAGGCGTTCCGCTCCGGAAGACGCCACAGTGAGGAGGCTGAGGCCACAGGCGAGGATCGTCGAGCCGGCCGCCCCCTGGATGGCACGGCCGCCAATGACCCCGGCCGCGGTGTCGGTCAGTGCGATCAGGACACAGGAGACGATGAACAGAACCAGGCCGCCGAGGAAGATGCGCCGCCGGCCAAAGACGTCACCAAGCGCGCCGGCGGTCACGATGAACGCCGCCCCCACCAGCGAATAGCCGGTGACCGCCCATTGCAGGGTGCTGACCGGGGCTCCGACATCCTCTCCAATCGAGGGAAGCAGGATCGAAACCGCAGAGGTGTTGGCGTTTACCACCAATGCGGAAATGCAGGTGGCAAGGAGAACACCGAGACCAGGCTTTATGTTGGTCCCGGAGGACCCCGACACCGGATCAGATTTCGTCACGGGCTCAGATCCTATCCATCACCTTCCGACCCACCGGACTCGCTCTCTTTTCGATTCGTGCGATCCGACTCGCGTTCCCCGAAGGCCTCGTCCCAGCTCGACGGCATCAGCTGAAAGGGGAGGAGGTCCAGGGCCGGGCGCACGGTGTGCCGGTACAAGGGCTTGACCGCATCCAACAGGAGGTACCCGCAAAGGACCCCAATTGCGATGGCGACCATTGCCCCCACCGTCCCCAGGAAGTCCTGTACCCCCACTACAGGGCCTGATGCGATGTACTCGGTGACCCCGATGAGGCCCAGGGCACCAGGGACCAGAAGCCAGAAACCGGGAAGGAAAGAGACGAGAGCCGGAGGGCCGAACTTGGTCCGCTCGACGAGACGCGCGGTGATTGTCATCGCGGTTGCGCCAATGAACCCACCGACATAGCCACCGAAGAACGCGCTGCCCACCTGCTGACCGACAAAGGCCACCAAGAGAACGAGAAAAAGACCGGGCAGTGAGCCCGACGGCGCCGAATGGAACACGGCGACTCCGATCCCGAACACCACCATGCCCAACCATGGCGCCCACCAGCCGATCAGGTTCTGTGGGGCATTCACCAGTACCTCCGCCGACGGAAGACCGAAAGCCTCGGCGGCGCTCACGATCCCGAAGGCGAGCAGTACCAATTGCAGCCCTCCAGAGACGAGGCGACTGGCTCCGCTCACGATCTGTGCGGCCGATAGCTCGATCACGGCCATGGTGAGGGCAGCTCCGGGAAGAAAAGTGACCAGCGGCGGGATCATCGTCCTCAGGTTGGCGTTGGCCCATCCCCGATTGGCGAGGAGGAAGGTGAGAGCTGAAACTATGAAGGCGGCAGCGACGGGCATCAAGGTTTGTGCAGGAACCCAGCGCGCTCCGATCAGCTTGAGCACGCCGACCACAAGACCGAACACCGCGGCCAGCGCCACGTCGGACCATGTCGGCTGGAGGATCAGGCATATCCCAACAGTGAGCACGACGTGCCCGGCCAATGTGGACAAGGTCCGATATTTCGAGGGACTGGCGATGACCTCGACCACCTGACGGGTGCCTTCGGTCGGATCGATCTCTGCTCGTGTGGCCCGTTTCAGGATGTCGAAGAGAGCAGACGTCTGGTCCAGACGAAGCACACCCCGCAGCTGAGGCGTTGGCTCCAGGGTGGCGGGCCGGCTCGGGTCGAGCGCGACCACGATGAATGTGGGCAGCACCGCGAAGCGGGCTCTGGTGGCCCCGTAGGCCGCCGCCACCGCCAGGAGGTGGTCCTCGACTTCATTCACGGCTTCCCCTGCCGCTGTCAGGGCGCTGCCAAGGAAGAGGAGGAACTGCTGTAGCGCTTCCTCGTCCGAGATAGAAGCTGACTGACTGTCGTGCTGGGGCTCAGTCACGGGAAAATCATGGCACGCCTTCAAGGCCGTTGGACGCACTGTTGACTCCTCCCGCGATCTCATGTAAAAACAACATTGACTGGCGATAGAGATGTGGTCGCCAGGGTCTAGCTACCAGGAGGACGGAGTCATGACGGACGCGAGTTTGTACGACAGGTTGGGTGGCGCATTCGCCATCGCCGCGGTGGTGGACAAATTCAGTGACGCTCTGATCGAGAATCCGGTCGTGGGCCAGCAGTCGAGCAATCCGGCTCTGCGCGAGTGGCATACGAACAACCTGGGCCGTCTACCTGGTCTGAAGTTCATGCGAACTCTGTGGGTATGCAACGTGTCCGGGGGACCCTTCGTGTACACCCCGGTTCGACCGGGGAGCACGACCCTGGGACTCGAAGAGGCTCATCGCGAATTACGGATCACTCCTGCCGAATTCGACGAGGTGGCCGCCGAATTGGCAAGGACGCTCGACGCGTTCGAGATACCTCAGCAAGAGAAAGACGAAGTCCTTGGCGCGTTCGCCGCCCACAAGGACGAGGTGACCGAGGGATCCATGGCCACCGCCTAGGTCAACCAACCACAATGAAATAGTCCGGCCCGGCGATGTGGCGTTCGCCGGTATCGTGATCCAGGGTGGCTGACGAGCCGCTCGAATACCGGCATGGCCTTCTCGCTCCACCTCTCATGGGATCTCGCACCACCGGCTCGTGAGGTGGCGGTGACGCTCGAAGTCCTCGAGCCGCCCTCGGTGGATCGTCTCTACTTCTGGGCCGTCCAGACATCCTTCCTCGACGGCGCCGGCTCGCACGGGGCGGGACACCTGGGCCTGCAGTGGAACCCCCGATTTCCCGGCCACACAGCCGTCAACTGGGGAGGCTATGCCACCCAGGGCGTCATACTCCCCGGTTCAGGCTCGGCGCTCCCCAGCACACCACAGGACACCAATACCCGCGACTTTCCCTGGCTGCCCCGGCGAAAGTATCGCCTGCGGATCTACCCCTCACCGGAGGTTGGCTGGAGGGGCGAGGTCACCGATCTCGACACCGGTGTGGCAACGGTGGTGCGCGACCTCCATGCCGGCGGTGACCATCTCGGTCGGGTCGTGGTCTGGACCGAGCTCTTTTGTCAGTGTTCCGATCCACGAAGCGTCGTCGCCTGGTCCGAGCCGGTGGCGACCGCCCTCGGTGGAGAGCCGCTGATCCCCAGGGCACTCCGGGTCAACTATCAGGTCGATGGGTGCCCCAACACCAACGTCTACTCCGATGGTCGTCAGGTGTTCCAGGCCACTGCCAGCGAGCGGACGACGCCACAAGGCTCGCTGATGATGGTGTGACTCCGTACCTGATCACGGCCCGGGCAAAGGAGCCCGGGCCGTGGTGATGATCTGCTCAGGCGAGGCTGACCTCGAGAGGCACTGACCTCGACAAGCACTGGCCGACCGGGGAGGAGGCGATCACCTTCTCGTGGAGGGCGAGGATCTCTTGCTCCTCGGCATCGGCCTCGATGTGGACCTTGGCTCCGATCGAGGAGAATCCCGCGTTTCCTGAGGCGAGGCCGAGGAATGTCTGCAGGTCCAGGTCACCTTCTAGCTCGATGCGAAGATCCTTCAACTCGATGCCGGCAACCGTGGCGTTCGCCGCGTAGCCGATGACGAGGCACGAGCCGAGGGCCCCGAGGAGTTGCTCGACGGGGTTGGGCGCGGTGTTCGTGCCACCCAAGCCAGGGGGCTCATCGAACGCGACCGGGGCCAGATCACGCGATCGGGCCGTAGTCCGGAACGCGCCATCCCAGGTTACTTCGGATTTCCACGTGGTCAGTCCCTTGTCTGGGTCTTCCTGGATCGCCTGGACCAGGGCGCCGACCGTCGGGAGGTCGACATCGTTGAGGTAGGTGGTGGTCATTTGAACATTCCTTCTGTAGCAATGTGAATACGGCGAAGCACCGCCGAAGCGAAAAGACGGCTCTCGGGTGGTGGCGGTGAGCTACGGGCGTCGAGCGCCCGGGCATTCCACCCGAGAGCGTCGACAACACATGCACCGGAAGGATCCGGGGGTTCGATCTCTGACTTGTCGCACGGCTGAACCTCCTATGTCATCGTCTCGACGCGCTCATGCGAGCGCCCGAGGCGGAGGTCCGCCATAGGCATCTCATCGATCAGGCATTGGCACCGAACTAATCGGTTGCCGCGGTTTCACAGGGCCTGTCCCTCCACCGCTCTTGATGAGCGCTGTCAAGTGCCTGACAGCATGACGGTCTAAACGCCTGCAGTCAAGACAAGGGCGCCGTAACGGCTCAACCACTCGTCCCGGTTCCGGCCGCCTCAGAAGATCACGGCGTCACACCTTCGGAGATCCGCTGCTCCAGCCCGGTCAGGTCGACACCGGCAAGGGACGGGACTGAGCCGACGTGGAAGGTGTCTATCACCTCGCCCTCGCGGCTGTCGAGCTTGGCGAGACGGATCTCGAGACCACAGGCGTCGAGCACCCCGAGGATCTCAGCCAGTCTCCCGATGCGATCCGAGCACTTCACCACTACGACCAGATCGCCCGTCGCGGGATCGGTCGAGATACGGGCACTGGGCTGTGGGCGGGACACCTCGGAGATGGGATATGCGGCAGCGCGGGCGGCGACCCTGTCGTCGGTGTCGAGCTGTCCTAGAAGACCGGCTTCGACGTCGGCGCGGACCCTGTTCCCACCGCTCCCCCGGGACCATCCCACCGGTGCGGTCATCCCTCACCTGGAACGAGTCGACGACCAGGCCATCCGATCGCCCGAACAATCGAGCCTCGAGCACGTCGACCCCATTGGCGGCGAAGACCGCGGCGACGGTCCGGCGAAAGCCGGGTTGGCTTTGGCCAACCACTACGACTGTCTCGATCGGCTCGCCGACCACGAACCCCCAGGTTCGACACCCCAGCCAGGTCGGAGACCAACTCGAGATGCCAGAGCGCCTCTTCGACTGCGACGCTCCGCAGATAGTCGTCGGGCATCGCGTCGAGATGTGCGGCCATCGCATCCGACGATGCATCCGCCCGCGAAATCACCTCTTGCCGGGTGGCCCGCCAGTTGTGACGGCAGGCTCCTCAGCGCCAAACCTCATGCGCGCATCTCAGGAACAGCGTCTTGAGCAGGCTCGCCTTCCAGTCATTCCACATCGAGGGGCCCGTGGCTCTGGAATCGGCGATCGTGAGCAGGTAGAGCACCTGCAGCAGCTGGAGGCTTCCGACCTCGGACGCAACTTCGTCGATCACCGCCGGGTCGGCTAGGTCTCGTCTGGTGGCCGTCAGCGGCAGAAGGAGATGATGACGCACGGCACCGACCAAGAGATCTGTGGTTCGGTGTCTAGCCCCATTCGCTTGGCGAACGCGGTGGCGATCTCGGCGCCGACTCCGGCGTGGTCGCCGCCGTGACCCTTGCCGATGTCATGGAGGAAAGCGGCGAGTCGGAGCAGCCGGGGCATCGTCCAACTCGAGTCCGACAGTCGCCAAGCGGGCTGTTCTCCGAGAGGACCGCCTGCATCTCCGCCACTGTGCGCCATAGGTGTGCGGCCACGGGGTGCTGGTGAAAAGGCTCGAGCTGGGGCAAGGCGGCCACGACGCCCCACTCCGGGAGAACCTCCGAGAGGTGACCTCCCTCCCAGAGGCTGTCGAAGATGGCTCGCCCGCGTTCTCCGCTTTCCAGGAGTCGGTCGAGATCGTCGATCGTCGGCGGTGAGTCGGGTTTGACCGACTCGTTCGGAGCGGCGACCCGGGACCAGACCCGTCGGCCGGCAGGCGCCGGTCGGTCTTCCACGATCTCTGGCCATTTGCGCTCGGCGAGACGGTCTATCGACTGCATGGCGGCCACCAGGTCGCCCGCGGTCTCGAATGTGTCCCGTCCCAGCCATCGGGCAACCGGCTCGCGCAATTCGGGTGAGAACACGTCATGCGCTTTGCCGGTGACGGCATGGAGCCCATTGCGAACCCGTAGGAGGACCTCGAGCGCCTGTTCTTCCTCTTTCTCGATGCTGCGTGGAGAACTTGCCGATCAGCTCTTGGCGTCGACGCTCCCACTCGAAACCCTGCAGGGCTCGCAGACCGCCGCGGCCGGTCTTGATATCGACAGCCATCAGCCGATACGGCGCCTCGGCCCGCCGGTTTCGCTCGGCGTCCACGAGGTAGCGACGCAGAGGGCGGGCCCGCGTCACCCGGGTGACGGCTCCCATCAGCTGTTCGAACAGCTCTTCGGAACCGGCCACGAGACGACTGGTCAGGAGCGTCGTCTGGGTGTCGAATCGCTCTCGGGCAGCCTCCGAGGCCTCCCGGACCGTGCGCACGGAATGGCCGACGCGGAGCTTGGCGTCCCAGAGGGGGCGGAACAGGTCGGCCGCCGCAGCCGCGGCGTCCCCGCCGTCGTGGAGGAGCATCAGGTCGACATCGGAATACGGGCTCAGCTCGCCTCTGCCGTAGCCGCCGAGGGCGACCACCGCCATCGGAGTCGTTCCCGGGGCAACCAGGTCAGACACCGTCTTGTCCAGACTCGCCGTCAGGGCCGCGCACACTTCACGACCTCCATCACCGATGCGACGTCGTCGCAGCGAGTCACGGAGGTCGATGAAGTCGTGAAGGAGGGTTTCCCCGGAATCAGATGGCGTCGGCACCTCTCTCACTGGTACGGATGCGTACCACGTCTTCCACCGGCACGACGACGATCTTGCCGTCGCCGATCTCCCCGGTGTGCGCCGCCGACTCGATGGCCGCTACCGCAGGCCCAGCCAGCTCGTCGGTGACGATGACCTCCAGCCGCACCTTGGGCACGAACTCCACCTCATACTCGGCGCCCCGATAGACCTCGGTCTGGCCTCCCTGACGGCCGAACCCGGAGACGTCACTCACCGACATCCCGGAGACACCAGCGGTCTTGAGCGAGTCCCGTACCTGCTCCAGCTTGAAGGGCTTGATGAAGGCGATGATCAGTTTCATTCCCCAGTCCTTTCTCAGTGCCCAGCCATAGTGGCGCTGCCCGTGCTGTAGGCCGTCTCTGCGTGCTCGGCCAGGTCCAGGCCGCTGGTCTCGACCTCTTCGGAGACCCGAACACCGATCGTGGCCTTCAGGGCCAGCATGATCAGAGCCGTCACCACGAAGCTGTAGATGATGACCGCTCCGTTGGCCAGGGCCTGCACACCGAGGAGCTCGAGCCCACCGCCGTAGAAGGCGCCAGCCATGAACTCGCCGCCGAAGTACACCGGGTCGGCGAAGAGACCGATGGCCAGCGAGCCGACGAGGCCTCCTACGAAGTGGACTCCCACCACGTCCAGGGCATCGTCATAGCCGGCCTTGGTCTTCAACCCGACGGCGAAGCAGCAGATGACGCCGGTTGCCAACCCGATCCAGATCGGCGACATCCCGGCAACGAAACCGGCGCCTGGAGTTATCGCCACCAACCCGGCCACGATTCCCGACGCCACACCGAGATTGGTGAATTTGCCGTCCCGGAATTTCTCCACGAACCCCCACGACAGCCCGGCTGCTGCGGCGGCGAGGAATGTGTTCAGGAAGGCCTGCACCGCCACCCCGTTCGCGGCCAGGGCTGAGCCTGCGTTGAATCCGAACCAACCGAACCAGAGGATCCCGGTACCCAGCATCACCAAGGGCATCGAGTGGGGCGGGTGACCCTGGCCCGGCCAGCCCTTTCGCCTGCCCAGCACGAGCACCGCGGCGAGTGCGGCGATTCCAGCGTTCACATGGATAGCAGTGCCCCCCGCGAAGTCGAGCCCACCGCGGTCTGCGATCCAGCCCCCATACACCCACTTGAAAACCGGGCTGAATACCAGAAGCAACCAGGCCGGGGCGAAGATCGCCCAAGCCGAGAACTTCATTCGATCGGCCACTGCGCCGGAGATCAGGGCCGGCGTGATCACTGCGAACATGCCCAGAAAGGTCACTATCAACAGAGTCGAGCCGCCGTCTTCGCCGGTTATGCCCAGGCCAGAGAGGAAGGCAAGGTCGAGGTTGCCCAGGAAAGCTCCGTCACCCGATTGCGCCAACGAATAACCGACGACCACCCAGGCGATGGGGATGACGAGCAGACACCAGAAGTTCATCATCAACATGTTCAGGACGTTTCTCGTCCGGTCCATGCCTCCGTAGAACAGCGCCAGTCCCGGTGTCATGAACAACACCAGGGCCGACGACGCCAACACCCACGCCGCATCACCAGTATCC
This sequence comes from uncultured Acidobacteriota bacterium, assembly GCA_963734115.1. GTDB lineage: Bacteria > Actinomycetota > Acidimicrobiia > Spongiisociales > ZC4RG35 > JARDZU01. The sequence goes on from CAVTFV010000012.1 coordinate 30,766, forward strand.
ATCAGCACTCCTCCCAGCCGGGTTGGTCGTTGCGGGAGCATCGTTCCGAGGCTCTGTTTCAGCAGTGTTTCTGCTTGTCGAACAAGTCGTTAACACGACCGCACCCGTAGATTTCGACACTGTTTCGACTCGATAGCGGAACAGATAGGGCGCCTCTGTGAAGGTCTAGAGGAGAGAAATGACGACCAAGGCAACGATGCACGATGGCAGCGAGCTGGACATCGAGATCCAGGGTGAGGGCCCGTTCTTGCTCATACCCGTCAACCCGAATCCGGTAGAGGGCGAGGCCGCGGAGGAGATGCGGAAGTGGGGGGCGGACCCCGCGTTGGGCCGTTCCCTGATCGAGGGTCTGCGGGACATCGTCACCGTTGTCGCTTTCGACTACGAGGGACATGTGCTGGCGACACCGAAGCCAGACACGCTTACCCCTTCCAACATCTCCTCCGATGTGCTCGCAGTCGCCGACGCGGCGGGAACCGCCACATTTGCCTACTACGGATACTCGTGGCTCGCTCTAGTCGGGATGCAGTTGGCCATCAGGACGGACCGACTAACAGCACTCGTCATGGGAGGTTTCCCACCTCTGGATGGGCCATACGCCGCGATGTTGGACGTGACGGCCGCCACCCATCGGATGGCTTCGGAACCGGGGCCTACGCCACCACCCGGCGCCGACGGGGCTGCGGAACCGGGCGACTGGTCCACCGTCGAGTTCAGCATGCCGGAGCCTCAGGCCCGTCAGTTCCTCACGTTGTACGAGAGTCTCCAAGACTTCGATGATCGCCGGGTCCTGTCACAACTCGATTGTCCCCGGCTGTGCTTCGCCGGCAGCGAAGACGTGATCGTCTATGACGAGCGTTGGGGAAATGCTCGTGTGGACATGGCAGGGCCGCTCAAAGCCAATCGCAACGAGCTCGAAACAGCGGGCTGGATGGTGCGTTTGCTCGCAGGGCTGGACCATACCCAGGCCATGCAGCCCGACAACGTGATCCCGGTCATCCGGCCGTGGCTCACAACAGAGCTAGCTGGAGTGGGTGACGATTCTCGCTGAGGCCGGCGGACTCTGGACCGGTGAGCCCACGCCCGGCCCGGCTGTACGATGCCGTCTCCGGTCAGTCCACCCCCGGAGCCGACGAATGTCACGCATGAAGTCCCAGACACCCTCAAGGTCAGGGTGAAATCGGTTCGAGCCGACTCGGGCTGACCTGGTGACGATCGGGTCGTTCGCGCGCCGGCGGGTGCTTCAGGCGCTGATCACATTGCTGGCATTGACCCTCGTGGTCCATGCCGGAATATCACTGATCCCCGGCGACCCGATACGAGCCCTGTTCGGGTTCGTGCCTCCCGCGCCCGAGGAATTGGAGGCGTTGCGGGCGCAGTACGGCCTCGACCAGCCCTACCCCGTCCAGTATCTGGCCTATCTGACCCAGCTGTTGCAGGGCAACCTCGGTGTGACCATCAGCTTCAACCCGCAGCCCGTCTCCACAGTGGTCGGTGCGACTCTCCCGACGACAGCTTTGCTGATCGGAATCGGTCTCGTCCTGCAGCTGACCACTGCTTACGGCGTCGCGGTGGTGTCGATGCTCCGGCGTTCCAGGTTGGTCTCGACCCTCACCTGGTGGGTGGCGGTTGCGGCAACGGCCGCACCGGTCATCTTCACGGCGTGGGCCCTTCGGTCGTATTTCACGGTGGGGTACCAGGGGCTCGGTTGGTTCCCCTACCCCTTCGACGGCACACCGGAGGCCTACGTGCTGCCCATGATCGCCCTTGTTGTGATGCTCGCCGGTCCTGTTGTCCTGCTGTTTCGCAGCGAGATGCTCCACACACTCCAGTCGACCTTCGCCAAGTTCGCAGTGGCCAGTGGGCACCCGGATCTGCGGATCGTGGGAGTACATGCCGCCAAGGCGTCGGCTGGCCCGGTGATCGCCTATCTCGGCGCCAGCCTCGGGTATCTGCTGACCGGTGTGGTGATCGTCGAGGCGATCTACGACATCCCCGGCATCGGCAACCTGATCCTCGACAGCGTGGCGCGGCGTGACCGGGCCGTCGTCGTGAGTGGTGTGCTGGTGATATCGGTTCTGGCGATCCTCGGCGGCATGGCCGCCGACATCGTGGCGGCCATCCTCGACCCGCGCCTCAGACTCGAAGGCGACGAGCCAAGTTGAGATCGAAACTGCTCGGCGCCACACGCTCGAGGTGGGTGACGGTCGGCGCCGCCTTGGTACTCACAGCTGCGGCCGTCTTGGCCATTTTCTCGGAGGCACCTGCCGGCCTGGATCCCAGGGGCTGCTCCCTCAGTCGCTCGCTCAGCCCACCATCGTTCCCCGGGCATGTGTTCGGCTTCGACCTCCAAGGTTGCGACCTCTTGGTCTTGACGATGGCAGGAACCCGCAACTCCCTGCTCGTAGGGATCCTGGCCACGATTCTCGCCCTGGCGGTGGCGATACCTGTGGGCACCACATCAGGCTTCGTCGGAGGTTGGGTCGACGCCCTGGTGGGGCGACTGGTGGATCTGGTCACGGCCCTGCCGATCATCTTGATCGGGCTTGTGATCCTCAGCGCTCTCGATGACCGCGGCGTGCTACTCGTGGCGATCGTCATGGGGGTTGCAGCTTGGCCCATCTACACCCGTGTGATCCGGGCAGCCACATCTCGCGAGTCCGAGCAAGCACACGTGGATGCGGCCAGGGCGCTGGGTGCCTCACCCCCACGCCTGCTCGTGCGACATGTGCTGCCGGGTTCTCTCGGCTCCGTCATCGCCGTGATCCCTCCGACGATCGCCTTCACGATCGGGGCCGAAGCCTTGCTGAGCTTTCTCGGCGCCGGGCTTCAGCTCCCAGATGTCTCGTGGGGCGTGTTGCTGGCGGAGGCGCAGCGATACATCCGCGCAGGCGCCTCATTTGATGCTGCCCGGGCTGTTTCTGCTGGTCGTTACCGGCGCCTTGGTCGTCGTCGGTGAGTCGGCGCGCCTTCGGGTGCCGGACTGATCCAGGGCGGGGACGTGGATTTCAGGATCGGCTTCGTCGGTCCGAGCGGGCGACGATCGCACGCTGGACCACGATGAACACCAGAAGCAGCGCGCCGATGATGATCTGCGTCCACGACTGCTCGGCGCCCATGAACGAGATGATGGTCTTGATGGTGCCGTAGACGAAGACACCGACCATCGAGCCCAGCACATAGCCCCGGCCTCCGGCGAGCAGGGTTCCACCGATGACCACGGCCGCGATGACGTCGAGCTCGGTGCCGACGCCGTTGCGGGGATATCCGGCGCCCGAATATGCGGTCAGCACGAGACCGGCGAGACCTCCGCAGATACCCGAGATCACATACACGGCCACCGTGGTGCGCGCCACCTTGAGACCCATCAGCGCTGCCTGTTGATTGCCACCGATCGCATACGTCGTTCGCCCGAAACGGGTGGACTGCATCACCCAGGCACCGACAAAGGCCACAAGCAGCGCCAGGATGCCGGTCGGCGTTATGTACCACTCGCCGAGCTGGATGCGGGTCGACTGCAGCCACAGCACCTCCGCTGTCTCGACTTTGATCGACGAAAGACTCACGACGAAGGCAAGACCGCGAGCGAGGAACAGGCCGGCCAACGACGCGATGAACGGCTGGACGTCGAAGAACTGCACCAGCACGCCGATGAGCAGGCCGACCAATGCGCCGGCGAGCAAGACCGCCGGTAGAGCGATGGCCAGGGACACTCCCGCTGCGAGTAGCTGCGCCAGCCAGATGCCAGTGAACGCCATGACAGAGCCCACAGACAGGTCGATGCCGCCGGTGACGATGACGAAGGTCAATCCGACCGCAAGGATCAGCAGATATGCGTTGTCCAGCAGAAGCGAAGAGATGTTTCTCGGGGTGATGAAATCGCCCCGACAGCAGGATCTCCGCGCCAATGAAGAGCAGGATCAGGATGGCGACTGCGGCGAGCGTCGGGAGGAGCGACGCCCGCCGGCTCATGAAAGTTTGGAAATACCCGGCCTGTGTTCGAGTCGTCCTGGCGGCAGTCTCGACACTCGTCATCCGACAGCCTCAGCGTCACTGGTCGGTTCGGCTGCGCCGCTGGAGCGCGCCGAGCGGGCGAGCGTCGCGGGCGAACCGATGCAGACGTGGCGACTGGATGACCACCACGATCACGACGACAACGGCAAAGAACACCGGGCTCTCCGCCGACGGAACCCCGAGAAAGAGCATCGTGGATTCGAGTGTCTGGATGATCAACACGCCCACGACGGTGCCGGCGAGGCTGAACTTGCCCCCCATGAGCGACGTGCCGCCCAGCACTACCGCGAGGATGGCGTACAGCTCGATGAACTGGCCTGCCGCGTTGGCGTCGGCCGCCTTGATGTTCGAGGCATAGATGATGCCCGCGATCCCGGCGAGCACGGCGCTAGCGGCGTAGGCGCTCCAGATGATGCCGCGTCGACCGGACCCCGGCGAGACGGCTCGCCTCAGGGTTGATGCCGACGGCCTCCGTGAGAACACCGAGGGCAGAGCGACGTTCGGTCAACCCGACTGCCGCAGCCGCTGCGACCCAGATGAAGAAGGCGAAGGGGAGGAGGAGGTATCCAGTCGAGATGAACTCGAACGGCGTGCTGTTCACGGTTGTGATGAATCCCTCTGTGATCAGCAGAGCAACCCCGCGGCCGGCGAGCATGAGCACCAGCGTCGCGATGATCGGCTGGATGCCGAGCAGGGAGACGAGAAAACCGTTCCACACGCCGAGCAGGAGCGAGACCAGGATCGCGACTACCACGGCGAGCATGACCACTCCGACGTTGTTCGGGTCGGTCGAGCCATCGATGATCGTGAGCGCCACCGCTCCGGACACGGCCATGACCGCTCCGACCGACAAGTCGATGCCGCGTGTGGCGATGACGATCGTCATCCCCAACGACACCAGCATCAGTGGGGCACTCTGGCGAAGGATGTCGATCAAGGCGCCATAGAGACGGCCGTCTCGAACGGTGACGCTGGCGAATTGTGGACGAGCGATGGTGTTGATCAGGATGAGCATGACCAACGTGGCAACCGGCCAGAAGAGCCGATGCTGCATGACCCTTCTCAAGCTGCGCTCCCCTTGCCCTCGTTGGCGATGAAGTCGATCAACCCGTCCAGATCGAACCTTCCCGAGTCGAGCTCACCAATGGACTTTCGGTCTCTCATGACGACGATCCGCTGGGCGAGTCGGAGCACCTCCTCGAGCTCAGACGAGATGAAGATCACGGACAGGCCCTGTTCCGACAATTCGGCGACTTTTTTCTGAAGGTCCGCCTTGGTGCCGACATCGATGCCCCGAGTCGGCTCGTCCAGGATCAGGAGCTCGGGGGCCGTTGCGAGCCAGCGAGCGATGAGCACCTTCTGCTGGTTGCCCCCCGACAGGTTGCCGGCGACCATGTCCGGGTCGGCCGGTCGGACGTCGAGCGCTGCCATGTATTCGGACACGACCGATTCCAGCTTGTCCCGACGGATCTTGCGAGAGCCCTTTCCGCGCCTGGATGCCCAGCACGATGTTCTCGGCGACCGTGAGGTCGGACACGATGCCCTCCTCGCGCCGGTCTTCAGATGAGTATGCGATCCGGTGATCGATCGCATGGCGAGGCGAGGTCAACTTCGCCGGCGTGCCACCTACCTCGATGTCGCCCGAGTCGGCCCGGTCTGCGCCGTAGAGCAGCCGCACCAGCTCGGTGCGCCCGGAACCCAGGAGCCCAGCGATGCCGACGATCTCACCGTCGAATACGTCGAGGTCCGCAGGTTCGAGCACGCCACGCCTACCCAGGCCCGTTGCTTTGAGGATTGGCAGCCTCCGTGCGGTCGATCGAGCGGGCGGCGGTCGACGAGATGGCCTCGAGGTCGTCCAGCTGGCGACCGATCATCTTGGTCACCAGCTGATCTCGTGACAGTTCATTGACGAGGTACTCCCCCACGAGCTTGCCGTTACGAAGAACGGTTATGCGGTCAGAGATCTCGTAGACCTGGTCGAGGAAGTGACTCACAAAGAGGATCGCCGCGCCCCGGTCCCGCAGATCGCGAATCACCGTGAAGAGCTGCTCGACTTCTCCACGATCCAGGCTGGATGTGGGCTCGTCGAGGACGAACACCTTGGCGTCCACCACCATGGCGCGGCTGATGGCTACCAGTTGTTGAATGGCGATCGAGTGATTGGAGAGCAGCGATCGGGTGTCGATCGAGATCCCCAGCCCTTCGAGGTGCTCGGCCGCCAGTCGATGGACGGCCTTCCAGTCGATCCGTCCGCCCTTGCGGGGCTCGTGACCGAGCATGACGTTCTCGCCGACGGAGAGGTTCGTACACAGGTTGATCTCCTGGTACACGGTCGAGATGCCCGCGGCCTCTGCATCGGAGGTGCCACGAAAGACCTGGCTGGTTCCGATCAGGTCGATGGATCCGCTGTCAACGGCATAGACGCCGGTCAGTGCCTTGATGAGAGTGGACTTCCCGGCGCCGTTCTCACCCATGAGTGAGTGCACCTCTCCCCGCCGGAGGAAGAAGTCCACATTGTCGAGGGCGAGCACACCAGGAAAGCTGATTGTGATGCCCCGCATCTCGACGATGGGGGGGTAAGCGGTGTCCGCGGTCAAGGTCACACGATCACTCTCGATCTGTGTTGGAGTGCCCGACCGGGTGCCGGAAGAACCGGCCCCGGTCTGACACTCGCAAGCTATCTGCTCGGGATGAACCCGTGCGGATCAGTACAGACGATCGGGAAGTGCCTCTTCGGCTTGTTCCTGGGTGAAGGTCTGGTCCTCGACGTAGTTCCTCTTTTCGACGTCTTCGCCGGCGAGCACGCTATTCACGAAGCCCGCAGCAAGCTCACCGAGGAGTGGGTTGCACTCGACGATGTAGTTGATCTTGCCGTCGATGAGAGCCTGCATGCCGTCGTGGACAGCGTCGATCGAGACGATCTGGATGTCCTGTCCCGGGACACCGCCCGCGGCCTCGATGGCCTCGATGGCACCGAGCGCCATGTCGTCGTTGTGGGCGTAGACCAGGTTGATGCCGTCGACTCCGTACTTCTGGAGGAAGCCCTCCATGACGGTCTTGCCGCCGTCACGGGTGAAGTCACCGGTCTGCGAGTCGATCTTCTCGATCGCGGTGCCGGCGGTGGCCTCGTCGAAGCCCTCGGCGCGGTCGTTGGCAGGAGCGGAACCGGTCGTGCCTTCCAGCACCACCATCTTGGTCGGGGTGTCGCCGAAGGTCTCGGCTGCCCACTCTCCGGCGTATACGCCTTCTCGTTTGAAGTCAAGGCCAACCCACGTGGCGTACAGATCTTCCGGAGCCGTCACGGTGCGGTCCTCCAGAATGACCGGAATACCGGCGTCCGACGCCTCCTGCAGCACGTCTTCCCATCCGTCTTCGACGATCGGTGCGATGACGATTGCGTCCACGCCCTGGTTGATGAAGCCACGAACCGCGGCGATCTGAGCTGCCGGGTCGTTGTCGGCCGCGTTGAAGATCAACTCGAAGCCGTTCTCCTCCGAGAAGGCCGTCTTCATCGATTCGGTGTTGGCCGAGCGCCAGCCCGACTCGGAGCCGGTCTGGGCGAAGCCGACGGTGGTCAGCTCTCCGGACGCTTCTCCTGCGGTGGTGGCGGCTCCCTCGCCAGCGGCGGTCGTGTCGCTCGATTCGCCGCCTCCACAGGCGGCTAGTGCCACTGCGAGCACCGTCGATAGCACCAGAAACTGCCGTTTCCGGGTTCTCAGCGATCTCATGTCTTCCTCCTCATTGATCGGGTTTCGCTTCTTCTCTAGGGGACAAACACTCTGTCTGTCTGGTGGTTGATGATCTCCTCCTGTACTGGCCTTATTCGGCGGGGTCGTTGGTGGTGAAGGTGGAGGCTATGTTATCGTTAACGGGAACGCTAACATAGGGTGGGAATCCTGTCTACTCGGTCCCATTTGAGCCTTGTTAACGATCCCGTTATCGATAACATTCATTCGACGATCGAGATGGGAACCGATTCGTCGATGAGCCAGAGGAGCTAGGTAATGCTGGGGTCGCGCCACCGGGTAACGATCAGAGACGTGGCGGCTCTTTCTGGCGTCTCAACACAAACCGTGTCTCGCGTCATCAACGACCGGCCCGATGTGGCGCCGGACACCCGAGAACGAGTCGAGGGCGCGATTGCCACTCTGGGCTACAGGCCGAGTGCCGTTGCTCGAACCCTCGTTGCCCGGCGGAGCAATGCGATCGGTGTGCTCCTTGCCGGGATGGAGTACACCGGCACCACTCTCACCTTGGCAGGAATCGTCGACGAGGCAGCCAATCTCGGTCTCACGGTGCTCATCGCCGAGCTTCCCGAGGGAGACAGCCTCGACGATCCACGACCTGCCATATCTGCACTGGTCGAGCGTCACGTCGATGGCATCATCATGTCGGTTCCTGATGTCGGGCATTCCGTCGACCGCATCAGGGCAGCGCTTCCCGAGCATCGAGAGCCGGTGGTGTTCGTCAAGGCAGGGGTATCGGACCGGTATTCGAGTGTCCTGGTCGACAACGCCGCCGCCATCGAGGAAGTCGTCGATCATCTGGTATCGATCGGCAGGACGCGAATCGGCCATATCTCCGGGCCTGCTAACTGGCATGAGGCGCACGACCGCCGGGAGGGATGGCAGCGCGCCCTGGATAAGCACCAACTCGAGCCCGAGCCCGAGCTCTGCGAAGAGGGGGATTGGTCTCCCGGTAGTGGGGCCACCGCCATGGGCGCTCTTCTCGATCGCCGCCCGGATCTCGACGCGGTGGTAGCCGCCAACGACGGGATGGCGCTTGGGGCGATGCACACACTGCGAGGTCGAGGCTTGCGCATCCCCGAGGATGTGGCGGTAACTGGATTTGACGACATCGACGAAGCCGCTTGGTTTGCGCCGACGCTCACCTCGGTGGGCCAGCCACTCGAGGAGATGGGTCGGCAAGCGGTGCGGCGGCTGTGGTCTGAGTTCAACGGCGTCTCCACCCCTGCTGTCGTCATCCCCCTCCGCGCCGAGCTCAGGATTCGCGAGAGCACGATCGGTGACGGACAATCCGTACCCGAGAGCCACTGAACCAGAGCTCGCTGGACCCCCAAACAACCCGGCCCTAGAACGAAGCCGTCGCGCCCAAGTGCCGAGCAGGCGCTGTACACCGATGAGTTTCACCGTCACGCGGCGTCTGTATTGGTTCATGTGGCGCCGACACTGGTATATGAGGTGCGACGCCCCGATCTAGAGGAGCGACTGGAACGATGAGCATGCAAGGTGGGCATGAATCGCCCGCGGTGGGTGCAGACGGCGGCGACCTCCGGACATTTCACCTCTTGGTGGCCAACACGCTGATCGCAGTGACAGCCAACAACTTCCTTTGGTTCGCCCTGGTGTTTTGGATGTACCTCGAGACGCGTTCTGTCGTCGCCACGTCGGTGATCGGCGGCGTCTACATGCTCTTGTTTGCAGCCTCCGGGATCTTCTTTGGCACCTTCGTCGATGGTCACACCAGAAAGACATCGATGATGCTCTCCAGCGTCGGATCCCTGGCGTTCTTCCTCCTGGCGACGCTCGTCTTCTTCGTGGCCCCTGAAGGATCGATCCCTTCTCTGTCTCAGCCATGGACCTGGGTGTTCGTGGTGCTGGTCCTCGCCGGGGCGATCGCAGGAAATCTGCGGTCGATTGCACTGTCGACAACTGTCACCCTGCTGGTGCCGACCGAACGACACGACCGGGCCAATGGTCTGGTGGGTACCGCCAACGGCGTCGCCTTCGCCCTCACTTCGGTTTTCAGCGGCTTGGCAATTGGTTTTCTCGGAATGGGGGCGAGCCTGTTCATCACAGTGGCCGTTGCCGGCCTGGTCACCGCCCATCTGCTGACCATCCGAATCGAACACGACACGGCGGGTCAAGGCGGTTCGGACGCCGAGAGTCCCACGACTGCGGACTTCGGAGGGGCCATGCGGGCAGTGCGGTTGGTGCCAGGGCTCCTGGCCCTTCTTCTGTTCAGCACGTTCAACAACTTCCTCGCCGGGGTGTTCATGGCTCTCATGGACCCCTACGGGCTGGAGCTGGTATCGGTGGAGGTCTGGGGGATGGTTCTCAGCATCTCGAGCTTCGGCTTCATCGTCGGCGGCGTGCTTGTGGCGTCGAGGGGTCTCGGCGCCAACCCGGTCAGGAGCCTCCTGTTGGTGAATGTGGCGCTCTGGACGATCACGATCCTGTTTCCGATCCGGTCTTCGATAATTCCGCTTGCGATCGGGTTCTTCATCTTCATGACCCTGATGCCGGTGGCGGAAGCATCGGAGCAGACGATCATCCAGAAAGTGGTCCCCTTTCGGGAGCAAGGACGGGTCTTTGGCTTTGCCCAGACTCTCGAGACCGCAGCTTCACCCCTGACTACGTTTCTGATCGGCCCCATTGCCCAAGCCTGGGTGATCCCCTACATGACCGACGGATCCGGGGCAGATACCATCGGAAGCTGGTTCGGTACAGGACCGGAACGAGGCATGGCGCTCATCTTCATCGTTGCCGGGTTCATCGGTCTCGCCGTGACCATCTTCGCCCTGAACTCACGCCCATACCAGAACCTCTCCCATCGCTACGAGCAGGCCAATCGCGAGTCCGCTCCCGCCTAGCGCTCATTCCTCTGAAGGGTGACTTGACAATACATTCATACAACCATATGGTTGTATGAATGCAGATCGCCCCACCCGACTTCGACCGCATGTTCGGCGCCTTGGCGGACCACACCCGCCGCGACATTGTGCGCCGCGCGATCGACTCGAAGGAGGGGGTCGCCGAGCTGGCGAGCCACTATCCGATGAGCTTTGCGGCGGTGCAGAAGCACGTCGCCATCCTCGAGCGGGCGGGCCTCGTCACCAAGCATCGCATCGGGCGACGAAAAGTCGTCCGCACCAATGTCGAGGGGCTGCGCATGGCGCGTCGTCTGCTCGATCAGTACGAGGAGCTGTGGCGTGGCCGGATCGACCGGATGACCCAGCTCGTCAACGAGTACACAAGGGAGTCAGGCCAATGACCGTCACCGCTGTCCGTAAGGATCCGCACACCCTCAGCATGACACTCGACGCCGAGTTCGACGCCTCACCCGATCGGGTCTGGCAGCTCTGGTCGGACCCGCGTCAGCTCGAGCGTTGGTGGGGCCCGCCGACCTACCCCGCAACCTTCACCAAGCACGACCTGAAGCCCGGCGCACGCGTGGAGTACCACATGACCGGCCCAGAGGGCGACCAGCCGCGGGGCTACTGGGATGTGCAGGAGGTCGATCCTCCGCACTCCCTCGTCGTCCGCGACGGCTTCGCCGACGACGACGGCTCACCGAACACGGAGATGCCGGAGGGCGAGATGCGAGTGACGATCGAGGAGATCAGCCCGGGTCGGACCCGGATGTCGATTGCGAGCTTCTTCCCGAACACCGAGGCTATGGAGCAGGTGCTCGCCATGGGCCAGGAGGAGGGTCTGACCCAGGCCGTCGGCCAGATCGAAGCCATCCTCTCCGAGCAAGGAGCAAACCTGTGAATCTGACAGAAGAGACCACCCGCACCATCGAGGCGCCGGGCGCGACCCTGACCTACGACGTCAGACCCGGCGGTTCGCCGGCCGCCACCCCCCTGTTCCTGACGGCCTCGCCGATGGGAGCCGCCGGCTTCGGCACACTGGCGGGCCATTTCACCGACCGCACCGTGGTCACCTACGACCCGCGCGGAAGTGAGCGCAGTGAGCTGACCGAGCCGACCACCCCGCCGACACCCGAGCAACATGCCGACGACATGCACGAGATCATCCAGGAGCTCGGAGGCGGGCCGGTCGACATGTTTGCCAGCAGCGGTGGGGCCGTGAACGCTTTGGCGCTCGTCGCCCGGTACCCCGACGACGTGAGGCACTCTCGTGGCGCACGAGCCACCTCTCCCTGACGTCCTTTCGGACCGCGACGCCGCCATCGCCGCCTCTCGCGCGGTCCACGAGACGTACATGCAGCGCGGATGGGGAGCGGGGATGGCTCACTTCATCGCCGTTGTGAGTCACCAGGGCGAGTTCCCGGACGACTTCGCCCAACAGCCCGCACCGGACCCCCAGATGTTTGGCATGCCGGCCGACGACGACGGCTCACGGACCGATCCCTTACTCGGGCTGGCCCTCGTCGGGTCCATCGGTTACGTGCCTGACCTCGAGGCGTTGCGCGCGCGCTTCCACCCGGATCGTCATGGCCGCCGGCAACGAGGAAGGCACGATGGCCAACCGCGGCGCGTTCGGCGTGGCTGAGCGTCTGGGCACCAAGGTCGTCGTCTTCCCCAGCGGCCACGGCGGCTTCTTTGGCGGAGAGTACGGCCAGATGGGTGAGCCGGACATCGTTCGCGGCCAAGCTCCGGGATGTCCTCGCTGAGGGCTAGTCGGCCCTAGTCGACCGCACTCGTGGCCGAGCTCGAGACGAGATCCGTCATGCGCTCGGCCGCGAGATGGATCGCCTCGGCCGGTGGAAGTGCTCGGCCTTCTGCGACACCGCTGGCGAACTCCGCCCCCAGCGCCCGCTCGGCGTTGGTGGTCGCTTCCGCCAGCATCGGCTGCATCCAGGGCACGGCGATCTGGCCGGTGGCCTCCCGGCGCACCTCGGCGGCTCCGAGCAGGACGGAGGCGAACCGATGGTCTCCCGTGACCGAGGCGAAAACAGCCATCATCCCCAGGCAATCACAGATGCCGCGTGCGTCCTGCAGCTGCTCCCGAATCAGCAGGCTCTCCGCCATTCGATCCACGGCCTGACCGATGTCGCCCGTCATGAACGCCAGCACTCCCAGGCTGAGCTGGGCATGCCCGATACCCCAGGTGAGGCCGCGACTCTTCGAGTACTCCAGCGTCGCCCGAAGCAGCTGGTCGGCGGTGACCATGTCGCCGCGGGCCAGAGCGATATGAGCCAACCCGTATACGCACCAGGCATCTGATATCCACTCGACACCGGCCTTGCGGGCAAGATCAGAAGACTCGTCGAACATGGCCTCGGCGCGGTCGAAGTCGTTCAGGTTGTAGGTCGTCATCCCGTGCATGGAGAGGGATCTGGAGAGCTGCCCGTCGTCGTCGAGCTCGCGCCACATGTCGTCGGAGCCGGACAGTGAATCCTCGGAGAGGACAGGGTCCCCGGCCAGCATCCCCAGCCAACCCACCGTCGCCAGGGTCATCGCCCGCCCCGGCGTCGGGCTCGGCTCGCCTGCGGCCAGGAGGTCGGTGGACCACCTGAGTCCCTCCGGGACATACCCGCGAGTGTCCCAGTAGAGGGGGAGATTCCCGCAGATGAGAAGGGAATGCTCCACCTCGTTGCCGGTCCGCAAGCTCCAGCCGAGAGCCTCGCGCAGGTTGAATCGCTCGCGGTCCAGCTGGTCGAGCAACACGGGGAATCGTGGCGTCGCCACCGTCTCCTCCACGGCAGAAGCCAGCGACAGGCACCAAGCAAGATGACGCCGGTGGATGTCGTCATCCTCACCCGACTCGGTCAGCCGCTCCAGGGCGAACTCGCGCAACGTCTCCAGCATGCGATAACGGGGCTCACCGTCGTCATCGATGGCGAAAACCACCAGAGACTTGGCGACCAACTCTTCGAGAATGCTGAGCGCCCCACCCTCTTCCATCTCGTCGTCAACAGCGACCAACAGGGCGGCGTCCAAGGACCATCCACCGGAGAACACTCCGAGCCGTCGGAACATCGTCGCCTCGGGTTCCTCGAGCAACTCGTGGCTCCACTGGATGGCGTCACGGAGGGTCCGATGCCGCTCGGGAAGGTCGACGTTGCCGTGATCGAGCACCGCCAATCGATCATCGAGCCGCTGCAGAAGCTCGTCGGGCGTGAAGAGACCAAGTCGGGCCGCGGCCAATTCGATGGCGAGGGGAAGCCCGTCGAGCTTGCGGGTGATCGCGGCCACCACCTGCTCGTTGTCCGGCGTCAACCCAAAGTCCGGCCTCACTGTGCGTGCCCTCTCCACGAACAGGGCGACGGCATCTGACCCGGCAATCGACTCGGCTCCGGCATCCTCGGACGGGACAGGTAGAGGCGAGAGCGGGTACTCGTGCTCCCAGGAGAGACGAAGAGGAGCTCGGCTGGTTACCAGGACCTTGACTCCGGGGAGAGCTTCGAGCACCCGACCCAGGTCCGGGCCTGAGGCGAGGATCTGCTCCATATTGTCGAGGACGAGCAGCATCCGCGCCGTCCCGACCACTGAGGCGAGGCCCTCGATGATGGTGCGTCCCGAGCTCTCCAACACGCCCAGAGCGCGGGCAACAGTGGGGAGGACCTGGTCCGGAGAGCGCACCGCGGCCAGGTCGACGAAGAAGACCCCGTCGGGGAAGTCTGGATCGAGCTTGTGGGCGAGCTCGACGGCAAGCCGGGTCTTCCCCGTCCCGCCGGGCCCGGTGACGGTGACCAAGCGCACGGCATCACGCCTGAGTAGCTCGGCCGCCGATTGAACGTCCGCAATGCGGCCGACAATGGGCCGGGGGCTTGTGGGGATCGAGGAAATGACGTGAGGCTTCGCCTTTGGTGGCGTCATCACCAAGGGTGCGTCCGGGAAGTCGACCCTGCTCAGACGTTCCGTGTCGGCGGTCCCATCGAGGTCGAATGACCCCAGGTCTACGAGCATCCAACCGTTCTGAGCGACATGATCCTCGACCAGGAGCCGGGTCGCATAGGAGACCAACACCTGACCGCCGTGGGCCGATGCCCCGATACTGGCGGCAAGATCGACGTCAGGCCCCGCATAGCCCGCTGCCCTCCTCGACCCTCGACCAGTGTGGATCCCGATCTGACAGGTGAGAGCGTCGCCCCCAAGTCCCTGATCCGACGACATCTCGACCAGGATCGTGTGGGCGGCATCGAGAGCGTCGAGGGGAGTCTCGAACACGCAGACCGATCGACCGTCGGCAGTGGACTCGATCTTGCCCGAGCTCCTCTCCGCGGCGGCCTCGATGATCTCGCCAACCCCGACCGGGTCGGGCTGTTCACCGATCACATCGGCGAACAGAAACGTAAGCGTTCGAGCGGGGGCTTCGATATCGTTTGGATGAGTGGAGCCGGCAGTCACGGACGGGATAGTACGAAGACGTTGGGTGATACACGGAACCGGATTGGCGCTGCAGCAGCAGGCCGGGAACCTGGCACAACCGCGCCAGGACTACAACGAGTAGCGGGCTCCGGCGGAGTTGACGAGAACCGGAGGCTCGCCAGGATCTATGCCGGTTGTTCCTCGATCTCGTAGCGCAGAAGTACCACGCCGTTTTCGAATGGGGTGGCCTCGACCAGCTTCAGGTCTTGCCGATCCTCGAAAATCCGCGTTCCCTTGCCGCGTGATGCCGGGCAGACCAGCATCCGGACCTCGTCGACGACGCCGGAATCCAGCAGGGAGTGCATGAGTTTCAAGCTCCCCCACAGCCAGATGTCCTTGCCGCTCTGCTCCTTGAGCTCTCGGATGGTGGCGGCCGGGTCGCCCGTCACGGTCGCGGCGGGAAAGTCGCCCCAGGGGGCGTCATCCAGCTTCGACGAGGCGACGAACTTGATGAGGTTGTTGAGCTTCTCGCCGTACTCGCCCTGTTCGTCGGCGTACGGCCAGTAGTCCTTGGACTGGGCGTAGGTATTTGCGCCGAGAATCATCGTGTCGACCGACTCGATAAACCTCATCATGCTTGCCTTGAACTCTTCATTGGTGGTCTCGGAAAAGGGCTCCCCTGACACGAAGCTGAGCCCGCCGTCTTCCTCCGCGGCGATGTTGTCGACGGTTACCCACTGCTGGACTATGAGTTTTCGCATCATGTGATCCCTTTGATGTGTTGTGCGCACTTGGAAGAGGATCCGGGCTCGTGCGCGAGCGCGCTAGGTCAATTGTCAGGATTCGATCCGCGCATCGACTGGTAGACGATCAACTGCCCAGTGTGATACCACTCGTGCGCGGCGATGTTCCTCAAGATCTCACTGCGCGGGCAGGCTTCCAGGCGAAGGGCCTCCCACCACTGCTCTGGGCACGGAACTATCTCCTCCAAGCCCGCCTCATCGAACGAATCGATATACCGCAGCGTTTCCTTTCGCAAGGTTGCGAGAACCAAGCGCATTTCGGCGAGGGTCGCCCTTTCGTCGAAGGCGTCAGGGTCGTCGTCTGGCCATTCGCCACTTTGCAGCCAGGCGATCAGCTCCTTTTCCTTGTTCGCGATCTCGATCAGGAGACCTGCGATAGACGGCAAGTTCTCCGCGGGGCGCCAAGGCAGGTCCGCGTCGGTGAGCTTCTCGAGCACCTCATCGAAGTCCTGACGCACGTAACGCAGCCGCGCCTTGAGGTAGTCGTGCGTCCTCATGCCGGCGACCCTACCGGGCACCCTCCTGATGCCCCGAGCACGCGGGTACCCCGTTGCGGGTGGCGCGAGAAAAAGCGGTCCGGATTTCGGACCGGTCACTTGGAGCGCCTAGTCGGCGGTCACCACCCGGGTACCCGTTTCGAATGATTCGATCGAGGCATGGGCCAATTGCAGCGCCCGATGTCCGGCCCGAGCGTGGATTGGGGGCTCACCTCGACTCGTGAAGGCGGGAATCAATTCGTCGAGGTGTCGATCGAACATCTCATGGAAGTCCCGGTCCCGGTCGTTGAAGTAACCCGCTTCCCACACCATTGAGTTCTCGTCACCCGCCCTGTTCAGGACGAATCTTCGGACCGTGTCTTCGACGAGCACCCTGCCTTCGGTGCCGTTCACCTCGAGATAGTGGGTGTTCGGGTAGGCATACGAAGAGTCGTAGCTGCCTACCAGGCTGCCAACCGCCCCGTTGGCGAAGCTCAGAGCGATGGCCATCGTCGAGTTCCCGTGACCTGTGACGTTGTCGACCATCTGGGACATCACGCTTTCGATCGGGCCGCAAAGGTGCTCGAGCATGTCGAAACCGTGACATTGGGTTTCGATGAGATTCGCATGAGGATGCTCGCTCGTCCCAGGTTCTCCGCCAAACCTCCAGGTGGCGAACACGATCTCGCCTAGCTCGCCATTCTCGATCGCGGCCCGGGCTCGCATGACCGGGACGGCGTAACGGTGGTTGAAGTTGATCGCAAAGAACAACGACCGATCTTCGGCTTCAGCCAGCAGGCGTTTCGACTCCTCGAGGTCGAACACGAAAGGCTTCTCGACGAGTAGCGGAAAGCCGGCCTCGATGGTCTGCATTGTCGTCTCGAAATGGTGCTCATTGGGCAGACACAGGGAGACGAGATCGGGGGTCTGCTCCTCCAGCATCTGGCGGAAGTCGAGATAGGGCGTGGTGTCGAACTCGGCGGCTCGTTTCTCCGTCTTCTCCCTGGTGCGCCCGACTACCGCCACCAACTCGGTGTCCTCGCGTCGGCTGAATAGCCGGGTGTGCTCGCGCCCCCACCACTCTCCTGTCCCCACCACGGCAACACGTACCTTCTCACTCATGGGTTCGTCGAGCTCCGATCAGGCCACGAGGCGCGCAGACGTGCAGCCGCCCGCTCTGGAACCACGTCGTTGATGAACGCTCCGGCCGCTGATTCACTTGACGCGAGGTACTTCAGTTTGCCCGGCGCTCTTCTTGGCGAGACGACCTCGATGCGGAGATGGGCAAGGTCGCGCATCTCGTGGACGGGGGCCTGAAAAACGGTTGCCAGATAGGGGATCGCTTCGCCGAACAGTCCGTCGAAAGCCGCGATGACATCGGCCTGAAGCCGAAGCAACTCGCCACGGGCATCCCTGCTCAGGTCGGCGAGGTCGGCGACGTGCTTCCGCGGCTGAATGTGGATCTCAAACGGCCACCGAGCGGCGGAGGGAACATAGGCGACGAAGTTCGGGGTTTCGGCAGTGATCCGACGCCCATCTTCCAACTCCGCGTCGAGGACAGCACAAAAGAGACACTCGTCGTGGTCGACCCGGTAGCGCGCCGCGGCCTCGAGGGCACGTTTCGGTTTAGGCGGGATGAACGGATAGGCGTAGATCTGGCCATGAGGATGATGAAGCGTCACCCCGACATCGGATCCTCGGTTCTCGAACACGAGGACATACTCGACCCCGGGCAACCGTGACAGCTCGTGGGTTCGATCGACAATCGAATCGGCAATCGTGCTCAGGCGTTCGTCCGAGAGGAAGGAGAACGATGTCTCGTGGTCACTGCTGAAACAGATCACTTCGCATTGGCCGACGCCGCCGGAGACCCCGAGGAGGTCGTGGCTTGTGCTGGTCGTCGATGATGGCATCAAGGAAGGAAAGCGGTTCTCGAACACGACCACGTCATAGTCGGCGGCTGGGATCTCGGTGGGGTGACCGGGGGTACTGGGACATAAGGGGCATTCGTCGGGGGGCGGAAGGTGGGTTCTCTCCTGCCGGTGAGACGCCACTATCACCCACTCCTCCTGCAAGGGATCGAAGCGCAATTCGGGTTCGGTTGAGGTGGCGCCGAGATCACGTGTGTCCACCTCGGGATGTCCGCCGGCGGGCCGATCATCGAAATAGATCAGTGCACGACCATCGGCAAGGCTGGTCGAGCTCTTCGCCACCGGGCGGGTATCGACCATCTAGGTGATCCTTCCGGCTCTGCGAAGCTCGCGCTTGGCGAACAGGCTCTGGGCCGCCACGACGATGATCAGGAACACCCCGCTGGCCACGAGCTGGTGGTAGTAGCTGAGAGTCCCAATTTGATTGATGAGGTTCTCGATCACACCGAGGAGAAGCACTCCCGCCAGTGTTCCCGTCAACCCACCCGCCCCTCCAGTGAGCAGTGTCCCCCCGATCACGACCGCCGCGATGGCCTTCAACTCGAGACCGGCGCCGATGGTGGAGAGGCCCGACGAAGATCGGGCGGCGACGAGGAGCCCGGCCACACCGCCCAAGAACCCCGTGAGCGTGTAGAGGATGAGTTTGACCCGCACCACGCGTACGCCCATGAGGAGGGCCGCTTCCTCTGAGCCACCGATCGCGTAGGTGGAGTAGCCCAGGCGCGTGCGGTACAGCACGACCATCCCCAACAAGAGCACGACCAGGGCGATCCAGGCAGGAAGCCCCACGCCGATAAAGGTTGATTGGCCCAGCTTTATGACCCATTCCCCCTCCGGGATCAAATGGGTGATGTTGCCGTTGTCCGACACCTTGAACGCGAGTCCACGGGCAAAGAGCAAGCCGGCGAGCGTGACGATGAATGGTGGCATCCGACCCTTGCTGATCAGGAGCCCTTGGATGAGACCAATGGCGGTGCAAACTGCGAGAGGGATCAGGATTGCTGGAGCGGAGCCCCACTGGGCGGAATAGGCGGCCAAGACGGCCCCCAGCGCCAGCATCGAGCCGACGGAGAGGTCGATGCCCCCACTGATTATCACGAAGGTCATCCCCACTGAGATGATGAGCAGAAATGAGCTGGCCACCGCCATGCTGGCGAAGTTCCGTGCACTCAAGAAAGTGGTGCCAAAGGCAAAGACGCCGGCGACGACCACGACGAGGAGCACGGGGATTGCAGGCGTGCGTCGGAGGTAGGCCAGGGTTACCGGGAGGGGGCTTCTCGGTTCCACATCGCCTTCCTGCGGGGGCGGCGCCGGGGGTCGGGACAGGTCTAGCGCACTCATTTCGACCCTCGATCCCGCTGGAAATACACCGCAGCGATGATGATCGCCGCCTGGACCATCCTGGCGTCGGAGTCGGACAGGTCATGTCGGATGAGGGTCGAGAACACCAACTGCATCAGGATTGCCCCGGCCACGGTGCCAAGCACCCGCACCTTGCCGCCACTGAGGGGAGTTCCCCCGACCACCACCGCTGTGATGGCGCTGAGTTCGATCAGGAGACCCACGAAGCTGGGATCAGCGGCCGCCGATCGGGCCGTGACGAGTGTGCCGGCCAAGGCGGCGTAGAGGGCGCAGATCACATAGACGACCAGAAGCACCCGGCGAACCGGCAGGCCGGCGCCCAAGGCAGCTCGGGCGTTCCCCCCGATGGCGACGACATTTCGACCGAACTGGGTTCGTCTTATCAACAATGCCGTCAAGACGGCGAGTACCCCGGCGATGAGCGCCGCTATCGGGATTCCCCATAGTCGGTTCTGCCCGAGACCAGCCAGGGTCGGGTCGAAGATCTCCACCAGCCGCCCACTCGTGAAGGCGAGTGCGATCCCACGTCCGGCTACGAACAGGCCGAGGGTCGCGATGATCGGCTGGATGCCGAGGAACGCAACCAGCGAACCATTGAGAAGTCCGGCCGCCACCCCGGCCACGAGTGCCATCCCAATCGCGAGCCAGGGGCTCTGGTCCACGAAGGTTGCGACCATTGCTGCGGCGAGTGCCATTACAGCCCCCACGGACAGATCGATGCCGGCGGTCCCAATGACCAAGGCCATGCCCAGGGCGACGATCACGACCGGCGCCACCTGAACCAGCTGGAGCTGGACGTTTCGCAACGATGCGAAGTTCGGGGTGGCGATGAGATTGAACACGAGAACCACGCCAAGGGCTAGGTACACACCATTCTCTCGTACGAATCTCCAAGCCTTCTCCGAGCTGACCGAGGGGACCGGGCTCGTGACGGCGGTCACTGCGTGTCCTCACCTTGTTCAGTAGAGGCATGCGCGATGAGGTCCATGACGGCGTCTTCGCTGATGTCTTCGCCGTGCAATTCACCGACGACCACGCCCTCTTTCAGCACGAACACCCGGTTCGAGCCTTCGATGACGTCTTCGAGCTCCGACGAGATGAGGATCACGGCCAGGCCCTCTTTCGCCAGCTCATCGATCAAACCCTGGATCTCGGCTTTGGCCCCGACGTCGATTCCCCTGGTCGGTTCGTCCAGCAGCACGACGCCGGGGTCGTTGCAGAGCAGCCGGGCGAGTAGGACCTTTTGCTGGTTGCCCCCCGAGAGCTCATCAACGCTCTGATCGAGATCCGTCACCTTGATCTGAAGCCGGTCGACGTACTTCTTGACCAGTGTCTCCACCTTTGAGGGCGATACGAAGCCCCATTTGGCGACCGAACGGCTCGCGGCAAGCGTGATGTTGTCCTTCACCGACATGGTGGGGACGATGCCGTCGGCCTTCCTGTCCTCGGGAAGGAGGCCGACCCCGTGTGAGACAGCCGCCGCGGGGGATCCCTGCTTGAGAACCGTGTCTTTCACTCGGACCTCACCGTCGTCGAGACGCATCAATCCGAAGATGCCTTGAACGGTCTCACTTCGGCCTGACCCCAGGAGACCGGCCAGACCAACCACCTCTCCGGCTCGCACATCGACCGAGACGTCGGTGAGGACGCGGTGCCGGGTCAGGCCTGAGGCGGCGAGGACTGGTTCGGAACCGATTCGGCGGCCCCCGATGTCGAACGCGGTCTTGCCCGACGAGCGAACATCCTGGACCTCTCGCCCCAACATGGTGGCAACCAGTTCCAACCGGGTGATTTGGGCGACCGGGCCGGTGTGGACTCTTCGGCCGTCGCGAAGGACGGTCACCTGGTCACAAAGCTCGAATATCTCATCCAGGTCATGACTCACATAGAGAAGGGCCACCCCGTCGTCACGGAGGATTCGAATGACACGAAACAGCTGGGCGACCTCAGTGGGCTCCAGGGATGAAGTGGGTTCGTCGAGGATGACCACCTTGGCATCGGTGGACACGGCCCGGACGATCGCGATCATCTGCTGGACGGCAACCCCGACCGAGCCGAGCGGTCTTCGTTCGTCGACAGCTATCCCATATCTACGGAGAAGACGGGCGGCGTCGGCATTCATCCTCTTCACATCGACCAACCCGAACCCGCGCATTGGCTCCCGACCGAGGAGAAGGTTCTGGGCGACGGTCATGAACGGTTCCAGGTTGATCTCCTGGAATGTGGTGCTGATCCCGGACTCCCAGGCCTCGCGTGGGCCGGCAAAGGCAACCGGCTCACCTTCCAGTCGGAGCTCACCCTCGTCAGCGCCGTATACGCCGTTGATCAGCTTGATCAGAGTCGACTTTCCGGCTCCGTTCTCGCCAACCAGGGCGTGGACCTCACCCGGGTAGATGTCGACCGAGACCGAATCGAGGGCGGTGACCCCCGGGAACCGTTTGGTGAGGTCGATCGCTTGGAGCGTCGGTTCGCCACGGGTCACGGGAGTCACCGCCCTTGTCGTCGTCGAATTACCGGAGAGAGTCTCGCGTGCTTCTTTGGTGGTTAGTACGCGTTTGCCAGCTCGGCCTCCGCGTTCTCAGGCGTGTACTCCTTGTCAGAGATGATGGTCACCTCGGGAACTCCCTCTCCGTTGTAGAAGAGGTCGAGGGCACGGAAGGCAAGTGGCCCGAAACGAGGGTTGGATTCGATCACGCCCGAGACCCAACCATCGATGATTCCCTGGACTGCTCCCTGAGTGCCGTCGATTGTGATGATGGCGACATCGCCCGGGGCATACCCGGCCGCCTGGAGGGCGGCCACGGCTCCCAGCGCCATCTCGTCGTTGTGCGCGTAGATCGCGGTGATCTCCGGGTTGCTCGTGATGAGCTGCTCGGTCACAGTCTGACCCAGGGCGCGCTCGTAATTGGCCGCCTGCTGGGCAACGATCTCGAGATTCGATCCTTCGGCCTCGAGTTGCTCGAGGAACCCGTTGTTGCGATCAGTGGTGACATTGACACCGGGTGCTCCGAGGAGAATTGCGACATTCCCCTCATCGCCGGTGACATTCATCATCGCGTCCGCGGCGCGACGACCCTGCTCGACGAAGTCGGATCCCACCCATCCGATGTAATCGGTGCAGGCCGTCTTCGTGGTCAGGCGCCGGTCGATCGTCATGATCGGAACGCCTGCCTCCTGGGCGTAGGTGATAGCCGGATCCAGTCCCTCGGAGTTCAGAGGGGAGATGATGAGAGCATTCGCTCCCTGATCCACCATGCTCTGGATGTCTGAGATCTCCTTGTTCAAGTCGGATTCCGCATTGGTGGTGATCAGCTCGATGCCGAGCCGCTCAGCCTCTGCAACGATCGACTCAGTTTCGGCGATCCGGAATGGGTTGGCCTCTCTCTCTGACTGTGCGAAGCCCACCAGTCCTTCGAGCAGGTCGACGTGCTCGACACCTCCGTTGTAGTCCCCGTAAACACAGTTATCGCCTTCGGTCCGCGCCACCTGCTGGGCCGCTTCGTCGGTTTCCAGACCGCCCGCCGCGGTCGTTTCCGTGGCCCCTTCAGTCGTGGCGGGTGCTGCTGTCGTAGCTGGTGCCTCGGTGGTCCCCGAGGTCGTGGCAGTGGCCCCCGAAGTGGTGGTGTCGCCTCCCTCGGTGCCGCAGGCGGCAACGAGCAGAGCGAGAACCGTGAGTAGCCCCATAGCCTTCGCCATGGTTCGCTGTTGTCGCATGGATCATCCTCCTCCGGGTCTTCATGCGGGGTAACTCAACTTCATCCAAAATCGAACGAGAGTTACCAATTACGATCGTTACCGTATCAACTTCGATCAATAGCGTCAATCCACTTCTCCGTGTGAAATGTTTCACCGCCAGAACATTTTCCAGCCCGAGCGGACGAGCTCAACCTTTGTTCAAAGGGTCAAGAAACTGGTCATTTGTGAATGAATTGATTCAAAAACGATCAGAAAGGTATAGAGTGGTCGAATGATCCCGGCCGAGAGACGCAGGCTGATTCTTACAAGGACGAGGGCGGCGGGTGTGGTCTCTATCCAGTCCTTGGCCAATGAGCTCGGGGTTTCCGATCTCACGGTGCGACGGGACCTGAAGGCGATGGCCGATGAAGGATTGCTTGTGAGGACTCGGGGCGGGGCCTCGATGCGTGAATCGGCGGCCCGCGAATTGAGCTATCTGGAGAAGACCGCCGAAGCCCACGATGAGAAGGTCGCTATCGCCGCCGCGGCCGCAGGTCTGATCGAGGCAGGTGACTCGATCATTATCGGGCCAGGCACGTCGACATTGGAGCTGGCCAATCAGATCAAGCTCGTGCCTGATCTCACCGTGGTGACGAATTCTCTACTCGTCATCGACGCCCTCATGAACGTATCCAACATCCAGGTCGAAGCCACCGCCGGCTCCCTGCGACGTTCGATTCGCGCCCTGGTCGGACCCCTTACGGAGGAAAGTCTTCGGTCCCTCCGGGTCAACAAGGTCTTCATGTCGGGAAACGGCCTTTCCGGCACGCGAGGGCTGACTACTCCCGAGGTAACGGTGGCTGCCTCTGACCGCGCCCTCGCCGCCGCCGGGGATCGGAGAATCGTTCTCGCGGACCACACCAAGATCGGCAAGGACACCATGTGGCAGACAATGAGCGCCACCGAGATCGACACCCTTGTCACTGACGACAAGGCGCCCAACTCAGAACTCGACGCACTACGCCGTGAAGGCGTGGAGGTGATCATCGTCAAGGTGGCCGGTCCCGCAGGTGGGCGGCGAGCCTGATCTGGGAGTTCACGGCTGTCTGGCCGCATCTGCCCTCCATTGTCGGACTGATCGCCTAGGACGACCCCTCCCGAACCCCCTTTGGGACAACGCAGAATCGAGTGTCCACCACACCGGGTCAAGCTCAACCCTCCCCGTCCTCAAACGTCTTCAGGAGCGTCCGGCACATAGACGCTCATTTCCAACCCGGGACGCGCCCCGCTTGCTCGATCCACTTGTGCATCTCCGGTTCCTGCGCCTCCTCCAGGGTCGCCAGCTTGACGTAGCGACTCCGGTCGGTGTCTCCTAGTGGCGGCTGAGGGTCGAAATCCGCGCCGCCGAAGAAGACGACATTCACCGAGACGTCGTAGGCGACAATCTCCACGATCCACCCGAGGTCCGGTAACCCGTAGTAGGCCTTCTTCCACTTGATGGCGTATTGAAGCCCGGAGACCATCTCGCGGATCAATTCGTCGACCCCTTTGACGATGGGCTGCAGATCCGGCATCTGGCTCCGGATCCAATCCTCGATCTCGGCGTGACTCTCCGATGGCACAGGTGGCTTTCGGGTCGTGTTTGGCTTGCGTGTTTTCGCCATCGCCTGTTCTCCTTTCTATTTGTCAGCCTGGGCTACAGGTATCCCATCTCCTGGGCCTTGGCGAACGCCTCGGTACGGTTTCTGGCCCCGAGCTTGACGATGGCGGACGACAGATAGTTGCGTACGGTTCCTTCGGCGAGGTGGAGCCTTTGCGCGATCTCCACATTGGGATGTCCCTCACCGACCTCTCGGAGGACTTCTCGCTCCCGGTCAGTGAGGGGGTCGCTGCCAGCCCACGCCGAAACCGCGAGCTCCGGGGCGATCACGCGATTGCCGGCTGCAACCCGCCTGAGGGTGTCTGCCAGATAATCGATCGGTGAGTCTTTGAGGACATATCCAGACACCCCGGCATCGAGGGCCCGCCGCAGGTAGCCGCTTCGGGCGAAGGTGGTCACGATCACGACTCGGACCGTCGGATGGTCCTTGAGACGAGAAGCCAGCTCGAGTCCCGTCATTCCTGGCATTTCGATGTCGGTGAGAAGGATGTCCGGCTCATGCTCTGCGACAGCTGCCAAACCCTGATCGCCATCTTCGGCGACAGCGACTACCTCGATGTCCGGTTCGAGGTCGAGGAGTCCCGCAAAGGCTCCTCGCACCATGGCCTGGTCTTCGGCGAGGACGACGCGGATCATGACGAACTTCCACCGAACGGCATGTCGATCCGTAACTCTGTCCCGCGTGTTACTCCGGGTCCGAACGTGAGGGTTCCCCCTGCGGCGATCACACGTTCGCGCATCCCCTGAATTCCCGAGCCGGTTCCCTTGGTGGGTCCGATCCCGTCGTCAGCCACCGTTAGTGATACTCCCCCGTCCTGGCTGTCGATTCGGACCTCCACCGTGCCTGCGTTCGCATGACGCAGAACATTTGTGACCGCCTCGCGAAGTCCCAACGCCAGAACGTTCTCGACCGAAGGTGCCAGATCGACCTCCAAGTCTCCGAGCGTCTCCAGCTCTGTGCCAGCCGCTGCGAGCGCATCGCGGGCAACGGCGAGCTCGTCGCGCAGGGACGCCTGATGCCATCCAGCAACGCTTTGCCTGATCGAAGCCAGTGCATTGCGAGCTATGCGTTCCACCTCATCGGCTTCCTCTGTGGCGCGACGCTGGTCCGACTGGGCCAGTCTTTGGACGAGTTGGCTTCGCACGATGATGGCGGTGAGGGCCTGGCCTGCGATGTCGTGGACGTCGCGAGCGATCCGTTCCCGCTCGGCGATGGTGGCGAGATGAGCGACTCGGCGGTTCTCAGCCCGGAGCGTGACCGCGCGATGGTCCCGTGACACATCATGGAAGACGGCGGATCCAATGACCCAGATCATGATCACCGGGATGAATATGAAGCCCCGAAACGGCCAAGGGATCGAGCTCAAGAAGAAACCGGTCAAAGTGAGGACGGTGATCACCGACAGTCTGAGTCGGAGCGTCTCTCGAGTGGCTGACCTGGCAACGAGAGCGGCGGCGTAGATCGGCAGCGCCATGATTGCTGTCGAGTCGAAGGGTGCTGTCGCGAGTGCCAGCAGCATCAGGACAGTTGCTCCCCCGATATCCCAACCTCGGATTTCCGAGAGGACGAAGGTGGGGAGGGCGACGGCAACCACTCCGACCGCCAAGACCCAATCCTCGGGACCGGCGTCGGGGGAGAAGATCGGTCCGACGAGGATGAATGCGAAGAAGACCAGGGGTGACCAACGCGAGAAACCGGAACGCCTCGTGTCGAGGCGTTCCGAGTTCGCGAGTCTGATGGTCGTATCGTTCACACTTCGGCGGAACGGTACGCCAACGCTGCTGCGATCGCTCCCACGATCGTTACTCCCACGAGATAGGCGACGTGACCCCACACTGCTCCGCCTTCGACCTGCGCCAGCGCCAGCTGTGCCAGGTGATAAGGCGGGAGGTACACCGCGATTTCTCCGAGCCACGTCGGGAGCATCTCGAGCGGAAACCAGAGGCCGGAGAGAATCGCCGACGGAATCAAAAGCGCGTTGAGCACCGATATGGCGGCGTTGAGGCTGAACCTCGCCCCAACAGCCAGGGAGAAGAGGCTGAATGGCAAGGCTCCCAGCACCAGCACACCGATGACACGCAGGACCTGGACCACGTCCAGGGGTCCAGCGGTGACACGGGCGACCAGGGTTATCCCTGCCAGCGTGACGATCGCATACGGCAGCGCTGCGGTGACCTTGGCGGACAGCGTCACGCCAAGCGGCGTGCCGTCCGCTCTCTTGACGCGGAGCCAGCCTCGCTCTCTGGCGTCGGCGAGGCCGACACCCGGGTTTATCAGAACCGCGGACAGCACAGCAAACGCCCCGTACGTGGCCAACGACCCAACGCCGAAGCCATCTCCCTCATCGCCGACCATCGTCGCGAACAGTGCAAAGAATGCCACTGGGACCAGCACCGAGAAGAAGAGAGCGGTCGGCTCCCTGACGATTCCCAGAAGCTCTTCTCGTACCTCTACGCGAAAGATTCGTGTGTTCATGCTGCTTCCTCCTCATGGTGGGTCATCGCGACGAGGACCTCTTCGAGGCTCGCCGTCGCCACGGTCAAATCGGTAGCGTCGGGGTCGAGGTCGAGCAGCGTCGCTGACAACCTGCTCACTGTTGGTCGCTGCGATCACGGTGCGGCCGTCACGAAGCTCCACCGAGTGCACCGAGTCGAGCGCTCTGATCACACTCACCGGTACCTTCGTCCGGACTTCGATCCGACGGTCGGGCAGCGACCTGCGCAGCTCGTCTGGCGTCCCTTCCGCGACCACTCGTCCGCGATCAACCACGACGACCCGATCGGCGACTGCTGCCGCCTCGTCCACGAGATGCGTCGTGATGAGCACACCGGCTCCGTCGTCGAGACGTCGCCTAATCGTTTTCCAGAACCGACGCCGCGCCTCCACATCGAGTCCTTCGGTGGGCTCGTCCAGTACCAGCAGCACCGGATCCGCCACCAGCCACAAACGGCCGACGCCGATGGATCCCGATAGCCGCCTACTCCAGCATCTTCCTGATATTGGGGCTTGGGTTGTTGCTCGTGCTGCCCGCCGGCAACGAGATCACTCCGGCGCCCCAGGCGAGCCCGGTTGGCGACGTCGCCGGTGGTGGAGAGCAATGTCTCGGGGAGCGCGTCGGCTTCGTCCAGTCAGGTGTCTTCATCGACATCCATGCCCTCGCCCCTGGTGCCGACATCAGAGATCTGGGGCCGAAGCTGGTCGGTGGCCAGGTGGATCGCCTCACCGGTGCGGCGGAGCTCACCGGTTCCTGTTCCGAGGTCTCCAGTCTTGGAAACGTTCCGGCTGTCGTCACCGGGATGGTGATCGACGGAGAAGGTCTCGACGGTGAGCTGTCGGCTGGGAGCACGACGTTGGCCGTTTCGATCGCGGCGGCGGACACCACGGCCGGAGGCGAGGCCCAGAGCGAACAACTGACCGGTGGAGAGCTCCTGTCCCGGATCCTCCTTGCGGTGGCGGTGGTGATCGCGGCTGCCCGTCTCCTCGGCACGGCTTTTCAGCGCATTGGTCAGCCGCGGGTAATCGGTGAGATCACAGCCGGCATCCTTCTCGGGTCCGAGCCTGCTCGGGTTGGTCCTGCCCGAGGTGACGGCGTTCCTGTTCCCATCGTCGGTGACGGGGGTCCTCGGGATCCTGGCTCAGATCGGGCTGATCTTCTTCATGTTCCTGATCGGTCTCGAGCTGGACCACAAGCAGATCCGAGGCTCTGGCCACACAGCCATCCTGATCAGCCACTACTCGATCGTCATCCCACTGGTGTTGGGAGTGGCATCGGCCCTATTGGTCTTCCCGATGGTCGGGAGCGGCACCTTCACCGGATTCGCCCTCTTCATGGGGGCAGCGATGGCCATCACAGCTTTCCCGGTACTGGCGCGCATCCTCACCGACACCGGTCTCCACAAGACGAGGATCGGCGCGCTCGCCATCACGTGCGCCGCCGTCGACGACGTCACCGCCTGGTGCGTGCTTGCCATCGTGGTCGCCATCGTCAACGCAGCGGGCCCGATGGAGGCGGTGACGACAATCGCCTTGTCGCTGACTCTTCGTCTTTGGAATGTTGTTCGTAGTTCGCCCGCTCGCCGAACGGGTCATGACGGCACACAAGGGCCGCGGCCCTCTCAGCGCCACTGTCCTTTCGTTCCTGATAGTCGGGCTCTTCCTGTCGGCGTGGACGACCGAGATGATCGGCATCCATGCCATCTTCGGCGCCTTCATCTTCGGGGCGATCCTTCCCCGCGAGCGTGGAGTCGCTACCGGGATCATCGAGCGGCTCGAGGATGTGACGGTCCTCGTCCTGCTCCCCATTTTCTTCGCCGTCGTCGGGCTCTCGACTCAGATCGGGCTGGTATCGGGTCGCGAGCTGTGGTTGCTGACCGGGCTGATCATCACCATCGCCATCATCGGCAAGATCGGGGGATCGATCATCGCCGGGCTGGCCGCCGGAGAGTCGTTGCGTACCTCGAGCGTCATCGGAGTCCTCATGAACGCCCGCGGCATCACCGAGATCGTCATCCTCACCATCGGGATGGAGCTCGGAGTCATCTCGCCGGCCCTTTTCACCATCATGGTTCTGATGGCTCTCACCACCACCATCATGACCACGCCGCTGCTGTCACGTCTCTATCCCCGTTCCATGGTGGAGCGCGAGATACTGACTCGAGCACCACCGCGACGCGGCCCGCGGTGACTACGGCAGCCGACGGGTAATGGTCGGCGTGACCGACCCGATCACGGCACGCCCACTCGTCCAGATTGCCGGGTGGCTCCGCGGGGCGGACGGACAGGCAGCCACTGTCGTGCTTGCTTCGGTGATCGCCCCTCCCGGCCACGAACAGGTACGAGCGAACATCGGCGAATTCGCCGCGACCAGTGCCAGGGCTGCCGCCAACCTATCTGCGGTGGCCGACGAGCTCGACCAGCAGAATGTTCGCTCGGAGGTGGTGACCAGGATCGGGACTGACCGGGGCGAGGAACTCCGGCTCATCTGCCAGCAGCAGGACATCGATGTCATCGTCGTCGGATCTCACCTGGCCTATCTGCACCGCGCTCCGTTCGGCGGGCTCGTCGGCGAGCTGATCCGCACCGCTCCCTCTGATGTCCTAGTGGCGCTCAATGCGGCTGCAGCGCTAGCCCCCGGAGCCGGTCCGATCGGAGTGTGGCTGCCAGGGGAACCCACCGATCTCGCCACTTTCGACCTCGCCTCCAGCCTCGCACGCGGCCTCGAATCTCCGCTCCGCGTCATCGGCGCCAACGGGACTGTCGCGACCGTCGAGGCGGATGAAGTGATCGAGATGGGCGTCGACGCGACCGCCCGAATGGTGGTCACAGCCTTGGACGGAGCCGCCATGATTGTGCTTGCCTTGCCCTTCGGCCACGGCGCCCTGGATGTCGAGGTCGTCGAAGCGATGACCACTGAACGCGAGATCCCCGTACTCGTACTCCGCACCGCTCCGACATTGGCCTTGGACCGGCACGCGAGCAGTAACGCCGTGCCGGCGGCTGTCGCCTCCGATCTGGCTGAATAGGGGCAGGTCCTCCTACACCACCTCCCTCAATCGTCCTGTCTCCACGTCGTACACAAAACCCCGGACCGAATCCTTGTGCGGCACGAATGGACTGGCCTTGATCCGGGCGATCGACTGCCGTACGTCTTCGTCCAAGTCAGCGAACGACTCGGCCGCCCAATCGGCGTGACCCCGGTCTCCTCCTGGAGCTGGAGTTGGAAGTCCTCATCGGTGAATGTGAGCATGCCGCAGTCAGTGTGATGAATCAGGATGATCTCCTCGGTGCCGAGCAAGTGCTGGGAGATTGCAAGAGATCGAATCTCGTCCTCGGTTACCACTCCACCCGCGTTGGGTCCAGCTGACGTGACTTATTGAACCCGACACTGGCCGTACCCCAAGTAGTCGTGGCTAGGCGGCCAATGACGCAAGATGGCGCCGAGCTGATTCGACCGCATCGAGACCCCCAAAGCCGACCGTGGTTATCGACCGGGACACCGCCTCTCCCACTCGGGTCGCTACCTCTTGCCCTGCCCGCTGGCCGATCCATTTCGCATGGGCCGTGAGCAGAAAGCCGAGAAGGAGGCTGAGGACGAGCGAGCCGCTGAGGAGGAGGAGGGGTGTCGGAACCGGGCCTAAATAGGGAACCTCGATGGCGGCCACCGGTAGCTGGCCCGGCCCGAATATGACGACCAGATACCAGGCGACGGCGAACAACAGCACCGCCCCCGTCAGCAGCTGAATGAAGCCGACGACGGGCCAGAGGAAGGAGCGGGGCACGTTCAGTTCGCTGGCAGCTTGTCTTGTGGAGCGGTCGAGAGCCCGGGTGACATCGGTCTCAGCGTCGTCTGCTCCCAGCATCTTCAGGACCGCGGGCCGGGTGGCGGCCGGGACCGCCCCCGCCGCGGTCACCAGGGCGGAGCGAACCGGGTTGAGCACATGGCCGAGACTTCCCCGCCGTCGCCACTCGAGCAGATATGCCCCTGGGTCTGCGGTTCGCTGCTTCCGCCCGGTGAGCGAGGACAGCATGGCGATGATCCGGGCGAGGAGCGATCCGCCCTGGCGACGGGCCCGATGCAACACCGCCTCCTGCATCTGACGTGAAACCCCCTCCGGGTCGATCAACGCCATCGCGCCATGCACCGCGGCGTCGACGGCCTCCGTTCTCGCCTTGGGCGGGAGCAGCGGGCTATGCGGTCTGCCCGGCTCCAAGCCGGCCGCTCGCGCGATGGCATCAACTTCGATATCGGCATCGGTGGCAAGCTTGGCCGCCACGATCGTCTTGCCTTCGGCGGCCCTCTTCAGCCCGGCCCGAAGCTCATCGAACCCGCTGCCATCGAGCGCCGAGACCATGTCGATGGCCGGCTCCATCGATTCCATCCGCGGCCAACCTGCGGCGGAAGTCCTCGATCAGCAGCTGTCGTTGCCCGGGATCGAGCCGGTCGGCTTTGTTGAAGATGAACCGCATCCGCTCGGCGTGGGGGGCGAGGCGGCGGAGATACTCGTGGAGGCGCTCGTCGTCGTACTTCTCGGGGTCGACCACCCACGCCACCGCGTCGATGCGGGGCAGTAGGGCATCGACCGTTGCGCGATGCTCGAGACGGACACTGTCGACGTCGGGCAGGTCGAGGATGGCCACCCCGGACAGGTCGGCCCGGTCGTGACCGACCACCCGCTCCACCCCGAGCCAGTCGAGTAGGGGACCGATCTGCTCCCGTGCGGCGATGCCCACCCAGGCCAGGGGATGTTCGGTGGTAGGCCGTAGCGCCCGAGCCGGGCTGACCTCGGCACCGGCGAGAGTGTTGAGCACCGAGGACTTGCCCACTCCGGTGCCACCGACCAGTGCCATCACGTACACGTTGCCCGGGAAGCCAAGCCGCAGTCTGATCCGGTCCGCCAACTCTCCGGCCGAGCGTGCCTGATCGAGAAGACCCAGGTCAGCGGCGGCGCCGGCTGCATCCTCCAACCGTTCCAACGGGGTCATTGCGGGCTCCGTGCGGGCGGCGGCGTGGGCGGCCCTGCGCAGATCGGCGGCGAGATCGCTCTTATCTGCCATCGGACCGAGAGCGGTGATGAACCTCTGCTGTTCGCTGGTGAACACCGAATCGAGGATCCGATCGAGACGGACCCGCGCCCGGTCGACGAAGGCTGCGACGTTGGCCTCGCCGAATATCGCCTCGAGCAGCTTCTGGTTGAGCACGGCAGTGGCGGCGCCGATGCCGATCTCGGCTCCGGTGAGACCGCCGGTATGTATGAAGACTGCCAGGATGGCGCTGGTCCCGAGCACGTTAAGACCGATGCTGGCCGCCTGCGCCCTTCCCTTGAGCTGGGCCCCCATCACCTGGATCTCGTCGCCGATAACTTCCATCCATTCCCCCAGCTCCGCCTTCAGCTCCGAGCCAGATCCGGCGGAGGAGCCCCACAATTCGGCCTCTTCGGAGAGAGCCACGGCGCCGTGCGAGTCATCGACCCAAATGGCGGCGGTCTTCGATGCGGCGGTGTCCGTGTGACGGACCACCGAGGTGACCAAGTCGGCGAAGGCCGCCTCCCGCACCTCGGGAGCCGGCGGGGGCGGCGTCGGCCGGATCAGGTTGCGAAGGGTGGCGGCGACCTTGCCCACGCCCTCCGAGATGTAACGGGCGACTGGCCCGGCGTTGACGTAGTTGAGCCATTGCCGGAGCACCTCACTGCGGAGGAACGTCCCGGTTTCGATCTCCCTGTTGAGCTCGTTCCGGGCAGCCCGATAGTTCGTCTCGAGAGCTCCGCGAGGGAGGCAGCAGCCTGCTGTTCCCGTTCCACCTCGGCGGCGATCCTCTCCACCGCCTCGGGAAGCCCGGCGAGCGCGGTGTCGAGGCTGCGCCGCGCCATCGACTTTCGCTCCTCGTCGTCGTGCCGGAGTCGTTCGATGGCGTCAAGGATCGGTCGGACGGTGTCCCGGCGAAGACCATCGGTGGCAGGTTCGATCGCACCTTCGGGGACCGATACCACCTCCAGATCACCGAAGGCCCCCTGCCGGTCGAGCTCACCTCGCTCGATCAGGGCCCGATAGTCCGCCATCACAGCCGCCTCATCGGTCGTATCAGTTGGCATGCGGTTGATCACTGCCAGCAACGGCGCGCCGCGTCGGCGAGCCCGGGCCAGGATGTCCCATGGGACCTGGTCGGCGTAGCGGGTGACGGTCGTGACGAAGATCACCAGGTCGGCCGCCTCCAAGAGCTCCAGAGCCAGCTCCCGGTTGGAGCGTTCCACGCTGTCGAAGTCGGGGGCATCCACGATCATCAGCCCAGGGGCGATGGCGGGGTCGACGCGGACATCGAGCAGTTCACGCTCGGTGATGCCGGCGAGCGGCCGGTCCTCGCCCAGGTTCGGCCTGTCGGTGGGGTGGACCAGAGCCACCGGGCGCCGGGTGGTGGGACGAATGAGACCCGATTCGGACAGCGGGGCGCCGGCGATCGCGTTGAACAGGCTCGACTTGCCCACCCCCGTCGATCCCAGCAGGACCACAACCAGTGGAGCTGAGAGGTCAGCGGCCCGAGGGACCAGATACTCGGCGACATGACGACGGAGCTGTTCGGCTCGGGCGGCCCGGCCCGGGTCGGGTGCAGTCTCAACCCGGTCACCGAGAGCAGCGGAAAGGTCCGACAATGCCTGACTCAACCCCGTCACTGTATGTGGCCCGATGGTTCCAGGACTACGGACTACGCGGTGTGGGCATCGACTCCCGCCTGTTCTACAGCGTCGATCACCCCGGGAGTCCCGGTCCGAGCGATCAGAATCCGATCCATGGTCCCACTAGGAAGCAATGCGGTCGCCACGACCAAGAGCCGTCGAAGGTGTCGTGTCGCCTTCCGACCCGGGCCCCGCGTCGGAGGGGTTCTCGCGTCGTCCCGGACTCTTGATCCCTAAATCCGAAGTTGGCCCTCTTCGTGCCCTCAATGATCATCGAATCCATCCCCTCTGCGACCTGGTGGGTGGGCTGCAGAGCAATGTCAGTGAACCCGGCAGATTCCATGCCGTCTGGTACTCACTGATCGAAGCTCCGGCGATCCATCCAAAAGAACTGCCACGCTCCATGCACACCTGGCGATGATCCGTTACCCGCCATGCTGGTCCAAGTGCGAGTGAACCGCAGCCCCTACTTCGCTTGGTCCGTCGAAGTCTCGCCCTGCACCGCTTCCTTGGTCCGATCGACTGCCTCGCCGGCCCCTTCCTTGATGTTGGAGGCTGCCTCTGACGCCTTCTCTTTGACCTGCTCGACCGAAGCACCGGCGCTCTCTTTCACATCGCCGGCGATTTCGCGAGCGATATTGCCGGCCTCGGAGGCAGCGCCGGCCAGGGTCGGTTCGACGCGGTCGAGGGCTCGCGCCTCGACCCTGGACTCCGGCAAGAGAGCTCCGGCCAGCATCCCTCCGCCGAATGCGATGAGACCAACGGCGAGGGGATTACCTCGGGTTTGTTGTCGGAGCTTCTCTGGGGTTTGCGTCAGAGTGTCCTTGGCTCCTGTCACTGCATCGCCAGCTTGCTCCGAGATAGCTCCTGCCTTTTCGGTAAGAGAATCCTTGGCTCCAGATACGACGTCGATTGCTCGGTCTGACATGTCTCCCGCCTTCTCACTCAGATCACGGGACCAGCGTTCCCACGGGTACTCCGTCTGATCGTTTCCCATGACTTGATCTTTGGTGTCGATGAACCAGCGACGGACCCGATACCTCCCACGAGCGGTGATTCGCCCGGGGCTTACCCGGTTCTGAATCTGGTCGACCGTGTAGCCGATGCTCTGCCGCTGGCGCTCGATGTCATCTCTTAGTTCTTCTGTTCGGTCAGCCATCTTTGATCTTCCTTCAACTCTTCGATGGTTTGCTCGGGCAAGGGCTCGACTTCCTGCAGTTGGCGGCGGCCGCTTAGAAAGAGCCAGGCAGCCGCGCCCCCCCAGATGAGCCCGACAACGAGAAATCCGAGCCACGGCTCATCAAAGAGGGTGGCTAAGCCCCAGGCCAGCGCGAACGAGAGGAGAAGCGCGGCGATCCAGCCCGCCAGAGCACTTCCTCCCATCATTCCGGCGCCACGCCCCGCCTTCTTGATCTCCGCCGTGATCTCTTCCTTGGCCAGCTGGATGTGACTCTGGACGATCGAACCGAAACTATCTGTGAGTTCCCCGACAAGGTCTCCGATCGATGCCTGTGGCTGGTCGACTGGATAGGGCCCGCGATCTGAGGTGGTCACGAGTCCTGCTCCCGTGACTGGCCGTTGCCTGTGTCCGCTCCAGAGGTCGACATCGCGGCCTCTCGCAGGCGTGTGGTATCCGCATTCTTGACAACACGCCCGGCCAGGAATCCGGCGCTGAAAGCACCGACCAGAAAGGTGGTGGGGTTGCGGCGAGCGAAGTCACCGACATCGCGCATCAGACCCTCGAAGCCGTCCACGTCGAGACGATCAGCGAGAGAGTCGATGCCGTCGGCGCCCATCTTCATCCACGACGCCACCGGGCTCTGCGTGCTCTCCGCGCTTTCCACCATGCTGTGCACGTCGGTCGCCAGGCCCCTCAGGTTGCCGGCGGTGTGGGCACTCTGTCGCTTCGTTTCTTCCCTCAGCCGGCTCTTCGCCTCGCTCAATAGTTGTCGGCTCTGGTCCTTCGCCTCATCGAAGACCTGCCCTGCTTGCTCTTGTACTGCATCGCCCACACGCGAAGCCTCTTCCTTGGCTCGCTCTGTAGTCGACTGTGGCTCCTGCCACTCGGTTTCCGTGGTCGCCATCCGTCCCTCCATGGTCCGACACCCTCTGCCGAGCCACCATCTCGGCGGCGCAGATTTACCCGAGCGAGGAAACAGGCAAACACATCACCCGAAAGCCTCGAACAGCGGCGGGCTGGGCAGCCTCAGCTCTTCGGGTCAGGAGAGCGACCTTGTGCGGTCGCCCAGGCCTGCGTCAATTCAGCGCCGAAGAACAGGATCAGGGCCGAGTAGTAGATCCAGGCGAGGATGATGATCAGAGATCCCGCGGCGCCGTAGGCCGAACCGACCTCACTCGTCGAGAGGTAGAGACCGATTCCGAACTTGCCGATGACAAACAGGACGGCGGTGACGACGGCACCGAACCAAACGTCACGCCATGCGATCTCGACGTCGGGCAGGAACTTGAACATGAGAGCGAACAGCACGGTGATCATGGCCACCGAAGTCACCAGGTCTATGACGATGAGGAAGGGCTCCAATGTGTCGACTTGGCCAGCCATATCAATGATCCCTCCGATCGCGGCGCTGACGGCGAGCGAAACGAGCAAGAGGAAGGCCGTGCCGAATACCGCGGCAAGTGACAGGAGACGGGACCGGATGAGTCGCCACAACCCCCCGGCCTTCTGTGGGCTGGCCTCCCAGATCGTGTTCAAAGCGTCCTGCAATTGCCCAAAGACCCCGGTCGCTCCCAGCAACAACGCACCAAGACCGATCACCACCGCCAAGCCTCTACCGGAGGTTTGTGCTTCGCTCACCGCTTGGTCCAAGAGCAAGGCAGAATCGTCGCCCACTAGCTGACCAATCTGATCCCTTAAGCGCTCTCGGACGACATCGGTGCCAAGAACGAAACCGCCGATACCGACCAATAGAACGAGGAGCGGCGGTAGCGAAAAGGCGGTGTAGTAAGACAATGCCGCGGCCAACCTGGGGGCCTTATCTTCCAGCCAATCCTTTCCCGCAGTGACAAAGAGTCGACCCAGCCCCTTGATCCCCCCCACTCGCCCATCGTCGTTCATGCTGACGTGGCGTTACCCGACGGTGCGGTGCAGGAAACCTCGCGGTGACTTCCGAAGTTCCATCTGACAAGTCACCTCCGTCAGCGCTCACGCGCGTTCTATGTCACTGCCTTCCACGAAGAACCGAGCCATACCTGGGAACACCACATTTCCAGGCGATTTGATCCGATTGGGTTGTCCGAACCTGGGAATACGAACAATCAATCTGCCCCGCTCAACCTGGCGCTTGTGGTTGGGCTGGTTGGGTCAGTGATCGGGCGGGTAAATGCTTGCCACCGACCAAGAGGAGGAATTGTGACTTACGACATCTACATGTATGAGGGAGCCGTATTTGCCGAAGGCGAAACGCCCGACATATCCGGGTTCAAGGTGGAGGCCACTGACGGTTCCATCGGGACTGTTGATGAGCATACCTACGACTCCAGCGCCAGCTACCTGGTCGTAGATACTGGACCATGGATCTTCGGGAAGAAGGTGATGCTGCCCGCAGGTGTCATCCGGGAGGTGGATCTCACTGATGAAGTGATCTACGTCAATCGCACCAAGGACGAGATCAAAGATTCCCCGGAGTTCGACGAAAGCACCTACCGCGACGAGAGCTATCGAAGCGACTTGGGCGATTACTACGCTAAGCAGGCGGGTCTAACCGACTCTGGCAAGTCGACTCGAGAGGGCCCCGCCGGGTTCGGGCGCCCTTTCGCGTGGCAGTTGGTGTTATTGGTCCGCAACACGACGACATCCAACGCGGCACGCGCCTCGAGATAGGGCGATTATCACTTGACGACGTAGCGGATCAACCCTGACCGACCACTGCGGCTTGTGGATTCGGCTTGGATTGCATCTGGCAGCCGAAAAGGGGAAAACCAACAAATCCGAAGATTCGCTGATTTTCCATAGAGAGTGCTGACCCCGGCGCAATCCTCCAAAGCGATCCAGTCATCTATTCGGGAGTCATTGTCGGCCGCGGCCGGTAAGGCCTCCGCGACGGTGACCTGCATTCTCAGCGTTCTCGACCTCAACTAGTGGTGCAGCAAACCTTGCTGTGGAAGACAGCCCGGGCCCAGCGGCATCGTGAGCGACTTTGGCCATCCGAAGTTTTGTACTCCGAGGTTGGCTCCAGGATTCCGGAAAGGCCGCTCCGATCGCCCGGTTCGTGGGGTGTGGCGACAGTTCGGACCGCCAGAGCCGATTGGTCAACTCCGGCCTCTGGTCCGTCGACCGATATCGGGTTCCCTTCTCTTTACTCTCGCTTCCAGCCATTTGTGAGTCTCGGTTAGTGGCCTCGCGTCGGCGGGAAAGAATGGCCCTATGGCATTCGACTACCAGGGCCCCGCCGAGTTGATCGACAGTGAGGGGAACGTGATCGACTTGGTCACGGCGGCTCTCGCCGGCCGTGACGCATCGTGGAAAGGGCACGTGCAGGGTCCTCTCCTGGACGGGCCCGACTGGACCAACGTGAGGCGGATCCGTCTCGAAACTGGCGAAGAGGGCGAGATACGGCTCGAAGAGGAGGCCGCTTGGACGGTCGACCTGCAGCCGGTACACGACGGAACCCTTCGCACCGCGGCAGTCACTGGTTTCGGCCCAGCGCCGTTCGAGGAGGTGCATGAAGGGCAGGCCACTGATGGCAACTGAACGAGAGCCACTACGAGTGGCTTCTCGACTGGAAGACCGCGAAACGGTGGTCACCGTGTACGGTGACATGAATCGCAGAAACTCGGACCGTCTGAACGCAGAACTGCAGCGACACTCCGGCCGTGTAGCCATCGACCTGACTGGCGTCGAACACATGAACGGAACAGGTATCAGTCTTCTCCTCAAAGAGAAACGGCGGCTGGAACAGTCCGGTGGCAGTCTTCGAGTTATTGGCGGGAGGAACCTCAGATCTCTATTCGAGATGACAGGCCACAAGGGCAACCTCGACGTCCAAGAGTCGGACTCCGATTCGGCTGCCGAGTGACGAGAGCTGCCCGTTCAGATCACAGGTCTGCGCGCTCTGTCAGAACACCTCGAGGTGAGCCAGAGTTCATGGTCCATGGTCGAAAACATTTCGCGCTCTCGTTCGCGGGGTCTGGCATTCGGGAAAATGAGGATCTGAACAGGAGCCATATCCGCTGTTGGCTCGGTTCCACAGCGACGGAGTCCCTTGGGGTTTGGGGGAGCGGCTCCCAAGGGGCTCCCGTCGTATCTTCCCAGAGGCACGGATTTCTTGGGGTGTCACGAGTGTGAGATCGCTGTTTGTTGGCCCCTCATGCTGGGTACGTGAGCGTCACTTCAAGTCTGGGAGGACTATCAATGGCAACAATCCTTTGGATTATCGCGGTGATCCTGGTGATCGCTGGGATCGCGGCCATCATTCGCGGTCAAATGCTATGGGGGATCGTATTGATCGTTGTTGGTCTGATAGTGGGACCAGGCGGCGTAAGCGTCTTCACCTGACAAGCGATCCGCGACGGGCCGGCCCGAACGATCAAGAAACCCCCGGCAAGCCAAGACCGGGGGTTTCTGTTACTTAAGCCTCGGGAGCCGGGACCAAGTCGGACACACCCGCCAACTCGAGGAGCCGATTCACCGGAAGGGCTTCGCCGCAAGATCAGAGCTTCCGACGCTTCTAACCAACGAGTAGATACCTCGTGCCGGACGAGTCGATGAAGGTAACCGCGGTCATGTCGGCAAAGACTTGGTGTCCGCTTAACGCTTCGGTAATGGTGTCGGCAACCGACGTGTCGACGTCGCCGCTGACGGTGACGAAGCGTGTGCCATCGAGGTCTCGCACACTGACCTTCCGACCGGGGGGTCGATTCTCGTTTTCGCCTGCTAGTAATTGGCGATTCTGGAGTGGAGCTGACGGGATTTGAACCCGTGACTTCCTCGTTGCGAAAGATGCAGTCCCTCTGACAGGGAAAACGCGGCGCAGTTCTGGGTCCTGTGGGGCGAGCGACGTGAGACGCGGTGAGACATTGACAGTGTGTACAAGTCCGACGAACCACGTTTCTGAATGCACGCTTCCCTTCGCCTGCGGGCTCCGCTCCCTTGTGCCATCGCGTCAGTGCACGCCGACGAATGAAACCTCGACGGCGTTGTTCCCGTAGCCCAGCCGGTTCCACGCCGGGACGTCTGACTGCACGTTCCCGCCCGCATCGGTCGCCCGGGCCTGGATGCTGTGCCGCCCGACCTCGGCGTTCCAGTCGAAGGACCATCCGCGCGCTGTTAGCCAACGCCCTCCTCGTCCTCGCGTGAGAGTGTGTTTTGGTCGACCAGCAGGTCCAGCACTTCACCGATCGTCCGCTCCCGGCTGATGGTTTCTCGCAGCGGGAGGTGACCCTGGATCTGGTAGCGATTGCGACGGCCGTCTTTCTCCTCCTTTTGCTTCACCACGTAGCCGCTTTCGGTCAGGTCGGTGACGATGCCATAGGCGCTGCGCTCGGTGATGCCCACCGTGGTGGCGATCTCGCGGCAGACGGACGCCGGGGTCGTGAGCAATGCACAGCAGGACCCGAGCATGGTTAGTGAGAAAGTTCCAGTGCGCCATGAGGAGCAAGCCTAGTTCCTTCCCTACCTCTCTTTCTAGAATCTATTTGCTAGTTTTCTATAACTAGGTTACGATGACGTCAGACATCGAGGCTCCGCGGTCGCCGATCGCCAGCACTCGAGGTCAACCAAGAGGTTCCAACCATGTTGATGAGAATGGAAACATTCCCCGTGTACGACCGGCTAACCGAGGAATTGCTAAGCCAACGCCGTGTGAAGCAGATCCCTGTGGACGCGTACCGTCAGGGCAATGAGTTCAAAGTGCTTCTCGACCTGCCCGGGGTCGATCCAGGCTCCATAGAGCTGACGGTTGAGAAGGACATCCTTGACGTGCGTGCCACGCGTAACTGGGTCCATGTCGAGGGCGATCAGATCCAGATGACGGAACGGCCCCAGGGTGAGTTCAGACGCCAGCTTTTCCTAGGGGAGAGTCTGGACCGTAATCACATCACCGCCAAGTACGAGAACGGGGTCCTCACGGCAACCATCCCGGTAGCCGAGGAGGCCAAGCCCCGCAAGGTCAAGATCACCGACGCCGGAGGCGAGCTCCTCGCCCTGGCAGCCACAACCGTCCCCGCGTAGAGGGGAACCACTCCTGGCCCAATGATGCGGCTCCTTTCCGAGGAGCCGCATCATTTGCGTCACCCGACGCGCGGACGTCTCACCTCTCGGGCTAACGGCCAATGAGACAAGACGGCGACGGATCCTCGACCGGCTCGTAGGAGACTCCGGATCTGCCTACCCGACTGCGCCGGCTGCGGCCATGTTGATCTCGATCAGCCGGTTCATCTCCACGGCATACTCCATCGGCAGCTCCTTGACGATCGGCTCGATGAAACCTGCGACGATCATCGAAGTCGCTTGGTCCTCGGTCAGACCTCGAGACATGAGGTAGAACAGCTGATCTTCGCCAACCCTCGAGACAGTTGCCTCATGACCGATCTCCGCGTTGGACTCCTCGATCTCCATATATGGGTAGGTGTCGGATCGTGAGTGATCGTCGAGGATGAGGGCGTCACAGCGGACGAAGGATTTTGCGTTCTTTGCTCCCGGCTCGATCCGGACCAAACCTCGGTAGCCGGCCCGGCCGCCGTCTTTGCAGATCGACTTCGAGGTGATCGAGCGAAGTCGTGTTGGGCGCGAGGTGAACGATCTTGGCTCCCGCATCCTGATGCTGGCCCTCCCCAGCGAATGCGATCGAGAGCACTTCGCCGTGTGCTCCCTCTTCCATCAGCCACACGGCCGGGTATTTCATGGTCAGTTTCGACCCCAGGTTTCCGTCCACCCACTCCATGGTGGCGTTTCGATAGGCGGCGGCCCGTTTGGTCACGAGGTTGTAGACGTTGTTCGACCAATTCTGAATCGTGGTGTAGCGGCAACGTCCGCCCTCCTTGACCACGATCTCAACGACGGCCGAGTGCAACGAGTCGGTCGCCCACACCGGCGCCGAGCAGCCCTCGACGTAGTGCACGTAGGCCCCTTCGTCGACGATGATCAGCGTCCTCTCGAACTGGCCCATGTTCTCGGCGTTGATCCGGAAATAGGCCTGCAGCGGCTGGTCGACATGCACCCCTGGCGGTATGTAGATGAACGAGCCGCCCGACCAAACCGCCGAGTTCAACGCGGCGAACTTGTTGTCGTTCGGAGGGATGATCGTGCCCATGTATTCCTTGACGATCTCGGGATAGTCACGGACCGCAGTGTCCATGTCGCAGAACAAGACACCCAATTTCTCCAGGTCCTCACGATTGCGGTGGTAGACGACTTCCGACTCGTATTGGGCGGTGACGCCGGCGAGATACTTGCGCTCGGCCTCAGGGATCCCGAGTTTCTCGTAGGTGGCCTTGATGGACTCGGGCACCATGTCCCAGTCCTTCGCTTGGCCCTCTGTCGGTTTGATGTAGTAGTAGATGTCGTCGAAGTCGATGTCTTCGAGGGCTCCCCCGCCGCCCCAGGTCGGGACGGGTTTTCTCAGAAACCGCTGGTAGGACTTGAGGCGGAACTCGAGCATCCACTCGGGTTCCTTCTTCATCGATGACATCTCGCGGATGATCTCTTCGTTTAAGCCCTTCCTCGGCTTGAAGACGTAATCCTCTTCGCTGTCGTGCCATCCCAGCTGGTACGCGGAGAGATCGATGTCGACTGCTAGCGCCATTCCATCAGCTCGCCTTGACCTTGGGACCTCTCAGCTCGTGATCCACCAGCAGATATCCCTCACAGACGCATTTCGGAACCGAGCAACTGCTCTCAAAGTGCTCTCGGCGGGGATGCCCGCAGTGGTCACAGCGCACCTTTGAAGAGTTTCGCCGTTCCACTATGAGAGGGTCTGGGACTGTTGTAGGCGCTCGAGATGGTCGCGGTCACGCTGCGCTCGCCGCCTTCTCGTTCGATAGAAGAGACCGGACAACTCGTCGAACACCACGCCGATCAGCAGGGCGCCAAGGATAAGGACGATCAACGGGGTCGAGAAGTCCCATGCCATGAACGTCACGGTGATGTTGCCCGTGTTCTGTGCGGCCAGGATCAGGACACCAATCGCCAAAACCACCCCGATGATGAGCCCCCAGAAGAGCCCGGTGCCGACAAAGACCCGTTCTTTGGTTGCCGCTCGAACAGGTGTCGAGGGTCCGGCCATGTCTTCAGGTTCCAAGACAACCCGGTCACTCACTTCGCTGGAGGTCGTGGTAGACCGACTCATGAGTTGGCTCCATATCCGTCCTCGACTCGCGACGGGACAGGGGGCGGAGGGGTGGGTGAGAGATCACCGGCACAGGGACAAGACGGTCATCGTGATCGGCCTCGGTCGCCGATAGATGATCTCGTTGAGATCGGCTTGAGATGTCAAACCGAATCTGTTCTTGACACGGGCCATGACAAAGCTCCTCATTTGGTGGTCTGCTTGAGAGATTACTTGTAATCTAGCTATATGTCAAATAAGATGCCCGGGCCAGGCGTTGATGCACACGACAAGAAAGGAGCCCAGGCGAAATGGACGATCGCATTGACAGCATCATCCGGGAGTGGCACGAAGGTCGACGCGAACTCGACTTCTCGCCTCTCGAAGTCGTGGCTCGAGTGATTCGCGCCTCGCACATCCTTCAAGCCAGATTGGACGCCATCGCCGAGGCCTACGGTCTGAGCCACACCGGCGATCTCGACGTCCTCACCGATCTCGACCGGGCCGGCCCGCCCCATCAGCGAACACCCTCAGAACTGGCCGAGACCCTCCTCCTCACCACGGGAGGCATGACCGTCCGTCTCAACCGTCTGCAAAGAGCCGGGCTCATCGAACGCCTACCCAACCCTCGTGACGGCCGCGGTGTCCTGGTGCGTCTCACCCCGATCGGAAAGGAACTGGCCGAAGACGCCCTAGCCACACTGCTCGACGCCCAAGCGGCCAGCC
This sequence comes from uncultured Acidobacteriota bacterium, assembly GCA_963734115.1. Lineage (GTDB taxonomy): Bacteria > Actinomycetota > Acidimicrobiia > Spongiisociales > ZC4RG35 > JARDZU01. The sequence continues at coordinate 74,888 of CAVTFV010000012.1, forward strand.
TTGGAACGCTCCAACCATCAGAGCAGGCCGACTTGGCCGATCTGCTCCGCACCCTCCTCATAGGTCTCGGCGACACCCCTGCATTTCGACCCGCCATCGCGGTACAACGCGGAAAGAGCTAGAGAGTCGAGACACGGGCTCCGTTTGAGCGCTCACGACAAAGGCCCCCCGTCGGAATGTCCTCCAGGGAGCCTTAGTTTTTCAGATGTCGTCTCAGACCTCTGTCAGCATGCCCCGAGTCCTGGAAAGGAACCGGGCCTGCGAACTAGATCGACTCGACTTCTTCGTTGATTTCGATCCTCGGGGAGCCAACGACGCCGGATTCGGTCATCTTGGCCTTGAAGGTCGGGTTGGCAAGGAATGTCTTCGCCAACTCGAGGGTATCGAAACCGGCAACAACGGTCACCGTGTTGGGATCCTCAACCGAACGATTCACTCTTGCGTACTTCGCTCCTGCCGATGTCGGTAGGAACGTGTCGTACACGCTCTTCCACTTGCCATAGTCCGTCACTGAGTGGCGGATTGCAGTATTGATCATGAGTCCTCCTCATATAGCTGCTTGTGTGACACATACTCTAACACACATTTGGAGTTCTAAGTCCAAGGCGGAATTCTGAGACAGTTGCGTAGTTCTGGGGTAACTTGGTCGGGGAACCCAATGCAACTCAGTCTCAAACGAAAAGGCGACTACGCCGTCAGGGCCATGATCTCGATCGGCCGCCACCATGAGAGCAGTCTGCGCCAAGCCCGTCAGATCTCCACCGAGATGAACATCCCCTACAAGACCTTGACCCTGATCCTGGCCGGACTGGTCGCCGAAGGCCTGTTGGTAGCCGCCCACGGGCCCCGCGGAGGCTATCGCCTCGCCCGACCCCCCAGTGACATCAGCCTCCTCGATATCGTGGAAGCCGCCGAAGGGCCCGCCACGTTCGACCATTGCGTCCTGCGCGACGGTCCCTGTGACTGGGAACAAACCTGTCCCGTTCACGACACCTGGGCCCGCACCCAAGCTGCCCTAACCCGAGAGCTGGCTTCCACCTCCCTCGCCGAGATGGCCGCTATCGACGCCGCCATCGAAGCCGGCTCATACCAGCCCAAAGCTCCTCGCCACAGCGTGCCCACGGATCGACACGGCACCCGCAACTAGCCGTCCAACGCCCGGGTCGCTGCCAGCTCGACTCCGGAAGCGTTATCGCTGTCATCCCCATCAGGTGTCACAAAAACAGCATCGATCACCCGAATCTGTCCCACATCACTGAGACGTGCCAGCTCCTGGGCGATCCGACCCTCGAACATCTCGTTGTCCGGGAAACCGATCGGCAATAGGCATGCGAGTCCCGGCGAATGCCAGAGCACTGGTCGGAGAACCCGAGATCGAGGATGTCATAGACGTCCGGGTCGAGTCGCGATGTGGAGGAAGCTGCCCGACGTCCTGCCGGTGATGGTCTCGATACGGAGGCCGATCACGATGTCGGCTTCACCGAGACCCACATCGTTGGGCCCAGGCGACAACGGTGATCCCATGACCGGCCGGTATTTGGAGACGAGGGCGGAGATAACTGTCTGCGCCTCGAAAGGGTCCGTGATATCCAAGGCATCACCCCAGACCACCACCGACTCCCAGTGCCCGGTCGAGTGATCGACCTGGCTGGTCTCGAAACAGACCCTGGGTGATGCACGGATGGCTTCGGCTCGCCGACCAGGACCTGTCTTGAAGCAGATCCGTTCATTGACGACGACGTACGAGATCGGGGCAACGTAGGGCTCTCCTTTGGAGATTACGCCGAGGTGCCCCACCCAACCGTCCTCCAATACCTGGCGCCTACGCTCGAGACTCAATTCGTCCATTGCGTCTCCATCACTCGACTCATGTCCCGAATGTAAGACATTCACCGGTTTCAGACCAGGGCCAAGTCCGAAATTGCTCCTCCCCGAAGGGCATGCAGAAGGTCCGGAGGCGACCGCCTCCGGACCGTCTTCAACCCAGTCAGAGGATCCAGATGAGCGCGAACGTCGCCGCGCGACTCGGACCGGAATGTCGCAATGCGCAAGTAGCAGCGTTGTCGAGCTGGGCTGCTGCTCGGCCGTCCGAACGGGCAGTCTCGAACTCCACTAAGGATAGGGTGCTCCCCGAGGGAGGGACGTCGAGGCCCGCTCAGACGGTTGTCGCCCACTAGCGTCGCAGCGGCAGTGACAGCGAGATGGATAGGGATCGTCGGAGCAACTTCGCTTGGCTTCCGACCGTTCGCGGCCAGCAAGCGCCACCAGCCTCGTCTCGCTCCACCTCCGGAAATCGAGCACCTTGAGTTTGAGTTCCAGCGATGGGACGGACCGATAGGACCCTGGCATGAGCACTTCGGCAAACGGCCGCTCGCAGGTCAGGTCACTCGACGGGACCGAGCCACTGAGGAGCTGCAACGAAATCGAAGTCGCGAGCGCCTTCGCATGGTGCGGGACCACGCTTTCTGGTTCAGCGGATCAAGGCGATGACATCAGCAGGTAGACGGGCCTGAGTAGCGCATATCGCGCGCTCACCAGCGCCAAGACTGCCGGTCTGATCCACCCGGTAACCGGCAATATGCGCTATCTAGGTGGCTTGGGATGGACCGTTCCTGACCCACTGAGATCCATCGCACGCCAACCCCGGGGATACGCACCCTTGATCTGACCCTGTGAGCTTGTGTGAGATGCCGAAGAAAGCACCTCAGACAAAAAGGAGGTGCTTCAGGACCCAATCCTGTGGCACGTCTGTGGCGCGGGCGTGTGGCGCGTGAGGCCGAAAATGCCACTTATTGCCCAGATCGGTCTCGGGCATTTTATCAACTAGTACAAGGCGAAATCAGTGGAGCTGACGGGATTGAACCAGTGACCCCCTCGTTGCGAAAGATGCGCCCAAACCCTCTGACCAGGGGAAACGGCTCCCATTCGCAGGTCTGTCGCGCGGCTGTGGAACGAGCGGCGTGAGACGTCGCGAGACAATGCGAAGCTTTGTCCGATCAAGTTTCGAGTTCAGAGAGCCAGCGATGGCGCTCAAGCTGGGGATGAAGAGTTACTCGCCGTCGCGGTTGACCGCCCACGGGGTACGTCCTTCCGTTCGTGAGTCGCGTCGAGCCAGTCGATCAGACCTGAAGCGGCGCCTCCGGGGTTCGATGGGCCACATCGTGGATGCCGAGCCCGATCAGTATGAAGATCAGACCCATGCCGACGGCCATCGCGGCGACACCGAATGCCAGGATCGAAGTGAACAGCGATGACTGGAGGAAGGCCGAGTTCATCGCCACTTCTCGCAGCGGGTCCTCCCGGTCCAATTCCGCGTAGTAGAGCCCCCCGGTGGTCTCGAGCGTGTGCTTCTCGATGACCTTCGCCTGGCAATAGGCGGTGAATGGATCGGAGACAGTTCGCCCAGGGAGACAGGCGTCATCGGACGTGACGATGTTCTGATCGGAGAGGGTGCTGCTTACCACCACCCAGGTGGCGACGCCACCAATGACCATCAGAACGCCCAAGATTATGGATGCAATAGAAGCGGCCTTTCGCATGGCCCGACACCTTTCTCGCGGAAGCTGGTCTCAAACCTATCCACTCTGCGAATGCCGGGCGCATCAGCTGGCCAATACTTTTGTGATGATCTCGAGAGACGAATGGCCCTCGCGCTCCGCTCGCGCATCCCTTATGGGATCAAGAATCGACGACAAGGCAACGCGACGAAGGCAAGCTGCGCACCGCTTGGTTCTGATCGTTTGACCAGCTAGTCGAATTGTGGAGCTGACGGGATTTGAACCCGTGGCCCCCTCGTTGCGAAAGATGCGGTCAAAACCCTCTGACCAGGGGTTTCAGGCTCATCTGAGGGCCTTGGGGCGCGGCTGTGGGACGAGCCACGTCAGACGTCGTGAGACCTGACAGCCTGTCAGCCCCCGTTGCCTGGTGCGTCCGCTAAGCCTCAGTGAACCGTGGTGCCGCCGGACCTCCCCTGGCGGTTTCGTGCTCGCTTGTAGGTGAGGAATACGACTTCGTTATCGACAGACCGGGTACCTAACAGGTCTCCATCGGTATTGACCTCCAGCCGGCTCACCTAACCCTTGGGGAAGCCCCCGTGACTGACATCGACCCACACCAGCCGGTGGTCGGAGCTTGGCACCGGGTCGGCGAAGATGCCGGTGCCGGTGAGCCGATTCAGCGGGTCGTCGTCGGCGGGCCAGAAGACCCCGGTGTCCTGGACCGGGAGGCTCTTGCTGGGCAGCACGTAGTCGGCACGCAGGTTCCCGGGTCCGAACGGAGGCTCGGAGAAGTCCGCCGTGTCCTGTGCCGAGTCACCGACGTGGGTCTCATTGCCGGGCTGTGCCGCTGGTAGAGAGGTGCTTCGGACCCCCGATCCTGTGGCACGCCTGTGGAGCGGGGTGTGGCGCGTTTGGCCGAAAACGCCTCCTCGGGCCCAAATCAGGCTCGGACATTTCGTCAACTAGCACAAGGCGAAATCAGTGGAGCTGACGGGATTTGAACCCGTGGCCCCTCGTTGCGAAAGATGCAGTCAGAGGCCCGGGACCAGGGGAAACGGGAAGGTGGAGGGGCCTGTGGGGCGGTTGTGGGACCAGCGTCGTGAAGCCTTGTGAGGCATGGTGAAAACCTCACGCTCGGCACCGAGATCGGTGCGTCAGGCGACTTGTCGGTCCGCTTGGGTCGTTCATCGTAGGTCGCCCTCATACCAGCAGGGCCCCCGGTGTGTCGGCTTCCTTCAGTTCAGAGGATTCGACACTCACAGCCCAAGCAAGATCCGGTCGGGTGCACGTTCGTCTGCGCGGTGATCTACCGCCGAGCCAATGTCAAGCACACTTGACCTTGCCGATTAGCACCGGTATCGTGTCAAGTGTATTTGACTTCTCACCCCAGAGGAAGGACCACTCGTGCAAGAAGCAAACCAGACCGGCGGCCATCAGGAGGCTATGAAGGGATCCGCTCAACTTGCGCTCTGGACACTCGCCTGGGTGGCGACCCTTGCCTTGGCCCAATTCGGCCCCAGCTACTTGTGGGATTCGCAGCCGATGGCTAGCTGGACGGCAGTCGCACTCAACCTCGCCGTTGGCATCGGATGGATCGTCGCCCACGCACGCTATCTCCGGGGAATCGACGAGCTGCAACGAAAGATCATGCTGGACGCGCTAGCGGTCACCCTTGGAGTGGGGTGGGTCGGCGGATTCGCGTATGTCGTCGCCGACGCTGCCGACCTCATTGCCCGCGACCCCGATATCGGAGTCTTCCCCGCGCTTATGGCGGTCGTCTACATCATCGCGATAGTCGTTGGCAACGTCAGGTACCGATGAGGAACCGCCTCAAAGATCTTCGGACGGAACGCAACTGGACTCAGGCTGACCTGGCCGAGCATGTGAGTGTGTCAAGACAGACGATCAACGCAATCGAGAAAGGAAAGTTCGACCCAAGCCTCCCAACTCGCCTTCCGTCTCGCCAGACTGTTCAACCAGACGATCGAAGAGATCTTCTTCGACGATCAGTAACCGGCCGAAGGTCGGATCGAACCGGCGGTATCCGCGACACAGCTCTTGCAGTCCGCTCGGCGCCTGATATCTGCAGCGCTCGTGGCGCATGGCGGGATCGTGTACAACAGCGAACTTTTCAACGCGCCGATAACGCCCTGATCAGGGCGTTCAGTGGAGCCGACGGGA
>CAVTFV010000013.1:0-45067 GCA_963734115.1 uncultured Acidobacteriota bacterium
CAACTGATAGTCAGCGGCGAGCTTGCATCCCGCCCTGATGTCGTCGCTGGTCAGCGTCGGTTTGAGCAGGGAGTGGTCGATGGTCCCGGCCAGCTGGGCATAAGCTGACGTCGTCGACGGTCAGTGAGATCGGCTCCATCGTCCGAAGTGTGGTCACTTCACCGTCGAATGCCCAGCCGATCAGCTTCAGCCGAAAGGCGAACCGGCCAAGAACTCCCCCACCTCGGGTCGAGAAATCAACTCACCCTGCGTCTGCAGGTTGCAGAATCCGATTGAGCCCATCAGGTTCAACACGAGCCATTGCTCAGGGAGGGCAAGGTCGACGAACGGGACTCCCCCGGCGACTACATCTTCGAAGGTGGCGATGTCGGTCTGGCAGTCCCCGGTCGACTGTCTCTCGCCGAGTGCTTCGTTCAATGCCATGACAGCGGCGAAATAGCCGACCGCCCCCGGAGCCTCCTGCTCTGCCACCTCGAGAAATAGCGCGACACCCTCTTCCTCGCTCACATCGATGTTCACGTCCTCCTCGCACGATGGGGTGTCCCCAATCGAGGTCCCGGACAGTGACGTCATGACCTGGATGTGATCCGTGATCGTGGCCGTCTCCCAGTCGATGCCCTCCACCGCCGGCTCGAAGACCTGGAGGATCGCTGCAATCTCGGCCACGCAGTCCGGCGGGATGTCCTCGATGCTTGCTCCTTGTTCGCCGGAAGTCGTCGTCTCTGTCGCGCTGGTTGTGGTGGTCGGTGCCACCGTGGCGGTCGTTTCCTGGACGACGGCCGAGGTGGAGGTCGCCCCACCAGCGTCGGGACCGGTGGTGGTGGCCGTGTCTCCTGCCCCATCCCCACACCCGGCCAATAGCAAAGTCATGAGGACGAGTGCGGACGTCGCCTTCCGTGCGCCCATTCTCATGACCGTTCCCCTCCCTCGATGACAGTTCAATCCGAGACTATTCAGGTCCTGTGAAGGCAGGATGAAGACGACGCTCCTGCGGCTACTTCCGGGCAGCGATCCTCGCCATCGCACCCTCCCAACCGGCATCGAACGTCTTGCCCGGCTCGTCGAGATCGACCACCAGAGGGGCATGGTCGGACGGCGTGGGCTTTCCCTTGCGAGCTTCCCGATCGATCTCGGCCCAGACCACCCTCTCGGCCACCGGCTGGGTGACATAGAGCAGATCGATCCGCATTCCCTGGTTGCGTTGGAACATCCCGGCCCGATAGTCCCACCAGGAGAAGCGGCCCAGCTCGGGGCGACAAATCCGAAAAGCGTCGACGAGGCCCCACTCACGAAGTCGTGCCAGGGCTTCACGCTCCTCGGCCGAGACATGGGTCCCGCCGTGCGCCTTCTCCGGATCCCACACATCTTCGTCGGCCGGGGTGACGTTGAGATCGCCACCGAGTACCACTGGCTCATCCGGCGTCAGCTCCTCGGCCACCCACTCATGGACCCGGGCCAGCCAGCGCAGCTTGCCCTCGAAGAACGGTGATCCCACAACTCGGCCGTTTGGCGCGTAGAGGCTGACGAACCTGATCCCGGCGCATGTTGCGCTCACCATCCGGGCCTCGTCGAACGGGTCGAAGTCCTCCTCGGCTTGGCTCTTCCCCCGGCTGTCCCGCACCGGGCCGTCGCCGAAGTTGGTGACCACCTCCGAGATCCCGACCCGTGAGGCGATTGCCACTCCGTTCCATCGTCCCTCACCGTGATGAGCTACTTCGTACCCGGCCGCCTGGAGAAGGAGGTGCGGGAAGTCATCGTCGGCCAGCTTGGTCTCCTGCATGAGGAACACGTCGGGCGCTGCCCGGTCCAACCACTTCTCGACGGCCTCCAGTCGAGCCTTCAACGAGTTGACATTCCAGGTGGCGACGCGGATGGCCCCAATTGTGGCGGAGCCTGGATCGTCTGTAGTCAGTCCGACCCGAACGTCCCGGTGACGATCTCGCCGGCAGAGCGGTAGGTGCCCATGAAGACCCCGGACCTCGACGTCCTGCCTTCGATCAGCTCGAGCCCGGAGGGCACGGTGCCTTCGCCGAACAGACGCTTTCCCGACCCGATCACGAGCGGAAAGATCCACAGGCGGTACCGGTCGACCAGATTGTGGCGTATCAGCGTCTGAGCCAGGTTCCCGCTGCCATGCACCTGCAGCTCCGGCCCATCCTCGGCCTTGAGAGCCGCGAGGCCCTCCGCGGCATCTCCCTCGATGAGGAGCGAGTTGCTCCAGGCCAGCGTGGGTCGACTCCGCGAGGCGACATATTTGGTCGCCTCGTTGAACACTGTCGCCCCTTCCTCTTCGGAGGCATGGGGCCAAAATGCCGCCATGATGTCGTAGGTGTGGCGCCCGAGGACCATGGCGAAGGGCTTGCTAACCACCTCGTCCATCGCCTGATCCAGATCCTCGTCCCAGTAGGTCACCGACCAGCCCCCAAAGGCGAAGCCGTCGCTGTCGTCCTCCTCGCGGCCCGCCGGGGGCTTGCATGACACCGTCCAGCGTCAGGAAGGTCTGCACCAACAACTCTCTCATGCTTATCTCCTTCGATCTGATGCATCCGACCAATTCAGGTCCCGACGGAGGTTTAGACGGTCCAACGAGGCCAAGCCTCATCGGTGCGATGTCACCATTCGGACAGCTATTGCGCGTCTCGCGCCCACGCTATATCGTGCGCTTCCGGTCGCAATCGATTGCGCAAGTAGGGCAAGGGAGTACAGAGGTGAAGGCAGGTAGCCGGCGGTCCCATGACATACTGGTTGGCGTGACCTCGATCGGCGCTAGGGATTGGCCGCACGGGGTGCGCTCGTGACCAGGAGTCACGTCGAGATCAACACCACACATGACCGAGCCACCGGGCCGCTGGTCGCCTCGGTCCGGGATCTCAAGGTCTATTTCCAGGCGAAGGCGGGAGTGGTGCATGCCGTCGACGGAGTCTCCTTCGAGATCCGCGATGGGGAGACCCTCGGGCTGGTCGGCGAGACCGGCTGCGGCAAGAGTGTGACCGCTCGCTCATTCATCCGTCTCGTTCCCAGCCCTCCAGGGATCTACGCCGGCGGTGAGATCGACTTCTGGTCGACCGAGGCACGCAGGAACGGCAGGGGCCCGATCGACCTCCTCGAGATCCCTCACGAGGAGATGCTGGAGATCCGCGGCGATCGGATCGCGATGATCTTTCAGGACCCGGGCAAGGCGCTGAATCCGGCCCTGTCGATACGGAGCCAGGTGGCAGAGGTCTTCTACCAGCACCGTTCCGAGGACATCCTCGAGCCCTTGGGTGGTGAGAGCGCGCCCCGTCTCATCCGTCGCGCCGCCCGTCAGCAGATCGAGCAGCTTCGAGCGGTTCCTGCTCAGGCTCCCTCCGTGGCGGGCCAAGGCAGAAAAGTTGAGAGAGCGAGTCGACGTGCTCGTCGCCGACGCCCTCAAAGAGACCCAGATCCCCAATCCGCGCAAGATCATGGACAGCTACCCCCACGAGCTGTCGGGTGGGATGAAACAGCGTGTCCTCATCGCCCAGGCCCTGGCCTGCAATCCCGACCTGCTGATCGCCGACGAGCCCACGACGGCCTTGGACGTGACCATCCAGGCGAGGATCCTCGAGCTGATCGCCGAGTTGCAGCAGCGTCTCGAGACGTCGGTCCTCTATATCAGCCACGACCTCTCGCTCGTCAAGGAGATCTGCGATCGCGTGGCCGTGATGTATGCCGGGCGGATCGTCGAGACCGGGACGACCGAGGAGGTGTTCAGCGATCCCAAGCACCCCTACACGAGAGGTCTCATGGCGGCCGTCCCTTCCGCCCTCCACAAGAGAGGCGAGCTCGCAGCCATCGAGGGGACGGTGCCCGAGCTGGTCGACCCGCCGCCGGCATGCCGATTCAACACCCGCTGCCCATTTGCCGTCGAGATATGCCGGACCACCGACCCGGGGCTCGTGATGGTGGGCGCGGAGCACACGGTTGCCTGCTTCGCCTACGACACGAGCGATGGCTCTGTTGTCCTGCCCACGCTGGCGAGGTGGGTCTCATGACTTCCGTTACTGCCGAGCAAGGAGCACGGCCACCGGAAGCGGCGCAACGGGCGGTCATCTCGGTGCGCGGGGTCGAGAAGTACTTCCCGATCAAGGAAGGCACCCTGCAACGAGTAGTGGGCAACGTGCGGGCTGTCGACGGTGTCTCGTTCGAGGTTCGCCCCGGGGAGACGATGGGTCTCGTCGGTGAGTCGGGATGTGGCAAGACGACCCTCGGTCGCTGCATCAGCGGCCTGGTGCCCCCGACCGGCGGCAAGATCTATTTCAGGCTCCCCGACGAGGACGCCGCCACGCTCGACCAGATCGACCCCATCCCCGAGGCCGATCGCACCGTGGAGCAACGCAAGCAGGTAGAGCGGATCGACGCGAATCACCGCGTCGACGTCATGTCGGGAAAGGCATGGCGGACGTATCGGCGCAACTGCCAGATCGTCTTCCAGGACTCCTTCAGCTCGCTCAACCCGAGACAGCTCGTCAAGGACCTCGTGGGCCGGCCCCTCCAGGTCCACAAGGAGGCATCAGGCCAGGAGCTCATCGAACGCGTCGTGTCCCTGCTGGAGAGCGTCGGTCTCGGTCGCCAGCACCTCTACCGCTATGCCCATCAGTTCTCCGGCGGCCAGAGACAGCGGATCTCCATCGCCCGGGCCCTCGCCCTCGACCCGGAGTTCATCGTCCTCGACGAGCCGACGAGCGCCCTCGACGTCTCGGTGCAGGCCCAAATCCTCAACCTGCTCCACGAGCTGCAGAAAGATCGCGGTCTGACCTATCTGTTCATCAGTCACGACCTCGGTGTCGTCAGGCTGATGAGCGATCGCATCGCCGTCATGTACCTGGGCAAGGTCGCCGAATACGGCACTGCCCAGGAGCTCTTCGAAGACCCCCGTCACCCCTACACCGATGCTCTCCTCGCCGCCAACCCCGACATCCGCGCAGAGGTTTCCGTGATGAAGGGCCTCAAGGGGGCGGTGCCCAATCCGGCCAACCCGCCGGAAGGCTGTCGCTTCCACACCCGGTGCCCGGTAGCTACCCCGGCCTGCGGATGGGAGGTCGACGACGCAGTGGCGTGGCTCCAGGCCCGTGAGTTACTGGCAGCCGGTCTCGCCGACGTGCAGCGCAGATCGAACTTCGACGCCACTTTGGTCTTCCACGACGAGGAGTCGGCGTCCGCGGTTGTTCGGGCAATTCAGGATGGTGACATGCCGCCGGCCATGAAGGCGGCGCTCGAGACGGTGTCCACCGATGGCAGCAGCCTGGACATCAGGTTCTTCCCGGTGGAACCGGTCGAGCTGGAGGACGTCGGTGACGGCCATCTCACCGCCTGCCTGCTCCACACCGAGCGGCGACATCAGACCTGGCCCCCTCAGCCGAGCGCGGATAGCAGCAGCCGAACGGCAGCGAACCCCAACAGCGCGAGCACGAGGAACTCGAGTACCCGCTGATTCAGCCGACGCCCGATGCGAATGCCGATCGCCGTCATCACGGTCACGGGGACGATCGCCCACAAGGCCTGCACGGTTCGCTCCGGGGTGAAAGCTCCGAGGATGACCAGTGTCACCAGCTGGATCACTCCGAAGATCTGGAAGGTCAGGCTCATCATGTAGATGAACGACGGGCGGCCGAGCCTGATGGCGTGCATGTAGGTGGCGATCAGGGGCCCAGCAGTGCCGGTGGCACCCAGCAATCCCCCTCCTACCAGGCCCATTGGGGCAGCCATCCGGCGAGCGGTCTCCCGCTCGAGCACGAAATGGGGATCCGCCAGGTAACGCCAGATATAGCCGAGGATCACGACGGCGATGATCACCGAGAGAATCCGATCGTCCGCCACGGTGAGGAGCCAGGTCCCCGCGATGGTCGCCGGGACACCGACGACGAGGAACGGCTTCATCACGAAGCCCGTGCCGCGGCCTCCGGCGCGGTGCTCCCAAAGCAACCAGCCGTTCGACACCAGGTTCCCCAGGGACAGGACCACGACCGCCAGTTCCACACTGGCGATCCCGGCGATGAAGGGCACCGCCAGGAGTGGCCCGCCGATCCCGGTCACACCTTTGATCAGGTAGGCCCCCGAGATCACCAGGATCACGAGAACGGCCTCGGTGGTCATCGGGTCAGTCGAACCGGGACGGACGTGGCCCTGGTCGCCGCTGACGTGCAGCCGACAGGGCTACCCCGGCGCTTTCGTCAGGTCGGGCGGGTTGACTCCGACCGCCCGCAGGAGCCCGAGCTCATCCCCGAAGTACCACGCCTCGGCGATGACCCCATCCTCGACACGCCAGAGGCCGACCTCGACCACGTCTATGTGTTGACCGGTGGCGGGGATCCCATACAACGACCCGGTGTGGGTCCCGACCACGCGAAATATCCCCCAGACCTTGTCGTTCTTCGCCGTCAGGTCGAGGAGGACGTTCTCACGGTCCCTCATCGAGTCGTCGTCCATGCCCTTTGGCCCCTCGCTCTCCCATAGGTCGCCGATGTGGGTGAAGCCGGCCCGATGACGCTTGAAGCCGGGAGCCAGGAACGGGCCACGCTCCGATACCTTCGCCACCCGGTAGGCGGCCACCACGGCAAGCGCCTTTGCCTCTTCCTCGGTGCAGGTGCACTCGCTGGAGCCGAACATCGAGATGTGCGGATGTTCCACCAGGGCCACGATCACAGCTCCACGATGGGTCGGACCGCCTCGCGAGACTCGAGTGCGGCAAGGGCTTCTCCGACGGATTCCAGCGGATAGACGTGGGTGACCAGTGGGCTCAGGTCCACCTTGCCCGAGCGCATGAGAGCGATCATCGCCGGATACGCGTTGGGGCTGGATCGAATGCCCATGAGATCGACCTCGTCGAGGGTGAGACGATCGACATCGATCTCGGACGGCTTGCCTCCGGTGAGCCCGAGCAGAGCGATCCTCCCACCGCGGCGAACTGCTCCGATGGCCTGCGCCGGAACGTCCGGGTTTCCCGTGCAGTCGAAGACGTAATCGACCCCTCGCCCACCGGTGAGACGACGCACTCCGGCGACCGGGTCTTCCTTCTCGTAGTCGACCACGTCGTCACAGCCCATCTTGGCCGCCAGGTCGAGTCTGCTGCCCCGCCCGACCATGATCAGCTGCGCAGCCCCCGAGGCCGACGCCACGGCCGCGGCGAGAAGGCCGAGGAGACCAGGCCCGAAGATCGCCACACTCGACCCGGGCAGGAATTCGACCCGTCGCAGGGCATGCACCGTGAGCGACCCCTGATTCACCAGCGCCCCCTCCAGAGGACTGACCGAGTCGGGCAGCTTGTGCAGCATCTGGGCAGGTCTGACCGCGTACTCGGCGAGCGCGCCCGGGAGCGGTGTGTCCGTAGAGCCGATAGCCCGGCGTGCCCGATTTCTCACACAGGTTGTACCGGCCCTGACGGCACATGGGACAGCGACCACAACCGACGTGGTTCTCGGCCACCACCTTGTCGCCGGGCTGCAGCGCCAGATCGTCGAGACCCTCGCCGAGGGCGACCACCTCTCCCGACCACTCATGGCCCATGATGAAAGGCAATGACGGTGGCCAGCCACGTTTCTCGAAGGCGCCGTGGACCATCTTGAGGTCGGTGCCACACAGACCGCATGCCCTCACCCGGAGCAGGACCTCACCCGGTCCCGGTTCGGGGACCTCGACGTCCTCCACCGAGAGGTCGTTCCATCCCTTCAGCACCGCGGCACGCATGGTGGTCACGACCCGCCCTCCGCTTCGGGGGCCCGCTCCGCCAGGCTCTTCCACACCTCTTCCACCGAACTGACGATGTGCTCGGCCACCGCGTCGATGATCTCTCCGGCACGCTCCTCGGTGATCGAATCGGGTGTGCCGTACCAGCCCTCGGCCGCCACCTCCCTGAAATCCTTCATACACGGGGAACACGTCGCGACGCCGGAAGAGGGCGTGTCCATCTGTGGCTCTCTCGATCGAGTCACCGTCCACCATCTCGCCGAGTCTCACCAGCGCGGGATCGTGGGCCAGGATCGCGGCCGTCTCCATCGACCCGGCATGGGTGAACTCCATCTCATCGGGAAACAGCCCGTTGGTGATCACATGTGACTCGGCGACGATCACACGCAAGGGGAGCTTCTGCTGGGCCCGATCGGCGCCCAGCCGGATCGCCGTGGAGTTGCCCTCATGCCAGTTGACGACGATGACTCTCACCACGCCGGCGCTGGCCAAACCTTCGCAGACCTCCACCATCAGCGTCGGCCAGAGTGTCAGGGCTGATGCTCAAAGATCCCGGCCAGGGAAGGTGATAAGACGCCACGCCTACCGGGGAGATAGGCACCACCGGGGCTTCCAGACGCTCGCCGACGCGAAGGGCAATGGTGAGGGCGGCCCAGGCATCCGTGCCCAAGGGAAGATGACCACCATGCTGCTCGATGCTGCCGGTCACCAGCACGGCCGTTCCCCGACCCAGCGCCTCCTGCGCCTCGGGTTGGGTCATGTTGGCGAGAAGCATGTGCTCGCGGCTCAAGTGTCGGTCTCCGATTCTGACCGTCAGGGTCTTTGCACAAACGGTTGTTCAGACACTAGCCATCGGTCGGATTGGGCTGTCAGTTCCGGACGGGCGCGGTCGAGCCCCTGACCACCAGCTCCGGTGCGGCGAGATGGGTCTCGGCGGGCCGCCCCGGATCCGCGATGGTCTCCAGGAGGAGATTGGCCGCCATCGAGCCCAGATTGGTCTGGGAGATGTGGACCGTCGTGAGCGGCGGCGAGAACCGGTCGCCATAAGGCATGTCGTTGAAGCCGACCACCGAGACGTCTTCGGGACACGATCGCCCGACCTCCCGAATGGCGTCGATCGCACCCAGCGCGAGCCGGTCGTTGGCCGCGAGCACCGCAGTGGTGTCGGGACGCTCCTCCAGCAGGTCACTCGTCACCCGGTAGCCCTCCTCCTCGGTGTGACGGTGGGCAAAACCGTGGCTCCCGCTCAGACCTGCCTCCCGAAGCGCCTCTTCGAATGTCCCGAGCCGATTGACGGTGGATGAGACGTCCTCGGGCCCGCCGACGTGGACGATGTTGCGGTGACCCAGCGAGAACAGATGCTCCACCGCCAACCGGGTCCCGGTGCGATCGTCGGGGAGAACGGCGCTGACCCCGCGGCCCTCGGCCCCGCGGTTGAAGAGAACCACAGGGATGCCCTCGTCGACCAGCCAGGTCAAAACCGCATCGTCCTCCCTGGCCACCCCGTAGAGAAGGCCATCTGCCTGAACCCCGAGCATCGCAGAAACCTGAGACTCGGCGTGCTTCGGGTCGTCGTCGGTGCTGGCGAGTATCAGCGAGTACCCGTGGGCATAGAGAACGTCGCCTGCACCTCGGGTGATACCCGCCTGATAGAGATTGGCCACATCGGGGACGACCATCCCCACCACGAGAGTGCGTCCGGTGCGAAGTGCGCGGGCGATGGTGTTGCGGCGATAACCGAGTCTTCGGGCCACCTCGCGGATTCGCTCGTCCGTGCCCTGGGTGATCCGGCCGGCGGCAGCCTGGTCGTTGAGGACGCGGGAGACGGTGGACACATGCACCCCGGCCTCGCGGGCGACATCACGCAACGTGGGCGGCTTACCCGTGCGGTTCTCGCCATTTCCAACCGGCTTGCTCACCGGGGCGAGGGTACCCAAACCCCTCGGGCCGACCCATGCCCCCAACTTCCTACGACTGAGCGCCACCCGTCTCGGGAAGGAACCTCCACGAGAGCAGGGCCGCAGTGATCAAGACGCCCGCGACGAACAGAAAAGCCACGACTCTGCCGAATCCGGCGAAGAGACCGGTCACAACCAGCGGTCCCGTGATCAAACCGAGGTCTCCGACAAAGCGAAAACGACCCAACTGCGATCCGACCCGAGCTGGGTCGGTGATATCCCCCAGGATCGTCGCCGCAACGGGTACGGCGAAGCTGGCCAGCGACATGACGACGATGGCGGCGACCCACAGCGTCACGGTGGGCTCGAGCGACAACAGCGACACACCGAAGGCCTGGATCAACAGACCTGGCACGAGCACGGACTTCCTCGAGAGTCGATCGGACAACCGCCCGCCCACGAGCGTCCCGCCGAATCGCGCCAGCCCTCCTACACCCAGCGCCAGCCCGATGGCTGCCGTGCCCAGCCCGAGGTCGTCGGCCCCGATGATCGGCACCATCGTCTGGGACACCGAGCCCAGCGTGAGGAAGACAGCGAACGACACACTCTGCAGGACAAGCAGTGGCAAGAGCGTCCGGCCTGGCGGATCGGCGAGCCCTGGATTTCCCGCCCGCGCTGCCACCGGGATGGATGGCTGGCTCGAACGCGCCATCAGCAAGACGAGAACCACGATCCCGGCGGCCGCGGCAGCGACGAACATCGCAACCCGCCAACCACCGACCGCTGCGATCAGACCGGCCGCCGCCGGCCCGATGGCCTGCCCGCCCAGCAAGGCAGCCGAGAAGACCGCCATGGACGTGCCCCGGTGACTGGCGCCGGACACAGTCGAGAAGAAGGTCATGCCGGTGGCATTGGTGGTGGCCGAACAGATCCCGAGCAGGAAACAGGCAACGTAGACCACGAGTGCGACCCAGGAGAGCCCGAGGAGCAGACTGCCCGCAGCCACCCCTCCTGCCGCCAGCGCCATGAGATTGACAGCCCTCACCTTGTCGGCGAAATGGCCGCCCGGCAGGTCGGCGACGAGCCTGCCCACGGCGAACACGGTCGTCACGAGCCCCAACTGAAACGTCGACATCGACAGCTCACGACCGAACTCGGGCAGCAGGGCAACCCGGAAGAAGGCGACGGCAGTGAGGGCGAAGACGGCCGCCGAAACGAGGCTCGGCTCCCGCAGCCCGGTCGTGGCGCGCAAGCGCCGGATGTAATCTCGCATGGAAGGAAAGGGCATGCTACAAACGTTTGTGCAGGCCCCCAGGTGGGAAGCGCGAGGAACCATGCACCCCGAGGACACGTCTGGATTTCGACTCGTCGGTCAGTCAGATCTCAACGGCTTCGGCGATGGGATGCAGGTCATGCCGCACGGCGAAACCCTCTACGTCGGTCATTTCGGGCCGAGCGGGATGGGCACCTCGATCCTCGACATCTCGGACCGGACGGCGCCCCAGGTGATTCGACAATGGGAGGCCCCGGCGGGGTCACATACCCACAAGGTCCAGGTGGCCGACGGCCTGTTGATGACCAACCACGAGCTGTTCCGGAGCGAGGGACCTGCCCCGGTGGGGATGGCCATCTACGACCTCGATGACCCACACGACCCCCAACGCCTCGGGTTCTTCGACACCGGCGGCCGCGGCGTCCACAGGATCGTGTACGAAGGCGGCGCCTTCGCCTATGTCTCGGCGACCCCTGAGGGCTACACCGGTCGAATCTGGCTGATCGTCGACGTGTCCGATCCGGCCAACCCGACCGAAGTCGGGCGCTGGTGGTGGCCGGGGATGTGGACCTCGGGTGGCGAGACGCTGGACACACCCGAGGGTGAGGATTGGCTCGTCCACCACGCGATGGTGAACGATGACCGTGCCTATCTGGGTTTCTGGGATGGTGGGATGGTGGTAATAGACATCTCCGACCCTTCTCGCCCCACGACGATCTCCCGTCTCGGATGGGAGGAAGGAGGGCACACCCACACCTGTCTCCCGTTGCTCGGCCGCGATCTGGTGGTCGTGACCGATGAGGTGTTGACGGAGGGATGCGAAGGGGACAGGCATATGGTCAGAGTCGTGGATATCTCTGATGAGACCGCCCCCTTCGTGCGTTCGATCTGCCCGGTTCCCGAGGGCGACTTCTGTCAACGAGGGCTCCGCTTCGGGTCACACTGCCTGCACGAGAACCGCCCCAACAGCTATCGGAGCCAGGAGCTCGTGTTCGCCACCTACTTCAACGCGGGTCTGAGGGTCTACGACCTCGGCGACCCCGACGATCCGGTGGAGATCGCACATTGGATCCCCGAATGCCCCCCGAACCAGGCTGCGGCCCAGATCAACGACGTGTTCGTCTCGGAGGACCACACCGTCTATGTGACCGACAGGGTCAACGGCGGCGTTTACATCCTCGAGCCAGACGCCACCTTGTCCACCCGCATGACGCAATTTGCGTCGTGAGCAATCGAGGAGACCGGATTCGACCGTGACCACCTACGACATCCACGCCCATTGCATCCCGGCCGCATTGCTGGAGCTGCTGCGCAACGAGGGTCCCCGCTTCGGCATCGAGCTGGCAGACGACGGCAAGGGCGAATACGCAGTGATCGGCGGCAGGGTCCGCCTGGCACCCTTCAATCCCGTCCTGACCGATCTCGACGCCCGGCTGCGTGCGATGGATGCGACGGGAGTCGACGTCCAGCTCATCTCGGGTTGGATCGACTTGACCGCATATGCGCTGAGCCCTGCGGTCGGGGCCGAATACTCACGCCGTTTCAACGAGATCATCGCCGCGGAGGCGAGCAGACATCCGGATCGCCTGCTCCCTCTGGGGACGGTCCCCTTGCAGGATCCCGCTCGGGCGGCAGAGGAGCTGGCCTTCGCAGTGAGAGACCTGGGCATGGCCGGGGTGCAGATCGCCACGACCGTCGACGGCACCGACCTCGATCAGGCCGGGCTCGACCCTTTCTGGGAGGCGGCGGAGGACCTCGGGTGCCCCGTGGTGTTGCACCCGTGTGACCCGCTCCCTGGAGTGGACCTGTCGCGCAACTTCCTCGACAACATGGTCGGGCGCCCTGCCGAGAGCACCATCGCAGTGGCTCACCTCCTGTTCAGTGGTGCCCTGGAGCGCTTCCCCGGTCTCGTCCTCTGCGTGGTCCACGGCGGCGGGTTCGTCCCCTATCAGCTCGGACGCATGCAACGAGGATTCGACGCCGTGCCCAAGCTGACGGCGAACAACATCTCGACCCCGCCATCCGAACTGGCACGTCGCCTCTACTACGACACCGTCCTTCACGACCCTGCCCCACTGGCATTTCTCGTCGATCATGTCGGGGCCGATCACGTTCTCATGGGCACCGACTACCCGTTCCCCATGGGCGATCCCACGCCGGTGGACACGGTCGCCTCGATTCCGGATCTCACGGACGAGCAGAGAGGACTAATCCTTGGAGGGAACGTCGCTCGTCTGCTCCAGGGGATCAATCGCACATGACAGAGACTCGACTCGTGGCATCGTTCAATCCCGACTTCGAATCGCTGACCTGCTTCGACTGCGGCGCCCCCCACGACATCGGAAGGCTCCACTCCGTTTGCGAGCGCTGCGGGCTGCCCGCTGCAGGTCAACATGAGGTTGAAGCCCGATACCGACCCGGCTTCGGTCATCGACCCTTCCGTCCACTCACTTTGGCGCTACTCGGCGGTTCTACCGGTCCGGGTCGAGGCGGCCATCTCACTCACTGAGGGATGGACACCTCTCGTTCAGTTCGATGCGCAGACCTGGGTGAAGGACGAGGCCCGTAACCCGACGGGGTCGTTCAAGGCACGCGGCATGTCGATGGCCGTTTCTGCTGCAGTCGCTCTCGGGGCCCGCAGGCTGGTCGCCCCATCGGCGGGCAACGCCGCCGGCGCGCTGGCCGCGTACGGGGCCGCGGCCGGGGTCGACGTGCTGGTGGCCATGCCCGAGGACACCCCGCGGCAGTTCGTCCTGGAGTGCAGGCAGTACGGGGCACAGGTGGAGCTGGTCCCGGGCACGATCGCCGACTCCGGGAGATGGCTGGCCGAGCATCGTTCGCCAGACGACTTCGACCTCTCGACCCTCAAGGAGCCCTTCCGCGTCGAGGGAAAGAAGACCATGGGTTACGAGCTGTGGGAGCAGTTCGATGGCGAGCTGCCCGACGTGATCGTCTACCCGACCGGGGGCGGCACCGGCCTGGTGGGAATGTGGAAGGCCTTCGACGAGATGGAGGCCATGGGGTGGATCGGGGCGAGTCGGCCTCGGCTCGTGTCGGTGCAATCCGATGGATGCGCCCCCGTGGTCGAGGGATTCAGGACCAAGAGCCGTCGCACCGAGCCGTGGCCCGATGCCAGGACCACGGCCTACGGGCTCCGGGTGCCCAACCCCATCGCCGGGTTCATCTGCCTGCGCGCGCTCCGGGAGACCGGGGGGACCGCCATCGCGGTCCCGGAATCAGACATCGAGAAGGCTGCGGCGGCTATGTCTGCGGCCACTGGTGTCGACGCCTGCCCCGAGGCTGGCGCGGCGTGGGCCGCTTTCGAGATCCTCCGGGACCGCGGTTGGATCGGACCTGAAGAACGGACGCTCGTGTTCAACACCGGGACGGGTCTCAAGTATCGCTGAGGTCGGCTAGCGCCCCTCGGTGCGTGGGTCGAGGACGTCTCGCAAGCCGTCACCCACGAGATTGAACGAGAGGGCCCACAGGAACACCATCAGACCGGGGAATGTCGAGGTCCACCACCGTCCCGCGATGATGTCGGCCTGGCCCTCACTGACCAGCGTCCCCCACTCCGCCTGGCCGGCAACGGCGAGCCCGATGAAGGCGAGCGTCGCGCCCAACAACACGGCGTGACCCATGTCCAACGTCGCCTGAACGGCCACCGGCGTGAATGAGTTGGGGAGGATGTCTCTCCGGATTATCCCGAACCGGGAGTCTCCTATCGCTCGAGCCGCGTCGACATAGTCCTCCTCACGCACCTGCAGGATCTGACTTCGGATGATCCGGGCGTAGCGCGCCCACATGATCACCGCCAGCGCCACCACGATGTTCTCGAACGATGGGCCAAGGACAGCGGCTATGGCGAGCGGGAAGACCAGGGTGGGAATGGATAGGAAGACGTCCACGATCCTCATCAGGAATGCATCGACCTTCCCTCCAACGATCCCGGCCGTGCACCCCACGATCAGGCCCAGAAAAACCGCCCCGGCGACGACGTAGATCGAGAGCTGCAACGAGAGCCGGGCGCCCCAAACGATCCCATAGAGGACGTCGCCGCCCAGACGGGTGGTGCCCAGGAGGTGGTCCGGCGACCCGGGGGGCACGGCAACCGCACTCAGGTCTCTAGGCATCTGATAGGCCCCGCGAGGATTCTCGGGCACGATGAATGGGGCGAAGATGGCCATGCCCAAAAGGAGCACGATCATGATCGCCCCAAACCTCGTGCTTCCCCTGCTGAACACCTCTCGCGTGGTCGAGGCCAAGCGCCCCACCTTGACCCTGAGCGGCGACTCACGCACGGAGACCCCTGGTGCTCGCTCTGCTCGCTCTGCTCGGACGGCTGAGAACCACATGGTCAGCCCTTCCCCACGACGACACGGCGGTCGAGGTACCCGTACATGACATCCACCAGCATGTTGATGGTCACGAAGAGGACGCTGGTGAAGATGACGAATGCGAGGGTGGTGCCCTGGTCACCGCTGAGCACCGAGTTCGCCATCCAGCTGCCCAGACCGGGCCAGCCGAAGATGGTTTCCACCACCACAGTCCCTTCGAACATGATCCCGATCGAGAGCCCGATGATGGTGATTGTGGGGATGAAGGCGTTGCGCCGGGCATGGCGCCGGACTACCAGGTTCTCGGGCAGGCCACGGGCCCGGGCGGCATCGACGTAGTCCTTGCCCATCTCTTCGAGTAGCGAGGAGCGCATCATCCTGGTGACGATGCCGACGGCGGCGTAGCCGAGAGTCAGGGCGGGGAGCACCAGATGCCACAGGGCATCCTTGAGGGCGTTCACATTCCCAGCGATGATCGCATCGATGGTGTAGAAGCCGGTCGGGTGGGCGATGCTGGCCCATATATCGGGATCGGACCTTCCGTGGGGGAACCAGCCCAGGTAGGACCAGAAGATGATGAGCAAGACGATCCCGAGCCAGAAAGTGGGCATGCTCGCCCCGCCGACGGCTACCACGCCGGCGACCTGGTCCCCAACGCGATTGCGGCGTCGCGCCGCGAACGTGCCCAGACCCACCCCCAAAGTCACCGCCCAGAGGGCTGCGAAGGCCCCCAACTCGAAGGATGCCGGGATCCTCTGTCGGAATACATCGACTACGGGCGCGGCGGACACCGCCGACCACCCCAGATCACCCTGCAGGGCACCCCCCAACCAGGCCAGGTACTGCATGGGAATCGGCTCATCGAGGTTGAATCGCTCCTCGAGGGCGGCGATCTCCTCGTCGGTCATCCCCGGCTCCAAGTAAGGGCCGATCGGCGTGCCGCCGATACGGGTGAGCGCAAAAACCAGGATGCTCACCATGATGATGACGAGGGGCAACCCCAACAGACGTCGCCCTATGTACCTGTGCACCAGTCAAGCTCCCTGCGGCGAGTCTACTTCACCGCATCACCCTGTGATCACCCCTGGCCTGACCGGGATGATCACAGAGCGATATCGGAATCCAGGACGGTTCTTACCTCACTTGTCGTATATGGCCCAGTACTGGGAGGGCCGCGGCCACATCGGGTTCTCGATGTGCCCGGTCACCCAGTCCCCGGACGCGGAGGGCGCGCCCTCGTTGGCCGGCATGATCCACATCGCCTCTTCGTAGAGGACGGTCTGGATCTCGGAGAGGATGTCGAGACGAGTCTGCTCCTCTAGGGCAGTGCGGGCCGAGTTGATCAGGTCGTCGACGGCGGCCGGGTCGGAGTAACCGTCCGCAAAGCTGTTGACAGCCCCGTATCTCCCGTCCGATATCCCGCTGTCGAAGAGGTAGGCGTCCGGTGTGCTGTATTGCGAGCTGGTGTAAGACCACATGCCCATCGGCAGCGGGTCGGTTGCCAGTGCTTCGTCGAACTGTGCCTCGGGCACCGCCAGGACGTTGACGTGGAAGTTGGGGTTGAGAGCCTCGATGCTGTCCTTCAGGGTCAGTGCCGCCCCGGTGAACCCCTCATGGGTCTGGTCGCTCATGATCGAGACCGTGAACCCCTCCTCCCAATAACCGGCCTCGGTGAACAGCTGCTCGGCCATCGCCGGGTCGGTCTCGTAGATGGGGGCATCCGGGTCGTAGCCGTACATCTCCACCGGGAGGACGAAGCTGTTACGGCCGCCCAGACCACCCAATATTCCCTCGATGTAGCCGTCGTAATCGAAGGCATAGTTGAACGCCTGACGGATCCGCACGTCCTGAAAGAAGTCGAGCGGGATCGTGTCCCCCTCGGGCAGGGAGCCCTCGGCGATGTTCATGTTCATCCCGATCTGGAGAACCTGCAGGTCGAGGATGTCGGTGTTGACCACGGCATGTTCGATCCCCTCGAAGGAGGGAACGTCGGTCGGGCTGATGTCGACGATGTCGTACTCCCGTGCCTGGAGACCAGTGGCCGGCGAATCGACGATCAGCTCCCACCGCACTGGCAGATGAGCCGGCTCGCCCCAGTAGTCGGGGTTGATGTCGAACTGCATGCGGTCGGCCCGCTCCCACGAGGTCATCGTGTAGGGGCCGGTGCCCACCATGTTCTGAGCCATGTACTCGTTGGGCTGCCCGGCGCTGATGCCGCCGTTGCCTTCGACCGCGTCCTGGCTGACCACCGATGCCACCGGATGGGCGGCGAGAAAGGCGAGGAACGAAGCGTCCACCTGACTCAGAGTGACCTCGAAAGTCAGATCGTCGACGACGGTGGTCGCGGCCACGTTCTCGAAGAGCGGAGCCTGGCCCTCAGGCAGGTTCATCTCGACCACTCGGTCCCATGAGTACTTGAAGTCCTCTGCGGTCATCTCGGTCCCGTCCGAGAAGACCACACCCTCACGAAGGGGGAAGGTGTAGGTGAGCCCGTCTTCGGAGAGGAGCCCGTTGTCGACGCTGGGGACCTCGGTGGCCAACGACGGAATCACGGAGCCATCTTCGGGGGCGAGGGCGACGAGCCGGTCGTAGACGTTCAGGATCACGTTCATACCGACGTCGTTCCCATTCACCGCGGCCGGGTCGAGGTTGAAGACGTCGTCGTTGACGGTCACTACAAGCACATCGGGGTTGGGGACATCCCCCGCCGCTGCGGTGGTGCCGGTGCCACCCGACGTGTCGTCGGTCGTCTCCCCGCTGCTACAAGCCGCGGTGACCAGCGCGAGGATGGCGACCAGGGCCAGCATCCTCCACGCAATCGTTTTACGTCCCATGGAGTTCCTCCTCGAATTTTCTCCACAACGAACGGGCTGAATCCACAGCCCAATCGTTTGCAACGCTAACCAGAATCGCGAAGGACTGTCAACCGATTCGGGGGGTTTCCGCGCCAGTTTCGAGGCTATGGTCCCCGGCCCAAAACCGTCGAACGGAGCCGTGCCTTGGAGTCCCCCATTACCAGCCTGTACCCACGCTTCAGCGACGACGAGATCAACAGACGCCGGGCGTTGGTCCGCGACTTCCTCGGGCAGCACGGGCTCGACGGTCTTGTCGTGTTTGGCTGGTCGGCACAGAACCGCACCGCGCAAGCCGACGTCTATTACCTCTCCGGTTACCTGGGGATGCGGGACAACTACGTGGTCGTCTCGTCCGAGGGCGAGACGCTCTTTGCCCAGAGCTACAACCACGTGCCCAACGCCACCGAGGTCTCATTTCTCGACGATGTGAGATGGGGCGGGGTCGACAACGGGGAGACGATTGGCAAGGAGCTCGTGCGTCTTGGTCTTCGCAAAGTCGGGGTGATCGGGTGGATGCCCTACCAGCAGCATGACTCGATGCGGCGGACGACCGGTGACCAATGCAGGTTCGAGGACGTCACGGCGGGGTTCCGCAAGATCCGACTGAAGAAGAGCGACGAGGAGCTGCAGTGGTTGCAACGGGGAGCATCGTTCACCGATGCGGCCCTGACCGGCTTGCAAAACGGTTTGACGCCGGGGATCCGTGAGTACCAGCTCGCCGGGGCCATCGAGACCTCCTACCTCGCCGACGGGGGGACGACCGGCTTCTACTACCTGGCCTCCACTCCGATGAGCCGACCGGACCGCTGCGTCCCGGCGCAGGTGCTCTCTAACCGGCTGATCGAAGCCGGCGACGTCGTGACATGCGAGATCGCCGTCGGGTATGCCGGCTACGCCGGTCAGTGCCTCCGCACATTCACGGTCGCGGCCGAGCCCACGCCCCAGATCGCGGAGCTTCACGCCACCGCGGAAGACGTGTACCACGGCGTGGCCGATGCGATTCGGACCGGCGCCGGAATCGAAGAGGTCTGGGAGGCATCTCACGCCATCTCGGAACGGGGATTCACGATCAGAGATGGCCTTGTGCACGGTTATGGGATCGGTCTTCTCCCGCCGTCGATTCGGACCAGGGAAACAACCCATGGTGTCGACGACGATTGGGTGTTCGAAGCCGGTCAGACGATCGTCATCCAGCCCAACGTGATCTCACCGGATGAGACGGTCGGCGTCCAGGTCGGCGAGCTCTGCGTGGTCACCGACGAAGGGGCACGCTCGCTTCACTCCTATCCGCTCGGGCTGATCAGAGCGGGCTGAGCTTCGGGCTCACCCACCGGGGGCGACCGGCTTGATCGAATTCACATCGCCGACGACGGTGCCAACATCGGCGGCGGCGGCGCGCTCCAGCAGACCGGCCGCCACGATGAGGTCCTGAGCGCCGGTTCCGACTGACTTGAAGAGTGTCATCTCCTCGGACTGACGCCTGCCCGGCGCATTCCCGAGAACGAGGTCGGCCAGGTCCTCGGCGTGCGCGGGCTCGAAGCCGTAGTGCGATACAGCCTCATATGCGTCGCCGGCTTCGTCGAGGACCAGTGAGGCCGAGTCGCAGACGACACGATCGAACGAGTCGAAGATCTTCGGGTCGACCTCGACACGATCCCTGCTGGCGGGCCCCACCGAATTCACATGTATGCCGGGGCTGAGATGCTCGGCCCGAAGCACCGGGGATGTCGCCTTGGTAGCGAGGGTGATCATCTCTGCACCCTCGAGGGCATCCTCCAATGTCGGTGAGTCGACGAGACGGCCGGAGACGAATCGCGCCATCTCGTCCACGAATGCTCGTCGGTTCTCCGGCCTCCTGGCGAACACGCGGACTTCGGCCGCCGGCCGGACCAATTCGAGGGCGCGCAGCTGGCCCCGAGCCACCGGCCCGGTGCCCACGATGGCCGCCACTCCCACATCGCGTGGAGTCAGGAGTTCGGTGGCGAGGGCGGACACGGCACCGGTGCGGAGGTTGGTGATCTCCAGGGCATCGACGACACCAATCAACTCTCCGGTGCTGAGCCGATGAACGTAGACCGTGTACCTCATCCCCACACCGGCCGTGCTGTGAAGGACCTTGAACCCGAGGAGATCCTCGCCGGCGACGAACGAAGGGAGGGAGCGGAGCCATCCCTTGGGATGACTCAGATCGATGCGGCCAAGACCGATCTCGTCCGGTCCGGTTGGCAGCGAAAATAGCCGGCGTATGGCGGCGAGGACCATCTGGTCATCGATGACCTCGTCCACCGCGGTCGCGTCGAGGATCCTCATCTCAGGCGGGATTTCGGCCAACGAAGAAATCCGCGAACGGCTCCTCCGCCGATGCGATGCCCGCCTTCCGTAGACCCTCGGAGGAGGTTCTCATCTGGCTCTCGGACAGCTTCATCGCCGGCTGGCGGATCGGCCCTCCGTTGTATCCGTTGAGCCAGGCCTGGAACTTCCACAGATAGCGATGCACGAAGTTCGAACCACCTGAGCTCATGGTCACCGAGCGGGCGTCTCGAGCGGGTTGAATTCGCCAGTACTCGCCCATGGCCTCCTCCGTCTTCCCGGCACGGAGCATGTCGAGGAGCCGTGGGACGTACGACCCGTAGTACTCGTAGTTGCTCGTCCCCATCCACTGCATGTCGAAGATGTCCACCCACATCGGGGCGTTGAACTCCATCGGGTCGGAGAGGAGCACGTCAGCATTCTGCAGACGCCGGAAGGTCTCATAGGTGTTCGTCGTCTGCTGCCTACCCAGCTCGTACTTGACGGCCACGATGGTGTCGACCCCGGTCAAACGCTCGAGGACGTCGGCAGGGAACCCATGGACGTCGAGACGCCGCAGGTTCGAGTGCTCGACGACGAATAGGACAACGGCGAGATCCGTCGCCTGGCAGATGTCGGTCGTGTACTCCTCTACTTCTTGCGCCGAGGTCGGATAGAAGCTGTTCGGGTGCCCGAGCAGCATCCCGTCGACGCCAAGGGCGCGAGCGTCGTTGGCCATGTCGATGATCTCCGCGGGTGTGTCGAACACTCCTTGCAGCAGGAAACGATGTTCCCCACCGGCCTCGTCGAGGGCGATCTCCATGAATTTCCGAATCTCGTCGAGAGTGGTGCCGGCCTCGGACACGAGTAGGGCGCCCCAGAAGCCGAGGTCGATGTTGCGCCGCACATCGTGACGGATCGCGGCCTCGTTCAACGACCTGAGATCTGACGTGTACGAGGGGATGATCACATTGCATGCCCCATGGAAGGTCTCCCTCGCCCAGGCCTTCGCCTCTGCCCTGGTGTATTCAGGCTGCTTCGACATCTCTTCACCCTATTCGCACAAACGTATGCGCTGCTAGCGTCGGGGCAGTCGGCTGCAATGCATTGCTGCAAGCCTCTTCCGAACGAGGAGATCACCGATCATGACAGCGCTGAGCCCGGCCAAAGAGACGGCGTTCGAGAAGATCAGCGGGTTGTGGATCGCCATTCCCACCCCCTTCACGTCGTCCGGGGAGATCGACGAGGGGACACTCCGGAAGACAATCGACTACTACATCGAGGGTTTGGGTGTGGACGGCATCTTCTGCGGCGGGGTGATGGGCGAGTTCTGGTCGATGACAACCGAGGAGCGGGCCCGCGTCCACGAGCTGGTGGTGAGTGCCGCCGCCGGCCGGGTGCCGATCATGGCGCACATCGGACACCACGTCTACTCGGAGGCGGCCAGGCTGAGTCGCCATGCCGAGCAGATCGGCACCGACTTCGTCATCGCCATCAACCCGTACTTCCCGATCAAGCCGAACGACGACATCGTGCGCGACTGGTACAGACGTCTCACCTCGGAGTCCTCGGTGCCCTTCTTCCTGTTCAACACCTCCTACTCCGGATATGCGCTGAGCCCGCAACTGATAGCGGAGCTCAGTGACCTGGAGACCGTGTGCGGGATCAAGAACCCAAAACCGATCGAGCATCTGCTCGAGGTTCAGGCCCTGGTCGGCGACCGGATCGTGGTGTGTGATGCCGACGAGGGGGACTGGCTCGGGCTGCACCTGGATCATGGCTTCCGGTCGCTGATGTCGACCCCTGCCCTCGCCATGTACCAGACACCCGACCACCGCCCGGTCCTCGATTACACACGGCTCGCCGACGCAGGGGATGTCGAGGGGGCGTGGGCAGTGCAGAAGACATTGGGGCGAGAACGAGATGCGTTCGAGCGATGGATGCGCGATCAGTGGCTGGCACAGGGTGGCGGGGCGATCCCGATCGCCGAACTGAAGGCGTGGCTGGGACTGATGGGGCTGCCCCAGGGGCCGGTCCGCCCGCCGCTGATCCCGCTCAGCGACCAGCGTCTGGAAGCCCTGCGTGCCGACCTGGACGGGCTCGGCTTGCTCGACTCGCTTGCTTCGTAGAGGAGGCACTCATGACATCTGGTGATGTCGACTTCAAGGACACCGTCGGGAAAATGCACACGGAGGTCTTCGGCCGTGTGACCAACACGCCCTGGTACGCAGACGCGGTCTACGAACGATTCTCCGATGCCGAATACCAGCGTCGGTTCAACGCCACCCAGGACAAGATGAAGCGTCTGGGCCTCGACGTGCTGATCGCCTCGGGAGGGCCCAACCACTGGAGCTGGGGAGGCGGGATGCGCTGGCTCAGCAACCACTGGGAGTGGCACGGCATGTCGGCCTATGCCGTCGTGCCTCCGGACGGCGAGCCGGTCCTCATCTGCGGCCCGGGCGGGGCCCATCGAGAGGCCGTACGTCGCGCAACACCTCTGAAGGACGTCAGGCACTCACGCTGGGGCCATTCCGGTGAAGTGATCGTCGAGCTCATCGAGGAATGGGGCCTGGCCGACGCCACCATCGGGATCTCGTGCGTCGACCCCGTCTACGGGCATCATCTCCCAATCGACGAGTGGGAGCGTCTCCGCGACGGGCTTCCCAATGCCACCCTGAAGCGGGTCGGTGACTTCTTTCACGAGCTGGTGCACGTCAAGAGCCCCGAGGAGATCGAGTGCGTCCGCAGGGCCGGACAGCTCATGGATCAAGCCTTCTATGCCATGAGCGCCGTCGCCCGCCCCGGGGTGACCGAGTATCAACTGGCGGCGGCAGCCACCCATGCCGTGATGGACGGCGGGGGGCAGACGGACTTCAACATCATCGGGTCGACGCCGATGGACAAGCCCGGGATGGTGTTCGGCAACCCCTGGCCCTCGAGTCGCCGGCTCGAGAAGGGCGACATCATCATCAATGAGCTGGCCTGCGGCTACAACGGGTACTCGGTGCAGCTGGGCACGCCGATCTGCATCGGCGAGCCGCCATCGTGGATTCGGGAGTTCTTCGATGACGTCGTCCTCCCCGGTTTCGACCTCATGGCTAAGCAGCTCGTCGGGGGCAAGACCTGGGACGACGTGATGAAGGCCGCCACCTTCTTCCGCGACAAGGGCTATGACTCGAGGTCTCTGTACCTCCATTGCATCGACTTCGTCAGCCACCCACCGCACGTGATGGTGGACCACGTCGTGGCCGGGGACGATGAGCGCGACCTAGAGCCCGGGACCGTGGCAATGCTGGAGCCGACGATCATCACTCCGGACGGCCTGTTCGGGATCTTCTTCGGGCGCACCTTTGTGCTGACCGACGGCGGCCACGAGCAGGTCACGAAGTTCCCCCACGAGCTGATCGTGGTCTAGCGCCGGCGCGGGTTTACTCGTCGACGTGGCTGACGATGTTGATCAGATTCCCATCCGGGGCTCGAACGAAGAACCTTCGCGGGCCCCACTCCTCATCCGTGAGCGGGTGGACGATCTCGTACCCCCGCTCCTTCGCCTCCGCGTACGCCTCATCAACACCGGCGCCGACATGAACCGAGATGACCGAGTCATATGGTGCCGTGGCATCACGGGTGACGAGCTGGAGCGCGGCCTCGCCGTCTGGCGTTCGGTAGCGCGCCACCCACCCCAGGTTGAATTCCTCGACGCTCAACCCGAGATAGTCGGTGTAGAAGTCGCGTGCAGCGGCGATATCAGCGACCGGAAGGTTGGCATTGATGCCGGTTACTCGCATGAATCCTCCTTGTCCGGAACGGAAATCAGACGATCGTGCCGCCGAGTTGGGTCGCCATCCAGTCGTCCACCCATGGCGCGAACTTGTAGCTCAGGTTGCTGACACCATGAGTGGCGTCGTCGACAGTGATCAAGGTCGCATTGGGAGCTTCTTCTGCGATCCGCCGGGCATGGTCGACCCCGATCAGCGGATCGAGCATCCCATGTACCACCACCAAGGGCTGTGTGATCTTCTCGGCGACATCGGTGAGATCGAGGGTCTTCGCCTTCTCCCTGGCCTCCTCGTCTGAGGCCGACCACGAGTACTTGCGGAAGGCGCCCCTCGTGACTCCGGGCAGCTCGTCCCAGCATTCGATCCAGTTGTACGGGCCGCAGTTGGCGACGGCCGCCGTGACCCGGGGCTCGAAGGCGGCTGCCCGGCAGGCGTAGTAGCCGCCGAGGCTGGCCCCGATCAGACCGATCCTGGTGGCGTCGATTTCCTCCCGTCCCTCCAGATAGTCGATGGCGGCGGACACCGCCACCTCGTAGTCGTGGCG
This sequence comes from uncultured Acidobacteriota bacterium, assembly GCA_963734115.1. Classification (GTDB taxonomy): domain Bacteria; phylum Actinomycetota; class Acidimicrobiia; order Spongiisociales; family ZC4RG35; genus JARDZU01. Next base: position 24,680 of record CAVTFV010000013.1, read on the forward strand.
GATCGGCAGCTTGGTGCTGATCTCACCCTGGCCGGGGCCGTCGAGGCTGAGGACGGCCATGCCCCGGCGTAGCAGCGACCCACGCCCGCCATGACGCTGCTCTTTTGTCGAGTCGAGACCGGGAAGGTACATCACCAGTGGGGCAGGCTCGCCTCCCATCGGGATAGAGAGAAGCGCGGCGAGGTCTGCCTCCGGGAACGGGATGCTGATCTTCTCGACCGGAGGCTGCATGAACGGCAGGACACGGTCATGGCACTCGACCATCTTGGCCAACCCGTGAGCGTGGGCCTCCTCGTCGTCGACCGAGAGGAAATAGGACAGGTGATAACAACCCGCCGCGCTGAGAAACGACGCGACCGTGGAGATGCGGCGCCCCTCCTCCCAGGCCTGCTCGCCCATCTCCTCGTGCACGCGGGCGGTCTTCGTCCATTCCGGTCCCCAGTCGGGCCAGGTGCCGACTCTTTCCACAGTGGCCGTCAGGTCACCGAGGGCGATCCCGTGGAGGAAACGACCCGCCCAGATGTCGAGAACCTCCTGAACGAGCGGGTCCGGGTGGTGGATCGTGCGGGTAGTGGCGGGATCGACTCTCACTGCAAGGCCCCTGCTCTCTCCACCATCGGGGGTACCGGCACAGCCTCGCCATTGAGCTTCGACGATTCGAGGGCGGCATGAACCACCGCCAGGGCTCTGATCGCTTCGAGGGCGCCCACCTCGATATTCGCCTCCCCTCTGATGGCGAGGGCGAACTCGTCGAGCTGCTCCCGGAACATGTCGGTGTGAGGCATGTCGACGGGAGGGCGGGTCGACTCCCGGTATGCCTGGCTGACGAGGGTGCTCTTCGAATCCACGAGATGAGACTCGTCCCAGTTGTTGAAGTCGAGGTCGTAGAAGAGATTGGCCTCCGTGCCCTGCAGCCTCAGCTGGTACACACCCGGTGACGCCCAGCCGGTGCCCAGATACCCGAGCGGGCCGGACTCGAACTCCAGGATCGACATGACGGCGTCCGGCACCTCCGACTTGGTGTACAGCTTTCGCGCATGGCTCGACACGGCGGCGACCGGGCCGAGGAGATACTGGAGATTGTCGGCGTGGTGAACACCGAGTTGGATCATCGCCCCACCGGGGCTCTTGTCGGCGAACCAGCGCCAGGTGTCGGTGGTCAGCTCCAGGCCACGCTCGTTGGAGAAATTGGCCTCTGCCAGCGACACCTGGCCGATCTTGCCGGTCTCGATCCATTGCTTCATCGCCCGGTGCCCCCCGAGCCGTCGAGCGCTGTGACCGACTGCAAATTGCTTCCCGGACGCGGCCGCCGCCCTCGCAATCTCACCGGCGTCTTCCATCGTGTGGGCTATGGGCTTGTCGGTGTAGACGGCCTTGCCGGCGTCGAGGCTCTCGAGGATGACGTTCTTGTGAGTGTCATTTGGGGTGGTGACCAGCACGCCTTCGATCTCCGGGTCGGAGAGCAACTCGTCGAGGGATGATGCCGCTCTGGGAACCCCGAACTCCGATTGGAAAGCGGTGCGCTTCTCAGGTGAGCGCGAGAAGCAGCTCGCCAGCTCGATCACCGTGCCCCGCTGCGCCCCTCTGGCCAGCACCCGGGCCCAGCGGCCAAGCCCAATGGAGGCGAGTCTCACCCGCTCACTCATCGATTTTCTCCTCGTCGATCTCGAGGACAAGGTCGAGCTCCTCGATGTTGTTGGCGAAATCATCGTGGGGGAAGAAACAGACCAGGGACATCCGCTCGTCGGGATCGGCCATGGTTGCGTGGGGCGTCCCGGCCGGAATGCGGTACCAGGACCCCGGGCCGACGGGGTGGATCACCCCATCCAGCCAGACCCGACCGTGACCGGCCACCACGTACACGATCTCTTCACTCTGAGGATGCAGATGCGGCGATCTCGAGGGTTCGTGCTCGATCACCACCTGACGCACCGTCGAAGCACCCTGGCCCGCGGTTTTGAAAGGGTCGGCGGTGGACCTTCCCGGAAAGTCGCGAAAATTGAGCTCGTCCGGGCCGACAACGGTCACAACTCACGTCTCCGCATCTTCAGAATGGACTCCACTGTGGTAGCGATCTCGTCGGCCACGGTGGCGGCGAACTGCGCGGCACGCTCTTTGTCCGCCCAGGCCGGGTTCCCATACCAGCCGTCGTCGGCGATCTCACTCACATCGGTGATGTAGCCGTACACCTCCCGGGAGCGACGCATCGCGTCCAGTTCCTCGGCACCCTCCGGCCGGCTCGGCTCCGACACCCGCCCGGCATGGAACAGATCCGGATCGTGAGCGAGTACCGCCAGCGTCTCGATGCCACCACCATGGGTGAGCTCTCCCCCTGCGGGCGAGTAGATGCGCTGCGCCACGTAACAGGCGTGTGCGGTGACGACGAGGACGTCCTCGCTGTCCTGGAGATCGGTGGCCACTGCATCGAGCGAGGCAATGTTGCCCTCGTGCCAGTTGACGAAGACGAATGTCCTTGCCCCCATCGCGACCATCTCCTGGCACAGGTTGGCCAGATACGCCTCGAAGACGTCCCTCCGCAACGAGATCGTGCCGGGATGCCCGGCATGGATCGGGGTGACGCCGTAGGGACCAGCGGGCACGACGATGGCATCTAGACGTTCGGCGAGCTCGTCGGCGACGAGCTCGGCCGCCATGGTGTCGGTGCCGCAGGGCAGGTGCGGCCCGTGCTGCTCGACGCTTCCGAAGGGCATCACCACGGTGCCCTTGCGACCGATCACCTCGGAGACGTCCGGTGAAGCGAGGTCGGAGATCGATCTGCGAGCCATGCTCAGCCGATGTCCGCTGATGCCGGGGAAACCACAGCGTGCAGTGGTGGCTCGGAGTCGAGTATCCGGCGGGCTTCGGCCGCGGCCTGACGTCGGAGAGCGAGCTCGCTCTCTTCGGTGTACCAGGACATGTGCGGCGTCAGGATCACCCGGTCGGCCACGGTCTCGAAGACGGATACATCGGGTGGCTCTTGCTCGAACACGTCGAGCGCGGCAAAGCCCGGGCGATTGTCGCCAAGTGCCGCGAGCAGAGCCTCGGTGTCGACGAGAGATCCACGGGCGGTGTTGACGAGTACCGAGTCCTCCTTCATCGCCCGCAATTCGGCCGCGCCGAGCAAGTACCCCCGGGCTGGAGGTGGGGAATGAAGCGTGACCACGTCAGATCCGGCAAGCAGATCGTCGAGGCTGACCAGACCACCCGGAGTCTCCCCGAGGGCCGTGGTCACATCGGAGGCCTCGACCGCCGGGTCGGAGATGAGGACCGCGCCGAAACCGAGGCCGGCGAGAAGCGCCGCAACCCGTCTCCCGATCCTTCCGAATCCGATGACACCCGCTGTCAGACTCGAGGGAAGACGGAGCGGCCGAAGGTCGGCGACGCCCCAGGAGCCCTCCCGCAGGCGCCGGTCGGCAGTGGTGAGCCGGCGAAGCGAAGCGAGAACCAGAGTCACCGCATGAAGGCCGACGGCGTCCATGCCGTAATCGGGCACGTTGACGACCCACATCCCCAACGACCGCGCCATTTCCAGGTCGACCCCATCGACCCCGACACCCAGGCGGACGATGGCCCGGCTTTCCAGCTTTTCCAGGGTCCCGGCATCGAATCGGGGCGCAGCCCCGGCGAGGATCACATCCGCCCCGGCGGCAACTGCGATGACGTCGTCCATCGTTTGTCCCTGGCCTGAGACCAGGTCGACGTCGCCGAGCACTCCACGCTCGACGTCGAAATCACCGAACCGCGTTCCGAGAATCGCCACCTTGGGTCGCCGTGAATCCACCGGGCGGGGAGTATAGGGCGGAGCGCGCAATCGATTGTCAGCCGTCTGACGGCTATAAAAGGGCAGCGTGGACGACATCCCATCATTCGAGCCGGAGTCCCATCGTCGTCTGGAGGATCACCGGTTGGTCACGGGCGCTGGTCGCTATGTGGCAGACCTGGCACCTCCGGAGACGGTGCACCTCGCCTTCGTCCGCAGCACCGAAGCCCACGCCCGCATCACCGGCATCGACGCGACCTCGGTCGACTCCCCCAACGTGGTCGGTGTGTTTACCGCAGGCGACCTCGACCTGGCGGATATCCCGGGCGACAGCACGGCCGTCCCCGCGCCCGACTTCCCGCGGCCGCACCTCGCCTCGGAGCGAGTGCGATATGTGGGAGAGCCACTGGCGGTGGTGGCCGCCACCACTGCGGCCTTGGCAGCCGATGCAGCTGACCTGATCTGGGTCGACTACGAGGTCCTCCCCGCGGTCGTGGATCCAAGGGCGAGCCTCGAAGACGAAGTCCTTCTGCACGAAGCTGCGGGAACCAATGTGGTGAGCCGGTCGGAGCTCGCCGCGGGTCAGCCCGAGGACGAATACGACGTGCTGGCCGAGATCGAGGTGACCAATCAGCGGCTGGCGCCGAACTCGATCGAACCGCTGGTCATCCTCGCCGTTCCCGAGGACGACGGTCGGCTCACGGTGTACGTGAGCCATCAACGGCCACACGGGGTGAAGGCCCGGCTGTGCCAGCTGCTCCCGTTCGAAGCCGACAAGATGCGAGTGGTCGTGCCCGACGTCGGCGGAGCCTTCGGCATGAAAGGCATGACCTATCCGGAGCACACCGTGACCGCGGCCGTTGCCCTACGGCTGGGACGGCCGGTGATCTGGGTGGAGCGCCGTCGAGAGCATCTGAGCGGCGGCACGCATGGGCGAGGATCGGTGCACAAGGTCCGCCTCATGGGGACTTCATCCGGCCGAGTCCAACGAGCAGAGATCGACGTCCTCGCCGACGTCGGCGCCTATCCGCACAACGGGGCCACGATCCCCGTGTTCTCCCGGCTGGTCGCCTTCGGCCTGTATGACATCAAGAGTGCGTCGCTGACCACGACCTCCGTGGTCACCAACACCGCTCCTACTGGTTCCTATCGCGGTGCGGGGCGACCCGAAGCTGCCTACGCCATCGAGAGGGCGATCGACGCCTTTGCCCGTGCCGCCGGTCTCGACCCGATCGAAGTCCGTCTGACCAACTTGATACCGTCCGAATCTCTCCCCTACCGCACTGCCACCGGCGCCCTCTACGACTCGGGTGACTATGCGGCAGCGCTGCGCCGAGCCGTAGAGCTCGTCGGCCTCGCCGATCTCCGGGAAGAGCAGCGGACGCGTCTGGCGGATGGTCGGGACCCCATCGGCATTGGGTTCGGTGCCTTCGTCGAGCGGGCCGGCGGAGCGGTCGACGCCGGCGAGTATGGCCGGGTCGAGGTCGATGAGGAGGGAAGGGTCACGGTGCGCACCGGATCGGCCTCATCCGGTCAGGGCCACGAGACTGCCTGGGCACAGGTGGCGGCCGCGGCCCTGGGCCTCACCCCGGACGGGGTGACCTTCGTAGCCGGTGACACCGACCAGGTGGCCCGAGGGACCGGGACCTTCGCCAGCAGATCGGCCCAGATCGGCGCCGCGGCCATTTGGCGCACGGCCCATGTAGTGCGCGAGCGCGCCATCGATCTGACGGCCGAGCTCCTCGAGGCGTCACCGGCCGACGTCGTGCTTGCCGACGGGACGTTCTCAATCGCCGGCGTGCCTGGCACCGAGATCCCATGGGCGGAGGTAGCTGCCGCGGCCCAGGACCGCGGAATCGATTTGAGCGAAGAGGAATGGTTCGTGCCCGGCGCTCAGACTTTCCCCTACGGGGTCCATGTCGCCGTCGTCGAGGTCGCCCTGGAGACCGGAGAGGTGCGGCTCGATCGCCTCGTTACGGTCGACGACTGCGGGAACGTCCTCAACCCGATGATCGTGGAAGGCCAGCTGCACGGCTCTCTCCTCCAGGGGATCGGGCAAGCCTTGTATGAGGGAGTCCAGTATTCGGACGAAGGGCAACTACTGACTTCGACTCTCATGGACTACGCCCTTCCCCGAGCCAGCGATGCCCCGCCCATCACGTCGGAGCGGCTGGTCCACCCGGCGCCATCGAATCCGCTCGGAGTCAAAGGGGCCGGCGAGGCAGGCTGCATCGGGGCGCCTCCTGCGATCGTCAATGCCGTGCTGGACGCCCTCGCCCCATACGGCGTCAAGGATCTTCAAATGCCGCTGCGACCGGCAACGGTATGGGCCGCCCTGTCGGCATCTACTCTCCTGCCATAACGTTTGCGCGACATCGAAAGGCGATCATGGCAATCGATCCAGAGAACGTGACCATCGTCGAGGAGGTAACCGGCTCTGACATCCCGGTCGAGCTCAAATACGTCGAGACCTGGGACGGCCTCTACGCCCCCATCGGACTGCGAATCCCAGCAGGACCCGGACCTCATCCCCTCGTGCTGCTCGCTTCGGGCAATGGAGGAGGGGGCATGGCCTGGATCAGGGACGCCGTCGCCAACCGGGGCTACATCATGGACCGATTACTGGAAGAGGGGTATGCGTGCGCCTGGATCCGTTATCGCACCGAGGTGGAGCTCGGCTACGAGAACGGTGGTCATCTCATCCGGGACACACGGCAGGGCCGCGACATGTTCAACCGATCACCCCTCGAGTACGAAGACGAGATCGCCATCGTCGAGCAGCTCAAGCAAGACCCGCGCATCGACCCCGACCGCGTCGGCCTGATCGGGATGAGTCATGGTGGCGAGATGGTCCTCAAGATCGCCTCTGAGTATCAGGGTGTGGCGGCCGCCGTCGCGTCCGAGCCCGCCTCTCATGAGTTCCTCGCCTTGAGCCCGGACAACACGGCTTTTGTCGACCCGGACACCGGTCTTCGCAATATCGAGGAGATGCAGATGATCGAGACCGAGAAGGTGCGATCACGCATCGACATGGCGAAGGCGACGGAGCGGATCGCCACGATCGAGACACCGATCCTCGTCATGGGCCGGGAGGACGATCACCTCCAGGGGATCTTTCGCACCAGCTACGACCTCCTCGCCGAGGCAGGCAAGCCCGTCGAGTGGGTCAGCTGGGACCACGACCTGCACGGCTACGTCTATCCACAACGCGGGCCTGACGGCGAATACGAGGTCAACGAGGTACAGGAGAAAGCGATCGCTGGTGTCCTCTCCTACCTCGGTAGGTACCTGCAGGGGTAGGGCGCCGGTCAGCTCAGACCGTCGGAGACTTCCTTGTTCTCGGACTCGAGGGTGACGTTGGTGCCCTCGGCGTGCCGGGACAGCATGGACGCGAAGTCCTGGTCGCCATAACCCCGCCCGACTCCCTCCATGACGATCTGATGCACCAATGCGGCCGTCGGAAGGGGAACGTCGAGGTTTCGGCCCGCATCCAGACCCAGCTCGAAGTCTTTTCGCAGCAGCTCCCAGGTGAAGGTCGGCGTGTAGTCGAGGTTCACGAAAGCCGGCGTCTTGTAACGGGTGAAAGTGGAGCCCATCACGCTGTCGTTGAGGAAATCGAGGAAGTCGGAACGGGAGACCCCGGCTGACTCCGCGAGCAGGGTGATCTCCGCCATCGACTGAGTCACCACGCCGAGCATCAGGTTGTGGCAGATCTTGACCAGGCGGGCTTCGTCTCCGGGTCCTACGTAGGTGACCTTTCGCCCGAACAGCTCGAGGTACGGGAGAGCGGTCTCGTATGCCTCCATCGGGCCGGACACCACCGAGGTGAGCCGTCCGGCCTTCACGACCTTTGGATTGCCCGACACGGGTGCAGCCAACACCGCGGTGCCCAGCTCTCCCGCACGTTCGGTGAGCGTCTCCGAGGTCGGGCCGTCGATCGTGGTCGAGTCGACGAGTATTTGAGGCCGGCTGTTCCCCTGTGCGAGAACTCCTTCGTCACCGAGCGTCACCTCCAGCACATCCTCAGGCCCGGCCACCATCGTGAATACGATGTCACGGTCGGCGAGCTCGGCTGGGGAGTCGACGAGCTTTGCTCCTTTGTCAGCCAACGGCTCCGCCTTGGCCCGGGTCCGGTTGTAGACCCAGAGATCCACGTTGGAGGCGAGAAGCCGTGCGACGAGGGCGGCGCCCATCCGACCGGTTCCGATCCAACCCACCCGGTGCGGATATTTGTCGTCAGCCATCGACGGTGCACTCCTCTCGCCTCTGCGGCGTTGCGAGAACGAAGGTCCGACCTCGCCTCAGCAATCGTTTGTATTATTGGCGTATTGCGTCTGCCGCGCAAACAGTCGAGGCTCGTCTGGTCAGGCCCACAGGATATCAGGGTTGACTTATATAAGTCTAGACTGTAATAGTGACGTCATGCATGCGTTCGACGTCCTCGGCGATCCGGTACGACGTCAAATCCTGGAGCTGCTGGCCGATGGCGAGCAGACATCAGGGGCAATCACGGCGGTCATTCAGAACGAGTTCGGGATTTCCCAGCCGGCCGTTTCACAGCATCTGCGAGTTCTGCGGGAAGCCGGTTTCGCATCGGTCAGACCCGAGGGCACCCGCCGCTTGTACATGGTCGGCTCCGCGGCATTGCAAGAAGCAGATATGTGGCTGGGACGCTTCCGCCACCTGTGGGACCAGCCGCTGGATGCCCTGGAGACCGAGTTGGCGCGTGGGAAGCGGCAACGTCGCACCGTAAGCGAAGATCCAAACAACGGAAGGGAACCCACATGATCGACATCACGAGTCAGATCGATGCGATAGATCGCACAGTCAGCCGGAGACAAGGTGCCTATGGCGAGGAAATCGCCGTGCTGATCCGGCGAAGCTACGACGCAGCGAGCGCTGACGTCTGGAACGCCTTGACCGACCCCGAGCGCGTGAGGCGCTGGTTCTACCCCCTCAGCGGCGATCTCCGCGCCGGCGGGACATTCGAGCTCGAAGGCAATGCCGGCGGGGAGATAGTGCGCTGCGAGCCACCCCGTCTACTCAGAGTCACATTTGGCGGGCAGACGAGCCTAGTCGAGCTCCGTCTGTCCCCCGAGGGGGAAGACCGAACCGTCCTCGAGCTCGAGCACACCGTTCCCATCGACATGGCGATGAGCGGAGCAGGATCGCTGTATGTCGGACCGGGATGGGATGGTGCCTTCGTGGCACTGGACCTCTATCTTCACGGTGTCGTCTCCGACGACCCCGTCGCCGCGGCCGGCTCGCCCGAGGCACTGGAGCTCTCCAGGCAGTCGGTGCACGCGTGGATCACGGCGGTGGAGGCGTCGAGCACCGCCACCACTGACGAGATCGCGGCGGCAGCCGAGATGTCGTTTGCCACGTTCGCACCCCAAGCAGACGAAGGGTCTGGTTGAGGCGAGCGGCTGGATCAGGGTCAAGATAGCGAGGCGGAAGGGTTCGGCTCCTTCGCAGCGATGCGAAACAGCAAGGCCGACCCCACGAACAGCGTGGCGAACATTGCCGTCAAACCAAGGATTTCCACCGCCGAGCTGTAGTCCGCCTCCTGCTTGCCGAGCAGGAGGGCGATCACCCCGACCAAGACGATGGCGGCCGCAGTGACGAACATCGCACGCGCCATACCGTCCGGTTGGAAGCGCGCCACGATGGCGCCGCTGAGCCCTATGGCGAGCACCCCGAAGTACATCAGGTCAGCAGGGTCACTCTCGATGCCGACGACGCCGAGTGCCGCCATTCCCCACAGGAGGAAGAGTGCGGCGCCGATGGCGACCGCGATCGCGGTTCGATATGCAACTTTGCTTGGCATGTTCGTTCCTTTCCAACGAAGAGACGGGCTCAGCTGAACGAGAAGAGTGGCGGCAGGATGACCACGACCGCTGCGGCCCAGATACCAAACACGGGCAGATACGTGGTTTGCCAGCGCTCGAGCCGGTGGAAGGTGCCGTGCCCGGTAAGGAACCTCGTCGACAGCCAGGCAGTGCCGGCGAGACTCACGAGCAGGACGAGGTTGAGGCCGAGAGCTGCTGTCCGGTTCGGGGTGAACCCCAGCTCGCCGATCCGAGACACCATCACCCCGAGGACCATCAGGTCGAGCACCAGCGCGCTGGCGACGGCGACCAGTTGGATTCGATCCATCCACCCCGGCAATGACGAGGCCTCACGCGCCGAGATCCCATACAGAACCAGTCCGAGGACCACCACCATGAGGGCGTCGAACACACCGAGAAGCTCACGATTGAAGGCGCCGCCCAGCCCGGTCACCGCGTAGACCACGGCGGCGATGGCCAGCATCACGGCGAACAGTGGCGTGAACACCATGGTGAGCACCGGAGCCATGTTCTCGATGACCCGCTGCTTCGACTCGACGAGCCACGCCGCCACAATGACTGCCCCTGCACTCCCCCAGGGCAGAACCCACTGAGCGATTTTTTCAGGATCTACGCCGGCCGGTTCCAGGATGGCAAAGGTCAGGACCACGAGCACCCCACCACCGAGCGCGATCAGCACGTAGTAGATGAACCATTCGCCAGTGAATCGGACGAAGTCCATGCGCCGCTCGTGCGACCTGGTAATGCCGCTCATGTAGGGATAGGCGACGACGAACCACAAGACGACCGGCAAATGCGCCGCTGCCAGCAGCTCGGTCGATCCCCCGTCGATGAACGGGTAGATGTTGATGACCACAGCGGCAATCACAAACGGGACCGCCGTGACCAGGATGTGATTCCAGGAGAGCCGGCGCCGAGCGACGAAGTAGCCGGCCAGGAATGGCAACACCAGAAGACTGGCGTTCCGGATCAACCAGGATGACTGCTCCGGCGGGATTCCCGCCGCCATGAAGGCGATTTGGAACGTGACCGCGGCCGCAACCGCGAATGCCAGCGCCTGGCGCCACCAGCGCCCGGGCTGCTCGAGGTCGCTCACTCCGGGTACAACGAGCTGGCGCCAGAGCCGCCCACTGTTCTCGCGCGCGAACTCCCGAGAGAGCTCGTCAATGCTTCCAAGACGCTTGACGGCGATGAGGAATGCCTCGTCGGCGGTGAGACCGGCCTCCATCAGGTCGGCGATCTGATCCCGGAGATGATCCTCCAGCTCCTCCAGGTCACGGCCATCAACCGCCGGGCTCTGTTGGAGGAAGGCCCGCCACTCCTCGATCTCCAGCTCCAGCTGGTTCATGCTCATGCCCTCCCGAAGGCCAAGGGCAGCAGATTGCCGCCGCCCCAAATGTCACCCAATGCTTTCGCCACGGTCACCCACTGCCGCTTGTGCTCCGCGAGCGCCGCGTGTCCCTCATCGGTGATCGCGTAGTACCTCCGGCGCCGCTCCTCGGACGGGATCCGCCACTCCCTGGTCACGTAGCCCAGCCGGTGCAGACGATGCAGCAGCGGATAGAGCATCCCATCCGTCCACTCGAGCTCACCGTCCGATATCTCCCGGACCCGCTTCAGGATTGCGTACCCATAGCTCTCGCTCTCAGTGAGGATCGACAACACCAACGGCGTCGCCGAGGCTGCCACCAAGTCCTTGTCGATATTCACAACCGCACTCCTCGTTCCTCGACACGATACATAGAAGCACAATGTACCTTGAACATCAAGGCGTATGGATTGGGAAGGTCTACTTTGTCGCGTACGGTCTCGCCGCATGAACCCCATGCAACTGCCGTCGGAACCCGAGATTCTCACCACCACGGTGGGGTCCTATTCACCCATCGGGTGGTTGCTGGCCTCACCCTCGGAGCAGGCCCTGATCGACGCGACCTCCGCCGTGATTCACACACAGAAGCGCGCCGGGATCGACCTGCCCACCGATGGAGAGCTCTATCGGTTTGACCCGCTCCCCCACGTCGAACATCGGCACTATTCGGAACCGGAAGATCTAGTGAGGATGTGCGATGGCATCGAGATGGCTATGGAGATCTACTCGTCCTCGCAGCTGGCCACCGTCATCGATCCAACCGGGAAACGACGTTGGGAGTGGAGCGACCGAAAGAGGTTGGAAGAATTGGTCCGACAGCGTTCGGTGACGACCAACCATTGCTCGGGCACGGCGACGATAGGCCCCCGCCGGCGATCCGCTTGCCGTCACCGACGCCTCGGGCCGTGTTTATGGAGCCGAGAACCTCGTGGTGGCGGACAGCTCGCTCTTCCCAACCTGCCCGAGGGGGAACATTCACTTCCCGGTGGTGGCCGTTGCGGAGAAGATCGCCGCCGGGCCCACGTGAGCGGCACCCGGCCGCGGTCAGGCGACCGACCACCGCCGGGTCGAGGGCAGAGGAACGTCGCCGTACCCGTGGCATCGGGCCTCGCTGAGATGGAACTCGAACAGCATGTAGCGGTCGGGTGGCTCATAGCCCGCCGCGTCTGCCACGACGGACCACAACTCTGGATCATCCATGGCCAGCCCGAGGCCGCTGACCGAGAACTCGCCACCTGTGCCCTCATTGTCCGGGACCCCGCTGTGTAAGGCGAAGAATCTCCGCTCCAGCAGGTCTCGCCGTTTGGGTGATGTCGGCTCCATGAACAGGAACAGGCCGGCGCCGGCGCCGGCGAAGATCGGCGTCACCGGGTGTACTCGAGGCGCCCCCGACCGACGAATCGTCGCCAGATATGCCGGTGCCGCAGTCAGTCGGTCTGCCCCGAAACGCGCCAGGTCGGGCTCGACCTTGGCGAACTCACCCCAACTGATCACCTGCGTCACCTCATTTGGGGGCGATTCCGCGTCCGACATGGCCGATCCGTGGCGGCGGTCCTTGTCTAGCCCTGCTCGATGCGGATCATGTTGCCCGCGGGGTCCCGCACCGCGGCGTCTCGGACACCCCAGAACTGATCTGCTGGCTCTGACAAGACCTCGACACCCTGCGCAGCGGCGGTCTTGTCGAACGTCGTATCGAGATCATCGGTGCGGAAGAACGGGCCAGGCAGCTCACCCTTGGCGAGCAGGGCCGCAAGGGTGTCCCCGTCCTCCTGCGACCGGCCTGCATGCGGCTGGGACAACACGATCTTGATGTCGGGCTGGCTCTCGGTGGCCAGCGTGATCCACTTGAAGCCTTCGTTCTCGACCTCGTCCTGCACCGTCAGCCCCAGGGTGTCCCGGTAGAAGCCGAGGGCGGCCTCGGGATCGTCGACATAGATGTGCACTGTGCTTAGTGAAACGCTCATGACAGAAACCCTACGAGGATGTGACGACACTTGCTTCTCCAAAACTGCTCGGTTCCACACTCGGGCGCCGGTCCTTCCGTGGTCGGCTCGCCACCATCGTCTGGCAGGAAGGAACGCCCACCAGCTCACCATGGTCTCGGGCGCGGTAGGCGCTCGGCGCCTCGCCAACGAGCTCGGTGAACTTGGAGGAGAAGGAGCCGAGACTCGTACAGCCGACCGCCATGCAGACCTCGGTGATCGATAGGTCACCCAGACGCAGGAGCCACTTCGCCCGTTCGATCCGCCGTGTCATCAGGTATGAATACGGCGTCTCCGAGTAAGCCTCCCGAAAACGCCGGCTGAAATGAGCGGGCGACATCGCTGCCGTGCGGGCGAGGGCCGGGACGTCGAGCGGCTCCGCGTACTCGCGGTCCATCTGGTCCCGGGCCTGACGCAAGAGACGTAGCTCGTCCAGGTCGAGGCTCACGTGCCCAGCCTAGATCTCACAGCTGTCATGACCGGCCGGCGGATCCGGCGGCTGGCCTAAACCGATCCCACATATTCGGCGAGATGCTGACCGGTGAGGGTGGACCGGTCTGCGACCAGCTTTGCCGGTGTGCCCTCGAACACGATCCGGCCACCGTCGTGCCCGGCTCCAGGCCCGAGGTCGATGATCCAATCGGCGTGGGCCATCACAGCCTGGTTGTGCTCGATCACGATGACCGACTTGCCCGAATCGACGAGTTGGTCGAGAAGACCGAGCAGATGCTCGACATCGGCGAGGTGCAACCCGCTGGTCGGCTCATCGAGGACGAAGATCCCACCCTTCTCCGCCATGTGGATGGCCAGCTTCAGCCGCTGGCGCTCGCCACCGGAGAGTGTCGTCAGCGGCTGACCGATGCTCAGGTAGCCGAGTCCCACAGCCGCCATCCGTTCCAGGATGGAGTGGGCGGCCGGCACCTTGGACTCCCCTTCGGAGAAGAACTCCTCCGCTTCGGTGACAGGCATCTCGAACACCTCACTGATGTTCTTGCCGCCCAATTCATACTCGAGAACTCCAGCTTCGAACCGCTTGCCGTCACAGACCTCGCAGGTGGTGGCGACCGTGTCCATGAAGCCGAGCTCCGTATAGATGACACCTGCGCCGTTGCAGTTCTGGCAGGCACCGTCAGAGTTGGGGCTGAACAGCCCCGGCTTCACATCGTTGGCCTTGGCGAACGCCTTCCGAATCGAGTCGAGCATCCCGGTGTAGGTGGCCGGGTTGCTGCGCCGGGACCCGCGAATCTCAGTCTGGTCCACCAAGACGACACCCGCCTCCTCCGGCATCGAGCCCTGAACGAGCGAGCTCTTGCCCGACCCGGCAACACCGGTGACTACGACGAGCACTCCGAGGGGGATGTCGACGTCGACGTCTTGGAGATTGTTCTGGTTCGCCCTTCGAATCTCGAGGCTCTCGGTCGAGGTTCGAAACTCTGACTTGACGCCCGATCGGTCGTCGAGGTGCTTGCCGGTCAGCGTGTCGCTGCCCCGCAACTCATCGACGCTGCCTTCGAACACCACCTCGCCGCCAGCCGTCCCGGCACCCGGGCCTAGATCGACGATGTGGTCGGCGATCTCGATGATCTCCGGCTCGTGCTCCACGACGAGCACCGTGTTGCCCTTGTCACGCAGCTGAACGAGCAAGTCGTTCATCCGTTGCACGTCATGGGGATGGAGGCCGATCGTGGGCTCGTCGAATACATAGGTGACGTCGGTGAGCGCAGAACCGAGATGGCGGATCATCTTGGTGCGTTGAGCCTCACCGCCCGAAAGCGTGCCAGCAGGCCGGTCCAGGGAGAGATACCCGAGACCGATCTCGACGAACGAGTCGAGCGTGTCCTGGATGGTGTCGAGCAGTGGCTTGGCCGACGGCTCGTCCAGCGAGCGGACCCATTCGGACAGATCGCTGATCTGCATCGCGCAGACGTCGGCGATGCTCTTGCCCGCGATCTTCGACGACCGGGCCGCCTCGTTGAGCCGGGTGCCGCCGCAGTCGGGACAAGTCGTGAAGGCCACCGCTCGATCCACGAACTCCCGGATGTGTGGCTGTAGCGCATCGACGTCCTTGGACAGGAACGACTTCTGGATCTGGGGGACCAAACCCTCGTAGGTCAGGTTGATGTCGTTGATCCGGACTTTGGTCGGCTCCTTGTAGAGAAAGTCGTCGAGCTCCTTCTTGGTGTATTTGCTGATTGGCTTGTCAGGATCGAGGAATCCAGACTCGGTGAAATATCGCACAGACCATCCGCCCGACTTGTAGCCGGGCACGGTGATGGCGCCCTCGGCGAGCGATTTGTCCTCGTCGTACAGCTGGGTGAGGTCGATGTCGCTGACCGAGCCCATTCCCTCACAGCGCGGGCACATCCCGCCGTGATAGACGGCGTTGCGGACCACGGTCCGTTCCCCCTTGCCCTTGTCAGCGGTGATCGCGCCGCTCGCGGTCCGTGTCGGGATGTTGAACGAGAAGGCGGGCGGCGGGCCGATGTACGGATCACCGAGGCGGCTGAACAGGAGCCGCAGGAGCGCATTGGCGTCGGTCGCGGTGCCGACGGTGGAGCGGACGTTGGCGCCCATTCGCGCCTGGTCGACGATGATGGCGGTCGTCAATCCGTCGAGGACGTCGACATCGGGCCGGGCCATCGTCGGCATGAAGCCCTGGACGAATGCGCTGTAGGTGTCATTTATCAGCCGCTGTGATTCGGCGGCGATCGTGTCGAAGACCAGTGAGCTCTTTCCCGATCCGGAGACCCCGGTGAACACCGTCAGCCGGCGCTTTGGGATCTCGATACTGACGTCTTTGAGGTTGTTCTCCCTTGCCCCGGTCACCCGGATCAAGTCATGACTGTCGGCTGTGTGCATGCGACTCACCCTAAATCAGTGTCAGAACGATGACTTCTTCGATTCTGCTCGGTTGGCAGCCCCGTTCTCAAGCCGGATTGGCCGCTCCGAACCAGGTCTCGAGCGCCGGAGGTAGTGCCGGGTCGGTGAGATCTCCCACCCAGGCGACATGCCCGTCGGGTCGGATCAATACGGCCGAGGGCGCATCGACCTCGCCGAGGATCGGGAGCTCCCAGACACCGTCGTGTTCGGCGTCTACCAACTCGACTCGATCCCCCCAAGGAGTGATGTCGAAACCTCCAGGCGCATCGAGGTTGAGGAGGACGGGCCGCGCTTCGCGCAGCAAGGCGAAGACACGCGTCGGACCGTCGGCGGCGTGCAGGTCGAGATCGGGCATGCGCCGCCCGAGCAGCGGGTTCCCCTCTCCGAGGTCGTAGTGGATGTCGAGCCCGGAGATCATCCCTGCGATGCGCTTGCGCGGCTCGTCCATGCTGAGCATGTCGAGCACGGTGGCGCGGAGCGCCTGGCTGCGCTCATCGATACGGGCGAGTGCTACCTGCGCCATGGTGTTTTGCAACACTCGGGCACCGACCGGATGCCGTTCGGCGTGGTAGGTGTCCAGGAGGCTCTCGGGTGAGGTCTTGTTGACCACCTGGCCCAGCTTCCATCCCAGGTTCACCGCATCCTGCACCCCGGTGTTGAGGCCCTGACCGCCCTGCGGGCCATGGACGTGTGCGGCATCGCCTGCGAGCAGAACGCGTCCTTCGCGGTAGGACGCCGCCTGTCGGGTCATGTCGGTGAATCGGGAGATCCACGTGGGGCTGTGCACCCCGTAGTCAGTCCCGTAGGCACCGATGAGCGCATCGCGGAGGTCCTCCATGGTGGGCTCGCTGGTGTGTTCGATCTCCTTCTCGAGCAATACCACGCCGTACGGCCCTCCGCCCTCCTCCCGATTGACCGGGCCGATGCCACCACCCTCCGGCCGCATGCCGATCTCCGGCTCATCGTCCATCTCGACCTCGGCGATCATGTAGCTGGCCGACGCATCCCACCCGGCGAACTCGATACCGGCCAACTTGCGGACCAGGCTGCGTCCTCCGTCGCACCCGACGAGGTACTCGGCTCGGATAGTGGTGGCGTCGGACAGCTCGACCTCGACTCCGGAGTCATCCTGGGCGAACCCCACCACCCCGCGCCCCTGAAGGATCGGGACCCCCAGCTCATCGACCCAGCCGGCCATGATTGGCTCGATCCGGTTCTGCCAGAGCGCAAGGATGTAGTTGTGGCGGGTTGGGAAATCGCTGATGTCCAGGAAGGTCCCGGCGTAACCCACGAACGGATGCGTTTGGCCCTCCGAGAGGAAACGCTCAGCGACGCCTCGCTGATCGAGCACTTCGATTGTGCGCGAGTGAAGGCCCCCGGCTCGCTTGCCCTCGAGATCCTGACTGGTGCGTCGTTCGACGATGACGGCGTCGATCCCCGCCAACGCCAACTCGGCCGCCAGCATCAGCCCGGTCGGGCCGCCTCCCGCGATTACGACCGCATGTTCTGTCATTGCGATACCTCCGGCGCCGCTGCATCCTGGCCCATTGCGGCAGCCGTCACGCGTCACATACCCTGTCCGACACGGCGTCGAACCAGTTCTACCCGTCGTGCGCCTCGGCCGAGGTATCCCCAGCAGGACCGGTCAACCCGTATCAGTATCCGACGCCTTGGGACTGGACAGGGCGAAACGTCGCATTCGATTGACACCGCCCGCGATGCCGGGGGGTTGTCAGCTTTACGATGTCAGCTCGACGTCGCCTACATCTGGGAGTTCGGACATGACGACGGTTGCTCTGTTTCACTCAGTCCTCGGGATCCGCGCCGGCGTGCTCGACGCCGCCGACCGGCTGCGCAATGCCGGCCACGAGGTCACCGTCGTGGACTACTACGACGGCCGCAGCTTCGAGAGCTACGAGGAAGCCGGCGCCTTCGTCGAGGAGGTCGGCTTCCCAGCGCTCATGGCTCAGGCGATGGAGGGCGTTTCGGACCTCGACGACGGCTTCGCCGTCATGGGCTTCTCCAACGGAGCTGGCATGGCCGAGCACGTCGCGACCCAGCGGCCGGTTGGGAGTGCCATCCTCGTGGCCGGAGCCCTGCCCCTCGACATGCTCGGCGTAGATGCGTGGCCGGCAGGCCTCGCCGCCCAGCTACACGCCACCGTCGGCGACCCCTATCGCAAACAGGAGTGGGTCGACGCCGTCGTTTCGGCGATGGAGGCCGTCGGGGCACCAGTCGAGGTCTTCGACTACGAGGGCACCGGCCACCTGTTCACCGACCCTTCCCTTCCCGACGAGTTCGACCCCGCCGCATCCGAGCTGCTTTACGAGCGGGTGCTCCGCTTCCTTGTGTGAGTCGAATTGTCCGACTGCTGTTCGTGTGGCCCACCGCAAACGTTGAGCGTGCGCCGCATCGTCACGTCTCGGCGGATTCGGCAACGCGCTTCATGCCCTGCGCCTCGGTGGTCATGTAGCGGTTGGTCAGGCCCCTGAAAACAGAGCGACCGGGATGAGCGGGCCCCGCATGTCCAGGCTCAGTGTCAGGCGCGAGCCGCCTACCTCCAGGGCCTCGACGCGATGGCCCGCGACGCTGGTGATGCCGCCGGACTTCTGGCGCCACTCGAAATAGGCCGGGGGGTCCCAGACGGTGATTTCCCATGTGCCCTCTGGCAACTTCGGCTGCTGGAGGCGTACGCGGCTGCCCTTGGCCAGAGGAGCGGGCGTGAGCAACTCGCTGACGTCGACCGTATCGATACGCCGCGGCCACGCTTCGACGTTGCTGAGTACCTCCCAGACGCGCTCCTGCCCGGCGTCGATATCGATGGATTTCTCAAAGTGCATTAGGTATGGAGGGCGTAGCTGCCGGCAAGGAGGTGAGCCTTGTCGGTGCAGTTGGCCTGGTTGACCGGCGTGGGCTTGCAGTTTCCCATGCGTTCAGGTCGCGGCTACCCGCAGCGTCTCTAGGGCTTCTCGCTCGGCCTTGGCGGCTGAGTGGATCGCTTCGGAGAGGTTGGAGAAGAGGTCTGCCATCTCGTCTGGGCCGATGCGGTCGGTTGACTCGAGAATATCGACTATCCCTTCCGCTGCTTTGAGAGCCGCGTCGCCGCCGATGTCGCCCTGCTCGACGGCGCCGCGCCGTATTCGACTCAGCCGGGACACCTCATCTACGGCCGGCACGGAGCGGCACACCGCGGCAACGTCGAGCCAACGATCTGCTGCAACTACGTATGCGCTGGCGGCTTTGGACAGGTCGATGTCGATGAGTTGCCCGGCATGATCGAGGAACTCGGCGTACCGGCGGCGCAGCGTTCCTCCGAACAGCCCGCGGTCATCCACCTGCTCGCCGATTGAGACCAACGCATCGACCAGACCTACGCCGTCCGCGAAGACCTTGGACCAGGACTTGGCGTTCTTGCTGTCGGTGAGCATCTTGGCCCACTTGTCCAAAGCCGGCAGCGAGAATGAGGTCGACTTTTCACTCAGATGTGCCAACTGCTCCTCGAGACCGGCTTGCACCCCAGCCACGAGTTGTTCCTCGTCAAGTTCGGAGGCAGCCGGGTCGGCAACGACAAGGCGGTTCTTGTACGACGGGATACGTGATCTTGCTGCGGCTAGGTCGTCTGCTCCGATTGTGAGTCGTCCCGTGTTCCGGTCGTCGACCAGGTAGCGATCGCCCTCCATGCCGTAGACGGTGATCGGAAAGCCCCACCATCCGGACTGCTCCGCTGGAAGATGCCAGTAAGGCAGGTCGGCTGTCGATACGAACGCTATCGCCGGGATGCCATCGTCGAGTGCCTGATCGAGAAGGTCCCGGGCCTTGGCGGCACTCGAGGTCTCGTGGGTCTGGACGGCCACGCCAAGGCGCTGGCATACCTTGGCGTACCACCTGTCCGGGTACTGCCACTGGTTGCGAAACCCGAGCGTCACCACCTTGCGATCGGTGCCTTTTGTGGCGGTGAACTCCCACAGGATGTACCCGGCCCCGAGGCCACCACCAACACCCAGCACCAGCCCCTCAGAGATCGGCATGCCGGTGAACGGATCATCGATCCCACAGTTGGCGAAGGCATTGGCACACGCCGACGTTTCGGGATCGGTTCCACCCCGGAGCTCGTAATCGGAGTTCGGGCGAGCGTTGAGAACGTGCCGGCGGGCAACCATGTACTTCTCGCCGGTGTGGTCCATGCGGGAACGGATCAGGGACTTGAGCTGTCGCTGACGGGTCATCATTGTCTCCTCTGCGCGTCAATCCCCGCGGGGAGACCCATGCTCTCGACCGGGGGACAGACACGTCGACAATGCGATCGTCAAGTCCTTCCGACCGCCGATGACATCCTGTCACCTTCCCCCGCGCCATGTCGGATCGCATGGGAACCCGATCAGCGAGTGAGGCGAGGCGGCTCGCCCGCAAGATCATACCCAACCTGCCCAATCTCGCGAGGCGTCAGTCGTCGTGGTCTCGTGGGATGCACGTGATGGCGTCGGGCCTGGTTCCTCCGGCTGGGACTCGGACAATGGAAAAACCCAGGCAGTGCCTGGGTTTTCCTGT
>CAVTFV010000014.1:0-284244 GCA_963734115.1 uncultured Acidobacteriota bacterium
CAGGTCGAGATTGGCCGGTTTCCAATTGCGCAGATCCAAACCCATCATCACCCGCCCCCGGTACTTGTCGTAGCCGGACGCGCCGATGAACCGCCCCAACTGATCGGGGCGGATCGAGCCGCTGGTGAATCGCTCGTCTCCCGGCCAGGGGTCAGCATTGTTGTGGTAGTAGGAGCCCTCCTCCCACCAGCCGAGCCGGTCCTCTGCGAGGACAACGACGCGTCGCACCCACTTGAGGGACTTGTAGAAGTATCGGCTCGGGGTCACCACGCGAACCGGCCCACCGTGCCCGATCTCCAAGGGCTCGCCCTCGAAGGAGTGGACCAGCCAGCAGTCGTCTCTCGCCAGGTCGAGTGGGAGGGAAGTGTGATGACCCCGCTCGGAGTAGGCCTCGAACGAGACGAAGGCGGACCCGGCCATAGGCTCTGCCTCGGCGAGGAGGACGCTCAGCGGCAGACCGGTCCAGATCGAGCCAAAACGGGTCCAACTGGTGACGCAGTGGATGTCGAAGGTCAGTTCCTGATCCGCCCGCGAGAGGAAAGTGTCGAGGTCGAGCGTGATCGGGTTCCGGACCAGGCCGACCAGGTCCATTCTCCAAGAGCCCGGATCGATGAGATCTTCCGATGGAGCAAACTCGCCGACGATCGGAAACCGCTTGGTCTCGATTTGGCCGGGGGGAGGGTGGGGAGATTCAACTCAGTGGGAGGGTGGGGGACTTCAACGCCGCGGGAGGGTGGCGGATTTCAACCGGCGAAAGCGCCGCTGGGATCCTCGGCCAGCTCCGGGGCCAGGTATTCGTCGACCATGTCGGCGATGTCGACACCCGCGACGAGCACTGCAGCTCCCGAAGCGGTGGTGGCGTCCGAGACCGGGATCTCCAACTCATCGATGTTGCCCTGGCTGAGACCACGCAAACTCCAGGCGAGGTTCACTGCGTCGACCAGCGAGAGCTCCGAGTCGACAGTGACATAGGGAGCGATCACTTGGGCAGTGTCGGCAATGGCTGTCGGGCTGCTGAAGTCGGACAGGTGGCCCATCATGGTCAGCAGGAAGGCCCGCTGCCGCTCGTTCCGCGTGAGGTCGTTGACGCCAGGCATGACACGCCAGCCGTCTTCGGTCTCTTCTTGCGTGCTGCGAGACCGGAGCCAGGCCAGGGTCTGGGCACCGGTGGCCTGGGTGCACCCGGCAGGGAGCTCGAGTTGTGCTCGCTGGTCGCGCACGGCTCGCTCGAGGCAAATCTCGTAGCCGCCCACGGCGTCGACGACTTCCTGGAAGCCGGCCAGGTCGATGAGGGCGAAATGATCGATGTCCTGGCCGATGACCGATTCCACGGTCCGGGTGAGGGCCGTTGGGCCGTTCAAAGCGGCACAGCCCTGCAGGGCGTCATTCAGCCTGTGCTCGCTGCCTGCTCCGCAAACGTCGTCGACGAGTAGGTCGCGGGGAAGCGAGAGCAGGGCGGCTCGGGATCCATCAGACGGCCGTATGAGCACCATGACGACATCCGCCCTTTGGCCACCGAATTCGCCGAAGCCCTCGACACTGTCGAGTTCGTCTCGGGAATCGGAACCGACCAGGAGAAAGACCTCCATACCCTCGGTGGAACTGACCTCTTCGCTGGGATCGGCTGCCGAATTGCCCTCGTCCGGCGACTCGGGTTCGACAACCGGGTTCGGCTCAGAGTCGATGCTCACCCGATTGACGTCTCCCCAGGTAGACATGGCAAAGACTGCTCCCGCAACGAGGAGCAGTCCAAGAGCGATCGCGCCGCCAATGATCAGTCGTTTTTTCACAGGTTGGCTTACAGGTACCCGGAATCGCCCATTCTAAGACACCACAGACTGGATGAATCTGGGGACAGCGCGAGACTAGTTGTTCACATACTCCGGAAGGCCGAGAAGTGATCGGACCATGTGGGCCGTCGCCCCCCAAAGGGTGTCCCCGTCGAGGTCGTAGTACCAGACCTGGCGTCCGTTCCAGGGGACGTGCCACCACCTCTCCCCGTCGGCGAGGTCGTGCAACGTAGGAGTGTGGATGCGAGCCACCTCCCGCTCACTCGGGATCAGGTTCAGCGGTGTGGCGACTCGACCGACCACCGGCACCACCCACGGCTTGAACTCGACGGTGTCGATCGGGGGGAGAAAGCCGAGCACCTCGACCCGTTCCCGTTCGATGCCAACCTCCTCGTAAGCCTCGCGCAACGCAGTGTCGACAGGCCCCGTGTCCTCCGGGTGGGCCCTCCCGCCCGGGAACGAGATGTGGCCGGCGTGAGTCGGCATGGTGTCCGGTCGTTTGGTCAAGACCACCCTGACTTCGCCCTCGTCGTCCTCGTATAGCGGGGCCAACACGGCGGCGAGATGAAGGCTCTCCCCCAACTCGAGGTCCTGGACCAAATGCAGCCGATCCCACATCGAGCCTCAGGTTAAGCCCGCCGATAATCTGACCTCGTGCCGAAGTCAACGCTCGAGACCGACCGCATCAGGCTGCAACGATTCAGCCGACGCGATCACTCCACCTATGACGAGGCAGCGAGGGCGTCGCTCCCTGAGTTGAATCAGTGGCTCCCCTGGGCGCGACTGGATTACGAGCACGGCGACACGACTGCCTTCATCCGCGAGTCGATGCAGGCCTGGAAGGAAGACCGGGCTTGGGATTATTCGATAAGACTCAAGGACGACCCGGATCGACATGTCGGAAGCGTGTCCTTGTGGACGGTGTCCAAGCTGGGAAAGATCGCCGAGTTCGGATACTGGGTCCGCACCGACGAGCACTCGAAGGGGATCTGCACCGAAGCCGTCGATCGTCTGCTCGAGGAGGCGTTCAATTCGCTCGGGTATCACAAAGTGACTCTGCGCATCGCGGTCGGGAACCACGCCTCGGATCGGGTGGCGGAGAAGGTCGGCTTCACCCGGGAGGGCGTGCTCCGCGAAGAGCTCCTCATCCGAGGCAATTGGGTGGATCACTCACTCTGGTCCCTCCTTGACCGCGAGTTCAGGGCCATCCGCCGCGGCGAGATGCGCGGGAGCCGATGAGCCGGCTCGATAGCGATGCTCTCCGGAGCTGGATCGACGAACAGGCCACCGAGCATCTGTTCAGCGGGGTGGCATTGGTGAGGGCCGGCAGCGAAACCATGTTCGAGCACGCCGCCGGTCTGGCCCACCGCGGGCATCGGGTGCCCGTGACCCTCGAGTCCCGGTTCCAGGTGGCCTCGGTCACCAAGATGATCACGGCCGCAGCCGCTCTCAAAATGGTCGAGGAGGGCGCCCTGAGCCTCGACCGGCCCTTGACCGGCTACCTGCCGCTCGATCACCGCCCGGCCAGTCTCGACGATCGTCACACACTGCACCATCTCCTCTCTCACACCTCGGGGCTGCCCAACTACCACGACGACGAAGACGAGACCTGGGCCTCGTTCATGGGTGCCCTGGACATGATCCCGGCCAGCAGAGCGCGGGCGCCTCTCGATGTCCTCCCACTGTTCGCCGACCTCCCCGCCGTCGACGACTTCGGCGAGTTCCGCTATTGCGATGCCAATTACGTCCTGGTCGGCATACTCATCGAATGGGTATCCGGCCGGTCGTTCAAGGAAGTGGCACGCGAGAAGGTCCTCGACCCGGCCGGTATGACCCGTTCTGGTTTCTTCGAGCTCGATCTGGAACCTGAGGGATTTGCCACGGGCTACATAGTCGCCGACGAGCCAGCCGACACCTGGCGGTCGAACACCTACGGTCTCACCGCGAGCGGCATGCCCGACGGAGGGATGACCACCACTGCACACGACCTGGACCGCTTCATGGAAGGTCTACGCGAAGGCAAGGTCCTGTCGCAGGAGACCGTCGACTCGATGCTCGCTGTCCACGGCGCCGACGAGGAGGAGTCTTACGGCTACGGGATGGAGCTCGTGTTGGCGAGCGACTCCCTGATCATCTACGGGCACAGTGGCCTCGACCCCGGTGTCAGCTCGGTTGTCTCGCACTATGTGAGCGACGGGATCACCGTCACCGTCTTGTGCAATCAGGACCAGGGATCGTGGCCAGTCGCCCAAAGGATCGCCGCCGATCTCGGGCTTCACGACCCTCGCGAGTGACCGTTTCCATCAGGTCGGACCCGATCGCGACGAGACGGCGCGGTGCCCTGTAAGGATCGTCGGAGACGATCGCGTTTGATGACCCACAGCACGCTGATGCCGCTCAGGATGATCGCCAGCACGTTGATGACCAACTGGGTTGCTGCTCCTTGCACGCTTTCCCAGTCTCCGTAGACCGCCGCTACGCCGACATTGGCAGCCGCGGGGATCGTGGTCACCGAGATGAGCACTCCGACCAGAACTCCTGACTTGGCGCCGACCAGGGCCAGCATCCCGACGATCCCGGCAAGGGCCGCAACGATGACGGAGTACCAGTTCGGATCGGCGATAAAGAGGGTCAGCTCGTGCTCCTCGGGCAGCAGGACGCTGGGAGCGATTCCGATCAGGCGAAGCAGCGCCGTGAGGGCGGCGGCGGACACGACTCCGAGCGGGAACCCGACCAGGATGGCCTGCAGCGACTTTCCCGCCAGCCTGTGACGACCCTCGACCACCGCCACACTTATGCCGGCAAGGGGTCCGTACTCGGGACCCACCACCATGGCTCCGATGATCAGGACGATCGAGTCGGTGAGGATCCCGATGGCTCCGATCATCGTTGCGATGGTCATCAGGATCAGGAACGACACGGACAGCGTGGCGCTCTCCAGGACCCGTCCCTCCACGTCTTCCCACACAACTGCATCGGCCGGGGAGCCTTCCGCTGCCAGCTCGGCATCCCGGGCACCCTGCGACAACGAGACGTCGACGTATTCGGCCGCAATCGAACCCCGCTCCTCGAGGCCGATGGCGCGCAACTCGCCGAGCAACCGGGTTGCATCCTCCCTGGCGACGTCACACGAGACGAGATCCCCTTCAGGCTTGGCACCGGCCCCAGCGAGACGCCATAGGTTGGTCACCTCCGGCGCCTCGGCCAGGAGCGCCATCACCGGCGGCACCAGATCGGGTGGAACGATCAGGCGGAGGTGGAGCATCTCCGGATCCTATGGGCCGGACCCGGGTCGTCAGCCCCCGGTTGCGATGACCCGGCTGGCATTGCCGACGAAGGTCGCGATAGCCGGGAAGAACCCGATGGCGACAGTGATCACCAGTGAGACCAGCAATGCCAGACGGAGCGATCCGGCAGGCGCAGCCTCGACATCGGGGGCGAACTCGCCCACCGGGTCGTCGAGCCACACCGCCTTCACCACCCGGGCGTAGTAGTAGAAGGCGATCACCGAGTTGACCGCCGCGATCGCCGCAAGAGTGACCGTCGCCGCGCCACCGGCGATGATCACCGAGCGGAACATGGCGAACTTGGCGAACCACCCGGCCAGGGGCGGGATGCCGGCCAGACTGAAGAAGAACACCGCCACCAGCACCGCCAGCCTGATGTCGACCTGGGATAGCCCCGACCAGGCCCGGATCTCGCCGGAACGGGTCTTCCTCGCTCCCGCGATGACGACCGCGAATGCCCCGAGGTTCATCACGGCGTAGATGACGAGGTAGGTCAAGGTCGCCGAGAAAGCCTCGGTCAGGTCGGCACCGGCCACCGCGGCGGCGGCAAAGGGGACCAACATGAAGCCGGCCTGGGCGATCGAGGAGTAGGCGAGGAGCCTGACGATGTTGGTCTGGCGGAGCGCCGCCAGGTTGCCGACCGTCATCGAGAGCACGGCCAGGATCCACAGCGCCGGGGCCCATACTTCGGAGATGCCGGGCAGGGCCTGGTACATGATGAGGAGGAAGGCGACAAAGCCGGCTGCCTTGGAGTTGACCGACAGGTAGGCGGTAACCGGTGTCGGCGCGCCCTCATAGGTGTCAGGTGCCCAGAAGTGGAACGGGACGGCAGAGATCTTGAAGCCGAAGCCGACAATGAGGCCGAACAACGCGACCACCATGATCGGCTCGTCGGCGAGACCGGCCGTGGCCTCGGCCAGGCCGGCGAAGGTGACCTCACCGGTCAGCCCGAACAACAGCGACATCCCGTAGAGCAGGATCGCGGTCGAGAGGACTCCCAGGATGAAGTACTTCATCGAGGCCTCGTTCGACTTGGCATCGCCCTTGCGCCAGCCCGCCAGGAGATACAGAGGCCCTGTGGTGAGCTCGAGCCCGATGAAGAGAATGATGAGGTCCCTGGACGACGCCATCACCAGCGATCCGAGCACCGAGGCGAGAAGGAGGAAGTAGTACTCGCCCTGGTAGTAACGCTCGGACTCGATGTAGTGATGGGACATGAGAAGGACGATGTAGGCGGAGACGATGAAGAGACCCTTGAGGATCACGGCGAACTCGTCGACCACATACGAGCCGTCGAACATCGATCTGGTTGTCCCGTCGGCGGCGAGCATGACCAATGGCACAGCGGCTAGGGCGGTGCCGGCCACTGCCACGGTCGCTATCCAGAACTTTCGGGCGCGGGGCAGGATGAGATCGAGGGCGAAGACCCCGAGCATGGTCGCGACCACAACCAATTCGGGGGCGAGCGCGAAATAGTCGATCTCGAACGGCAAGGGTCAGCCCCCCGAGCCCAACGAGGCCACGGTCTCAGAGTTGAAGATCATGTCGACGAGCGAGACCACGCTGTCGGTGGTGGCGTTGAAGATCACCTTCGGGTAGAAGCCGATCACCACGATGAGGACGATGAGCGGCACCCAAGCGCTCATCTCGAACCGATCGACATCGTGGAACGTGTGCCCCTGCCATTCCTCGCCCGGTTCACCCAGGTTCACCTGTTGGAGCAGGTAGAGCATGTAGGCGGCGGTAAGCACCGTGCCGATTGCGCCGAGCACCATCGCGGTGCGGAACACCCCGAGGGAAAGCCCTTCCAGGGGGTTGTAGGCCCCGATGAGGCTCATGAACTCGCCCCAGAACCCGGCCAGCCCGGGCAACCCGAGCGACGCCATGGCGGTGAAGGCGAGGATGCCGCCCATGACCGGCATCAGCTTCATGTTGCCCCCGAGGCGCGACATCTCCCTGGTGTGGTAGCGGTGCGACATCGACCCGGCGAGGAAGAAGAGAAGCCCGGTGATCAGGCCGTGGGCCACCATCCCGATGATCGCGGCATTGATACCGACATCGGTCATGGTGGCGATTCCGAGCATGACGAACCCCATATGACCGACCGAAGAGAAGGCGATCAGACGTTTCATGTCGGTCTGGGCGAGGCAGGCCAACGAGCCATAGATGATCCCTATCACGGCGAGGATGGCGATGGCCGGGGCCCAACTCGCAGCCTCTTCGGGGAGGATGGGCAGGGAGATCCTGATGAAGCCGTAGGACCCGAGCTTCAGCATGATCGCGGCGAGGAGCACCGACCCGACCGTTGGAGCGGCGGTATGGGCGTCGGGGAGCCAGGTGTGCAGCGGCCACATCGGGACCTTGACCGCGAAGCCCAGGAACATCGCGAAGAAGACCAGGAAGGCGAACCTCCCGGTAAAGGCACCGGAAGCGCCGAGCTCGGTCAGCTGCGGGATGTCGAAGGTGCGCTCGCCCGATTCACCCGATTGGAAGTAGAGGGCCAGGAATCCCAAGAGCATGAAGGCAGACCCGAACAGGGTGAAGAGGAAGAACTTGATCGCCGCGTAGAGACGGGTCTGCACCTCGCGCTGGTAGCCGGGGATCTTCCGGGGAGACCGATCACCCCAGATCCCGATCATGAAGTACATCGGGAGCAGCACGACTTCGAAGAAGATGAAGAAGAGCACCAGATCGAGGGCGAGGAAAGTGCCGTTGAGCCCGGTGGCGAGGATCAACATCAGGATCAGGAACGCCTTGGGGTTGTGCGGCTCCTCCCAGTGGTTCCAGCTGTAGATGACCGCCAGGACCATCACGAAGGTCGAGAGGACGAGCAGGGGCAAGCTGATCCCGTCGACCCCCAGGTGATAGTTGGCGTTGATCGCGCCGATCCAGGGCACGTCGACTTCGAACTGGTAGGTGTTGTAGGGGAGTCCTGAGAAATCGAACTGTGCGATCACCCCAAGGGAGACGACGAACGCGGCCACAGCGACGAGCAGCCCGGTCCCCTTGAGGGCGGTCTCTTTCGTCTTCGGGATGATGCCGATGAGGAGCGCTCCGGCCAGCGGCAAGAACACGATGAGGGTGAGGGCCGACGTTTCGAACAGTTCCATTTGCTCTCAGCTCTCCTATATCACGAAAACGAACAGGACAATCAGGACCAACGTGCCCCCTACGAAGCCGGCGGCGTACTGCTGGATCCGGCCGGTCTGCATCCTGCGCAGGGCCGAGCCCGCTCCATCTGCTCCGGCACCCAGGCCATGGACGACTCCGTCTACCCCGCGTTGGTCGACCACTCCGTATACGAACGAACCGAGGCTCTTGGTGAGGAACGCCGCTCCGTTGACGACCGAGTCGATCACGTAGTCGTTGACCCAATTGACGAACCCGGCCACCGGGCCCATCGTCCCCGCCGTGATGCCGTCGGCCAGGTCGTCGACGTAGTACTTGTTTCGCAGCAGCGGATAGAGGGCCGGGACCTCGAAGCGGTCGCGCTCTGCCTGGGTGGCACGGTCCTTGCCCCAGACCATCCATCCCAGTGCGATGCCGAGCAATGCAGCGAACAACCCGCTCCCCGCCAAAACGAGATCGATCGCCTCGGCGTGCTCGTCGCCCATCGGGACGACCCGTACTGCCAGCCATTCGCTGAAGTTTCCGATGCCCGGGATCTCCCAGCCAGGGACATTGAAAAAGCCGAAGAGAATCGACGGGATGGCGAGGGCCACCAGCGGGACGGTCATGATGCCCGGCGATTCGTGCGGATGGCCATGTCCCTTGTACTCACCATGGAAGGTGAGGGCCACCGCCCGGGTCATGTAGAAGGCGGTGACGAAGGCGCCGCCGATGGCGATCCACATCACCGCGACGTAGCCCTCGTTACCGAGGGCAACCAGGATCTCATCCTTCGACCAGAACCCGGCGAGCGGCAAGATCCCGGCCAGCGATAGAGAGCCCACTACAAAGGTCCAATAGGTCCTCGGCATCGCTTTGCGGAGCCCACCCATGTCGCTCATGTTGTTGGAGTGCACGGCGTGGATCACCGAGCCGGCGCCGAGGAAGAGAAGTGCCTTGAAGAAGGCGTGGGTGAAGAGATGAAAGAGCCCCGCCGTATACCCGCCGGCCGCCACTGCGGTCATCATGTACCCGAGCTGCGACACCGTCGAGTAAGCGAGCACCTTCTTGATGTCGTCGGCGACCAGGGCGAGCAGACCGACAGCGAAGAGGGTGATCGCCCCGATAACCACCATCCAGGGCCGGATGTCGAATGCGAGATACTCGAACAGGGGGAAGACGCGTCCCATCAGGTAGACGCCGGCCGTGACCATCGTGGCCGCGTGCATCAGAGCCGACACCGGGGTCGGCCCGGCCATCGCGTCGGGCAACCAGATGTGAAGCGGGAACTGTGCGCTCTTGCCCATCGCCCCGAAGAAGAGAAGCGCCCCTCCGACAATGGCGACCGTCCCCAGTGACTCCGAATGCTCGAAGGCGGCAGTACTCATCTCGAAGAAGTCGAATGTCCCAATGGCGAGGCCGAGGATGATCGCCCCCAGGATCAGCCCGACGTCGGCCACCTTGTTGACCATGAATGCCTTGTTGCCGGCATTCACATTCGCCATGTCCTCCCAGTAGAAGCCAATGAGGAAGTACGAGGCGAGCCCGACGCCTTCCCACCCGATGATCAGCTGGATCAGGTTGGGGGCACCGACGAGGATGAGCATCGAGCCGGCGAAGAGGGAGAAAGCGGCGAAGAACCAGTCGACTCTGACGTCGTCCTTCATGTAGCCCACCGCGTAGATGAACACGATCAGGCCGACCACGTTGACCAGGAAGTACATCATGATCGACAGCCCGTCGACGACCCATCCCAGCTCGAAGACGAGGTTGCTCCCGATGCGGGCGATCTCGAAGGTTTGCTCTGCGAGCACGCCCTCGGTCATGTTCATCACGAACAGGACCGTCGCCCAGAGACTGTTGATGGCGAGGGCGCCGATGGCGATCTCGGCTCCGTGATACTTCATCCGCTTCCCGACGGCGAGGATCAGCAGGAAGGCGACAAGGGGAAGGACCAGCATGATCCCGGCGGTGTCGACCCAGAACCCCCCGGTCACACCGGCCTCGACCGCATGCTCCGCCTCGGTGGCAATCACGGAAATCATGGCTACCACCGCATCAGATCGAGCTCGTCGACATTGGCCGACTTCCGGTTGCGGAAGATCATCAAGACGATGGCGAGGCCGATTCCCACCTCGGCGGCGGCCACGGTGATCACGAAGATGGTGAAGACCTGGCCAATGGCCTCGGGAGTGCGCAGCACCGCTTCGAAGGCAACGAGGTTGATGTTGACCGCTGCCAGCATCAGCTCCACGGAGAGCAGGATCAGTACGATGTTTCGCCGCACCAGCAGCCCGTAGATCCCCAGCGAGAACATCGCCGCGGCCAGGATCAGGAACTGGTTGAGCAGCATCAGACCGCCCCGCGCTGCTCTTCTTCGAGAGGGCTCAGGTCGCGGCGGGCGATGGTGACCCCTCCGACCAGGGCGGCGAGTAGGACGAAGGACACCACCTCGAACGGGATCACGAACCGGCCCAGCAGGGCCAGACCCAGGACCTCGGTCGAGGTCGCTTCGCCGATGTCCACGATCTCGGTGGCGCCGAACCCATCGAGCGACGCCCAACTGAGGAGCACGAAGGTGAGACCCGAAAGAACCGCTGGCCACAGCTTCTTCGGTGAGTCGAGTCCCACGTCTTTCCCGGTCGGAGCCCGCGTGATCATGATCCCGAACAGGAACAGCACGAGCACGGCCCCGATGTAGATCAGCACCAGCGCCCACGCCACGAACTCAGCCGACAGCATGAGGAACAAGAAGGCGCTGCCACCCAGGGTCGCAACGAGGAATAGGGCGGCATGCACGACGTTCTTGGCGGTCACCACCTTCACCGCCGAAACCAGCACCAGGAGCCCCACGACCAAGAACACCCAGTTGATAGGTGCCGAGATCCAGTCACCAAAGCTCATTTCTCGAGCTCCGGGTCAGGTGGGACGGTCTCCAGCCAGTCCTGGAGCCGGTCCATGTCATGCATCATCTCGCCCATCCGGGTCTCCGAGTACTCGTACTCGGGCGACCAGAAGAGAGCGTCGAAGGGACAGACCTCGACACAGATCCCGCAGTACATGCAGAGGGCGTAATCGATGTCGAAGCGGTCGAGGGTGGCACGGACCTTCACACGCCCACCCGGTGTCGACGGCGCCTGCTCCTCCTTGTGCCCCTCGATGTAGATGCACCAGTCCGGGCAGTTGCGGGCGCACAACATGCAGACCGTGCACGCCTCCTGATCGAGGGCGATGACACCGCGGGCGCGGGGCACCGGAGTCTCTTTGACCTTGGGATAGTTCACCGTGGCCAGGTACTTCCCGGGGCGGAAGATGGTGCGGAACATCGTGTAGATGGTCACCCAGAGGCCCTTGACCATCCCCATGCCGGGGAATACCCGTCGCTTCGTGGGCGTGCTCGTGGTCACAGGTACACCTTGAATGCCCCGGTGAGGAGGATGTTGGCCAGTGCCAACGGGATCAGCACCTTCCAGGCCAGGTTCTGGAGCTGGTCCTCGCGGAACCTGGGAAAGGTCCAGCGGAACCAGATCATTGTGAACACGAGAAGGAAGGTCTTACCGAGCAGGATCACCGGCCCGGCGTAGGCGAGCACATCCTCGGGTATCCCTGGCAACCAGTACCCACCGAGGAAGAGGGTCACCGCGATCGCCGACAGAGAGAACATGTTTGCGAACTCCGCAAGGAAGAAGAAAAGGAACCGGAAGCCGGAGTACTCGGTGAGATAGCCCATCACCAGCTCGGACTCGGCGATCGGCATGTCGAATGGAATCCGGCTCAGTTCTGCCAATGCGGCGATCATGAAGATGCCGAAACCGATGAACTGCAGGATCACAAAGGGGTACCCGGCTGTGATCTGGGCTTCCACGATTCCGCCCATGCTCATGGTGCCGGCGAGCATTACCGACCCGATCACCGCCAGCACCAGGGGCAACTCGTAGGCGATCAACTGGCCCGCCGCCCTGAGCCCGCCCATGAGCGAGTATTTGTTGCCCGACGACCAGCCGGCCATCAGGATCCCGACCGTGCTCAGTGACGAGATGGCGAGGGCGTAGAAGATGCCCACCTCGAGGTCGCGGAAGATGAGACCAGGCCCGAAAGGGATCACGACCAGCAGGGCAACAGTGCTCACCAACACGAGGACCGGAGCGATCTTGAAAACCGGCCGGTCCGCCTCGTCGGGGACCAGGTCCTCTTTCTGGAAGAACTTGACGCCGTCGGCGATGAGCTGGGCCCATCCCCATCTGCCACCGGCGAAATAGGGGCCGACGCGGGCCTGCATCTTGGCCGAGAGCTTCATCTCGGCGAACCCGATCACCATGCCGACAAGCGGGATCATCAGGGCTACCAGCAGCAGCTTCCCGGCCAGAGACACCCAGAAGTTGGAAAAGAGGTCGGTGACGAACTCGATCATCGATCCACATCCCCCAGCACGAAATCGAGACTCCCCATGATGGCGATTATGTCGGGGACCAGCACCCCTTCCAGGATCCAGGGGAGGATGGAGATGTTGGAGAAGCTGGCCGAGCGGATCTTGAGGCGATAGGGCCCCTGATTGCCGTTGGAAACGAGGTAGTAACCCATCTCCCCCTTTGGGTTCTCCGCCCGGACATAGGTTTCACCCTGTGGGACCTTGATCACCTTGGGCACCTTGGCCTGGAGCGGGCCAGACGGGATGCTGTCGATTGCTTGCTGGACGATCCGCACCGACTGCCGGATCTCGAGAAGCCGGACGTGCCAGCGATCCCAGCAATCCCCGTTTTCACCCACCGGGATCTCGAAATCGAACAGGTGATAGGGCAGATAGTCCTCGACCTTGCGCAGATCGAACTTCACGCCGGAGGCGCGGAGGTTGGGGCCCGAGACCCCGTAGGACGCGGCCACGTCGGGCGGAAGGATCCCGATCCCCTTGGTGCGGGCGAGGATGATCTCGTTGTCGGCGACCAGCTGCTCCAGCTCGTCGACCGCCTCCTGGACCTTGTCCATGGCGTCCCGGGTCTCGGCCAGGAACCCTGCAGGCAGGTCCTGGATGACCTTGCGGGTGCTGGAGCCGGACCCGTAGGCAGGCTTCACACCGCCAATCCGGTTGAAGTTGGGGTGAAATCGGCCGCCGGTCACGCCCTCCAGGAGGTCGAGCACTCGCTCCCTTTCCCTGAGGGCGAAGAAGAGCGGCGTAGCGGCGCCCAACTCGAGCGGATAAGAGGCCATGAAGATGAGATGGGAGGAGATGCGCGCCAACTCGGAGAGGATCAGCCTGATGAACTGAGCCCTCTCCGGGACCTCTATGCCCAGGAGCTTCTCGGCTGCCACGATGAACGGGACCTCGTTGGCATAGCCGGATACCCAATCGATGCGGTTGACCAGGGTGGTGATCTGGGGATACGTCCTGACCTCGGACAGTTTCTCGTAACCGCGGTGCATGTATCCGATCACCGGCTGGACATCGAAGGCGCGCTCGCCGTCGACTCGGGCCACGAGGCGGAGCACCCCATGGGTCGAGGGATGCTGGGGCCCTATGTTGAGTGTCATCTCCTCGGTCTGCAGCTCCACGGAGACCGAAGTCTCCGAGAGGTGGCGCACCAGGTCTTGATCCAGCACCACTTCAGGCCTCCGGGTTCTCTTCCGACGGGCCGTCTGCGGGTTCTTCCTCGTCGGCGCTGCCGGGCATTGCCTCGACGTCGACCGTCCCTGGCCAGGGTTTCACCTCGCGGCTGAGCAACGGATAGCTCTTGCGGAGCGGGTTGCCCTGAAAGCCATCGGGGAGGTAGAGGTGAATCAGATTGGGGTGCCCCACGAAGTCGATGCCGAACATCTCGTGGGCCTCGCGCTCGTGCCAGTTGGCTCCGCTGAACACATCGACGAGGCTGGCGATCGACGGCGAGTCCTTGGGGAGCGTGGTGGAGAAGATGACCCGGCGGCCCTCACTGATGTCCGCCAGCATCGCCAGCACCTCGAAGCGATCGTCGACTTCCCCAGGGAAGGGGTCACCCACTTCGACCTCCGATGCCCAGTCGACGGCTGATAGCCATGAGAAGAAGATGAGGCCAAGCTCGTCCCGCGCCGTGGTGAGGGCAGCGACCCATCGATCTGCCGGCACCTCGACCTTGACCGTGTCGAAGGTGATGGTGGCTTCCCCCTCGACGACCGTTGCCACCCGATCGGCGTACTCCTGGAGTGGATGCGCCGTCGGGGCCTCGACGGCCTCGGCGGCTGCCTCGGTCTCAGACGGGCTCGAGGTCACGCCGGCTCCACTTCTCTTTGATGTCCTCGCCCTGGATCTTCTTCTGAAGGAGGACGATCCCGTCCATGAGAGCCTCAGGGCGTGGCGGGCAACCGGGCACATAGACGTCGACCGGGATCACCTGATCGACCCCTTTGGTCACCGAGTACGAATCCCAGTACGGGCCTCCGCAATTGGCGCAGGACCCCATCGAGATGACGTACTTGGGGTCGGGCATCTGGTCGTAGAGGCGTCGGATAGCCGGCGCCATCTTGTCGGTCACCGTGCCCGCGACGACCATGAGGTCGGCCTGGCGGGGTGAGGCGGGCAACGGGATGATGCCGAAACGCATGAAGTCGTAACGAGGGCCCGACGCCGCCATCAACTCGATCGCACAACAGGCCAGACCGAACTGGAACAGCCAGAGGGAGTATTTCCGGGACCAGTTCAGAAGCCAGCTCACCGGCTTCGGGGCCCCGAACTTCTGGACTACTCCCACCGGAGCACTCCCTTGCGGACGGCGTAGACCAGTCCCAGGATGAGGATGTCGATGAAGATGAACATCTCGACCAGGCCGAAGGTGCCCAGCTCCTCGAGCACGATGGCCCAGGGGAAGATGAAGACGGCCTCGACGTCGAAGATGACGAAGAGGAGGCCGTACACGTAATAGCGGACGTAGCTCTGGCTCCACCCCGACCCGACCGGGTCCACCCCACACTCATAGGTCAGGCGTTTGGTGGTGGTGGGATTGGTCGGTCGGAGCACTGAGGCCACGCCGAGCATGACCATCACGAGGATGGCGCCCAGCACGGCGAAAGCGCCGACCGTCAGATAGCTCTCAAAGTATGAGCTCATGCCTGTGAGGGTCGAAGGACACCACCGCGGGCGAGTATACGCACGGGTCGTTTCACGTCGAAGTTTGGAAACTCCAACTGGTAAAGGCAAAAACCGTCAGACAGGCCCTAGCCTGCATCGATGGTGGACCCCCCCTCCTACGACTCCAGAGGTCTTGTGAACCTCGTCGCCGAGATCGAATCGAGGCTGATCGGGAGCTCCGCGTCGCCCCCCCTCCACCCTGAGATAGGCGCCTCGATACCCGACGGGGAGACGTATGTCCTCGTCCTCTTCGATGGTCTCGGGATGGCGCAACTGGCTCACGAAACGGCTCGATCGCTGCGTGAGTCATTGCAGGCCAGCCTAGAGGCCCCTTTCCCGAGCACCACGAGCGTCGCCCTGGCCACGGTGGCGACCGCCCTTCCTCCGTCGCAGCACGGTTTGATCTCTCATCTCTGCTGGCTCGCCGAGTCCAACAGGGTCGTAAACACATTGAAGTGGGTCGACCTCTCCGGTCAGCCGGTACATCACGACTACGGCTCGTTCCTCCCCAGGCCCAACCTCTGGGAGCGTCTGCGAAGGGCCGGAGTCGAGCCAATCACGGTTCAACCAGGAACGTTCGCAGGAAGCCCCCTGTCCCGGCTGGTCTACCGCGGCGCCCGCTTCGAGCAGACATGGGACGACCACGACCTCGCCGAAGCGACTGTTCAACTCGCCGCCGAGCCGCAACGGCTGATCTTCACGTACTTCTGGCCGGTCGACTTCGCCGGTCATGTGCACGGGCTCGAATCGAACGAGTTCGACGAAGCGCTCCGACTGGCGGCCAATCTCTGGGAGGAGATCGTCTCGAGGGCGCCGCCCGGCGTCACCGTCCTCGGGACCGCCGACCACGGGCTCGTGGATTACGCCGACGAGAACAAGGTCCTGATTCGAGGAGAGCCATTCCAGTCGCTGCGGTATGCGGGGGATCCAAGGGGTATCCATGTCTGGGGCGAAGACTCGCTGCTCGCAGCGCTGGCCGAACAGACCGGCGCCGAGAGAATCGATCCCCTCGCCCTGCTCGGCCCCGACCCAGGCCCTGAGGCCCGCGC
This sequence comes from uncultured Acidobacteriota bacterium, assembly GCA_963734115.1. GTDB lineage: Bacteria > Actinomycetota > Acidimicrobiia > Spongiisociales > ZC4RG35 > JARDZU01. The sequence continues at coordinate 16,328 of CAVTFV010000014.1, forward strand.
CAGGGTGGGAGAGGCATTACTCCTGGCACCACGGGGCAAGGTCCTCCTCCCACCGGGGTTCGACAAGCGTCTCCATGCCTATCACGGTGGTCTCGCAGCTGACGAAATCGAGATCCCTCTGCTGGTCGGCTGACCCCGCCCCCGGTTTGCCCCGATAGGCCGACGGGTAGGTGGAATGCTCATGCATGATCTGACCGGGACAGTCGTGGCCATCATCGACGACGCCGAGGAGGCGCGGGCTGCCCTCGCCGCGCTCGCCGGGGAGCAATTCCAGGCCGAGCTGCTCCATGGCGAGGAGGGAAGAGCGCACCTCACCGAGGAGCACGAGGAGGGACTGTCGGCAGTCGCCAAGAAGGTCGCGCTCGCCTTCGGTGATGAGATGCGCATCGTCGACCGGCTCGATAAGGCCCTCGTGAGCGGCCGATCGGTTGTCTCAGTAGTCGTCGCCGATGACGAGGAGCAAGCTGCACGGGTCGCGGTGATCCTCGATGAGCATGGCGGCCACGACATGTGGCGTCTGGGCGAGTGGAGCTTCAATCGGATAGGGCCCGATGGCTCCGGAGAGGGCTGAGCCGGCATGGCTCGTCAAGACCACACCATTGCCATCTTCTCACCCCACCTCACCCTCACGGTGACAATCGAGGCCGGTCGTGACGACGGCCCTGACGACGTTCACATCCACCCCGGGGGTCAGGGCTTCTGGGTGGCGCGCATGCTTCGGCACCTGAAGGAGAAACCGCTGCTGTGCGGCCCGGTCGGTGGTGAGTCTGGCGGCGTCCTCCGCAGCCTGATAAGCCAATGGGGCATCGACCTGAGCCCCGTGGAGGTCCAGGAGAGCTCGCCCGCCATAGTCCAGGACCGGCGATCCGGCGAGCGCACCTCGATCGCAGTTGCCCAGGCGCCGAATCTCGCACGTCATGAGCTCGATGATGCCTACGGAAAGATCCTCGATCACGCGCTGAGCTCAGAGGTCGTGGTGATCACCGGCCAACCCACGGAGATCGTTCCGGTAGACACATACCGTCGCCTCGGTCACGACCTGGCGTCGGCCGGGGCCACGGTCGTCGGCGACTTGCACGGCCACGAGCTGGCGGCATTCCTCGAGGGCGGCCACCTCGATCTGCTCAAGATCAGCGACGAGGACCTCATCGAAGATGGAGCTCTGGCCGATGAGCAGGAGGACGGTGCGCTCGACCAGCTTCACCGTCTCAGTGAATCGGGGGCGAGGAACGTGGTGATCTCCCGGGGGCCCCGCCCCGCCCTTGCCCTGATCGATGATGTCACATATCGAGTGACGGGCCCAGACCTGGAGCCGGCAGACTATCGCGGCGCCGGGGACTCGATGACGGCGGGTCTGGCCGCTGGAATGCGGCGCGGCCTTCGGCCCGAGGACCTGCTCCGTCTCGCCTCAGGTGCGGGTGCAGCCAATGTGACCCGGCATGGGCTGGGCAGCGCGTCCGACGACCTCATCCCCCGTCTTGCTGAGCGGGTCGCGATAGAGGCGCTCACTCCTCTCCCGCAATGAGCGATCTCCCCAGGGTCATCGTCACCAATGACGACGGGATCGATTCCCCGGGTCTCCGAATGCTCGCCGCCGCGCTAGCCGACGAGTTCGATGTCGTCGTGGCCGCCCCGGCGACCGACATGTCGGGCAGCGGCACCGGTATCGGCGGATTCGACCCGGTGAAGGGCGTCGACTTGACCACAGTCGACATCCCTGGGATCACGGCGTACACCATCGCCGGGCCACCCGGTCTGGCTGTGATGGCGGCAGCGCTCGGTGCGTTTGGCCGTTTCCCCGATCTGGTGGTGTCGGGGGTCAACGCGGGCATGAACACGGGGCACTCGATAATCCACTCCGGCACGGTGGGGGCCGCCCTCACTGCCCGGACATTCCGCAGCCGTGGCATCGCCATCAGCCTGGCTCAATCCGATCCGTGGCAGTGGGAAACTGCAGTCGAGATCGGTGCCTCCGCGGTGCGGTGGCTCATCGGCCGAAGCGGGAGCCCCTATGTGCTCAATGTGAACGTGCCCGGCGTCCCGCTCAAAGAGATCAACGGGATCCATTGGGCGGACCTGGACGAGTTCGGGTATTTCCGGGTGGCCAATGCAGACGTCGAGGATCGGAAACTCCAGTTCGTCGTGGGGTCGTCATCGGCTGGCACTGATCCGGGAACTGACACCGCCCTGTGTGCAAAGAACTTCGTAACGGTCACGCCTCTCGCCACCATCGAGCCCGCCCGTTTCCCCGATATCGAAGCGAGCGCGGTTTGGAAACCCTGAGCCCCCATTTCGGTTTTGAGGGCGGCACGCAGGGGAAAGGCATCCGCACCAGACAACCCGGAGGAATTCGATGGAATGCGCACACGAGTCGTGCACCTGCCTGGTGATGGAAGAGGGCGGTTTCTGCAGCGAGACATGTGAAGTGGGGACGATGTCCGGTGGCTTTTGCGGATGCGACCACGCGGTGTGCCAGGCAAGCCGTCTCCGTGCTCCCGCGATAGACCAATCGTGAAGCGACTCAGCCTCATCGGTGGAGCGGCGATGGGGGCTGCTGTCGTCTATCTGTTCGATCCAGCGCAGGGCAAGCGACGACGCAATCGCCTCGCTCGACAGGTCGTCAACTCCATCGACGCGCTCGCGCCTGGGCGCGACTTCGGCGCTCGCTACCGCCCCAAATCCAGTGAGTGGGAGCTACCGATGGCTACGGTTAACATCGACATCGACCAGGGGACTGTCACGCTGCGCGGTGCGTTCCCCCCGGAAGAAGAACATCCGAGTCGAGCTTGGGCCCATCGTGGTCTGAGCCGGGTTCGGGGACATGCGGCCGCTCGTCGGGGTTTCGACGGGCCGGATCAGGGGTAACCACAACCTCTAAATCAGGATCCCAACATGTCCTTCAACCTGTCTTTTCCGACCGGCAGATCTGCAGAACCGGATGATGAGCAAACCAGCACGTTCAGTGCTGCCTACCCCGACCCATCCGTTGCCGACGCCGTTGTGGATGACCTGGAAAGGGCCGGCCTGCGTCCCACGGTGATCTCTCCGCTCGGCCCGTGGACGCTTTCCGCTCTTCCCGATCCGGGGATCAGGATCTTCGAGCACCCGATAGTCACTGCCGCCGCCGGGGCTCTCGCCCTCGGCTCGATCACCGCCCTGTCGTCCTTGATCTGGCTGGATGGGCGGCACTGGGTTTTATACGGCGCTCTCGGATTCGTTGTCGGCGCCTTGACCGGATGGCTCGGTAGTGCCATGTCCGCCACCGGGCATCCGCCCCACCAGGAAGACCTCCTCGCCCATCCCGGCGGTGGCCTGACCATCGAGGTCGAGGCCGGCGAGCCTCGCAAGGCAAGGCTCGCCGAATCCGTGATGGGTCGTCATGAGCCGATCCTGTTCACGGCCAGGACGAATCCTGGGTCTCGATCTCCCAGCGAACGTGTGATGTGGGAGCACGACGAAGGTCTTTCACCGCTCGAAGCGCTATCGGTCTGGGTCGAGGGCCGGGAACGAAGCTCTCGGCCGGCACCGCCGCGCGGCCGTCATCTCGAGAGTCATCGTCTGCGATCCTGAGAAGTTCCTCCAGGCCAACAGGCCCCTGCCCTCCGTGACGACCCTTTGCACTATGGCCATAGTGTTAATAGATTCGGGGTTTGTTAGGTAGCTAACGATCCGGAGGCGGACGTTGAGAAAGCTGGTAGCGGGAGCCTTCCTCTTGGCGATCGTGTCCGTCGCATGTGGAGCAGGCGGATCCGGGGGCGACGGCCCGCTCGTGGTGTATTCCGGCCGAGCTGAGGAGCTGGTTGGACCACTCTTCGATCTGTTCGAGGCCGAATCGGGAATCGACGTGGAGATCAGGTATGCCGATTCCAGCGAGCTCGCCGCCACTCTTCTCGCCGAAGGAGAGGAGACCGAGGCCGATGTCTTCTTCGCCCAGGACCCCGCTTCCTTGGGCGCCGCCGCCGGCCTCATGACCCCCCTTCCCGAGGACACGCTCGGCTTGGTCGAAGAGCGGTTCCACGATCGAGATGGCCGGTGGGTCGGGACCTCGGGTCGAGTGAGGGTGTTCGTCCACAACATCGACATCGACCTGCCCTTGCCTCAGACCATCGACGAAGCTGTCGACCCGGCCTGGGCCGGTCAGATGGGGGTAGCGCCCACGAACGGCTCGTTCCTCGCATTCGTGTCGGCCATGATCCTCGAACGTGGTGAGGAAGGGACGCGTGCCTGGCTCGAGGCTCTGGCAGCCAACGACCCCGTCGAGTTCGATGGCAACGCGCCGATAGTCGAAGCCACCGACACCGGTGAGCTGGGTGGTGGCTTGGTGAACCACTACTACCTGCTTCGTCTGCGGGCAGAGGGTCAGGGCAACAACACGGAGAACTACTTCATCCCGGCCGGCGATGTCGGGTCGCTGGTGATGCCGGCTGGTGTCGGAGTCATGGCGAACACCAACAGTCCGGAGGCGGCCCAAGAATTCGTCGATTTCCTTCTCGCTGATGAAGCGCAGACCTACTTCGCCACCGAGACCTTCGAGTTCCCACTGATCGATGGTGTGCCCCAACCCGATGGGGTGCCACCTCTCTCCGAGATCGCAGCCCCCGACATCGACCTGAGCGAGCTTGCCGGTGTGCTCTCCGTGGCAACACGTCTGGTGGCCGAGGCCGGCCTGGTGTGAGTTGACTGCCGGGCCGCTGACGACGCATCGGCCCGAGGTCGGGCAGATTCGACGTCGTGGCGGCTGGGGCTGGTGGGTCGCCGCCGGAGTGGCGCTGCTTCCCGCGCTAATCCCTCCGGTGAGTTTGCTGTTCCAGGTGATCGGGACCGGCACGACGCTGGCCGTCCCGCCGGGACGTCTCGCCGAGCTGATGCTGAACACAGCGGTGCTCACCGTGGCCGTCACCATTACGGCCGTCGCCATTGGCCTGGCCACGGCGTGGACGACGACGAGGTTGGCGCTTCCGTTTCGCAAGGGATGGATGACACTGGCTGCGCTCCCCCTCGTCGTCCCCTCCTATGTGGCGGCGCTCAGCCTCATCGCCGCCACTGGACCTTCGGGGGTCATCGTCGACACCCCGACGCCATACGGATTCGTCGGCTCATGGTTGGTGCTCTCGGTGTTCACCGCGCCATTGGCCCATCTCACGTTGATCCCCGGGCTGCGGACGATCGATCCAGCGACGGAGGAGGCAGCGACCGGGCTCGGAGCGAGTCGCTCGCGGGTCTTCGCGACTGTGACGCTTCCCCAGTTGAAGCCGGCGCTCGTCTCGTCCGGCCTCCTGGTCGGGCTTTACACCATCTCCGACTTCGGCGCGGTCTCCCTGCTTCGCTACGACACCTTCACCCGCGCCATCTACACCCTTTACCGGGGGCAGATCGACCGACGCCCAGCGGCAACCCTGTCTCTGATCCTCATGGCTCTAGCCATTGTGATCCTCCTCATCGAGCGCCGATATCGCGCCAGAGTCCCACTTCACTCCCGACGACCGCGCAGGGCCCGCCCCCTTCTCGCTCTGTCGGGCTGGCCACGCGCCGTCTCGATCTCGGCGCTGACTCTCTACGTCCTCGTTGCCCTCGGTGTCCCGCTGGCCGTCATGGCAGTGAGCGTCGCCCGCGGGCTCGAGTCAGAGCAGGTCGTCGGATCCCTCGGTGCGGAGGCGGTCCGGTCGCTGGGAGTGGCGATCGTCGCGGCCCTGGTGACCGTGGTTCTCGCCTTTCCCGTTGCGATGGTCACTACCCGCAGACCGGGGCGTCTGTCGGGCTGGGTGGAGTCGGCGATGTGGGGTGCCTATTCCCTTCCACACATCGCGGTCGGCGTGGCGGCGGTGGGTTTCGCCCTCAGCTCGGCCCGATCTCTCTATCAGACACTCGTCTATCTGATCATCATCTACAGCGCGATCTTTCTTCCTCAAGCGGTCGGAGCAGCTCAGGACTCTCTGGTCCGCGCCAGCCCCGACCTCGAAGATGCGTCCCGCGGCCTGGGCCGGGGACCGGTGGCGACGTTGATGCGGGTGACGCTGCCCCTGGCCTGGCCGGGGTTGGTGGCCGGAGCCGCTCTCGTCTTCCTCAGCGTCATGAAGGAGCTGCCGGCAACGCTGCTCCTCCGCCCCAACGGCTTCGAGACGCTGGCGATAAGGATCTGGAGCTCGACCGCGGAAGGGTTCATCACCCGCGCCTCCGCTGCCGGGCTCGTCCTCCTCGCGGTTTCGATCGTGCCACTCTTTCTCGTGATGTCACGTGAGCTCAGCGACTGACCGCCTCGCCATCCGCGCCAGGGACCTGACCAGGTCGTTCGGCGACGCCGTCGCCCTGGACCATTTCAGCCTCGACGTCTGGGAAGGCGGCGTGGTGACCATCCTCGGCCCCTCGGGGTGTGGCAAGACCACCGCGTTGCGAGTGATCGCCGGGTTCGAGAACGCCGGTGGCACTGTCGAAATCCATGGCCGCACCGTGCTCGCACCAGGGGTCTTCACCCGTCCGGAGCGGCGGAGGGTGGGAATGGTGTTCCAGGACTACGCCCTGTTCCCTCATATGACCGTCGCCGGGAACGTCGCCTACGGGCTGCCCCGGGGAGATCGGAGTCCCCGGGTGGGCGAGGTCCTCGAGCTGGTCGGTCTGACCGGGCTGGAGGGCCGGATGCCAAACGAGCTCTCGGGGGGCCAACAACAGCGAGTCGCCCTCGCCCGGGCCCTCGCCCCGAAGCCGGAGGTGATCCTGCTCGACGAGCCATTCAGCAACCTCGACGCCAGTCTGCGGGACCGCGTGCGGCGCGAGCTGCGAACCATCCTGACCGAGGCACGCACTACGGCTGTCTTCGTCACTCATGATCAGGAAGAGGCACTGGCCACATCCGACATCGTGGCGGTGATGCGAGACGGCCGGGTCCTGCAGGCCGACACCCCGGGCCATCTCTATTCCAATCCGGCCGACCGGTGGGTGGCCGAGTTCCTCGGCGACGCCGACGTGCTCGAGTCGGTGGCGCGCGACGGTCGGGTCGACACCGCGGTCGGCGCCTTCGACACCGATCTCCATGGCAGCGTGTCGGTTGTCGTCCGGCCGGAGAATGTGCAGATCTCGCTGGGTGAGACCCCGAATGCCGTGGTGGCGGGTTCCGAGTTCTTCGGTCATGACCAGCTGGTGACCCTCGCCTTGCACGAGGGCACCCGGGTTCGGGCCAGGATCGGCCCTCGTCCCATCTACCAGGTGGGCCAGCCCGCTCGGGTGCGAGCGACCGACGCCCGCATATTCGCGTGGCCTTGATTGCCGGCCGACTTCGTCCCTCGGCAACCTTCTCGGGCACGGCTACAACGTCCTAGCCTCAGCCCACCTCGGGGCGAACAGACGCCGGTCGGCCGGGGCTTCCGCCTCGTCCTACCCTGAACCAAGTGGACTCGGCTCTGGCCCTGGTCGCGGCGGTGGCCGCTACCTTCTTCGCCGTCGATCTCTGGCTCGATTACCGGGGACGGCCCCGCCCCCACATCGCCGCCTATGGGACAGGCATGACGATGTTCGCCATCGCCACCTGGGCTTTCTTCCTGGGGGTAACAATCGGCTGGACCGGGCCGATGTACCGGATGTTCTATTTGTTCGGGGCCATCCTCAACATCCCGTTCCTGGCCCTGGGCTCGATGTTCCTGGTCGTCGGGAAGCGGGCGGGCCACATCATGGCCATCGCCCTCGGCGCCCTGACCGCCATCTCCACCACCCTGACGGCAACAGTTCCTTTCGCCAACCCGTTCCAGAGACCGGGGTGCCCCACGATGTGTTCGCCTCGGGATTCGGGCCGAGGTTGTTCGCCATCATCGGCGGTGCCATGGGCGCGACGATCCTCGCCGTGCTCTCGATCGTGTCGATATTCCGATTCTGGAAGACGAACCGCCGGATCGTCTGGGGCAACCTGCTCATCCTCGGTGGGACCGTGGCGGCAGCCTCGGGGGGCACCGGTCTCGCCCTCGGCGAGTCGAGCGCCTTCGCCCTCTCTCTGTTGGTGGCCGTGACGCTGATCTGGGCCGGTTATCGGGTGGCGTCAGGTGGACGAAGCGCTAAGGCTCGAGCCGAATCCGCCCTCTCCGACCTCTGACCTTCGTCTGAAGTTCACCGCGGTGTAAACATCACGCAGCCCTGAGTCCACCACACGCCCGTACGTTGGCGCGAGCCGGCGAAGGACGGGCATCTCTCTTTCAACGAATCCCCGGAAGGATCTGGCGAGGTCGATCGAAGACCTGAAGGTCGCCATAGAGGTGCTCAACGAGGTCATTGCCACCAAGCTGGCCGGAGGTGCCGGACCCGGGCCGACCGGCGAGGTCGCCGACCTTCGACGTCGCTCACGGATCTGCTCGAGCGAAGCAGCTCAACCCCCGATGTAGCTCACTTGGACACACCGATTCGCCGACCCGCTGGGCAGATCTGAGGCCTCAGCCCTCGATGAACATGATGTTGGTGATCCACCCGACCACCAACCCGTCGTCGATGACAAACACGTCCTGAGCACCTGCCTCGCCGTTCATCAAGGCCATGGCTTCCTCGATGGTGGCGTCCGGCGGAACCGCGACATAGGACTTGTCGAGGGCATCAGCGTCCTCAGCCAAAAGGTCTGCGAGGGTGCATTTTTCGACCGATCCTGCGTTGATCGCACGATCCGCCAGGTACTCGTTGATCGTCGCCCGGTGCACGATCGACTTGGCGCTCTTCCCGTCGAGGATCGGAAGCCGGGTCACATTCTGTTTCCCCATTTCTTTCACCAACGAGGCCAGCAGAATCTCTTGTAACGGCTCTAGGGCGGCGTTCTTGTAGTAGGTCTGTTCAATCGGCAACATCCTCTCGCGCACCGGGACCGGTCGGGGAGAGATTGGCACCATGTACACATCGAACTCCACGCCGTCTGCCCTCTGAAGGGAGCCGGCTACGAAGGGCAAGTCAGACTGTCCTTTCACCGCCTTGTAGGCGGCCCAAGTAACCGGGCGCATCTTGCCGACTAGAGCCGCTTCGATCTGGTCGGTCAACGACACAAACCATCCTGCTTCCTGGCCGGAATTGATGTCCTCCATTTTCCAGTCGGCCAGCACGTCGCCCAAAGTCGACGAAGGCCCGAGCAGCATGCCGAACAACGCCCCGGCCCCCTCTTCCTCGACTATCAGGGCTCCGGATTCGACGATCTTCTGGTTCGGCTCACGTGCCCCGGCGAGGTAGTTACTTCGGATCTCGTCCGCATCTTGGCTGGTGAGACGGATCCTGAAGAATGGGGAGGTGGGCGTGCTCCGCTCGGCCGCGTTCCCTGTGGGAATGGCGTCGGCGAGGGTGCCGTGAAGCTCGGCGGCGAAATCCTTCAACTCACTCCCCTCGGGGGCGAACCCGGTCATCGGCTCGTCGCGTCGGGCGAAAAATTGGGTGGTCGATAAGAGAGCCTTGACGAAACCCTGAACAGAGTCCAGATCTCGGGCATCCACACGCAGCTGATCAGCAAATGGCTTCGGTACATCTGCCGTGCACTGCACCACAACCACCGCTGTCACATGCTTCTCCGTCGGGTCGACCGCCACGCCGCATTCCCACATGCACCATGACCAATCCTCCCGCTCGTCGGTGTACACCAAGATGACCAGATCCGATTCGCCGAGGGCATGCTTCAACTCGGTATTGATTGGCTGGCCAAAGCGTGGCCCTTCGAAATCAGGGCTCGAGGAGAGGTGCACGCGTGCATTCCCGGCGCTCTTGTTCTTGACGAACTGGGCGATTTTTTCAGCAATCTGGCGATCCGAGTGTTTGTGACTGATGAAGACGACGGGCTTTGCCGAATCGATTGCCATGGACCCCCCTCTTTTGTAGGCCAAACCTAGGCGAACGCAACGCTGGGCGTCGGTTGCACGAGTTCAATGGTCTTCGATCGGGCGCGTATCAGGCGACGTTCGTGGAACTCTGATTGGTACAGGCGAGCGGGGGGTGACATGACTCAGGAGACCGATTCGGATCTGAGGAACTACGTCTACGTCATAGCGTTCGCACCGGCCATCTTCGTGACGCATGCATTTGCCGTGCGTCTTGGTCGAGCGGTGGAACTGACCGGTCGACTCCAGGGTCGCAGCACGGTCAACCTCTTGTCGGGCAGCCTGTCCCTCCTGAATCTCGCAATCACGGCAGCGATCTGTGGCTGGCTGGATATTCCGCTTGGGATCGATGCAGGAGCGGGAGCGATCGACGTCGCACTTTTCGCGGTCATCGCTCTGCTTGTGGCGTTGGTTCTGTGTTTCGCGGCCAGAAGCGCTGTTCGTGTCCTCCCGCAACGACGGCGCACGGGACCACACCGAGGAGTGAACAGCCTGCTCGCGGGTCTCACGATCGGGGTGAAGGTCCTCTTGGCCGTCAGCGTCCTCATGTTCGCCGTCGTCACCTTCGGCGCCCTGGGGCAGCTGATTGCTGGTGACTTCGGACCCCTCGGGCGAATTGAGTACGTGGCGCTGGTGGTCCTCCCGGCATTCGTTGTCTTCATATACTTCTACGTAAGACGGGGCCAACGGAAAGCGTCCTTACTCAGGAAGCGACTCCGACCCTCCCTCGAGAGCTCGACCAACGGCACACCACGGGTGCTCTACCTTCGACCCTTCCAGGAGGAGCACCGCTTGTTCGCCGGATCTCAGACACTCGACGAGTTCTTGGGTGACGAGATAGCCGAGCAGATCGGGCCGCTGATAGCCCTCGGCAACCCGACCGACAGGATCGCCCCTGATGGAGCCGAGCGGCAGTACTACGAGGATGATGAGTGGCAATCCGCAGTCGAGAGACTGGCCGATGAAGCCCCCTGCATCGTTGCTGCAACCAGTGCGTCGCCCAATACCGCATGGGAACTGCGGCGTGTGCTGGAACTCGGGTTGGCGCTCCGGCTCTATCTGCTTTCGCCGCCCTTCCGGGAGCCCGCAGCGCCACCCGCGCTACCGCTTGGGAAGGCCGGGCGAATCCGCAGTCTGCTCCGGATCATACGCCGGGCCACCTTCTCGTGGCTCGCTCAGGATTGGGACGGGATGTCACGCGAACTGTCGTTCGGAGAGCTGCCCACGGCGCTGTCGCCGGCCAGCCAGGCCACGTGGGATGAGTTCGTTGACACACTCGTCGACTGTGGCTACTCGGTCGATATGGCCGATCCCGGTCCAGGGGCCGTGGTTGGCTTCGACAAACATGGCTCGGCTGTCCTTCTCGAACGCGGTGCCACTTCACCGCTGGACTTCGTGCAACCGATGGTCGATCGCGAAAGGGCAGCCGAGCATCCTCCGTCTAAGCCGTCCTGATGCTCATCCCCCGATGTAGCTCATCTCGACTCGTGAGCCGATGGTCACCGTCTGCGCCGACCTGATCTCCGAGTAGCGGTCCTCCCGGCTGGACCAGACGCGATCGATGATCGGCCCAACATCCTCCCCGGCCCTCATCGAATCGCGGAGGTTCGATCCTGCGGAGGCGAAGAGACAGGTGTAGAGAACACCTTCGGCGGAGAGCCGGGCTCGGGTGCAGGAACCGCAGAAAGGCCTGGTAACCGAGGCGATGACGCCCACCTCACCCTCGCCATCCAGGTAGCGGAACCTATTGGCCACCTCGCCCGGATAGTTGGGCGGGATCGGCTCCAGCGGGAAGATGTGGTTGATCGCCGAGATCATCTCTTCGGCCGGCACGACGTCGTCCAGACGCCATCCGTTGGTGTTCCCCACATCCATGTACTCGATGAAGCGCACGATGCGACCGGTTCCCTTGAAATGGCGGGCCATGTCGACGACGGCGTGCTCGTTGACCCCACGCTTGATCACTGCGTTCACCTTGATCGGGCCCAAACCGGCCTCAGCGGCGGCCTCGATGCCCTCCAGCACGGCGGCCACCGGGAAGCCGACATCGTTCATGCTCTGGAAGGTCGGGTCGTCGAGGGCATCGAGACTCACCGTCACCCGGCTCAGCCCAGCCGCGGCCAGGGACCGTGCCTTCCGGGTCAACAGCGAGGCGTTGGTGGTCAGCGTCAGATCTTCGACCCCATCGATCGAAGCCAGACGGCCGATCAGCTTCTCCAGATCCTTGCGGAGAAGCGGCTCGCCCCCGGTGATCCGCACTTTCTCCACGCCTCGGTCGACGAAGAACTCGATGAGAGTGCCCGATCTCCTCGAAGCTCAACAATTGGTCGCGAGGGAAGAACTCGTGGTCTTTGCCGAACAACTCCTTGGGCATGCAGTAAGTACACCGGAAGTTGCACCGGTCGGTGACCGAGATGCGCAGGTCACGAACCGGACGTTGAAACCGATCGACAAGGGCGGACATCACCGGGCCAAGGTTATTGGAGCGGATCCAAACGGGTCAATAGGGCTTGTGCTCGGCGAGACGATGCGGCATGTTGAGAGCATGGCGCTCTCCGAGTCGGCCCGGAACGAGTTGTACAATGCCCTCGTCCCCATGCTGGGGTCCGAGCCGACCGAGACACTGATGTCACACCTCCTCCCGACGCCGGATGCGCTTCAACTGCTCAGATCAGAGATGAACCAGCGGTTCGACCGCATCGATGAGCGGTTCGAGCGAATTGCGAGGTTTCGACCGCATGCTCATCGCTCAAATCGGTGGTTTCACCGCCCTGGTCGTGGCCGTCTTCCTGAGCTGACGGGCCGACCTGAAAGAAAACTCCCATTCTGCGACGCATTGCATGCATCGGCGGGTCTATCTTGTAAACGTTTTCGACATCGTTATCAAGAACGTTTACAGGAGCGATGAGAAAAGCTCAGGATCGGATCACCATCGGGGATGTCGCCGCCGAGGCCGGAGTGTCGATTGCCACCGTTTCCCGGGTGGTCAACGGGCGCTACGGCGTGGCTCCCGACACCTCCTCCCGGGTCAAGGCCGTCATCGACGACTTGGGCTACGAGTCGAGCCTGGTGGCGAGGAGCCTGCGCAGCCATCGGACCAGCGTCATCGGGATCATCGTCCCCGACCTCGAGCCTTTCAGCACCGAGCTGCTCAAGGGCGCCGCCCGGGCGATTCACTCCACGGGCTATGAGCTGATCGTTTGCGCCGGTGATGGGCACGTCGGCGCACAAGTGGGTTGGGAGCGACGCTACCTCTCCCGGCTCAACGGCACCCTGGCCGATGGAACCCTGCTCGTGACCCCCACCGTGGTCGACGTCGCCCACAACGCGCCGGTCGTCGTCGTCGACCCCCACGCCGGCGCCTCTCCCCTGCCGACTGTCGCATCCCAGAACCTGGAGGGAGCGATGACGGCAACCGACTACCTGATCGGGCTGGGCCATCGTCGGATCGGGTTCATCGCCGGCCGTCCCGACCTGGAGTCGGCCCGTCTTCGCGAGCAGGGCTACCTCAAGGCGCTGGAGCGGTCCGGGATCGAGTTCGACCCCGGACTGGTCCGAGTCGGCGAGTACACCCGGGAGGCAACCGAGGGCCCGGCCCATGAACTGCTCGAGATGAGAGATCCCCCGACTGCGATCTTCGCCGCCAACGACGTGTCGGCCATCGCCACGATGGATGTCGCCCAGTCCCTGGGGCTCTCGGTGCCGGACGACCTGTCGGTGATCGGCTTCGACAACATCCTCGAGTCGGCGCTCTCCTCGCCTTCATTGACCACGATCGACCAGTCGATCCAGGAGATGGGCTACGAGGCGACGCGGCTCCTCGTCGAGCTCATCGATGAGCCGGACCAGGAACCGGCTCACCTGACCCTTCCCACCGAGCTGGTGGTCCGGCAGTCATGCCGGGCCGTGACCGTCTAGACCGAATCCGAGGAGGAGGAACAAACCCAGACCTGACTGAAAACGATTACAACCGAACCTCGGAGGCAAGCGAAGGAGGAACATGTGAAACCGGTGAGACGATCCATGGCGATTCTCGCCATCCTGGCCCTGGTCCTGGCCGCCTGTGGCGGTGGAGGGAGCGGCGAGGACGCGACCACCACTACTGGCGGCGCGGTGACCGAGACGACGGCGGCCGAGGCGGCGACCACAACCGCCGCAGCCGAGGAGCCGGCGGAGGAGGTCACCATCGAATGGTGGCATATTCAGAACACAGACCCGATGATGACGTTGTGGCAGGACATGGCCGACGAGTTCATGGAGGCCAATCCCAACGTCCAGATCAACATCACAGTGATGGAGAACGAGGCGTTCAAGGCGGCGCTTCAAACCAATCTCCAGGCCGGTGACGTGCCGGACCTCTTCCAATCCTGGGGTGGCGGTGGCCTGCGTGAGCAGGTGGACGCCGGCCTGGTGCAAGACATCACCGACGCTTCCTCCGGGTTCATCGGCAACTTGAACGAGGGCGCGGTCGGGCTCTACAACGTGGATGATGTCCAATATGGCGTACCGTTCAACCTGGGCATGGTCGGGTTCTGGTACAACAAGGACCTGTTCGCCCAGGCAGGGATCGATGCCCCACCGGCTACCTGGGACGAGTTCCTCGAGGATGTCCAGGCCCTGAAGGACGCCGGGATCACGCCGATCGCGGTCGGCGCCGGAGACAAGTGGCCCGCTCACTTCTACTACTCGTATCTGATGATCCGAGAGGGTGGCGAGGCGGCGATGGAGACCGTGACGGAGACGCTCGACTTCAACACGCCCGAGTTCATCGAGGCGGGCAATCAATTGCAGCGTCTCATCGACATGGAGCCCTTCCAGCCGGGCTTCCTGGCCGCGCCGTGGGATGCTCCCGACGGTGAGTCGGGGACGATCGGCACCGGAGCGGCCGCGATCAGCCTGATGGGGCAATGGGGACCGGGCGCCTATGCCAACCAGTCGGGCATCGGGACCCCTGAGGACCCGATCGAGGAGCGGCTCCCCGCTGAGTTCGGCTGGTTCCCGTTCCCGGCTGTCGAAGGTGGCGCCGGCGCTGCGACCGACGGTTTCGGTGGCGGCGACGGGTTTGCTGTCGGCAAGGATGCACCACCAGAGGCAGTTCAGTTCCTGGAATACATCACTGCCGTCGAGCAGGCGATTCGGACCGGCGAGACAGGGACCACCCTTCCGGTCACCGCGGGCGCCGAGGTGTCCGTGACCGATCCGCTGCAGCAGGAGGTGCTGGCGGGACTGGGACAAGCGGGCTTCGTCCAGCTCTATCTGGACCAGTACTTCACCCCTGAGCTTGGCGCCGCGGTCAACGACGCGGTGGCCACCCTGTTTGCTGGGACCGCCACCCCCGAGGAAGTCACCGAGTCCATTACGGCGGCGGCCGGATAGCCACCAGTCGTATCGTGAGCAAAGTCGTGGAGGGCCGCCGGTCCGGCGGCCCTCCACCTATCGAGCAACGGATTGTGACCAGCGATCCACAAGTCAAGGTGACGCGCCCCGGTCGAGTAGTTCGACGCGCGCCAGGGACTGCACCCTGGCCGGTCATCCTTGCCTTCCTGCTGCCCGCCCTGGCCCTTTACAGCCTCTTTGTCCTCTACCCGATCACCCAGAGCATCCGTTACAGCGGATACGACTGGAACGGCCTGACACCTCTCACCGACTGGGTCGGGCTCCAGAACTTCAGAGACGCTTTCGCTGACCCGTTGTTCATAGAAGCGATAACTCACAACGGGATCATCATCGGGCTCTCGCTACTTCTCCAGATTCCTTTCGCTGTCACCCTCGCCGTGCTCCTCACTCGCAATCTGAAGGGGCGCGGGGTCTTCCGGACGATGTACTTCGCCCCTTTCATCTTGTCCGAGGTGGTCACCGGGGTGGTGTGGCGCCAGATCTATCGGCCGGACGGCCTCTTCGACCAGGTCCTGGCAGGGGTGGGTGCGGGCGATCTCTCCAGGGAGTGGCTGGCTGACCCCAAGATCGCCCTATACAGCCTGTTCTTCGTCATCTCGTGGAAGTACTTCGGGTTCCACATGGTGTTGATCCTGGCCGGTCTCCAGCTCATCCCGACCGAGCTCGAGGAGGCCTCGGCCATCGACGGCGCCTCCTTCTGGAAGGGTTTCCGATACGTGACCCTCCCGCTGCTAGGTCCGACGATCAGGGTCTCTATGTTCCTCTCCATCATCGGCGCCCTGCAGTTGTTCGACCTGGTCTGGGTCACCACGAAGGGCGGGCCGGTGAACTCCACCGCAACCATGGCCACCTATCTCGTCGATTGGGGCTTCAGACGGGGCCAGTTCGGCTTTGCGAGCGCGGTCTCCGTGATCGTCTTCAGTCTCTCCCTGATCGTGGCCCTCCTCTATCAGCGATTCGTGCTGCGCCGGGATCTGGAAGGAGCGCTGACGGCGTGACCGACGACCAGCGTCCCAACCAAGGGTCCCTCCCAGAAATTCGACTTCGGCCGTGGGCTTCTCTACCTGATCGCCGTTCTGGTGCTGCTGGTGATCATCGTCCCGTTGAGCTTCTCGATCATCGGTGGGTTCCGGAGCAACTCGCAGCTTGCAGCCGATCCCGTCGGGCTCCCCGATCCCTGGGTGTGGACCAACTATCAGACCGCGTTGACCGACCCCAGTTTCTACGGGTGGGTGAGGAACAGTGTCCTGATCGCCCTGATCACCACTGCCCTCGTCCTCCCCGCCGCTTCCCTGGCTGCCTTCGTGATTGCGCGATACAGGTTCCGGGGGCGGGAGCTCGTGTTCGCCCTCTTCACTCTCGGCCTTCTGTTTCCCGTAGCGGTGGCCATCCTTCCCCTGTTCATCACCCTCCGGCAGACGGGTCTGCTCAACAGCCCTCTCGGCATCGCCCTCCCCCAGGCGGCGTTCGGGCTCCCGCTCTCGATCGTGATCCTTCGCCCGTTTTTCCGCAGCATCCCCCGTGACCTGGAAGACGCAGCCGCTATCGACGGCTGCGGCCCGCTTCGCTTCTACTGGTCGGTCATGCTCCCCCTGTCCCGCCCCGTGTTGAGCACGATCGCGGTGCTCACGGTGGTTGGCAGCTGGAACGCCTTCCTGCTCCCGTTGCTGGTGTTGATCCAACCGGGGCAGTGGACGCTGCCACTCGGCATCAACAACATCTCGGCTCAGTACGTAACGGACACCGCGATGATCCTGGCCTACACCACGCTGGCCATGATCCCGGCCCTGATCTTCTACTTCATCGCCCAGAAGCAGATCGTGACCGGGCTGACCACCGGTGGGGTAAAGGGATGACAGCCGTCACCGTCGACGGGCAGCAGCCGGCCTACCGCGATCCGGGCCTCCCGGTGGACGAGCGGGTCGAGAGTCTGTTGGAGATGATGACTCTCGAGGAGAAGGTCGCCCAATTGGGGAGCGCCTGGGTCTTCCAGTTGACCGAAAAGGGGCAATTCTCCCGGGAAAAGGCCGGGCCACTGCTCCGGCAGGGCCTGGGACACGTCACCCGGATCTCGGGCGCCAGCGACCTGACAGCCCGGGACGCGGCCCGACTCGCCAACGAGATCCAGCGTTACCTCCTCGAGGAGACCCGTCTCGGCATCCCGGCCATCGTCCATGAGGAGATCTGCTCCGGGCTGATGGCCAAGGACGCCATGGTCTACCCCCAGGCAATCGGCGTGGCCGCGACCTGGGACCCGGACCTCGCCCGCGAGATGGCGGACGTCATTCGCCGTCAGATGAGGGCCATGGGGGCACATCACGGGCTGTCACCTGTGCTCGATGTGGCCAGGGACCCGCGATGGGGCCGCACCGAGGAGACCTATGGGGAGGACCCGTACCTGGTCGCCCGGATGGGAACTGCCTTCGTCGAGGGATTGCAGGGTGCCGACCTGACCCAGGGCGTTGTCGCTACCGCCAAGCACTTCGTCGGGTACAGCGCCTCAGAAGGCGGCCTCAACTGGGCGCCGCCCCATCTGCCGGACCGCGAGCTGCGCGAGGTGTACCTCCATCCGTTCGAGGCGGTGGTCAACGCCGGAGCCCAGTCGGTCATGAATGCCTATCACGAGCTCGACGGCATCCCCTGCGCCGCTCATCGCCAGCTCCTCACCGACATCCTTCGAGACGAATGGGGGTTCGATGGGACAGTGGTGTCGGACTACTTCGCCGTTCGCCAGCTCGCCAGCTATCACCATCTCGCCGAGGACGGGATCGAGGCGGCCGGAATCGCTCTCGAAGCCGGGATCGACGTCGAACTCCCCGGCACCGATTGCTATGGCGAGCCGCTCATCGAAGGCATCCACAGCAGGAACATCGATCTCGACCTCGTCGACACCTCGGTGAGGAGGGTGCTCACCTCCAAGTTCGAGCTCGGTCTCTTCGAGTCGCCTTTCGTCGACCCCGAGGCGGCCCAGACCGACCCTCGCCTCGAGCGAGGATTGGCCCGTCGGATCGCGGAGAAGAGCATCGTCCTGTTGTCCAACAACGGTGCCCTGCCCATCGCCCCCGATACCGGGCCGATCGCGGTGATCGGTCCAAACGCCGACGAGTCACGAAATCTGTTCGGCGACTACACCTACCCGGCCCACATCGAAGCCCTGGCCGAGATGCAGCATGGCGACAACGTGTTCGGAGTGCCTTTCACCGGGGAGGTATCGGCTGAAGGCGCGATGAAACAGGCCAGCACTGTCCTGGACGCATTGCGGGAACGGTTCGGGGAAATCGTCGAATACGAGAGAGGATGCGACGTCAACAGCACCTCCCGCGAGGGTTTCGAAGAGGCCGTCGCCCTCGCTAGTCGTTCCGCGATCGCGATCATGGTGATGGGGGACAAGGCGGGCCTGACCACCGACTGCACCTCCGGCGAAGGTCGGGATCGTCTCTCACTCGACCTCCCCGGGGTCCAAGAAGACCTGGTGCGAGCGGTGGCCGAGACCGGCACCCCGATGATCCTGGTCCTGGTCAGCGGGCGTCCGGGCGGCAGCGTCTGGGCGCACGAGCACAGCGCCGCGGTGGTCCAGGCCTGGCTGCCCGGAGAAGAGGGAGCCGAGGCACTCGTCGATGTCCTAGCCGGGGTGGTGAGCCCGGGTGGGAAGCTGCCCATCTCCCATCCGCGATCAGCGGGGCAAATACCGGTGTATTACGGGCACAAGGTGTCGGGTGGCAGATCCCACTGGAAGGGCGACTACGTGGACGGAGAGGCCGGCCCGCTCTATCCGTTCGGCCATGGTCTCGCCTACACGACGTTCCGGATCTCGAATCTCTTGGTGGCACCGGACGAGGCCGGCTGGAACCAAGAGGTGACAGTTACGGCCGTCGTCTCCAACACGGGGAATAGGGAAGGTGACGAGGTCGTCCAGCTCTACGTGAGAGACCCGGTAGCAAGTGTGACCCGGCCTGTCCTCGAGCTCAAGGGCTTTGCCGCGGGTCGGCCTCCCCGCCGGAGCCTCCCGTCAGGTGACCTTCCAGCTGCCGGTCGGACAGCTCGGGTTCTATGACCGTGACATGACTTATGTGGTCGAGCCGGGATCGATCGAGGTACTGGTGGGGACCTCGTCAGCCGATCTTCAGGTGGCCGGATCCTTCACTGTCGTGCCGGATCCCGTTGGCGGGCCTGCCATCAAGGAGTTTGATGGGTCGTCGGCTGTGTCCCCACTTCCCTGAAGGCTCAACATCCACG
The DNA here is from genome assembly GCA_963734115.1 of uncultured Acidobacteriota bacterium. Lineage (GTDB taxonomy): Bacteria > Actinomycetota > Acidimicrobiia > Spongiisociales > ZC4RG35 > JARDZU01. The sequence goes on from CAVTFV010000014.1 coordinate 35,782, forward strand.
AGCCCAGCCCGATCGGCAAGACGAGTAAAGGCACCAGCCAGCCCACGTAGGGGATCAGCCACAGGACCCCGACCACGATCGATCCCAGGACCACCGACCCGTACAGACCTCGCTCGCCGGGGAGTGCACGTCCCAGGGCGACAACGGCTGGCACCCCGGCCACCAACGAGAGCACCAGGACCAGACCGGCCAGGGCGAGGATCAGCGGCACGAAGACCGCAAGTAAGGGCAAGCTCGCCGAAGCGGGGACAAGCCCGGCGATCAGGGCTGCGATCCCGGCCACGATGAACGGGGAGAGGATGATGAGAGCGCCCCTGCCCAGGGCCCGCCACACGCTGCCCCTGGCTCTATCCCCGGCGGCCTCGGTCCTCTCCGGCCAGCCCCAGGCGACGAGGAGGGCGGCGCAGGTCAGTCCCAGGATCACGAGGAATCGAGTCAGCAACCCGAGGGCGCGAATCCGGATATTGGGCGGCAATGGCGTCTTGTGGGCAACCACGCCGCCCACCGTCGCCTGGTCCAGCCCTTCGGCTTCAGACGGGGACCGATAGCCCAGATCGCCCGTCACCTCCAGCGGGCCGGTGACGATGAGGCTGTTGACACTCACATCGACGTCCCCTCCCACAGTCCCCGCCAACTCCAGAGTTCGCTGGGTGCCTTCGAGATCGGTGCCGATGGTCCCAGCCGCCGCCAACCTGAATGCCCACACGAGGACATCGCCCTCGATCGTGGATTCGGGGGTGAGCTCGGCCCGGAGGGCGGCGCCGACCAGGTCTCCGCCTATCGATCCAGAAATGGCGACTCTGTTTGCAGTGAATCGCACCGACCTCCCCACTTCACCACCGATCGTGACGGTCGGTGCGACCGCCACCACACTGCCAGTGACCTCGCCAGAGATGACTACCTCCTCGGCGGCGAATGCCATCAGATCGCCTTCGATGGTCCCCTCAACCACCACCCGAGACCCCGCCGCATAGAGGTCTTCGGTGACCGTGTCCCCTTCCGGGATGATCACGATCTCGGAGGCGGCGGTCTCCGCGGCCAGGGCAGGGCTGGTCCCGATGAGGATGAAGATGCCGGCGATTGCGGCGCAGACCGCCGATCTAGAGAGGTAATGCATCAGCTGCCAGATCGAGAAGCGACGACGGGAAGATGCCCCAGAGAATCGTCGCACCGACAGCCAACGCCAACACCCAACGCTCGGGACCGACACGCAGAGGCTTCTCCTCGACGGCGTCGTCCATGTACATGACGACGATGACCCGGATGTAGAAGGCGAATGCCACCACCGAGGCGATCACCGCGACGATCACCAGCCACTGGTAACCCTGTGCCCAGGCGTCGGTGAAGACCCCGAACTTGGCTACGAAACCCGATGTGATAGGCAGACCGCCCATCCCGAGCAGGAGGATGGTGAAGGCCCCGGCCAGTAGCGGGCTTCGCCGGCCAAGGCCGCGGTACTCATCCAGGCTGGAACCGGCTCCGTCGGGGCCGCTCACGACCGCCACCACCGCGAAGGCACCGACGAGCTGGATGGCATAAATGGCCAGATAGAACAGGACACCGTCGGTGGCGCCGCCAACCACGCCCGTCATGATGAACCCGGCGTGAGCCACCCCCGAGTAGGCGAGCAGACGGCGCACATCGCCCTGGACGAGGGCGAGCACCGACCCGAGCACCATCGATAGCACCGAGATGGCGGCCACTACCGGGAGCCACGTCTCGGAGAGATCGGAGAAAGCAGTGAGCAGGATGCGGGCGATGGCGGCGAAACCGGCCACCTTGGCCACGGCCGCCATGTATCCGACCAGCCCCGCGGGAGCACCCTGGTAAACGTCCGGCGCCCAGGTGTGGAACGGGGCGGCGGACACCTTGAACCCAAGACCCGCCACCACCAGCCCGATCCCTACGTAGATCACCGCCGGGCTGGAGATGACGAAGTCATCGAAGAGTTGACGGATACCCAGGATCTGGAACTGGCCGGTCCCGGCGTAGATGAGGGCGACGCCATAGATGAACACCGCCGAGGCGAACGAACCGAGCAGGAAGTACTTGATGGCGGCCTCTTCCGACTCGCGCCGCTCTCGGGCCAGACCGGCGAGGATATAGAGGGCGATGGAGCCCACCTCCAGCCCGAGGAACAGCATGACCAGGTTGTTGGCAGCGACCATCAGGGAGAAGCCGGTCGTGGCCAGCAGAACGAGGGCGATCGCCTCGGCGCCCCGACGACCCAGGCTCACCACGAAGCGCCATCCCGCGGCCAGGCCCAACGCGGTCGCCGCGATCAGGACGAAGCGGGAGAAGATGGCGAATCCGTCCATGGTGATCAACCCGGAAAACGCCAGGAGGCTCCCGGTGTCCCCCGCGGCCATGGCATCGGCACCCTGGACCCACTGCAGGATGGTCAAACCGGAGGCGACGGCCAGGGTCGCCCCGACCACCAAACCGAGGACGCGCGGCGCCGGCTTCCACTGGACATCGATGAGCAACACCAGGGCCGCGCCGAGCGCCAGGGCCAGATCGGGGGCTATGGCGATCCAGGAGATCTCCGGTGGGGTGATCATCAGTCACCACCTGCCACGAAGACATCGCCGATCCGACCCGGCTCCGGGATGGTGTAGTCGGTTTGCTCGACGATGTTGTCGAGGACCGCCTCGGTGGAGGGCGTGATCTTGTCCAGGAGCAGATTGGGATAGAGCCCGATCACCACGATCAGGATTGCGATCGGCACCAGCAGGGCGATCTCACGTGCCGACAGGTCGGAAAGCACCGAGTTCTCCTCCTTATCCGGGACCCCAGTGAAGACCCGCTCGTAGGCCCACAGCAGATAGATGGCGGCCAGGACCACCCCGAAGGCGGCGATGACACTGAAACTCGGCAGGGCTGGATAGCTGCCAATCAGCACCAGGAACTCACCGACAAAACCGTTGAGACCCGGGAGCCCGATCGAGGCGAACGTCATGAACAAGAAGAACCCGGCGAGAAGTGGAACAGTCTTCTGCAAGCCGCCGAAATCGGCGATCTTCTTGGTGTGCCTTCGGTCGTAGATCATCCCGACCAGGAGGAACAAGGCACCGGTGGTCAGACCGTGGTTCACATTCTGGATCACCGCCCCCTGGAGCCCGCCCGAAGTCAGGGCGAAGGTGCCGAGCACGATGAAACCCAGGTGGCTCACGGAGGAATAGGCGACGAGCTTCTTTAGGTCGGGTTGGACGATGGCCACGACAGCTCCGTAGATGATCCCGATGACGGCCAGGATCGCCATGATCGGGATGGCATCGACCGACGCGTCAGGGAACAGTGAGAGGTTGAACCGGAGAAGACCGTAGGTCCCGAGCTTCAGAAGGACCGCGGCGAGCAGCACGGAGCCAGCGGTTGGCGCTTCGACATGGGCGTCTGGGAGCCAGGTGTGGAACGGGAACAGAGGGACCTTGATGGCGAAGGCGATGGCGAAGGCTGCGAAGAACATCCGCTCGGTCCCGACCGAGAGGTCGAGCCCGGCCAGATCAGTGAGGGCGAATGATGCCGACCCTTCCTGGGAGGCGTAAGTGAGGGCGAGACCGATGATCGCCGCCAGCATCAAGGCTGAGCCGAAGGCCGTATAGATGAAGAACTTGACCGCGGCGTAGATCCGGCGCTCGGTTCCCCAGATGCCGATGATGAAGTACATCGGGATCAACATCGCCTCGAAGAAGACGAAAAAGAGAAACAGGTCGAGGGCCAGGAAGGCGCCGACCATGCCCGCCTCGAGGAGGAGGGTGTACATCACGAACTCCTTGGTCCGGTTCGTGATCGTCGTCGATGCAGCCAGGGCGATCGGGACCAGCAGCGTGGTGAGGGCAACCATCGGCAGCGAGATCCCGTCGACGCCGAGATTCCAGGCGATTCCCCACGGCTCATACCAGGGCACATTGACGACATACTGAAAGCCCGCTGCCGGCTCGAATACCCAGAACAGGTATCCGGCGAGGGCCAAGGGCATCACGGAGAGGGCGATCCCGAGGGAAAGATGGATCTCTCTCCGGCCCCCCGGGATCAGCGCCACAACGATGGCGGCGGCGACCGGGAGCAGGATCAGGGCGGTCAGCATGTGGGCTCGCTCATCCGCTAGCCACCAGCCAGACCACGATTACCAGGGCTCCGGCGAGGAACAACACGCCGTAGTTGCGGACGAACCCGGTCTGGAGGGGCCGGGCCCAGTTGCCGGCGCCCCGAACCAGCCGACCCACTCCGTTGACCGCGCCATCGACCACTTTCGAGTCGACGGAGAAGGCGGTGGCCTCGGCCAGTCGCCGGCCCGGGATGACCAGGGTCCTCCCGTACAGGTCGTCGACCCCGTAGGCCAGCTCCCATGTCCCCCACAGCGGCTCGAACGACTCTTCGAAGCGGCGCCACCTCTCGGGAGGGCGTCTGTAGGCCAGAATTCCGGCCCCTGCGCCGACCAGGGCGGCGAAGATGGAAAGAGCAGCCAGGATCCCCAGGGTCAGCCAGTCGGTCGGCGCCTCTTGGATGTGCACTCCTTCGAAGCTGGGCTCCAGGAAATGCTCGAGACCGAGCCGAAACGGTGTGTTGACCAGGCCCCCTACCACGGAGAGAAATGCCAGGGCGACGAGAGGCAGCGTCATCACCCGCGGCGACTCGTGCGGATGTGCGTCGTCCTGCCACCGCGGCTCCCCATAGAAGACCAGGACCCAGAGCCTGGCGATGTAGAACGCCGTGAGCAGGGCAGTGACGAGCCCGATGATCCACAGGAAGTAGTACCACCCTCCCCTGGCGAAATCCGCCGCCAATATCTCGTCTTTGGACCAGAAGCCGGCCAATGGCGGGATCCCGGCTAGAGCCAGGGCCCCTATCGCCATGGTCGTGGCGGTCACCGGCATCTTCTTCATGAGGCCGCCCATCCGATGCATGTCCTGTTCGTCGCTCATGGCATGGATCACTGAGCCGGCGCCGAGGAAGAGCAATGCCTTGAAGAACGCATGGGTCATCAGGTGAAAGACGCCGGCCACGTATGCCCTCGCCCCAACGGCGAGGAACATGAAGCCGAGTTGAGAGATCGTCGAATAGGCGAGGACCTTCTTGATGTCGCGTTGGGCGAGGGCAATCGAGGCGGCCCAGATCGCCGTCAGCGCCCCAACGGATGCGACCACGATCGAAGCAACCGGTGTGAACTCGTAGATCGGGGCTGAGCGGGCGATGACGTACACCCCGGCCGTCACCATCGTGGCGGCATGGATAAGGGCGGAGACAGGGGTAGGCCCCTCCATGGCATCGGGCAACCACACGTAGAGCGGAATCTGCGCCGACTTGCCCGCGGCTCCAACCAGGAAAAGCAACCCGATCGCCGTGGCCATCCCCCCGGTCAGCTCCTCGCCGGCCCGCTCGAAGACACCGGCGAATGAGAGAGTGCCGAAAACGCTGAAGACCAGCATCAGGCCGATCATGAAGCCGAAGTCGCCGATACGGTTCACGATGAACGCCTTCTTGGCCGCCGCCGCCGCCGTCGTCCGGGTGTACCAGAACCCGATCAGCAAGTAGGAGCAGAGCCCGACCAGCTCCCACCCCAGGAACAACATGGCGTAGTTGCCGGCGAGCACGAGGGTGAGCATCGAGGCGGCAAACAGGTTGAGATTGGTGAAGAACCGGTGAAAGCGCTCATCGCCGTGCATGTAGCCGATGGCGAAAACATGGATCAATGTGCCGACACCGGTGACGATCAGGGCCATCAGCGCGGCGAGCGGATCCCAGAGCAGCTCGAAGCTGGCCCCGATGGCCGGCATCCACTCCCACAATGAGATGGTCACCGGCTCGGCCCCGCCCTGGATGAAAGGCACCGCGGCGATGGCGGACACTACGAATGCCCCACCGATCGCAGCTGCCGCCAGCCAGCCGCTCAGCGGCTCCCTGATGTATCTCCCGAAGAAATGGAGGAACACGGCGCCGGCCAGGGGAAGGCCGATGACGAGCCAGAGGTAGTCAGTCACCCACGCAACTCACTCAGCTCGTCCACGGACGCGGTGGCCCGTCGTCGGAAGATGGCGACGATGATCGCCAGCCCTACGACTACCTCGGCTGCTGCGACCACGAGGATGAAGAACACAGCAACCTGGCCGTTGAGGTCGTTCATGGCCCGCCCCGCTGAGATCAGTGTCAGGTTGACCGCGTTGAGCATCAGCTCGATGCACATGAACATGACCAGCGCGTTGCGACGGAGAAGCATGCCCAAGGCCCCGATCAGGAACAGCGCCGCAGCCAGGGCCATGTACCACCCAACGGGGACCATCACGCCCGCTTTCTCTTGAACTGGGCCAGGACCACCGCACCGGCAGCGGCAATGGTCAGCAGGAGCGCGGTGGCTTCGAAGGCGAGCACCCAGTCGGTGAACAGAGGCTCGGCCACGGCCTGGATCGTCCCGTTGGTGGCGTCCTGATCGATTGCGGTGGCCGCGGCCGGAACCCAGACGAAGTCCCCGAAAAGGGCCACACCGGCGGCGAAAAGGATCACCACACCGGCGAGAATTCCAACCCACAACCGCTGCCGGGGAAGCGGCTCGACTCGCTCCTCGTCCTTGTCCACCCCGATCAACATGATCACGAACAAGAACAGGGTCATGACCGCACCGGCGTACACGATCACCTGGACTGCGGCCACCAGGTGGGCGAGCTGCACCACGTAGAGAATCGCGACGGAGAACAGCGTGCCTAGCAACCCGACTGCCGAGTAGATCGGGTTTCGGGCCAACACCACGGTTACCGCGCCGGCCAGCGCGGCGAGGGCCGCGATCACGAAGAGGACGGTCTCAACCATCCTCTTCCCCGTCGCCTGTCCTGCGGTCCCGCTCCTCCTGTGACGGTTCGGGTGACCAGTCGGCGGGGCCCGGGGTGCCCTCCCACATCTTCACTCCTTCGTACGCGGCCACACCAGCCGGCGCCGTCGCCCGCAGCCAGCCGTCTGCGGTGTCCAGCTCGTCGAGATCGGCCAACTCGTCGTCAGGGAACATATGGGGCACATTCCCCCGTCGGTCCATGAGGAGAGTCTCCTTGGTGTAGATGGCGTCCTCACGGGTGGTCGTGGAGATCTCGAAGAGGCTGGTCATCGTGATTGCCTCGGTGGGGCAGGCCTCGACGCAGAGACCACAGAAGATGCAACGGAGCATGTTGATCTCGTACACGTAGCCGAACCGTTCGCCCGGAGAGGTCGGGTTCTCCGGATCGTTGTCCATCCCCCGCACGTAGATGCACTGCGCCGGGCAGGCGCCGGCGCACAACTGACAGCCGATGCACTTCTCCATCCCGTCGGGATAGCGGTTCAGCACGTGACGCCCATGGAAGCGTTGCGGCTTCACCCGCATCTCGTGCGGGTACTCGGTGGTGACGAGCTCATCACCGGCGATGGTGCGGATCATCGTCCCGCCAGTGACGCGCAACCCCTTGATCAGCTCTTTGATGAGACCCATCACTGACTCCAGGGAGCGCCGAACTGGCGGAATGAGATGACGAACGCGGAGAGGACGAGCCAGGCGAGGGCACCGGGAATGAGCCGTTTCCATCCCAGCTGCATGAGCTGGTCATAGCGCAACCGGGGCAGGGTCGCCCTGATCCAGAAGAACAGGAAGATCAGGAAGTAGGTCTTGGCCAGGAACCAGACGGTGGGGAGGATGCCGGAGATGATCGCGGGGACCGATCCCTCGAACGTGGGCCCGTTCCAGCCGCCCAGGAACAACGAGGCGGCGATGGCGCACATCGAGAAGATGTTCACGTATTCGGCCAGGAAGAACATGGCGAAACGCATCCCGGAGTACTCGGTGTGGAAGCCGACGATCTCCTGCTCAGCCTCGACCAGGTCGAATGGGGCACGATTGGTCTCGGCGACGATTGCGATGAAGAAGATGATGAAGGCCACGATCTGGGGGAAGACGTTCCAGCGCGGGATGAACTGCAACACCGGCTCGAGGGCCGGGATGATGTCGCCCCAGGTCCCGGCCTGACGTTCGACGATCTCGGCCAACGACAAAGTGCCCCCGTCTCCCTGGGTTGCGGTGAACATGACCACGGCCACCATGGCCAGCCCCATGGCCGCCTCATAGGAGATCGCCTGGGCCGTGGCGCGCACCCCGCCGAGCAGCGGATACTTGGACCCCGATGCCCATCCCGCCAGCACCACCGAATAGACCGCCAGCGAGGACATGGCGAGGATGAAGAGCAGGCCGATGTTCAGATCGGCACCCTGCAATGTGACCTCGTTGCCACCGATGGTGAATGGCTTGCCCCACGGGACCATCATGAAGATGAGGAAGGCGGGGACCACGGCGAGGAACGGCGCCAGCAGATACATCCCCAGCTCTACCTTCCGCGGGGTGACCGCTTCCTTGAAGAACAGCTTCAGGCCATCCGCCACCGTCTGCAGGATGCCCCAGGGCCCGGCCCGCTTGGGGCCGATCCGGTTCTGCATGTCGGCGAGGATCTTCCGCTCCGCCCACACGTTGATCAATGTCGCCACCAACAACAGAACAAAGGTGAGAATCACCCGCAGGACGACTATCCAGAACTCGGGCCAGGTCATTTGCCCACCGCGGTCACCCGGACCACGGCCTCGGTGCCGAGAGAGCCCGCCCCAGGCTGGTTGAAGGGCACGTATACGACACCGGGTGGCGTCCCCTCGTCCACGACTGCGGAGAACTCGCCCTCCCCGTGCTTGGTTACGACCTTGACCGGATGACCATCCTGGGCACCGGCCTTCCTGGCGTCATCAGGATTGAGATGGGCCACGGCCCCGGGTGCGAGAGGGTGCAGCGATGGGCTGTGCCTCATCATCACCCCATCGTCGTAGAGGGTCCTCGCCACATGGAGGATCAGCGGGGCGGACGGCGCCTTGTCCCCTTTCAGGGCCACCGGGATGTGGCTCAATGGCTGAGCCCCCGACAGCGGGACCACCGCCCCGTCCCGGGCCTCCCACTCGAGGAGATCCCAGCTGATCCCGGCATAGGCCGGGGCGACCTCGGAGATCTCTTTGGCGATCGCTTCACCATTCGAGAGACCAATCGGGTGCTCGGCCCGCTCGGCCAGGTCGTTGAGGATCTCCCAGTCGGGTCGGGCCTGGCCCGGCACCGGCGCGATCGAGTTCACCTTCTGCACCCGACCTTCGAGATTGGTGACGGTGCCCTCCTTCTCGGCGAAGCCGGCAGCCGGGAAGATCACGTCGGCGTCGCGATTGGAGTCGTTCAGGAAGAGATCGATGGAGACCACGTACTCGGCCGATTCCAGCGCAAGCGCCGCCTGTCTCGGATCTGGCAGGTCACGAACCGGGTCGGCACCGACGAGAAGGAGGAAGCGAATCTCACCCGAGTCGAGACCTTCGAGCATCGATCTGGTGTCTTTCCCTCTCTCCACGGGCATCTCGCCCCAGGAGGTGGCCAGGGCAGTCCGTCCGGCCTCCTCATCGGCTACCCGCCCCGGCAGAAGGTCGGGGGCGAGGCCCATGTCGAGGGCGCCGAAGATATTGCCCCGTCTGGCGAGAGGGAGGATGCGTGCCGAGCCGGCTTTGTTGCGGACGTAGGCCGCCACCGACTCGGCCAGTTTGGGGCCGTCCGCGAACGAGGCCTGGCCGACCAGGCACACGACCCGATCGGCACTCAGGGCCTGCCGGACTTCGGGGTGCTTGCCATCGGCGATCTCGTCGAGCAGCGCGAAGCCGCCGCCAGGCCGGTAACCGAGCTTGATCGCCGCCCGATCGTCGAGACCGGTGGCCCGGGGGTGCACCACCACTAGCCGGACCCCGAGCTCCTGGGCCGCCCGACGGACCCGCAGATAGAGGGTGGGATGCTCCTCCTTGAGATCCGGCCCCCAGATCACGATGGTGTCGGCGGTGTCGATATCGGAGATGAGGGCCCGATCCGCGGTGGCGGCCAGGAAATGGGAGGCGAGTGCATCGTCGAGCCGGGCATCGACGTTGTTGGTCCCCAATACCACTCGGGCGAACTTGGAGAGGGCGTAGGCGTCCTCGTTGCTGCCATGGGCCCCCCCGATCACCGCAAAGGCGCCGCCGCCGTCTGCGTCCCGGATGAGACCGATCCTCTCGGCCACACGGTCGAGGGCATCGGCCCAGGTGGTCTCCACCAACTCTCCGTCTCGGCGCACCAATGGCTTGGTGAGACGCTCATCGGAGCCCAGGTACTGGAATCCGAAGCGCTCCTTGTCGGACAGCCAGCCGTGATTGGTCGCGTCGTTGTCCACCCCGACCAGACGCAGGATCTCGTTCTGGCTGACCTGGACCGAGAGCCGGGGGTGTGCGGTGTCGTGGAGACCGGAGCTCTCCACCATCTGGAGGTCCCAGGGCCGAGCGCGGAACCGGTACTGGGCCGCGGTGAGGGCGCCGACCGGGCAGAGCTGGATGGTGTTCCCGGAGAAGTAGGAGGAGAACGGGAGGTCGGGAAAGGTGTTCACCTCGGTGACGTTGGCTCTCGACTTGAACTCGATCAGGGGATCGCCGCTGATCTCGTCGGCGAATCGGGTGCATCGGGCGCAGAGGATGCACCGCTCGCGGTCGAGGAGGACGAGATCGGAGATGGCGATCGGCTTCTCGTAGTTGCGCTTGATCTCGACGAAGCGGCTCTCTCCTGGGCCATGGGAGAACGCCTGGTCCTGCAGCGGGCACTCACCGCCCTTGTCACAGACCGGGCAGTCGAGGGGGTGGTTGGCCAGGAGGAACTCGAGGACGCCCTCCTGCGCCTTCTTCACCGTGTCGTTCCTGGTGTCGACCACCATCCCGTCGGCGACGTTGCTGGTGCACGCGGTGACCAGCATCGGTCCACGCGGCCCCTGCACCTCGACCAGGCACATCCGGCACATCCCCACCGGGTTCATCCGCTCGTGCCAGCAGAAGCGCGGGATATAGGTCCCGGTGTCCTGGGCAGCCTTGATCAGCAACGATCCGGCCGGCACCTGATGGGCCTCGCCGTCGATGGTGACGGATACGAATTCAGGCTCGGGGCTCAATCGCGATCCCCATCCGACGCGACGTGGTCAAGAGATCGCCCGGATGTCTCCGCACCTGTGACGACCAGCGAGCGGGGGTCTGGGGGTCGCCCCCAGATTTCACCGGACAGCCGCCCATCTCCACATGGGCGTCGACCTCTTCGCGGAAGTAGTCGCGGAGGGCGAGGACGGGTGACACCGCCGATGGCCCCAAGGGGCAAATGGTGGTCATCTTCGGTGGCCAGCCGAGCCCGACACTGATGTTGTCGGAGACATCGAGCAGGAGGTCGAGATCGATCGCCCGGCCCTGGCCCTCCTCGATGCGACGCAGGATCATCTCCATCCAGGTGGTGCCTTCACGACAGGGTGTGCACTGCCCGCACGACTCGTGGGCGAAGAAGCGCACGATCCGCTCCGCAGCCCGCACCATGCAGGTGGTGTCGTCCATCACGATCACCGCTCCCGAGCCCAGCATCGAACCGGCCTCGGCACATATGTCCTTCGTGATCTGGTCGTCGAGATGGATCTGCGGGACGAACCACGGTGAGGAGGCCCCACCCGGAACCCACGTCTTCAGCTCATGACCTCCGGGGATGCCTCCGGCGACGTCGTAGATGAGATGGCGCCAGGTGATCCCGTGAGGGAGCTCGTAGTTGCCTGGCTTCTCGACGTGACCCGATATCGAGATCATGAAGGTTCCGGTGTCGAGCGGATGGCCGAGCTCGATGAAATCCTCGGCGCCCATGGCCAGGATGTGGGGCAGGTTGGACACCGTCTCCACGTTGTTGACGATGGTGGGCTGCATGTAGAGGCCCTTGGCGGCGGGGAAGTAGGGCGGTTTGAGACGGGGCTCGCCGCGTAAGCCCTCCAGGCTGTTGATGAGAGCGGTCTCCTCGCCGCAGATGTAGGCCCCCGCCCCCAGATGCACCGTCACTTCCAGGTCGTAGTCGGACCCGAAGATGCCATTGCCCAGATGGCCTTTGGCATATGCCTCGTCGACTGCTGCCTGGACCCGGCGCGCCGGCTTCGGGTACTCGCCCCGGATGTAGATGAAGGCGTCATGCACCTCATTTGCGATGGCAGTGATGATGATCCCCTCCAGCATCTGGTGGGGGTCCCGCTCCAGAAGCTGGCGGTCCTTGAAGGTGCCCGGCTCGGATTCGTCGGCGTTTATGACGAGATACGAGGGGCGGGGCGGGGCGAGAAAGCTCCATTTGAGGCCGGCCGAGAATGCGGCACCTCCGCGGCCGAGCAGACCGGACGTCTTGATCTCCTCGACCAGCTCGTCCCGGGTCATGCCGGTGGCGCGGCGGGCCTGCTCGTAGCCGCCGGTCGCCTCGTAACGGTCGATGGTGTGCGAGTCGGCAGGGAACTCGGTCATCCGCTTGGTGACAACGAGGGGTGTCGTCAAGCCTTGTCCTCGATGCCCACTGTGCCCAGCGGCTGGAAGGCCGGATAGGGGCCGACCGCCCCGCCAACCTCTCTGATGGCCCAATCGAAGCTGCGGACACCCCCGAACAGCTCCTGGATCTCATCGGTGTTGACCACTTCTGGCTGAGCAACCCCCAACCATCTCACGAGGTCCCGGGCCTTCTCCGGGGTGACGCCTTCGATCAACTCGTAGTTGACCTGGACCGCAGGTGCTCCGCCGCAGGCCCCGATGCACTCGACGTGCTCGACCGAGAGAAGCCCGTCGGCTCCGGTCTCACCGTGGGGAACACCGGACTCGTCCTCGACGGCATGCAGGACGTCGTCACCGCCGAGGAGCATGCACGAGATCGACGTGCAGCAGGAGATCAGGTACTTGCCGGTGCGCTTCCGCTTGTACATGGTGTAGAAGGTGGCCACGGCCTGAACCTGGGCCGGGGTGATGTCCACCCATCGGGCGACTTCTTCCATGCCCTCGTTGGTCAGATATCCCTCTTCCGCCATCGCCAGATAGAGCAATGGCATCACCGCCGACCGCTTCTGGGGATACCTGGAGATGATCTCGCGGGCCCGCTCCTGGGTGGCCTCCGACCAGTGGCTCATCGACGCCGGAGATTAGGTATCACCGCTACTTCGGGCGAAACCGCGGGGCCGGGTACTTGGCGCTACCGGTCGACGTCGCCCATCACCGGGTCGAGGGAGGCGATGGTGGCGACGGTGTCAGCCATCAGCGAGTCGGCCATGGCGATGGGGAGGGCCTGGAGGTTGGAGAACGAGGGGGCACGGGTGTGCATCCGATAGGGACGCGCTCCGCCGTCGGAGACCAGATAACAGCCCAGTTCACCGCGTGGAGACTCGACCGCCACGTACGTCTCGCCCGCCGGCACCTTGTACCCCTCGGTGAAGAGCTTGAAATGATGGATCAGGGCCTCCATCGACTCGTCGATCCTGGCTCTAGGTGGCGGTGTGACCTTGCGGTCGTCGACCCGGTAGTCGCCCTTCGGGATGGTGTCCATCACCTGCTCGACGATGGCAAGCGACTGCTTGATCTCCTCCACTCTGATCCGGTAGCGGTCGTAGACATCGCCGTGCTCGCCAACCTGCACCTCGAACTCGTACTGCTCGATCCCGCTGTACGGGAATGCCTTGCGGATGTCCCAATCGACGCCGGTGGAGCGCAACGTCGGCCCGGTGATCCCGTAAGCGATGGCCTCCTCTGCGGAGAGGACACCGACGCCCTTGGTGCGGGCCACCCAGATCGGGTTGTTCTCGAGGAGGTCGTCGTACTGGCCCAGCCGTCTCGGCAACTCTTCGATGATGGCGGCAACGTCGTCTTTCCAACCGGGCGGCAGGTCGGCGGCCACTCCTCCGGGTCGAATGAAGTTGTGGTTCATCCGCAGCCCTGTTGTCTTCTCGAAGAAGGCGAGGATCTGCTCTCGCTCCCGGAACCCGTACATCATCATGGAGATGGCCCCGATGTCCATCCCGTTGGTGGCGAGGGCGACGAGATGTGACGAGCAGCGGTTGAGCTCGGTGAGAAGGATCCGGATCGCGGCGGCGCGCGGGGGACTTCGATCCCGAGCAGCTTCTCGACCGCGAGCGCGTAGGCCAGCTCGTTGTGCAGCGGGGCCAGGTAGTCCATGCGGGTCACATTGGTCCCGCCCTGGGAGAAGTTGAGCTGCTCCCCGGTCTTCTCCATCCCGGTGTGGAGGTATCCGATGATCGGCTTGGTACGCCGGATGATCTCCCCCTCGAGCTCGATCTGGAGCCGGAGCACGCCGTGCGTGGATGGGTGCTGTGGGCCCATGTTGAGGATCATCCGCTCGTCCTCTTCGGCCTCGTCGTCGAAGACGTAGTCGTCCTCGACCACCCGCCCGAACTCTTCGTCGAGACGGCCCTCGGGCTCGTCGAGGGTCATCTCCTGAGCGCCCTCGTCGGTGGGAGTGAGCTCGGGCTCCTCGGTGCCGGCCACCCAGACGTCAAGGGTCTTGGATTCGTCGCTCATCTCAGCTCACCTTGTGGCTTTCCTTGAACTGCACAGGTACGGCGCCGACGCCGAAGTCCTTTCGAAGCGGGTGGCCTTCCCATTCGTCGGGCATGAGGATCCGGGTCAAGTCCGGATGCCCTTCGAAGATGATCCCGAACATGTCATACGTCTCGCGTTCGGCGAAGTTGGCACCGGGCCAGACCGGCACCAGCGAGGCGACGGTTGGCTCCTGACGCGGAGCGGTGGTGATCATGCGGAGCCGGAGCCGATGCTTCATGGAGAGCAAGTTGGCAACGATCTCGAACCGTTCGGGTCGCTGTCTCATCCAGTCGACCGCGGTCACGTCGACACAGACCTCGAATCCGGCGTCCTTCGCCGCCGTGGCGAAGTCGAGCCAGCGCTCGTTGGGCACGAAGGCCACATCCTGACCCAGAGAATCCCCCCAACCGACGTCCTCGAATGGCTCGAACAGGCCTCTCAGAACCTCGTTGTCGGGAAGCGGTCGCTCCGGGACCTCGACGGGTTCCTCGGTCTCGACGGCGCTGTTGTCGTCGGTCAACTGGCGATCTCGCCCTTCATGATCTTGTCGTGGAGGGTCAGGATCCCGTGCATCAGGCTTTGCGGCCCCGGCGGGCATCCCGGCACGTAGATGTCGACCGGTACCACCTGATCGACGCCTTGGACGAGGGCGTAGTTGTTGAACATGCCGCCGGTGGATGCGCAGGCACCCATCGAGATCACCCATTTCGGGTCGGGCATCTGGTCGTACACCTGTCGCAGAACGGGAGCCATCTTCTGACTCACCCGCCCGGCCACCACCATGAGATCGGACTGCCGGGGCGAGGCCCTGAACACCTCCATCCCGAACCGGCTCAAGTCGTAGTGGGCAGTCCCTGTGGCCATCATCTCGATGGCGCAGCAGGCGAGGCCAAATGAGGCGGGGAACATCGAGCGGGTCTTGGCCCACCTCGCTGCCTTGTCGATGGTGGTCATGAGCAGGTTGCCTGGAGCGGTCGTAGCCATCAGGCGGCCTCGTCGGTGGCGTCGGTCGGGATGTAACGGGCCCGCCGATGGACGTTCCAATCGAGAGCCCCGCGCTTCCAGACGTAGGCCAGGGTCTCGGCGACGAAGAAGGTGAAGATGAAGATCGCCGCCACCCCATACCAGCCGAGACTGTCGTAGATCGAGGCCCAGGCGAAGAGGAAGATGATTTCCACGTCGAAGATGACGAACAGCATGGCCACCAGATAGAACTTGACCGGGAACCGCTGCACCGGCTCGGTCTCGGGGACGATGCCGCTCTCGTAGGGGTCGAGCTTGGCCGCCGTCGGGTTGTTGGGCCGGACGAAGCTGGAGGCGATGAGCGACACGGCGACGAAAACTGCGGCGAGAACGAACATGATCCCGATCGGCAGATAGTCGGCCAGAGTCACCATCTGAGGATAGGACGAGCCGTCTGGTGCGGTAAATCAGCGCTCGGGCCGGTAGGTGGCGACGATCACACCGGTCGTAGTGGTCTTCGAATCGACGAGACGCATCGGTCGCATCCCACCCTCCTCGTCGAAGAGCCGCTTCCCGGAGCCGAGCATCAGCGGGTGGATCGTCAACCCGTACTCGTCGACGAGGTCGTGCTCCATGAGATTTCGGGCCAGTTGCCCACTGCCCAGCACCACGATGTTCCCATCCAGCTCCTCCTTGAGCGCTGCCACCGCCTTGGCGACGTCACCCTTCAAGAGATCGGAGCCTGACCAGGCCAAGGGCTCGTCGAGGGTGGTTGACGCCACGTACTTGGGCAACCCGTTGAGCACGTCGGCGAACATGTTGCCTTCCGGCTGATTGGGCCAATAGGCGGCCATGATGTCGTAGGTCTTTCGCCCGAAGAGGAATGCGGCGGTCTCCGCCATGGATTTGCCCACCTCCTCACCGAGGACCTCGTCGAAGTAGGGCATCGCCCATCCACCATGCTCGAACCCGCCGCTGCGGTCCTCATCCGGGCCACCCGGCGCCTGCATCACCCCGTCCAGGGACAGTTGCTCGACGACTACCAGCTTTGCCATCGTCATCTCCCTTCCCCACTGTCGATTCTTGCCAAACGACCGTTTGGTCGGGCCTCTCGCCAACGCGTAACATCGAGCCCTTCGTTTACCGGCCGCCACGCGGTCGGGACAAAGGAGGTGGAGTGGCTCAGACGTCACTACTTCGTCCAGAAGGACTTGTGCAATCGCCCGCTTTCACGCACGTCGCGGTCGTGCCGCCGGGCGCTACGACCGTGTACATCGGCGGCCAGAACGCCGTCGACGGCGACGGGGCGCTGGTCGGCGGTGACGACGTGGCCGCTCAGACGCAACAGGTGATGAAGAACCTGCAAGTCGCGCTGGCCGCCGCCGGCGCAAGCGTCAAGGACCTGGTGATGATGACGGTCCTGTACGTCGATGGCGTCGACCTTTCGGCCGCCTATCCAGTCGCAGCCGCCGAGTTGGCGGGGGCGACGCCGCCGGTCGTAGGCGCCCGGGTGGCAGGGCTAGGCGTGCCTGGTGCCCTGATCGAGGTCAGCGCGGTCGCGGCTATTCCGTCTTAAAAAGCTCAATTCCAGTCCGATCGGCCCTCTGAATCTGTAGTGGCCGACTGGAGGTCCTCACCCGTCTACCCGAGGACCAGGACCGGGCACCTCCGCTTCACACGTAATCTGCCCCCCATGCCTCTCGGATTCGGCCTTCTCAGCGCACAACTCAAACCCGGCGAGACCGATTGGTCCCGGGCCTACGACGAAACGATCTCAATCGCCGTCGAAGCGGAGCGTCTCGGCCTCTCCTCGATCTGGACCACTGAGCACCATTTCGTCGACGACGGCTACATGCCGTCTCTGGCCGTGGTCAGCGGCGCCATCGCCGCCGCCACCTCGACGATCGAGATCGGCACTGGAGTCATCCTCGCCCCCTTGCACCATCCGCTTCGTCTCGCCGAGGACGCGGCCACCGTCAGTCTGCTCAGCGGTGGGCGCTTCACGCTTGGCCTCGGTCTGGGCTGGAGCGAAGTCGAGTTCGACCGTCTCGGCGCCCGCATCGACCAGCGGGGCCGGGCAATGGAGGAGATCCTGACGATCCTCCCCCAGGCTTGGTCAGGCCAACCGTTCACCCACCAGGGCCGGGTGTACCAATTCGAAGAATTGGCGGTCCGGCCCGCCCCATCGGCGCCCATCCCGATCCTGATCGGTGGCGGCGCCGAGCCGGCGCTCAGACGGGCCGCCCGTCTCGCCGACGGGATCTACTCCAACGCCTCCGCCAACAGCTTCCTTCGCCAGCTGGAGTGGATCAAGGACGAGTGCGATCGCATCGGGCGGGACCCGGCCGAGCTGCGCATCGTCCACTACTCGGTGATGCTGCCTGGAGACTCGGCTGACGACGCCTGGGCCAGGTACACCGATCACCTGTGGCACATGACCTGGAAGTACTCCGATATGGAGGTCTCGGCGACCAGGCCGGGTCCTCCAGCAGCCGCTCCCGCGATGACCGCGACCGATCGCGAAGCGCTGTTCCGGCGGGCCACGATCGCGGGAACCCCCGACCAGATCGTGGAGTCATTGCTCGATCTCCGGGAGAAGGCTGGCGTGCCGGTGGAGTTCGCCGCCCGCAGCTATTTCGCCACTCTCGACTACGAGGCCCAGGTCGAGCTGATGACACAGCTCGCCGAGGAAGTCGCTCCCCGGATCTGATCAGCCGATCAGCTGATCGGCGATCTCCTTGAGGTCGGCCCCAAAGGTCTCGGGCATCGAGCCCGGCAGACTCCACAGATCACCGGGCCGGCGGACAAAGGCGGCCAAAGCGCCGGCTCCCAAGGCCCCGGCCACGTCCCAGTCGTGTGCCGAGATCAGCATCGACTTCGAGACGTGCACGTCCATGACCTGGGCCGCGTGGCGATAGGTGGCCGGGTCCGGCTTGAACCGGCCCACCTCCTCGACGGAGATCACCCGTTGGATGAAGGTGTGGAGACCCGCGTTCTCGATCTGAACATTCGCTGCCTTGGTGCTGCCATTGGTCAGGGCGGCGGTGCGGTAACCGGCATCGAGAAGCTGCTCGAGTGCCGGGATCACATCGAGATGGGCGGGAAGGATGGCGAGACGAGTGACGATCTCGGTGGCTGTGGCCTCATCCACGTCCACACCGCGCCGCTCCGCCACCAGCAATAGAGCCTCCACCCCGATCACACCGAATGCCCGGTAGTCGTCGAGTTGGTTCGACACCAGCGATCCATGGAGGAGACGGGCGAACCACTCGCCCATCGCGTCGGAGTCACCGAAGACATCCTCGAAGTCCATCCGCAGCGGCGACATGTCGAGCAATGTCTCGTTGACGTCGAAGACGAGTAGCTCCGGCTTCACGATGTCGGCAGGGTCCGGACGACCGCAGCCAGGGCATCGTATGTCCTCTCCCCCATGTGCTTGTCGTCTTCGTCGAGCAAATTCGCCATCACCTTCAAAGTCCATTCCATCAACGACCGGCTGTTCAGCCCGGTGTGGGCCAGAGTCCGCATCACCGGCGGGTGACCGATCAGCTTCACGAAGATGCGGGCCATCTTGTAATAGAGCCCGTACTCATCCTCGAGTTGTTGTGGATATCGGCGTAAGAGCCCGAAATCTGCAGTCCCCAATGCCCGGCCGACATGCTCGGCAGCGATGCGACCGGTCTCATAGGCATAGGAGATGCCCTCTCCGTTCCAGGGATTGATGGCACCGGCGGCGTCACCGATCGTTATCCAGTTGGCCCCAACCAACGGACCCTTGGAAAAGGACATAGCAAGCTTGCCGCCGACCGGGTTGGTCAGCTTCGAGTCTTCCGACAGCTCCCAGTAGTCGGGGGCCGTTGCCACGTAGTCAGCCATCATGTGGGTGGTGTTGACGTGTTTCCAGCGGGTGAATGTGGAGAGCAGGCCGACCCCCACGTTGACCGTGCCGTCGCCTAAAGGAAACACCCAGCCGTAGCCGGGCATGGTCGCTCCCGAAGAGTCCCTCAAGTCGAGCTGGCTCTCGAGGAACGGGTCCTTGGAGCGGGGTGAGGCGTAGTAGCCGCGTGCGGCCATCCCCATCGGGTAGTCCCTGCGCCGCTCGTTCCCCAGCTCCCGCCCGAATCGATTCATGGAGCCGTCGGCGATGACACTGATCATCGGCGTAACGACCTCCTGGGCCCCGTCGTGGTCCAGGGTGACGCCGGTGAGAAAGCCATCCTCGATCACGGGAGTCGCCGTGGTCTTCTCCATGATCCTCACACCTTGCTTCTCGGCGAGGGTGGCCACCTGGGAATCGAGGTCGCTTCGTCTCATCACGCCCCCCCAACTGGGGAAACGGGAGTGCTTCGGCCATTCGAGCTCGACGTACTCATCCCCGGCGTAGGAGCGAAGGCCGGTGATCCGATGAAACTCGGGCACGTCGAACTCGAACCCCATCTCCTGGAGTTGGAGGACCGCTCGCGGCGTCAGACCATCGCCACAGGTCTTGTCCCGGGGATACTCCTTCTTCTCGACCAGCGTCACATCGTGGCCATCTCGGGCCAGCCAATAGGCGGCCGCCGAACCGGCCGGGCCGCCACCGATGACGAGGACTGAGGGCGAAGACATCGGCGGTGAGGTTAGATAGCGGGGCCGGAAGCCGGGATTCCAAGCACAGCGCGGAGGTTTATCGTGAGCTTGTGAATGAAATCCCAAAGGCCACGGTCGTCCGCCTTCCGCGCTATCTCCGTCTGCTGGAAGATCTGGCTACCTCGAAGGACGTGGTCAGCTCCGAAGAGCTGGCGGCGGCGGCTGGCGCCAATGCGGCCAACGTCCGAAGGGACCTCTCCCACCTCGACTTCCACGGCGTCCGGGGTATCGGCTACTCAGTCGCCGAGCTCAAAGCCCGCATTCGCCAGGAGCTCGGAATCGCCGAGCGGCAGCGCGTGGCGATCCTCGGGGCGGGGAACCTGGGCCGGGCCTTGGCCAACTACGGAGGGCTCAGTCGTCGCGGCTTCGATGTCGTCGCCCTGTACGACACCGACGTCCGGAAGATCGGGTCGAAGGTGGGCAGTATCACGATCCAGGACCTGGACGTCCTCGACGGTGATTGCACATCGAAGAGCTTCGAGATCGCCATCCTCGCCGTGCCCGCGGTGGCGGCGCAGCAGGTGGCCGATCGTCTGGTGGAGCACGGAATCCGCTCCATCCTCAACTTCGCCCCGGTCCGGGTCAATGTGCCGGACAAGGTCTCGGTGCGTCAGGTCGACCTGTCGATGGAGCTACAGGTGTTGAGCTACTACGGCTCCCGGCTCTAGGCGGTCGATTTCTCCTGCACCTCCTCGTACTGGTGCAGCGCCACCAGGAAGGCGAGAAAGAGCACCAGCGACACGAGCAGGTAGGTGATCGGGATGATCCTGATCTCGAATGCGTTCAGCCCTTCGATGTCGGCCGGCTTGGGTCCGCGTGGGGCGTAGACCACGAAGAGCATCGAGGTGATGGTCAACCAGCCGAACACGGCGGCTCCGGTGACCAGGAACCCGAGCCGCTTCCCGAGGTTCGTGTAGTTGAACAGGTAGATCGAGCCATAGAACAAGACCACCGCGGCAATGGTGAGGATGATCCCCGTGACGAAGAGATTGGCCGAGAACAGCGACCGGAAGAACTCACGGAAGAACAACGGTGGCCTCCTTCCCGTCCATGTTCCCACCCCGCAGATACTGGGCCAGCAACTCGATGTCCTCGAGGCTGAGACTGGCGCCGAAGGCCGGCATCCGGCCGGTGCCAAACCCGTTGAGACCATACGGCGTCTCGGCCTCGGAGCCCCTGATCAGGAACTGGACCAGCAGGTCCTGCTCCGGGTCCTCGTTCGCGTCGCCGAACTGCACCGTCGGCCGGCCATCCCAAAGCGCCGGTCCGAAACCGCCCGAGCCCGCCTCCTGGGTGTAGGGGACGCCGGCGCTGTAACCGGCGGTATGACACCGGGCGCAGTTGGAGTTGAACAGGCCGACCGCCCGCTCCGCCTCCTCGGGCGATGAGGCCATAGCCTCCGCCACCCCGGGGAAGTCGATCGAATACAACTCGGCCTGCTGGGACTCCTCGAGATAGACCAGACCGCCCTCTGCGGTCTCGAGGACGGCATCCTGATTCTGCTCTGTGACCGAGAGCGTGGTCGACAGCGACTCCAGATTGCCCACCAGCGTGTTGGCAGTATCAGCGTCGGGCTCCCCACCGACTGAGGCCGGGTTGGTCGGATCGAGAGTGACCAGGGTGACTCCGGCGGGCGTGGTCGCGGTGATGGCGGCCTCGATCTGACCGTTGATGTCGTTCTCGGCCCCGGTCGACAATCCGTCGCCATCGGGGTCAGAGCCCTCCTCGATCGACGCAGTCGCCTCGGCCGAAAGGTCGGCGGAACCTTCGATCGGCTCCTCCGCAGCTGCCGCGGCATCGAGCGCGGCGACCAGCGCGTTGGCTCCGTCCAGATCCTCGATCGGGCCCGGGACCTCGATGCCGGCATCCTCCGCGGCGACAAGGGTCTCTTCCAGGGCAGTCAATGAGGCCGGGCTGAGCCCGATGGCCGAATCGACAGTCCCTTGCTCGATGGCGAGCTCGATGGCTCCGATATTCGTCCTGACGATGGGGTCGGTCTCTGATGCGAGCTCCAGGGCCGCGAGGGCCTCGTCAGCCAGCTCGGCGTCGGCCGTCTCGGGATCGAGAACGATCGGCTCCATGATCTGGAATCCCGCGACCGCCTCGGCGGAAATAGCACTGAGCTCCGTCTCGGCCGCGTCGGAGATGCCATCGGCGTCGGTGTCGATGCCGTTGCCGGCTCCGTCCAGAGCTTCTCTCGCCTGAGTCGCCAGTGGTACCACCAGGGCGGCGTCTGCAGACGCCGACTGGATCTGAGCCACCACCTGCTCTTGGTCGAGGATGGCGGCCTCGACTGTGGCGTCGGCATTGGCCAGCCTGTCCAGCGCAGTGCTGATCCCGGGCTCGACATCGGCCAGGTTCTCGTCCTGGGTCACCTGGATGGTCGCCAGATAATTGACCACGTCTTCTACCTGCTGTTCGTTGAGAGGCCCTCCTCCAGGCACACCCCAAGCAGGCATCGGTGTGTTGCCCCGGCCGTATGTGACCCAGAAATTGACCTCATCCTCGGTGTATCTGAAGAAGACATCGTTGAGGGAAGGGGCCGCCCATTCGACGGCAATGCCGGAGCGCTTCTCGATGTACGGGGCGACACCTCCGGATCCCTCCGGGCCGTGACAATTGAAACAGCCGAACTCTCCCACGAGGTGCTCGCCACGCTCTATCGAGCCCTCGGCAAACTCCTCGACGAAACCCTCTTGTCGCTGCTGCTCGGTGAGGAAGTAGAGGGGGAGCGATATGGCCAGAAATGCGGAGAAGGCGATGGCCGCCTTCTGCCCTCCCTCCAGCCGGCGGGTCTCGATCTTCTCGTCGTCGATGCCGGGCCGTAGATTCGGGGCAATCTCCTCGCCACCGCGATTGCGGATCGCCGAGACGAAGAGCATGCCCAGCCAGGCGATTCCTGCGACCAGGGCGATGACCGTGATGATGTTGGCGGTCATGCCTCGGCCACGGCGCTGATGCAGCTGGGTCCTTGCGGGTATTGAACACTCAACTCCGGCGCCCGAGGCGTCTGGATGATGGTCCCGGTGCGGATGATGAGGTTGCCGCCCTGATTCTCCACCACGAAGCGGTCGAGGTTGCGCGGGGCGGGGCCACCGAAATATTGGCCGATCGCGTTGTATCTCGACCCGTGACAGGGGCACTCGAATCCCTGTGACGGGGCGCACCATGGCACCCGGCACCCGAGATGGACACATCGCATGTAGAGAGCCATCAGGCCGTCGGTCTCCACGCTCTGACCTTCGAACTGGGCAGGTGGCACCTCGGGAGCGGGGACCAGATACGCCCGAGCCTCGGGGATGAACAGAGGGAGGACGGCGCCATCCGGCGTGAAGACCTGAGTGCGAAGATCAGAGATAGGTCCGGCGTCGATATCGGCGCCGAAGCCGCCCGTCAGCTTCGGCCAGAAGAATGCGAGGTAGTAGAGACCTTGGGCGGCGAGAAACGTCCCGAAGGTGGCGGCGATGGCCCTGTTGAAGAATTGACGCCGGCTGACCCCGCCTTCCTCCGGCGACACCTCGACGATCCGCTGGGTCTCCAGGATCTCGACGACCGCATCCTCCTCGGCCTCAATCGTCTCGGGCTCTACCTCGGGGGTCTCGTCCTCGACGGTCTCCTCCGCCTCCTCGACACGAGGCGGGATCAAAACGGCGGTCGACGACCGATCGGCGGCGCGGGTCTCCGGAGATACCCCGGCCAGTGGATCGGCCTTCTCGACTGTCTGCGAGCGTCGGTAGGCGACGGCAAACGCCCCGGCCGCCCCGAGGATCGCCACCACGGCGACCGCAATCAGGGCGGCGTTGGTCAGGGTCATTCGAATTGCACCCAGTCCTTCAAGTCGTCGAAGTAGACACCGTCCCTCCAGGGATAGGAGAAGTTGAACCCGAGGCCCCTGAACAGGACGCCGAAGATCGTGAGCGTGGCGGCCCCGGCCAGGAACACCGAGTAGAGGGCGATGGCGAACTTGCGGTCACTGGGCCGAGTGGAGGGGTTCTTGTCGACATAAGGGATGATCCAGAATCCGATCAGCCCGGTGATGGTGGGAACGGTCACGCCGGCGATCTGGGGGTCGAAGTAGGAGAGAAGCTCCTGGAGGCCGAGGAAGTACCACGGCGCCTTCGACGGGTTGGGTGTGGCGTTGAAGTTCGCCGGGTCGAGCAGGGGGGAGTGGATGACGACCGACATGATCACCACCAAACCGGTGATCGCCAGTAGCGCCCCGAACTCCATGAGCATCAGGTGGGGCCAGGTGTTGACCTTGTCGGTCGGCTCCGCCTTGACCGTCTGGATGGCCCGGGCCTTGACCACGGTGAGCAATCGCTGGGTCCGCACCCCCTCGGGAGTGCCCTTGGGGGGCACGGTGGGACGGGTGCTGACGACAGCCGCCACCTTGCCCGCGCCGTTGCCGGCGCCATTGCCACCGTCTGCGCCGTTCCCCGAACCCGCGCCGTCAGGACTGCCGTCACCTTCAGGGGCGGGCCGGTCCTCAACCGCCGTGGTCACCGGCGGCGGCGGGCTCGACTGTCTTTTCACCCTCGTCGGCGGAAACACCCCCTCCGTCGCCTTCGGCGCCACCTCCCCCGTCGGGAGAGGAAATACCCCCTCCGTCGCCCGCTTCTCCCCCCGCAGGGGGGAGAACCGGCGAAGCCGGGGAGGGGGGATCTTCCGTCACGTCCGGGGTCTCGGTGGGCGGGGCGGGTGGCACATCGGCCTCGGTGTCGGCCACGACCTCTGGCTCCGTCTCAGCTGCCGGCTCGGCGGCGACTTCTTCGGCGGGGGCCGGTTCGTCGTCGACCGACTCCACCGCCGCCTCGATCTCCTCGGAACGCTCGGCGGACTCCTCCATCTCCTCGGCGACCGTCTCCTCGGCCTCAGCAGAAGGCGGTGGGGTGGGCGGAGCCTCCCCCTTCATCTCGGCCAGCACCTGTTCGACGGGCAGTCCCAAGGCCTTGGCCTTAGCCTCGGCCGACCTCCTGAGGAGACTCTCTGGAATTTCTGTCATTACGACTCCTTTAGAGGGGCCCGGAGATGCCGCCGTCCTTGCGCACCCGCCAGAAGTGCACCGCAAGGAAGATCACGAGGATGAACGGGAAAGCCAGGACGTGCAGCACGTAGAAGCGGAGAAGGGTGGCGCCGGACACCTCTACACCGGCCAACAGGGCGAACTTCACCTCATTGCCGACGACAGGGACGAACCCGGCCATGTTGGTGCCGACGGTGACCGCCCATAACGCCAGCTGGTCCCACGGGAGGAGATAGCCGGAGAATGAGAGCAGCAGGGTCAGCAACAGGAGGATCACGCCCACCACCCAGTTGAACTCCCTCGGCGGCTTGTAGGCGCCGTGATAGAAGACCCGGCTCATGTGGAGGAACACCGAGAGGACCATGAGATGGGCCCCCCACCGGTGCATGTTGCGCACCAAGGAACCAAACGCCACGTTGGTCGACAGTGCCTCGATATCGGCATAGGCGGTCTCGGCTGAGGGCGTGTAATAGAACATCAGGAAGATGCCCGTGATGGTGAGAAGAATGAAGAGGAAGAAGCTGAGACCGCCGAGACAGAGCGTGTAGGACAGCTTGACCCCGTGCCGCTTCACCTTCACCGGATGGAGGTGATAGAGCACGTTGTTCATCACGACATATGACCGGTTCCTCGGGCTGTCCGAGTAGCCCTTCTTGAAGGGAGACCCGGGGCGGAGGATCGACTCGGCGACCTGGGAGCCCCAGATCTTGTCGTTGACCTCTTTGATCCGTTCCCCGATACCGGTCTTACCGTTGCCGTTGGCCAAGCCGCCTCCTACCAGCGCATTCCGTAGGCGTACCCATTCTTGAAGTCACGCTGCCCGGTGTCGAAATCCCAGGGGCGGCGGTCGAGCCCGAGCTCTGCGGCTTGCTCGGCCAGCGAGCCCTCGAACTTGCCCAGGGTGATGACATTGGTCGGGCAACGGTCGACGCAGAGCGCACATCGTGTGCACTCGTCCTCGTCGACCACGAAGAAGCCGAGATTCTGCGAGTCCTCCGCCGGGTGGTCGACATTGACCCCTTCGGTGATTGCATCCAGCGAGAGATAGTGGATGCACTTCCAGGGGCAGATGTCGACACAGCCCTCGCAGAGGATGCACTCCGATTGATCGATGTGGAGGAACTGCTTCGGCCGCAGCTTGTCGGTGAAGTAGTCGCCATCGACCACCGCCAGCTGGTAGTCGTCACGATACGGAGGCGTCTCGTCGACGACACCCTTGGGCATCAGTTCTCACCCCTCACCAACGGGCGCCCGTAGGGCGAGCGGGGCGGTGCCTTGTCGGCCGAGGCGGGCGGGCCCTTCTTCATCTTCTGCAACTGGAGGGTGAACACCGCCGCTGCCGCCAGCATCACGATGTGATAGCCCATGGAGATGGAGTCTTTTATCGCGCCCCAGCTGAGCTGGACCTCATTGCCCAACACCAGGATGGGCGGGATGGTGACGGCCACCCGTTGTGAGGACCAGTCGAGATCGGTCTGGGCGAAGTTGAGCCACTCCGAGGGCACCATGCCGAAGATGATGACGAGCTCGATCCAGGCGACGAAAGCGGCAAACAAGGCCCGGGCCCAGGTCATCCTCTGGTTGAGGACCCAGACGAAAAGCGCCCCGACCACGAGCATCTGGGAGGCGCCGAACACCAGCAGATAGCCGACGCCCTTGAGCAGGTGGCTGCTCGGTATCCAATCGAAGATGCCCGCGTCCTGCTCCGCGGGGAGGCTGGTGTAGTGGATCCAGATCACCGCCACCACCAGACCGACAAAGCCGAGACCGAGCAATCCCCATCCGATGGTCTTGCGTCTGCTGTCGCTCAGTTCTGCGAGGCGATACATCTCTCGTCTTCGGGCGCGGTCGTATACCTGTTCACGTCGTTTCTACCACAACCCGGGGCTCGTTAGAGATTCCCGCGAACCCAGGTTCTGGACTTCGCTGGGCGGTGCCTGCAACCCTGGGTTCGCTAGTTATGCTCCCGCAGTCCCGTTCCGCGACGAGGGAACCCTTGGCCGCAACCCAAACTGCAGACATCAGGGCCCTCCTCGGGGCCGGAGATGAGGACCGCGTCGCCGTCGCTCACTTCCTGGTAGGTGCCCTGTTCCTGGTTCTGGCCGGGGTGTTTCAGCTTCTCGCGCTCTTCTCCTTGAGGTTCGCCGGGCTGTCCCCGATCAGCTTCGGCCGGGCAGAGTCTTTGGCGAACATCACCGTCATGCTGGGCTTTCTAGTGCTGACGCTGGCCGGTGGCGTCTACTACGTCCTCCCCCGGCTCACGGGAACCCGACTATGGCGAAAGGAGCTCGCCTACCTCGGGCTTCTCGGTGTCTCCGGCCTGGTGGTGCTCGACCTGCTCGCCGTGCTCTTCGGTCTCGGTGAAGGTCGGCAACCGTTCGGCCTGCCCTGGTGGCTTCACCTCCCGATGTTGGCGGTGCTGACCATCCCCTTCGCCGTCACGATGATGACCATCCGGCGCCGCGAGGAAGAGCGGACGTTCGTGACGCTCTGGTTCGTCATTGGAGGAGTCGCCTGGCTGCCGCTGCTCTATCTCACATATGTGCTGGGCAGCCTTCCATTCGTGGGATCGCTGGGCGCGGCCTACTCCGACGTCTTCTTCTCCGCGGGCTTCGTCACCCTCTGGGTGTTCGCTGTGGGCAGCGGGCTCTTCTACTACACGCTGGTCAAGGAGCTGGACATCCCTCTCGCCTCGCGCCAGTTGGCTTCGGTCGGTTTCTGGTCCCTTGGCTTCGCGGCCGCCTGGTGGGGGTCGGCGCAACTCGTCTTCGGCCCCGGGCCGGGTTGGATAGACGGCGTGTCGGCCGCTCTCGGCCTGGCCTTCCCCATCGGCGCTCTCGCCAATGCCGCTAACGCCTCGCTCACCCTGCAGGGGCACTGGGAGGAACTGAGGGACAAGCCAGGTGTGGTCTCGGGAATCGTCGGCCTCTACCTCGGGGTGGCGGTCGCCCTCCTGGCCAGTTTTGCCACTTTCCCTGGCGTTGGGTCCATCACCGCGCTCACCGCTTACTGGGAAGCGATCGAGTACGTGGCGTTGTACGGCGTCGGTGTGCTCCTGGCGGCCGGCATCGTCTTCGAGGCGTTGCCCCGAGTGGCCGGCCGCGAGCTGGCCACATTGGACCGGCCACGTTCCTTCAATCGGTGGACCGTCGTCGGGGTGGGCGGTGTCGGGGTGAGCATGATCGCCGCCGGGCTGGTCAGCGGGTACTCCTGGGTGGCAGGGTCGAACAGCGCGGCCTACGTGAACGCCGGCGAGGGTTGGGCCGCCGGGGCCGGATCGGCCGAGATCCTGATGCTGGTGGCCTTCGGATTCGGGATCGTGGCCTTCCTCGGCCAGCTGGCATACGCAGCCACCGTCATCGGGACGGTCACCACGGGCAAGGCCGTCCCCCAGGAGGTCCTGGTCTATGGCCCCGACCCGGATGACGTCGACGAGGACACCAATGAGTGAGCTGAGCGCCGCCGCGGCAGCCGCCCTGGGCATCCCCGAGGCCATCGTGACGCGCTCCGCTGCCGCCCGGGCCGAAGAGACCGGGATGACCGTGGACGAGGTGCTGGCCGCTTGGGCCGGTGGTGGCGACATCCCTCCGCCCGCGGCGACGGCCCCTGCGGAAGCAGAAGCCGCGGAGGAGCAGCCGGCTACCGAGGAAGAGAGTCCCCCCTCCCCGCCTCCGGCGGTACTCCCTCCGTCGGGGGGCGAAACGCCACCCCCCGCACCGCCTCCGGGGGAAGGAGCACCCGCGCCCTCGGGCAAGCCGCCGGTCCTGGTCGGAGAGGCGGACAACCCGATTGCTGTTCTCGTCGGTGCGGTGGGTCTGTTCGTCGCCCTCTTCCTGGTCGGTGTCGTCGGCCCTGCGTTGCCCACCGAGAATCCCGGAGCGCGGACCAGTGACCTGCCCTACACCGAGACGGCCCTGCACGGCCAGGAGATCTACCAGTCGGTTGGTTGTGCCTCCTGTCATACCCAGATGGTGCGTCCGGTGGTGGCCGACGTCGGTCTCGGTGCGGTGTCCCTGAACGACACCAATCAGGTGTTGGGAACACGTCGGTTCGGGCCGGACCTCTCCAATGTCGGGGCACGGATCACGGCCAGTCAGATCGAGGCGATCATCACCGGGCTCGACGACCATCCCTATTTGTCGCTCTCGTCGGACGACCTCGATGCACTCGTGGCATACCTGGCCGAGTCGGCCACGCTCGAGGAAGCCCCACCCGGTGAGCCGGCCGAAGATGAGCCGGCCGGAGAGGAACCGGCCCCTGAAGATGAGCCTGCTCCCGAAGAGGACGTCCCCACTGAGGAGACCACCGCGTCATGAGCGATCTCAGCGCTGCCGCGGCCGCCCTGGGGGTACCGGAGGCGATCGTGCAGCGTTCCGCTGCGGCCCGCGCTGCGGAAACGGGGATGACGGTCGACGAGGTGCTGGCCGCATGGGCCGGGGGCGGATCGGTGGCCGGGGCACCGACGGCAGCTGAGGAAGCATCACCCCCCGATGTTGAGCCCGCGGAACCAGCCGAGGAGACAGAAGAGACCACCTCACCTGCACCCGCTCCCGCCGAGGAGCCTGTTCCGTCGACGGCTGCGGCGCCTTCCGGTCCGGTGACACGCTCCCCGGTCCCTGCCGAGGTGACTGCCGCCGAGGCTGCGGGGCTCCCCGAGGTGATCACCGTCCCCACCGCCGGAATCAAGGAGAGGACGAATCTCGCCATCCCTCGCTGGCTGGCTGCCGTCATGTTGATCATTCCCGCCTTCGCCCTCTTCGCACTGGGCGGTTCAGCCACCGGTGAATGTGGTGAGAACACCGAGCTCGCCACCAACGTCATAACCGGTCAGGTGGTCAACTGCGACGGCACCGAGTTCACCGGCTCGGGTGCCGGTGGCGGGGGCGGCGACTTCATCGCCATGGGTGAGGACGTCTTTCTGAACGTGGCCAGCTGTGACGGATGTCATGGCGCCCAGGGCCAAGGCGGGACAGGCCCGGGTTTCAGCGGCGTCGTCACCACCTTTGGCTCCTGCGCCGATCACATCGAATGGGTCACCCTCGGCTCGGCCGGATTCCAGGGCGAGGGCCGGTCGACCTATGGCGACACCGACAAACCGATCGCGGGAGGCATGCCCTCCTTCGGCACCACTCTCACCGAGGAGCAACTGGCCTCGGTAGTCGCCTTCGAGCGTGTCCGCTTCGGTGGCGCCGACCCGACCGAGACCCTCACCGACTGCGGTCTGGCCCCGGCGGAGGGCGAGGAAGGAGAGGCTCCAGGCGAGACAACACCGGGTGAGGAGCCACCGGCCGAGGGGGAGACCACGACCACGGTGAGCGGCGCCGAAGCCGCCATTTCACGTCTCCCGTGACCGACCTATTGAATTTTTTTTCTTAGGTCGCAAGTCCCCGCAACGTCTTGCGCAAGGGTCTTGCCTCGATAATCCCCTCCGCCAGCACGACTTCGTCCGGTCCGAGCAAGACGGGGATCCGCATCCCATAGTCCCTGGTCAGCGCATCGTCGACGTCGATGTCGATCTCATCGATTGTGCCGCCGACCCGAGCCACCTCCTTTTCGACGACGGGCCGCGCCTCATCGCAGAGATGACAACCGGGCCTGATCAGGAATCTGAAGGACGAATTGTTCAAGTAGCCACCGTGAGTGACCGATAATGGACACGCACGGATGGAGGGTCAACCGTTCCCCTCATACCAAGGGCACGTTCGTCCAAGGTGTGAACGGATAGCCTCCCAGCCCGCCCCACGGTACGGAACTCTCCTTCGTGCAGACGAGGCCCCCGCCTAGCGGGGGCCTCATCTTTTTTCGTCCGCCAATTCTGGTTCTGCCATCGTGTGTGTGTGAGACCCGCCACCGCAGTCGTCCTGGTCATCCTTCTGCTTCTCATCGCCCTCGCCGGAATCATCCAGCTGACTTCGATCCTGTCCCCGCCAGGGTGACCGCCACGCCGGCCGCGAGGTTCAATTCCTCATCGGCGGCACCCTCTCGAATCGCGATGGCGATCAGCCCGGCCGAATCGACATGTACTAGCGCCTCCCCCGGATCCACATCGGAATAGGTGGCGGCCCACGGGATCGTGTGCAGGGTGGCGCCCACCTTCACCGTCAACACGGAGCCCGGGGCGAGCCCGACGGCGGCCAAGTCGTCGGGTCCGATGTTGGTCTGAACGTTCCCGAATCGATCGACCCACCAGGCCTCACCGCTCACGAGGCTGCCCTGAGTGTCCGGCAACGGGAGCAGCAAGGGCTGCACGGCATCGGGGCCTACCTCTGGGCCTAGATCCTGGATCGCCGCCTCCCCCGAGGCGAGCAGCGCGGCCGCCGGGGCGAAGACATCGCGGCCGTGGAAAGTCTCCCCCGGTGAGGGAATCCGCGCCTCCGGATTGTCGATGGAGACCATCACCCCCGCCCCGCCGACCATCGCCACTGCCGGCGACAGGACCCCATTGTCCGGGCCTACGAAGAAGCCCCATTCCGTCTCAAGTGCCAACGCCTTGCGCCCGGAGCCCACGCCGGGATCAACCACGACCAGAGCGACACCCTCCGGGAGATACTGGATCGCTCGGGTCAGGCTGAGGGCGGCGGCCTTCACATCGCCCCTGGGTGTGCCGTGGCCGACGTCGATCACCCTTGATTCTGGCGCGAGCTTTGCCAGCACCCCATGCACCACTCCCACGAACTCGTCGGAGTGACCGAAGTCGGATAGGAAGCTGATAGGGAGTGCGTTGTCGGTCATGCGTGGTCCTATATTGCCGCGATGTCGGAGACCAGCCACGACGGAGTCGCGCGAGAGGTATCCCGGGCGAAGGTGGCGATGCTCATGGGCAGCGTCGACACGGGGAAGACGACCCTTGCCCTGCAAGCATCTCGTCTCGCCCTTGCCGCGGGCCGAACCGTGGCGATCGTGGACGCGGACGTGGGCAACTCGACCGTCGGCCCCCCGGCGTGTGTCGGGTTGAAGATCCTTCGCTCGCCAGAGGACCTCGACGACGTCGCGACACCGGACCGGCTCCACTTCGTAGGCACGATCTCCCCGGCGCGCCTGGTCTTGCAACAGGTCGTCGCCACGGCGGCGATGGTGGACGTCGCCCGCGAGATGGCCGACCTGGTGATCCTCGACACCACTGCCGTCGTCTCCGGGGTCGCCGGCGAGACCCTCAAATACCACAAGGCCGAGCTGTGCCGGCCCGACAAGGTCGTTGCCCTGCAGCGTGGCGGCGAGATGGAACCGGTGGTCGGGATGCTGCGCAGGTTCCTCGGCATGGAGGTGACCGTCACCCCGGCCGATCCCAACGTGATGCCCATCTCCCCCGACGAGAGGGCGCAGCGGAGGACCGAAGCATTCGCCCGTGCTCTGGCCCCGCCACTGGATAGGTGGAAGGTACGTCCACCGTCTTCGCACCCACGCTCCCCATGGGTCTCAATCTGGGACGTCTCGACGATGTGTTGGTCGGAGTCCAAGACGAGGATGGAGGCTGTCTGGGACTCGGGATTCTCGGCAACGAGGAGGACGGGCTCAGAGTCATGACCAACACCGGCGAAGGGATGAAGGGTCTCCGTCTCGGATCGATGCGTCTCGACCCGGTGACGCTCGAAGGGAGCGTCATCAGTCTGCGCGAGGTCATGTTTGGCATCTGACGCCCTCTGGGCGTCAGCGTTCTAAGTCTTACGTTCTAAGTCCGGTGACTCAAGGGGTTTTGCTCCGGGGCCGATAGAAAACAATGAGTGCCCGGGAAGAAACTTTGGCTCTCGTTGTTGCTGGTCGCATTCATATCGACTGTCCTCGGCGTTGCCGCAACCGCCGATTCGGGAACGGAGAGCGAGTTCGTCTCACTCATCAACTCGACCCGTGCCAACAACGGGCTTGGTTCCCTCGAGGTGGACGGCGGTCTGCGGGCTCATGCCCGGAATCACACCCAGGCGATGATCGACAACGGCGGCATCTTTCACTCCAGCTCGGCCGAGCTCTCGGCCGCAGCGGGCAGCGGCTGGACACGGGTCGGTGAGAACGTGGGAAGCGGCCAGGCCCCGTCATCGCTGCACACTGCGTTCATGGGCTCCCCGGGCACGCCGCCAACATTCTCGGTGACTACAACTACGTCGGGGTGGGCACCAACACCGACGCCAACGGAGCGCTCTATGTCACCGTCGTGTTCATGAAGAAGGGGGAGACCGCCCCACCGACTACCGAGGCACCGCCGGTCACCGAAGCGCCGGCACCACCACCGCCGCCGACGGATTCACCTGCAACCACTGCACCACCCGCATCGGATGGGGGCGAGCCCGCCGCACCATCACCCACCACTTCGACGACGACGACCACCACAGTGCCGGCGACCACCACGACGACGATGGTCGTGCCCCCGGACAGGGCGGTCATCCCCGGTCAGTCGTGCATCGAGGCGAACCGCTTCGCCCAGCTCTGTCACGACTGAGCCACCTACTGGAGACAAGACAAACGCCCGAGTGACCCACCTGAGCCTCCTCCGCACTTCCCCGAACGGACGGTTCTCTGGTTTGCCTCTCGGGCGTTCGCAGCGCCGAATGTACGGGTTCGGCCACCCAGAAGCAACGACCCCGTGCCCGACGTCATCTATCGCCGAGTAACGCCCACAATCGTCAAATAGGAACC
Source organism: uncultured Acidobacteriota bacterium (assembly GCA_963734115.1). Lineage (GTDB taxonomy): Bacteria > Actinomycetota > Acidimicrobiia > Spongiisociales > ZC4RG35 > JARDZU01. The sequence goes on from CAVTFV010000014.1 coordinate 69,449, forward strand.
GATTCCGGCTGAAGGCGGGGTTACCAACAGGAATCCCGACTTTCCACAGGCTTTATCCACATGGGTTTGTTCACAAGTTTCTAACCCGAATTTTCGCGACCTGCGATGAGCGAGCGGAGCAGCGGCCGGAACGAGACCTCGATGGCGTCGTAGATCTCGCCCAGCGCGAGGTCCAGTTCGAGGTCGTTCAGCTGGGGCTCGGCGAGCCGCCCGCGGAGTATCAACCCGCCCTCCTGATCGAGAGCGAAGTGGGCCCTCCACGCCCTCATGTTCCGTTGCAGCGCCTGCTCGAAGAGCTCGCTGCTCCCCTCGGCCGCGGGAAGCACGTACGCCTCGTACTCGACACTGCGCTGCCCGATCGTGAACCAGACGGTGGTGGCGTCACGTGCCTCCTGACGCATCCTCACTGCCCAACGCCCCTCGACCTCCTCGGCATACTCCACGCTGGACTCAGGGTCGACGAGCCAGCCGTCGATCCGGCGCTCGAGCACCTCTCTCATGCCCATTGCAGTTCCACTCTGGGCTCGAGCTCCCCGACCGGACGGCCACCGCCGAGCACCACGGGCCTGGCGAGCGGTGCGAGACGTTCGACGGCAATTCGCGGCAGCTCTCCCAAGTCGGCGAGAGTCGCGATGGCCGCTGCATCGGCGACCTCCTGGATTCCGTCCCAGGACTTGACCGCGACCCCCAGTCGCCCGTCGAGCGCCACACCGATGCAGCCCGCCGCACCCCGTTTGGCAGCTGCGTGCAGTGCGGTCGCAATCGAGGCATCACCGTTGCCTGTGCCCGAGACCAGCGCCGGATAGCGGTGCATGGCGTCGAAGACCTCCCTGAGCCGCGGGAGGGAAGCGAGACGGGCATAGAGCGTCGCCATGGCTCGGGTCGTAGTCCGATGCACGGGCGCCCCGCACCCGTCCACCCCCACCGGCATCCCCGAGAAACCGCTCAGATCAGCGATCAGATCGGTGATGAAAACCTGTAGGGGGTGATCCGGTGCGAGATAGCCCTCGATTGGCCAACCTCGGCTCTGGCAAGCCCGGAGCCATCCCGCATGTTTGCCCGAACAGTCATGCCAGATGCGCCGTGGCTCGGCCCCGCTTCCGCTTTCCACCCGGAAACGGGTCTCGGCTTCTACCGACAGCGGCCAACTCGGTGGGCATTGCAGATCGATCTCTCCGAGCCCGACTCCAGCCAGCATCGACTCGACCAAGGCCACGTGCACCGGGTGACCGTCGTGGGACGCGCTGGCGAGGGCGAGCTCGAGCGGCCCAAGGGCGGCCCCGTGCTCCTGCGAGGCGAGCGCCTGAAATGGCTTGGCGGCTGACCTGAGGAAGAACGGTTGGTCGATGTCACCCGAATGGGCCACCAAGGCGCCGTCGGCAGAGACCACGGCCACCGCCCCGTCATGCAATGTCTCGACCAGACCCGAACGTGTACTGGCCGAGAGCAACCTCAGCCCGCTGGCTGTGCTTCGCCCTGCTGGCTTCGATAGCGGGCGATGATCTCGTCCTGGAGGGCATCGATCACCCCATGCAGCTGGCGCCGCTGTGCCGAGAGCTCGGCCTCGACCTCTTGCACACGCTCGATCGCCTCAGTGAGCTCATCGTCGGTCAGCTCCGGAAGCTGTGTGAGGATCCCGTCGTCCATGATCCGGTCGATGAGACGGCGGCCGGTAGTAGCCGGAATCGGGGGCATCGTGTCGAGATGTCGCAGGTTGGGCTCGCTTCCAAAGGTCATCCCCGAGGCCAGGATCTCGGGCAATGCCTCGATCAGACTCCGCTCCTCCTGCCCGCTGCGCCGACGCAGTTCGAAATTGAGCAGGTCCACCCGCCCATGGAGAAGACGGCGGTAATACGAGATCTGGGCCTCCACGTCCTCGGCGGACTCCCGGCGTCTCCGCAACTCATCGAGGTCCACGTCGGAGATATCGGCCAGGTAATCCGGCTCCAGGACCGTGTCGATTCTGCGGCGGTGCTCGCTCACGAGAGGCAGGCTACCTGCATGCCCCTGCCACCGTTGCATAGGGATTGACGGCAGCCGACCCGCGCCCACCGGGGTGGATCTCGAAGTGAAGATGCGGTGATCCACCTCTGGCGTTGCCGCTGTCGCCGTTGAAGCCGATCGTCTGGCCCTGACTAACCGACGACCCGGAGGAGACGTTGAAATCGGACAGATGGGCGTAGTAGAAGGCGATCCCGTTATCGGCCAGCAGCCAAATCGTGTTGCCACCGAGCCCGCTGCTGCCAAGCGCCACGCGCCCAGAGGCAACGGCGTACATCGGCTCGTTCCAGGCGGCGAACATGTCTGTCCCCTTGTGGGCGCGTCCACCTGATCTCGACGCTCCCCAGGAGTCGATGAAAGAGGTGCGGCCCGGCGTGAAGGGACAGATGAACGAGCCCACCTGCACCGAGCCGGCGGCGCGCTGCCGCGCCCGTGCCGCCAGTTCCGCCTGCTCCCGGTCGTACTCCGTCGCAAGCTCCTTGCACCGGCCGGACAACTTGGCATATGCCGCCTGTTCGGCCTCCATCGCTGCTTCCTGGTTGGACCTGGCGTCGAGCTTCTGCGCTTCCACAGCCTCCAGCTCGACCCTGGTGTCGTCGAGAACGGCCTGGAATCGATTCAGCTCCCCCCGTGCCGCCACCAGCTCGTCCAGCGACTCCTGGCCACCGGTAGCTGCAGTGGTGAGGAACTCGGAGGTCGTCATGAATTCGTCGACCGTAGAAGCAGAGAAGATGATCCCGGGGCTGGCGAGCCCGCCCCGCATGTAGAGCTCCACGGCCTGTTCTTCGATACGCGCCTGGATCTGATCCAGTTCCTCGGTGTGGCTGCTCACCGAGCCGGCCACGGACTCCTGCTTTCTCTCCACACGATCGACTTCGATAACCGCGTCTTCGTACTCGTGAGCGGCGACCTCGAACGCCTCCTGGGCGGCCCGATATTCCTCCAGTTGGGCACGAGAATCGGCGCAAGCCTCCTCGACTTGAGCCTTGGTCACCGCTTGGCCAGCGAGCGGAAACAGGACGGCGAGGAGAGCGATGAGGGTGAGAACGGTGACGACGCGGACGGGCGTCTGGGCACGCATCGGCGGGAAGGCTAACCCGTGACGCCGTTTTGCTCTACTTGGAACGGCTTATTTTGCAAACGAGTGCGAGCCCATCGACGGGAGCGCTCACAAGACCAGAAGAAGCAACGGGTAATAGACGGCGGCGGCCAGTACGACACCGTCGAGACTCACCACCGCCCCTGGTGAGCGCTCAGTGAGGACGACCCGGCCCATCCGCACCATCGACGACAGACCTCGACCCGCCAGCAGTGCCACCGCAATGCCCAGACCGACGAGGAGATATGAGACGACGGACAGGTCCCAGATGAGTGCAGCGACGACAGCTCCCAGCACGGCCCCGAGAGCGGTTACCGAGAACGGGTCGAGGAGGGGTATCGGGTTGAGCCGCTCGACGACGGCGCTGAGCCCGACGGCGACGATCACGGAGACGAGGAACACGTCGACTGCGCTCGCTTGAGGCGACTGAGACGAGTGGGCGAGCACTAGGGAAGCAGTGCCCAGCCCGCCGAGGAGAGCCACCATGACCGTGGGGCTGAAGACCTCCACCTGCCGGTACTCGGGAAAGGCGACCGCCCAGCCCAGACCTACGACAACGGCGATCACGAGGGCGAGGGCGTATCCGCCGCCACCCGCTACATGTGCCGCCATCGCAGACCCGGCTGCCGTGACCACGACGGCCAGCGAGGCGAACTCCCGGCCCCTGGCCGCGAACGCAGAGCCGATGTCCAATGCCCAGATCGCGACGATGAGGACCAGGACAGCGGCCCATATCGCCTGACCCTGGGTGTTGGCGAGAATGGCCACCACGGCCACGGCGGCGGGGAGGAACGCCATGAGATCCACCGCTGAAAAGGTCGTGGCTTGCTGATCGCCTCCGGAGACCGGCGGTATCAGCACCACCTCGTCGTGCTCGGACACGCTGTCGCCCATCGACGCCGCCTCACCGTTGACCCAGACCCGTGAAGTCTCGAGCCCCCGTCGGAAGTCCGGTCCGAACTTCTCCGCGGCCGCCTCGATCACCCCCCCAACCGTCTCGGAGGGCACATCGAGACGCGAAGTGCCGGCCAGTTCCCGGAGGTTTGCGAAGAGGCGAAGCTTGGCCATAGGTCGAGCCTAAAGCGTACCGACTTCACCTCGCGATTCCGGGCTGCCTTCGCCTACTCTCGGCGTATGGGCGACATGGTGATGGTGGCGGTCGATGTCCCGCTGGTCGGAGATGAGCGTCACAAGAACTGGGCGAAAGTGGTGGAGGCTGTGGACGACACCCGGGCGTCGGGTTGGGCCTTCCAGGGGCCTTTCGTGGCAACCGGCGGGATCCAGGACCTGCCAATGGGGGCAACGCTTCTGGTCTATGGCGAGCGCGGTTCTCGGGCCAACCCTCAGATCACGGCGAGGGTGTACACGGTCAATCCCGATTCAACGCTGAGTCTCGAAGCGGAGGCCAAAGGAAAGGCCTGGGCCAGGACACTCCGGGACCCGGTGGAGCGCTGCCTCGGCGCCGATTCCAGGACACCCGACCTCTCCTTCATCAGCGACGAGTTGCTGGCACTGGAACTGCAGAGTCGGGGGTGGAAGGTGGAGCAGCCGTGAAGGCAATTGTGGTCCCCGCCCTCGGCGGCCCCGAGAATCTGGTCCTCGACGATCTGCCCGACCCGGAAGTGGAACCCGGGAAGCTCCTGGTCGATGTGGAGGCGGCAGGTGTGAATTATGTCGACATCTACCACCGGCGCGGTCTCTACGACGCGTCCCTCCCCTTCATCCCGGGCCAGGAAGGCGCCGGCACCGTGTCAGCGGTCGGCGAGGGCGTCGAGGGCTTTCGGATCGGAGACAAGGTCGGGTGGACCGACGTGCGCGGCTCCTACGCGGAACGGCAGGTGATCCCGGCCGATCGGGCGGTGCCGATCCCCGGTGGCCTCGATCTGAAAACCGTGGCCGCCGTCCTCTTACAGGGTCTCACGGCTCACTATCTGACCACCGACACGTTTCCGCTTGGCGCTGGTCAGAAATGTCTGATCCATGCCGGGGCTGGGGGTGTCGGGCTTCTGCTCACTCAGATGGCCAAGAGGCGCGGGGCCGAGGTGTTCACCACGGTCGGCAGCGCCGACAAGGCAGAGCTGAGCCGTCTGGCGGGGTCGGACCATGTCATCGTCTACGAAGACACGGACTTCGGAGAAATGGTCGAAGAAGTTGCCGGCCCGAAGGCACTCGACGTGGTCTACGACGGCGTCGGCGCCGACACCTTCATGAAGGGCCTCGACCTGCTCCGCCCCCGCGGGATGATGGTGACATTTGGCAATGCTTCGGGTCCGCCGCCCGAGATAGCGCCGCTTCTGCTCTCGCAAAAGGGGTCTCTGTTCCTGACCCGACCCACCATGGCGCACTATCTGCAGACCAGGGATGAGTTGCTGTCGCGCTGCGACGACCTCTTCTCGTGGATCCAATCTGGCGAGCTGGTGGTGCGCGTTGGCCACGAGTATCCGCTCGCCGAGGCGGCCGAGGCCCATAGGGCGCTGGAGGGAAGGCAGACCACCGGCAAGGTGCTGCTTCTCCCTTGACCCGGCCCGACCCCTACAAACCGACGCTCACCAGCCGACTGTGGTGGCTCGTCTCTCTACCGATGATCAGACTTGGCGCCAGGATCTTCTGGGGGTTGCGGATCGACCGGGGGCCGGGGTTCCCCGCTCCTCCCTTCGTGCTCGCCGCCAATCACTATTCCTTTATCGATCCCCCGCTGGTCGGCGCCGTCTACGGGAGACGAGCCCGATTCATCGGTCTCATCGATCTCTTCGGGAACCACAAGCCTCTCGACTGGGCTCTCGAGAGGTGGGAGACCATCACGGTGCGCCGCGGCACGGTGCCGTTGGGGACGGTGCGGCAGTGTCTGACCCACCTCGAGTCCGGGGGCGTGGTCGGTCTCTTCCCGGAGGGCATCCGGGTGGAGAGATTCGGTGATGCCGGGTTCAAGCCCGGAGCGGCCTGGTTGGCGGTTCGGACCGGCGTGCCTCTGGTAGCGGTGGCGGTAAAGGGGACCGACCAGGTCCTCGGCATCGACAACAAGTTCCGCAAAGGGCGGGTCGAGGTGATCGTCGGCCCATCCTTCCGCTCCACCGGCACCGACCGCGCCGCCGTCGACGACTTGACCCGCCGCTGGGCGGAATGGGTGCGCCAAACACTTACCTGAGGTCCGTAGGGCCATATCTGGCCCAACGACGACACAGAAGCGATCTAGTTTCAGTTGAGATGTCAGATCTCGAGTACCTCACCGACGAGCCTCCGAACGCCGGCGTGCCGCTCAGCGCCCTCGATGGAAGCCCGATCCCCCAGGACCGCGCCTATCTCCGTAACAGCTTCCCGACTCCGACCGAGGTCGAAGACGTTGTGAGAGTCGAGCTTCCGGGCATCCCGCCACGAACCCTGACCTCTGAGACCCTGGCGGACCTGGATCAGATCGAGATGGAGATGGTCCTGGAATGCGCCGGCAACGGACGGTCCCTGGTACGGCCCGCCGTGAGTGGGCTGGAGTGGGGTCTCGGTGGCGTCTCCCCGATAAGGATCGGCGGAGTGAGACTCATCGATGCCCTGGAAAAGGTGCCCGAGGAGTGCGTCGAGCTCGTTCTAACCGGGGCCGATCGAGGCACGGTTCGGCCGGAAGGGGAGGTCAACTATCAGTTCTCGGTCCCCATCGACCGCGTCAAGGACGGGTCTGCCCTCCTCGCTACCCGGTGGGGCGACGAGCCACTGGGCAACGATCATGGAGGGCCGATCCGGTTCGTATTGCCTGGGCACTACGCGATGCGGTCGGTCAAATGGCTGGCCGGGATCGAAGGAGTGGTCGAGCCCTTCTCGGGCCATTTCGTCAACCGCTACCGATATCTGGGCGATGAGCGATTCGAGCAGGCATCACCGGTGGGTGAGATCCAGGTGAGATCGGTGATCGCCTCGCCTGGTGGCGGGGAGTCGGTACCGGCCGGGGCGGTCGAGATCACTGGCTCGGCCTGGTCCGGGATCGGGACCGTCGAGGGCGTCGCTATCTCCATGGACCGGGGCGAGACCTGGACATCCGCAGACGTGTCGAAGGGCTCGGGTCCACTGGCAGCGGTCTCCTGGCGTCACGAGGTGGTCGTCGCCCCGGGCAGGCACACGGTGATGTCCCGTGCATTGGACGCGGCCGGGAACAGCCAGCCGATCAGCCCACCCTGGAACGAGAACGGCTACGCAAACAATCTCGTTCACGCCGTGGAATTCGAGGCCCGCTAGCGCTACTCCAAGAAGGCGGCGATGCTCGACGCGACCACACCCGGAGTGTCGAGATGTGCCTTCCACGCCTCGGCGACGACTTCGATGGTCGCGGTCGGCATGGCCTCCTGGACCCGGTCGACCGACTCTCGGGGAACATCTCCCGCTTGGCTCCACAGGTATGTCGTGGGCGTGGTGATCTCGCCCAGCTTCGACGGTACCTGTGAGGCGGCGGGAGTCCTGCGGAAGGAATGGATCGACTCGGAAGTGTTCACGATCGTCTCGGCCAGATCCCGCGCCTCGACCTGGCTCGGTGTCGGGCACCACCCGCCGCTCTCGCAGTTCGGCGCCCAGCGGTCCGCGGCGAGCGGTCCACTCGTCTCCAGGGCATAAGTAGCCGCAGTGCCGATCCAGGGCAAACGTTCCACGAATTCGTCCCAGGCCCGGGGCTTGAAGAAGTCGACGTCGAGCATGACCAGGCCGGCGACGAGAGCAGGTTGGGTCACGGCGATCTCGGCGGCGACCTCGCCCCCAAGCCCGACTCCGGCGACGACAGCGGGTTGACTGAAGCTTTGTTGGATGACGTCCGAGACCTCTTCGGCCATCGAGGCCACGGTGTGCCGGCTCCCCTCGTCGGGGATCCGCTCGCTGAGCCCGAAACCGGGGAGATCGACTCGCACGACCGAAAACCGGGGATCCAGTTCGGCGACCACACCATCCCAGGTCACCCCGCCGGCCACATCGACATCATGGAGCAACACGAGAGGGACGGTCCCCTCCCCATGTCTCACGACATTGATGACGGTGCCGTTGGCGGTCTCGACGGTGTCGTTCTCCAGATCTTCCAGCGACACGTCTTCGATGAGCTCGATGCGATCCAGGGTGACCGTGGTCCAGATCACGACCCCTGCTGCGATCACGAGGAGGATGAGCACGACGAACCGGAGGAACACCCGGCTCGTGGTTTCTGCCTTGGGCGGCGGACGGAGGCCAGTCATACAAGGAGTGTCTCGGCCGTCAAACGCCAGGGTTTAGCGGCATCTCACCCCATGCGTTTGGTGATCGTTTCCGTAATCCGGTCGACGGAGGGAATCGCCATGTCCTCCAAGGCTTCCGCCGCAGGCAGTGGGATGTGCGGCGTCGTGATTCGGACCACCGGCCCGTCGAGGTCCCAAAACACCTCGTCGGCCACTATCGACGCGATCTCGGCCCCCCAACCGCAGAGACGGGGATTTTCCTCGACGGTGAACAGTCGGCTGGTCTTGCTCACCGAACCGAGGATGGCCTGGGTGTCCAGCGGCACCAGAGTGCGCACATCGATGACCTCGGCAGATATCCCCTGGTCCTCGAGCCGACCTGCGGCTTCGAGGGCGCGTGGGGACCATCAAGGCAAGTGCGGCGATCGTGCAGTCGGTCCCCTCACGAACCACCCTGGCCACCCCCAGCTCGTCGAGGATCTCGCCCTCCGGGATGTCCTGCTTGTCGGCCATCAGCGATTTGTGCTCGAGGAAGACCACCGGATCGGGATCACGAATAGAGGCCGCGAGCAGACCGACCACATCGAGTGGTGTCGAGGGGGCCACCACCTTCAGCCCGGGAATCATCATCACCCAGTTCTCCACGCTCTGAGAGTGCTGGGCGCCGAACCGCGATCCGCCACCGTTGGCAGTTCGAACGACGATCGGGACGGTCACCTGCCCCCCGGTCATGTAACGCGATTTTGCGATCTCGTTGGCCAGCAGGTCGAAGCACACCGCGATGAAATCGGAGAACATGATCTCTGCGATCACCGGCACGCCGGTCATGGCAGCGCCCATCGCCGCGCCGAGGATCGCCTGCTCCGAGATCGGGGTGTCGCGGATGCGGTCCGGCCCGAACTCCTCGACAAGTCCAACAGTCGTCTTGAACACGCCCCCCGCACCGGCGATGTCCTCACCGAGCATGACGAGACTCGGGTCGCGTCTCATCTCCTGGGCGATGCCGTAGGCAACGGCGTTGCGATAGGTCAGTTCCGCCACGCCGAGCCTCCGTCAGCCCAAACATCGGTCAGCAGGTGCTCCTCGCCGGGCTCGGCGCCGCTCTTGGCGAACTCGGTCGCCTCGTCGACGCGTTTCGCGACGTTCTGCTGGATCGTGCTCAGGTCCCCTTCGGGGACACCGAGGCGAAGCAACCGCTCGTGGTACATCGGAATCGGGTCCCGCTCCTTCCATGCCTGCACCTCTGCGGGGGGGCGGTATTTGGCCGGGTCCGCCCGGCTGTGCCCCTGCTCCCGATAGGTCTGGGCCTCGACCAGCGACGGCCCGTCCCCCCGTCGGGCCTTCTGGATCACCTGGCCGGCGATCTGGTAGACGGCGTCCGCGTCGTTCCCGTCGACCACGATGCTCTCGAGACCGTACGAACCGGCCCGGTCGGCCGCCGGGTTGGCCACCGCGGTGATCAGGTCGATCGGCGTGTATTCCATCCAGAGGTTGTTCTCACAGACGAACACGACCGGGAGCTCCCAAATGGCAGCCAGATTCAATGCCTCATGGAAGGCACCGATGTTGGTGGTTCCATCCCCGAAGAAGCACACCGCGACCTGATCGGTGCCCCGCATTCGGGCCGACCATGCTGCCCCGTTGGCGATAGTGAGATGGGCGCCGATGATGGCGTAAGAGCCCATCATCCCGTGCTCGACGGAGGTCAGGTGCATCGAGCCCCCTTTGCCCTTGAGGATCCCGTTCTCTCGGCCGAGCAGCTCGGCGAGCACGGGACCCGGGTCGGCGCCCCGGGCCAACGTGTGGGCGTGACCGCGATAGGTGGCAAAAGTGAAATCGTCGGGCTTCATCGCGCGTCCGAACCCGGTGGCGACCGCCTCCTGCCCAAGGGAGAGGTGGGATGTCCCCTTGACGAGGTTCTGGAGAAACAGGTCATACGCACGCTTCTCGAACTGCCGTAACAACTGCTGCATCTCGTACATCTCGAGCCGCGCCTGGGTCGGGATGCCGATCTTGTCGTTCTCGCGGTTCTCTGGTGCCGGGAGCCTGGGCTCTCTCAGCGCGTAGTCGTAGAGCCCTTCATCCCTGGTTCGTGTGCTCATGGGCGCCAATCGTTTGCTCGCATCGGCCACAAGGTAATGATTGGTGAGAGCACCCGGCACACCGATAGCCTGCGTCGATGGTTCAAACCCGAGCATATGGCGCCTGGGAGTCCCCCATCTCTGCTGCCGACACCGTGGGTGGTGTCGTCCAATTCGGGCAAATCGCTGTCGACGGCGACGATCTGTACTGGCTGGAAGGGCGCCCCGCGGAGGCAGGCCGTCAGGTCCTGGTCCGTCGTGACGGCGACGGGCGGATAGCCGACGCGACTCCGCCACCGATCTACGTGCGTACCAAGGTCCATGAATACGGCGGCGGTGCGTACACGGTCGCCGACGGGAAGGTGGCTTACTCCGAATTCGCCGACCAGCGCATGTATCTCCTGGGCAAAGGGCCGATCGCACCTGAGCCACCTGCGCCGGGTGCATTGCGCTACGCCGATGGCCGGTTCCTCCCCGATGGGCGCATTGTCTGTGTCCGGGAGAGCCACGGTGATGGCGAGGCCGTCAACGAGATCGTCATGATCACGCCCGACACGCAGGTGGTGACGGTCCTTGCCACGGGCCGGGACTTCTATGCGTTTACCCGGCCCTCACCCGAGGGCCATCGTCTCCTCTGGCTGGAATGGGACCACCCCAACATGCCCTGGGACGGGACTCTTCTCAAGACAGCCACCATCACCGACCAGGGACTCATCGATGTCGAGGAGATCGCCGGCGGTCCCGAGGAATCCATATTTCAACCGGAGTGGGCACCGGACGGGAGCATCGTGTTCGCCACTGATCGGGGCGGGTGGTGGAACCTGCATCGTTTCGACGATGGGATGACGAGCCCGATCATCGCCATGGACGCCGACTTCGGAGTGCCGGCGTGGATTTTCGGCCCCGCTACCTTCGGCTTCCTCTCCGGGGGAAGGATCCTGGCCTCCTTCTGGGAGGACGGGGTCAACCATCTCGGAGTCATCGAATCCAATGGTCGACTGAATCGGCTCCCCAATGACCTCACCGGTCTCGGCTTCTTGGTCACCGACGGCGAGTCACGCGCCTGGTTTATCGGTCACGGGCCGACGACACCCAGTTCCGTGTACGAGCTCGACATTGACACAGGCGACCTGAGCGTGGTCCGTGGGAACCCCATGCCGGCCGAGTCCGGTTACCTCCCGTCCCCTCACATCATCACATTCCCCACCGACGACGGGGAGGTGGCTCACGGCGTTTACTACCCCCCGACCAATCCCGACTTCGAAGGGCCAGACGGAGAGAGACCGCCACTCATCGTGAAAGTGCATGGGGGACCAACCTCGCATGTCTTCCCCTGGCTGCGACCGGAGTTCCTCTACTGGACCACCAGGGGCTTCGGCCTGGTCGACGTCAATTACCGCGGCTCGACCGGTTACGGGCGCAGGTTCCGGAACCTACTACGTGACAGTTGGGGCATCGCCGACGTCGAGGACTGTCTCGCTGCCGCCCGCTACCTGGCCGCCGAGGGTGAGGTCGACGGCGAACGTCTGGTCATCACCGGGGGCAGCGCCGGCGGCTACACCACTCTGGCGGCCCTTGCTTTCGGGGACGCCTTCAGCGCTGGAGGCTCCTACTTCGGGGTGGCGGACCTCGGGCTCCTCGTCGACGACACGCACAAATTCGAGTCGCGCTATCTCGACGGTCTGGTCGGCACCGACCGTGACGAGATGCGACGCAGATCGCCGCTGTACTCGGCTGACAAGATCACGGTCCCGGTCATCTTGTTCCAGGGTCTCGAGGACAAGGTGGTCCCCCCGGAGCAGGCCGAGCTCATCTCCGCAGCGCTGACCGAGAACGGGATCCCGCACGCCCACATCACATACGAGGGGGAGGATCACGGATTCCGCAAGGCGGAGAACATCATCCACAGCCTGGAGTCCGAGCTCGCCTTCTACGGGAAGGTGTTGGGATTCACCCCGGCCGATGATCTGCCCGAGGTGCCAATGGTCGTCGAGCCGGAGGGCGGATGACCGAGCGGACCTTCCGGCATTCCTTCAAGGTGTGGGCACAAGACCAGGGCTGGCCCCAGCTTCGTGAGGTGTGGATCGAGGCGGACCGCGGCGGCTTCTGGGATGCGGTCTGGCTCAACGACCATCTCTACCCGCCTCGAGGCGAGGAGACCCGGCCGATCATGGACGGTTGGACGCTCTTTGGTGGGTTGGCCGCGATCACCAGCCGAATCCGGTTTGGGACGATGTTGACGGCCAACACATTTCGCCACCCGGCCCTGTTGGCCAAGCAGGCGGTGACCCTGGATCACATGTCGCAAGGCAGACTCGAGTTGGGAGTCGGCGCAGGTTGGCACGAGCGGGAGCACAAGGCGTTCGGTATCGATCTCCCACCGATCCGGGAGCGTTTCGACAACCTCGACGAGACCTTCCAGATCCTCCACGGCCTCATGACGCAGGAGGTGTTCGACTTCTCGGGAAAGCATCGGACGATCACCTCGGCGCGCTTCGAGCCGAAGCCGTTGCAGAAACCCCGGCCGCCGTTCGTCATCGGTGGCTCGGGCCCACGCCGCACCATCCCGTTGGCCGCACGTTGGGCAGACCAGTGGAACTACCCGGACTTCACCTCGGAGCCGGACCTCTTCGTCTCTTCGCTGAGACGTCTCGACGAGGCGTGTGAGGAGATCGGGCGAGACCGGGGCGAGATCGAGGTATCGGTCCAGTTCCGCTATCCCGGGGACGCTGCCGAGACGGCGGACCTCGTCGCGACCTATCGAGGCCTGGGGGCGGATCACGTGTTGGTCAGCTTCATGCCGCCGACGAGCACCGACCTCCCGCCCCGGATCGCCGAGGCGCTGCGGGGTTGATGTAATGAAATACCTGATCCCCGTTGCCGGAGAGCGCCTCCCCCGGCGTCTCACGCAACTGATCATCGGTCTGGTCCTGTTCGGTATCGGCATCGGGCTGATGCTGCAATCCGGCCTCGGCGTCCCACCCTGGGACGTCCTCCACCAGGGCCTGGCCCGGCGCTTCGGGCTCACCGTTGGCGCCTGGTCGATCATCGTCTCAGTCGCCGTCCTGGTTCTCTGGCTGCCGCTGCGCCAGCCCTACGGGCTGGGCACACTGCTCAACGCGATCATCATCGGCGTCGTCATCGACCTGACCGGCGCGATCATCCCGGTGGCCGAGGTGACGGGCGTCGCCTGGGTGATGATGCTCGCCGGGGTGGTCATGATCGGGATCGCCTCCGGCCTCTATATCGGAGCCAATCTGGGGCCGGGCCCCCGTGATGGGCTGATGACTGGAATCGCACGAAGGGGCCCTTCGATAAGGCTCACCCGCGCAGTGATCGAGATAACGGTCCTCACCCTGGGCTGGATCCTCGGTGGCACCTTCGGTATCGGCACCATTGTCTTCGCCCTCGCCATCGGCCCGCTGGTCCAGTATTTCCTGCCTCGCTGGGACATCTCCCCTCACCCGACCCCAGACGCCTGGGAGCACCTGGACCGTTGAATCCAGGCTGGTAGCGCCGGCCAACTCACTACCGTTGTCCTCGTGGAGACGTCCAGGGAGGGGAACGGCTTCGAGCCGACCAATCACGACCCAAGGTTGAGGGTCTTTGTCTCGTCCACCCTCGGCGAGCTCAAATCAGAGCGGGAGGCCGCCAAGTCAGCCATCAAGACCCTGCGGCTCGATCCTGTCGGCCTCGATCTCGGCGACCGCAACGGGCAAGACGGGCTCACGATCGCTGACGCCGACATTTTCGTCGGCATCTATTGGCAGTCGTTTGGCTGGGAGTCGGATCTGGAGCGGGACTACGACGCGAGCTCAGGTCTGCCGGCCCTCATCTATGTGAAGGAGCCCGCCCCCGATCGTGAGGACGGTGTGACCGATCTCCTCGAGCGCGCTCGCTCCGACGGCCGGTCGACGATCCGGTCCTTCGAGTCACCCGGCGAACTCGCCGAGATGCTGGTCGAGGACCTGGCGAGTGTGATGTCCGAGAGGTTCGCCAGGACCGAGCCACACCCCGAGTCGTTGCCGGGGGGCACCCTGACTTTCATGTTCGGCGACCTGGCTGCGTCCACCACCCTCGTGGAGCAACTCGGAGACCAGTACGGCGAGGTGCTGGCCGGATACCACCAGGTCGTGTCCGACGCCACGCTCCGCCATGAGGGGACGGTGGTCGATCTCGAGGGGGAGCGTCTGTTCAGCGTCTTCCAGGACGCCTTCCAAGCGGTGAGCGCCACCGTAGAGATCCAGAAGTTGCTTGGCGATCGCGTGTGGCCCGAGTCGGCGTCGGTAGACGCCCGGCTTGGTCTGCACACCGGCACTGCCCGCATTGGGTCCGGGGGATACGTCGGGCTCGACGTGCACCGAGCCTCGCGGGTGGCCTCCTCGGCCCATGGTGGGCAAATCGTCGTATCCGCCCCGGTCCGCGAGCTGGTCGAGGGGCAGGCCCAGAGCGCGGGATGGGAGATCAAGGACCTCGGGTCCTTCGCCCTCAAGGGACTGTCCCGCGCCGAGAAGCTGTTCCAGGTGCGCGCCCCCGGGCTTCGAGCCGATTTCCCGGCGCCCCGTGCCCGATCCATCACAAGGGTCCGGCTTCCCGTGTCGCAGAACACCCTGGTCGGCAGGGACAGAGAGCTCGGCGAGCTCGTTGAGATGCTCGGTCGCCCCAACGTTCGTCTCTCCACCATCGTCGGCCCGGGTGGGATCGGAAAGACCCGTCTCGCCCTCTCGGTGGCCGAGGAAGTGTCACCTGAGTTCCCCGACGGGGTCTTTTTCGTCAATCTGGCCCCGATCACCGATCCCGGACAGGTGTTGCTCGCCATCGGGGACGCGGCCGGCATCCCGATCGAGGGTGATGCGATCGATGCCCTGTCGAGCGAGTTCCAGGACCAACAGGTGCTACTCGTCATCGACAACTTCGAGCATGTGGCACAAGGCGGCTCCGCGGTCGCCGACCTGCTGGGGCGGAGCCCGGGGCTCAAGGTCCTCGCCACCAGCCGTGTCCCGCTCCGGATCATGAGCGAGTACGAATACACACTGGAGCCGCTCGGCCTTCCCCCCACCGGCTCGGACCAGCCCGACTCCATCTCGGCCTCCGATGCAGTGCGTCTCTTCATCGACCGCGCCCTCGCCGTGATCCCGGGATTCTCGATCAACGAGGAGAACGCTTCGCCCGTTGCCTCGATCGTTCGAATAGTCGACGGGCTGCCTTTGGCCATCGAACTGGCCGCGGCTCGTCTCCGAATGCTCAGCCCGGGGGCGCTGTCCGAACGGCTCACCAGATCGCTGGACGCACTCGGCTCCGGAGCGGCCGACGTCCCTAGCCGGCAACGGACTCTCGACGCGGCCATCGATTGGAGCTATCAGCTGCTCAATCAGGAGGATCAGACTCTCTTCTGCAGGTTGTGCGTGTTCCAGGGGGGCTTCACAGTCGAATCGGCCCAGGAAGTGGCGGTCGAGGAGGGAGACGCCGTCGACCAGCTCATGGTGCTCGTCGAGAACAGCCTCGTCCTCCCCGCCCAGGGTGGTGAGGGCCGTCTACGAATGCTGGCTCCGATCAGGGAGTTCGGCCTCCGTCATCTCCACGAGATGGGCGAGTACGAATGGATGAAGGATCGGCATGCCGACTACTACGTACGGGTCACCGAGGAATCCGTGGAGGACCTTCGCGGCACCAAGCAGGGGGCGGTAGTGGAGCGATTCACTGCCGATTGGAACAACATCGACGTGGCTGCCGAATGGCTCATGAAGAAGGGTGCGGACGACGCCCTGGTGAAGATGTCCTTCGGCATGTGGGTCTACCTGTGGATAGGGAATCATTTGAGGGACGGTTCCCGCTACCTGGATGCGGTTGGCTCACCGGAGGACCTCGACGAGACCCTCGCCGGCCGTTACTGGTACCTCCGAGGCGGTATCCAGTACGAGATGGGCCAGTACGAGGAGTCGAAGGTGGCGATCGATCGAGCGATGAGCATCGTCGAGAGCAACGGCGACATCGACTGTCACAACTGGACCGATTTCGTATCAGCTCTCCTGCTGCCGGTGGAAGGCGAGGACCCGGCCCGGGTGGCAGAGAGGTTGGAGCTGTCGCTGGCCCGATTCCGCGGGTTCGGCGATCGATGGGGTGAGGGCTATGCCTTGATCGCCCTCGGCATCATCGCCGCGTCCAACGGCGACGTGGAGGCGGCCGAGAAGTATCAGCTCGCGACTCGAGAACTGGGTTTCGAGCTCGGCAATGGCGCCTTGATCGGCCTCGCAGAGGCGCAGATCGGTTTCACCTACATCTCCTCGGGCCGCCTCACCGAGGCGAGAGAGGCCCTCAGCCGTTCCTTCGACGTGTTCCGGGACATGAACTATCGGGAGGGCCTCTGTTACGCCCTCGAGGCGGCGGCGTCACTCTCATTCACCGAGGGGCAGACCGAGCTCGGCATGATCGCCCTCGGCGCGGCAGAAGAGGTGAGGGAGAGGATCGGGCTGCATCCATGGCCCTTGATCATGTGGCTTTTCGATGCACTCTCCGCCATGGCCGACTCGCTCGACGACCCAACGCTCCAGGCCGCCCGTCACAACGGACGCCAACTGAATCCCTTCGACGCCGCCGCATCTGGTGCTCGACGCCGCGCCAGTCGCGGTCTGAAACCCGTCTACATGGTGGCGAGGGAGGCGTTGGGTAGCGACCGCCCATAGGTGGCCCGGATCTGGACCTTCCTCTCCAGGGCATCGACAACGGCGCCGGCGAAGTCGACCTCGTGCAATCCGCTGGCGCTTCCCAGTCCCCCGGGGCTGAAGACGTTGGCCTCCATCATCTTGGGCCCGACGATGTCGAGCCCAACGAGAAACATGCCGTCTTCGATGAGCTTCGGCCGGGCCAAGTCGACCACATGGAGCATCTCCTCTGTGATCTTCACCTTTTGTGCCTTCCCCCCGACATGCATGTTGGAGCGGACGTCGTCGCCCTCGTTGACCCGGCGGAAGGCGGCCACCTTTCCGTCCACCTCGAGCGGGTTCCCATTCATGACGAAGAGACGGACATCTCCTCTCTCCGCATCAGCGAGGAATTCCTGGACCACCACATAGCCGTCCCGGGTGATGGTCTCGATGATCTGATTCACGTTCTGGCCCTTCTTGCCGGCGATGACGAAGACGCTCTGGCCACCCGAGCCCTGGAGCGGCTTGAGCACCGCCCGTCCACCGAGATCGTCGACGAAGTCCTTGATGTCCCCGACCGTCCGGGAGATGAGGGTCCGGGGTCGGATCTCCTCAGGGAAATGCTGGAAGTAGGTCTTGTTGATCGCGTCGGCGAGATGAACGGGGTCGTTGACCACGACCACCCCTGCCGCGGCGGCAAGCTGACCAAAGAGCACACCCGAGGCCTGTGCCCACGGTCGATCGGTGGCATCTTCGGCCGGGTCATTGCGCAGCATCAGGACGTCGAGATCGTCGACTGTGATCAGCTCGGGCTCCACGTCTTCGTTCTGAACGTCCTCGAGAAAGCTCTTCAGCGAGCGATACGTCTTGTCCAGGGGGCTCCGCGCCCGTGCCGTCACTTCCCCCGATGAAGTGTGCGCCAGGTCGCCTACCCCCATCAGCCAGACCTCGTGGCCGCGCTTCTGGGCAGCCAATGCGAGCCGGGTGGTGCTGTACTCCGGTTTCTCAGTGATGACGTCGTTGACGACCAGCCCGATCTTCACGCGGCGATACCTCCCAGCTCCATGATCCCGGCGCCCTCCTGGATCCTGGCCAGTCGATCGAGAGCGTCTCTCGACTCCAGGAATCGGGGCCTGAGCGGCGGGTCGACCAAGACACCCCTTTCCAGGAGATCGGCAACCAGCGGCTCGTCGGCCAAGGATATCTTCCCGACCAGCAGCGGATCGAGCCGGCCACCCTCCTGGAGATAGGTGAGGAGCCTGGTCAGCCCGCCGAGATAGAGGGCGTCCTTCGTCATCCCGCCGGACCGATGGGCGCGCATCGCTGTGGTGAAGGCCCGGTTCCGCCCGGAGCCGAGATCGATCAAGCTTCGTATGTCTCCCTGAAGGTGGCCCGCCCGCTGACCGAGTCTGCGGCGACCACCCGAAGGGCAAATGCACGCAGCCGCTTGGGGCGAATGCCCCCACCGAGGTGCTCGGCGAGGACACCCAGGGCCTCCTGGGTCTCCTCGTAGCCGGAGAGGCCGAGCGAAAGCATCCGAATCGGCTGTGCGCTCCCATTGACGTAGGTGACGACGTGCACCCCGATCTCGTGGTGAAGGAGTTGCTCCACCCGGTCTCCGGCGATCGATGTGTCGATGCCGATGAACAGGTCGCCGTTCTCCACCATCACACCTGCCACCGCTTCGCTGACATGGACCAGGGTCGAGAGCTCGGGGAACTGCCGGCGATAGTGATCGAGCTCGACGTTGGCCCTTCCCGCCAGTTCATGTGCATCGACGTAGACTATCGGCGCGCGGGCCAGGCGGGATCGCTTCGAGCACACGATGTGCCAGCTCCAACAGAGACTTCTCGACATGCCCGTATTGCTCGACCGCTGCGAGGAGGAACTGGTCGGTGTTCCTTGTCGCCAGCAGCTCGAGACGTCGCTCCAACTCCCGGTGCATGCCCCGGATCATGTGAATCAGGACCGGATCCGTGGCTTCCTCCGGGTTGATCGGCGGCCAGCTCCTCGGCGAGACCATCCAGGTCGGGCAGATCGAGATAGGTGAACTCCGGTTCTTCGATGTCTCCCTCCAGAAACGCCCTCCGCTGTTCGGGGACGTTCGTCGGCGTGAGCAGTCGCAGCATGCGGAGCAGTCCGCAGATCTCGCTCAGACGGCGGTCGATGGCAAGGTCGGTCTCCCCGACGCTCATGCCAGATGCCCAGGCTCTCCGAACGTCGGGCCCGGTGGCGATCAGGGCATCGCCGAGACTGCGACAACCGTCCCGGATCGAGGGCGCCGGTCCATTCGTCCATGAACACCTTCTTCAGCTCGATGGCCAGAGCGCATCCCACGTCGCCGTAATTCTCGTGGACCCAACGGGCCAACCTGGCGACCCTCGAATCGCACGTTCTCACGAGCGTCGAGACGGGCGCCGTCGAAGGTGTTGGACCGGAGGCTCTCGATGAGGGCATCGGCGACTGGCTTCCACTTCTCGGGCAGTGATCCAGTCCCCAGATTCACGATCGGGCTGTCCTCTGCGGGGTCGGGGGGAGCCTCGGGCCCGAGTCGACGATGGTTGTACGAGTGGATGTCGTAGAGGACGAACCCACCGTGGTCTGCCACCAGCCGGTCGAGGGAGGCGGCCAGGTCGAGGTAGAAGCCGTCGTAGAGGGCCAGTGAGGCGGACACCTCTTCGTCACTGAGATCCCGCCGCCACAACTCGAGGCCCCACGCGTCTTCGGGGCTCGCATAGACCGCCTCGTCCCGCTCGCGGTTCAGGTCAACCTCGAAGCGAGAGCGATGGACCACCACGTTGTTGGCGAAACGGGCTGCGATCTTCCCGGTGTGGGGGTCTTCCTCCCGGAGCCGGGTTGCATCATCGAGGGAGGTGATGACGGCGAGATCAGGCCGGAGCTCGTGCCCGTCGTGGACCGCCGTGGCCAGGAGTACGTCGGGATCGGACAGGTTGAAAGAGGCAAATTCCATGGGTCGACCCACATTTACCCTTCCCGGGCCACCACCGAAACCCGGACCGGCGGTTGCGCGGAGCACAATCCACCTGATCGCGAAATCTCTGAAGCGACGCAAGCTGGCCGGCCTGCGGCCACCGATCTAGGGTGCCGGTGGCTTCCCCGGGCACAGGTTCTGAGGTGCTCACTTCCCCGTCAGAGCGTTGATTTTCGCGCTCTCGACTCGTTTCGGGCCTGTGGATAACGAAACACTTGACCCATGACACTGTTGTAATTACAGTAGTGGTGTCCATACAAGATGTCGTGGTTACTTCCCCTTCGACCACAACATCTTGTGGTTTGAGTTGAGAACGTGAGTTGGTAAATGGACCCCGCCCCTTATCCTGGAGGGGGCGCACCCAGTGCGAGGAGGCACGTTTCATGAGCAAAGGCCTGCGGATCACCCGTCGCTTCACCGAGGCCGGCAAGGACCCATACGACAAGCTCGAATGGTCCCGCCGCGACTCGCGGATCACCAATCCCGATGGCTCGACTGTGTTCGAGATGACGGACGCGGAGATCCCCGCCGGTTGGAGCCAGGTGGCCTCGGACATCATGGTGTCCAAGTACTTCCGCAAGGCCGGTGTCCCCCAGTTCGACGAAGATGGCAACCAGGTCTTCGACGAGAGCGGCCAGCCCGTTCTCGGCCCGGAGCGGTCGGCCAAGCAGGTATTCAGCCGTCTCGCCGGCACCTGGCGACATTGGGGTGAGAAGGAGGGCTACTTCGCCTCGACCGATGACGCCGTCGCCTTCGAGGACGAGCTCAAGTACATGCTGGCCAACCAGATGGCGGCGCCCAACTCCCCGCAGTGGTTCAACACCGGTCTCAATTGGGCCTACGGTCTGACCGGTCCCGCCCAGGGCTTCTGGTACGTGGACGGAGCCGATGGCGAGCTCAAGGCCTCTCCCGACTCCTACAGCCGGCCCGCCCCCCACGCTTGTTTCATCCTCAGCGTGAGGGACGACCTGGTGAACCCGGGCGGGATCATGGACCTCTGGGTCCGCGAGGCTCGCATCTTCAAGTTCGGCTCCGGCGCCGGGTCCAACTTCTCGCCATATCCGCGGCGAGAACGAGCGGCTCTCCGGTGGCGGCAAGTCCTCGGGTGTGATGTCGTTCCTCAAGATCGGCGACCGTGCCGCCGGCGCGATCAAGTCGGGTGGGACCACGAGACGCGCAGCCAAGATGGTGATCCTCGACGTCGATCATCCCGACATCGAGAGGTTCATCGACTGGAAGAAGGTCGAGGAGGACAAGGCCCGGGTGCTGATCAACCACGGTGGGCTCCCCGCCGACTTCAACGGCGACGCCTACGCCACGGTGTCAGGTCAGAACTCGAACAACTCGGTTCGGGTCAGCAACGATTTCATCCAGACCGTGATCGACGACGGTGACTGGGATTTGATCAACCGGACCGACGGGTCGGTCCGCAAGACGGTCAAGGCCCGCGACCTATGGGACCAGATCGCCGAGGCCGCCTGGGCCTGCGCCGACCCCGGGCTTCAGTTCGACACCACTGTCAATGAGTGGCACACCTCCCCTGCCGGCGGCCGGATCAACGGATCCAATCCCTGCTCCGAGTACATGTTCCTCGACGACACCGCATGCAACCTCGCCTCGATCAACCTGGTCAGGTTCCACGACGACGAGACCGGCGTCTTCGACATCGAGGCCTACCAACACGCCGTACGACTGTGGACGATCGTCCTCGAGGTCTCAGTGGCGATGGCCCATTTCCCATCACCTGAGATCGCTCGGGGCTCCTACGACTACCGCACGCTCGGACTCGGGTACGCCAACCTCGGATCGCTGCTGATGCGTCAGGGCATCGCCTACGACTCCGACGAGGGCCGCGCCATCACCGGGGCGTTGACCGCAATCCTCACCGGGTACTCCTACGCCACGTCGGCCGAGATGGCTGGTGTGGTCGGGCCCTTCCCCCGCTTCGCCGAGAACCGGGAAGCAATGCTCCGGGTGATCAGGAATCACCGCCGCGCCGCCTATGGCGACAGCGACTACGAGGGCGTCAGTCACAAGGTGATGGCGATCGATCCCGACCTGTGCCCGCCCGACTTCCTCGCCGCGGCCCGAACGTCGTGGGACGTAGCCCTGGAACAAGGAGAGCAGCACGGCTACCGGAACGCGCAGTCCAGCGTCATCGCTCCTACGGGGACTATCGGGCTCTTGATGGACTGTGACACCACCGGGGTCGAGCCCGACTTCGCCTTGGTGAAGTTCAAGAAGCTGGCGGGTGGCGGGTACTTCAAGATCGCCAATCAGTCGGTGGCGCCGTCGCTTCGACACCTGGGCTACGAAGAAGACCAGATCAAGGATGTCGTCGAGTACATCGTCGGCACCAGCTCGATCGACGGAGCGCCCCACATCAACCGTGAGACGCTCATGGACAAGGGCTTCGACGACGAGGACCTGGCCAAGTTGGAGAAGGCATTGCCTGCGGTCTTCGAGCTCAAGCACGCATTCAACGTGTTCACCTTCGGTGAGAACACCTTGCAGCGTCTCGGCTTTGGGGTCGACGAGTACACCGGATGGGAGTTCAACCTGCTCAAGGCGCTGGGGTTCACCACCGCGGAGATCACCGAGGCGAACGACCACATCTGCGGCCGGCAGACCATCGAAGGCGCTCCACACATCGCCGACGAGCATCTCGCCGTCTTCGACACCGCCAACAAGAACGGGAAGTACGGCACCCGGTTCATCCACCACTACGGGCACATCAAGATGATGGCGGCCGCCCAGCCGTTCATCTCGGGCGCGATCAGCAAGACGATCAACATGCCCCATGAGATCACGGTGGAGGACATCGAGGAGTCGTACCGCATGTCCTGGGAGTGGGGTCTCAAGGCCATGGCCCTCTACCGGGACGGGTCCAAGGCGGCTCAGCCGCTCAACTCGACCTCCGACGAGGGCGAGGACAACGAGGACGAGGCACCGGCGCTCTCGGCTGCCGTCGAAACCGAGAAGGCGATCCACTGGGGCAACCTCCCCTCCGGGATCTCACCGACTCAGGCCTACCACCAGGGGATGAAGCCTCCCCGATTCCTGCTCCCGGCCCGTCGCAACGGGTACAACCAGGAGGCGAGGATCGGCGGGCACAAGGTCTTCCTCCGCACCGGCGAGTACGAGGACGGGACGCTGGGCGAGATCTTCATCGACCTGGCCAAGGAGGGGGCGACCCTGAAAGGGATCCTGTCCTGCTTCGCCATCGCCGTCTCCAAGGGCCTCCAGTACGGGGTTCCGCTCGAGGAGTTCGTCGACACCTTCACCTTCCAGACATTCGAGCCGAGGGGCATGGTCGAGGGTCATCCCAACATCAAGATGGCCAACTCGATCGTGGACTACGTGTTCCGGGCCCTCGGTGTCGAGTACCTGGAGCGGGACGAACTGGCCCAGGTGCCGCCCGATCGTGACATGCAGCTTCCCGAGCCACCGGCTGGGATGGCAGTCGAGGCCGGGATCCAACTCGACCTGACCGATGCGGTAGCCGAAGACGATGTCGAGGCCGTGAAGGCCGCCGTTGCCTTCCTCGACGGGCCGGCCGTTTCCTCCCCCGAGGAGCGAGGAAGCGGGGAGGGGGACAACCGCGGTCAAGGCGACCGAGACCGTCCTCGCCGGCTCGGCGGCGATGGTCGACTCGGCCCTCAAGGAGAACATGGGCGACGCCCCGGTCTGCTCCAACTGCGGCCACATGACCATCCGCAACGGGAGTTGCTACGTATGCCTCACCTGCGGGGACACCACGGGATGTAGCTGACGGTGCGTCGTAGCTCTCGACAGTCTGACTGACAGCGATGAGGGTGGCACCTAAGCCACCCTCATCCCACAAATGACACGTTGTTTGGATCCAAGCGGAGGGGCTCCCTGAATTGAAAGGGCTCCTCGTCTTGGGTCATTCGACCCCTTGTCGACCCGCCCACTAAAGACCCACGCAGCGGGCGCCGACAGGGGGTAATGAGGGAGTCTCGTACCACTCGCACGTTTGCCGGCTTCCTTCGCCGTCATCCGAAGGCCCGGTGGGCGATCCCGATCGTGGGGGTGATAGTCATTGCAATCCTGCCGGTGCCATGGCTGATGGCGAACACATCCAACCCGCCGGGGATTGCTTGGAGGCTCGACGGCCGGTTCCTGTTCGACGGGGAGGCGATCGACCCCCCAGGCACTTGGTACGCGCTGTCCGCAGGTCGGCCGCCAATGGTGGCCGAGGTCGTTGTCAGCTGGCTCGACCCCGATCTTCCGTCCCCTAGAGACCTGACCCGCGGGTCTGGGTTCAGTTCGCCGTCGATGGCGGAGCCCGCGGCGATCGCCATCGGACTGGTCCGTGCGGGGAGGGAGATCGAGCTGACCACTGTCGTCGAGGTCAGTGAGCCCACAATCCCCGGGCTGCCCGACACGGCGCAGGTCGCACGTCTCAACGGGCAGACGATCAGCAGCCAGGAGGAATGGTCAGATGCTCTCTCCCATCTGGGACGGGTGAACGAGCTCATCACCAGCAGCGGTGCCGTTCATACGTTCGCCGGGGCCGAGCTGCCGTACCGGGAGGTGGTGACGATGGGATTCCCGATCGATGCGTCCGTCTCGCCGACCGGATGGCTTGGATACATCCCGGAGGACTGGTACCGAAACCTCACCCTGGGCAGATCGCACGGGCTGATCCTCGCCCTGGCCGCATACGCGCACGCATCAGGGAGGACCTGGCCGGAGGCCGGGTGATCGCCGGCACGGGGCAATCCGAATCGACGGCAATGTCTCCGCCATTGGAGGCCTGGCCGCCAAGGCGCGAGCTGCGAATCGTGCCGGAGTCGATGTGTTCTTCTTTCCGGCATCACAGCGGTGCCAGGGCGAGGCCATCGGGGAGAGTCTCCCGACGGTGCCATGACGATGTATCCCGTGGTGACCCTCGACGAGGCAATTGGTGTGCTGCGTGGGGCGGTCAGTCCCTCTCCCGAGAGCGTCTGTCCCTGATGCCGATGCAGCTGACGGTCAGCTCGCGCGCAATTTAAGGTGCGCGCATGGCAGATTTGGCCATGCCCGCACTCACGATCGTCCCCGCCACAAGGCGAGCTGGGAGGACCTCCAGGCCGTGTTCGGCACCCGTGGCGACCGGGCCCGCGAGATCGTCGGCTTGAAGTCTCGAAGACGCCGACAAGAGTGTGACGGGTAGCTTGTGCTGAACCAGGAAGTGGATGAATCGGTGGCCTCGACGAGACTTCGTGACCCTGCGACAGGGCGGTTCATCAGTGCCGAAGCCGCGACCGCCCGTCGGCTCCGGCTGCGTCACCCGATGTGACCGACCCGACTCCGGCCCCAAAGAAGGGCAAGAAGAAACAGGACAAGAAGCAGGAGAAGAAGCAGTCTCCCAAGAACAAGAAGAAAGACAAGAAGAAGAGCAAGAAGAAGAAAAAGAAGAAGGGCTGAGCCGGCCGCTCAGGCCAAGAGCAGAACACCGCAGCCGCCAGGAGGATCGTGCCGCACATCGCGCCGGTCACCGCGCTCACCGTGATGTCGCGGGACCGGGCCACCGGAACGGATACCAAGGCAGCGATGGTGACGAGGGCGCCTACCACGTAGAACAACGGGTAGCCGAGTAGCGGGGCCATCGGGAAGAAGTGCAGCCCGACCACCAACGCAACCCAAGGCGCCACGAGCTCGCGCCGTCCCCGTCGGGAGAGGAGGAACGACCCTCCCACGGCCAACAGCAGTTCGACACCAACGATGAGGCCGAAGATCGGGGACGTGTCGGCATCGAAGACCGAGCCGGTCGACCAGTTCCGCCAGGCGAGGATCCCACCGGCCACCGCCACAACCATTCCCAGGATGGAGCCAACGATCAGAGGCTTGCGCCAGGTCGGCGGCGGGTCGTCCTGTGCCCACCCGTACCAACCCGCGGCGAAGAAGCCGAAGATGGCGCCTGTCATCGCCGCATCCCGGACGTACTGAGCTGTCATATGCCCAGCTTTCCGTATCTCCCCTATTACTCGAAACCGAGGCGCCCGCGCCGATGAGAATGGGGCGCCAAGGAGGTCATCTCCTGAGGAGGTGATGCATGGCCACCTATGTATTGATCCCGGGCGCCGGCGGTGACCCGTGGGAGTGGCATCTGCTTGCTCTTGAGCTGGAGGGGCGCGGCCACGACGTGCCGCCCATCCGACTGCCAGCGGGTGACGAGAGCGCCGGCTGGAGCGAGTACGCCGATGCCGTCGTCGAGGCGATCGGAGAAAGGCGGGAAATCGTGCTCGTCGCCCAGTCGTTGGCCGGATTCACCGCGCCGCTCGTCGCCAAGCGAGTGCCGGTCGATCTAGTCGTGCTCCTCAACGCGATGATCCCGCTCCCCGGCGAGACCGGGAACGCCTGGTGGGGAACACCCGCCGAAAGGAGGCGGAGCAGGTCTACTACGCGAGTGTGGGCTTACCTCCCGAAACCGCCGACGACGAGCTCGCCGTGTACTTCCACGATGTGACGCCGGAGGTCGTTGAAGAGGCCGCCAACCACATCCCGGAGCAGTCGATGACGCCGATGGAGCAGCCGTGGCCGCTCGACTCCTGGCCGGACGTCCCGACCCGCGTACTCATCGGGCGAGACGACCGGCTCTTCCCGGCGGAGTTCCAGTTGCGGATCGCCAAGGAGCGCCTCGGACTCGATGGTGATGTGATCGAAGGCGGCCACATGGTCGCGCTGAGCCGCCCACGCCATGTCGCCGACCGGCTCGAGGAATATCGGCGCGGAGTGACTACGACTCTCCGGCCCTGAGCTCGTCGGCTTGCAAGGCACCGGCTCGATATCCAGCCAGGTAGACACCAAGCCCTCGTCGTCCGTGACGCATCATCACGGCGTGATTCCACCGGAAGAACGGTCGAGCCACCGCCGCCAGCCGTCGCAGTGATTTCTTCCGGGTGATGACTTCCTCTTCGAAGGTCGCAACAGTCCCGGCGCGATCGTGCTCGACGGTCCAGCGCGAGAACCCTTCCAGGTCACCACGCATCGCGATCTCGAGGACTCCCGCCTCTTCGTCGTGCCGGGATTCGGTCGCCTGAAACGTGAGGCTGTAAGGGAGCACAGACCGGGCCACGATCCACACTGTGCTGTCGTCGATCCGATCGACCTGTCGCACCTCTGGCCACCACCGGGGGTACCCGCCGATGTCCTCGAGGACCCGGTATACCTCCTCTGGCTGGTACTCCAGCCGCCAGACATTGGCGAAGCGATAGTGGTTCAGGTCATCCATGACTTGACCGAATTCGTTACGAACCGGGGTACGGATTGGTTCCCGAAGGCGCAATCCACGAACGCTCAGAGCCCGTCTCTAAATCCCTCGCGCCAGGTCGGATAGCGCAATTTCCAGCCCAGTTCCCGCTTTGCCTTGGCGTTGGATGAGCCTCGAATCTTGGTCATCATCGAAACGCCCGCTTCACCGACGATGAGGCGGGCCAGCCAGGCCGGGACGCGGCGGGGCGGCCTGGCCCCGAGGACCTCGGCCAGATATGGCAGCCATTCGGACACGGCCGCCGGCTCGTCGTCGACAATGTTGTAAATCCCGGGTGCGCCTCGGTCGACTGCCAGAGCCGTCGCTTGGGCGGCGTCGTCGATGTGGAGGAATGACCAGATTCCGGATCCGCCGCCAACAACCGGCATCTGCCCTTTGACCACAGCCTCCAGCATCGCCCCGCCTTTGCCCAGCGGCGTTGCCCGGGCCATAGAAGCCGCCATAGCGAAGGGCCAAGCCTTCGATCCCTGGCGTGCCGGTGGTGACGGACTCCAGATGGAGGATGGCCCCGAGCGTCTCTCGCACCTGCCTCGGAGGGTCGGTGTTCAATGGGTCCTCTTCGGTCTTCACCGGTCCTCCGCTCTGCTCGTTGGGCCAACCGGCGAAGCTTTGGGCGATGAATCGCCTGGCTCCGGACTCGACCGCGGCCTCGATGAGACGATCCATGGTTTCGGTACGGAGCCGGTTGGTCTCGGCGAAGGTCTCTGCAAAGTGCCTGAAATCGAGATCGCCGGACAATGCGGTCATCTGGTGGACGACGACCTCCGGCTCGGCTTCGAGGACCGCTCGTCGCACCGCCTCACCATCTCTCCCGTCGAGCACCACCGGGGTGGCGCCCGAGAGACGCAGGCCGTCTGTCTTGGAGGGGGTCCGGGTGGTCCCAATCACCTCATGACCGGAATCGATCAACAAAGGCACCAGACGGTTCCCGATGGCTCCGGTGGCGCCGGCTACGAAGACTCTCATGTCGGCTCCTTTCGTCTTCCCTACCCAGGACGAGATGGAGGCGGTTTCTGTGACAACCAGCCAGTGGCTGTCACAATCGCGGGGACAAACTCGTCCCAGGGACATGCCAAACCTTCCCGACCCCAGGACAGACGAAACCGACGTTTCGCTTCGCCCGCTGCTCTTCTCGATTGCCTACCGGATGACGGGGAGCGTTAGCGACGCCGAGGATCTGGTCCAGGAGACATATGTTCGGGTGCGCGATGCCGAGCTCCACGGGACCGAGATCGAATCACGACGGGCTTACGCCTGTGCCGTGGTGACCAGGCTCGCCATCGACTACCTGCGTTCGGCCCGGGTGCGTCGTGAGGAGTACGTGGGCGAGTGGCTGCCTGAGCCGATTGTCACCGATCGGTCCGCCGACCCGGAAGAGCAAGCGGAGCTCTCCGACAGCCTTTCCATGGCGTTCCTGGTCCTGCTCGAGCGTCTCACGCCTCCAGAGCGCGCCGTCCTATTGCTCCGTGATGTCTTCGGCTATGGCTTTGACGAAGTGGCCGAGCTCATCGACAAATCCGAGGCGGCGTGTCGTCAGCTGGCGGTGCGGGCACGGGAGAAGGTCCAGGATGGCAAGCCCCGGTTTGAGACCTCGGTCGAGAAGCGCTGGGCCCTGGCCGAGAGATTCTTCGCCGCGGTCGAGAACGGAGACACAGACGCCCTGGTCGACATGCTCGCCGACGATGTTGTCCTCTACGGCGATGGTGGCGGGAAGGCACCGGCTCGGAGGGAGCCCCTCCGCGGCATGTCCGAGACAGCCCGCTTCCTCGCCGCCTTCAGCCCACGTGCCGAACGCGAGGGCTGGGTCTTGACCCTCGTCGATGTCAACGGCCAGCCGGGCGCGAGTCGTCAGCATCGGTGACGGGGCCACCGTGGCGGTGGTTTCGTGGATGTCGTCAGGGGCAAGGTGCAGGCTGTCCGAGCGGTGGTCAACCCGGACAAGTTGGGCCATCTCGCCGGGGCCTGGATTAGCTTCCCGGCATGGACATAGTCGATCAGCATTTCGCCGCCGAGAACGCTCATGACGTCGCCGCCACGCTGGCCACCTACACCGATGACATCGTGTGGGACGACGTCACCCACCCATTGAGCCCGGTCCATGGGAAGGAGGCGGTCGGGGCGGTCTACTCGGACATCATCGCCGCCATCCCCGATGTGAAGTTCGTATCAACACGACGCTTCTCCTCCGATGACGGAAGCTGGGTGGTGGATGTGTCGGACGTCACCGGCCATGTCGAGGGTGAGTGGGCCGGCATCGCCGGCGGCGGGGCGCCGGTCGAGATCCGGATCCTCCATGTCTTCCAGTTGCGTGACGGGCTGATCGCCTATGAGAACACCTGGTTCGACTCGGCCGCGGTGGTGCGCCAGGTCGAGGCGTGGCACGCGCAGCAAGCCGGTACGTAGAGTCGATGAGGTGACCACCCGGCTCGGGCGAGCCTGTCTTGCTCCGGTCGCTCTTCTCGTCGCCCTCCTCACCTCGTGCACAGCCACGGGTGAGCCCGATCGAGACACCCTTCCCGACGCCCGAACGATCGCCACAGACGTCTCCGTCGTCGAGGTCGGGTCCCCGGGGCGTCTCCTCGTGTTGGGGGCCGAGAGCGAGATCACCACGATGCGCCCCGATGGATCCGACCCGGTGACCCTCGCCGAGCCGGATCCGGACGTCGAGCGCACTCAACCGACCTGGTCACCGGACGGATCCAGGGTGGCGTGGACCGAGCGAAGGGGAGATCAGCAGACATATCTGCTGGTGGCCGACAGCGACGGCGGCGACGTCGATCGAATGGCCTTCGCCCCTCCTCGCGGTGTACATCGCGTGGAGCCCGGACGGCGAGCATCTGGCGTTGACAGGGAGCCAGGGGCAGGGAGACCTCCTCCTCGCCATCGCCGGCCCTGATGGCAGACATCGAGGTGATCGATCAGGGCGCGCCCGTGTATTTCGACTGGGCGCCTGACGGCACGGAGGTGCTCGCCCGGGTCTCGGGGCGTTTCGAGTATCTGGCCATCGATGGATCGGGGCGGGAGACGGTGCCGGTCACCGGGGAATTCAGGCTCGGGGCACACGTGGCCGAGTCGTTGCTGCTCGGGACCGAGCGTGAAGTCGGTGAGGCCCTGGCGCTGGCAAACCGCCAAGGGGAGATCGAGCGCGAGTTGCTGCGCTACACCGCGCCGATGGCCTTCGTAGCCGACGAGACGGGGAGCCGGGTGGCCTTATGTCGCGTGGCTCGCCGGAGAGTCAGGAGCTCTCCCGGACTCGAAGAGACCGATCTGCCGATCATCGACGCAGAGCGACTGTTCGTCGTCACGACCTCGGACGGCGACCTCGAAGAAGTGAGCCGGGCCCGGAACATTTCCTGGTTCTGGAGCCCGGACGGCCGGGATCTCCTCTACAGCACCGTCGGGGCCGTCGATGGCACCGAGCGTCTGCAATGGCACATCTGGGATGGTGAGGAGACCAAGTCCTATGCCCCGTTCAGCCCCACCGGGCTCTTTGCCCGGGACTACCTCGCCTACTTCGACCAGTTCGCCCTCAGCATCTCGTTTTGGGCCCCGGACGGCTCCGCCTTCGTCTACGCCGGAGGGAGCAGCCTCGAGGACGCCGGGATCTGGGTACAGAAGGTCGAGGGCGGGGACCCGGTTCGGGTCTCCCCGGGCGAGGTCGCGCTCTGGTCCCCCGCTGCCTGATCCTGCCATAGACTCCGGCCCATGCCACGTCTCGACGCAATCGGTGTCATCGTCTCCGACATGGCCCGGGCCATCGATTTCTATCGGATGGTGGGTCTCGAGTTCGAAGGCGACGACGTCCATGCCGAGGCGCCGGGACCTGGCGGTCTGCGGGTCATGCTCGACAGCGAGGCCAGTGTCGATGTCCTTCTCCGATTGGCAGCGGCCCACAGGTGGTGGCCCGCGCACGGCTCTCGCCTTCCTCTGCGATAACCCGGCCGCTGTGGATGGGCTCTACGAGGATTTGGTAGCAGCCGGGGGCCGAGGTCATCTGCCTCCGTTCGACGCACCATGGGGCCAGCGCTACGCCACGGTGCATGACCACGACGGCAACGCCGTCGACCTGTTCGCCCCTCTGGAGCGATGACCCTGCCGCTGATCGACCGGGCTCGGGCATGGCCCGAGCGGGTTGCCATATCCGATCAAGCCGGGACCCATACATACGCCGACCTGCTCGAGGGATCGGAGCGGGCCGCGGCCCGTCTCCTCGATGGCAAGACAGACCTGGACGAGGCCCGGATCGTCTTCATGGTCGAGCCGTCGTTCGACTATGTCCGGGTCCAGTGGGCGATCTGGCGGGCCGGCGGGGTGGCCGTCCCGCTCTGTCTCACCCACCCGGCACCCGAGCTGGAATACGTGCTCGACACGACGACCCCGGTGATCGCTATCGCCTCGCCGGGATTTTCCGATCTGCTCCGCCCCCTGGCCGAGGCAGGAGGGATCGAGTTCCTCGTCGTCGAAGAGCTGACCCAAGACCCGGTGCCGTTGCCAGAGGTCGAAGCCGATCGCCGGGCCATGATCCTGTTCACCAGCGGGACCACTGGCCGGCCCAAGGGGGTCGTCACCACCCATGCCAACATCGAGGCCCAGATCAGGTCTTTGGTGGAAGCCTGGGAATGGGAACAGGACGACCGAATCCTGCTCACCCTCCCGCTGCACCACATCCACGGCATCGTCAACGTCATCGGTTGTGCCCTGTGGAGTGGTGCTCGCTGCGACATGCTCCCCTCTTTCGATGCCGGCCAGGTCGTCGACCGCCTCATTGCCGGCGACCTCACGCTGTACATGGCCGTGCCCACCATCTATCACCGGCTCATCGCCCATCTCGACAAGACGTCCGATCAGACGAACTCGGCCTTCCGGGAGGGAGTCGGCCGTCTGCGGCTGATGGTGTCCGGCTCGGCGGCCCTGCCCATCCCGGTGCTGGAGCGGTGGCGTGAGTTGTCCGGTCACACGCCTTCTCGAGCGGTACGGGATGACCGAGATCGGGATGGGTCTGTCCAACCCCTACCGCGGAGAGCGGATCCCGGGCTCGGTCGGCGTGCCGCTGCCGGGTGTGAGACATCAGACTCGTCGATGACGATGGGTCGGAGGTGCCCGATGGCGTGACCCGGTGAGATCCAGGTGAAGGGACCCACCGTCTTCCTCGAATACTGGGAACGACCCGAGGACACCGAATCGGCCTTCACCTCCGATGGCTGGTTCCGAACCGGCGACACCGCGATCGTCGAGAAGAGTCGGTACCGGATCCTGGGCCGGTCCTCGGTCGACATCCTCAAGACCGGTGGCGAGAAAGTCTCCGCCCTCGAGATCGAAGATGTCCTGCTCGGCCACGAGGCGATCAGCGAGGCGGCGGTGGTCGGGATCGACGACCCGGAGTGGGGTCAGCGGGTAGTAGCCGTGCTGGTTGCGTCGGATCCGGTCGGAGGCCGAAGGAGCTCAAGGAGTGGGTGAAGGGCCGGCTCGCCCCACACAAGGTGCCCAAGGAGTTCCATTTCACCGATTCGCTCCCCCGAAACCCGATGGGGAAGACGGTCAAGCCCGAGGTGGTGCGGATGGTGGAAGAGAGGGTCTGAGCTCAGGCCCGGCGGCTGGCCTCGACCACGTATCCCATGTCCTGGGAGCCGTGACCCTGTTCGATCAGGTCCTCCATCAGCTCCATGGTCCGCTCCAGCTGGCCGGTCGGGGCCCCGGTGCGCCGTGCCTGCTCCAGGGCGAGGGTCAGGTCCTTGCCGGCCAGATCGATGGTGAAAGTGATCGGAGCCTGGTCGGGGTGGAGATACTGCTCCCGGCGATAGGTGAGCATCGGGGCTCCGGCCGCACCCTTGGCCAGGATGTCGATGGTGGTCTCCGGGGCCACTCCGGATTTCTCCGCCAGCGCCACCGCCTCGGCCACGGCTTGATTCAGGCCATAGAGAACCGAATTGACCGCCAGCTTGAGCACGGCGGCGGAGCCGGTCGGCCCGACCTGAACCGGGTTGCCGACGGCTTGGAGGACCGGCTCGACGCGCTCGTAGACCTCGTCGGAAGCACCCACCATCACCAGCAATGACGCCGCCTCGGCGGCCGCAGTCGCCCCAGAGACCGGTGCGTCAACCATGGTCGCCCCCCGAGCCTCGACCAATGACCGCGCCTTCTCGAAGCTCTCCGGGCCGGAGGTGCCCATGTCGATGGCGACTGTCTCCGACCCGAGGCTGCCGGCTAGCTCCCCATACACCTCTTCGAGTGCCTCGCCATCGGCGAGCATCGTGATGAGGTATTCACTCCCGGCCAGGTCGGCAAGGCTCCCGGCCACAATTCCGCCATTCTCCGCCGCCCATTCCTCTGCCTCTGAGGCAGTTCGATTCCACACTGTGACCTCGTGGCCGGCCTTGGCGAAGTTGGCGGCTATCCGTGAGCCCATTCGACCCAGACCCAAAAAGCCGACCCTGGCTGGAGGTGAGGTGGACATGCGGCACAGTATGCACCACGATCCTCGGAGTCGAAAGGTGGGGTGTGAGGGCAATCAGGTATCACGGGCCGGGCGATGTCCGGCTCGAGGAGCTTCCCGTCCCGGATCCGGGACCGGGCGAGATCCAGGTGCGGGTCGCCACCGTCGGTATCTGTGGCACCGATGTCGGCGAGTTCGTCCATGGCCCTCGCTTCTTCCCTGTCGACACCGCTCATCCTCATAGCGGGCACTCCGGCCCGACCATCCCCGGTCACGAGTTCTCGGGATGGGTGACCGGACTGGGCGAAGGAGTCACCGGCTTCACCGAGGGTGACCTGGTGGGGGTCGGCGCAGGGGTGGCGTGCGGTGTCTGCTCGTCCTGTCATCGGCGGTCAAACCAATCTCTGCCACTCGTATTGGACCGTCGGCCTCCACTCCAATGGAGGTCTGGCCGAGACTGCCGTGATACCCGCCTCGTGCAGCTACAACCTGTCGGGGTCAGCGATCACCCCCGATCTCGCCGCCCTGACCCAGCCGATGTCAATCGGGATACACGCCACTCGCCGCGGTCGGGTGGGAAACGGCGACCTGGTGACGGTGCTCGGGGTCGGTGGCATCGGCAGCTTCATCGTTCATGCAGCCGCGGCTTCGGGCGCGACAGTGACTGCAGTCGACCTCGACCCGGTGAGGTTGGCCATTGCATCGCGTCTCGGAGCGGCCTCGACCAGTGACGTCTCAGGCCCGGAACCGGACGGAATCCTGAGTGGGGAGAAACCGACCGTCGTCTTCGAATGCACCGGTCGCCCCGACTCGTTGCTCCGTGCACTTCGTCTGGTGGCCGACGGTGGCCGCGTCGTGGTCGTCGGTCACCAACCCGAGCCGGTGGCAGTCGACTTCAGGGAGGTCGCTCTCGACGAGCTGGAGATCATCGGCACTCAGGCCCATGTATTTGCTGGGGACTTCCCCGCGGCCGCGAACCTGATCGCGGCAGACCCGGGCGCCTGGGTTGAGGTGGCGCCGATGGTCTATCCCCTGGATCAGGTGGTCGAAGTTGGGCTGATCCCGATGGCCAAGGGGGAATCACCCCAGATCAAGGTTCTGTTCGACCCGAGCGCCGAAGCCCCCCGGCCGTTTCGAACCGAGGCCTGAGCCCCCTCAGGCCCCTACGGCTAGAGGAACGTTGCGGTGCCGGAGGACAACGACCACCGGGACCGCCAGCAGCATCAGCCCGATCATGGAGATCATGCGGTAGTCGGTGGCCTGGTAGATGACCCCCGAAGAGATGCTGGCAAGGGCGCCCGAGGTCCAAGTGAGCGAGTCCACCCTCCCCTGCAGGCGGGTACGGATCTCGGCACCTACGCCCACGGTCAGCATCGAGCTGCCGGCGACGAACGCCAGGTTCCAGCCGTACCCCAATGCGAAGAGGACCACGACCAAGACTGCGGTGGACTCGTTGGAGCCGTAGGCGGCGCCCAGAGCCGAGATCCCGAGCAGGGCCATCCCGCCCAGGATCACCCGATACCCGCCCCATCGATCGGTGAGCCGGCCGGTGAGTGGGGACAAGGCGAACATCCCGAGTGTGTGGGCGCTCATCACCAAGCCGACGATGCCCAGATCGGAGCCGTGGTGATGGATGTGAAGTGGGGTCGAGGTCATGATCATCACCATCACGACCTGGCCCGCGATCATCGCGGTGAGGGCGACTCGAACCAGCGGGAGCCGGAACGCCGGCCCCAGGCCAACAACAGGCGACCCGATCGGCTTCGGGTTGGTCGAGGGCAAGCGAGGCCGGATCGGGGCGAAGAGCCACCAGGTAGAGAGCCAGGGCGATCCCCATGAAGACGACGCTGACCAGGAACCCGCCCGCGAGCTCGGATCGACCCAGGTCGACGGCGATACGGCCCGAGGGTTGGAGCAGGGCCGGGCCCAGCACCGATCCGATCGTCGCCGCCCACACCACGGTTCCCAGGGCCCTGCCCCTGCGATCCGCGGGGAACATCTCTGCCGCGGTGTATCGGGCGAGGTGGCCCGATGCGTTGCCCAGACCGAGAAGCGCCATGCCGATCAGCAGCAAGGGAAAGGAGTCGCCGGTCAGTCCGATAATGCCCAGGACGCTGCCGACCACGGCTGCCGCGTAGCCGGCGGCCAATCCCGGGCGACGGCCACGACGCGCCACATTCCGGCTCAGCAGGCTGGTCCCCACTGCCGTCCCAAGGGTGGCGATTGCTCCGGGCACACCGGCCAATGCTGGCCGATCCCGTGATCTCGTCGACGGCGAGCGTGGAGATGGTCACCGCTGCGATGTAGGCAGTGGATCCGAGCGCGACACCGCCAAACAAGACAGCGGAAAGACGTTTACGGACGGAGGCGGTCTCCTGCATCGGTGCAGTTTGGTCGCCTGCGGCGCTCAGCCCGAATAGGCGTAGGCGACGTGGGTGTTGCCATTGGGATCGAGGAGGAAGGCGGTGTCGCCGCCGTTGTTCCACACAGCTGATCCCTGGTTGCACCAGTACAGGTCGGTGTCGAAATCGGTCCCGCAGCCGGTCCTCACGGTGACCGTCTCCCCGGGGAACAGGGTGAACGACGCCGGGAACTCGTACCGGTGGCTGGCCGACTCGTCCTTGATGCCCCATCCGGTCAGGTCGACCGGTGTTGCCCCATCGTTCCGGATCGCGATCCACTCCCCGTTGAGGTTCTCGTTGTCGTTCCCGGGGGCGTCGGACATCAGCTCGACGATGCCCAGGGTGGCTTCGGCGCGAGGCCCGCAAGCGGTAGGGGACCACATGCCGAGCCCGGCCTCCTTCGCCGCCGACTGGGCGCTGTCGAACCGCTCGGTCATCGCCGTGTCCGGGGGATAGCTCCTCGAGATGGCAGCCCCGCGGCGAACCGATCTCCTCGTTGATCGACATGGCCCCGACCCACAAGTAGCGCAGGAGTCGATCGAACTGGTCGATGTCGGAAACATCGCTGGTCATGCCGATCCTGGATCCCGGCGGGGCTAACGCGGTGAGGACCTGGGTTGCCTCGTCGGAGAAGCACTCCCCCGACTCAGGTGAGTTGGTCCCGATGATCCTGACCTCGAAGACCGACCCGTCTTCGGAACGAACATCGAGGGTGTCGCCGTCCGTTATCGAATCCACCGTCATGACCTCGGCGCCAGGCGGCATCGCCGCGTGACGGGTCGCCGGAGAGGCCGGCGAAAGGTGGCGAGTAGAGGGGGTCCTTCACCGGCGGGGGATTACCCCGGTGGTGGTGGTTGTGATGTCGGCGGCGGTCGTCGTCGTGGACCCCGCTGTCGTGGTCGTCTCGGGAGTCGTTGTCGTGCGTGGAAGTCGAGGTCGGGGCTAGTCGAAGTCGATGACGTCGGTGCCCCGATCGTCGTCGGGCTGGCTTCCGTCGTCTCCGGCGAGGCAGCGGAACACGATGCGATCAGGACAACGGCCAGCAATGTGGTCAGGCGCGCCAAAGACAGGATTCGCACAGGCATGGACCGTATATCGGTCGGCAGACCTCCAGGGTTCAGCAGCAAACGGGGAACCAGGGGCCCTGCCAACATGCACCACCGAGGAAAGGACACGAGCATGTTGTTCGCCAGCGCAGTTCCGCTTCGACCGGGCAAGACCGATCGATACCGCGATCTCGCCACCGAGTTGAGACCTCACCTGGAGGAGTACCAGGACCTGAACCGGCGCTTCGAGGTGGGACGGCCACGCCTATTGGATCAACCACGGTCGTGAGACCGACATCGGGGTGAGCGTGTACGACATCTCCCCGGCCGGGCTGGGCCGGATGCGTCTTCGTGAATGGGATCCGAGCTCGGCCTACGACCGGTGGTGGCTGGAGTTCGTGGAGGACGTCAACGGTCTCGATCTCCTCCAGGGGCCGGCACATGTGGCCCCGCCGGAAGCGGTCTTCGACTGGAGCGACGACTGAGTCTGGAGGACGCGAGACTCGTCAGTGCCCGATGGCGCCGGGCGTGACGGGGGCGTCGGACTCGCCGGCCCCCACGTGGGCAGTGTCACGCAGAGGTAGCTCGGGAAGGAACACCACCAGTAGCGAGCGCGGCCAGGGCGAACGGGACGGCAATGGCGAACGACGTGGTGATTGCGCCGGAGAAGGCACCCATCACCGCATCCCTGGTCCCCGCCGGAAGCTGGGCGATCAGATCCGGGCTCCCGGTCAGCTCGCCCATCTCCGCTCCCTCGGGGAGGAGGCTGGCCAGTCGGATGGCCAGCTGGCTCGTGAGCACCGCCCCGAAGAGAGCGGTCCCGAAGGAACCTCCCAACGACCGGAAGAAGGTGGCCGAAGAGGTCGCTACCCCGAGGTCGCGCGCGTCCACTGCATTCTGAACCGCGATCACCAGCACCTGCAGGACCAGGCCGATCCCCGTGCCGAAGATCAGCATGAAGATCGATGCCGTGAGTAGCGGGGTCTCAGTGCTCATGGTGGAGAACAGCCAGAGACTGATCGCCATTAGGGATGTGCCGACGATCGGGAAGATCTTGTAACGACCGGTGCGGGTGATCAGCCGGCCGGAGACGATGGATGAGGTCACCACACCACCCATCAACGGAATGAGCAACAGCCCGGAGTTGGTCGGCGTCGCTCCCATCACAACCTGGAGGAAGAGGGGCAGGAAAATGATGCCGCCGAACATGCCCAGGCCGACGATGAACCCGGCGGCCGAGGTGATGGCAAAGGTGCGGTCCCGGAACAGTCGGAGGGGGAGGATCGGCTCGGCCGCGCGCCTCTCTTGGAGGAGGAAGAGGCCGAGCAGCACCACCGCGACGACCGACAACCCGATGATCGTTGGCGAGCCCCAGGGGTACTCCGAGCCACCCCAAACCATGACCAGGAGAAGTGAAGTGACTCCACCGACGAGGAGGCCGGCCCCTAGATAGTCGACTGGATGATCGACCCGGCGGAAGGGAAGATTGAGAACGGTCGCAGTGACGAAGAGAGCGGCCAGGCCGATGGGCAGATTGATGTAGAACACCCAGCGCCAAGAGAAGTTGTCGACGAAGAAACCGCCCAGCAACGGGCCGGCGATCGATGCCAAGGCGAACACTGCTCCGATGTAGCCCTGATACCGCCCCCGCTCCCGGGGCGAGACGATGTCGCCCACGATGGTGAACGTCATCACGATCAAGCCACCCGCCCCCAGACCCTGGATCGCCCGAAAAGCGATGAGCTGGGTCATCATTGGGACAGCCCGGCCAGGACCGACCCGAGTAGGAAGGTGACGATGGCGAACTGGAAGACGATCTTCCGCCCGTACATGTCCGACACCTTCCCGTAGAGGGGTGCCGAGGCTGTGGCCGTGAGGAGGTACGCCGTGACCACCCAGGAGAGGTGCTCGAGACCACCCAGCTCTCCGGCGATGGTGGGAAGTGCAGTGGCGACGATGGTCTGGTCGAGAGCGGCGAGAAAGAGACCCAGCATCAGCCCGCTGAGGACCAGCAGGATCTGACGATGGGTCATTGGATTCGCGGTGGTGGTTGCTTCGTCCAGTGACTCTTCTCGATGCGCTCCCTGGTTCAAGGCCGGGACCCGCCGCCTAATTCCCGTGTACGGATCCGCATCAGCCGGTTGGGCCGAAGCGCTCGGTCCGGATCGACTCCGGGTCGTGGCCGAGGTCGACGAGGCTGTTGGCCACCGTCTCGACGAAGCCGGTAGGCCCGCAGACATAGGTCTTCGGCTGGTCCCCCGGTGGCCAGGTCACCTCGGAGAGGATCTCGGTATCGATGCGGCGGTCGAAGCCCGTCCAACCCTCCGGCTGAGCCCGCGTCAGGACCAACACGATGTCCGCACCTTCGGCACCCTCGATTGCGTCCAGCTCTTCGCGGTAGATCACATCCCCGATCGTCCGGGCCGAATACACCAATCTGGCCGGCGTCCCCACCTCATGTGCGCGCCGATGGCGGAGCATGGCTCGGAATGGGACGACCCCCGATCCGCCCGCGATCATCAGCAGCGGGCCGCCGGCCTCAGGCGTCCAGGCAAAGTGCCGCCCGATCGGGCCTCTCATCTCGAGCTCGTCGCCAGACGCCAGCTCGTCGAACAGATACGGCGAAACCTCTCCGTCTTGGAGCCGCTCGATCGTCAGAATCAGGTGGTCGTCCTCGGGAGCCGAGGCGATCGAGTAACTCCGTTGGGCTTGATAGCCGTCTTCGGCTGTGAGCCTGATGTCGACATGCTGGCCGGCCATATGCCCTTCCCACATTGGACATTCGAAGACGATGCTTCGCACCCGTGGGGTCTCGTCGCGCTTCGAGATGACCCTGGCCGCGAGCCAGTCCATCCGCACCGGAGCGGTGGGAGCCTGGCTCAATCGCCCCAGTACCGTTGCTCTCGCCACGGATCCCCGTAGTCGTGGTACCCGTTTCTCTCCCAGAACCCACGCTGGTCCTCCGCCAGCAACTCGATCCCTCGCACCCATTTGGCGCTCTTCCAGAAATAGAGATGCGGTACCAGGAGACGCGCCGGACCGCCGTGCTCGGGCTGGAGTGGTTGATTGTCGTAGCCGGTAGCAACCCAAGCCCGGCCGCCGACGACGTCGGCCAAGGGGAGGTTGGTCGTGTAGCCGCCGTAGCTGGAGGCCAGGATGTGGCTCGCCGCGGTGTTGAACCCCTCGAGCAGGGTATCGACCGACACGCCGGTCCAGGTGGTGTCCAGCTTCGACCACTTCGTCACGCAGTGGATGTCGAGGGTCACCGTCTCCGAAGGCAGGGCGTTGAACTCGTCCCAGGTCCAGGATCTCGGCTCTTCGATCAACCCGGTGATCTCGAATGTCCATCTATCCAGCGCGATCCTGGGTGTCGGGCCGGCGGACAGCACGGGGAAATCGTGGACAACGTATTGACCCGGGGGGAGGCGGGTCGGGTCGACCTCAGGTCTTCGTCCCTTGAAGCCACGTGAGATGATCGCCATCGAAGCCCGAGACTATCGGCACATCTTTTTCCGTAGGCTGGAAGTCGATGATGGAGCAGACTCTCGAAGGCGACTGGCTCGTGGTCGAGATCGACGGCGAGCCGATCGACACCGAAGCCGCACGGGAGGTCCGATTCGAGGGTGACCGCGTCAGCGGAAAGGTTGGGGTGAACCGTTTCACCGGGTCGTTCTCCCGTAACGGGGACATGCTCGAGGTGGGGCCGGTTGCCTTGACCCGGATGGCAGGGCCTCCAGAATTGATGGCCCTGGAGCAACGGTTCACCTCCCATCTCGAGGGAGCTCTCGAAATCGGCCAAGAAGGAACCGAACTGACACTGAGTGAGGGAGACCGAGCGATCCTGTTGAGCCGCGCCCCGGCGCTATCGGTTCGAGGGACCGTCACCTATCGAGAGCGGATCATGTTGCCATCTGACAGCGTGGTCATAGTCGAGTTGGTCGACATCGCCATCGCCGATATCGCCGTCGAGCCGATTGCCTCCCAGGTCATCGTCCCCGCCACGGCGCCGCCCTTCTCCTTCTCCCTGGAAGGCGTCGAAGAAATCGACGAGCGACGCATGCTCGCGGTCAGGGGGCGCATCGTGTCCCCCGAGGGTGACGTGCTCTGGGCCACCGAGTATCCGGCCGTTCTCACGGATCGCGCAGAGCCGGTGGAGCTGATCCTGCGCCGGGAGGGTTGATGGTGCTCACAGGGTGCCGCTCCCCGGGTTCCCGTCCCATCCTCTGAACCAGTCGCCGCTCGAGAGCGGGGCCGAATCGGACCCCCGCCCACAACATCAGGGCGAAGCCCATCGCGGCAATCGCCCACACCCATGCAGGGGCGCCCTCCAGGCCGGACATGGTGAATACCCCGGCAGCCACCGCGGGTATTCGTCCCACCGTCGCGATCAGCATGAAGCGACCGAACCCGATACCGGACAGCCCGGCAAGAGCACACACCGCGTCATCGGGGAGGAAAGGGAGAAGGAAGACGAGCCAGATCAGGAGACCCCCCCGGGCCCTCATCAGGCTCTCATATCGGTGAATCCGGTCTGCTCCGACCAACCGAACCGCAAGCGGCCGCCCCCACCGGCGAGCCACCAGGAACACCACCGCCGACCCGAGTGCCATCCCGGCGAGGCTCAGAGCGAGTGCCGGCCACGGGCCGAAGGCAAGGGCGCCCACCGGGGGGAAGAGTGTCCCCGGAATCGGTACGACCACGACCTGCGCCGTCTGAGCGAGGAGGTACCCGATCGGGCCCCAGGCACCGAGGCCTTCGACCCAAGCCCTGAATGCTTCGGGGCTGGCCAGGGTCTCGGAGAGACCAGTCCACAACGTGCCGATGTCATCGCCGATGAGCAGCATCGCCCCGACCGCGGCGATGACCGCCGCCAGCCACACGATCGGTCGCCGTCGGCGACGGCCCGCGGCCGGGCGATCGGGGAGAACGTCGATGACGGTGTGGTCGACCAGGTCCACCCCTCGAGCATTCCGCGAGCCGTGCCCGACCACCATCGGGGAGTTCCCCCGGATGCCCCCGATGGCCTCAGGGTGGAGACGGGTCAACCGATCGGCTGATATCGGCGATCATCCGCGACCGTTCCGGACACTGGCCAGTTGGGCGATGTGAGAGGCAGCGACATCCGGCACGCTGGCAACTGTCATGTCCTCTCACGAAGGATCTCTCATGCCGGTCATCGAAGTCGACAATCTGGTCAAGCGGTACGACGACGTGCCCGTTGTCGACGGTGTCAGTTTCACCGTCGAGAAAGGCGAGATCTTCGCCATCCTCGGCCCCAACGGGGCCGGAAAGACCACGACCGTGGAGTCGATCGCCGGTCTTCGCCAGCCCGACGAGGGGCGGATCAGCGTCCTCGGCCTCGATCCCCAACACGACGCCGCCGAGATGCGGGAACGGCTAGGGGTCCAGCTCCAGGAGAGCAGTCTCCCCGACCGGATCAAGGTGTGGGAGGCGCTCGACCTCTACAGCAGCTTCTACCAGGAACCGGCCCACTGGCCCGACCTCCTCGACCAGCTCGGTCTCACCGAGAAGCGGGACACGCAGTACGCCAAGCTTTCCGGAGGGCAGAAGCAGCGGTTGTCCATCGCCCTTGCCCTGGTCGGCAATCCCGAGATCGCCATCCTCGACGAGCTGACGACGGGTCTCGACCCGCAGGCTCGGCGCGACACGTGGGCGCTGGTGGAACAGCAGCGCGACCGCGGCGTGACCATCGTCCTCGTCACCCACTTCATGGAGGAGGCGGAGCGACTCGCTGACCGGGTCGCTCTGATCGACGTGGGGAGGCTGGTCGCTCTGGACACCCCGGCCGGCCTGGTGTCTCGGGCCGACGACGAGCACCGGATCCGATTTCGCCCATCCGCAACGATCGACGAGTCCGAGCTGGCTGCCTTGCCCGATGTGACCGGGGTCACGAAGGTCGGCGAGCAAGTGTTGGTGACCGGGGTCGGCAACGTGCTGCACTCGGTGACCGCATACCTCGCTCGCAACCAGGTCATCGCCTACGAGCTACGGGTCGAGCAGGTGACCCTCGACGACGCATTCGTCGCCCTCACCGGGAAGACGCTCCAGAACAACGACACGTCCGAGATCTGAGGAGAGAACCATGTCTGCACTCGTCAAATTGACCACCGTCGAAGGAAAGCTCTTTGCCCGAGAGCCTCTTGCGATGTTCTGGGGGCTGATCTTCCCCGCGGTGCTCTTGCTCGCGCTGGGTCTCTTCTTCCCTGGATTCGACACCCCCAGCTCGGACCTGGGCGGGTTTCGAATGATCGATCTCTATGCCCCCATCGTCCTCGGTCTGGCTCTGGCCACACTGGCGTTCGCCACCCTGCCTGCGATCCTCGCCACGTATCGGGAGCGTGGCGTCCTCCGCCGGCTCCAAACCACACCGATGAGCCCCTGGCGTCTCGTGGCGGCACAGCTGATCATCCAGATGGTGATGGCGGTCCTGGCCGCTGTCACTCGCGATCGCGGTCGGCGTGGTGGTGTTCGACATCCCGATCCCGCAGAACATGGCCGGATTCGTCCTGGTCTACACACTCGCCGCGGTCTCGATGCTGGCCATCGGGCTGCTCATCGGAGCGGTCGCGCCCACCGTCTCTTCCGGCCAAGGCATCGGGATGGCGGTCTACTT
Source organism: uncultured Acidobacteriota bacterium (assembly GCA_963734115.1). Classification (GTDB taxonomy): domain Bacteria; phylum Actinomycetota; class Acidimicrobiia; order Spongiisociales; family ZC4RG35; genus JARDZU01. The sequence continues at coordinate 113,237 of CAVTFV010000014.1, forward strand.
CCCGATGCTGTTCTTCGCCGGGGTCTACTTCCCACGGGAGGCGATGTCGGACGGGCTACTCGCCGTGAGTGACATGACCCCGACGGGCGCCGCCGTCCAGGCCATACAAGACACCTGGTCCGGTCTGGCCCCGACGACTTCTAGTCTCGTGGTCATGGCAGCCTTCGCGATAGGCGCCAGCGTGCTGGCGGCGTTGGCTTTCCGCTGGGAATGAGCGACAGAGCCGCGATCGGAACTGTTCCGGAGACCTCGCTGTCCTGATGGGAAGCGCGGCTTCGAAAAGGTGGTGGAGTGGGTGCCCTACGTCACCCTCGGCCATCGGTCTCGTCCTCAGCTTGTTCGCGGCATACACCTGGCCGAGCGGCTGGTCTCGCTGGTCTGGCCACCGGCAGCCGCCCTGGGTGCCTGTTCATGTTCACCCTGCAGAGGGACCGCCGAAAGACCAGAGGTGGATGCGGCTCTATTTCGGTCGGTTGATGGTTTTCTTCGCGGTGTTCATGTTCTTCCTGCCGGTCTACTTCGTCTTCGTCATCACCGGCTTCATCCACGCCTACCTCCTGAAGCCGGCACCGCGTTGCGTTCGTCGGGATCGGGCCTGACCTCGCTGATCATCAACTCCCGCATCATCTACCCCAATCCCGACCGCCGACGAATGGTGGACCTATCGGGATCATCGTCGTGATCCAGACCGTCGCCATCGGGTTCGGCGGCGTCGGTGGGGAGAAGATCGCCGATCTCAGCGAGCAGCGTCGACGCTCGCTGCATCGAGCTCGGAGACGGCCCTGGAGGAGAACGCCGGTCTCCACGCCCAGTTGGTGGCCCAGGCCAGGGAAGCGGGCATCACCGACGAGAGACAGCGAATCGCCGGCGAGATCCACGACACGATCGCCCAGGGCCTGACCGGGCGTCATCACCCAGCTGGAGGCGGCGAATCAGGTCAAGAGCGACCCTGCGGAGCTTCAGCGACGGTTGGACAACGCCACCAGCCTCGCCCGGGAGAGTCTGGCGGAGGCCCGCCGCTCGATGCGGGCCATCCTCCCCGCTCCCCTCGAAGGAAGGCAGCTCGCGGACGCCGTGGCGGACGAGGCGGCGCGCTGGTCGTCGTTGAACCGGGTGCCCACCGAGGTGACCACCACCGGCGAGACGCAGAGTCTTCACCCCGAGGTGGAGGTGACGATGCTGCGGGTGGCCCAGGAGGCGCTGGCCAACGTGGCCAAGCATGCCAATGCCTCGACGGGTCGGAGTGACGCTCTCCTACATGGGTGACATCGTGACCATCGACGTCAAGGACAACGGAGCCGGCTTCGTGGCCGGCAGTGGGACGAATGGCGCCGGAGCCGATCCCGGGTTCGGGCTCACCGCGATGCGCCAGCGAGTGGAGCGGCTGGCCGGCACTCTGGAGATCGAGTCCGAGCCCGGAGGGGGACCGCGGTCTGCGCCACCCTCCCCGCTATCCCGATCGACCCATCCCATGACTGACGACCGACCGGTCCGTCTTCTCATCGTCGACGACCACCCGGTGGTCCGGGACGGTCTGCGGGGCATGTTCGAAGGGGAGGAAGGCTTCGAGGTGGTGGCCGAGGCGACCAACGGGGCGGACGCAATTTCCAAGGCTCGGGCCCATGACCCCGATGTCGTGCTGATGGATCTCCGCATGCCCGAGATGGACGGTGTCTCGGCGATCCGGCAGATGACCGATCTCGGGATCCCTGCTCGGGTCCTCGTCCTGACCACATTCGACACCGATAGCGACGTGCTGCCCGCAATCGAAGCGGGAGCGACTGGCTATCTACTCAAGGACGCGCCACGAGACGAGCTGCTCCGGGCGGTGCGGTCTGCCGCCGCCGGCGAAGCCGTCCTCTCCCCGAGCGTCGCCGCCCGCCTTCTCGACCAGGTCCGCCAACCCGTGAAGGAGACCGTCAGCCAGCGCGAGCTGGAGGTGCTTCAGCTCGTCGCGTCAGGGGCGACCAACCGGGAGGTCGCCGAGCGGCTGTTCGTGAGCGAAGCGACCGTCAAGACCCACCTCCTCCACATCTACGCCAAGCTCGGCGTCAACGACCGTGCCGCCGCGGTGGGCGCTGCCTTCGAGAAGGGCCTGCTCACCCCGGGCGAGGGGCGTTAGAACACGGTTATTGGCCGAAGGCGGCCGCCAGCTTCTCCACCGTCGAGGCGTCGTGCTGCGCGGTGAGGCCGAGGATCACCAGATCGAGACCGGCTTCGAACAGCTTGTCGGCTCGTCCGGCCACCTCGGCGGGATCGGGCTCAGGGTCGACTTGCAGATGAGAGGAAAGGGTGATCTCCGACGGGTCGCGCCCCACATCGGCGCAGTGACCCCACAGCACATCTCTGCAGCCGACGCCACTCGTCTAGCTCTTCCTCGACGAATTGCGCGTCCCACATCGAGGCGAAACGGGCCACAAGCCGGAGGGTGCGCTTCTCACCGCGGCCCCCAATCACGATCGGCGGTCTGGGCTTCTGCACCGGCTTCGGCTCGTTTCGAGCCTCGTGCAGTGGAGTAGAACCTGCCCTCGAAGTCGGTGGTCTCCTCGGTGAGGAGCAGATGGATCACCTCGGTGCCCTCCTCGAACCGGGTCATCCGCTCGTCGACCGTCCCCAGGTCCATCCCATATGCATCGGCTTCGAGCGGGTACCAGCCTGCCCCCAGGCCCAACTCGAAACGGCCATTGGAGACGATGTCCAGAGATGAGGCCATCGACGCAGTCACCGCCGGATGCCGAAAGTGCATCCCGCACACCATTGTCCCCAGCCGGATCCGGTTGGTCGCCTGGGCGAGGGCGGAGAGGGTCACCCACGCCTCCAGACAAGGGCCATTGGTATCGCCGCGAATCGGGTAGAAGTGATCGAAGTTCCACGCCGACTCGTAGACCTCCGTGGCGTCGGCTGTTGTCCACACTTCGAGCATCTTGTCCCATGTCGTGTGATGAGTCGGTGTCTTGATGGCGTAACGGCCCATTGTCGACCTCCTGAGAACCTGTTGCCGGGTGGCGATCGTATTGGCTACTGTCCGCAGCCACAATCGATTGGGGCACTACTCGATTGCCATTTGCCTGCCCGATGATCGATCGTCCAATGAAGCAGGACCTAATCCAGGTGACCTCGACGGCACCGGCCGGCATCTCCACCGATAGGGCGACCGGATCGCTGGTGGCTTCGGTACGGGACCTCAGCGTCCACTTCAAGACCAAGGCCGGATGCGTGCACGCCGTCGACGGCATCTCCTTCGACATTCGGGACGGGGAGACGCTGGGCCTGGTGGGCGAGACCGGGTGCGGGAAGAGCGTCACGGCCCGCTCGTTCATGCGTCTGGTGGCGAGCCCGCCCGGCGTCTATGCCGGTGGGAGGATCGACTTCTGGTCGAGTGAGGCCCGGGCCGCGGGTGGGGGGCCAGTGAACCTGCTCACCATCGCCGACGACGAGATGCTCGAGATCCGTGGCAATCGCATCGCCATGATCTTCCAGGATCCGGGCAAGGCCTTGAACCCGGCGATGTCAATCGGAGATCAGCTGGCCGAAGTGTTCTTCCAGCACCGGAGCAGCGATCTCCTCGCCCAACTCGGGCCGAACGCGCCGGTGATCATCCGCCGTGCCGCCAGGCAGGAGTCCGGTCAGTTGGAGCGGATCGTGCTCAAACTCCCACCGCTGCGGTCGAGGACAGCGAAGATGAGGGCGCTAGTCGATGACCTGGTAGCCGGGGCCTTGGCCGAGACACAGATCCCGAACCCCCGCCTGATCATGGCCAGCTACCCGCATGAGCTTTCAGGCGGGATGAAGCAGCGAGTCCTGATCGCGCAAGCGCTCGCCTGCAACCCGGACCTTCTCATCGCCGACGAGCCCACGACCGCTCTCGACGTCACTATCCAAGCCCGGATCCTCAACCTGATCGCGGAGCTTCAGCAGCGGCTGGGCACTTCCGTGCTCTACATCAGCCACGACCTCTCGTTGGTCCGGGAAATCAGCGACCGGGTCGCGGTGATGTATGCCGGAAGAATCGTCGAGATCGGTCGGACCGCTGACTTGTTCCGGCAGCCTCTCCACCCTTACACACGGAGCCTGATGTCGGCGATTCCGTCGTCGACGAGCACAAGGGGTCGGCTCGCCGCCATCGAAGGCAACGTCCCCGAACTGATCGACCCGCAACCCTCGTGCCGGTTCCACAGCCGTTGCCCCTATGCACGGGAGATTTGCTGGACTATGGATCCCCGGTATCTCCGCCACGATGACGAACATGGTGTTGCCTGTCATGCCCATGACGATCCGGCCGAGCTCGGCCTTCACCCCGGCGACGCGCCGATTTTGGAACCGATGACCCGATGACGGATGTGCATGACGCCTTTCCCCGGTTCTCGGAAGGCGAGCTGCAACGAAGACGCCAGGCCGTGCTCGAAGTCATGGACACAGCCGGGGTATCGCACCTCATCGCCTACGGATCGGAGCGGACCGGCTCCGCGGTGCAATGGCTCTCGGAATGGCCGGTCACCCGGGAGGCCGCACTGGTCGTGACACCCGGTGAACCGCTTCACCTGCTGGTCCAGCATTACAACCATCTCCCGAACGCCCGCCGAATAGCGACCGACTGTGAGGTCGAATGGGGCGGGCCTTCCACCATCACCCGTCTCGGGGAGATCCTCGGTGCTCGTATGGCGGAGGGACAGCGGGTGGGGGTGGTCGGTCCGCTTGGCTATCGAGACCATCGGGATCTCTGCCGGATCGGTGGGCGATCTGGTGAGCCTCGACCGTGAGTACCAGCGTCTGCGTCTGGTCAAGTCACCCGAGGAGATCGCGCGTCTCGAAGTCGCGGCGAGGCTCTCCGACCTGGCGGTGGAGGCCATCGCCGCCGAAGCCCGGGTTGGCATGGACGAGCGCCGTCTCGCTGCGATCATGGAGTCGGCCTATCTCGCCGAGGGCGGGACCAACCACATCCATTACTTCGCCGCCACCTCCATGGCCGATCCGGACGTGTGCGTGCCATCGCAATTCCAATCGACGCGCCGGCTCCAGGCCGGGGACATCCTCTTCTGTGAGATCAGCGCCGCCTTCTGGGGCTACGCCGGCCAGGTGTCTGAGGAGCTTCACCATCGAAGCCGACCCGACCCCGCTCTACGCCGACCTCCATGTGGCTGCCGACGCCGCCTTCGATGCGATCGCGGCCGTGACGCGGCCCGGCACCCACGTTCGCGATCTGGTCGAGGCGTCTTCGGTGATCGAGGAGATGGGCTTCACCATCTACGACGACCTGGTCCACGGATATGGCGGCGGCTATCTGCCCCCGGTCCTGGGGACCAAGAGCCGGCCCAACCTGCCCACGCCCGACATGGTGCTCGAAGAGGGAATGGCCTTGGTGATCCAGCCCAACGTGATCACGCCCGACGAAAAGGCGGGCGTCCAAACCGGGCATCTGGTGGTCGTCTCCGGCGACGGGCACCGGCCGTTGCACGACGTGCCCCGGGGTCTGAGACGAATCGGCTAGGCCCGGCCCAGCTTCTCTGCCAGCCACTGAAAGGTGGCGGGAGCCCAGTGAGATTGGTACTTGAAGGCGCAATGGCCGGCGTCGGCGTATACGCGCGCCTCCTTGCCGGTGGCAGGGCCCGTCTCCAGCATGAAGTAGATGTTCCCGATCGGAGCCAGATGGTCGAGCTTGCCGTTGATCATGAGCACCGGCATGGTGATGTTCTCGAGGATCCCCTGCTCGGAGAGCGACCAGCGCTTGAAGTCTGACCGCTCCTTCTCCACTGTCGTGGGTGGGAACGAAGGCGGGTCGTCGACTCCACCGAACCGCCAGGTGGCCCTTTCGTTGCGCACGCGCACGAACTCCTCGAGCTCCTCATCTCCCATGACGTAGCCGAAGGGGTGGCCGGCGTTGGCGACCACTGCGCCGAGCTTGCCGGGGGCGGTGCCGGCGAGCTGCATGACCGAGTAGCCGCCGCGGCTGATCCCGAAAGCCCCGATCCGGTCGCCGTCGACCTCAGGCCGCGAGGCGAGATAATCGATCGCCGCCTCCCAGGCCGAAACCGACTCCGGTGCCCACGGGAATGGGTTCTCCCCCGTGTCGGGACCGTCCATCACCAGGGACGCCATCCCGTTCTCCATGCACAGGTCCTGGGCAAACCCACGATCCTCCTTGAACACGTCGGCGCCACACATGATGAGCACGGCCGGGACCGGGGTGTCCGAGACAGGTGACCGGAAATGGGCCCGCACCGTCAGCCCCTCATGCTCGAAGTCGACCACCTCCATGGGCGGGTCGAGATGGGCGCATCGCCTTCAGATAGGCGCGGGCGCAGTCCTGGCTGATCTTGGTCTTGATCTCGCTGATCTCGCCGGGGAATCGCCCGATGGCGTAATAGCTCTTGGCGTTCAGGTACGCCTTCCTCGCCGCCTCATGGTCCCCGGCCGTCTCGAGCCGATCGCCTTCGTCCTCATGGCGACGACCCATCTCCTCCCAGACCGGGACCCATTTGTCCTCGGTGGTCCCCTCCAGCCTGGACACCGCCTCCTTCAACTCCTCGATGTCGTCGATCATCGAGAGCCAGCGCCGGTAGAACCCGCCATGGGCGACGATGAACGGATCCTCATTGGGGGCGAAGCCCAGATCGGGCTGGGTGGTCGTGGTCATGTGCTGTCTCCTCCTTTGGCAACCATGCTGTCCAGGCTCATCCCCAGGTCGTCGAGGATGACGATCGCCGCGTTGCGTCCAGGCCCACCGGTGATGGACCCACCGGGATGGGTGGTGGCCCCCGTCTGGTAGAGGCCGGGGATCGGCATGCGATGCGAGGCCCATCCCGGGACCGGTCGCTGCGGGCCGCCGTAGGCCAGCCCGCGGTCACCGCCGTGGATGGTGCCCCGCCACATGTGCGGGTTTCCCGCCTCGATGTCGACCGGGCTCTTCGCCTTCCAGGCCAGGATCTTCTCGTCGGTCAGGTTGGGGGCGCAATCCCGCAGGGTCTGGAAGTGCTCGGCGGCAAGGACGTCCTTGCCCGTGCCCCAGTCACCCAGGTCGTCGGGGCAGTCGTAAGGGGCCAGGCTGAGGATCTTGATGGTGTGGCCGCCGGCCGGGGCCCGCGTCTCGTCGACGAGGGTGGGTGTGGCGAAGAGCAGGAAGGTGCCGGGACGGTGAAGTCGGCGCTCGCGCAGCCCACGGCCGAACTCGATCACGTCCTCCGGCCAGGGCGCGGTTCCGGCCGAGACCGCGGCCACCGGATCGGACCCGGACGAACGGAACTGCGGGGCCTCGGTGGCGGCGTAGTAGGAGGCGAAGGAGGACAGCCCTTCGTCGTAGGTGTCCACCCCATAGAGGAAGTCGTCACCCCACATCTCTGCAGGGGCCATGCCCACCAGGTCTTTGACATGGATCGAGGAGACGACCCCGACCCGTGCCCGGTATTCGCTGCCGTCTTCCGTCTCGACGCCGACACACCGCCCATCCTCTGTGATGAGCGAGGTGACAAGGGTGTCGGTGACGACGGTCCCGCCAAACGCCTCGAGCGCGGCAACCAGTGCCCGGGGCAGGCTGGCCGAGCCGCCGAGCGGAACCGACCAGCTACTTCGCTGACGACCTCCCACCAGGGAATAGGCGAGATAGCCCGAGCCCGGCGATTCGATGGGCTGTGAGGTCATGAACGCCATCCACGACATGAACGCCTGGATGTGCCGGCTCTCGAACTCGCGTCGGATCACCTCCCATGCCGACATGACGTTGCGACGACGCCATACGGCTCCAGCGGGATGAGCGGCCAGGGCCTCGTCGATCGAGGGCCCATAGCCGATGGGAGTGAATCGGTAGGCGCTGTACACCCCCTTGACCTCGTCGAACTCGTCGAGCATCCGCCGATAGGCAACGGCGTCGGCCGGGGAGAATCGACCGATCTCCTCGATGGTGCGCTCCACGTCGAGCCACATCGTGAAAGTCTCGCCATCGGGGAAGACGACATGAGCCACCGGGTCGGGCTCGATGTAGGTCAGGCCGAACTCGGACACGAGACCCAGCTCGTCCTTGGACAGCACCGGGTTGACCCGGATCAGGGTTTGTCCCGTCGAGCAGGTGTCGAAGAGGAAACCGGGGGTGAGGATCTCCTCGGTGGCCGCCCCACCGCCTGCCTCGGATCGGACGTCCAACACGACCACCTCCTGGCCGGCCCGGGCCAGATACGCGGCGGTGATCAGGCTGTTGTGCCCGCCACCGGCGACGACGAAGTCGACCGTGGTCGTCATGATCGGGTTTGCCTCCTCATTCGTCTCTCTTGGGAATGATCGGCACCAGCAGGTGGGAGGGGTGCTCCGGCCCGAGGTGGACGGTCACCGTGCCGCCGAAGACGTCCGGGGGGCGATCGTCGGGATCGGCATGGGTCATCCCACCCGTGCCCCGTGTGGCGTAATAGAAACTCTGCCCGTACTCATCCAGTGGCCCCCGATACTCGTAGTCCTTTCCCCGAACCCAGAGCCCCAGCCGGTACCCCTCGGGGACGACGATGCACGTCGGGACGATCTCGATGTCGAGCTCGTAGACCTCGCCAGGCACCAGGGGCTCCACCCTGTCATGAGGGTGAAACGGTTGCCAGGGTTTGGATCGCTCAGGATCGAGGGCGCGGTGGCCGGCCCGGAGCCAGCCATTTGCGATCGGCGTATTGGGGTCGGTCGATCCCTCGAAGGTGACCTCGTTCCCATCCGGGTCGAAGAGCTGGACGATGAGGAAGAGGTCTGCGTCCGACGTCGTTGACGACACGAAGAGCTTGGCTGCCACCGGGCCGGTGATCTCGGTCTCCTCGGCGAACGGGGCCGTGCTGAAGGCGAGCCCATCGCCTAGAGCTTCGAAGGCGAGCTCATCTGCGCCGGCAGTGGGTTCAGTGCTCAGGGAGAGATCGGGATGCAGGTGATACCCGGTCCATTGGGTGCGAGCCAGGGGCCACTCGTCCTCCCCCCGCCAAACGAATCGCTCGCCGGGGTGTCTGATGTTGAGCTGGACCCTGGGAGTGCGGTCGAAACCGTTGTCTTCTCCCTTGAGGAAGTGGTCGAAGAAGCGCTTCTGCAATTCACGCCCGTAGGCCGAGTAGAAGTGGGTCCAGTGGGTATCGCCGTGTGCCTCGAGCCATTTGTCCTGAGAAGCGGCTTCGACAAACCCGTTGAAATTGCCGCGGGGATGGATTCCCTGGCCACCCCAGTTCGCCGCGGAGAGGAACGGCACGGTGACACGTGACAGGTCCACGGCGCGGTCGCGGTGCCAGTCGTCGAAGAGGGGATGGCTCTTGATCTCGGGGAACGACTCCTGTCGGTTTGCCAGCAACTCGTCCTCGGGGAGCGTGAGCGGCCCGGCCACCGACTGGCCAGTGTTGGGGTTGACCGGGGCGCGCTCACCCTGGCCGTATTGGATCGGGTTGATCTGACGCTCCTGCCATCGCTTGGTGAACTCACTGAGGATGCCACCGTGGAAGTAGGCGTCGCGATAGGAGTCGGTGAAGCCTTCCCAGGCGATGAGGGCTGATAGATGCTCGGGCTGGCGCTCGGCGGCTGCCCATCCCATCACCGCGTAGTAGGAGATGCCGAGGATCCCGACCCGCCCGGTGCTCCACGGCTGAGTTCCCGCCCATTCCACCGAGCTCGTGATGTCGTCGAACTCGAGCGGGTTGCGGGGCCAGAGCACACCGGGTGACCATCCGGCGCCCCGTGAGTCGACCCGGGCCAGGGCGTAACCGTGAGGCACCCACCGCTCGGGGTCGGTGACCTCCCAGGCTTGGTGCTTGTTGGTCGAGCCCTCCAGGACGCTCGGGTCCTTAGACATGAGCTTGTCCCATTGCATCTTGTAGATCGGCCCGTTGAATGGGAGGCCCTTGGCGTAGACGCCATGAGTGAGGATCACCGGGTAGGAGCCCTCTTCGATCGGGCGAAAGACGTCTGCCCTGAGGACGGCGCCGTCCGGCATCGTGACCGGGACCTGATAGTCGATCCTCATCCCGTCCAGCTCGCGGGAGAAGGTGAGGTCGTCTCCAATGACGTCTTTGGTGGCGGGCGCTGTCACGCCGGCGAGTGTAGGAGGACAATCGTTTGCGGAGCAACGGGGGTCGCAGGATTCGCAACCTAATGCAGGGCGTCACGCATAGGTGACGCCCTGCAGTGAGTTCAGATGGTGGGTGCCGCCTGAGAGGCGGACAACTGACAGCGGCAATGCGGGACGGTGCAGGCCGATTGGCGGTGCTCCTTGAGAGGATGACCGCAATCGGTACACCGATCCGCCTTGTGCTTGCCCCCGTCGCGTCTTGGCTTGGGGACAGCTTTGATCAACGCGAGCGCTCTTTGGCGAGGTTGACGGTGAGCTGACGCCCGCCGAGATCCTTGCCGTTGAGCGCGGAGATGGCTTTCTCGGCAGCCTCGGCCGAGCCCATCTCGACAAAACCGAAGCCACGGGAGCGGCCGGTCTCGCGATCGGTGATCACTTGTGCCTTGGTCACGGCGCCGTGCTCGGAGAAGAGATCCTCGAGACGCCGCGAATCGGTGTCGAACGTGAGGTTCCCCACGTAGATGTTGGTGGACATGTGCATGCTCCTTTGAGCTCGTGCCGTCGTAATCATCACGCCCCGCCGGGACATCCGGGACCTGTTCGCTGAGAGCGGGTGAGTCCTGGCTTGTGCCCTGCGGTGACTTCACCCGACGGAACGAAGGAAGCGAAGAAAGGCGCAGCACGCTTCAGGCGTGCGCTGTGTCCATCATGATAGCCGTTACCCGCGTCATAGCCGAAGGCGTTCCCCCTGCTCAGCCCCCACCGGTGGTTAGGGTCTTTGTAAAGCGGCAGCCAGGAAAGGGCTCAACCATGACCAAATCCCTCTTAGACGGGGCGTGCAACTGAAATGGCCAAGCGAGGGCGCGAGGCCATGGCGAAGCGGTCACGGGAGCTGGCCCGTCAGCAGAAGAAGGAAGACAAACAGGAGCGCCAGGAGGCCAAGGGAGACGGGCCGCCCAAGCTGACCGCCGACGAGGAGACCCACCTGCACGAGGAATTCGCTCGTCTCAGCGATGAGTTCGCGGCGGATCGGGTCAGCCAGAGTCACTTCGACGAGGAGCGGCATCGGATCTTCGTCGCCCTCGGTATCGAGACCGACGACGACGCCTGAAGAACCCCACTCGCCACTTCGTGGCACTCCCCCCCAACACTGGGGGGAGAAACCTCCCTACTTCACCGCCCCGGTGAGCAGACCGGAGACGTAGTAGCGCTGGAGCAAGAGGTAGAAGAGGACACAGGGGATGATGGCGACCGTCACCCCGGCCTGGAGCATCCCCCAGTCGGTGCTGCCCAGGCTGGTGACGCTGCGGGCAGCGGCGAGCACGAGGGGCAAGGTGAGAGTGGTGTCCCTGGTCAGCATCACCAGGGCTCCCAAGAACTCGTTCCATGACATGACAAAGGCAAACAGGGTCACGGTGATGATCGCGGGGACCATGTTGGGCAGGAATACCCGGCGCAGAACCTGCCATGTGCTGGCACCGTCCACCAGGGCCGCCTCTTCCAATTCGCGAGGGACGGCCTCGAAGGCGTTGCGCATGATGTAGATGCTGAACGGGAGCTGGATCAGGGTGTGCACGATTGCCAGACCAAACAGGTTGTTGGTCAACCCCAATGTGGAGAACATGAGGAAGATCGGGGTGAGCAGCGCTTGATAGGGGATGATCAGAGCCAGAAGGAGGAAGACGAAGATGAGTTCCTTGCCGGGGATCGGGAATCTGGCCAGGCCATAACCAGCAGGCACGGTGAGGATCAGAGTCATGGCGATGGTCAAGAACGCGGTGATCACGCTATTCCCGAGATACCTGGGCAGCCCGCTGCCGTAGTCCCACAACTTCTCGTAGTTGTCCAGGCTGAGCTCGCTGGGGAAATAGGTCGGTGGAACCGCCGCCGCCTCCTCGGTCGTCTTCAAAGAGGCTGCAACCGACAGCACGATCGGTGTCAGCATCACGAGGCACATGACGATCGACACCGCACCCAACAGGTACCTGCTGCGCCCCGACCAGAATCGCCCACCTCTGTGGGCGGATCCCACGCCCTCCAGCTCTAGCTCGAGGTCGGTGCCTACTGGCTGTGGCAGCGAGACCTGGGTCACGTCTCCGCCCTCCGGGTGAGCATCATCTGGACGATTGTGAAACCGAGGATGATCAGGGCCAGGATCATGGAGAGGGCGGCCCCGTAACCGAGTTTGAGATACGGGAACGAGTTGAGATAGACGAAGAAGACAGAGGTGGCAGTCAGGTTCCGCGGCTGGCCGGCGGTCATGATGTAGAACTGGTCGAAGGCGAGGAGCGACCCGATCACACTGACCAGGGTCACCAGGAGGATCGTCCTCCTGGTGAGCGGCAGGATCAGCTTGCGCACCCTTTGCCAGAACCCTGCGCCGTCCACCATGGCTGCCTCGGTTATCTCATGGGGGATGGCCTGGATGGCGGCGACGAAGAGGATCATGCCGAAGCCGAGAACTTTCCAGGTAACGGAGATGATGATCGCCCAGTTGGAGAGGTCGGCATCGACCCCGAGCCAGAGGATCGGGGTGTCGATGATCCCCAGGTCGATCAGGAACTTGTTGACCAGCCCGTAATTGGGGCTGAACAGCCAGTACCAGAGAAAGCTGGAGGCGCCGAGCCCGATCACGACCGGTATGAAGACGATGGTGCGGGCGAAACGGCTCAAGCCGCTGTTCGGGGTCACCAGCAATGCGACGAGATAGCCGCCGATCATGAGGATCGGGGTGATGTAGAGGGTGTATTTCAGGGTGAAACGGAGTGAGATCCAGAACTGGGAATCGGCAAACGCATCGATGTAGTTCTGGAGCCCGACGAACTCGGGGGGAGTGATCAGCGACCACTCGTTCAGTGAGATCCAGACCATCTGCAGGAACGGCCACGCGGTGAAGGTCACGACGAAGAGGAGGGCCGGCAGCACGTACCAGAAACCTGTCAGCTTGCTGCGATTGGTCATGAGTGGTGGACGCCAGTTCGACGGTCAGGCAGGGCCGGCATCGATGGTATTTGGTGGTGGATCACGGCGACGGTGAAGCAAGGGCCGCAGCACCCCGGAGGTATGGCACTGCGGCCCTTCGGCTTCGAGCTCAGACCCGTTCCGTCATTCGTTGATGATTGCCTCCATCTCGGCCTTGGCATCTGCGATGACGGTGTTGATGTCGTCGTCGCTGTAGTACACCCGCTGCAGCATCTGCAGCCACGGCCCCTGAGGCGAGTTGATCAACTCGAAGAACTTCAACGTGAACGGAGTCTGTGCGATCTCGATGGCCGCCGCGACGTCCTGGACCAACGGGTTGGCCTGGAAGTACTCGTTGTCGGTCATGTCGGTCCGGGTGGTCATGTTGAGCAACTTGGCGTACACCTCGACCTGGACCTCATCGGAGAGGATGAAGTTCATGAAATCGACGGCGTCTTCCAAGCGGTCGCTGCCCTGGGGGACAACCACGATGTCGCCACCGGCGAACGACGAGGCGTCACCCGTGTTGAGGCCGGGGATGACGGTGATGCCGAAGTTCATGTCTGGGTTCTGGCCCTCGATGCCCTCGGCACCGGTCACCAGGGTGATGTTGAAGTTGCCGGTCCCCATGATTCCGACATTGCCCGAGCCGAACACCTGGGCGAAGGTGGCGCCATCCTCGGACTGGGCGGCGGGATCGATGTGACCCTCCTGATGCATCATGCGGGCCCACTCCAGGACCGGGGCGATCTGCTCGGGCGTGACCATGGCTTCATCGCCAGGCGCGGCCGGCTCGATCTTCCCACCGTTGGCCCAGATCATCGGGCCGAAGGTGAAAATATTGCACCCGGCGCAGTTGCCGGCCAGGTAATACCCGTAGGCACCGTCCTGCACCCCGGTGATGGCCGCAGCCATGTCATGCAGCTCGGTCAGGTTCGTCGGGGGCACTTCCGGGTCGAGGCCGGCAGCCTCGAACAAGTCCTTGTTCCAGAACAACGCAGAGACGTCGGCGTAGAGCGGGACCCCGTAGAGACGGTCCTCCCATGTCGCCACCTCTACGTGACCCGTGACCGCGGTGGCCATGAGCTCTGGATCGACGAGGTCGGTGACATCCTGCAGCTGGTCGGCGCTGCTGAACTGCGGACCGTAGATCAAGTCGAGACCCATGAGGTCGGGCACGTCACCCGTTGCCAGGCCGCGGGCCAAACGGTCGACCATCGCGGTGTGCTCGATGTACTCGAGGCTGATCGGGCGATCGGGATTGCGACCGTTCCAGGCGCAGACCAGGGCGTCGACCATCTGGGCGTTGCCTCCGGTCCTCTCCCACATGATGAGCGCTCCCTCGGCGTCCGCCGCCGTTGGCTCGCAAGTCACTGCTAGCGCCTCGGCTGCCGCGCTGGTGGTCGTCTCCTCGCTCGCAGCGCTGGTTGTCGTCTCCTCCGCAGCCGCGCTCGTGGTGGTCTCCTCGGCAGCCGCGCTGGTGGTGGTCTCCTCGGCGCCGCTGTCGGCACAAGCCCCAACCACCATTGCCATCACGATGGCCATGATGAGAAGGACCGACGGCCTGCTTCGTAGGCCGCCATGCTTTCTCGCATTCACCTGTTTCTCCTCCTTTGTTGGGCCATGCCCGAGCCCGCGTCTCGGGCGGAAGAGGAGCGGCGCTCCCGACGCCGACCCGCCTCCCGGTAACCGCGAAAGGGCAGTACCCAATCGCCTTCCCTGTGCTGCAATCCTATGCATACAAGGGAATGCTGTCAATCGTAACCAAGGGCAAGCCGGGAGGCGGAACCGGTGTGTAGCTGGCCTCAGGGCCCGGCGACGAGATGGTGATAAGCCTGGTTCCAGCGGAGCTCCCGCTCGAAGGAGGCGAACGTCGTGTCCCGATCGATGACAGCCAACTCCACCCCGGCCATGTTGGCGAAATCGGTGAGGACCTCTACGTCGACATCGAGGCTGAGACAGGTGTGATGTGATCCCCCGGCCAGGAGCCAGGACGACGCTGCGGTCTCGAAATCGGGAAGCGGCTTCCAAACGGCGCGGGCGACCGGGAGTTTGGGCAGTGGTTCGTCCGGCTCGGTGAGCTCGACTTCGTTGGCAACCAGACGGAACCGGTTCCCGAGGTCCATCAACCCGGCAACGACCGCGGGGCCAGTGCGGGCCGTGAACACGAGCCGGACGGGATCGGCTTTGCCACCAATAGAGAGGGGATGGATCTCACACGAGGGCCGGCCGCCGGCAATCGACGGACACACCTCGAGCATGTGGGCTCCGAGCACCTTGGGCCCCCCGTCGCCGAAGTGGTAGGTGTAGTCCTCCATGAAGGAGGCGCCGCTACCGCGGCCCGCGCCCATCACCTTCATGATCCGGACCATGGTCGCCGTCTTCCAGTCCCCTTCGGCTCCGAACCCATAGCCATCGGCCATCAGCCTCTGCACGGCGATGCCAGGGAGCTGGGGAAGGCCGGCCAGATCCTCGAAGGTGTCGGTGAAGGCCATGAACCCACCCGCTTCGAGGAAGTCGCGCAGACCGGCCTCGATTCGCGCTGCTTCGACCAGTGACTCGTGACGATCGCCTCCTCGGGCGAGCTCGGGCGCCATGTCGTATTCGTCGTGGTATTCGCCGATCAGCTTGTGGATCGCCTGTCGCTCGACGTTCGCCATCGCCGCCTCCAGGTCGGCCACACCAAACCCGTCGACGGCCACACCGAGCCGCACCTGTGCCTCCAGCCGGTCACCGTCGGTCACCGCCACCCGTCGCATGTTGCTGCCGAAGCGGGCCAGCTTCAGATTTCGCGATTCGTGCCATCCGCAAGCTGCGCGGGCCCAACTACCGATGCGGGCGGCGACCGCCGGATCTTGCCAGTGGCCGACGACGATCTTCCTCGCCACCCTGAGGCGGGAGAGGACGAAGCCGAACTCACGATCACCGTGGGCGGCCTGGTTGAGATTCATGAAGTCCATGTCGATCTCGGCCCAGGGCAGGTCGCGGTTGAACTGGGTGTGGAGATGAAGCAGCGGCTTGTCCAGGGCCATCAGCCCCGGAATCCACATCTTGGCGGGGGAGAACGTGTGCATCCAAGCTATGACCCCTACGCACTGGGCGCTGGCGTTGGCCTCACGGCACGCATCTTCGATCGCCTCCGGGCTGCTCACCACCGGCTTGGGGACGATCCGCACCGGGATGTCGTCGGCGTCGTCCAGACCGGCGGCGATCGCCCCCGAGTTGTCGGCCACCTGCCGGAGGACGTCCTCTCCGTAGAGGCCCTGGCTCCCGGTGAGGAACCACACCTCGAAGTCGTCTAGCGATTTCATCCCGACACCACCGCCTGTTTGCGTGCTCTGTCCTGTACCGAGCGAAGCCTTCTCATCTCCGACGACGGTCCCGCCATCGTGTCGTGCAGGTCCTTGTAGATGGAGTACAGATCGTCGTATGCCGGCCGGGTCGAATCGTTGGGCAGGTACTCGTCCCTGCCGAGCCGGGCCATCCGTTCCGACGCTTCGACGATCGAGTCATAGCCTCCCATGGCCGACCCGGCGGCCACAGCGGCGAACATCGCCGAGCCGAGGGCGGGGGCCTGGCGTGATTCCGCAACACGGACCGGACGACCGGTGATGTCGGCCGACAGCTGCATGAGCAAGCGATTCTGGAAGGGCAACCCACCACAGACCACCATCTCGTCGACGCCGATGCCCGATTCCTCCAGGGTCTCGATGATCACCCTGGTGCCAAAGACGGTGCTCTCCAAGAGCGCTCGATAGATCTCACCCGGGCCCGTGGCGAGGGTCGCGCCCATCAAGAGACCGGTCAGCTCGGCGTCCACGAGGATCGATCGGTTCCCGTTCCACCAGTCGAGGGCGACGAGGCCCGACTCACCCGGCTCCAGCAGTGAGGCGTCGTGCTCGAATGACCTATGCAGCTCGTCGAGTGACTCGCCGTCGCGGGCGAGGAGCCCTGCAAACCAGGCGAACATGTCCCCGACAGCAGCCTGGCCCGCCTCGTAGCCGAAGAGACCCGGGATGACCCCGTCCTCGACCACGCCGCAGAAGCCCGGCACCACCCGGTCGACCTCGGCCAGGGCGAGATGACAGGTGCTGGTCCCCATCACTGCCACGAGCGAGCCCGGGGACACCACGGTCGCCGCCGGCACCGAGACGTGGGCATCAACGTTGGCTACCGCGACCGGGGTGCCGGAGTTCAGCCCGGTCAGAACGGCAGCTTCGGGGCTGATCACACCCGCCCGCTCTCCCGGTTTCGCAATGGTGCGGGACATCTTCTCGTCGACCACGTCGGCAAAGCCGGAGGCGAGGGCGTCGAAGAAGGCACGGTCGGGGAAACCGTCCTGCTTGGACCACAAGGCTTTGTACCCGGCGGTGCAACTGTTCCGGGTCTCGACCCCGGTCAGCTGCCACACCACCCAGTCGGCCGCCTCGATGAGACGATCCGCTTTGGCGTAGATCGCCGGCGCCTCGTCGAGAATCTGCAACGACTTTGCGAAGAACCACTCCGAGGAAGTCCGGCGCCCGTAGCGGTCGAGCCAGGGCTCACCCCGGATCTCCGCCGTGTGATTGATCAGATCCGCCTCTGGTTGAGCAGCGTGGTGCTTCCACAGCTTGACCCAGGAATGTGGGTTGGAGCGCAGGTCGGAGAGTCGGCAGAGCGGGGTGCCGTCTGCGGTCACGGGGAGCATCGTGCAGGCGGTGAAGTCGATCCCGATCCCGATCACGTCGGCGGGATCGATCCCGGTCTCGGCGAGCACGGCTCGGACCGTCGACCCGAGGGCATCGAGATAGTCGTCGGGGTCTTGCAACGCCCAGTCGGGAGCCAACGTGACTCCGTCACCGGGGAGACGCTGATCGATGACGCCGGATGGGTATCGCCTCACGGCGGTGGCCAGCTCCCGGCCCGTCCCCACATCCACCAGGACGGCCCGTGCCGATTCGGTCCCGAAGTCGACACCGACCGTGGCCTTGGGTGTCCCGCTCATGGCTGGCCGTAGTACGCCATCGGGCCATGCTTCCGGCTGAAGTGCCGATCGAGGAGCTCGTCTTCGATCTGGGGCTGGTCGGGCCCGATCGCCAGGGTGTGAGCAGCCAGTTCGGCGATCAGCTCGATGGCCGCCGCCATCTGGACCGCCGCACTCGCATCGGGACCCCAAGCAAACGGGCCATGGGAGGCGACCAATGCGCCCGGCGCCTCGTCGGGTCGGAGCCCGTCGGCGCCGTACATCTCGACGATGACCCGGCCGGTGTTCGCCTCGTAGTCGCCCTCTATGTCTTCGATCGAGAGCGGGCGAGTCACCGGGACCGGTCCCCGGAAGTGATCGGCATGGGTGGTGCCCAAACAGGGGATGGGCCGACGTGCCTGCGCCCAGGAGGTAGCGAATATGGAGTGGGTGTGGGCAACGCCGCCGACTTCGTCGAGGCCGTTGAATATGGCCCGATGCGTCGGGGTGTCGGAGGAGGGGCGGTGCTCACCCCACACGACCTCACCCTCGCCCAGCCCGACCACGACGATGTCATCTGGAGTGACGCCCTCACACGGGATCCCGCTCGGCTTGATGGCGAACACGCCTGCATCGCGATCTACCTGGCTGGCGTTTCCGAAGGCATGCACCACAAGCCCGGCTTCGGCGATCTCATTGTTGGCCCGGGCAGCCAACCGACGAAGATTGGCATGGTCGTCACTCATCAGCTGGGTGCTTCGCTGGTGGACTCCCGGACCACCAGGCTGGGCGTCACTACGAAGCCATCCGCCATGCCGGAGGCACCGTCCACGGGCTCGTCCATGGCGAGCCGGGCTGCCAACGCCGTCATCTCGGCGACTGGCATGTGGATGGTGGTCAGGGCGGGCACCGTGAAGCTGGCCATCGGGATGTCGTCGAAACCGACCACCGAGAGATCGCGCGGCACGACAAGACCGAGGTCGGCGGCTGCGTGGAGCACTCCGATGGCCAGGTGGTCGGTGGAGCACACGACCGCGGTGGGCGGACTGTCCAGGGCAACCAGGGTGCGAAGCGCGGCATCACCTCCCGCCGGGTCATTGATGACGTTCTGCACGTACTCCTCGGGCACCGCAATGCCCTTCTCCTCGAGATGCTCGTAGAAGGCGGTGCGTCGCTCGCGGATGTCACCGAGCGGGCGGCCTCCGATGAAGGCGATGCGGCTGTGCCCCTTGTCAATGAGATGATCGATGGCCGTCACCATCCCGGCGCGGTTGTCGATGTTGACGGTGGGCACACCTTCGAGCTCGGTGCCATGCCAGAGAGCAATGATCGGAGTCTGCGAGGCGCGGAGGTCCTCGAGGAACTTGGGCTCGTCCCTCATGTCCCCGAGCAGGACGATGGCGTCACAATGCCGAGTCTCCAGCACCGCCTTGAGAGCGATGGCCTCGTCGGCCTTGCTGTGGGCGCTGCCGAGGACGACGTTGTACCCCCGCGCCAGTGCCTCCGTCGACAACGCCTCGATCGCCATTGAGAAGAACGGGTCGGTTATCTCCCGGACGATGACTCCAAGCAGCATCGTCCGGGAGCCCCGTAGACCGCGTGCCAGCGGGTTGGGCCGATACCCGAGGCGCTTGGCCACCTCCTGTACTCGCTCCCGGGTGTCGGCGGCGATGGGGACCGAGGTCGGGGTGTCGTTGAGGACCCGCGACACCGTCGATTGGGACACACCGGCAGCCTTGGCGATGTCCTGCATGGTCACGGGTCGAGACGTCAATCCACACCTCCTCTCAGCACGTGCATCCGCCACCCTCCCATCCCAACAGCGTAGATGCCGTCAACCTATCGCCACACTGGCGGTCGAAGGAGGAGATCACTGGATACGATTGTCAGCATAGCCTTGCCTGCATAGGTTATCCATTCGGTTGCACTCCGTTCAGGGGGTGATCATGACCTTGAGCCCAACCTGACCGATCAAGGCGCGAAAAGCCTCATCCGCAGCCTCCATCGGGTAGCGATGAGTCACCATCGACTCGAGACCGAGGAGACCCGATCCAGCTATATCGGCTGCCCGCACCAAGTCCCCGGGCAGCATGCGGCGGCAAACGACGAGGGTCAACTCCTTGCGACGGGCGAGCGAGGCGACGAAGGAGGTCCGGTCACCGTCGGGGATCCCGATCAGCACTACCCGCCCGCCGGCACCGACCACTGTCAGCGCCGTCGTGCAGCGCGGCGTCGGTGCCCGCGGTCTCGAAGACGGCGTCCAGCCCGTCTTCTCCGTCCCAGGCATTGGCTCCCATTGCGACCGCCGCCTCGAGGCGATGGGCCAGCGGGTCGGTGGCGACAATCCGCCTCGCCCCCGAACGGCGCAATGCGGCGATCAACAGCAGGCCGATGGGGCCGCAGCCTGTGACTCCGACCGAGGCCCCTTCGATGTCACCCGCCAGACTGATCGCATGGAGGGCGACCCCGAGCGGCTCGAGCATCGCCCCCTGCTCGTCGGGGATGTCATCGGGAATCGGCACGAGACAGCGCTCCGGCCAGATCATGTGACGTCGCAAGGCGCCATCGATGCCGTGGCCGGCGAACTTCAGATGCAGACAGAGGTTGGGCCGCCCTGCAATGCACTGCTCGCATGTCAGGCACGGTATGGCGGGGTCGACGGCGACTCGCTGCCCGGCTCGGGGGCCGGTTTCGACGACCGCTGAGAACTCATGACCCAGGACCAGGCCGTCATCGAGGAAGGCGTCACCGATTGCGCCTTCCCGAAACCAGTGGGCGTCGGACCCGCAGAGACCCACCGCGAGCACCCGCAGCAATGCCTCCCCCTCCGATGGCTCATCAACCGGCATCGTTACGTGTTCGAGCCTGCCTACGCCTGTGAGTCGGACCCCAGGAGTGCTGTCGTCTGCGATCAGGACGCCGCGTCCACGGCCGGCCGAACCACCTCGGCGAGTTTGTCCATCGTCTCCCGGTCATAAGGAGCAGGCATCTCGACCAGGACGGAGTCAAACCCGATCTCGTGGTACGCCAGCAGCCTCTCGGTCATCTCGTCTGCGGTGCCGATCCAGAAGGTCTCGTCGTCCTCGATGTTCGCCATCGGGGTCCGGTTGTGCTCCATCAGGTCCTCGAGCACCCGCCGTGCCTCGGCCTCGGTGTCTCGGATCACGATCTTGGCTCCGACCGTGCGCTCGATCTCCTCTGGATTGCGGCCGACATCCGCGCAATGGCGGCGAAGGACGTCATCCTTGTGCGCCAGGGTCTCCGGGCTGCCGAAGGCGTTCCACTGGTCGGCGTAGGCGGCGACGGTGCGAAGCGTCTTTCTCTCGCCTGACCCCCCGATCATGATCGGCAGATGGTCTTGCACCGGCAACGGGTTGAGATGCAGGTCGCGGAAGTCGTATCGGCCGTCGCCATCGCTACTAACCGTCTTGCCGTCGAGCAATGACCGAATTGCGACGGTCGCCTCGTCCATCCAGTCCAATCGTTGGCCGAACCCGGTGCCGAAGTCGATCCCGAATGCGGTGTGCTCCAGACCGAACCAGGCACCTCCGAGCCCGAGGATCGCCCGCCCACCGCTCATGTGGTCGATGGTCACCACCGACTTGGCGACGATTCCGGGATTGCGAAAGGTGTTGGCACCTACCAGCAGCCCGATATCGGCCCGCTCGGTGCCCATGGCCAGGCCGGCGAGCGCCGTGTAACCCTCCACGATCGGCTGATCGGGGTCACCGAAAATGGCGTAGACGTGATCCCAGGTCCAGATCGTGTCATAGCCCAGCTCGTCGGCGCGTTGAGCCGCGGACAGGAAGCCGGCCCAATCGGTCGCCTGGCTCCACAGCACGGCGCCCATTCTCAATTGCGTCATGACCTTGGCTCCCTCACGCGGTTCGCGGCGAAAAATCGAATGTAGCATACGAATTCATGACCGCTTCAGGCAAGGCCAGACGATGAAGGTCGTGGTGACCGGAGGGAGCGGGAAGACGGGCCGATGGGTGGTCCGCGACCTGCGCGACCGCGGTCACGACGTGCGGAACATCGATTGGGCCCACGATGGGAGTGGCCACGGTCTCTGTTTGGTCGCCGATCTCACCGACCCCGGCCAGACGCATGAGCTCATCGCCGGTGCCGATGCCGTGGTCCATCTGGCCGCGATACCTGCCCCGGAGATCCGATCCGAGGCAGAGACGTTCCGGATCAACAGCATCTCGACTTTCAACGTCTTCGCCGCCGCGGTGGCGGCATCGGTGCAACGGGTGGTGTGGGCCTCGAGCGAGACGGTTCTGGGCCTCCCCTTCGACACCCCACCGATGTTCGCACCGATCGACGAGACGATCGAGCCCCGTCCGGAGAGCTCGTACGCCCTATCGAAGCTGGTGGGCGAGCACATGGCGGCACAGTTCTCGAGGCGAACCGGCGTTCCGTTCGTAGGTCTTCGCTTCTCCAACATCATGGAGCCCGACGACTACGAGCGCTTCCCCGGGTTCTGGGACGATCCACTGCTTCGGAAATGGAACCTGTGGGGCTACGTCGACGTCCGCGACGTCGCCAACTCGATCCATCTCGGGCTGGCCTCTGACGCTCAGGGCGCCGAGGTCTTCATCGTCGCCGCTGAAGACACGGTGATGACCCGCGATTCGGCCGACCTCATGGCGGAGGTCTATCCCGAGGTCCCGCTGAAGCGAAAGGTCGAGGGCAGGGAGACCCTGCTCGCGATCGACCGGGCCCGTGAGATGCTCGGCTACGAGCCGGAGCACCATGGAAGGATCACGTCTCTTGAGCACCGGCATGGATGGCAGGCCCGTTGTCCCCACTTCGGGGCGTCTCCGCCCTCTCGGGATCGCGGAGGTGGAGATCACCGGCGGGTTCTGGGGCCGGCGCCAGGAGGTCAACTCTGATGCCTCCATCGAGCACTGCCACGACTGGATGGAGCGGCTGGGCTGGGTCGGCAACTTCCGGGCGGCGGCTGAAGGCCGGCTTCCCGAGGACCGCAATGGGGTGGTCTTCACCGATTCCGACGTCTACAAGCTCATGGAGGCGGCAGCCTGGGAGGTGGGCAGATCAGGCTCGGCCGACGCCGATCGGCGCTTCGAGGACCTGACCGAGGTGATCGCCCCGGCCCAGGAGGACGATGGCTATCTGAACACCGTCTTCGGGCGGCCCGGCCAGCCCGATCGGTACAGCGACCTGGAGTGGGGTCACGAGCTGTACTGCTATGGCCACATGCTCCAGGCTGCAGTCGCCCGGGCAAGGACCGGCCGGGCCGACCAGTTCGTGGAAGTGGCGAAGCGGGCCGCCGACCACGTCTGCGCATGTCTTCGGCGAGGGTGGCATCGAGCGGGTCGGCGGCCATCCCGAGATCGAGCTCGGTCTGGTCGAGCTGGCGCGGGTGACAGGCGAGGAGCGTTATCTCCATCAGGCCTCGCTGTTCATCGATCGCCGCGGTCATCAGACGCTGGCCGACATCCACTGGGGGCGGTCGTACTTTCAGGACGACGTCCCGGTGCGGGATCAGGTGGCGTTCACCGGTCACTCGGTCCGGGCCCTCTACCTGGCGGCGGCGGCGGTGGATGTCGCGGTGGAGACCGGCGACGACGCTCTGCTCGAGGCGATCATCGGGCAATGGGAGCGCACCGTGGCGCGTCGCACCTATCTGACCGGGGGCATGGGGTCCCATCACGATGGCGAGAAGTTCGGCGAGGACTTCGTCCTTCCCCCCGACCGCGCCTATTCCGAGACCTGTGCCGGGATCGCATCGGTCATGCTCTCCTGGCGGCTGCTCCTGGCCACCGGGGAGGCACGGTTTGCCGATCTCGCCGAGCGAACCCTTTACAACGTCGTGGCCACATCGCCGGCGCCCGACGGCCGCTCCTTCTTCTACGCCAACCCCCTCCACCAACGGGTTCCCGGGGTCGTGCCATCGCCTGACTTCGTCAGCAACCGCGCCGCCTCCAGCCTGCGTGAGCCCTGGTTCGCCGTCTCCTGCTGCCCGACCAACGTCGCCAGGACATTTGCCTCACTGGGCGCCTACCTGGCGACCACCGACGACTCGGGCCTCCAGATCCACCAGTACGCAGACAGCAGGATCTCGACCACCATCGGGGATGGCCGACGGGTGGGTGTCGACGTGAGGCACGGACTACCCGGATGAGGGAAGGATCTCGGTCCGGGTGAGCGAGACCGACGGTTCCCCGTGGGCCCTGACGTTGAGGGTTCCGCCACTGGTCGTCGGAGTCATGGCTGGTGGTGGGGGATGAGCAAAGAAGGTCGGGCCGGGCAGGTCGTGGTCGAGCGGACCTTCGCTGTCGACGATGTGGTCGAGCTGGAGCTCGACATGACGCCGAGATGGACATGGCCCGACCCACGCATCGACTCGATCCGGGGATGTGTCGCTGTCGAGCGAGGCCCTCTGGTGCTCTGCGTCGAGTCGGTCGACCTCCCGGGGAGCAGTCGGTGGACACGGTTCGGGTCGACCCGGGCTCGGATCTGGAAGAGAGCGACGGTGTGGTGAGCGCACGGCGGAAGTCTGGTGGCCTTCGAGGATCGACCCTGGCCCCTTCCCGGCCCCGTGCTCTCCGGGAGCTCGGATGTGGCGATCCCACTCACCCCGTATCACGACTGGGCCAATCGGGGGCCTTCGACGATGCGGGTCTGGATGCCCGTCGGGTAGCCTCGGCCACGACCGATAGGAGCTGGTATGACCGCAGCACCCTTCACCGGCACCGGCACCGCCGAGGATCCCTGGGTCCTGAAGACGCCGAGCCTGGGCTCGGAGATCCTGATGCACCGTGACGAGGAACACGACCCCCCTGTCCTGGTGTGCACGGTGGGGACGACTGTCCTCCACTACGACCTGCGCATCATCGAGGACCTGCACGCCATGTTGAAAGAGAGCGGCGATTGGGTCCCGCTCGGAAACGCCGACGAGCAGAAGCCGGCGGCCGAGGGCACCGTGGAGGCCTGGCCCGTTCCCCGGACAACCCGATAGGCGGCTGGTACGGGCTGAAGAAGGGTCTCCGGGGGCGGGTGGGCAACTATGTCCCGCCGGTCCTCGAAGCACTCGGACTGGCCGAGGTGGAGCACAACGCCCGCAACAACCGGATGAGGGCCCTCTAGACCGAAGACTGTTCAGGTCTGGTCCGACGACCCGGAGTGGTGGGAACTCTTCGGTCAGCCCGGGGCCCTGCACCTGAAACAGGGTTTCCGGCTCGGGCAACCCCTGCAATCGGAAGGCGCCGAGGGACTCGAGCTCGATGCCCGCCCCCGACACTCCCAACTCCTCGCGGGTGGCGTTGGTGAGCAGGATCTGACCGCCATGACCGGCATTGCAGACCCGAGCCATCACGTTGACCGGGGAGACCGACATACCCGGTGTCGGTGACCGCGGGCTCCCGCTGTTTAGGCCGATCCTCACCAGAACCCCATGACCGCCGTGGCCATTTCGTCTCTTGCATCGCTCTCTGGATCTCGATGGCGGCCGCCAATCCATCTCGGGCATCGGCAAAGACGGCGAAGAACTCGTCCGCCCTCGAGTCGACCTCGTACCCTGGTGGCCGACCGACAGCGTCCCTGATCATGCGCCCGTACGCTGGTCGAGCACCGGTGGGTACTTCTCGCCTAGATCCTGGACCAGCTGGGTGGAACCTTCGATATCGGTGAGGAGGAGGGTGACGGCTCCCGAGGGCAGATCGGAAGAATCTGCGCCGCGGGCCTGGCGCAGCTGGCGTGTGACGAATCCGATCGGGGCGATCCCGTAATCGGTGGCGGCCTTGAGCAGTCGGCGGAAGGCTCGCTCCCGCGCCTCCTCACTCTCGAACTTGACCTGATTGAAGCGGGAAAGCGCGTTGCGGACATGCGCCTCGTCGTTGATCGGCAGCCGCCGATTGCCCTTCGAGTCGACATAGGCAAAGGCGCTGTTGGGCAAGCTGGCCCGCTTCTTGGCATCCAGTGTCGCCACACCATCACGGTAGGTCGGTATCTGCACCCGTCGAAGGGTGATCGCGGCCGGACTTGGGGTAGGCGGGGAGTCTGCTGTGCTGTGGCCCCCTGCTGTCTTGTCTGATTTGAGATCTCCCCGTCAGGTCGCGGTCGTCGTGGTCGTGCAACCCTCTTCGGAGGTGGTCCTTGCTGTGGCGTCTCGTTGCCGTCCAGCACCCCACCGCCGCCGACAACACCAACTGGCGGGGCCGACAAGACGGGTTCGTCGGATACGTGGTGACCAACGATGGAGCCGTCGCTCTCCACCGACCCCGGGCGAGACCGGGCGCGCCGTCGCCGGGGGATCTATATTCCCGGTCACTGCTGACGACGAAGGAGGACTCGAAGTCCTCGACAACTGCAACCGACCAGGCTGGTCCGCCGCCAAGTGGACCGGGCTTCGTCCCGTCATCGAGCAGTCAGGACATGCGAGGTCGGTCTTCGTCATCGACCCCGGGCACGGCGCCCCCGACCTCGGCGCAGTCGGCCCGAGCGGGCTGACCGAGGCCGAGGCCAACATCGACGTCTCGTCCCGTGTCGTCGAACTGCTGTCTCGGCCCGTGACATCGACTGGGTGCCGGCGCGGTCACCCCCGGCAACACTTATCTGGCGGCGGCGGCCGCGATCCCAACGCGTTACCTGGACGGCCCGAATGGCGGCGACTACGAGCTCGGCCTCACCTTCCGCGCGGCGCTGGGGAACGCGGTGGAGGCCACGGCACTCGTATCCATCCATCACAACACCGAGCCCACCATGGACCCCGAGGGCCCGGGCACCGCGGCGTTCGTGTCGGCCAACAACGAGGAGTCGCCCCGACTCGGAGGCCTCCTCGTCGAAGAGGTCCGTCGCTCCTTCGAGGGCTTCGACGCAGACTGGGTGGGCGGCGAATCGAGCCTCACCGCCCGGGTCGAGGAGGACGGCGACGACTACTACACGCTCCTGGCCAGATCGGAGGTCCCGGCCGCGATCATCGAGGGCGCCTACATCTCCAACCCGTCGGAGGAGGCGCTCATCATGACCGACGCTTTCCGCCAGGCATATGCCGAAGGGGTGTACCGGGCACTGGTCCGCTTCGTGATGACCGATGACAACCCGATCCCGGCACCGGAGCCCGAGCTGTACGACGTTGAGGCGCCCCCACGCTCGATGGACGACTGCGTCCGCCGGCCTGAACTTTCACGCCTCCCCACTTGTTTTGAGGTCGTCGCGCCTCTGACTACGGTTGCGCCCTTCATGACGAGCTACTGGCCCTGCATGGCTATGTGTCGGAACTCTCGGGTGATCCGCCCGGGTGCCGACGCTCGTCGTTCGCACTCCTAAGACGCCACCACCCGAGAGCTGTCCTCCGGCGTCATCCCCGACACCTCTCTACTTCAGGAGTGCAATCAATGAGTTCCCCATGCCCGGCCGCCGGGCCGGTTCCATCAGACCCAACCCCCGCAACGGCAACGGACCAGATTCGGTGCCGTGTTGCTCGTCTCCCTCATCGTCGGCGTCGCCTGCGGTGGCGGATCAGACGCCGGCTCGGTGGAGGAGATCACCGTCGACTGGGCGTATTACAACCCGGTCAGCCTCGTCCTCAAGGAGAAGGGCTGGCTCGAAGAGGAGCTAGACGGGATCACCGTGAATTGGGTCCAGTCGGCAGGCAGCAACAAGGCCCTCGAGTTCCTGGCCGCAAGGAGCATCGAGTTCGGCTCGTCGGCCGGAGCCGCGGCCCTGCTGGCCAAGATCAACGGGACCTCCATCAACTCCGTGTACGCCTACTCCCAACCCGAGTGGACCGCTCTCGTCACCAACGCCGACAGCGGGATCACCTCGGTCGAGGACCTGGCCGGGAAGACGGTCGCCGTGACCCGTGGCACTGACCCGTACATCTTCCTCGTCCGGGCGTTGGCCGACCATGGGCTGACCGAGGCCGACATCGAGGAGGTCCTCCTCCAGCATGCCGACGGGAAGAACGCCCTGATCAACGGTGATGTGGACGCATGGGCCGGACTGGACCCGATGATGGCGGAGGCCGAGCTCGAGCAGGGCGCAACGCTGTTCTATCGGGCACCCGACCTCAATACCTGGGGCGTGCTCAATGTCGACGAGACATTCGCCGCCGAGAATCCCGAGATCGTGGAAGCGGTAATCGCCGCTTACGAGAGGGGCCGGCTCTGGTCATTGGAGAACCCCGACGAGCTGCAGGCCATCCTCGCCGAGGCGGCGGGGCTCAGCGCCCAGGTGGCGGAGCGCCAGTTGGAGCGGACCGACCTGAGCACCCCAGCCATCGGGGAGGTCCAGCGAGCGTCGATCCTCGGCGCCGGTGTCGTCCTCCAGGAGGCCGGGGTCATCGAGCCCGGGGTAGATGTCGAGGCGACGGTCGACGAGTTGCTCGACGAGACCTTCACCTCGGATCTCGGTGACGGCGGATGACACAGACCACGACGGTGGAGCCCCGGGATCAACTCGATCCCGGGGCAACTGCCCCGGAAGGAAGAGCAAGAGCCGGGCGCCACGGTGGGTGCTGGGCCTGATCGTTCCCGTCGTCGCAGTCGTCCTGTGGGAGGCCGGGGCCAAAGCAGGGCTGGTGTCGACACGGCTCATGCCGGCGCCGAGCGAAATCGCCAACACGTTGGCCGGTCTGGCTGCGGACGGCGTGCTGCTCGGACATATGGGGTCGACAACGGCGAGAGTGCTGGTGGGTTTCGTCATCGGCGCCACCGTCGGCACTGTCCTCGGAGCGGCGACCGGCGTGTCATTGCGATTCCGCGCCCTGTTCGACCCGACGCTCCAGGCCCTGAGGAACATCCCGTCGATCGCTTGGACTCCCCTGTTCATCCTCTGGTTCGGGATCTTCGAGACCTCCAAGATCCTGATGATCGCCCTCGGAGTCTTCTTCCCGGTGTATCTGACCCTGAGCGGGGCCATCGGATCGGTGGACAGGAGGCTGGTGGAAGTCGGCCGCGTCTACGGACTGGGCACCACCGCGCTGGTGGGACGGATCCTGTTCCCGGCCTCATTGCCCACATACCTGATCGGACTGCGCAACGGCCTCGGCCTGGGGTGGATGTTCGTCGTCGCCGCCGAGTTCCTCGGGGCGAGCCAGGGTCTCGGCTACCTGCTCGTCGACGGGCAGCAGACCGGTCGCCCGGCCTTGATCGTCGCCTCGATCGTGATGTTCGCGGTCCTCGGGAAGCTCAGCGATCGGCTACTGGCGTTTGGCGGGGGACGTCTCACCGGCTGGCAGGATGGGTTCACGGCGAAAGCGCCTGCATGATCCAGCTGAGCGGCGTCTCCAAGCGCTTCGCGACCGGGCTCCTCGCCGTCTCCGGCGTCGACCTGACCGTCGAGGCCAGTGAGATCGCCGCCGTGATCGGGCCTAGCGGCTGTGGCAAGAGCACTGTGCTGCGTCTCATCGCCGGTCTCGACACACCTACATCGGGGAGCGTTCACGTGGCAGAACGACGTGTGGAAGGGCCTACCCGATCTGTCGGTGTGGTCTTCCAGGAGCCGCGGCTCATGCCCTGGCTGACGGTCGAGCGGAATGTCTCATTCGGGCTGCATGGCGTGGAGACGGCTGGGCCTGTGGCCGAGGCTCTGGCCAGAGTGGGGCTGGAGGACTTCGCCGACGCCCTCCCCAAGGAACTGTCCGGCGGGATGGCACAGCGAACCGCAATTGCCCGCGCCCTGGTGACCAAGCCGCCCGTCCTTCTACTCGACGAGCCGTTCAGCTCCCTCGACGCCTTCACCCGCATCGACCTCCAAGAGCACCTGCTCGAGGTCTGGGGGTGGTACCGACCGACCATGTTCCTGGTGACGCATGACATCGACGAGGCCCTGGTCCTGGCCGATCGGGTGATCGTCTTCGGAGGCCAGCCGGGCTCGATCGAGGCCGAGATCATGGTGGACCTACCCCGCCCGCGAGACCGCACCGATCTGTCGTTCCACGCCTTTCAAGATCGGGCGATGAAAGAGCTCGGGAGGTCGAGCCGGGATCGGCAAGCCCGGGCTCAGACCCCCGGGTCGCCGTCCCGTGCCCCCAGCTCGTGATCCAGGATGAACAACGCCCCTGATTGCCCGTCGGCGAGGGCGAGCCGGTCGACGATGGCGCTCACCATGGCCTCCTCCTCGGTCTGCTCGGAGATGAAGTCGAGCAGGAACGGAATGCTGGCCAGGTCGCCCAGCTTGTCGGCCAGCCGATATAGGTCGTGGATCGCCGCGGTCACCGCCTCTTCCTGGGACAGGGCGGTGGCGAAAACCTCTTCGGCCCCGCTGAAATCGCCGCGGGGCGCCTCCACGTCGCCGATAACGGCGTTTCCTCCGCGATCGAGGATGAAGTCGAGGAACCGGTCGGCGTGGTCGCGCTCCTCTTCCGCCTGGGCCCTCATCCAGCGGCTCATCCCGTCGAGGTTCTGATGGGAGAAGTAGGCGGCCATCTGCAGATAGGAGGCCGCCGACGCCAGCTCCATCGTGACCTGGGCGTTCAGCGCCTTCTCCATCTCCTCGTTCAGCTTCATGGGCGATCCTCTCTCGACGTGGGCGCCGGATCATATGCGGGCCACCCGGCGGGCCAAGATGTATTTGCACTACCTGCGTAGTGCAAATTATCTTTCGGTACCTAACGACCCGGAATGAGGAGCTCGGAGAGATGAGGTCGAGGCTGGTTGGCTTGACGGCGGCGATGGCTTTGGGCCTGGCGGCCTGTGGGAGCGGTGCATCGGACGACATGCGGGCGGAGGTGGTCGAGAATTACGCCGACCTCGTCCACGAGTCGTATCAGATCAGCCTGGACAGTGCCACCACGATGGACGAGGCGATAGACGCCTTCGTCGCCGATCCGAACGCGGAGACATTGGCCGCGGCTCAGGATGCCTGGCTCACGGCCCGGGACGACTACGGGCCCACCGAGGCGTTCCGCTTCTACGGCGGGCCGATCGACAACGAGGAGAATGGGGTAGAAGGGCTCATGAATGCATGGCCGCTCGACGAGGCCTACATCGACTACGTCGAGGGCTCACCCGATGCCGGCATCATCAATCTGCCCGACGAGTACCCCACCATCGACGCCGACCTGCTGGTCTCTCTGAACGAGCAGGGCGGCGAGGCCAACATCTCGACCGGATGGCATGCCATCGAGTTCCTCCTCTGGGGCCAGGACCTGTCCACAGACGGAGCGGGCGGCCGGCCCGTCGAGGACTACACCACGGGGGCAAATGCAGACCGCCGCGCCGCGTACCTGAGCGTGACGTCGGACCTCCTTCTCACTCATCTGGGCCAGATGGTCGATGCCTGGGCCCCCGACGGTGACAACTACCGAACCGAGTTCCTCGCCCTGCCCCGGAAGAGGCACTGGGCATGATCATGACCGGGATGGGAGAGCTGAGCCGGGGAGAGCTGGCCGGGGAGCGAATGACCGTGGCCTACGAGGCGCGGTCCCAGGAGGACGAGCACTCCTGCTTCTCCGACAACACGACCAGCGACATCATCGGGAACGCCTCAGGGGTCGAGCGGGTGTACCTGGGCCAGGTCGGCGCGGTCGACGGGCCCGGGATCTACGACCTGGTCGCCGCCGACAATCAGGAGCTGGCCGATCGGCTCGCCGACGAGATCGCAGTCAGTGTCGCCCTGGCCGGGGAGATCCCCCCGCCGTTCGATCAGCACCTCGTCGAGGGTGTCAGTGACGAGGATCCGGGACGGGTGGCAATATTCGACACGATCGTCAGCCTCGAAGGCCAGACCGACACGATCGTCGAGGCCGCCGATGCCCTCGAGGTGGACCTGAATCTGAGCTGAGGACTTGAGACCGCAGCGCCTGAGGTGGGAAATGCGAGCCCGGCCCCTGGTCGGGCTCGCTCTCGTGATGGCGGTCGCCTGTTCGGGAGGCTCGGACTTGCTCGTGCCCGAGAGCGGGGGCGAGGGCACCACCGAAGCCTCGAACCGCAACGCCTTCGGCAACTCGGCCCGGAACCTGACCGATGAGGAACGACGGATGTTCGAGGTCGGTGACAGCTTCTTCACCCAGAATTGGGTCACTGCCCCCGCCTCGACCGATGCGCGAGACGGTCTCGGGCCCTTGCTCAACGCCCAGTCGTGCTCGTCTTGTCATCTCCTCGACGGGAGGGGGTCGGCCGATGGTGATGAGCCGGGTCTGCTGTTCAGGATCGGAACCATCCACGACGACGTTGCCGAGCCCGACCCGGTGTACGGAGACCAGATCCAGGACCGGGCGATCCTCGGCGTCGCGCCGGAAGCATCGGTCCGCACCATCTACACCGAAGAGACCGGGACTTATCCCGACGGATCCACTTATCAGCTCAGACGTCCGGTCCACGAGCTCGAGGACCTCTCCTACGGCGATGTGTCGGTGGAGACGGTCCTGTCCCCCCGGCTGGCGCCCCCGGTCTTCGGAGCCGGTCTCCTCGAGGCGATCCCTGAGAGTGATGTGCTCGCCACGGCCGATCCCGAAGATGCCGACGACGATGGCGTCTCGGGTCGGCCGAACCACGTGCTCGACGTCTCCACCGGTGAGACGGCGCTGGGCCGCTTCGGATGGAAGGCAAACGTCCCGACCGTGGAACAACAGGTGGCCGCGGCATTCATCGGAGACATCGGCATCACCTCGACCCTCTTCCCCGAGGACAACTGCACGCCGACCCAGGTCGAGTGCGCAGCGGCCATCAACGGTGGCTCACCAGAGATCACGCAGGACCTCTTCGACCAGGTGGTCTTCTACAACCGGACGCTGGCGGTGCCGGCCCGGCGCAACCTCGACGAGCCAGGTGTGGTCGCCGGCGCGTCGCTGTTCGAAGAAGCCGGCTGCGTGTCGTGTCATCAACCACGCCAAGAAACCGGCTCGTCCGACATCGAGGCGCTGGCCGACCAGGTGATCTACCCCTTCACCGACCTGCTACTCCACGACATGGGACCGGATCTCGCCGACGGCCGACCCGACGGGGAGGCCACGGGCTCGGAGTGGCGAACCCCGCCTCTATGGGGCATCGGCCTGACCGAGACGGTCAATGGCAACCTCAACTTCCTCCACGACGGGCGGGCCCGCTCTCTGGAAGAGGCGATCCTCTGGCATGGAGGCGAGGCGGAGGCATCGAAACAGGCATTCGTCGCTCTCAGCCCGGAGCAACGCTCGGAGTTGATCGAGTTCCTGGAGTCGATGTGAGACGGCTCATTCCCGCCGCCATCCTTTGCCTCGCCCTCGCCGCCTGTTCGTCGGGGCCACCGGAAGTCGATGTTGTCTCCAACGCGGCACACCTGGCTCTCATACCGGCCATGGAGACCGCCGCCGACGAGATCGCCGGTCTGTCCACGGCGACTGAGTCGTTCTGCCAGACCCCCGACGGCGAGACCCACGAAGCCGCCATGGAAGCCTGGCGGACTGCCAAGGAGGCGTGGGAGCGGTCCGAGCTGACCACATTCTTCGGGCCCGCCGACATGCTCCGGACAGTGTCGAAGGTGGACTACGCCCCCATTTCCGAGACCGGAATCGATGAGTTGCTCGCCTCGGACACCGTCATCGACGTCGACTACATCGACAATCGCGCCGCCTCGACGCAACGCGGTCTGGGGGCGGTGGAGTACGCCCTGTTCCGCACCACCGAGTTGGCCGCCGATGAGCGGACCTGCGCCCTGGCCGCCTCCTCCGCCGTCGTCGCCGCAAACGCGGCCACCGCTCTGGTGGATTCCTGGACCACATCGTTCAACGGTGGTGAGCCTTGGGTGGACGTCTACACGGTGGTGATCCCGCCCAATCAGTCTTTCGGCGATCTCATCGCCTCCTTCGTCGAGACGTTGAAACGTCAGAGCCTGTTCGAGCTGGGCCAGGCCCTGGGCATCTCGGCGCCCGAGCCCGACATCGAAGCCATCCCGGAGGGTGCGGCCGGCGAGGCAGCCGCCATGTACCGATCCCAATTGGAGAGCATCCGCGTGGCGCTCGATGCCGGGGGCGAAGACTCGCTCGGTGCGTTGATCCGGGCCAGATCGTCGGAGGTGGCCGATCGCATCGACGAGACCCTCGACCGGGCGATCGCGGAGGTGAGCGCCCTGGATGGCCCGATGCGTGAAATCGCGGCGGAAAGCGCCGGAAGATCCTCGAGCCCATCTACGAGGACATCGCCGAACTGAGGACACTCTTCGAGTCCGACGTCGTGTCGCTATTGGACATCACGCTTGGCTTCTCCGACACGGACGGTGACACCGGGTGATGTCGACCTCCACGATCAGGGCGAAGGCGGCAGAGGAGGTGAGTGCCGCCTCTGGTGCCTTGTTCCGCATCGGGTTCGGGATCGTCGGCATGGTCCTCGTCGTCCGGTTCTTCGCCCGGGGCTGGATCGAGACCCTGCTGATCGAGCCGGCGTATCACTTCTCCTATCCCGGCTTCGAATGGGTGCGGGTCTGGCCCGAGCCGTGGATGCACGTCCATTTCCTGGTGATCGGCCTGGCTGCGCTTGGCATCGCCCTGGGATACCGCTACCGCCTGTCTGCCGGCCTGTTCGCGGTCAGTCTCGGCTACGTGGAGCTGATCGACCGGAGTCTCTACCTCAATCACTACTACTGGGTGGTCCTCACCGCCTCGGTGATGGTCTTTCTCCCCTTGAACGCCGCCATGTCGCTCGATGCCCGTCGTGGCCGGGTGCGCACCCCGGGCCGGTACCCGGCATGGGTGATATGGATGCTTCGCTTCCAGGTCGGGATGGTCTATGTCTTCGCGGGCCTGGCCAAGCTCAACGGGGATTGGCTGTTCCGCGCCGAGCCGCTGTCGACCTGGCTGCCGGCCCGATCTGAGATGTGGCTGATCGGCCCGGTGTTGACGCTCCCGGTGGTCGCCTACGTGCTCTCCTGGGCAGGGGCATTTTTCGATCTCACCATCGTCGCCTGGCTGTCATGGCGGCCCGCACGGCCCTATGCCTACGTGGCGCTGGTCGTCTTCCACACCCTGACCTGGCTGATGTTCCCCTCGATCGGGCTCTTCCCGCTCCTGATGAGCCTCTCCGCCCTCGTCTTCTTCGACCCCGCCTGGCCGGAGCATTTCCTCCCCCGAGCTCGCGTGAGGGTGGTACGCCCGAACCGCCGGGGGGGGCGATGGGCAACCGGCCGAGTCTCCACCCGTCTGGGTCGGAGTCGGCGCCTTATACGTCGTCTTGATGATCGCCATACCCCTTCGCCACCATCTCACCCCGGGCGATGTCAAGTGGACCGGTGAGGGGTATCTCGGCTCATGGCAGGTGATGCTCAGCGAGAAATCGGCGTCGGCGGACTTCGTGGTCACCGATCCGGCGTCCGGGAAGAGCTGGACGGTGCCGCCCCCTGACTACCTGACCGAGCGACAGCGGATGGTCATGGCCACCGACCCGGTGATGATCCGTCAGACCGCCCGGCTCATCGCCGACGATCTCGGTGGAGGGGTCGCGGTCGCCGCCGATGTGCGGCTCTCCTTCAACGGGCGAACGAGCACGCAGTTCACCGATCCCGAAGTCGTGATGTCGGAGACACCGCTCACCGAGGCGGTGGAGGGCTTCATCCTCGCCCAGCCATCCGACTGACAGCGGGTAGCTTCACGGCGTGGCCGACGCCCCTACATCGAGCGACGCCGAGGAAGCGGGCCGGGGCGCATCGAGCAGCTCAAGGAGCGCTACGTCGGTCTGAAAGGGCTGGCGTTCGAGCGCCTCGAGGCAGAGCGAGAACAACGCGCCAGCGTCCGCGTGGCGTACGACTTCTACAGCGGGACCAGGCCTTCGCCGGCAGTCTTCTGGCAGGTGGACTGTCAGTGAAGCTCTTCCTCTGGTTCCTTCCTTTCTCCCTGTCCGTGGTGGTGCTGATCGGGACACTGTCCGACTGGCTCGGTCGGCCACCTGCGAGCTCGCCGAGGAGTCGGGTCTGATCGCGCGCCCTGGCCAGGATGGTGGGGCCGCGGTCGAGGCCTCCGACAAGGCGCTGCTCTATCTGGCCTTCCTCGGCATCTTCCTTCTGCTCTGGGCCGGTCTGGGCGTGGTGCGTGCGCTGGGCTTGACCAGCCGGCTGGCCTGGGGTAGGCGCCTCCAAGCCGGTGAACAAGCTGGTGGCCTCGCTCTCGGTTGCCGGGTTCGTCGTCGCCATGCTGGCGATCCAGTGGCTGACGGACCAGTCTCCAGGGCGGGCCCTGGATCGTCGACGTCCTGGTGTACGTCATGGCCATCTTCGCCGTGGTCGCTCTCCACGTCTCTTCTTGGATACGCTGCCCCGGCCGGACGGGATCCTTGGACCGCGGTGATCCCGGGAGCGTTGCTGATGACCGTCGCCTGGCTCATCGTCAGAATGGCCACAGTGGTCTATTTCACGTGGAGATTGGACACCGCCAGCGAGCTCTACGGCGGGTTGGGGATGGCGGCTGTCTTCCTCGCCTGGCTCTACATCATCAGCCGGTCCTGGTCGCCTCCATCTCCCTGAACGCCACGATCTGGCAACGAGACGAGGCTGCCGGGATGGTGCCCGGAGAGTTGACGATCGGTCCGGCTCCAGACTCTTGAGTGACAGGTACCCACCCCCACGTGGGTACCTGCGCACAACACGGTCAGGCGGAGATCGCCTGCCCGAGGACCGCCTGACCGAAGTAGATAGGAAGGCGATCGCGACCACCCACATCAGCGGGTGGACGTCACCGAACTTGCCCTTGATCACCTTGATCAGCACGTACATCACGAAACCGGCGCCGATGCCGACGGTGATGCTGAAGGTGAGGGGCATGAGGACGAGGGTGAGCAAGGCGGGGAAGCCCTCCTCGATGTCGTCGAAGTCGATCCCCTTCAACAGGCCGGCCATCAAGAACCCGATCAGGATCAGCACCGGGGCTGCCGCCTGCACCGGGACCAAGGCGGCCAGAGGCGAGAGGAAGATCGCCACCAGGAACAGCACACCGACCACGATCGAGGTGAGACCGGTGCGCCCTCCTTCGGCTACGCCCGCTGCACTCTCGATGTAGCTGGTGTTGGAGCTGACCCCGGCAGCACCACCTGCGGCGGCGCCGAGTGAGTCCACGACGAGCAGCCTGCCGACACCGGGGATGTTTCCCTCTTCATCGGTCAGCTCGGCCTGCTCGACAACCGCGGTGGCGGTGCCGATCGTGTCGAAGAAGTCGGTGAGCATGAAGCTGAAGATGGTCAGCGCCGCGGCCACGAATCCCAGAGTCGAGAACACATTGCCCAGATCGAAATCGCCCAATGTGGCGAAGCTCGGAGTGGCGGTGAACGTGTCGGGGAACTGGGTGAAGCCGATGATCAGCCCGATGGCAGCCGTCAGCAGGATGCTGATGATCAGCGCCCCCGGGACCTTCCTCACATAGAGGATCACCGTGATCAGGAGGCCGATCAAAGCCATCCATGCCCCGGCGCTGTTGGGGAACACGAACTCCACGGGAACCGGGCCGTCACCGGCAGGCTGTCGGATCAACCCGGCGTCGACGAACCCGATGAACATGATGAAGAGCCCGATGCCCACCCCGATCGCCCTCTTCAAGGCGAGGGGGACGGCGTTCATGATCGCCTCGCGCAGACCCACGACCACCAGAGCAAGCACGATCAGGCCTTCGAGGACGATCACACCCATGGCCCCGGCCG
The DNA here is from genome assembly GCA_963734115.1 of uncultured Acidobacteriota bacterium. Classification (GTDB taxonomy): domain Bacteria; phylum Actinomycetota; class Acidimicrobiia; order Spongiisociales; family ZC4RG35; genus JARDZU01. Next base: position 150,711 of record CAVTFV010000014.1, read on the forward strand.
GGGTCAGCCCTTGACCGAGGACGAGCCCGAAGGCGACCGCACCGTTGATGCCGAGACCGGCTGCCATCGCAATGGGATAGTTGGCCACCACCCCCATCAGGATGCAGAGCAGGCCGGCGACCAGGGCGGTGCCGGCGGCCACGGCCGGGGCATCGAAGCCCGCGGCGGAGAGAATGGCGGGGTTGACGAAGATGATGTAGGCCATCACCAGGAACGTCGTGACCCCGGCTCTTATCTCGGTGCCGACGGAAGTGCCCCGCTGGCTGAGTTTGAAGTAGGAATCGAGACCGGACCCCCCCGATCCAGTCGACTCCGTCCGATCGACGGTGTCGGTCATTTCTCCTCCCAATTTCTCGATGCCGGAGGTCGGCATCGCTTCTCAGACCCAAAGTAGTGAGGAGGGGTTACGCGTCGCCTGCTGTAGAGAGAATCTTCTTCGCGCCCTCTAAACGAAGGCTCGCACCACCCAATACACCGCCATCCCGGCGAAGAGGGTCCAGATGTGGCTCCGGGTCTGATGAGCGACGAAACCACCGGCCACGAACGCTGAGACCTCGGGGACCCCGATCTGGACATTGCCCTCGGGGTCGGTGAGCAGGGCGACGATCAAGGCACCCAGGACCGCCGGGCCCACGTACTTGAGGGCAACGAGCACGACCTCGGGGATCCGCCGCTTGGCCAGCGCCACGATGAACACCGCCCGGAAGACATACGTCCCGAAACCCACCACCACCGTCGCCAAGAAATCACTCACGGCGAAGCCTCTCGGCGGCGAAGCCGGCGATCATCCCGACGAAGGCTCCCACCAGCAGCCCGGTCCGGTTGGGCAGACCGGCGGCCAGATAGGTGACGCCGGCGCCGACCAGCGCCGCCACCATCTCAGGCCAGTGGTCGATCCCCAGCACGAGGAGGCCGATGAAGAGGATCGGTATGGCGAACTCGAGGTTCCACTCCTCGGGAACCACCGGCCCGAGCAGAAGCCCGAAGGCGACGACGATCGGCCACAGCGACCCAGAAGGTGGCGCCCGCAGCGAGGTAGTAGCTGCGAAAGCTGTCCGGGTCCTCATCTGGGGCCGCACCGTGGTCAGCGCAAAGAGCTGATCGATGAGGAGGTAGGGACCGAGCCATCGGAACCAACGCGGCTGGCTCTGGAAGGTGGGGGCGAGGGCAGCCGAGTACATCAGATGACGGGCATTGACCACGAGGGCGGTGCCCACCGCCGCCGCCACGGCCACACCCGTGCCCAACAATGTGACCAGTGTGAGCTGGGCGGCCCCGCCAAAGATGAGCCATGAGCCGGACCACCCGACGAAGGGATTCATCCCGGACTCGGTGATGGCGAGACCGATGACCAGCCCGAACGGGATGGCCGGCACGAACAAGGGCAAAGCGTCGATGACGCCCTGGCGGGCCACCGCTCGGTCTACAGACATATCAGGTCCGGCGCGGGATTCAGCCGACGTCGACCCTGACCGTCTCCAGGGCGATGACCACCATCTCGTCGAAGGTCTGCTGACGCTCCTCGGATGTGGTGGATGCGCCGGTGCGGACATGGTCGGAAACGGTGGCGATGGTGAGGGCCCGGCCCCCCTTCTCCGCAGCCACCCCGTAGAGCCCCGCCGCCTCCATCTCCACCGCCAGCACCCCCATCGCCTCCATCCGGTCGAACGCCTCGGGATCAGGGTTGTAGAAGAGGTCGGCGGAGTGGACGTTGCCCACCTTGACCGCGATGCCCCGGGATTCGGCGGCATCCGCCGCCGCACGGAGCAGTGCGAAATCTGCGGTCGCCGAGAAGTCGTAACCCCCATAGCGGACCCGGTTCACCCCCGAGTCTGTGCAGGCGCCAATGGCGAGGACCACGTCGCGAAGCTCGACCGAGGGCAGGATCCCGCCACATGACCCGACCCGGATGAGACGCTCCACCCCGTATTCGGTGATCAACTCGGTGGCATATATCGAGGCCGACGGGATGCCCATGCCCGTGCCCATCACCGACACCGGAATGCCCTCGTAGGTGCCGGTGTAACCCAGCATGTTGCGAACCTCGTTCACCAACTTCGCGTCGTCGAGGAAGTTCTCGGCGATGTGCTGCGCCCGCAGCGGGTCGCCCGGGAGCAGGATCGACGGGGCGAAATCGCCCTTCTCGGCGGAGATATGTGGAGTTGGCATTGCGTCAACCTATTCGATCATCTCCCCCGACACCGCATCGGTAACGTCGCCGCCTCATGCCCGACATCCCGCCATTTCCCACGGACCGTCAGGAGCTCTCCCGCGCCCTGGAGCAACTCGGCGCCCCCCGGCTCCCCGGGCTCCTCGGGATCGAGCTGCTCGAGATCACCGAAGGCGCATCGAGCATGCGCATGGAGATCGGGGAGAGACATCTCGCCTCCAACGGCTATCTCCATGCGGCCTCCGTCGTGGCGCTGGCCGACACCACCGCCGGATACGGGTGCGTCGCCAACCTCCCCGGCGGCGCCATCGGGTTCACCACGATCGAGCTCAAGTCGAATCACCTGGGCACCCAATTGGATGGAGCCCTCCTTTCCGAGGGGTCCCTGGCCCATGGCGGACGGACGACCCAGGTCTGGGATGTCGTGGTCACCGCCGAGGAGACATCGAAGAAGATCGCTCTCTTCCGCTGCACCCAGATGATCCTGTATCCCCGCTGACCTAACCTCGCCGCCCATGACCGATTCCTACGACCTCATCGTGAAGCTCCGCGCCATCCGTGAGTTCAAGCCCGACCCTCTCAGCGACGACGACCTGGGCGCGATCCTCGAGGCGGCACGATGGACCGGTAGCTCGAAGAACCGCCAGGACTGGTCGTTCATCGTCGTAACCGGCGATGGGCTCCAGGGTCTCGCCGAGCACGGCGACTACACCGATCCAATCCGAGCCTCGGCCGCAACCATCGTCCTGGTCAAGGAGGAGGGCGGGAACCTGTTCGACATCGGGCGAGCGGCCCAGAACATCATGCTCGCGGCGAAGTCTGTCGGTGTCGCTTCGTGTCCCATCACCCTCCATCGACCCGCCGACGCGAGGCGCTTCCTCGGTGCTCCCGATGGGGTCGAGACGCGGTACGCCGTCGCCCTCGGGTACCCGACGGCGGGAACGGCGCCGAGTCGATTCGGGGGAAGGAAACCGGCCGAGGCCGTGGTCAGATACGAGCACTACTGACCCTCGATATCCCGGCGTGACAGGATCGGACCTGCACTAGCGTCGAGTGGTCATGGCTGAACCGCTCGTCCAGGCCCACGGGCTCACCAAGAGATTCGACGATTTCGTGGCCGTCGACGCCATCGACTTCGATATCGCCAAAGGCGAGGCATTCGGCTTCCTCGGACCAAACGGGGCGGGGAAGACCTCGACGATGAAGATGATCACCACGGTGAGCCCGATCACCGAAGGCAAGCTCACCGTCTTCGGGCTGGATCCCGACGCCCAGGGCCGGCAGATCCGACAACGCCTCGGCGTCGTTCCCCAAGAAGACAATCTCGACCTCGAGCTCACCGTCTCGGAGAACCTCTACGTATACGGGCGATACCACGACATGCACCGGGCCGACATCAAGGCGCGAATCGTCGATCTGCTCGAGTTCGCCCAGCTCACCGATAGGGCCGACTCGCCGGTCGAGCCGCTGTCCGGGGGGATGAAGCGGCGTCTGACCATCGCACGCGCGCTGATCAACGACCCGGACCTGGTCATCCTCGATGAGCCGACCACGGGCCTCGACCCCCAGGCCCGGCATCTCCTCTGGGACCGGCTCTATCGCCTGAAGAAGGAGGGGCCACCCTGATCATCACCACCCACTACATGGACGAGGCCGAGCAGCTCTGTGACCGCCTGGTGGTCATGGACAAGGGCAAGATCGTCGCGGAAGGCTCGCCACGGCAGCTCATCGCCCAGTACGCCCCCCGGGAAGTGGTGGAGCTTCGCTTCCCCGAAGAGCTGATGGGTGCGATGGCGAGCAGGCTCGATTGGCTGGAAGACAGCACCGAGATCCTGGCCGACCGGGTGATCGTCTACACCGACGATGCCGAGGACACCCAGCACCAGCTGACCGAACGCGACATCCATCCCGAACAGGTGCTGGTTCGCCGTTCGAGTCTGGAGGACGTGTTCCTCAAGCTCACCGGTCGAAGGCTCATCGACTGATGACCAGCCTGACTCGGTCATGGCGGTGGGTCGAGGGGGAGGCCATCGGCTACCGACGCGTGTGGCGTGGCACGGTGATCTCCAGCTTCGTGAACCCTGTGCTGTTCCTGTCGGCGATGGGATTGGGACTGGGGACTCTGGTCGACTCCTCCACGGATGACCTCGGAGTGCCCTACCTGACCTTCGTCGCCACCGGCCTGATGGCGGCGACCGCCATGCAGACCTCGGCTGGCGAGGGAGCCTTCCCGGTCATGGCGGGGATCAAATGGCGCAAGGGCTTCCACGGCGCAATCACCACCCCTCTCTCCCCGACAGACATCGTGAGGGGCATGATGATCTGGGGCTCGATTCGCCTCACCTTCGTCCTGACCGTGTTCGCCCTGATTTCGGTGGCCTTCGGAGCGCTCGATCTGGGCCCGGCCCTCCTCGCCGTTCCAGCCGGGGTACTCACCGGGCTGGCATTCCAGGCCACTGTCACCGCCTTCACGGTGACCCGTGAGAACGAGGTGAGCCTCTCCACCTTGTTCCGGTTCGGGATCATCCCCCTGTTCTTGTTCTCGGGGACCTTCTTCCCCATCAGCCAACTGCCCGATCAGCTGCAGGTGGCCGCCTATTTCACACCTCTGTTCCACGGTGTCGAGCTCGTGCGGAAGTTCGCCCTGCCGGGGGCCGACACTTCAATCGTCACCCCGCTGCCGATGTGGGTCAATGTCGTCTATCTGGTGGCGATGGCTGCCGCCGGCATCGTCCTCGGCTCGCGCTGGCTGGACCGGAGGCTCAAGCCATGAGCGTCTCTGCACCTCGCGTTTGACTCCGCCCGGCCGGATGACCCCATTTCGGGCGCAGCGGATCTGGGAGCGGAACTACCTGGTCTACCGACGGGTGTGGAAGGTCGTGATAACGGGCTTCTTCGAGCCCGTCTTCTACCTCTTCTCGATCGGGATCGGCATCGGATCCCTCGTCGGGGAGGTGACCATGCCCGGTGGCGTCACGGTGGACTACACGGCTTTCGTCGCTCCGGCATTGATGGCGGCGTCGGCGATGAACGGGACGGTGCTCGAGACCACGTTCAACATCTTTTTCCGGCTCAAGTTCGACAGGGTCTACGACGGCATTCTCACTACGCCGCTGGGACCGCGCGATATCGCCATCGGCGAGATCGGATGGGCGCTGCTCCGCGGCGCCCTATACGCCGTCGCCTTCCTCATCGTGATGGTGATCATGGGTCTCACCACCAACTGGTGGGCGATCCTCACCATCCCGGCGCTGTCCTCATCGGATTCGCCTTCGGATCGGTCGGTCTCGCCGCCACCACTTATATGCGCTCATGGCAGGACTTCGACCTGGTGTCCCTGGTCACGATGCCGCTGTTCCTGTTCTCCGCGACCTTCTATCCACTCGATACCTATCCCCCGGCCCTGCAACAGCTGGTCCGGTTTTCACCGCTTTATCAAGGGAACGAGTTGCTCCGTGCTTTCTCGCTGGGCATCTTGGACTGGTCGTGGCCGGCCACATCGCATATCTGTTGGTGATGGGCCTCGTCGGCGCTCTCGTCGCCTCTCGCCGTCTCGACGGGTTGTTGCGCAAATAGCGGCCAACTAGCCGGCGGGGTGATCGCTGGCGTCCGCCGATAGGCTCGGGCCGCTCATGCTCGACCTGTCTTCCCCCTTCATTCCCCCGGGGGACCGGGCTGAACACCAAAGGATGGCTCCAGGAGGCCGCGCTCCGTTGCCTCCACAACAACCTCGACCCCGAGGTCGCCGAAGACCCTGACAACCTCATCGTCTATGGCGGCGGGGCAAGGCGGCGCGCGACCTGGGGTCGTTGCCCGCGATCGTCCGCTCACTCGAGCTGGAAGAACGACGAAACCCTGCTCGTGCAGTCGGGCAAGCCAGTTGGAATCTTGCAGACCCACCCGCTGGCCCCCCGGGTCCTCATCGCCAACTCGTTGCTCGTCCCAGAGTGGGCGACCTGGGAGAACTTCTGGGAGCTGGAGGCCGCTGGCTTGATCATGTACGGGCAAATGACCGCAGGGTCATGGATCTACATCGGAACCCAGGGGATTCTCCAGGGCACCTATCAGACCTTCGTCGCAATCGCCGAGCAGCGGTTCGGGGGATCGCTCGCCGGGACCATCACCCTCACCGGTGGGCTCGGGGGCATGGGGGGCGCGCAGCCGCTGGCGATCACGATGAACGGCGGCGTCGCTCACTGCGTCGACATCGATCCGGGGCGGATCGAAAGACGCCTTGAGATCGGCTACTTGGACGAGAGCTCGAGGACTCGACAGGCGGAATAGCACGCTCTCGAGGCCGACGGAACCGGCGTTTCGATTGGCCTCGTCGGCAACGCGGCTGATGTGTTCGCCGAGGTGTATCGCCGGGCGCTGCCCGTCGACATCGTCACCGATCAAACCTCCGCCCACGATCCCTCCACGGCTACATCCCCAACGGGTACGCTCGACGCCCCGCCGGCTTCGCGAGGCCGATCCGACTCCTACATCAAGACGTCGCGGGAGTCGATGGCCGAGCACTGCTCGGCCATGGTCGATTTCCAACGAGGGGGTGCCGAGGTTTTCGACTATGGCAACAACCTGCGAGGCGAGGCAATACTCGGCGGCTTCTCCGACGCCTTCTCCTACCCGGGTTTGTTCCTGCCTATATCCGGCCTTTGTTCTGCGAGGGCTCGGGTCCGTTCCGCTGGGTCGCCCTCTCGGGCGACCCGGCGGACATCGCTGTGACGGACCGGGCCGTGGCGGCGCTCTTTCCCGACAACGATCCCCTCCAGCGGTGGATGGCGATGGCAGCCGAGAAGATTCCTTTCCAAGGCCTCCCGGCTCGGATCTGCTGGCTGGGCTACGGCGAGCGGCATCAGGCGGGCCTGGCTTTCAACGACCTCGTCGCTGCGGGCAAGGTCTCGGCGCCGATCGTCATCGGTCGGGATCATCTCGATCGGGCTCGGTAGCTTCGCCGTACCGGGAGACCGAGGCCATGGCCGACGGTTCCGACGCCATCGCCGACTGGCCGATCCTCAAGCCCTGGTCAATACCTCCTCGGGTGCGGCCTGGGTGGCGGTTCACCACGGGGGCGGGGTCGGGATCGGCAAGTCGATCCACGCCGGCGCTCAGGTGGTCGCCGACGGGACAGCAGGGAGCCTTCCGGGTGGAACGAGTCCTGACCAACGATCCCGCCATGGGGGTGCTGCGCCATGCCGACGCCGGCTACGACATCGCCCGCCGCGTGGCACGTGAGCGGGGCGTCGACATCCGATGCTCTGAAACCGTTTAGGGATCGCAACCGGAGCACCTATACGCTGATCCCCAATGCCGATCAATGACCCGCACTGGCCGCGCGCCGATATTGGCTCGCCCAGGAGCATCCCGACCCGGAGATCCTGGTGGTCGGTGTGCCTTCGTCCCGCGCCTCGTTGTCGCCATCGCGGGCCGACCTGAGTCCGCTCGAGGTCCGTGATCGCCTCAGCCGTTTCTCCACCTTCCATGGCGAATGGGGCGTCGATTTCGGTGGTGTCACCGTCCGTGACGAGGGCAACTGGGCGGTCTCCGACCTCGACATGCATCGCATGCCGGAGATGGTCGAGAACCTTGCCACCAAGTTGAACCGGGGCCCCTTGAGCATCTACCTCGGTGGGGACAATGCCATCACCCGACCTCTGGCCAGGTCTTTGTCCGCCGACCGGAGCCGGATCGGGCTGATCACTTTCGATGCTCATCACGACGTCCGCACCCTCGATCTAGGTCCAACCAACGGGACCCGGGTTCGCGGGCTGATCGACGAGGACGGTCTGCCGGGTGAGAACGTGGCGCAGATCGGGATCCACTCGTTTGCCAACTCCGCGGAGTACCGCGCCTATTGCGACGAGCGAGGGATCACGGTTCTGACCGTCGACGATGTCTGGCAACGCGGCATCGGATCGGTTGTGGAGGACGCCCTGACGGTGGTGGCGGTGAGACCGACGCGGACCATGTCGACGTCGACATCGACGTGCTCGACCGCGCCTATGCGCCGGGCTGCCCCGGTGCCAGGCCGGGAGGGCTCACGGTCCGCGATCTGGCCGAGGGGGTACGCCGATGTGCCCACAACCCCAAAGTGGCCTCGATCGATTTCGTCGAGGTCGACCCCGAGGCCGATCATGACGGGCTCACTCTCGACGCCATGGCCCACCTCATGCTCTCGGCGGTCGCCGGCTACGCCGAGCGAACCTGACGCGCAGGCGGAGGTACCGCTCGATGTCCCATGCCCATCTCATCCGAGCAATGGAGGGACCAACCGAACTGGATCGTTTCCTGAGCCTCCCCTACACCCTCAACCACGAGCTGGCCGATGATCTCAGCCAGGGGAGACGGAGAACCGACTGGATGTGGATGGCACTCACCGATGACCGCGTCGTCGCGCGAGTGGCATGGTGGGGCAACCCCGGAGACGACGAGCCGTCACTGTTGGACATCTTCGACATCGCCGATCCCGCCGATCCGGCGCATCGCCCGGCCGCCCGAGATTTGCTGCGAGACAGGCAACCCGCCAGGTGATCGGCAGCGGGGCAGAGCCGCCCGGTTACATCCGCTATGTGCCACCTGATTGGCGAGACAACGAAGCCGTCCGGCGCGAAGTCGAGGCCCTCATCGACGTTGCCGAGCAAACCGGCGCCCGAGTGTTCGTCGAGCGTCTGCGCTTCGAATGGCGCGAGCGGGACACCCATCGCGACACCTGAGCGGGCGGCTCGACTTCCGTCGACCGCACGACGACGACGAGATCCTCGGCCTGATGACAGCGGTGGTGCCTGGATCGCTCGACGCCCACACCGTCCTCGACCTGAAGACGATGACGCGCGAGGGAAGCCGCAACGGAGCACTTCTACGGCGAGCTCGCCGCAACAGATCAGCCCCCGCGACAACTGGCGGGTCGCCACCGACCACACGGGCGACGCCGGTCGGCTTCGTGACCCCCGGCCACAACCACTACCACCCGGTCATCGGCTACCTCGCCGTGCTCGCCCGAGCATCGCGGCAACGGACTACATCCACGACCTCCTCGCCGCCGGCACCCGCGTCCTCGCCGACCAGGGCGTCGACCATATCCGCGCCGCTACCGACCTCACCAACCTGCCGATGGCCCAGGCGTTCGACCGTGGCGGATGGATCAACTTCGAGCGGTCCATCAACATGACGTGGACGCCCGATTGACAGACGCCGTCAACCGCCGCTGATCACCTGCTCAGCTTCCCGTCCCAGGCGGTCGCCCTCCCGGTGATCGAGGAATCCATGCGGCAGACGGACAGGGCGCGGGCCGTGCGAATGGCCCCGCACCATGTAATTGGCCGCCTCGGGAAAGGGGATGTCCTGGTCCCAGTCGGCAACGAGACTCTCGAGCTGGTCCAGCGTCTCCACCCTGGCCAACGCATCGCGCATCTGCGGGCCGGCCGGGAATCCCTTCAGATACCAGGAAGGATGCTTCCTGAAGAGGGCAATCCCCACTCGCTCCCCGAAATGGTCGACGAGCAGGCCAGCGTGCCGGACCATCACGCGGGCTACCTCTCCCGAGTCGGGCGGAACCTGGTGCGGACGGCCGGCCATGGTGTCGGCCAGATCCCGAAACAGCCAGGGCCTCCCCAGGCACCCTCTCCCCACCACGACGCCGTCACAACCGGTTCGCGTCATCATCTCCATCGCGTCCTCGGCGGTCCATATGTCGCCATTACCCAGCACCGGGATCGAGGTGACGGTCTCTTTGAGCCTGCCGATTGCCTCCCAATCGGCACTACCCGAGTAGAGCTGTCGGGCTGTTCGGGCGTGGAGGGCCACAGCCGACGCTCCCTCCTCCTCCGCCGTGAGCCCCGTCTCGAGATAGGTGAGATGGTCGTCGTCGATCCCCTTGCGGAACTTGACGGTGACCGGCACCGGCCCAGCGTTGGACACGGCCGCGCGTACGATTGATCGGAACAGATCGCGCTTCCACGGCAAGGCGGCGCCGCCCCCGTGCCGGGTGACCTTCCCCATCGGACAGCCGAAGTTCATGTCGATGTGGTCGACGTGCTCGACCTCGACCAAATAGGAGACGGCGTCGCCAAGGGACCCGGGGTCGGTGCCGTAGAGCTGAATCGAGCGAGGTGTCTCGTCCGGGGCGAAACGTGCCAGCAGGCGAGTCTTCTCGTCGCCTTCGACCAGGCCGCGGGCGCCGATCATCTCGGACACGTAGAGACCCGCTCCGTACTCGCGGCAGAGACGCCGGAACGGAGCGTTGGTGATCCCTGCCATCGGGGCGAGCACGACGGGGGGGTCGACGGTGAGGGAGCCGATGCGGAGCATCGCCCCTGATTCTAGAACTCGGTCGAGTTGATGTTCTGAAGACGGACCTGGCCCCGGGCAACCAGCTTGCCGTCGTCCTCCCGAGTGACCATCACTTGCCACAGCTGCTGCGTGCGGCCCCGGTGAATTGGGGTCGCCGAGCCAATCAGGACGCCTTCTGTGGTCGCTCGAAGGAAATCGGTCTGATTGGAGACCCCGACGCAACCTGCCATCCCGTTCTCTATCGCCCAGAGTGCCGCCCCGGAGGAGGCAAGGGTCTCGATCAGCGTGCAGTACACCCCGCCGTGAACCACCCCGTAGGGCTGATGGTGAATCTCCTCGATCACCAGCCTCCCCTCACACGAGTCCGGGGAGGCGTCGGTGAGCTCGATGCCGGTGTGGCCGACATAGGTGGGCCGATCCAGGAATGGGTTCTCCATCAGGCGCCACAACTCGCCGTGAGTCGGCCTGCGGGCGGTCCATCCTCGGCGTACTCCCACACTGCGATCCCGACCCCTTCGTAATAAGCGGAGCTGATCACTATTTCCATCTTCGCATCGCCATTGAGGTCGGCGACCGCGCCGACCGAGAACGACTCCACAAACGGGCCGTCGGCAGTGATGATGATGGACTCGCCAAGCACGTCGGTTTGCACTTCACCCTGCACTGTTCGCCGTACGAAGACGATCGAGTAGTCGCCGTCCTGGGCGAACAGACCTTCGCTGACGTCCTCGGCGACCACCAGCACCTCGTTCACCCCGTCTCCTTCGAGATCGACCTGCAGGATCTGCTTCATCGTCGGCTCGGGCACGTCGAGACCACGCTCTGCCAGCAGCTCCGAGACGAACCCTGAATAGGTCCCGTCGTCTTCGATCGCCTGAACCAAGTAGGGGACCAGGACCCAAGGGGCAGAGATGGCAACTCCGAACGGGCCGGGAAAGTCTCCGAGGATCTGTTCGTTCTCCAACACCACACCCGGGTTGTTGACCGGCTCACACAGTGTGGTCGGAGGGCCACCAACAACGATCGCCTCCAGTCCGATCAGGGCGACCTGATAGTCCTCACCACCGGCGACGGGAAGGACAGTGGCCGGCTCTACCTGAACCCAGTTGGCACCGTCCCACCATCCGAGGGCGCCGAATCCCGCCGCCACCATCGGTGTGGCGGCCCAGTTGCCGGCCACGGCGGCGGAAGTCGTGGTGGTCGGGGCAGTTGTGGTGGTGGCCGGGAGGGTCGTGGTCGTTGCCGCGGAGGCGCTGGTTGTCGTTGCCACCGGCGGTGGTGGATGTGGCCCCATCCACCGTCGTCGTCGTAGTCCCGACTGTCGTCGTCGTCGTCGAAGTGTCGGTTTCGTCGCCCCTACCGACCAGGAAGATGACTGTGACGACTCCCACCACGAACAGACCGGTGAGGATCCAGGCGGTGCGGTTCATCCGGGCAAGTTACCCGGGAGCGTCGATTCTGAAGGCTGACAAATCCGAGCCGGACGCCGCGACCAGGCGGGCAAGCAGGTGGACCGGTAGCCCGATCACCGTGAACGGGCTCCCCACGACTCTGCTGACGAACATCCCGCCGAGACCCTGAAGCGCATAGGCCCCAGCCTTGTCCAGTGGCTCACCGGTGCCCACATACCAGGCGATCTCTTCCTCGGTCATCGGCAACATCGTGACCTCGGCAATGTCTACGACCGATTTGATCTGTGCCTGGCCGTCCCAGCCGCCGACCGCGAGCCCGGTGAAGACCTCATGTACCTCTCCCTGGATCCGTCGCAGCATCGACCGCGCCTCCTCCGGATGACCGGGTTTGCCCATGACCCTTCCCTCATGAACCACCGTGGTGTCCGCAGCCACGACGATCAGACCCTCGCCGGCCACCGCTAGCCGCCTTGGCCCGGGCCACCCTCTCCACATACGCGGCCGGTGCCTCGTCGGGAAACCTGGATTCGTCGACATCGGGTGCGACGACAGTCGAAATCGAGGCCGAGCCGTTCCAAGAGCTCGCGCCGTCGTGGTGACCCGGAGGCGAGCAACAGCCTCATCCCACGATCCGGCCCATCCGGATGACGAGGGTGGGGTCGGCCAGGACGCGAGGGTTCGAAACGGGGTCCTCCGAGAACAGGACTGCGTTGGCCGGATCGCCAGTTGCGAATTCTGCCGGCCGGCCGGTCGCCCGAAATCCGGACCGCGAGACAGATTCGATGACCTGTTCCGCGGGCATGCCGAGCTCCCAGAGACGGATCGCCTCCTGGGCCACCTGATGCGTCCCGATGGCGAGGTCAGTGCCGGTGAGGACGTGGACCCCGGCCTCGACAGCGGTGGCGAGTCTCGCCCTCACGTTGTCGAGCCCTTCGAGTAGAAGCCGCCCGCCGGAGGATCGCTCTCCGAGCTGAGTGACCGTTGCCTCCACCTGGACCACCGTGGGGACCCAACTCCCTCGCAACGCGCCCAGGAGAACGACGTCGTCGTCACTGAGGAACAACCCGTGCTCGATCGAATCGACCCCGGCCCGCACCGCCATCGACGGGACCTCTCGTGCCATGGTGTGGACCGCCACTCTGGACCCGACCTCTCTGGCGGCAGCAGACGGCCTTCGCCAACTCGTCCTCGTCGAAATTGGCAACAGGGCCTATCCCCTTCCTCGGCCAGTCGCCGATCAGCTTGACCCAACCCGCTCCTTCGGCAGCCGCAACGGCAGCCGCGTTGCCGATGCCGCCCGGGGGCACATTGCGGGCGAACCCCTCCCAGAAACCACCATCGACACTGAGGACCACGCCGGCTGCCTCTATCTCCGGGCGCTGCGATGGCGGGACCTTGTCGATCAAGTGCACGACGGTGAGGTCACGCCATCCCTTGTCGAGGATGAGTCCGACGCCTGCTTCGAGCGCCATCGCTGCACGGCGCTCGGCTCCTTCCAGTTCCCCGGGGCGAAAGTCCATTTTCTCCTGAGCGAGATGGGCATGGCCATCGACCAACCCGGGCAATGCCCAGAGGTTGCCCGAGATCACCTCGTCGGGCTCCCCCCACGGCTGGACCCAGCGTTCATCCTTGGAGTCGAGCGTGACGGAATCGCCACCAGGGGCACGCAACATGACTCGAAGGTGCATCTTGCGCGACGGTAATGGGGGATATCTGCCGATAATGCGGCATGCGATTGATGCGTCGTCTGCGCCTGATCCCGCCACTGGTCGCCGTGGCGCTGCTCCTGGCATCTTGCGACGCCGCCGAAACGGCCGAACCCGAAGTCACTACGGCAACGCCGCAGTCCCAGACGACTATCGAGTCGACTGCCACCACGGCCCAAGATGAGCGTCCTATGCGTCTGGTGGGGTGCGATGCCGTGGATCCCGATGTGGAGATCGTCTGCGAGGCCTACGACCTGGTCCGTCGTCACTACGTCGACGAAATCTCTGACGAGGACCTGGCCCGAGCTGCCACCCGCGGCTTGCAAGAGCTCGATGGGGCAACCGCAGATTCGGAACTGGTGTGCGTTGCCCCGGCCACTGCCTTTCTCGAGACTTGCGAGGTCGCACTCGGCGAGGCGGAGACCGGTGCCGAGGCAGCCGAGGCGATGGTCTTCGGTATGGCCAGCTTCGGCCTCGACCCCCATTCGGTCTACCTCGACCCCGAGGCGGTCAAGCTCCTGGAAGAGGAGCAAGCGGGTGAGATCCAGGGCATCGGGGCTCTGGTCACCGCAGAGGACTCGGCGACCGAGGAGGAATGCAACGTCATCTCGGACACCTGCCAGATCCACGTCGTATCCACTGTCGAGGGCACCCCGGCGGACACGGCCGGTCTCCAACCGGATGACCTGATCCTGGGCGTGGACGGCGCCGAGATCACCGGGTGGACGGTCGACGAGGTGACGACGATGGTGCGGGGGCCGGCCGGCACCGACGTGGTCCTGTCTATCCAACGAGATACAGATGTATTCGACGTCACCATCACCCGTGCCACGTTCATCGTTGATGCCGTCGTGAGCGAGGTGGTCGGGGATGTGGGCTATGTCGGGCTCAACACATTCACGGACAACGCGGACGAGTTGTTCTTGGAGCATGTCGGAACACTTGTGGACCAGGGGGTCGATTCCATCGTGCTCGACATGCGCAACAACCCCGGCGGCCTCCTTCGACACTGCAATCGAAGTGGCTTCGGTCTTCCTCGCCGACGGCGACGTTGTTGTCACCGAGGGCCCCGAGTCGACCACGTCGTATAAGAGGTATCGGGGCATCCAATCGTGCACCCGGCCTCGAAGTTGGTTCGGTGGTGAACAAGGGGAGCGCATCCGCCTCAGAAGTCGTGTCTGCGGTGCTCCAGGAGCGGGGCAGGGCGACCGTGGTCGGGGAGAGCACATTCGGCAAGAACACGGTTCAGCAGCGCTTCGGGCTCTCCAACAGGCGAGCGCTCAAGCTGACAATTAGACCGCTGGGTCACCCCTGGCGGGCTCTGGACTTCGGGTGACAGTTGGCGTCAGACCGGACGTCGAGGAGGAATTCGACAGCGGGCTCCCAGTCGACAGCGTGGTGGAGGATGGCCCTGGAGGCTTCAAGCGCTGGGAAAAAAGACCGTCGCCGGCAACTCATCCCATCAGTCGAGCGGATAGGCGATCCCGGTGTTGGCGTGACAGTCATACCCATGAGGATTCTTCGCCAGATACTGCTGGTGGTAGTCCTCGGCGTAATAGAACTCTCCGAGCGGGGCGATCTCGGTGGTGATATCACCGAATCCGAGCGGTGTCAGCTCCGCCTGGTACTTGTCCTGGGACCTCTTGGCCGTTTCCAACTGCTCGTCCGTGGTGGTGTAGATCGCCGACCGGTATTGGGAACCCATGTCGTTTCCCTGACGCATCCCCTGAGTCGGGTCGTGCGTCTCCCAGAAAACGTCCTGAGCGTCCTCGTAGGAAACCTCGGCGGGACGGAATGCGACGAGCACGACTTCGCTGTGACCGGTCCGGCCGGTACAGACCTCCTCATACGAGGGGTTGGGGGTGTAGCCGCCCGCATAACCAACTGCGGTGCTGTAGACGCCATCCATCTTCCAGAATCGACGCTCGGCGCCCCAAAAACATCCCATCCCGAACACTGCAGTCTCAGTGTCGTCGGGAAACGGCGGTGTCAGCGGATTCCCGTTCACGAAATGGGCGGGTGGAACCTCCACCGCCGTCGATCCCCAGGGGAGGGCGGCCTCGGCTTCCGGCATATCTGTCTTCCTTCGTCCAAACATCGCCACCTCCAGGGTGTCCAATCAGGCCAGGACTGCTTCGAGCTCCATCTCGACCTTCCAGCGAGGGTCGAGCAATCCACTGACAACAACCATCGTCGACGCCGGTCTGATTCCCGAAAAGACCTCGTGATGGGCCTCCCCACCGGGCTCGCATCGGCGGGGTCGAGCAGATATGTCCTGGTCCGAACCACGTCTTCGGCCTTTCCGCCTACCTCTCCGAGAGCACTGAGCATGATCTCCAGACAGCGCCGGGCCTGAGCCCGGGGGTCGGGGTCCACGGTGCCATCGGGCCAGATCGGGGCGGTGCCGGACACAATCACCCGGTCCCCAACCCGGACGGCGCGGCTGAAGCCGATCGCCGCCTCAAACGGGCTCCCCGACTGCACGTTCACCCGTTCCATAGGCCGGGCAACCTACCCCAATGGCCGGATCCGCACTTCTCGTGCCCCGGCCCTTTCATTACGCTCCTCGGGTTCACATGCGTGCGCTGCGCTCCTTGACCCTCCTCGCCCTCCTCTCGACCGTCGCCTCCGGCGTCGCGATCGCTGGCTCTGTGGCTCAGGCACAGACCGTCGACGAGTCGGAGAGGGAGGCGGAGACGGCGGAGCGTCAGGCAGAGGTCGCCGCCGGACTGGTCGACACCGCCGTCGCGCGGAGGGCCGAAATCGAGGCGGAACTCGCAGTCAGTATCACGAAGATCAGCGATCTCTCCGCCGAGCTGTCCGCCGTTTCGTCGGACCTCGACAGACTCAAGGCTCAGATCGCATACGGCGATGCCGAGCTGACCGGGATCGAGGCCGACATCGAAGTTCACGCCATCGACGCCTACATGGATGCGCTCGTTGGCCCCGGGGTCAGCTTCGTCAACTCGGCGAATGTCGAACAGGCGATGGTGACCGGGCAGGTGGTCGGGGATGTCGTCACTGCGGGCGCCGCCAGAGTCAACGAGCTCGTGGTGAGGAGAGATGCCCTCGAGGGGCTCCAGGTCGAATACCAGGAGCAACAGGAGCGGGTCGCCGCGCTGAAGGCCGAAGTCGACGCAGAGGTCGAGCATCTGGCCGCTCTCTACGACGAGGCGGATGTCACCGTCGGACGTGCCGTGCGCGAGGCCAGCGCCGCCGACGCCGCCTATCGCGACGCACTCAGCGCCGTGGACGCTGCCCAGGCGCGGGAGGAGGAGCGGAGACGTCAGGAGGAGAGGGCACCCGCAACCACCACACCTGCGCCTCCTGAGGAGGAAGAGAACGCGCCGTCCACGACCGAGCCACGCGACCCCGGAAACCACCGATGGGGGCGGGGGCGGCGGTGGTGGAGGCACTGATTGGGACTTCCCACCGCGGTGGAACGATGGAGATCAACGGTTCAGGCCTACTTCCCCTCCAGTCGTGTCGACGAGGCACTCGCCGTCCTGCAATGTGAGAGCCTCGGAGACGCCGACGCATACAACCCATATTCGGGCGCTCGGGCTTGTATCAGTTCCTCCCGTCGACGTGGGCTTCGGCATCGCCCAAGGCCGGCTTCCCCGGAGCCAGCGCCTTCGACGGGGAAGCGAACATCGGGACCGCCGCCTGGCTGGCCAGTCAATATGAGGAGCTTGGCAAGGGTTTCTGGGGCCCTTGGTCCTGTCGGAGGGTCCTGGGATGAGCCTTGATCAAGGTGAAGTCATGAACGAAATGTGGTTCTACTGCCTCGACCACCGCATGGTGGAGCCCTTCGAAGGCTGCCGAGCCGCAGTGCGGATCGGTCCTTTCGCCACCCGCGAAGAGGCGGCCGAGGCCCTGGAGACCGTGGCTCGTCGCAACGACGAATGGGACAACGACCCGGAGTGGGCCGAGGACTGATCCGAATGCCTGACCCACCCGGAATCGGCAATACCGGGAGGCTCTCTTAGAATCTCGCCGCTGGATGGAGACCACCAAGCTAGACCCACGACAGCAGATCCTGTTCATGTCGTTGGCCGTGGCCGCAACGCTGCCCGGGGTTTATCTCCGCGTCACCGGCATCCATCCCGAACCGATACTGGCCGCGATCCTCTACGGGATGGCCATCGTCGGCGCCGCCTTCATCCTCTCCTGGGCGGCCGAGGTGATTCAGCTGGACATCGCCGCAGGGCTCGCCCTGGCACTCCTTGCCCTGATCGCCATCCTCCCCGAGTACGCCGTCGACTTCGTGTTCACCGCCAAGGCGGGCCAGGAATTCGCCGAAACAGGGGAAGCGACCCAGTACGGCCCTCTCGCGTTGGCCAATATGACCGGGGGCAATCAGCTCCTCATTGGTCTCGGGTGGCCGATGGTGATTCTGATCGGCACCTGGCGGGTCAGAAAGACGAGAACAGCTCCCGAGGAGGCAGAGGGGACCACCGCGACCGAGATCAACCTCTCCCGGTCCCAGTCGGTTGACATCGCCTATCTGACCATCGCCTCCCTCTATGGGCTGACCCTCTTCCTCAAGGCCCACCTCACCCTTTACGACGCAGTGATCCTCATCACCATCTATGTCCTCTATCTGAGAAGGCTGTCGGGGGCACCTACCCACGAGCCCCACCTGGTCGGACCGTCCGCCTACATCGGGTCGTTGCCCAAACGCACACGACGAATCATCAACTACACCATGTTCGTCGTGGCCGCCGGTGTGATCTTGCTTTGTGCCGAAGCGTTCGCCGAGTCCATCATCGAGCTGGGCGAGGCGATCGGGGTCAGCGAGTTTCTCCTCGTCAAGTGGATCGCCCCCACCGCCTCCGAGGCCCCAGAATTGCTGGTGGCCACATTGTTCGCCTGGAGGATGGCCAGCCGGACCGGTCTGGGCGCCCTCATCTCGTCCAAGGTGAACCAATGGACGCTTCTGGTCGGCACCCTGCCCATCGTGTTCTCGATATTCGCCGGCGTACTCCACGGGCTGCCACTCGATACACAGCAGAGGGTGGAGCTGTTCGTCACCGCAGCGCAATCAGTCTTTGCGGTGGCGATCGTGGCCAGCCGCTCGGTCAGCCGGACCGAGGCGTGGGTGATGCTGGGCCTGTTCGCCGCCCAGCTGGCCGAGTCCGGCTTCGCGGAACTGGGCCACCTCTCCGAGCAGCAGTCGGCCCAGGCCCGCATCGGGGTCGGGATCGTGTTCCTCCTCGCCGCGGTCTGGGTGCTGCGTAAGGACTATCGGGCCTGCTTGACCAACGTGCGTGACGGGCTTCGCACTCCGTGGAGTGAACTCGCCGCCGAAGAGCGCGTCTAGATCCCAGGACGAACCCCTTCAAATCCGTCTTATGGGGGACGTATCTTCGGTAATCGACTGAAGGAGCTGTCTTGGCCTCGAAGCATTTCACCCCCGCCCTGTTCGCCTTCCTCCGCGAGCTCGAGGCCAACAACGAGAAGACCTGGTGGGACTCCAACAAGGATCGCTACCAGACGGTGGTGCGGGATCCCGCACTGGATTTCATAACCGACTTCAGTCTCCGTCTGCACAAGCTCTCACCCCACTTCGTGGCGGATGCGAGGACGTCAGGCGGGTCTCTGATGAGGCCTTATCGCGACACACGATTCTCCAACGACAAGACCCCTTACAAGACCAATGTCGGCATCCAGTTCCGACACGAGGCCGGGAAGGACATCCATGCCCCCGGCTACTACATCCATTTGGAGCCGGGCGCCTGTTTCGCCGGCGTCGGCCTCTGGCACCCCGAGACGGACGTGGCACGCGCGCTGCGGCAGGCGATCAACGATGAGACCGACATGTGGGCGGCTGCAACCAAGGTCGATGAATTCACCAATACGTGGTCCATCGATCAGGACGAGGACGAGATGCTGAAGCGTGTCCCTCCCGGGCTCGACCCGAATCATCCCCACGCCGACGACCTGCGGATGAGATCCTTCATGGCAGGGGCCAATCTCACCCAGAAACAGGTCACAAGCGCCGGCTTCGACGAGGAGCTGGCAGCGATGTTCGCCAGGGCGAGCCGATTCACCGGATTCCTGTGTGATGCCTTGAGCCTGCCCTTCTAGGATTGCGAAGCCGGGTGCAGCGCCTAGCTTGACAATGGTTCCTGGGGGACGAAGAAGATGACGACATTCCCGGGCGTGGCGACGCTCAAGGAAGACAACGTTCCGGTCATGGTGGGGCTGGACGATGAGAAGATCACCCTGGTCTCGGGGGAGGTCTCGATCGGCGAGTGGCTGGCCGGCCAATACGAGGTGATCGACCTCGGCTCGGGCGAGTTCGTCATCGAAGCCGAGGACGATTCGATCCCATTCCATCCCGACGACCCGGGCAGCTTTGCCCTCGGCATCCAACGGGAGCCGGAGACACCCGTAGCCGCAGAGCGCTCGACCGGGACGCACGTGATCGAGGAGGGGCCGCCGCCCAAGCCAGCCACCTTGGCCGCATTCTGGGTGCTCGCCATAGTCACCGCCGCCCTCGGAATCTGGGCAACGCTCGCGCTGCTTTAGCTCGGCAGTTCCATCCAGCCGCCGACGCGGTCGAGGAGGTATTCGCTGACCTCGTGTGATCGGTCGAGTACGTCGCAGAGCTGGTCCCGACCCATGAGAACGTCGACGAGGCTGACCGACGCTCGTCCAGTCAATGTCAGCCTGCGCTCAGGTGCATCGGTCACCGCCCCATAAGAATCGATAGCAGACACCTCTACCGGGAGCGTCACACCAGCCAGCCCGGCAAGATCTGTGGCGAGCACCAGGAGATCCGGCGGGCTGTGCAGTGGAGGGACCGCCCAATTGAAGAAGAGATCTAGGTGATAGACGTTGTCCGGCTCTTCGAAGTCCGAGTCCATCTCGTCGAGGGCTTCGCGCAGGGAGAGGATGACCTTGGGGTCTACATCGAGAGCCACATGGAGGTCGATCGGCCCACCGCACCCCGCCTCAGGATGGAGGTCAACCTCCCACGACTGGCGTAGCGAATAGGTCTCGACGAAATGACGCTCGTCATGGACGTGAAATCCGTGCTCGGTGGCGTGCTCTTTGAGATCGGTGACGAACCCGGCGATGTCAACGGACATTGGGCCTGAGATTATTGGAGTCCGGTTTCAATTGACAGAAGGTCAGCGACGGCTGCGGCGCCAGCCGGCGATCAGTCCGGCGACGAATGCGAGAAACGCCGCCTGCGGGATTCCGGCCCGTGGCTGGGCTACCACGACCTGGGGGTCGCTGTACATCGGCCGGATGTCCGCCGGGGCGGCCTCCTCCTCGAGACGGTCGGTGTAGGCCTTGGTCACCTCGGCGCCGTAGAGGAAGACCATGGAGAGGAAGTAGGCAAGGAAGAGGATCACCACGAAGGAGCCGGCAAAGCCGAGAGCCGTGGTGGCCCCGGCGATCTCGAAGTAGATCCCAACCCCATAGGCGGCGAGGAGGAAGACCACCGCGGTGAAAGCACCCCCGATCCAGGCCGGACGCCAGGGAACCGCCGCCACGGTCATGGTCTTGAAGATCAGCGCGAACACGAGCGGGAGCAGGATCAGCGAGGCGAGCGGTGTGATGACAGTGATCAAGTCGTCGACGGCCTCCAGATTGCCCGGGAGGAGGCCGCTAACGAAGCCCCAAATCGCGTTGATGAGCCAGGTGGCGACGAGTAGGAACCCCAGTCCGAGGACCCAGAGAAAACCGATGCCACGAAGCCGGACCATTCCCACGATTCCGCTCACCTCCTCCTGGGGCACCTCGAAGATGTCGTTGAGATCGCGTTGCATCTCGAGAAAGAGGCTGGAGGCGGTCCACAGAAGAAGAATGCCTCCGATCAGGTAGGCGGTTCCGCTGGAGGTGAGGGCCGAGGTCAGAATCTCGTTCACCACTTCGGCTATTTGCGGCCCCGCCACCGACTCGATGCCTTCTACGATCTCCTGTTGAGCCTCCGTTCGGCTGCCCAGGAAGCTGCCCAGGACGGCGACCGAGATCATCAGCAGTGGCGCCAGGGCAAAAACGGTCCGATAGGAGATGGCGGCCGCCATCCGGGAAGCCCGATGGCTCCCGTATCCCTCGGCCGCCTCCGCCAGTATCTCTGCCCTGTAGCGGGCCCAAGGGGGAAGACGTGCGATGTACTTCTCCATATCGGAGAGCAGGCTATCGCTGCTTACACTCGCTCCCCGTGAGTCATCCCTTCGAGCCACCTATCGAGACGATGGAGGCCAGGACATCCGAGCAGTGGCCCAAGGGTGAATATCTCTATGAGCCGAAATGGGACGGCTTTCGGTCGATCTCGTGGTCGAAGCCGGAGAACCGGATCGACTCCCGAAACCAGCGCCCCTTGCTCCGTTACTTCCCCGAGTTGACTCCCGCTCTCGATCAGTTGCCCGCCGGCACCGTCGTCGACGGCGAGATCGTTGTCGTGGTCGACGGGGTGACAGACTTCGACACGCTCCAGCAGAGAATCCACCCTGCCGTATCCCGGATCACAATGCTCTCTGAGCAAACGCCGGCCGAGCTGATCGCCTTCGACCTCCTCGCCGACCGGGGCAAGGACCTTAGGGAGCGCCCTTTCAGCGAGCGGAGAGACCGTCTCGTGGATCTGGCCGGCAAGCTCTCCGATCCCTGGCACCTCACCCCCCAAACCGACTCGGAGGAGGTGGCCCGAGTCTGGTTCGATGAGTTCGAGTCCGCCGGCTGTGACGGCATCGTCGCCAAGGTCCCCGACCTCGCCTATCAGCACGCGAAGCGGGCGATGATCAAGATCAAGCACCGCAGGACCATCGATTGTGTGGTTGGTGGCTTCCGGGAGCACAAGGATGGGGGCAAGATCGGCTCGCTCCTCCTCGGTCTCTATGACGAGCGGGGCGAACTCCACTTCATCGGTCACTGCTCCGGCTTTGGCGACGTCGACCGCGTCGAGATCTTCAATCGGTTCAAGGAGCTCGTAGTCGATGACAGCTTTGGCGAGGAGGCGAGGGCCCCCGGCGGGCAGAGCCGCTGGTCGGCCGGCAAGGAGCTCAACTGGACTCCGGTGGAGGCCGGAGTGGTGGTCGAGGTCAGCTATGACCAATTGGAAGGGGACCGGTTCAGGCACGCCACCCGTTTCCACCGCTGGCGGCCTGACAAAGACCCGCTCCAGTGCACGATGGAGCAGCTGGAGCGCCCCGAGGGCCCCGGCTTCTACGAGGTGGTGGAGTGAAGGATCTCCTAGGGGAGATCTCAGGGTGGTCCCTGATTGATGTGCGGTCCGGCTCAGGGTGCAATGACGTCGTGCCGGTCATACCCCTTCCTGGCCCATTTCTCCCCCCGCAGGGGGCAGTACCGCCGCAGGCGGGGAGGGGGGATTCCCCATGTCTCCGCCCGCCGGGGCAGGAAAGATGACCGCGATTCTCGAAATAGACGACCTCACTCACGACTACGGCGACGTGGTTGCCCTGAGTGGCCTCACCCTCGAGGTGCCGCCGGGTGTGACCGGTCTGGTAGGAGCGAATGGGGCGGGCAAGACCACGATGCTCCGGCTCATGCTCGGGCTGCTCCGCCCGACCTCGGGGTCGATGCAGGTCCTGGGCCATGACCCGCAACGCGAGCCGCTCGTGGTGCGATCGAGGATCGGCTACATGCCCGAGGGCGAATGTCTGCCCAAAGACCAGACCGCGGCCGATTTCGTCTCCTACGCCGCCCAGCTCGCCGGCATCCCATCACACGAGGCCAAGCGCCGATCATCAGAGACTCTGTTCCTGGTCGGTCTAGAGGAAGAGCGCTTTCGCTTCCTCGGCGATTTCTCCACCGGCATGCAGCAGAGGGTCAAGCTGGCCCAGGCCATCGTCCACGATCCAGACCTCCTTCTCCTCGACGAGCCCGCATCGGGGCTCGATCCCGAAGGTCGCACCCAGATGCTGGACCTGATCAAGAGGCTTTCCGATTTCGACGTCAACGTCATCGTGTCGTCGCATGTCCTGACCGACATCGAACAGACCTGTGACTGGGTGGTCATGCTCGATGCAGGGAATCTCCTCCGGTCCGGCCCCCTCCAGGGCTTCGAGAAGCTGGGCACGGTCCTGGTCGAGGTGCTCGAGCACCCCGACTCGGTGGCGGCGGCTATCAGGGAGCAGGGCTTCGACGTGGTGGTCGATGGCCTGCGCCTGGTCGTCGGTCCAGGAGATGAGAGCATCGAGCCGATTGTGGTTTCCGCCGTAGCCGGGACCGGCGCCGGCCTGGTGCGGATGATCCGTGGCTCGGCTTCGCTCGAGGACCTATTCCTCAACCGGGAGACCGTCTAGTGGCCGACCAGGTCATCTACGACCGGGGTTATCGCTCCTACGACGGGGCCCGTCTTGGCCCGAAGGGGGCGAGAAGGGCGGTCTACAAGGATGGGGTGCGTCGTGTCCTGGGGTTGGGGCGCAAGGCGCGCCAGAAGATCTTCCCGTGGACGCTCATCGTCATCGCCATCGTCGCCGCAGCCGTTTTCGTCGGCATCCATTGGGCGATCGGCAACATCGAGGAAAGCATGCGTCAGGAGATCCCCACCTACGGTGGCCTCTTCGACTTCTACTCCGGCATCTCCTTGCTTTTCATCGCACTCGCCGGACCGCAGCTGCTCATCCCCGACCGCACCACAGGGGTCCTTTCGGTTTACTTCTCCCGACCACTCACCGTTGACGGCTACCTCACCTCCAAGGTCGGTGCGTTCGCCACCGTGGTCGCGGCCATCTACATCATCCCCCAAGTGGTCCTGCATCTCGGTCTCGGCCTCATCGCCGAGGAGGGCTTTCTCTCCTATCTGGGCAACAACCTCGACATCTTGTGGAAGGTCCCGGTCACCACTCTCGCCTTCGTCTTGGTCCATGGGGCAGTGGTCGTCGCTCTGTCCGCGGTCATCGATCGGACCGGCATCGCCGCCGCCGCCTTCCTCGGCACCCTGTTTGCCGGGGCCGCGGTGGCTGGGAGGGTGGCTGAGGCCGGCTTCCCCGGTGCGAGGTATTTCTCCTTGCTGGCGCTCGACCACCACCCGAGGATCATCAGGGACTACTTCTTCGGGGACACCGTCGAATACGCCCCCGAGGTGGCCGGGTTCGAGGTGTGGGTCTCCGTGGTCGTGATCGTCGGACTGGTGGCCCTGGCCGCGTGGTTCGTCCGCTTTCGCTACCGGAGGCTGGCGTGACCGACACCATCGTCGTGACCGACCTGTCCAAGTGGTTCGGTCTCAAGGTCGCCGTGAGCGAGCTCAGCATCGGCTTTCGCCCCGGCGTAACCGGTCTTCTCGGTCCCAACGGCGCCGGCAAGACCACTCTCCTCCGCGTTATGGCCGGTCTGCAAAGGCCATCGCAAGGCGAAGTGAGGATCCTGGGAGTAGACCCCCGCAAGGACACCGAGATCTACCGAAAGATCTCCCTGGTCCCTGAGGACGAGTCGGTGTACGACCGGCTGACCGGGCGGCAGTTCGTCGAGCTCGCAGCACGCCTGGCCAGGATCGACCATCCCATCGACCGGGCCAAGACCGTCCTCGACACTGTTGGCCTCACCGATTCCGCCGACCGGGCGTTGGGCGGTTTCTCCAAAGGGATGCGACAACGGGCCAAGGTGGCGGCGGCCCTCGTCTCCGATCCGGAGATCCTCCTCCTCGACGAGCCTCTCAACGGAGCCGATCCGGTGCAACGGGCGCAGTTGATCGGCCTCTTCAAGCGTCTCGGAGCCGAGGGAAAGACGTTGCTGGTGTCGTCGCACGTCCTGGCGGAGGTGGAGCGTGTATCCGACCGGGTGGTCGCCATGGTCGATGGTCGTCTCGCCGCAGTCGGCGACGTGGCCACGATCCGCGCCGCGATGACCGACAAGCCACGCCGTATCTATGTCGACACCACCAACCCGCGCAAGCTGGCAGCGGCTTTGATCGCCGGATCCGACATCCTCGGGGTCCAGGTGGACGGGGGGACGGTCCACGTCGAGACCACGGACGCCGGTGACCTGGCGCGCCGTCTGCCCGCCATCGCGATCGATCATTCGATCGCGATCAGCAAGGTGGAGCCGGTCGATGAGTCGCTGGAATCGGTGTTTCGCTACCTGGTCGAGGGTCGTTAGTGGTGACCCTGGCCCTTCATCTCTACCGACGGATCATGCGCCGGGGACGGGTCATCGGCCTGCTCGCCCTTGCCGCGGTCCCAGGCCTGGTGTTCTGGCTCTCCGCATTCGACGCGCCCGAGAGCGACCTCACCATGCTCTACACGGACGTCCTGGCGTCGGTCGGATACACGTTCGCCATCGCCGCTCTCATCCTGACCACCGCCACGCTGCGCGACGAGCGCGATAGCGGCACGTTGCCCTACATCTACATGCGTCCAATCGCCAGGACGAACATGGCGGCACAATCGATCGCGGCCGGAACGGCCGCTGCCCTCGTCATCGGGATCGGGGGCTGGATCGCCTCCGCCGTGGCCCTGCTGGCGGTCGGGGGCGATATGCAGGCGGCGATTCCTTCGCTGTCGCTGTTCGTGGCGGCCGCCTTCGGATACGCCGCCATATTCGTCCCGCTCGGGTACCTGGTCCCCCGCGCCCTGCTCGTCGGTCTCGGCTACATCATCGTCGTAGAGACGATCCTCGCCTTCGCGGTGGAAGGCCTGGCCCAGATCTCGATCTGGAGGATCTCGCTCTCCATCTACGCCGGGCTCGAGGACGGTTTCGGCGAAGTGGCCAATCAGGCGATGACACCGGTCACACCGGGAGTATGGGGTGGTGTGACCAAGCTGGCCGGCGTGCTCATCATCGGACTCGTCGTCCTCACCTGGGCCCTGCGAAAACGAGACGCGCTCTAGGCGGCATCGTCTTGGCCGCATGACGAGCGACCTGCCCTTGACAGCTCGTTTCAATGTGATGTATGTATCGGCGTAGTTCGGTCGACCGACCGATAGGGATGAGGTGAGATGTGGTCGAGCCAGGGACGGGGAACAAGATCCTCCGGGCGGCGAAGGAGTCGCTGCTCGAGCGCGGCTACGCACAGCTCTCCACCCGGAGCATCGCCGAGACCGCCGCGGTGCCCCTCAGCCAGATCCACTATCACTTCGGGTCGAAGCAGGACCTGGTGCTCGCGGTACTCGAGGATGAGAACCGACGCCTCCTCGAGCGGCAGGCGGAGATGTTCCGCCGCGAGCTTCCGCTGTGGAAGCGTTGGGAGCAGGCATGTGACTACCTCGAAGAGGATCTCGACTCCGGCTACGTGCGGGTGCTGCAGGAGATGACCGCCGTCGGTTGGTCGAACCAGGAGGTGGCCGCCGCGGTGCGGGAGAGGCTGAAGGGTTGGTTCGATCTGCTGGGCGAAGTCGCGAGGAGAGCGTCGGAGCGGTTGGGCGGGCTGGGCCCGTTCACCACTGCCGAGGCATCGGTGCTCGCCGGAGCGCCCTTCCTCGGGATCGAGGCGCTGATCCTGCTCGGCTTCTCCGAGGAGGAGTTGCCGATGCGATCGGCGTTGAGGAAGGTAGGAGACCTGCTCCGGAGCATGGAGGAGGATGATGCGGGCTAGGTACCCCGACGTAGAGGGTTTCGTGGACCGTGACGGCCTCCGCATCGGTTACGAGGTCTTCGGCGACGGGGAGCCGACCATCCTCCTCATGCCCACCTGGACGATCATCCACTCCCGGTTCTGGAAGATGCAGGTTCCCTATCTCTCGAGGCGGCACCGGGTCATCACCTTCGACGGTCCGGGGAACGGGAGGTCCGACCCCAGCACCGACCCCGAGCGGTACAGGGCCGAGGAATACGCCAAAGACGCGGCCGCGGTACTCGATGCATGTGGGGCCGACAGGGTCGTGCTGGTCGGGCTCTCGCTCGGGGCGCAGTACGGGGCTCGCTTTGCCTGGATGTTCCCGGAAAGAGCAGCCGGCCTGGTGATGATCGGGCCCTCCTTGGACCTGGGCATCGGTCTGCCGGAACGACAGACTGTCTTCGACAGGCTCTACGAGCCTGCAGGCGACGATCCACAGGGGTGGGAGAAGTACAACGTCTCCTACTGGCACACCGACTACGCCGATTTCACCGAGTTCTTCTTCGCCCAGTGTTTCTCCGAGCCCCACTCCACCAAGCCCCGGGAGGATGCAGTGGGATGGGCATCGGAGACGGGCCCCGACATCCTCGAAGCCGAGGCCGGGTCCCCGGAGCCAGAGCCTGAGGACCGGGAAGCGCTGGCCGGGCTGACCTGTCCGGTCTTGGTGATCCACGGGACGAAGGACCGGATCGCCGCCCATGCGGCCGGCGTGGAGGCCGCTCGTCTCACCGGCGGCACCCTGGCCACGCTGGCCGGCTCCGGTCATATCCCCAACGTCAGGGACCCGGTCAAGGTCAATCTCCTCCTACGTGACTTCGTGGGACGGTTGGCGTCGTGAGAGCCGCATACCCGCGGTTGGAGGGGGCGGTGGATCGGGACGGCATCGAGATCCACTACGAGGTCTTCGGCACGGTGACCCGACCATCCTGCTCCTTCCCACCTGGACGATCATCCACTCCCGGTTCTGGAAGATGCAGGTGCCTTACCTCTCCCGTCATTACCGGGTGGTCACCTTTGACGGCCCAGGCAACGGGCGATCGGATCGCACCGTCGACCCCGACCGGTACGCCGTCGACTCCTACGTCGACGATGCGGTGGAGGTCCTCGACGTCTGTGGAGTCGAACAGGCCGTGGTGGTGGGACTATCAAGAGGCGCCCAATACGGGCTGCGCCTCGCCGCCCTGCACCCGAGCTCGGGTGCGCGGTCTGGTCATGATCGGGCCGGCCTTGCCCCTCGGGCTGCCGGCCGCCGGGAGGGAGCGAACCGAGGAGACGTTCTGGCAGCCCTATCCACAGCCTCCGAAAGGCTGGGACAAGTACAACCTCGCCTACTGGCACGACAACTATCGAGACTTCCTCGAGTTCTTCTTCGCTCAGGGCTTCGCCGAGCCCCACTCCACCAAGCCCATCGAGGACACGGTGGGCTGGGGGCTCGAGACCGGGCCGGAGATCCTGGAGGCCGACTCGAGACGCCCCTTGCTCGGCCTGACCGGTGAAGAGGCGATAGCTGCAGTGGAGTGTCCGATCCTGGTGATCCACGGCACGCATGATCGAATCCAGTCGCACAGTGCCGGCGAGAAGGCAGCCCGGCTAAGCAATGGCACCTTCGTGTCCTTGGAGGGGGCGGGGCATTTTCCCAATGTGAGGGACCCGGTCAAGGTCAATCTCTTGCTCCGTGACTTCCTGGAGACGGGTGGCGTCGTGAGGGCCGCGATATCCGCGACCGGAGGGCTAGGTCGATCGGGACGGCGTCGAGATCTACTACGAGGTCTTCGGCAGCGGGGACATCACCTTGTTGATGATCCCGCCTTCGCCGATCGCCCATTCCCGGATCTGGAAGGGTCTCGTCCCGTATCTGGCCCGTCATTACCGGGTGGTCACTGTCGACGGGAGGGGAAACGGGAGGTCGGATCGTCCCACCGATCCTGCCGAGCACACCGTCGATAAGAAACCTCGGCGGACATCGTCGCCGTCCTCGACGCCACGGGACAACGAGTGCGGTAGTCGTGGCGCATTGTCATGCCAATTGGTGGGGTGTGACCCTGGCCCATCGTCATCCCGATCGGGTGGACGCCCTGATTGCCATCGAGCCGGGGGTCCCCTACCTGGGCCGTCCCCAGCCGCATTGGGTCGAGACCGCGCCCCACTGGGACGAGATCCTCGAGGACCCCTCCGGATGGGAGCTCAACAACAGGCACGTCTACCTGACCCGGCATCGCGATTGGATCGAGTTCTTCTTCGGCCAACAACTGGTCGAGCCCCATTCCACCAAGCAATACGAGGACGCCGTCGCCTGGGCGCTCGAATCGACCGGGGAGGTGTTGGCAGCCGGGGAGGAAGGGTTCGACGAGGGCGTGCCCGACCGGGAGACAGTCGAGGCGATGTGCCGGTCACTCCGGGCGCCCACGCTCACCATCCACGGCGACCTCGACGTCTGCCAGCACGTTGACCGGGGCAGGGAGTTTGCCCGAATCACGGGGGGCGAGTTGCTCGTCATGGAGGGCGCCGGCCATCTGACACCCGCCCGGGAGCCGGTCAAAGTCAATCTCATGCTGCGTGACTTCCTGGAGAGGTTGGCGTCGTGAGAGCCCGGTATCCCGACCGCGAGGGCTACGTCGATCGGGACGGCGTCGACATCTACTACGAGATCTACGACAACGAGGGACCGACGATCGTGCTGGTGCCCACCACCACGATCTGGAGCTCACGGCAGTGGAAGGCCCAGATCCACTATCTCTCCCGTCATTTCAGGGTGGTCACCTTCGACGGGAGGGGCAACGGCCGATCGGGAAAGCCCAGATCGGAAGACGCCTATCTCGACGAGGAGCTGAAAGGCGACATCCTCTCCGTGCTCGACGCCAGCGAAACCGACTACGGCGTCCTCGCGGCGCAGTGCCATTCCGTCCCCTGGATCGTCGATCTGGCGGTGCGGGTGCCCGACCGGGTGTCGGGGCTGATCGCCATCGCCCCACACATGGACCACATCGCTCCCCCACAGTCGCACTACGTGATGGCGGCGGAACGGTGGAACGACGTTCTCGATGATTACGAAGGGTGGGAGATGTGCAACCGGCACTTCTGGCTGACCGACTACCCGACGTGGCTCGACTTCTTCTTCGGCGAGCTGCTGCCCGAGCCGCACTCCACCAAGCCGCACGAGGACGCCGTCGAGTGGGGCATGGGCACCACCGGCCCGATTCGGGTGGCCGAGCTGGCCGCCCGAGCGAACAGCGCCATCGGTGCCGACGAGACCCTGGCTCGCTGCAGACAGGTGACCCAGCCCGTCCTGGTGATCCACGGCAGCGACGACGAGTGTCAGTCGTTGGAGCGGGGACGCGCCCTCGCCGAGCTCACCGGCGGCGAGCTGCTCGTCATCGAGGGGGCCGGACATGCGCCCCAGGCACGTGATCCGGTGAGGGTCAACCAGGCGATCAAGCAATTCACAGAGCAGACAGCGAGGACGGAGATGAAAAACACGACATGGGCCCGTGCGATGAGCCGGGGGAAGAAGGTGCTCTACCTGTCATCGCCGATCGGGCTGGGCCATGCCCGCCGTGATGTGGCGATAGTCATGGAGCTGAAGCGATTGGAGCCCGATGTCCAGGTCGACTGGCTCGCCCAACACCCGGTCACCACGGTCCTCGAGGCGGAGGGCGAGACGATCCACCCGGCAAGCGAGTGGCTGGCCAACGAGTCGGCCCACATCGCCTCGGAGTCAACCGGTCACGAGCTGCACTGCTTCCAGGCGCTGCGACGGATGGACGAGATCCTCGTCGCCAACTTCATGGTCTTCCAGGAGGTAGTGGAAGAAGGGCATTACGACCTCATCGTCGGCGACGAGGCCTGGGACGTCGACTATTACTGGCACGAGAACCCCGAGCTGAAGCGGGGCTCCAACGTCTGGCTCACCGACTTCGTCGGGTACCTCCCGATGCCCGACGGCGGCGAACACGAGGCGTACCTCACCGCTGACTACAACGCCGAGATGATCGAGCACATCGCCAGGTTCCCCCGCATCCGCGATCGGGCCGTATTCGTGGGCAACCGAGACGACGTGATCCCGGAGACCTTCGGGCCCGACCTGCCCAAGATCCCGGACTGGACCGAGGAGCACTTCGACTTCTCCGGGTACATCACCGGGTTCACCCCGCCCACGCCCGAGGAAGCCGATGAGTGGCGGTCCGACCTCGGCTATGGCCCCGAGGAAAAGGTGTGCCTCGTCGCCGTCGGCGGCTCGGGTGTGGGACGCGACCTCCTGGAGAAGGTGCTGGCCGCCTATCCGATGGCCAAGGAGAAGGTCCCCGAGCTGCGCATGGTGGCCGTGGCCGGGCCTCGCATCGACCCGGAGAGCCTGCCCCGTCCCAACGGGGTGGAGGTCCACGGGTATGTCGACAAGCTCTATCGGAACCTCTCGGTCTGCGACCTCGCCGTGGTCCAGGGGGGGCTGACCACCACGATGGAGCTGACCGCGGCCAAGCGTCCGTTTCTGTACTTCCCGCTGGCGAACCACTTCGAGCAGAACTTCCACGTCCGGCATCGTCTTGACCAATACGGGGCGGGTCGCTACATGGAGTACGCGGCCACGGAGCCTGATGCGGTGGCCGAGGCCATCGCCGCCGAGATCGGCAAGCCGGCCCGATACCGCGACGTGGAGACCGACGGCGCCCGACGCGCTGCGGAGATGATCGTCGATCTGATCTGATCGAAAGGAGCAGATGATCCCCAAGACCTCGACATTTCCTATACCCGACATCGGTCGATCGGCCGACCAAAGTTTCGAAACAATCAGGAGGAAGAGAACGTGACAACAGCAACCATGAGGAACGGCGTCAACACCGAGGGGCTTTTCGGTGCCCTCGATGCGGTAAAGGCCCAGCCCGAGGCGGCAAAGTTCCAGTTCCGGGCGACCAATCGCTGGATCAGCGGCACACACAGCCAGGGCACGATCCACGGGTTCTTTGGGCTCGGCGAAGAGCAGACTCACAAGCAGGCGTTCACCTATGACGCCGACCACCCCGAGCAGCTGGTGGCCAAGGACAACGGGCCCACCCCGGTCGAGTTCCTGCTCCATGCCCTGGCGGCATGCATTACTGCCGGCATCGGCAACATCGCCGCGGTGAGGGGCATCGAGCTGAAGAGCGTCGAGTCGACCGTGAGCGGCGACATCGACCTCGTGGGCCTCCTTGGGCTCGACGACTCGGTTCGCAACGGATACCAGGGCATCGAGGTGAAGCTGCGCATCGAGGGCGACGCCCCGGCCGAGCAGCTTCGCGAAGTCGTGGAGCGATCCGTGGCCAGATCGGCAGTGTTCGACGTGCTCAGCAACGGGACCCCGGTGTCTCTTCAGATCGATGCCGGCTGAGGGTGGGCACGAGGTGTGGCCGGAGATCGCTCCGGCCACACCCGAGCCGGGGAGGGTCCCATGAGCAATGACTACGACGTGATCGTGGTCGGTGCCCGGGTCGCCGGGGCATCGACCGCCATGCTGCTGGCGAGACAAGGGCACCGTGTGCTGCTCCTCGATCGGGCCACGATGCCCTCGGACACCGTGTCGACACACGCACTCCTGCGAAGCGGAGTTCTGCAGTTGACCCGGTGGGGACTGGCCGATCGTGTCGTCGGCGCCGGGACCCCGCCGATTCGCCAGATCATGCTGGGCTTCGGCGACGAACGCGTCGGCTTCGACCTCAAAGACGACTTCGGGATCGAGTCGCTGCTTGCTCCGAGGCGGATCGTCCTCGACGCGCTACTGGTTCAGGCCGCGGTGGAGGCCGGTGTCGACTTCGTCGGCGGGATCAGCGTCAAGGAGATGCTTCGTGACCGCAGCGGAAGGGTCTTGGGCGTGATCGCCGGGCGCACCAACGATTCGGTCACGTATGGGGCGCCCATGGTGATCGGGGCCGATGGCGTCCGGTCCCGGGTCGCTGGTCTGGTCGATGCCCGGGTCTACCGCTCACATCCGCCGACCAACGCTGTCCACTATGCCTACTTCACCGACGTCGACGTCCCTGGGTTCTGGTTCCAGTTCACCCCCGGCATCAACGCCGGTGTGATCCCAAGCAACAACGACGAGGCGTGTGTCTTCGTGGGTCGTCCCCGCATCCGCCTCCGCGCCTTCACCGCGGATCCGGAAGGCGAGTTTCACCGTCTCCTCGCCGAGGCCGGGGCGGATCTGGCCAGGACCGTGGAGGCGGGGCGCCGGACCGGCGGGTTCCGCGGCACCTCAGGGTTGCCCGGCTTCTTCAGGCAGGCATGGGGCCAGGGATGGGCCCTGGTCGGCGATGCCGGCTACACGAAGGATCCGATCTCCGCCCACGGGATCAGTGATGCCCTTCGCGACGCCGAGCTGTGCGCCCGCGCTGTGGACGGTGCGCTCCGCGCCCCCGACCGGGCCAGTGAGTTGTTGTCCGCCTACCAGACGCTTCGGGACGACCTGTCGCTCCCGATGTTCCGGGAATCCCAGGCGCTGGCGGGCTACGGATGGTCGCCGATGGAAGCCTCGACCCGGATGCGGGCGGTGAGCGAGTCGGTCCGGACGGAGTGCGACGCCCTGGTCTCACTCCCCGACTGGTCAGGGGTGAGGACACCGGTCGGAAGGTGAAGTTGACTGTCGTTAGTCGTTTTCGCGCACCGTTCTCGGTCTGTGACCCGACATCGGTGCGCGAAAAACGGGTTCTTCAGTAATCCTCGGACGGCCGCCTCTGCTTGGAGGGTTGGACTCGGGGGGGCTCGTCGGGCATCTTGGGATAGTGCGGGGGCCACGGGGCGTCGCCAAGACCGTTCTCCTGATCCCGGGCCACCCACTCCATCAAGGTGTCGATCCGCCCCGCTGACTCGTCGATGCCCTCGGTGAGGTCGCCCACCGCTTCGTATCTGTCGGCAAACGACCCCAAGGGGAAGTCCTCGATAGCCACATCCGCGAGCTCGTCCCAGGTGATCGGCGTCGACACATACCCGGTCGGCCGCACCCCGTAGGCCGAGCAAACCGACTTGTCCCTGGCGTTCTGGTTGTAGTCGATGAATACGCCGTTCCGCTCTTCCTTCCACCATTTGGTGGTGACCAGGCCGTCCATCCGCCGCTCCAGCTCACGCCCGGCGGCCAGGACCGCTCGCCGGGTCTGGAAGAAGTCCCACAACGGCTCGATCCTGATATAGACATGGATGCCCCGGCTACCCGACGTCTTGGGCCAGCCGACAAGACCCACTTCCTCGAGCAGTGACTTCATGCCCGCGGCGGCCTCCTTCACCTTCTCGAAGTCGAATCCTGGGGTGGGATCGAAGTCGAAGCGAAGCTCATCGGGATGGTCGATGTCCTCCGCCCGCACCGGCCATGGGTGAAAGTCGAGACACCCGAGTTGGACCAGCCGAACGACATCGTCTTCGGTGCGCGGGACGTTCATCATCCCGGGCCGCTGGGAGGGGAACCTGATCTGGACTGTCTCGAACGGTGTGTTCTTGGCGGCGCGCTTGTGATAGATGGGGTCCTCGTCGACGGTCCCCATGAAACGCTTCAGCATCGTGGGCCGGCCGAAAAGTCCCCTGATCGCCCCTTCGGAAACCATGACGAAGTGATTGGCGACATCGAGCTTGGTCCAACCCTGCTCGGGGAAGATGATCCGTCCCGGGCTGGAGATCCTTATCTCCTCACCGCC
This sequence comes from uncultured Acidobacteriota bacterium, assembly GCA_963734115.1. Classification (GTDB taxonomy): domain Bacteria; phylum Actinomycetota; class Acidimicrobiia; order Spongiisociales; family ZC4RG35; genus JARDZU01. Next base: position 185,471 of record CAVTFV010000014.1, read on the forward strand.
GACGCTGACAGTGGTCTCGTCACTCATTGGCTTCCTAGTCTTGTGGATCATCCCGGGAAGGGCGAAGGATGGATCTGGTCGAGCAGGTGAGAGAGGCGGTGATCGGGAAGGACACCGCGGTGATGACCCCGTTCGGGCTGCGCCGGGTCACCTACGCCGACTACACCGCATCGGGCCGATCGCTGGCGATGATCGAGGATTTCATCCGCGCCCAGGTCCTCCCCCTCTATGCAAACACTCATACCGAGACCTCCGGTACCGGGCTGCAGACGACCAGGTTCAGGGAGGAGGCGAGGGAGGTCATCCGGCGAGCCGTCGGGGCCAGCATCGACGAGCACGCCGTGATATTCGCCGGGAGCGGCTCCACGGGCGCAGTCGACCGTCTGGTGGGACTGCTCGGCATCCGGATACCGAAGGGGCTCAGCGACACCTACGGGCTAGAGGACCGGGTTCCCGAAGACCAGCGACCAGTGGTTTTCGTTGGGCCCTATGAGCATCACTCGAATGAGCTTCCGTGGCGAGAGTCCATCGCCGATGTGATCGAGATCAAAGAGGATGCCGATGGCCATATCGACCTCATCGAGCTGGAATCGAGGTTGGTCGAGCACAGCGATCGTCCCCTGCTGATTGGCACCTTCTCCGCCGCGTCGAATGTGACCGGGATCATCTCGGACACCTCGGCCATCTCCCGCCTGCTCCATGCCCACGGCGCTCTCTCGTTCTGGGATTTCGCCGCCTCGGCCCCATATGTCGACATCGAGATGGGCTCGTCGGCCGAAGGCGATGGCAAATACAAGGACGCCATCTTCCTCTCTCCTCACAAGCTGATCGGCGGACCGGGGACGCCCGGCGTGCTGGTGGTCCGTCGTGACCTGCTCCGCAACGAGGTGCCGGTGGTGCCGGGCGGGGGCACGGTCCTCTACGTGTCACCCGACCATCACAGCTACATCAGCGACCCGGAGCACCGTGAAGAGGGAGGCACCCCCGCCATCATCGAGTCGATCCGGGCCGGGCTCGTCTTCCGTCTCAAAGAGACCGTGGGTGTGCAGACCATTCGGGCCCTGGAACACGACTTCATCCGGCGTGCCATCGAATCGTGGTCTCGCAACCCGAACATCGAGATCCTGGGCAACCCGGATGCAGAGCGTCTCTCCATCGTCAGTTTCGTGATCCGCCACGGCGACCGGACCCTTCATCACAACTTCGTGGTGGCTCTGCTCAATGACCTCTTCGGGATCCAGGCCCGTGGGGGGTGCTCGTGCGCCGGGCCCTACGGTCACCGCCTGCTTGGAATCGACATCGAGACCAGCTCCCGGTTCGAGGAATTGATCGCCACTGGCTGCGAAGTGATCAAGCCGGGTTGGATCCGGGTCAACTTCAACTATTTCATCGCCGAGGAGGAATTCAACTATCTGATCGAGGCCGTGCACCTGGTGGCCGACCAGGGATGGCGCCTCCTTCCCCGGTACACCTACGAGCGAGACACTGCCGTTTGGCGGCACCGCGATGGCCTCCCCAAGCCCCCGACCTCGCTCGCGGATCTCGACTTCGAGGGTGGGGGTCTCGAGCCTCCGACAACTGCGCCGATGAGCGAGCTGGGGGCTTACCTGGCCGAAGGGAAGCGGATCCTCGCCGAAGAGCCTATGTCAGGCGGAGCGTCACCCGATCTGGGCACCGCCGGTGAGCGTCTGCGATGGTTCCCCAACCCAGCGGAGATCGAACAATGAGCGAACCTTTCGAACAACCTTCCCCGGCCGATCTCGAAGCGTGGCACCGCACGTTCGCCCCGATGGCCTTCAACGAGGCGTGGGCACTCCTCGACGTCAGCGCACCGACGCGGGAACAGGAAGAAGAGATGCTGGCTGCGACCTTCGCCCAGCGCTACCACTGGTACGAGGTGGGGACGCCACGCAACCTGGCGATCTCCAATTGGCAGATCTCGAGGGTCGCCGCCGTGCTCGGATATGCCGATCTCGCCCTCCGCTTCGGCGAGCGCTCTCTCGCCCTGTGCCTCGACAACGACCTCGACCCATTCGTCACCGGGTTCGCCCATGAGGCCATCGCCCGAGCCGCGGCGGATGTCGACGACATCGACATGTTCACCGAGCATCTGGAAGCGGCGAAGGAAACGCTGCTCGAGATCGAGGATCCCGAGGACCGGGATCTTCTCGAAGCCGATCTGACCGAGATGTCGGAGAGATAGGTTTTAGGTTCTAGGTCTTGGGTATAGGAGGAGAATCCAGATGGCCATCGACGTCGCGACGTGGGCAGAGAGCTATGCCCGAGCCTGGGTGGAGATGGACCCGGACGCGGCCGCCGACCTGTTCACCGAGGACGCGACCTACCGCTCATTCATCTTCGACGAGCCCCACGTCGGCCGGGACGGGGTCCGCTCCTATTGGAGCGAGGTGACCGCCACCCAGGCCGAGGTTCAGGTCACGATGGGACAGCCGATCGTCGACGGGTCCCGAGCTGCGGTCGAGTTCTGGACGACGATGGAGAACTCGGGTGAAGAAGTCACCCTGGTCGGCTGTCTCCTCCTGACGTTCGACGCCGAGGGGCGATGCCGGAGTCTCGATGAGTACTACGAGTTCGCCCAAGGTCTCCTCGATCCGCCTGAGGCTTGGGGCGCTCTCTAGCGAGAAGATGTGGTGAGCACGCCGATCGAGGGCTACGCGGTCATCGGCGACACCGAGACTGCCGCGCTCGTAGCCAGTGACGGGTCGATCGACTGGCTCTGCCTCCCCCGCTTCGACTCCGGCGCCTGCCTCGGTGCCTTGCTCGGGAGCGAGGAGAACGGTCGTTGGCGCATCAGCCCGGTCGGAGGGCCGACGCGAGTGCATCGCCAATACCGTCCCGGGACGTTGATCCTGGAAACCGAGATGGAGGCCGAGGGCGGGAAGGTCCGGCTCATCGATCTGATGCCGGTGCGGGGCCGTGACGGTGGCAACAACGCCGACGTGGTCCGCATCGTGGAAGGTGTCTCGGGCCGGGTGAAGATGCGCATGGACCTCACCATCCGTTTCGACTACGGCCATCTCGTGCCGTGGGTGACCCGATCCGGTGAGCGGCTGGAGGCTGTCGGCGGCCCGGACGCCCTCGCCCTGGCGACGCCCGTCGAATGCCACGGCGAGAACCTGAGCACGGTGGCTGAGTTCGCGGTATCCGAAGGCGATCGGGTCCCGTTCGTGCTCACCTGGCACCCGTCCCACCACCCCGCTCCGCCTGATGTCGACCCTGAGCGGGCGCTCGAGGACACCGAGAAATGGTGGCGAGAGTGGACCGACGCGAACACATACGACGGAGAGTGGGAGGACGCAGTCGACCGGTCTCTCATCACCCTCAAGGCCCTCACGTATGCCCCGACCGGCGGCATAGTCGCCGCCCCAACCACGTCCCTCCCCGAGCACATCGGCGGGGTGCGCAACTGGGACTACCGGTTCGTCTGGCTCCGTGACGCCACCTTCACCCTGCAGACACTGCTGATGGCCGGCCATCACAGCGAGGCCCTCGCCTGGAGGGACTGGCTGCTCCGTGCGGTGGCGGGAGATCCGCAGGACCTCCAGATCATGTACGGAGTGGCCGGCGAGCGCCGCATGCCTGAGCTCGAGCTGGATTGGCTCGCCGGATATGAAGGCTCTCGACCGGTTCGCACCGGCAACGCCGCCCACGAGCAGATACAGGTCGACGTGTACGGGGAGTTGATGGACGCGATCTACATAGCCCGGCGGATGGGGATGGACCACAAAGAGACAATATGGGACCTGCAGCAGCTGCTTCTCGAGCATCTCGAAGGGAAATGGTCCGATCCCGATCACGGGCTCTGGGAGGTGCGGGGCGACCCCAGACACTTCACCCATTCGCGTCTCATGGCCTGGGTCGCATTCGACCGAGCCGTCAAGTGCGTCGAGCAATGGACATTCGACGGGCCGGTCGATCGATGGCGCGAGTTGCGCCAGGAAATAAGGGTGGAGATCGAGCAGCGCGGCTTCGACTCTGACCGCAACACTTTCACCCAGTCCTACGGGTCGACGGCGCTGGACGCTTCTCTACTCCTCATACCCCAGGTCGGTTTCCTCCCTCCAACCGAACCGCGTGTCCTGGGCACCATCGACGCCATACTGCGCGAGCTCTCGATCGACGACAACCTGATCCGCCGTTATCACACGGATGAAGCCGGCGACGGCCTGCCCGAGGGCGAGGGAGCCTTCCTCCTCTGCTCGTTCTGGATGGTCGACGCGCTCGCCATGGCCGGGAGATGTGACGAGGCGCGCCGTCGGTTCGAGCATCTACTCGGCCTCCGAAACGACGTGGGCCTGCTCTCCGAGCAGTACGACCCCGTATCGAAGAGGATGCTGGGCAATTTTCCCCAGGCATATAGCCATCTCGCATTGATCGACTCCGCCTACAACCTGCAGGGTGAGAGCGAGGGCCCGGCTCGGGACCGGGCTTCCGATTCGTGAAGGCGGTGACCGCGGTCCCCGGGGATCCCGAATCTCTCCAACTCGATGAGGCCGCCGACCCGGAGCATGGTCCGGGAGAGCTTCTGGTGGAGATGGTCGTGGCCGGCATTTGCGGCACCGATCACGAGATCCTGGAAGGAGACATCGGCTACCCAGCGCCCGGTCGCGATCGATTGGTATTGGGTCATGAGGCACTCGGCAAGGTCGTAGCTGCCCCCGCGGGAAGCGACTTCGGGCCAGGCGACCTCGTCGCGCCGATCGTGCGGCGACCCGATCCCGTGCCATGCGCGAATTGCGCCGTCGGGGAATGGGACATGTGCCGCAACGGCCGATTCACCGAGGCCGGGATCAGAGGGCTGGACGGCTACGCCGCCGAGAAGCTGTCGCTTCCGGCCGACTTCGCGGTGAAGGTGAGCTCCGACCTCGGGCACTCCGGTGTGCTGGTGGAGCCGGCCAGCATCGTGGCCAAGGCGTGGGAGCACATTATCCATATCGGGGATCGTGCCAAATGGTCGCCCAGTCGGGTGCTGGTGACCGGCGCGGGGCCAATCGGGCTTCTGGCCGCCCTATTTGCAACCCGTCTCGTCAATGAAGTCCATGTCCTCGACCGGGCAACCGACGGCCCGAAGCCGGATCTGGTCGGAGATGTAGGGGCGATCTATCACAATGAGGGTCTGGAACGGGTCGGTCATCATTACGACGTGGTGTTGGAGTGCACCGGGGATGCCGACCTGATGTTGGCGGTTTCCGATGTGACCGGCCCCAGCGGGGTCGTCTGTCTCGCCGGGGTCACCGATGAGGGGCGTCAGGTCGTCGTGAACAGCGACCTCGCCCGGAATCTCGTCCTGGAGAATCGGACCATCTTCGGGACCGTGAACTCCAACCGCAGGCACTATGAGGAAGCGGCCCGGGTGCTGGCGCAGGCTGATCCAACCTGGTTGGGGCGGGTAGTCAATCGTCGGGTTCCTCTGGATGACTGGAGGGAGGCCTACACCCATCAGCCCGACGACGTGAAGACCGTGATCCAGTTCCCGGATGCCCCGTCGTAACCGGGTCGACCCCTGGGGCGACCTCCATGCCTCTCCCGAACATGGGCTGTTCACCGGCAACCGTGGCTGCCTGGTCGACGATGGGGGTCGTCTTGCCCGTCACCATCGTGGATCGCTGTGGATCACCTGTCTCCTCGAGTACCAGGGATGGAGGCACCCACTCGAGCGACCCGGCACGTGGACACCGCTATTCTTCCTCGACGATGCGGTGGCGCTGGCTGCGGGTCACCGACCTTGTGGCCTCTGCCGCCGACAGTCCTATCTCGACTACCGGAGTGCCGTAACCCGGGCCGCTGGGTTCGGATCAACCATTCAGTGCCGGCGATCTGAACCGGCGACTGGCCGGGGAGCGGCTCCGGCGGGGCCGTAGTGTCGACCGGGCCGCCGACCGCATCCTTTGGACCGAGCGAGTGGATCGACTTCCAATTGGCACGGTGGTCGTCGATGGGGACGAAGTCACGAGGCTGGTGATGGAAGACCGTTTGCTCCGTTTCACCTTTGCCGGATGGACCGAGCCGCGACCAAGGCGGCGGACAGGCAGCGTCGTCGTGCTGACTCCGCCCACCTCGGTCGCCGCTCTCGCCAACGGCTACGCCCCGGTCTTGCACCCGACGGCGTCGGGATGAAGAATCGGTAGCTATGGAGACGCAGCGATACACCACGGTGGTGACGGCCGATTCGAGAAACCGCGTGTTGGTGCCTGTCCCATTCGATCCCGATCAGGTGTGGGGTGTCAAGCCGGAGCATCGTGTCGCCGGCACGGTGAATGGGATGGAAGTGCGGGCCTCCATCGAGCCGCTGGGCGATGGCCACGGAATCCTCCTCGGACCGGCCTGGCGCCGCGACTGCGGGATAACGGCCGGAGACGAAGTAGAGGTGGCCCTCGCTCCGGAGGGGCCGCAGCGCGACGATCTCGCCTCTGACTTCGCAGCCGCCCTCGAGGCCGAGCCCGAAGCGGGCGCCTTCTTCGACTCCCTCGCCCAGTTCTATCGCAAGGCTTATCTGCGATGGATCGACTCCACCAAACGCAGCCCCGAGTTGCGGGCGGCACGCATCACCGAGACGGTTGCTCTGTTGAAGGCCGGGGAGAAGGAACGGCCCTGAATTGCGGCGGTCGGAAATCCACCCGGGGGATGTGGTTTGGGGTAGATACCGTCTGACCTGCCCATGACTGTCTCCGCCCCGTCCTATCGCGCCACGTTGTCGACCTACCTCCGCCCGCACAGAGGTCGGGTCATCGTGCTCATGCTGCTCCTGTTGGGGTCGATCGGCCTCCAGCTGGTCATCCCCCTCATCCTGCGCGACTTCATCGACTCTGCGATGGCGGGGTCGGCCGTCGCCGGTTTGACCACGGCCGGTATCGCCTACCTGATCGCCGGGGTCCTCAATCAGTTGCTCGACGCCGGTGCCTCCTATTTGGGCGCCGACATCGGCTGGAGTGCCACCAACAGGCTCCGGGAAGAGCTGACCTCACATCTCTTCTCCCTCGACATGGGGTTCCACAACGACACCACCCCAGGAGAGATGATCGAACGGGTCGACGGGGATGTCACCGCCATTTCGGAGTTCATCTCTCGTTTCCTGGTGAGGTTGATTGCCGCCGGAGTCCTGCTCACCGGCGTCGTCATAGTCTGCTGGTTCGAGTCGCCGGCGATGGGCCTGACCATCACGCTCTACGTCGTGGCCGTGCTCCTCTTCCTGATCCGTCTGCGCAAGATCGCCGTAGCTGCCGCCGAGGAGGAACGGGAGACATCTGCCCGTCTGTACGGGTTCATCGAGGAACGGTTGGCCGGCGTCGACGACATTCGCTCCCTGGGGGCCGGCCGGTTCACCATGACCCGTTTCATCCCGGTGATGCGGGACTTCTACACCCGCACCACCAATGCCTGGCGCAAGCGGATCTTCGTCTGGGTCTCGGCCAACACAGCCTTCTGGGCCGGAGACGCCCTGGCCCTAATCGTCGGGGTGTGGCTCACCATTCGCGGCTCGATCACGGTGGGCACTGCCTTCCTCATCCTCCAATACGTGCAACTGGTACGGCGCCCGATAGAACAGATGACCCAGGAGCTCCAGGAGCTGCAGAAGGCGGCCGGCGGAATCGTGCGCATCGACCAGCTGCGCCATCTCGGCTCTTCGATCGCCGACGGTTCCGAGGACCTGCCCGGCGGGGCACTGGCGATCGAGTTCGACAACGTGTCCTTCTCCTACGAGGACCGGGGAGTCCTCGACGACGTCAGCTTCACCCTCGCCCCAGGCAAGTCGCTCGGGCTCCTGGGCCGGACCGGCGGGGGCAAGACCACGATCACCCGACTCATCGCCCGGCTCTACGACCCCGATCGCGGGGTGGTGCGCGTGGGGGGCCACGACCTCCGGAGTCTCCGCTCCGAGTCACTACGCCGATCGGTCGGAGTGGTCACCCAGGACGTCCAGCTGTTCCAGGCGAGCGTCAGGGACAATCTCACTTTCTTCGCCGAGCGGCCTGATGAAGAGATCCTCGACGTGCTGGAGAGAGTCGGCCTCGGTCCATGGATCGGACGGCTAGGGCTGGATACCGAGCTCGGCGCCGGCGGCCAGGGTCTCTCGGCCGGAGAGCAACAGCTGCTCGCCTTCGCCCGTGTGTTCCTGCAGGACCCGGGGGTCGTGATCCTCGACGAGCCATCGTCGCGGCCTCGACCCGGTCACCGAGATGCTCCTGGCCACCGCAACGGAGAGGCTCTACGCCGGCCGCACCGTGGTGATCATCGCCCACCGCCTGGAGACCGTGCGCTTGGCGGACGAGATCATGGTTGTGGACGCGGGCCGGATCGTGGAGCACGGCCCAAGACAGATGCTCGCCGCGGACCCGAGCACCCGATACGCCGCCCTTCTCGCCACCGGGCGGGGTGACATCCTGGGAGACACCCGCCCATGAGCACCTTGCGTCTCGTCTGGGAGGTGATCCTCTATCGGCCCGGCAGGTGGTTCTTCTGCTTCGTCATGTGGACCTTCGTCCACGGGCTCCCACTGCTTTTCGGGATCCTCATCGGGCTCGTGTTCGAAAGACTGTCCCAAGGCAGCCCCGTCGACGAGACGGCGTGGGCGCCGGCCATCGCGTTCGCGGTGCTCGCGATCGGTCGCAACGTCATCATCTGGCTCGGTGACCGGCAATGGATCAATCACTGGATCGAGCAGTCACTCCAGCTTCGACGCAACCTGCTCCGCTGGCTGATGGAGGCACCCGGCTCGCGGGTCATCCCGCTGGCTCCTGGCCAGGCTGTGAGCACATTTCGCGATGACGTCGACGACGTCCTCGAGTACATGGAGAACTGGGTCGACATGGGTGGCCTTGTCGTGTTCGGCGTCGGAGCCGTGGCGGTGATGGCTTCGATCGATGCCGGGCTGACGGCCATCCTTCTCATCCCGTTGGTCCTGACGATGGTCCTCACCCAATCATTGAGCCCGCAGATCCGTAAGCGGAGACGGGCGATGCGCGAGGCGACCGATCAGGTGACCGGCTTCATCGGTGAGACCTTCTCCGGTGTCCAGGCCATCAAGCTGGGTGCCGCCGAGCAATCCGTGCTGGACCGTCTCCATGGTCTGAACGAGACCAGGCACAAGGCGGCTCTCTCTGACACGGTGCTCACCGAGATCCTCCGCGGCATCAATCGCAACATGTCGACCATCACCGTCGCCATCGTGCTGATCGTCGCCGCCGACTCGATCAGCGATGGGAGCTTCAGCATCGGCGACCTTGCGTTGTTCCTGACCTATTTGCCCAGGCTGACCGACTACATGGCCTTTGTGGGTGACATCATCGCTCAGCATCGCCGGACGGGGGTTGCCTACGAGAGAATCCGCGCCCTTGCCGTCGACGCGCCCGACGATGAGCTGCTCGACCGGGAACGCGTGTCCCTCGCCGGCGACATCCCCGAAATCGAGCTACCTGATATCGGTATCGATCCCTTGCAGCGGCTGGAAGTGCGGGGACTCAGCCATTGGTTTCCCGACGGAGGTGAGGGTCTCGAGGGGGTCGACTTCGAGGTCGAGCGAGGCTCGTTCACCGTGGTCACCGGCAAGATCGGATCGGGCAAGAGCACCCTGGTCCGGGCCTTGCTCGGTTTGGTCCCAGCCGACGGCGATGTGCTTTGGAACGGGAAGCCTGTCGAGGACCCGGCTTCGTTCTTCGTACCTCCCCGATCCGCCTACACCGCCCAGGTCCCCCGCCTCTTCTCCGAATCCCTCGCCGACAACATCGCCCTCGGGCAGAGGGTGGCCCGGGAGCGGCTGCGGGACGCGGTTCAGCTTGCCGTGCTCGATCCCGATCTGGAACGTCTCGAGATGGGTGAGCAGACCATGGTCGGCGCCAGAGGAGTCAAGCTGTCCGGGGGCCAGGTGCAGCGCTCGGCAGCGGCTCGAATGCTGGCCACCGAGGCCGAATTGCTCGTCTTCGACGACTTGTCTTCGGCTCTCGACGTCCACACCGAGACGGAGTTGTGGCGCCGTCTGCTCACCCAGCGCGATGCGACGTGTCTCGTCGTCTCCCACCGCCGGGCCGCCCTGTCCAGGGCGGACCAGATCCTGCTGATGGACGGCGGGCGCGTTGTCGATCGTGGCGCCCTGCCCGACCTGCTGGAGCGATCCGAGTTGATGCGCTCGTTGTGGGCAGAGGAAGGTGAGGCGGCCTAGCTGCCTTGATTGCCGGCCGACTTTGGCCGAGACGCACCCTCAGCCTGCCTTTCCTGTCCCGATTCCGCGTCATCACCGTCTCGGCCAAACAGACGCCGGTCGGCCGGGGCTACCGCCGCGTTGGACCTGCCGAACCGGTTCAGCCGGCGAAGCCTCTCACCGGGAGGCCGATGACACCGGGCACGGCGGTGAACAACGACCCCGCCAGCGGGTCATCGTCAGGCTCCAGATTCTCCCGGGACGTAGTGATGTAGAGGCGGTCGAGATCTGGGCCTCCAAAGGTGCATGCGGTCACCTGACGCGCCTCGACCTCGATGACCTCGTCCAGCTCGCCCTCACTGTTGTACCGATGCACGGCGCTGCCGCCGAACAGGGCAACCCAGACCCCGCCCTCGGAGTCGACCACCAGACCGTCCGGGCCCCCTCCGTCGGGGTCGAACTCGACGAATGTCCGCCTGCCGGTCAGCCCACGCTCTGTGTGGTAGTCGAACAACGACACCTCATATGTCATCGTGTCGATGTAGTAGGCGACCGAGTCGTCGGGACTCCAGTCGAGCCCATTGGAGATAGTGACGCCCTCGAGCACGACGGTGACCTCGCCATCAGGATCCAGGCGATACACCGAGCCGCCGCCCGGACGCTTGTCGTACGCCATCGTGCCGCAATAGAAGCGCCCGTCTGGGTCACAGCCGCCCTCGTTCATCCGGACGTCGCCGCCGGTCCACAGATCAGCGAGCCGCGTGATCGTCCCATCTGGGTTTTCGAGGGCGAACCCCCGCTCGATGCCGAGAACGGCACCCCCGGATTGGCGCGGCCTGACGATGGCGGCGATGTCATCGACATGACGTCGTTCGATCGACCCGTCGGCACCGAGGGACAGCACGTCGCCGTCGAGCATGTCGACCCAGCGCAGACCGCCCCATGTCTCCGACCAGACCGGGCCCTCCCCGTGATAGGCCACGGGGTCGGTCAGTTGCTCCGCTTTCAACTCTCGCCCTTCACGCTCAGGCCAGGGCTGGCGTGGCGGGTGCAGATGTCGAACCATCGGTGAAGGCGGCGATGAGCCTCATGAATCCGATGACGATCATCCAGACCCCGGCCACGATGGCGATGACGAACAAGGTGATCCCGGGCCAGACGATCACCGCGATCCCTGCCCCGATCGACACCAATCCCGACACCAACTCCCAACCCCAGCCGGGCACTCGGTCGACAATGGATTCAATCGACTCGATCAGGCCACCGACCACCCAGAACACTGAGAGGACAATCAGCAGCGCAGGAATATTGCGCAGCGGTCGGAGGAATAGTGCCGTCCCGGCGATGAGGGCCAGCACCCCGAGGATGACCGCCAGGACGCGACCCTGCCCGGTCTGGAATGCGTTGGCCACCAGAAGCACGCCCCAAATCAGGATGTCGATCCCGAGCAGAATGACCAGGGCCAGGATGGTCACCTCCGGCCAGACGAGGGCGAGGACCCCGGCGATGATCGAGAGGATGCCAAAGAGGATGAGGGCCCATCTCGGCCAACCGAGGGAATGAGCGGCGTTTCGTGCGATCAAGGACACCTCCTATCCAGCGACTTGTCGAACCTAGCCAACCCCGGATCGGCCAGGATGGTCCGGCGTAGCATCGAGCATTCTCGAGCCAAGGAGCAATCCCGTGCTGGACGAGACCAACTTGCAGGCTGCCCTCGAGCGACATTGGGAGTACTCGGGCAAAGACGAGGACATCTCCCACGAGATCTACCACGACGACGCAGTCCTCGAGTTTCCCCAGTCCGGTGAGCGTTTCGAGGGTGTCGAGAACTTCAGGGAATGGCGCCGCCAGTACCCGGCGCACCTCGATTTTCGGATCCGTCGCATCAGGCACGACGGTGATCTCGTGGTGGCCGAGAACCTGATCAGCTACGACGGTGCTCCCTGGATGTTCGCTGTGAACATCATGGAGTTCCGCGGTGACAAGGTTGCGCATGAGCGCATCTACATCATGGACGGCTGGGATGCCGCAGAGTGGCGATCACCCTGGCGGTCAGAGACGCCCGCCGACCCTCCGATCACCTGACCCGGTCATCGCCCTACCTCAGGCCAACCGCTCTCCCAGGAATGCGAGCGTCCGACCCCATGCCTCATCGAAGGCGGCGGGATCGAAGGTGTCACCGTCGGGCTCGGCGAACCCATGCCGGGTACCCGAGTACTCATCGACCTCGACCGCGAGGTTCTCGAGACGCATCGTCGCCTCCATGAATGCAGCTTCGTCATCCGACACGTATTCGTCGTCCTCGGCGAGGTGGATCAGGTAGGCAGCCTTGGATCCGGCGAAGTCGATTTGCTGACTGCCGTAGAAAGACACTCCGGCACTGACCAGATCGGCCAGGCGCACCGATGCCCATAGGGCGAGCGATCCGCCCATGCCAAAACCCACGATTGCGATAGGGCCTTCGGTCGATTTCTCATGGAGGAGCTTGGCCGAGGACAGGACCAACGATGCGAGCCGGTTGGGGTCGGCCTTGCCCAGATGGTCGAGCGCCTCCTGCTCGGAGGCGGGCAGCTCACCGAAATTGATGTCAGGGGCCAGGACCGTATAGCCGTGATCAGCGAGGTCGTCACAGAGGCTCTTCACCGACGGCGTCAGCCCCCAGAAGGAATGGAGGACCAAGACTCCGGCTCCCGGTCCCGAGTCACCAGAGATGAAGTAGGCGAGGTCCCGTACCACCTCGCGAACCTACCGGGCCTACGCTGGTAGCCGATGACCTCGGCGGTCGCCCCTCTTCGATACGGCTCTTTCCGCACGCTCTGGGTGGCGTCGATGTTGTCCGCGTTCGGCACCTTCATCCAGAGTCTCTCCTCTTCCCAGCTGATGTTCGACCTGACCGGGTCCAACACCTGGGTCGGGCTGATGGTGGCCTCGACTTCGCTGCCGCTGCTCTTCTTCGCTCTCGCCGCCGGAGCGCTGGCCGACATGTTCGACCGGACCAAGCTGATGCTGGTGGCCCAGGGGATCATGGGAGGGTCGGCGCTGGCGATGGCCATCTTCACCGCAACCGACCTGATCACCCCCCCACTCCTCCTCGGGCTCGGCTTCGTGCTCGGAACCGGGGTCGCCCTCAATCTGCCCACCTGGCAGGCCCTCCTCCCCGATATGGTCCCCCGCGGGCTGATCGCCTCGGCCGTTGCCCTCCAATCGGCGGCCTTCAACGTCGCTCGCGCCCTCGGCCCCGCCCTGGGAGGGCTCATCTACGCGACGCTCGGCGCCGCCGCCGGCTTCGGAATCAACGCACTCACCTACGGGTTCGTCATCGCCGGCCTCCTCATGGTCCGGCACACCTTCGTGAGGCGGATACGGGACCCCGCCCCGCTCGGCACGGCGATCCTGCTCGGCATCCGCTACGCCAGGTTCACCCCTGTGTTCCGCAGGCTCCTCCTACTTGTCTCCCTTTTCGCCATCACGTCGTCGGTAGTGCAGTCTGTCCTGCCGGGTCACAACGCGGCCATCGGCGGGACCGCCGGGACGCTGGGCATCCTCCTCGGCGCCATGGGGGTGGGGGCTCTGGTGGCGACGGCCGTGCGACAGCGTTTCATCGATCGTTTCCACCATCGGGCGCCGATGCTCACCATCGCCTTGTTCGGCCTGGTCGGGATCGGGCTCGGGCTGTCGACCTCCATCGCTATGGCTGCGGTCTTCATGTTCTTCTCCGGCGCCTTCTGGGTCCTCACCCTGACCAACCTCAATGCCACCGCTCAACTGATGGCGCCCGAGTGGATAAGAGGGCGAGCGATGTCGCTCTACAGCTTCTCGTTCCTCGGGATAATGCCGCTCGGCTCGATTCTCTCCGGGATCCTCGCCGACGCCCTCGGGACCGGGACGGCGATAGTCGTCCTCTGTTCTGCCTCAGTCGTTCTCGGGGCGATGGTGCCGATGTTCAAAATCCCGAGCCTCGACGAGATCGAATCTCCTGAGTTCACCCCCGACCGGCCCGGCCCACTCCACGAAGAGGAGACGGTCGAGGGCGGCCCGGTCCTGATCCTGAACACGTGGAAGATCGATCTCGTCGACCTCGAGGAGTTCATAGCCGTGATGAACCTGGTGAGGCTGGTGCGTCTCCGCACTGGTGCCTACAGGTGGCGCTTGTTGCGCAACGTCAGCGACCCGACCCGTCTGACCGAGCTGTTCGCCACCGGTTCGTGGGAGGAGCACCTGGCCCAGCATCGACGAATCGACGACGCATCGGCCGACATCATCGCTCGGGCCCGGTCATTCGACCGCGCCGATGGGCCGGTGACAAGACATCTGATTTCGGTGGACGTCGAGGACCCGCCCAACTTCGACGAATTGATCAGCACGCACGAGGTGATGCATCAGACCGACGGATCGATCCCGACCATGGCCGATCAGGACGTGGACTGAACCGGAGATCCCCCCTCCTCGGCTTCGCCGGTACTCCCCCCTACAGGGGGAGAAAATTCCATCTCCCGCTTGAACTTCTTCCAGTCGGATTTCTTCGTCGACCAGATGACATCGACAGCGATCTCGACCAGCCCAATCACCACGAGCGCCCAGACGACCCAGTCGGGAACACCCGCGGCGATCGCGGCGCCCAGGAAGACGAAGGGCATGAGCTTGGTGACGATCGCACCTGACGCGTGCATCCACGCTCGGGAAGTCGCCGGAGCCCGAAGATAGGTGGAGTAGTCGAGCTTCACCCCGGGCTGGGGCTGAGAGAGCTTCCCGACAAACCAGTGAGTGAATCTCATCCCCATCAGCGCGCCCACCGCCAGATGGGTCAGACCATGGCTGGTCACGAGGATGATCCCGAAGCCGAGCAGAAAGACGAGTGCCGACGCGGTCCCCTCCAGGTAATAGGTCCATCCGACCAATACCAGCCCGATGAGGGTCGCCCCGATGATCAGGACGTTGCCGAGCCAGATCGGGACGGCAACCAACGCCCACTGCTTGAACGCAGCTCGGTCGATCCGGGCGATCCGGCTGGCGTGTTGGTCTATCAGGGCCGGGTCTCGCTTGACTGCGTCGACCGCCTTCCAGAAGCCGGTTGGCCCGACGGGCAAGCCCGCCGACACCGCCCGCTCGGCGTCGTCCAGAGTCGCCCCGACCCGTGAGCCGTCCATCGCCCTCATGTAAGTACGGTGCGAAGGTGCAACCGGTGCATCCCGTTCGGTGTTCTCTTTGCGATGGATGATCTGACCGAAGCGCTGGCCAGGGATCTCGACGGCGCATTCCCCAACTTGGTGGAAACTGCGGGGCCGGGGCTCTATTGGGGTCTGCGACGACTCTGTGGCGACCATCAGGAGGCTGAGGACCTGACCCAGGAGACGCTCATTCGCGCCTACAGATCCCTCGGTGGGTTCGAACGGGACAGATTCGAGGAGCTCCGACTATCGCCATGGCTGTGGACCATTGCCCTCAATCTGGGGCGGAATCACCTTCGAAGCCGATCGAGACGCCCAACGTTCGTCGAGATGCATGAGCACGCTGTATCGGAGGACCCGGAGCCAGCTGACACCGCAGCATGGGACGTCCGACTAGCGGCGCTCCCGGTCAACCAGCGAAGGGCGGTCGTGCTGCGCCACGTCGTCGGCCTCGGGATCGGCGAGATCTCCGAGGCCACAGGGCGACCCGAGGGCACGGTCAAGGCAGACATCCATCGTGGACTGAACCGTCTGAGACAAGTGATGGAGCAAGAACAATGAGCATCGAAGACCAATTGTCCGGGCTGGCCGGCGGGTTGCCCGACGGCATCAGCGAAGGGGTTGCGCTCGGCGCAGGGTTGGCGGATGGGTATGACCTCTATCCGTCGCCGTTGGGCGAGGTGGTGGTCACCTTCAACATCGAGGGGGTTTCGTCTCTCGATCTGGCCACCAAGGGGTACGAGACACGATTCTCGAGCCGCCATGGCCGCCGACTGTTCCGGGCCGAGCCTCCCACCGACTGGGGACGGCATATCCCTGAGGCGATGGAGGCTGGGGCCCCGGGCCTTCTCCCGATCGACCTCAGATCCCGAACCCAGTTCGAGACCCGCGTTCTTCACATCGCAGCCACCATCCCGAGAGGCGAGGTTCGCCCCTACGGCTGGCTGGCCCGCGAGGCGGAGAAACCCGGAGCGTCCCGGGCGGTTGGATCCACCATGGCCCGCAACCCGATCCCGCTCATAATCCCCTGCCACCGGGTGGTGCGATCCGACGGCCACCTCGGCGAGTACTCGCTGGGTGGATCTCACAACAAGTGGGAGATCCTCACCCATGAGGGGGTTGAGCCGGCACGTCTCGTAGAACTGGCCGAGCACCACGTCCGGGTCCAGGGCGATCCCGCCACGGGCGTGTATTGCCATCCCACCTGTCATGTGATCCGGGCATCGGGCGAATGGAACGTGGTCGACTTCACCTCGACCGCCGCCGCCCAGTCCGCCGGATTCCGGCCCTGCGAGGTCTGCCGGCCCGGTTAGCCGCCTCCTCCCGCCGCCGGTAGCCTCCCGGGGCCTATGGCGACAAACGGGATCGAGAAACTGGCGGTCGACACGGTCAAGGCGCTGGCCATGGATGCCGTGCAAAAGGCCAACAGCGGTCACCCCGGGATGCCCATGGGGATGGCCGAGATCGCGGTGACCCTGTGGGGCCGTTTCCTCAAGGTGGACCCGACGGTCCCTGATTGGCCCGATCGGGACCGGTTTGTCCTCAGCAACGGGCACGGCTCCATGCTCCTCTATTCCATGCTCCACCTCTGCGGATTCCCGTTGACCATGGACGATTTGAAAGAATTCAGGCAGTGGGGCAGCCACACCGCCGGGCACCCGGAGATCAACCAGAAGCTCGGGATCGAGATGACTACCGGGCCATTGGGCCAGGGATTCGCCACCGGCGTCGGGATGGCCATCGCCGAGACGCATCTCCGAGCCCGACTCGGCGAGGACCTGGTCAACCACCGGACGTTTGGCTTCGTCAGCGATGGCGACCTGATGGAGGGGGTGAGCGCAGAGGCCGGCTCCCTGGCCGGGCGATTCGGGCTGGGCAAGCTCATCTATCTGTACGACGACAACGACATCTCGATCGACGGCTCGACGGATATCACATTCTCCGAGGACGTGGCCAAGAGGTTCCAGGCGCAGGGTTGGCACACGCAGGAAATCGATGGGCACGACCCGCAAGCCATCGACGAGGCACTGGAGGCGGCCATCAACCTCGAGGATCGGCCCTCGCTGGTCATCTGCCACACCCACATCGCACACGGAGCCCCCAACGCCCAGGACACGGCGGCCTCCCATGGCTCACCCTTGGGCGACGAGGAGATCGCCCTGGCCAAGAAGGCCATGGGATACCCGCTCGAGCCGGCATTTCATGTCGAGTCCGAGGTCTACGAGTTCTTCGATAGGGCCATGGGCTGGGGCAAGGAGGAGCGCTCGAAATGGGCCAAGCGCTTGGAGGGCGCTGACGACGACCAGCGTGCCCTCTGGGACCGGATGTACTCGCCGGCCCCGGTCGCGCTGGAAGGCCCGGGATTCACCGTCGGCGAGAAGATGGCCACGCGCTCCGCATCGGGCAAGCTCTTCGATGAGATCGCCGACAAGATGCCCGGATTTCTCGGTGGCTCCGCCGACCTGGTGGCCTCGACCAAGACAGTCATCGACTCATCTCGTCGCTACTCGGCGGCCGACCCGGAGGCCCGGGACGTCCCCTTCGGGGTCAGGGAGCACGCGATGGGGTGCATCACCAACGGGCTGGCAGTGCATGGCGGGCTGAAGCCGTACGCCGCCACCTTCTTCGTGTTCAGCGACTACATGCGGCCGGCGGTCCGTCTCTCGGCGTTGATGTCGGCCCCATCGGTCTGGGTTTGGACTCACGACTCGGTCTTCCTCGGCGAGGACGGTCCGACTCACCAGCCGATCGAGCATCTCCCCTCGCTTCGAGCGATGCCCAATCTCTGGGTGATCAGACCCGCCGATGCCAATGAGACCCTCGCCGGCTGGGAGATCGCCCTCAACCGACACGACGGTCCGGTCGGTCTCCTCCTGACCCGTCAGGACGTGCCGGTGCTGGAAACCGATCCTGCCGGGGTGAAGAAAGGCGGGTATGTGCTCCAAGACGGCACCGACGTGACCCTCATCGCCACCGGCTCCGAGGTCCACGTCGCCGTGGAAGCGGCGGCGATCCTCGATGGTGATGGCATCTCGGCCCGGGTGGTGAGCCTCCCCTGTTGGGAGCTGTTCTTCGAGCGGGAGGAGGAGTACCGAACCGACGTTCTCGGGTCGGCGCCCCGGGTCGCGGATCGAGGCCGCCTCCCCCTTCGGTTGGGAGCGCATCGTGGGTGAGGAAGGGTTGATCCTCGGCATCGATCACTTCGGGGAATCGGCGCCCGACACCGTGATCGCCGAGAAACTCGGGTTCACCGGCCCGGCGGTCGCCAACCGCGTCCGGGAACACCTCTCGACCTGAGGTGAGCCGCCGGGCAGAAGTCGTCGTCATCGGCGCCGGGATCGCAGGCATCTCCGCCGCCTACGAGCTGACGGTGAAGCACGCGCTCGGCGATGTCGTGATCGTCGACCCGCGCCCACCCATGTCCCTCACATCGGACAAGTCGACCGAGTGCTACCGCAACTGGTGGCCCAACCTCCCCATGGTGGGGCTGATGAGCCGATCCATCGACCTTCTGGAGAAGATGGCGTCCGAGTCCGGGAATAGCTTCGCCCTGAACCGACGTGGCTACCTCTTCGTGACCGGAGACGAGGAGAATTTTCACCGGATGGTCGAGGAAGCCCATCACACCTCGACCCTCGGCGCCGGGCCCGTGCGTTTTCACCCCGGCCCCATCCCGTACCGCGCCTCGCCAGCCGAGGGTTTCATCGGGGCTCCGGAAGGCGCCGACATCCTGGTCGGGGCCGATGTGGTGCTCGATCACTTCCCCTACCTGACCCCGGCGGCAGTGGGGGCGATCCATGTCAGGAGAGCCGGCTGGTTCAGCGCCCAACAACTCGGTGCCTGGATGCTCGACCAGAGCAAGGACGGAGGGCTGGAGATCGTGGTCGACGAGGTGACCGGCATCGAGACGACCGCCGGTGCGGTTCGGTCGGTCTCGCTGCTCAATGGGAGCGAGATCGCCACAGACGTCGTCGTCAACGCCGCCGGTCCGATGGCCGGGCGGGTTGCGACCCTGGCCGGGGTCGATCTGCCTCTCTTCTCCGAGCTACACATCAAGGCGGCCTACAGGGATCACCTGGGTGTCGTCCCACGCGACGCCCCGATGTTCATCTGGAGCGACACCCAACGTCTCGACTGGAGCATCGAGGAGCGGCAGGCTCTGGCCGAACAGGGTCGGGACGACCTGCTCGGCGAGATGCCTATCTTCTGCCACGCACGACCCGAGGGAGGCGCCGGCTCCCCTTATCTTCTCGGTCTCTGGGAGTACCACGGCTTGGTGCACGAGCCTTCGTGGCCGCTCCCCGAGGATCCCCTCTATCCCGAGGTCGTGGTGCGGGGGTTGACGACGATGGTCCCGGGGTTCGACGTCTACAGGGAGCGGCTTCCCCAATCAGTCGTCGACGGCGGCTACTACACCAAGACCAGGGAGAACCGCCCCCTCGTCGGCCCTGCCGGGCCGTCCGGGTTCAATCTGATTGCCGGCCTCTCCGGGTTCGGGGTCATGGTCGCAGCCGGGGCAGCCGAGCTATTGGCCAAGCATGTCACCGGCGCCGAGTTGCCCTTCTACTCGGGTGCCTTCCTGCTCGACCGTTACGGCGACGCCGACTATGTGGCGTCGATCGCGGGCACGATGAGCTCGGGCCAGCTATGAACCTGGGCCCTCGGCTTCCAACACTGCCAGCACATTCCCGGCAGGGTCGAGGAACCAGGCGATCGGGGGGCCCTCGTCGCCACGCATGACCCCTTTTTCGTCCTGCTCGAACTGCGGATAGCGCTCGAACGACACACCTCGCGGCTCAGGTCGTCTACGGCTCGTTCGATGTCGGCCACCGGGAAGTTGAGGATGGTGAAGGTCGCCGGGGTGTGGTCTTCCTTGGGATACGCCATGATGTCCCCCCCGTCGGCGATGTGGATGGCAAGCATCCCGTTCTCTTCCTCCACAGCCAGACCGAGGGTCCCTCCATAGAACTCGCGTGCTTTCGCCACATCGTCGACGGAGAAGCCGCTGAAAGCCTTGGTGTTTTCGAACACAACCACCTCCTGTGGTCCGTGTGAGATGAGTTTCCCCGAACGGGAGAGTCTCAATCGCGTTGGATGCAGAAACCGATTCTCGAGAGCCAGCCCTGGTCTGTGACATGGGCGGTGTCACCTCGCCCGATCTGACCACGATCGAGGCATTGTGCCGCTTCCGGCTGGCAGTCGCCCAAGAGGGGTACGCGGTCGAGCTCCGCGACGCCTCGCCCGGGCTGCAGGGGTTACTGGTTCTTTGCGGGCTGGAAGGGGTCCTACCCCTCGTAGACCAGGGGCAACCCGAAGAGAGGGAACAACCGGGTGGTGTCGAGGAAGAAGTTGAGCCCGGTGATCCGGCCCTGTGATATCTCGAGGACCTGAATCGCCCAGGGCACGTAGCCGCCATCGGGTCCCGGTTTGTACTGGCCAAAGGCAGGCAGCCCATTGGCCGGCTCAACTGGTATGACGACCGAACCGCGACAGCCGATGCCGGTGCCCAGGAACCAGCCCCTGATGTCCGCATGTCCCCGCAACCAGAGGTCATACGGCGGCATCGACTGCACCACGTCATCGTGGAGGAGGGCGACCAACGAGTCGAGGTCGTATCTCTCGAAGGCGTCGACATAGCGGCTGAGCAGGGCTTGCTGCTCGTCATCGATGGGCAAGAAGGGGTCAGACTCTGCCGGATCGATCTCTGAAAGAGTCGCCCGTGCCCGCTGCAGTGCGCTGTTGACAGACGCCACCGTGGTCTCCAATAGGTCTGCGACTTCGTCGGCCTTCCAACGGAGCACCTCGCGCAGGATCAGGACCGCCCGCTGTCGGGCAGGGAGATGCTGTAGGGCCGTAATGAGGGCGAGCCGCACCGATTCCCGCGTGATCGCGACGTCGGCCGGATCGGCGGCCGGGGAAAGAATGACGCTGTCAGGGACGGGCTCGATCCAGGTGATCTCGGGTAACGGCGCGGGCAGCATTGTGTCGGCCGTGGAGGCAGGCCCGAGGTCCATGGGACGAGCTCGGCGCTCCCTGCCCTCGAGCATGTCGAAGCAGACGTTGGTCGTGATGCGATAGAGCCAGGTCCTCAAGGAGGAACGACCCTCGAATCGGTCGCTGGCCCGCCACGCCCTGATCAAGCTCTCCTGAACCGCATCCTCCGCCTCGAACGAGGACCCCAGCATCCGGTATGCGTAGCCGGTGAGCTCGCGCCGATAATGCTCCAGGTCCTCGAGCGAGGGTGCGTCGCTCCGGGCTTCGGTCGCCGTTGATTCGCTCATGTGCCTCCCAGTATGGGACATCTACGCCCTGAGTCGGACGTGGAATACGCCCCCGGCCTGATGACCTGGCTCATCTACCGATTAATTCTGATGCTGATTGCGGTCTAGATCGATGGGGTAACCCCCTGAGCTGTCCACTCTCGCTATTGAGAGGAGTAACCATGCAGAACCCTTCCATCACCACCAACGAGCTGTCGATCCCCAAGCTGCGCGAGGTCCTCGATGGTGACGTGATCACACCTGAAGATGATTCCTTCGACGAGGCGCGAGAGGTGTATTACGGCATCGATCGCAAGCCGGCGGTGATCATTCGCCCCACCGACGCAAACGAAGTCGCCTACGTGGTTTCCATCGCCCGTGACACCGGAACGGAGCTCGCAGTCCGAAGTGGGGGCCATAGCATCGCCGGGTACGGGAGCTCCGATGGTGGGATAGTCCTAGATCTGTCGGCGATGAAGGCGGTCCATGTCGACCCGAAGCAACGCACCGTTTGGGCCCAGGCCGGATTGACCGCCGGTGAGCTGACGAGCGCCCTCGGCGAACATGGCCTGGCCGTGGGGTTCGGCGACGCCGGTTCTGTCGGCATCGGCGGAATCACGTTGGGCGGCGGCGTTGGCTTTCTCTCGCGGAAGCACGGCCTGACCATCGACTCACTTATCGCCGCCGAGCTGGTCACCGCCGATGGGAAGGTCCGTCGTGTCGACGAGGAAAACCACCCCGACCTCTTTTGGGCGATTCGCGGAGGGGGCGGGAACTTCGGCGTGGCGACCAGGTTCCAGTTCCGGCTCCATGAGGTGGATCGGATCGTCGGCGGGATGCTGATCCTTCCCGCGACGAGGGACACGATCGCCGGTTTCGTCGAATTGGCTGCCGCGGCGCCAGACGAGCTCTCCACAATCGCCAATGTGATGAAGGCCCCGCCCATGTCATTTCTACCCGAGGAATTGCACGGTCAGGTGATCCTCTTCAGCCTGCTCGTCTATTCAGGCGACCCGGAGGACGGGGAGTCCGTGGTCGCACCGTTCCGGGAGCTGGCCACCCCGTTGCACGACATGGTCGAGCCAGGTCGCTACGCGGGCGTCTATGAGGAAGAAGAGGAAGGCCCGCCTCCAGGGGTGTTCGCGGTACGGAACCTCTTCGTCGACGACATCGATCACACCGCTGCCGGGACGATCGTCGAGCAGGTCAACGCCTCGACTGCCGCGATGGCGGTGACACAGATCAGGGTCCTGGGTGGCGCCATCTCCCGGGTGCCCGACGAGGCAACGGCCTACGCCCACCGTCAGCGGCCGATCATGCTCAACGTGGCATCGATGTTCCAGCAAACGGACGAAGCCGAAGTACATGAAGCGTGGGTCGATCGACTCGCTACGGCCCTTGGCGACAACGGCGAGGCGTATGTCAACTTCATCGGCGACGAGGGCCAGCGGCGGGTGAGACAGGCGTATCCGGGCCAGACCTGGAAGCGGCTCCGCGAGGTCAAGCACCGATACGACCCGGCGAACCTGTTCCGACTCAATCAGAACATCCCGCCGACCGGCTCTTAGATCAGTACCGCTGACAACCCACTTGGTACGACCGGCACAACCAGCCCTGCACCTCGTCATCGAGGTCATCCAGGGAGTTGATGCGGAGATGGTGCACCCAGTCGGTGCGGCCGTAGAGGACGACCTTGCGGAAACGTGGGCTATCGATGCGCTCTTTGAGCCAGAACGAAAAGCTCATCCCTCGCTCCGAGACCGCATCCATGCCGGCGAACCGAACCCGCACCATGAATTCGAGTCTGGTCTTGTTGGCCACGATGGAATAGGGGCCGCAAGCCGCCACCACCTCTTGGAGCCGATTCCAGAAGGCCCAGGCCTGTGGCCCCTTTCCCTCCATGAATTGATCGACGGTGTGGGGCCCACACGAGTGCGACATGTTCCGGGTGACGAATCTCTTCCCACAGGAGGGGCAGGCCCACAGGTCGGATGTGTCGACGTCCATCTCAGCGGGCAGGTTCATGTGCTCTCGGCGTGGAGACTGATGAACTCGAGGACGCGGCTCCAGGCATCCGCCGACTCCCTGGAGAACCGTTCCTGCTGCCGGTCGAAGAAGGAGTGGGGGGCGTCGGAATACACCACCACCTCGTTCTCCACGCCGGCATTGTCCATGGCCTGGCGGAAACCCTCGACAACCTCGTTGGGGATCCCCGGGTCATCGCCGCCCATCAGGGCCAGGATTGGGCACTCGAAATCGCTCACCTCTTCGATAGGCCCCTTCGGTGGGCGTACCGGGTTCCCGTAGAATCCGATGGCGCCGGCGAGGCCGTGCCCGGCGGCGGCCTGATGCCAGGAGTTGGATCCTCCAAAGCAGAATCCGAGAGTGAATATGGGCCGATTCGCATCCTGATCGCGCAGATGGCCCACGGCAGCCGCGGTGTCGGCGGTGACACCTTTCAGAGTGGTCCGTGGGACGTGCTCCTTGTAGGCGAACTCATCGTCCCTCTTGCCCACTCCAGCGGTCCGTCCGAAGTAGTCGATCGCCACGGCGTCATAGCCATGCTCCGCAAGGCGGAGGGCCAATTCCTCGTAGAAGTGGTGAAGCCCTCGCACATCGGGAAGGATGACGACGGCCGGGCCCTTGCTCTCGGCGCTGGTGGCCGAGAACGCGGCGAACCGGTTCCCGTCGACAGAGGCCAGCACGAGGTCACTACCCGAGGCACCGCCCTCGATCGGATCGACTGGCGGTAGCGCATCACCGTTGTAACACATAGACACGAAACTACCCGACGATGACGCAACTAAAGCCGGAGGTCGAACTCACGTGGGACCAGGCACTCGCCTGGCGACTGGGTAGACAGCTCCTCGATGAGCCCGGACGCGATCCTGTGCAGATCGCCTCGGCACTAGGAGGCATCCAGGCACAGGTCGCCTCCTCAGCCCTGCAGGCAGTGGCCATCAGGAGCAAGCATCTGCCGGACATCGAGCGTCTGTTGTGGGAGAAAAAGAGCCTGGTCAAGACATGGGCGATGAGGGGAACCCTCCATCTATTGCCGGGATCGGAGATCGGCGTCTGGATTGCCGCCCTTCGCCAGCGACCGTGGAAGATCACCCCGGCGTGGGAGAGATACCACGGGATCAGCAAGTCTCAACTCGACTCCTTGACCGGGGCCATCCCAGGGGTGATTTCCGGCGAACCGATGACCCGGGAGGAGTTGACCGCCGCCGTGGTAGCCAAGACCCGCGATCGCGGGTTGGGTGAGGCGCTTGCGTCTGGCTGGAGCCAGGTTCTGAAACCGGCGGCCAACCGGGGCCTGCTCGCCCAGGGTCCGCCTCGTGGCCGAAATGTCACCTTCGTCGATCCCGCCGCCTGGCTCGGTGATTCGTTCGAGGAGCCGAGCCCCGAGGAGGCGATGCGAGTCGTGGTCGAGGGCTTCCTCGATGCCAACGGCCCGGCCACCATCGGCGACTTCGCTCGATGGTTCGGAGTCGATCCCAAAACCGGACGTGAATTGATGAACCCGGTCGTCGAGAATCTCGTGCCGGTGGAGATCGAGGGATACCAGGGGCTGCTGACCAAAGCAGGCGCCAGGGCGGCGGCGAAGGCGGGACCGGCCGAGGGGGCTCATCTGTTGCCCGGGTTCGATCCATACACCCTGGCCCCTCTCAGCCATCGGGACCACATCATCCCCAAAGGCAAAGTCGACGAGGTGTCCAAAGCCGCGGGCTGGATCGCACCGGTGATCCTGGAGAATGGGCGAATCGTGGGTACCTGGGAGTCGAAGTCTGAGGCAATCGCTCTCCAACCCTTCGGCAAGCTGCCGAGGAAGACGATTTCGGCCTTGCAGGATCACGTCGAGCAGCGATATCACGGTCTTCTCGGTGAATCGACCGCCGTAACGGTCTCGTGACGAGCCCGAGCCATGATTTCGGGGATGCAGGATGACTGACCAGGGCCTACGTCGTCTCGCCTGGGGGGTTTGGGTGGCGACTGTCCTCGCCTATGTGGTCGAGGTGGGTCTGCTGTACGCCAATGCCGACCTTCCTGTGTCGGACCCGCTCGACGCCGTGGACCCATGGATCCAAGCTCTCGAGGACCTCGCCTTCGTCGCGGTGGGGGCCCTGGGATTGCGTCTCGTCCTCAATCAGCCGAGGAACGCATTCTGTTGGTGGGTGGTGGCCGCTGGTCTCTCATTTCCCCTGGAGGGCCTTGCCGCTGAATTCACCCGATTCGGCATCGATCGATGGGGTGCGATCCCGATCGTGGCTCTCGCCAGTTGGATGTCCCAATGGTTATGGATACCAAGCTCTTTCAGCATCCCCTTCCTCTTGCTGCTCTATCCCGACGGGCACCTCCCGTCTCCTCGTTGGCGACCGGCGCTTTGGTTCAATGTGAGCGTGGTGGTGGTCGCCTTCGTCGGCGCCGCATTCTTCGTCGAGCCGGAGCCGGTCGTCGGACTGTTGCCCAACCCTCTGGGAATCCCCGCCCTGAACGACTTCACCAACACTCTGCTCTTCTTGGTGTTCCCTGGTCAGCTGATCGCGATCGTCCTCGGCCTGCTCTCCCTGATAGCGCGCTTTCGCTCGAGCGCCGGTGTCGAGCGCCAGCAAGTCAAGGTCTTGTTGTGGGTCGGCGTGGTCGCGATCGTCTTTTTCACTGTTCTTGACAGCATCGACGGCCCTATCTGGTTGGGGTCAGTTTTCAATTTCGTATTCAGTCTTTTCGTGGGCGGCGCGGTGACCCTGGCCATCCTCCGCTACCGGCTGTTCGAAATCGACCGTCTCATCAGTCGAACCGTCACCTATGCGGTCCTGGCCGGCGCCTTGGCCCTGGTCTATGGAGTCGGGGCGGTCTGGCTCCCTTCCCGCATCGTCGGCGAGCAGACCCCGCTGTTCGTGGCCGGGTCGACGCTCGCCGTCGCCGCCATGTTCAACCCTTTGCGACGCCGGGTCATGCGGTGGGTGGATCGCAGGTTCAATCGGTCGTCATATGACGCCGAACTGATCGCAGAGGGGTTCGCCGCCCGATTGAGGGATCAGGTCGACGCCGACCGTCTTGCCGACGACTGGGCGGCCGTCGTCACCAAGACCCTGCAGCCATCGGGAGTCGGAGTATGGGTGCGGAGTGACCCTCGATGAGATGGCGACGCTGGCTCGGAGTGGCGATGGGTCTGGTGGCGCTGGCCATGTGGATCTACATGGCTGCGCAGGACTGGGACGATCAGAACCTACTGGTGGACATCTTGGGGCTCCTCGCCTTCATCTCACCCGCCGTTGTCGGGGCCTATCTGGTGTGGCGATTGCCGGCCAACCCGGTTGGCCTGATCCTGGCCGGCTTCGGGCTGACGTTCACCCTCGGAGTAATCGGCGAATCGCTGGCGGCGATCAACAGTCCCGTCACCAGCTGGGGCGTCTGGTTCGGTACCTGGCAATGGGCAATGAGCATGGGTCTGATCCTGGTTCTACTCCCGCTCAGGTTTCCCGACGGCAAACTACCCTCACCCCGGTACCGCTGGGTGACGCCCGTGATGCTGGTCGGCCTGTCGATGCTGATCTTCGGCAACGCATTCAAGGAGTCCACTCTGGTCACAGTCGGCGCCGGCCAGGTCGAGGTCGTGCTGCCGCTCAGACTGCCTCTGCCCGTGGACGTTTTCGACACGGTCTCGCTCATTGGGTTGACTGTCATGCTGATTGCGGTCGGAGGCGCGGTCGTCGGGGCGGTGATGCGGTTTCGACGATCGACCGGAATCGAACGTCAGCAGATGAAGGTGTTCGCCGGCGCCCTGTCGATCTCGATAGTCGGGATGGCGCTCAACCTGATCCTCTACGAACTGGGAAACGATTCTGCCGCCAATGCTCTGTTCGCCATCTGGGTGCTGGTCCTGGTCGCATCGATTGCCATCGCTGTGCTCCGTTACCGGCTCTACGACTTCGATCGCGTCGTCAGCAGGACTGTGTCTTATGCCCTACTGGTGCTGATCCTCGGAGCGGTGTATGTGGCTGGGGCGGTCTGGCTGCCAACCCGCATCGTCGGCGAGCAATCACCGTTGTTCGTCGCCGGTTCAACGCTGGTTGTGGCGGCGCTGTTCACGCCGGTCCGCAGGAGGATGATGACCTGGGTCGACCGTCGGTTCTACCGATCCCGGTACCAGTTGGAGCAGGTGATGGATGACTTCTCATCCCATCTCCAAGATCAGGTCGACCCGGATCGAATGGCATCGGATTGGGTGGATCTGGTGACCGACACTCTCCGGCCGACCACGGCCGGCGTGTGGATCAGGAGCGCTTAGCTGGTCAGGGCTGGTCGGGTCCGATGATGTAGGTGTGGCCGGGTGGGGCTGGTCCACTGGTAGATGCCGGGCCGGATTTGTTTGAGTTTCCACCGGTGCCGGTGATGGTCGATGTGGTTGTGGCGGCAGAGTGGTCCGAGCTCTCTGATCGTGGTCCGGTGGGCTTCCGCCCAGGGGATCTCATGGTTGAGGTCGCACTGGTCGGCGGGCATGCGACATCCAGGGAAGACACAGGTCGGATTCCTGGTTTCCACGACCCGTTTCTGGGTGGTGCTGGGTCGTCTCTTGGTGGTTACGACTCCTACGGGTTGACCGTTTTCGTCGACGGGGACGATCCGCCATTCGGCATCGGATGCTTCGTCGACGATCTGACGGGCCACATCGGCCAATACAGCTCCCCAACCTGGTATCTCACCGGGTTCATCTTCTGCTCCCGTGAGGGTGCTCAGATCGACTCTGATCTCGACAGCTCCCCGGTCACCGGCCGAATCCTGTCCGGCCTGGTTTCTTCCGGTGAGCAGGTTCAGGAGGATGTCGGCTCTGATTTGATCGATCCGCCTTCTATCACCTTTCGCTTTCAACGCGCGGGCCAGCCGGTTGATCCGTCTCATCGCCCGGGTGGTCTCGGCCGGGGGCAGGTTCAATCCCATCAGATTGGCGGTGCCGTCCTCACCTTGTTCGGTGAACACTCTCCGCTCTTTGAGTTTCTGCTCGTAACGTTCCTGGGCAGCAGCAGGGTCGATGGTGATGATCAGTCTCTGCAGATGGGCTCGCAGCTGACCGGTAGTCAACGACGGAGCCCGTTCCATGGCGGTACTTGTCACTTCCCGGGCCAGTTGCCGAGGGAGAGGCATGGTCAGATCGGAGAGGACCCGGGCCCGAGCCAGATCGATCAGACCCTCATGCAACGCCGCCCACACTCCTGGAAGCCGTTCACAAAGCTGAAAGGCCAGGTCGGTCTGCAGTCCGGCGGCACGTCGGGTCAGATGCAGTGCCGCCTGGATCTCAGAAGCGGTCGCTTCCCCCACCACCTGAGGGTCAGGAGATCCACCCTCCCAAAGATCATCCAACTCTTCGGCCACCGACCCCGACACCGCCTCGATGTCGGCATACAACTCGGCGTCGATCCAAGAACGAAGACGGGCCCGCGCCTTGAGCAGGCAAACCCGGTCGAACCCAGACAACCCATTCCGATCTACCGAGGACAAGATCACCGCCAACAACAATCCGGGAGGAATCGTCTCCAAATCCGCAGGCAAACCGTGGTCATCGTCAGACCCCGGGTCGAGAAGATCCAGATCGGAAGGCAGAATCTCACTATCGAACATATGTTCGCTAACCTACAAGACCCCCACGACAGAATTCCATACCCTCGACGCCTGATTCCGAGGTTTTTTTCGAAGCGCCGCCTATGCCTTATCGACCTCCCCGAGCAGCTCCGTTCTCATTAGCTCGGTCACCCATCTCTGATGCTGCTCGACCGTCCAGGTCATTTCGACAGTCAGCAGGTGGAAGAGCTCGGGGCTGGTCAGGACGCAATACCTCTGTCCCGCCTCATCGATCGATAGACCATGTTTGAGATCCTTGGCGATGAAACGCCGGATTCGCTCCGTCTGATTGGCCAGACGCTCGGCGAGCAAACGCCGCCCGAAGTCGGCGGCAAAAGGCTCGCTGTCGGACGCACCGCGAATGATGGCGTGGATCGCCTGAGTCCGGGCGAGGATCCGACAGCTGTACTCCACCATCCTGTCCAAGCGCTCAGGGGCCTGGGTGAGTCCCGACACCATGGCCCACCACTCTTCGTCGTCCGCCACCGAGTCGTGTGGGCCCGTGATCTCCATGACCCCTTCGAGGAGGCCGAGCTTGCCACCAAGGGACAGATAGATGGTCTCCGGCGAAACTCCGGCATCGGTGGCCACCGCCGCGACCGTGGTGCCGGCATATCCGTTCTCCACAAAGAGCCGACGGGCAGACTCGAGGACCTTGCGACGGGTCTGCTTGGCCTGATCCGCCCGCAAGGGTGAGTGATAGGAGCGGCGCGGGCTCTTGACTTCTCGGGCCATTCCGATACAGTAGCCACCAATTCACTACAGCGGCTATGGAATAGATCGTGGAGGTGAACCCATGGACCATTTGTCATTCGAAGACATCGAGCTGACCTATCAGGTTCAAGGATCGGGTGAGGGGGTTGTGCTCATCCACGCCAGCCCCTTCGTGTCCTGGTACGAGCCGCTGATCGAACAGCTATCGGGATTCTCGACTCTGCAATATCGACGACGACTCCGTCGTTCTGACGACGAGCGCTATCGCCCACTCAGCGTCGCTGAGGATTCCCGGATCTGCACGCGTGTCATGGACCACATTGGCTGGGCAAGTGCTCATCTCGTCGGGCACTCCTACGGAGCGCTGGTCGCCCTCCAGGCCGCCATCGACGCCCCGGAGCGAGTCGGTTCCGTTGCGTTGCTCGAGCCCGCGGCCCGAGGCATCTCCAGCTCCGACCAGGTGAAGGCGGCGCTGATGCCTGTCATAACGGCCTACAAATCGGGTGACACAGCCGGGGCGGTCGATGGCTTTCTTCGTCATGTTGGCGGTGACGGATACCGCGAGGATCTCGACCGGGTCCTGCCAGACGCGTCCAACGAGGCCCTTGCGGACGCCGATCTATTCTTCCAGGCCGAGATGCCGGCCGTCCAGAGCTGGTCGTTCGGACCGCCAGAGGCTGAGCGCGTCACTCAACCCGTGCTCAATGTCCTTGGCGCCAACACAGTCTCGCGGTTCGTGGAAGGAGCCGAACTGATCCAATCCTGGTTTCCCCAAGCCGAGCGCCTATCCATACCTGATGCAGGGCACCTGATGTTGGTGCAGAACCCGCAGGCGGTCGCAGAGGGTCTCGCCGATTTCTTCTCGCGCCACCCAATCGAGCAAACGGACCTCGCCCGCTCGGGTTAGCGGGACTCCGTCCATCTGACCGAAACGAGACGGTCACCAAACGTTCAACACCGGGAAATACCCCGGCGCTCGGAATCGGTTGGCATCTATCGTGCTCGAGCAGTTAAGGACATTGCGGACCGAATCTGTCCGCATTGCTGCTTAGAGTCGAGAAGGTCCACCCCCAACGAGGCGTGGTTCCAATCGTCCCCAGGGCCGATTGGGATTCGTCCTCCGGACCGATGAGTTTCGGCGGTGACGCCGGTCTGATTGTCAGAAGATCTCGACACAGGAAGAGGAGAAACCCATGACCAACATGATCGAGGCATCGGGCCTGGTCAAGCGGTACAAGGAAGTCACCGCGCTGGCCGGTCTCGACCTCGTCGTCCCCGAGGGCGTCGTGCTTGGCCTTCTCGGGCCGAACGGCGCCGGAAAGACGACCGCAGTGTCGATCCTGTCGACCCTGCTCGAGCCAGACGAGGGTCAGGCGATGGTCGCCGGGGCCGACGTCAGGAAGGACCCCAAAGCGGTGCGCCGGCTGATCGGCCTGTCCGGCCAGTACGCCGCCGTCGACGAGCATCTGACCGGGTTCGAGAACCTGGACATGATCGGGCGTCTCTATCACCTCGGGAAGACGAAGTCCCGCGAGCGCGCCCGGGAGCTGCTCGAGATATTCGACCTCACCGAAGCCGGCGACCGGCCGGTTAAGACCTATTCCGGCGGGATGCGCCGCCGACTCGACCTGGCCGGCGCGTTGGTCGCCAAGCCACCGGTGCTGTTCCTCGACGAGCCCTCCTCAGGTCTCGACCCGAGGAGCCGAGTAGACCTGTGGGAGACGATCCGGGACCTGGTCAAGGAGGGGGCGACCTTGCTCTTGACCACGCAATACCTGGAAGAAGCCGATCAGCTCGCCGATGACATCGTGGTCATCGATCACGGGCATGAAATCGCCCATGGCTCCGCGGACCAGCTCAAGACTCAGGTCGGTGGTGAGCGGATCGAGGTCACGGTGGCTGATCTGGTCTACGTGACACCGGCTCAAGAAGTCCTGGCAGCATTCGCCGTCGGTGAGATCCGGATCGATCATCACAGTCGAGGGCTGACCGCGCCCATAGCCGGCGGGGCGCCTGTCCTCACCCAGGCGCTACGCGAGCTCGATGCGCGCGGGATCGTGGTTCAGGACGTGGGCCTGCGCCGCCCGACACTCGACGACGTGTTCCTGACCCTGACCGGTCACGTCGCCGAGGAAGAGATTGGAGTCCAACGGCGGCAGATCGAAAAACAAGCCCAAGGAAGAAGAGCTGGAGGAGGTCAGCAGATGAGCCAGCTGATGACCGCACTTGGAGACGGCGCTGTCGTCGCCAAGCGAAATGTGATCAAGATCAAGCGGGTCCCCGAGATCCTGGTCTTCGTTCTGCTGTCCCCGATCATGTTCGTGCTGCTGTTCGCCTTCGTGTTCGGTGGCGCCATCGAGGTAGCCAGCGGGGCGGCGGCGGAGGTCTATCGCGAGTTCCTGATTGCCGGCATCCTGGCCCAGACCGTGATATTCGGGGCGACTTTCACCGGTGCCGGGCTGGCCGACGACATGCAGAAGGGCATCATCGACCGGTTCCGGTCGCTGCCCATGGCGAGGTCAGCGGTCCTCGTCGGTCGGACATCGAGCGATGTCGTCTACAACGCCCTCTCCGTCGCGATCATGGCGCTCACCGGCCTCCTGGTCGGGTGGGGAATCCGGACGTCGTTCATCGAGGCGGCGGCGGGGTTCGCCCTCCTGCTCCTGTTCGCCTACGCCTTCTCCTGGGTGATGGCATATGTCGGGCTGCTGGTGCCGAGCGTCGAGGTGATCAACAACGCGTCGTTCATGGTGATCTTCCCGCTCACCTTCGTGTCCAACGCCTT
The DNA here is from genome assembly GCA_963734115.1 of uncultured Acidobacteriota bacterium. GTDB lineage: Bacteria > Actinomycetota > Acidimicrobiia > Spongiisociales > ZC4RG35 > JARDZU01. The sequence goes on from CAVTFV010000014.1 coordinate 218,174, forward strand.
CGTCCCGCTCGAGAGCCTGCCCGCACCCCTGCAGACCTTCGCCGAATGGAACCCGGTGTCGTCGCTGACCCAGGCGGTGCGTGAGCTGTTCGGCAACATCCCACCGGGGGCTCCCGAGCCGACGGCCTGGCCATTGCAGAACCCGATCATCTACACCTTGATCTGGGTCGTGATCATCATGGCCATCTTCGTCCCGCTCTCGATCCGCCAGTACAAGCGGGCCGCCCGCCGCTGAGGCTCGCGCAGGCCAGGTCCCTCCACGGGTCAACACCCGGTCACCGACCGGGTGTTGACTCTGGGTTTGAATCACCAAGAGGAGGTGCCATGGCGGAAGAGGTTGGGTTCACCGAGAGATTCGAGAAGTTCTCTCAACGGGTGACACATGCGGTGGGAAGACCCTGGGCCTTTCTCATCGCATTGCTGGTGATCATCGTCTGGGCGGTCAGCGGGCCTCTGTTCGGCTTCGGGGACACCTGGCAGCTGGTGATCAACACCGGGACCACCATCGTCACCTTCCTCATGGTGTTCCTCATCCAGCAGACTCAGAACAAGGACAGCAAGGCGATGGAGCTCAAGCTCAACGAACTGGTGGCGGCGACCAAGGGCGCGAGCAATCGGCTGATCGACGTGGAGGCACTCACCGAGGACGACCTCGATGTCCTCCATGGCTATTACCGACAACTCGTCGAGCTGTCGCGGCGGGACCATGACCTCACCGAATCGCATTCGCTCGAGGAGGCGGAGCGGCTCCACGGCGAACAAGGGTGCGCCGGGTGACGACGTCGCAGAGCACCGCCGAGGTGATCCTGGCTGCCATCACCGATGCGGTGGCCCCGGGCAGGTCGCTGAAGGACGTCCTCACCAAGCTGGCAGAGACTGCGAAGGAGATCTCGGGCGCCTCCTACGCGGCAATCGGGATCCCCGAACCGGAAGGTGACGCCTTCTCCGCCTTCATCCACGTCGGCATGAGCGACGAGCTCGTCGCCGAGATGGGCCCCCTTCCACGGACCCACGGGATGCTCGATGCGATGCTCCACGACCCGGAGCCGCTCCGTCTCCCCGACATCAAGAAGGACCGTCGCTTTCGGGGGTGGTGGCCGCGGGCACATCCCCTGATGAGCTCATTCCTCGGCGTCCCGATCGTGAGCGACGACGAGGTCATCGGGGCCTTCTACCTGACGGACAAAGTCGGGGCGGAGGAGTTCACCGACGATGACCAGGCGGGCATCGTCCTTCTCGCCTATCACGCCGCCGCCGCCATCGAGGCGGCCGGGATGTTCGAGGACTCGAGGACACTCGCCATGTCCGAGGAGCGAGAGCGTCTGGCCCGCGAGCTGCACGACGCCTTGAACCAGTCATTGTTCAGCCTCACCCTCACGGCCAAGGCAGCGTCGAGACACCTGGCCACCGACCCCGATCGGGCGGCCCAAGAGCTGAATGAGATCGCATCCCTGTCGAGACAGGCGATGGCAGAGCTTCGGGCAGTGGTCGAAGGGCTCAGGACCCCCGATGTCGAGCGAGATGGCCTGCTGCCGGCGATACGAAGCCTCGCCGATCTGTTGAGCCGTGTGCATCACATCGATATCGAAGTAGTCGCCGACGGTGACGCTGACCTGGAGGGGCGCGCCGAGCACGAAGTGTTCCGCATCGTCCAGGAGGCGCTCACCAACGCCGTTCGCCATTCGCGGGCCGGCAAGGTCATCGTGTCGGTGGACAATGACGAAGAGCTTGCGGTGACGATCACCGACGATGGCCAGGGATTCGAGCCCGATACCCGCATGAACCGCGGGCGGCGCCTCGGGCTCACCTCGATGCGGGAGCGTGCTTCGGTCATCGGGGGCCGCCTGACCATCGCCTCCTCGCCCGGAGCGGGAGCCACCGTTCGTCTCGAGGTCCCGAATTGAGCCAGACGATCAGAGTCATGATCGTGGACGACCACCCCGTCGTTCGCAAAGGTCTCCGCGCCTTTCTCGAGACACAACCGGGGATGGAGGTGGTTGGAGAGGCAGCCGATGGCAAGGAGGCCATGCGTGAGCTGGCGACCGGCGAGCCCGATCTGGTCTTGCTCGACCTGCACCTGCCCGATGCCTCCGGGTCGGAGCTGATCCCCGAGATGAGAAAGTGGAAACCCGACGTGAAGGTCCTCGTGCTGACCGGCTTCGCCGACCGGCGCGAGGTGGTGCCGGCGATTCGGGCCGGTGCCGACGGCTACCTGCTCAAGGACACCGACCCCGACCAGCTCGCCGACGCCATCAGGGAGTTGGCCAGCGGCAGGACGGTGTATGCGCAGGAAGCGGCGGCCGCATTGTCCGCCTTCGTGTCGGGAGGCGATCCCCACGAAGCTCTATCCGATCTCACCGCTCGCGAGCGGGAGGTGCTGGCGGGTCTCGGCCAGGGCTGGTCCAACGCCCGGCTCGCTGAAGAGCTGTTCGTGTCTGAGAAGACGGTCAAGACCCATGTCTCCGCCGTCCTGAGGAAGCTCGGCCTCGACGACCGCACCCAGGCCGCCCTGTTCGCGGTCAAGAGCGGGCTGGTCGAGAACTGCACGCACCCTATGGTTTTGGCGACTCTCGAGGCCCCTCGGTCCGAAGGCGGAGGGTGAATCGGGCCAGGGACCGATGACCGAAGACGGGGCCGGCCGTAGTTTGGGGGTATGAGCACGGCCATCGTCACCGGGGCATCTCGAGGATTCGGGTATGCACTGGCGATCGAGCTGGCGCGGCTCTGGTTGGAACCTCGTGATCGACGCCCGGGATGGATCCGACCTCGAGTCGGCGGCGGCAGCCATCGACGACGCCGGGACCGGCGATGTCGTGGCCATCGCCGGCGATGTCACTGACCCCCAGCACGCCACCCTTCTCGTGGACGCCGCGGTCGAGGGAGGCGGCTTCTCGCTTCTGGTCAACAACGCCAGCCTGCTCGGGCCCAGCCCGCAGCCCCGGATCGGCGACTATCCGCTCGAGTGTCCTTGCAGGATGTCCTCGCGACCAATCTCCTGGCGCCCCTTCGACTGATCCAGCTCTCCCTCCCCCACCTCCGAGCCGCGGGAGGGACCGTGGTGAACATCACTTCCGACGCTGCGGTCGAGGGTTACGAGGGCTGGGGAGGTTATGGGTCCTCCAAGGCGGGTCTCGAACAGCTCTCCAACGTCCTCGCCGCCGAAGAGCAAGACATCACCGTGTATTGGCTCGACCCCGGCGACATGAACACCCGGATGCACCAGGAGGCCTTCCCGGATGACGACATCTCGGATCGGCCTCTGCCCGAGACGAGAGTTCCGGCGCTGCTTCGTCTCCTCGAGGAGCGCTATCCCAGCGGCCGTTATCAGGCCGAAGACCTGTTGGCCAAGGACCCGCACATGACTCTCCCGGCCACACTGAGAGCGGCCGATGTCCTGGACGGATTCGTCGTCCCACCCGAGATGGAGGCAACCAGACCTCCTGAGACGCGTGGCATTCGACGCGACCAGGTTCGACTCATGGTGAGCGATGGAGATGGGATCCGACACCGCCTGTTTCACGACCTGGCATCGGAGTTGAGGTCGGGCGACCTGGTAGTTGTCAACAACTCGGCCACTTTGCCGGCGTCAGTGGTCATCGATGGCGATCTCGTTGTTCATTTCTCGACAGTGCTGCCCGGCGGGCTCCACGTCGTCGAGATTCGAAGACTGGCCGGGGCGAATTCCCTCCCTCACGAGCATCCACACGCCGGCGCGCTCCAGCTGCCCGGTGGCGGGTTGATCGAGCTGCTCACGCCCTATCCGGCGGATGCGACGAGCCGCCGGCTTTGGGTCGCCGCAGCCGATCTGGGCCGTCCCCTGGTCGACTATCTGGAGACGTGGGGTCGCCCCATTCGCTACCGGCATACCGACGGTCCCTATCCATTGGAGGCATATCAGACGATCTTTGCTCGGGTTCCGGGCTCCGCGGAGATGCCCAGTGCCGGCAGGCCATTCACCGACCGTCTGCTCACGGCGCTGGCGGCAACCGGGGTCGCGGTGGCGCCGCTGACCCTTCATACGGGTGTCTCCTCACTCGAAGCAGGTGAGCTGCCGTATCCGGAGTGGTTCGAGATCCCGGAACCGACTGCCGCATTGGTCAATCACACCCGGGCGAACGATGGACGGGTCGTCGCCGTTGGCACGACGGTGGTCCGCGCTTTGGAGACGACGGTGGACTCGAGAGGCATCTCGCACCCCGGGCGTACCTGGACCGACCTCGTCATTGGCTCTAACGACACGCTCGGTGTCGTCGACGGGCTGATCACCGGTTGGCATGAGCCCGAGTCGACGCATCTCGACCTGCTCGAGGCGGTCGGCGGTCGGCGGCTCCTGGCCGAGAGCTACCGGAGCGCCCTCGATCACGGGTACCTATGGCACGAATTCGGTGACAGCCACCTGATCCTCCCCGCCTAGACGCCGCTCAGAGCCCAACTCAACCCGTTCCTGGCGGATCCGGCCGTCAAACCTTCAGCCACCGCACCGAGCGCTCCCCGCCATGCGCCCGCCAGCGCCGGGGCGGCGCCTGCACTCTCCGGTGGGAGCAGCGGGACGAGGGCGAGTGAGATGGCGTCGCCGTCCGGGTCGAGTGGCGGCTCAGACAGGATCCGGGCCACTCCGAATCGAAGCGCCGCATCGAAGGCGACCAGTAGTGATGCCGTCACCGCCGCCCTCCCTGTGGATCCCACAGCCGCGGCCGCGCCCTCCATGCGTTCCGTCATGCGCCGCTCCATCTCGTCCCGAATCACGACGTAGAGACCTTCCTTCGACCCGAAGTGGTGATATAGCGATCCTGTGGTCACGCCCGCGTCTCGGGCTATCTCCATGACGTTCACCGCATCCCTACCCTCGGATTCGAACCGGAGTAGAGCCGCCTCGATGAGCCGCGCTGGAGCGGAGCCAGGGATGGGAACGGGGTATGGCACGTCACGCTTCACCATAACGGATTGACGGCCATACGTAATTGCTTTATGCTCGACCCGATGAAACTCACATTCCTGTATCACCCGGTGTCGGACTTGAAGCAAGCGGTCGCCTTCTATCGAGATGTCCTGGGCTGGGATGAGGCGTGGCGAATGGGTGACGACACCGCCGCAATGCAGATCCCGGGATCAGAACTGCTATTGATGCTGGATGCAACTACCGACGTCGAAGCCGGGCCCAGTGGGTTCTTCGAGGTCGACGATGTCGACGAGTTCTGGCAATCCCTTCCGGAGTCGGTGACCAAGATCACGCCGCCGCAGGACCTCGACCCGATCCGTTATGCCGCCGTCACCGACCCCGGTGGCAACCTCATCCGTCTCTTCACGGAGCTCGAGCAGACCAGCTGACCGAGCAGTCTCAACCGGCGGCGGTCTTGGTCCCAATCCGTGCAAACGGCTCAGTGGAGAAGACCACTTCTATCGGCACCTCGAAATAGTCGGCGATCTTGAGCGCCAGGAAGAGGCTCGGGCTGTACTCGCCCCGTTCCAGGTAGCCGATCGTCTGATAGTGGACCCCCAGCGCCTCGCTGAGCTGGCGGCGAGAGACGCCCCGCTCTGCGCGAAGCATGGCGATCCGATTGTGGACCGTGTCGGTCACCTGACCCACTGAACGGCCTGCTCCTTGGCTGCCTCGACCTGAGAACCGGACTGGCGCCGCGCCATCCTGCGAACCACCACGGGAGCAATGAGACTGCCAACCACCGCCCAGGCCGAGAGCACCAGCACCGTCTCCAGGGTGCGCCACGAGCCCCCGATCTCGAGAGCCGCAGCGGCTTCGGGCAGGAAGGCCGATCTCATCCCGAGCCCCACCCAGTACATAGGGAAGATCTGCGCGACGGTTTGGACCCAGCCCCACAGGTCCTGGATCGGGAAGAAGATCCCGGAGATGCCGACCAAGATCAGCACCGGGAACATCCCCCAAGTGCCCACCTTCTGCACGCTGGGAGCGAGCGATCCGATGATGATCCCGATGGGCAGCGTGGCCCAGAGCCCGAGGAGGGTGACCCATGCCACGGTTGTCCAGCCCTTAGCCCCGTTCTGCATCAGCCCGTCGAAGAGCAACGCCGCCGGGATCAGGATGATCAGGAACGACGGCAGGATGCTGAGGACATTGAGGACCACGTGGCCGGTCACGTGTCCCACGACACCGTGGGGGACGGCTTTGGCTCGGAGCAGGGTCCCGTCCTCGCGCTCCATGGCCAGGGCATAGGCAGGGCCGATGATCAGGCTGAAGACGAGGAGAGCCCCAAGCATGCTGGGCAGCACCACCGTGGGATACGAAAGGTTGGTTCCCTCGATCTCGGTGTTGCGATTGAACCAGAGGTAGGCCAGGACCAATACGGACATGAACACGTAGAAGCCCTGGTCCTGCGGGCTCTGCAGACTCAACTTGAACTCGGTCCACCCGCGGGCGAAACCGGATTTGATCGCATTCGTGGTGGGGTTCATCGTCCGACCTCCTCGAAGGCGCTCGCGCCGGGCGCGACCTCACCCGACTCGTACTGCTGAACCATGGTGATGTAGGTGTCCTCCAAGGTGGCCCGGCGGACCTCGAGATCCGAGATGTCCTCGTATTGGCCCAACAGCTCGCGGACGAATGCAGTCGGCTCCGGGGTGGCATGGACGAACTGCTCGCCGTCACGGGTCCAACGCACCTGAGCCTCGCGATTCACCATCCGCGCCAGCTGGTCGGCGCTCCCGTCGGCCACGATCCGACCCGCGGCGAGGATCAGGATGCGATCCGCCAGCTTCTCTGCCTCGTCGAGGTCATGGGTGGTGAGAAGGACCGTGGTGTCCTCGAGATCGGTGAGACGATGGATGAGGTCGTGGAAGTCACGACGCGCCTGGGGGTCGAAACCGGCTGTCGGCTCGTCGAGGAACAAGAGCTCGGGGCGCCCGATGATTCCCACCGCGACATCGAGGCGACGTCTCTCGCCACCGGAGAGGGTGCGGATCTTCTGGTCGGCCTGCTCCTCGATCCCGACCAGCTTGATGAGCTGATCGACGTCGTAGGGACGCTCGTCGCTCGGGAGTCGAGTAGGGCGCGTAGTAGCGGCCCAAATAGTGGAGCAGCAGCCGGGGGGTCCAGCGGGCGTGGTCCCGCCAGGACTGGAGCACGACGCCGATCCGGGCCCGCCAGTCTTCGTCCGCCTGCGCGGGGTCGACCCCGAGGACCGACACCTCGCCGGCGGAGCGAATCCGAAAGCCCTCCAGGATCTCGATCGAGGTGGTCTTGCCGGCGCCATTGGGGCCGAGCAGGGTGACCACCTCTCCACGTCTGATGTCGAAGTCGACCCCATCGAGAACGTCGTTGGACCCGTATCGCATGCGCAGGTCACGCACTTCGACCACAGTGTCGCCCATACGATCTGTCATGTTGTTCTGACCTTTCGTACTGACTGGGGTATGGACGATAGCAGAAGTGCTACGACCATTCAAACGGTTTTCGACCTAGGAGAACTTGGTGATCGGCCTCTCCTGAAGGACGTCGTCGATGTAGATGTCGGTCTTCTCGTTGTAGAAGGAGACGAGGCCAGCGATCCTCTCCGACTCGGGAAACGGATCGTCGTATCCCCAAACGATGTCCTCGTGGATCACTGCATTCACAGCTGCCGACCAGTAGCGCGCCGTGCCCTTGTAGGGGCAGGCGGTCACCTTGTCGGTGGGAGTGAGCAAGTCCATCCTCACATCCGATTTGGGCATGTAGTAACGCGCCGGCAGACCGGTCTCGTAGAGGAAATGCCCGTTGGTGCTGTCGGCAACCGTGACACCGTCGATCACGACCCGCACCCGACGACTCGACGGCAGGATGTCGAGACGGGTGTACGGGTCACGGGCGTGCACGAACACCTCCTCGTCTTCCTCGAACCAATGATCCATCGTCCGCCAGATGAACGCGTAGTGATCGACGCATTCGGGGATCTTCGAATCATGGAAGGAATAGCCCGCCCCCGACGACTCGCCGACCTTCACCGCATACTGGGTGGCGTCGCCCCGACTCGGGGATCGCTTCACGTCACCGGTCGGGCTGAGGAACTCGGCCCGGACATCATCGGGCGGGAAGTAGTAGGTCGGGAAGTATGGGATTTCCCACACCAGGAGGGGTGTTGTCGTGTCGGCGATCACCTCACCGCCGAGCATCACCCGGACCCGCTTCGAGCCCGGCTCGACACGGACGCGGCCGGCGTCACTCATATCCAGGCCAACCCTAGATCGCCTCGGGCATTCCCCGATCAGGCAGGAAGAGAGACCAGGTGCGTAGTCCTGGCCATCTCCATCGACTCCCAGTACGCACCCAGACGCTCGGCAAACGAGCTCGGGCTCTCGGCATACATCCGACGGCCGAGGATTCGGGCGGCCGTCTGGAGGTCGGAACGGCGCTGCTCGGCCAGTGCGGTCATGAGCGCCCGTTCGAGGGGATTGGGGCAGAGATCCGGCCGATCGGCCAGCGCGTGGAGCAGCTCGGCCAGATCGTGGTCCTGGCCGAGGAGCTCCGAGATCCGATCCAGCGTGATGGCCATCCCGATCATCACCTCCGGCCACAACGGGGTGAGGATCTCCAGTTGGCGCTCGAGGTACCTCACCCGCTTCCGCCAGCGGTGGAAAGACACCAAGCTGGGGGCGTTGTAGGCGGCCACCATCTCTCGTCGGCCCCGGGCATGAATCGCCTTCAAGCCCGGCCCCACCGCCCGGTACTCGTTACGGATACCGATTCCGTACACCGATCTGGAATCGGGGTCGGCCGGCCACGATTCATATCTTCCCCTGGCCCGTTCCAGGTTCGAGACGACGCGGGGGACGATCTCGGGATCCTCCATCACACGCTCCTCGATGCGATCACGGTTGGCGGCCAATCGCTCCAAGACCTCGTCGAATGTCCCATCCGCCAACAGCGGCCCGTACATGTCTCTGATGTCCTGAGCCCCGCTGACCAGCACTGCCGAGGTGCGCACCGCCGAGAGGAGCCGGGAGGTATCGCGCAGCCATTCGTTCTCGAAGTGGAACACCCGTTCCCCGACCTCGAAGCGAACGAGGCGGAGCAGCGACCTCACCTTCTTGGTCGACTTCCGGGCAGTGTGAACCGCCTCCCCGAACTGGACATCGCCGTCGTAGAAGACCGCGATCGCCTCGTCGATCGCGCCGACGCCGAGACGTTTGAGACCGGGTCCGAGAGGCTCGCCGGCGTGCAATCGAAACGAAGGCAGGACCATGACCACGGCGTCGGCGAGCCGGTCCCTGGCCTGAATCACAGTCACCAGGCCAGCGTAATGTTGGGCTGGTTGAGATCCGCGGGTCTTCTCCCCTATCGCCTCGATGATGAATTGCGTCTTCTGGTCGCCCACCCAGGAGGGCCCTTTTTCGCCCGTCGAGACAACGGCTGGTGGTCGATCGTGAAGGGAATCGTCGAGTCCGACGAGAGCGACGAAGAGGCTGCAGCCCGGGAATTCGAGGAGGAGACCGGATGGCCTGCCCCACCCCAGCCATGGATCGAATTGGGCGAGACCACGCTCAAATCGCGCAAGATCGTGGTCGCCTACGCCGTTGAGGCCGATCTGGACCCGGAAACGCTCGACTCCAACATGATCACCATCAGCGGCCGGAGATTCCCGGAGATCGACCGCGTTGTCTGGATGAGCGTCGATCAGGCCCGGATCAAGCTCAACCAGGCGCAGACGGTGTTTATCGATCGACTCATCGCAAACTTGGACGACGCCCGGAACATTGTCACCTAGACGACGATTGAACCTGTCATGAGCGAAGAGAGACAACACATGTCGAGCAAGCCGCAGACCGAAACCGAGTGGCGGGAAAAGCTCACCCCGGAGCAGTACCAGGTGTTGCGGGAGGCGGGCACCGAGCCTGCCTTCACCGGCAAGTACTGGGCTACCAAGACCGACGGCACCTACCGGTGCGCCGGTTGTGGTGAGGAACTGTTCTCGAGCGAGACCAAGTACGACTCCCGATCGGGCTGGCCCAGCTTCTATCAGGTGCTGGAGCCGGAGCGAATCGAAGAGTCCCGTGACGTCTCCCACGGAATGGTCCGGACCGAGGTGAAGTGCGCCAATTGCGGCGGTCATTTGGGCCATCTGTTCGAAGACGGCCCCAACCCGACCGGTCTTCGCTACTGCATCAACTCCGCCGCGCTCGAGCTCGACTCCGACGAATAGCTCATCCCGGCTCGGGCCACGTCTGACGGCACCGGTCCAGTAGAAGAACCAACTCTCCCTCGTGGAGGCTGACCGGAACGTCGGCCAGCGCGATCCGCCCGGTGAGCATCCCCTCGCTCTCGTCATGGCCGATTTCGATGCCGGGGAGCATGCGGAGCACCGTCCGATTCCACGGCTCGATTGCGAAATGGAACGACTCGATCCCGGCTGCCCACGCCGAGGCCGCCAGGGCGTCGAAGAGTGTGCGTCCCAGCCCCCTGCGCTGAAACCTGTCGACGACCGTGATTGCGATCTCCGCCTCGGCCGCGCTGTCCACGATGTAGCGGCCCACGCCGGCCGGCTCCCCGTCGATGGTTGCCCCCCAGGCGACATGGCTCACCTGGTTCACGTCGGTGAGATAGCGAAGCTCGGCCGCGCTCAGCCCGGAGATCCCGGAGCCAAAACGGGCAAATTTGCTCTGGGACGACATCTGCGCCAGACCCTCGATGAGAAGACCCTGATCGGCGGGTCCGATCGGTCGAATTTCGGCGATAGACCCGTCGCGAAGTGTGACGGGCACAACGATTTGCTCTTGATGGTTGCTGGTCATCTGGTGGGTGCTTGCAATAGCAAGCATACCGCGAGCATTTCGGTATGCCGGTGACCCAAGCAGGCGCGGAGGTAACTTCCCCGTCTATGGCGCGGCGGCGGACGGCTACGGCCACATCCCTCTTCGGATCCGGAAAGCGCGAGTCACATGACTCGACGTCCTTCTATGACCGGTTCACCCCACCTCTGATCTCGCCGGACGAGAGAGTCGAGACACCGGTAGCCGTCGACGTGATTTGGCACGCCGACGCCCGTCAGATCACCGACGACATGGTCGCGGACCGATCTGTGGCGTTGATGGTCACCTCCCCGCCCTACTTCGCCGGCAAGGAGTACGAGACGGACCTGGCCGCCGGCCACGTTCCCTCGTCGTATGTCGAGTACCTCGAGATGCTGACTGACGCCTTCGCAGTGTGTCTGCGCAAGCTGGAACCGGGGGGAAGGATGGCGATCAACGTCGCCAATCTCGGACGCAAGCCTTATCGGTCCCTGTCCGCCGACATGATCTCGATCCTTCAGGACGATCTCGGCATGTTGATGCGTGGCGAGATCATCTGGCAGAAGGCAAGAGGGGCAGGCGGAAGCTGCGCATGGGGATCATTTCGCTCCCCGCAGAATCCGGTTCTCCGTGACGTCACCGAGAGGATCATCGTCGCCTCGAAGGGCCGGTTCGATCGTGCAGTGAAGCGGGGGCAGCGCGAGTCCGAGGGCAAGCCCCACCTGCCGACAATCCTCACCGAGGAATTCCTCGAGGCCACCCTCGATGTCTGGGAGATGCCATCGGAAAGTGCCAAGCGAATCGGTCATCCCGCCCCGTTCCCCGTGGCGCTTCCCCGGCGGCTCATCGAGCTCTACACCTACGAGGGCGACCTGGTGTTGGACCCATTCATGGGGTCGGGCACGACGGCGGTGGCTGCGATGCGGACCGGCCGCCACTACGTAGGTGTCGAGACCGAAGCCGACTACATCGAATTGGCCCGGGCCCGTCTCGCCGAGGAGGGCTCGTGAGAATTCTCGCCGTGTGCGCGGGCAACATCTGCCGGTCACCAGCCGCCGAAGCGGCGATCCGCGAGGCGGCGACCGCGGCGGGAGTTGCGGTGGAGATCGATTCGGCCGGCACGGGCTCATGGCACATCGGCCAGCCGCCCCATCCCGAGAGCGTTGCCGCCGGCGAAAGGGCCGGCCTCGCCGTCGTGGGGAGGGCACGCAAGGTGACCGTCGCCGATTTCGACCGCTTCGACATCATCCTGGCCATGGACCAGGCCAACCTACGGGACCTCCACGAGATTGCCCCATCCCTGGAAGCGCAGGCGCGGACGCGGCTATTTCGAACCTATGACCCGACGGCATCTTCCGACGAGGTTCCCGACCCCTGGGGTGGCCCGGAGGAGGGGTACGACGACACGGTTCGCATCGTCCGGGCCGCGGCCAATGGGCTGGTCGCCGAGATACTAGAGCACAGCAGGGCCTGATTTACCGGGCGTGGAGGATGCGATATCCCTCCATGAAGAACTCGATAGCTACCCGCGTCTGATCCTCTGCCTCGAGCAAGGTCGTGAAAGGAAGACTGGCGCCGTTGAAGTTGCGGTCGTTCCAGAAGGGATCATCCCGGTCGATCTCCGACCAGGCGGAGACGTAGAGATAAGGCTCGAGATGGCCCTGATCCCCCGGCGAGGCCCCGTAACTGGCCTTGGATCCCTCGATCCCCATCTCGATCGCAGGATCGAAATGTTCGGGCCAGAGCTGCACCTCGGACACATCGTCCGAAGCGTCGCCATGACCGCGGAGCTCCTCGAGGATCTCGAAGCCGAAGGCAAACCACTCGCCCAGAGCGGTCGCGGGAGCCTCCTCGACCTTCAAGGGCCGATCGGGGTCCATCGGTGCCAGCGGGTCCTTGAACTCGGTGTACCAGTCGACGTCGTAGCCCCCTCCGAAGAACTCGGCAGCGGCTCGAATTGTGGTGATGGCCTGAGTGGCGACGCCTTCACCTGACTCCTGCACCAGCAGATTGCCCTCGATCCTGGAGACCTGCCCATCACCGTATTCGGGGGTTCCGAACCCACCCGGCGTGGCCCTCAGCCCCATCCGCTCGGCGACGGTGTAACGAGCCGGAGCGAGAGCGTAGAAGGCCAGCTGATGGAGCTGATCCCGGGCGAACTGAAAATCGTCGGGCAGCGGTCCGACTCTCAAGCCGAGCTCCCCGTCCCGGCCGGCTTACGCCAGAAGACGGCCAGCTGACCGGCGGCAACGAGGACCCCGGCGCCGATGATGGCCAGACCGACCCACCCGTCCAGATTGCCGGCGATGCCAAGCGCCTCGTCCACCGAATAGCGGCCCGGGCCGAGCACGGCCAGGGCGATCCCGATGATCGACAGGGTGGCCACGTACTCCCAACCCTCGTCGGGACGATGGAAGTTAAAAAATCCGGCAAACCGGTGAATCGACCAGAAGGCGACAAACATCGTCGCAACGAGGGCGGCCGCGGCCACCGACGTCAACAGACCCGCGATGAGGGCGAGACCGATGAGGATCTCATTGAGGGCCGATATTCGGGCGTTCAACTGTGGCGAGCTGAACCCCTTGGAGGCGAACCACTTCGCCGTGCCCTCTTGCGTCCTGCCATGGTTCACGCCGTGGGCGATGATCACGACCGCCACCCACAATCGAAACATCAACAGGACGACATCGATGGCCGTCATCTCTCCTCCTCGGGGCGTGTCATATGTGTTCCCGTAGGGCCATATCCGAGTCCCCCTCCCCGCCTTCGGCGGGACTCCCCCCTTCAGGGGGAGAAATGGCGCCACGTACCTCAGGTAACCATAGGATTGCCGCACCTATGTCTACGGTTCCGGCGGCATGAAAACTTGGGTCGAAGGTTTGACTGCTCTGGGCGTGACGGTCCTGCTCGGAATCGGTCTATGGCTGTTGAGCGGACAGCCCCTGGGTGGCGGAGCCACCGACCCGACTTCACCGGTCTCGTTCGACAGCGAGGCGGCCAGTCGGGGCGAGGCGTTGGCGGCGAGCACCGGGTGTCTGGCCTGTCACGCAATCGATGAGACATCGGGCACAGGACCCGGGTGGGGGGGGCTTGCCGGATCAGAAGTCACACTTGCGAGTGGCGAAACGGTGGTCGCCGACGACGCCTATCTCTTCAATTCGATCGTCGACCCTGTATCCCAGGTCGTCTCCGGGTTCGATGCGGTGATGCCCACCACCTATGCGGACAGTCTCAGCGAGGCCGAGATCAACGATTTGGTGGAGTACATCAAGTCGCTCGGCTGACGCCGAAGACTCTATGCGTTGTACGTTTTACGTTCGACGTTTTACGCGGAATATGACAATGGTCGACTCAGGTTGTACCATCGCAACAGACTCAACCTGAGCAGTCTCAACCTGATTTCGGAGGATCATTAGACATGGCACGTGCAGTAGGCATCGACCTGGGCACCACCAACAGCGTGATCGCAGTGCTGGAAGGCGGCGACCCGACCATTATCCCCAACGCCGAAGGCGGGCGGACCACCCCGTCGGTCGTCTCGTTCAAGGACGGTGAGGTGCTTGTTGGCGAAGTCGCCAAGCGCCAGGCCATCACCAACCCCGACCAGACGGTGCGCTCGGTGAAACGTCACATGGGCACCGGCTGGTCGATCGAAGTCGACGAGAAGAAGCTGACGGCCCAGGAGATCTCGGCCCGAATCCTGATGAAGCTGAAGCGCGATGCCGAGGCCTACCTCGGTGACAAGGTGACCGACGCCGTCATCACGGTCCCCGCCTATTTCAACGACGCCCAGCGTCAGGCGACCAAGGAGGCAGGTCAGATCGCCGGTCTGAACGTCCTCCGCATCATCAACGAGCCCACCGCGGCCGCATTGGCGTACGGGCTGGACAAGGAGTCCGCCGACCACACCATCCTCGTCTTCGACCTGGGGGGCGGGACCTTCGACGTGTCCGTGCTCGAGATCGGTGAGGGTGTGTTCGAGGTCAAGGCGACGTCGGGCGACACCCAGCTGGGTGGTGACGACTGGGACCAGAAGGTGATCGACTGGCTGGTCGAGGGGTTCAAGAACGACCACGGTGTCGATCTGAGCAAGGACAAGATGGCGTTGCAGCGTCTCAAGGAGGCGGCCGAGAAAGCCAAGATCGAACTGTCCTCGGTGGCCGAGACCGAGGTCAACCTGCCCTTCATCACCGCTACCTCGGAGGGCCCACTCCATCTGCAGCGCAAGCTGACCCGGTCCGAGTTCCAGAAGCTCACCGAAGAGCTGCTCGAGAAGACAAAGCGCCCCTTCGAAGCAGCGGTCAAGGACTCCGGCATCGCGGTTGGCGACATCGATCATGTCGTGCTGGTTGGTGGCTCGACCCGGATGCCGGCGGTTCAGGAACTGGTCAAGGAGCTCACCGGGAAGGACGCCCACCGCGGCGTGAACCCCGATGAGGTCGTCGCCGCCGGCGCCGCGATCCAGGCGGGTGTGCTCAAGGGCGATGTCAAGGACATCCTCCTCCTCGACGTAACGCCACTGACGCTCGGCATCGAGACCAAGGGTGGCGTGATGACACGGATGATCGAGCGCAACACGACCATCCCGACCAAGCGATCCGAGATCTTCACCACTGCCGAGAACAACCAGCCAGAGGTCGAGATCAACGTCCTGCAAGGCGAGCGCACGATGGTTGGCGACAACAAGAGCCTGGGGAAGTTCCGTCTGACCGGGATCCCACCGGCGCCAATGGGGATTCCCCAGATCGAGGTCACCTTCGACATCGACGCCAACGGGATCGTCAACGTCCACGCCAAGGACCTGGCCACCGGCAAAGAGCAGAAGATGACCATCACCGGCGGCACCGCCCTCGCCCAGGATGACGTCGACCGGATGGTCAAGGACGCCGAGGCCTATGCCGAGGAGGACGCCAACCGTCGTGAGGCGGTGGAGACCCGCAACCAGGCCGACCAACTCGTTCATCAGACCGAGAAGCTGCTCGAGGAGCAAGCCGAGAACATGAACGACGAGGAGAAGTCGGGCGTGGAGACCGCCCTCGGGGCGCTCCGGCTCACCCTGGAGAACGAGAGCGTCGAGACCAGCGAGATCAGGTCCAAGATGGACGAGCTGATCCAGGCCAGCCAGGCCATGGCGACCCGGCTCTACGAGCAGGCGGCCCAGCAAAGCCAGGCCGCAACGGCGGGTGAAGAGGATGCCGGGAACGACGACGATGACGTCGTCGAAGCCGAGATCATCGAGGATGATGACGAGGCCTGATCGGCCTCGTCATCGTTCTACGTTTTACGTTCTACGTTGTGCGTGTCTGAGCCATGACTGATCAACCCGAGATCGTGGAAGCCGAACTGGTCCAGGCCAAGGGCCCCGTTGACGCGGCTGCCCTCGGCATCGACCTGCCCGAGGACCCGGGCGAAGCGGTCGAGCTCTTGCTCACTCATCTCGAGGAGTCGAGAGACGAAGCGACCTCCTATCTCGACGATCTGAGGCGCGTCGCCGCGGATTTCGACAACTATCGCAAGCGCACCACCCGGGAGCAGGCCGCCACCCTGGATCGCGCCGCCGAGCGTGTCGTCCGCGAGTTGCTTCCGGTGCTCGACACCTTCGACGCCGCCCTGGGCACCGCAGCCGAGTCCGAGACAGAGCGACAGTTGCTCTCCGGGATGATCAGCACCCGTGAGCAGCTTTTGGCCGCGTTGGAGAAAGAGGGTCTCGAAGTGGTTCCGACCGTGGGCGAGCCCTTCGACCCCGAGATCCACGAGCCTGTCGGCGCCCCCGGCGGAACCAACGATCTCGTGGTGTCATCCGAGTTGCGTCGCGGTTATCGACTCCGGGACCGGGTTCTCCGACCGGCCATGGTGATGCTGGAAGCACGAGAGTGAACAGGGACTGGGTCGACAAGGACTTCTACGAGATCCTCGGTGTCAGCTCCGAGGCAACGGCCGACGAGATCAAGAAGGCCTATCGCAAGCTGGCGCAGAAGAACCATCCCGACGCCAACCCGGATGACAAGGAGGCGGAGGAGAAGTTCAAGGAGATCTCTGAGGCCTACGCCACCCTGTCCAATGCCGAACAGCGCAAGGAGTACGACCAGGTGCGCCGCATGGTCGACACCGGGGGATTCGCCGGGTATGGCAGCCCGCGTGGTGGGGGATTTGGTGGCTTCGGGGGTCAACAGGTCCGGGTCGAGGACCTGTCCGACCTGCTCGGTGGAATGGGCGGTCTCGGCGATCTCTTCGGATTCGGGTCCAGGGGCCGCGCCGGGCCGGCACGTGGAGCCGACGCCCAAGCTGATCTCTCCATCTCGTTCGACGATGCGGTGAGCGGGGTGACCACGACGTTGAGCGTGCGAGGCGTCACGACCTGCTCACATTGCGGTGGGAACGGAGCAGAGCCGGGGACCCAGGTGACCACCTGTCCCACCTGCGGCGGTCAGGGCGTTGTCGCCCAGAATCAAGGATTCTTCTCCTTCTCCCAGCCGTGTCCCCAATGCCGGGGCGCGGGTCGCATCGTCGAGACCCCGTGTCAGGTGTGCCGGGGCAGCGGGACCGAGACCAGGACACGCGATGTAAAGGTGCGGATCCCGCCGGGCGTGCAGGACGGGAACACGCTTCGCATCCCCGGCAAGGGCGGCCCGGGTAGGAACGGCGGGCCCAGTGGCGACCTTCTCGTCAAGGTCCACGTCCAGGCGAGCCAGACGTTTGGCAGAAAGGGCAACGACCTGACCCTCACGGTCCCCATCACCTATCCGGAAGCGGTCCTGGGCACCAAATTGGAGGTCCCGACTCTCAATGGGGGCGTCAAGCTCAAAGTCCCGGCGGGTACCCCCTCCGGGAAGACATTCCGGGTTCGGGGCAAGGGGGTCACCCCCGACCGGGGTCGCACCGGCGATCTGCTGGTCACGGTTCAGGTCGCCGTGCCCTCCAAGGTGTCCAAGGAGGAGAAGAAGTTGCTCGAGGATCTGGCTGCGATTGAAACCGACGACGTCCGCTCCCATCTGAGAACATGAGACCGTCATGACCGAGACGAGAAGAGCCGTGTTCGTCATCTCGGTGGCGGCGGAACTGGCCGGGATGCATCCACAGACGCTGCGCATCTACGAGCGCAAGGGCCTGCTCGAGCCTGCACGCACTCCTGGGGGGACCCGGCGCTACTCGCAGGAGGACATCGAACGTCTCCAACTCATCCAGGAGCTCACCAGCCAGGGACTCAACCTCGAAGGGGTCAGACGCGTCCTCGCCCTTCAGGAGGAAAACCGCACCCTCAAGCGGAAGGTAGACAGATTGCGCGACAAGCTCGATGATCTCGAGGAGGAGATGGAGCGCAGGGTCGACGAGGTGCATCGTTCCTACCGGCACGACATCGTCCTCCGCTCCCAGCTGCGGCCGGTCATCGGCGAGGACCGCTGATGGCTGATTCCTTCTCCGGGCCGGTCCGCGTCCTCGGCGACGACGGAATCCTCCTCACGACGGGCACGGCGAGCCTTGTCACAGATGACGAGATGGGGGGATGGAAAGGCACCCTCGAGACCCTCCTCGGGACTGCGGTAGCCGGCAAGGCACTGGTCGTCGAGCTGGAGATCCCGGGCGACGGGAAGGGTCGGGCCCAGCTCACCCCCAACGGTGTCAACGGCGATCGCGCCGTCTCCGAGGTGGTCAGCCTCGGCCCCACCTTCTTCTAGACCGTTGGCGGGAGCGCCAGAATGGTTGGATGGGGGCCGCCGCCGATTGTGAGGCCATTGGGGCCGGGTTCCTCGGTCAGCCGATCAATGCCCTGACCACCCTCAGCTTCGTGGTCGCTGGGGTCATCGTCATCGTTCGGCGCCGGGAGATGCAATGGATCGGTATCGGGCTCATCGCCACCGGGCTCGGGTCGCTCTTCTTCCACGGCCCGATGCCACCAGGCAACGAGTGGGCCCATGACGTGACTCTGGCCTGGCTGGTGACGATGGTGGCCGGATGGGGAACCCGGTGGGAGAAGTTCTCTCGTCTTCCAGCCCTGGCTGCGATCGGCGTCCTCTTCGCCGTGTTCCCGGTGATCGCCGACCCGTTCGCAGTCGTCATGACCGTCCTTGCAGTGATCTCGATACTCCGCCGAGATCGCTCATCGGCCACGATCGCACCCATGTTGCTTCTGGGAGCCGTCGCAGTGTTGGGTCGTCTCGGCACCACCGGTGGGCCGCTCTGTGATCCTCAGTCGATACTCCAGCCGCATGCCGTGTGGCATCTCGGCGCGGCCGCTGCAGTGGCCTGGTGGGCCCTGGCTAGGGTCGGCGACCAGCCGGCAAGGAGGTCGTGATGATCCAGGAGTTCAGGGACTTCATCAACCGGGGGAATCTCGTCGATATCGCCGTCGCCTTCGTGATGGGGGTCGCCTTCGCCGCCGTGATCACGAGTCTCACCAACGACATCATCAACCCGATCGTCGCCAAGATCTTCGATGTCCAGGATCTGGCCGACTGGGTCGTTTGGGACATCAGGATCGGCTCGTTCCTGGTTGCGATCGTCAACTTCCTCATCGTTGCCTTCGTGATGTTCTTCGTGGTCAAGGCGTACAACCGGATGAAGAGAGAGGACGCTGGCCGACGACGAGCCGAGCGAGGAAGTCGTCTTGCTCACGGAGATCCGGGACGCGGTCAAAGCCCGCTAGACATCACATCCTTGTCTCGTTGATTTCCCGGCAATACCCGGTAGTATGCAGGGCATGGTACCCCGTAGTACCGGACAGGATCGTTCGACACAACTCCTCCATGGGGTCCTCGACATGTGCCTCCTGTCGCTAATCGACGAGGAGGCGTCCTATGGCTACGAAATGGTCAGCAAGCTCCGGGACCGCGGGCTCCACCTCGCCAGCGAGGGCTCGATCTACCCACTTCTCTCCCGTCTCCAGAAGCAGGGCATGATCGAGAGCTACCTGGTGCAGAGCAGTGAGGGGCCGGCTCGCAAGTACTACCGGATGTCCAAGCCGGGCCGGGCCGCTCTCGAACAGTGGCGTCACGATTGGACTGGCTTCAAAACCTCGGTGGATGCGGTCCTCAACGGGGGTGGCAGGTGACAGACGCCCGAACCGTCGTCGACCGGATCGAGCGCTATTGGCTGGAGACTGGTGTGCCACGATCGTCGGTCGCCGAGATGCGGGCGGAGCTCGAGCAACACCTCGCCCTGGCCGCGCAAGATGGCCGTAAGGTGAGTGAAGTCGTGGGAGACGACCCGGCCGCGTTCGCCGAGAGCTGGGCGGCGGCATACAGAGTTCGCCGTCATTCGACCGCCACCTGGAGCCAGGTGCAGACAGGTGAGGCGGAGGTGACACGCAAGACCAGGAGAGACCTGATCTTGTTCGGAGTCGGTATGGGCGCGGTGGTTGCCGCCGTCGCCGTTGCCGGACAAGGAGGTAACGACGTGGACAACGAGGTTTGGCGATGGTTGTGGACCATCTTCGCCGTCGTCATGGGGATTGGTGAGATCTTCACCGCCGGGTTTTTCCTCCTCCCGTTCGCCATCGGCGCCGGCGCAGCCGCGATCCTGGCTTGGGCCGGCGCAGCCGTTGTCGCCCAATGGCTCGTGTTCTTCGGGGTCTCGCTTTTCGCCCTCGCCTACCTGCGTCGATTCATCACCCGCCAGGATGAGGGGGCCCAACCTCGAATCGGCGCCAACCGCTGGGTCGGCATGGAGGGAGTCGTCATCGCCGACATCGATCCGATCAGTGGTGACGGGATGGTCAAGGTGGAGCTACAGGAGTGGCGGGCGCTGGCACCGCAGCCGGTGCCGGCCGGGCAGAAAATCGTCGTGACCGATGTACAGGGGACTCGCCTCGTCGTGGAGCCCTTGGAGACTTGATGCCTCGAGCCAGGGATAGTTCATTGAAAGGAGAGACATGGAAGCTGTGATCGTCCTGTTCGCCGTGCTGGCGGTGGTGCTGATCCTCATCGCCGCCGCCGGTTTCAGGGTGGTGCGCCCGTTCGAGAAGGGGCTCATCGAATTCCTGGGCCGCTACGAGAGGACGGTCGACTCGGGTCTGCGCTGGGTGATGCCCTTCGTGAAGCGGCTGACCAAGGTCGACATGCGGGAGCAGGTGGTCGACGTGCCTCCCCAGGAGGTGATCACCAAGGACAACGTGGTTGTGACCGTCGACGCCGTCATCTACTACGAGGCCACCGACCCGGTGAAGCTGAAGTACAACGTCGCCAACTTCGTCCTGGCCGCCACCAAACTCGCCCAGACCAACCTGAGTAACGTCGTCGGCGACCTCGACCTCGATACTGCCCTGACCTCACGCGAGATCATCAACGCCAAGCTGCGCCAGATCCTCGACGACGCCACCGACAAATGGGGTATGCGGGTGGTCCGGGTGGAGATCCAGCGAATCGAGCCGCCGGCCGACGTCACCGAGGCCATGCACCGTCAGATGAAGGCGGAGCGCGATCGGCGAGCCCAGGTCACCGAGGCCGAGGGTGAGAAGACCGCCGCCGTCCTGAGGGCCGAAGGCCTCAAGCAGAGCCAGATCATCGAGGCCACGGGGCAGGCCGAGGCGATCAAGCGGGTGGCCGATGCCGAGCAGTATCAAAAGCTAACGGTGGCCGAAGGCGAGGGTCGGGCCATCGAGCGGGTGTTTGGCGCCATCCACAACGGCAACCCGACCCCCGACCTGATCGCGATCCGATATCTGGAGGCGCTGGAGCAGGTCGCCAACGGCCAGGCGACCAAGATCTTCCTCCCCCTCGACACCAGTGGGGTCTTGGGGAGCGTCGCCGCCATCGGTGAGATGTTCAGGGAAGGAAACATCTCGAGCAGGCCACCTGAGTCACAGGGTCAGTAGCGGCCGGTCGAGAGCGCCGGCGATCTTCGCCACCGTCTCCATCGTGTCGGCGAAGCCCTCGAGGGTCAGGCTCTGCGGGCCGTCACTGAGCGCTTCCTCGGGCCGATCGTGCACCTCTATCAGCAACCCGTCAGCGCCGGCAGCGACTCCTGCCGCCGAGAGGCTCGGCACCAGGGAGCGCTTCCCGGCAGCATGACTCGGGTCGACGATCACCGGTAGATGGGATCGTTCCTTGAGGACGGGGACCGCGCTGATGTCGAGGGTGCCTCGGGTAGCGGTCTCGAACGACCGTATGCCTCGCTCGCAGAGAACAACCCGCGGGTTCCCTGCGCCGACGATGTACTCGGCAGCGAGAAGCATCTCCTCGATGGTGGACATCAGGCCCCTCTTCAGCAGCACCGGGGTGGGTTGCTCTCCCACGGCCGAGAGGAGGCGGAAGTTCTGCATGTTGCGGCTGCCCACTTGGAGCATGTCGACATACCGGTTCATCGAGGCGATGTCCTCCGGGGCAACCACCTCCGACACCACACCCAGACCGGTCTCGTCCCGGGCTCGCGCCAGCATCTCCAGACCCTCCTCGCCCAGCCCCTGAAAGCTGTAGGGGGACGTCCGAGGCTTGAAGGCACCACCACGCAGAAGCACCGCTCCTTCCTTCGCCACCGATCGGGCGATGGTCAGCAGTTGCTCCTCTGACTCCACCGAGCATGGCCCGGCAATGACCGCAACACCTCTCCCCCCGATGACGACATCTCCCACCTTCACCGTGCTCGGCTCGGCGCGCGCCTCCCTGGCCACAAAGGGGTAGCGAGGGGCGTCGAGGCTGACGGACTCGACTCCGGGAAGGGCTCCAATGGATTCCGCGATGCCCGGCTCCGGGTCGCCGATGATGCTGACGATCGTTGTCATGCCCGCCTCCCCGACATGGACCCGGAGACCATGGCCCTCGATGAACCGGAGGATCGCCGCCTTCTCCCCCAGCGTGCAGACAGACGACAGCGTGGCGATCATCGACGCAACTCTGCCACGAACGCCACCGGGTCCCGTCCGGCGGACATGATCTCGACCAGGGCGCTACCCACGATCACGCCGTCGCAATGAGGGGCCAATGCCCGAACCTGATCGGCGGTCCGCACCCCGAACCCGGCGAGGACAGGGGGCCTCGACGCAGACCGAACCCGATCGAGATAGGCGGTGACCTCAGGCCCGGCGCCGAGGGTCCCTCCGGTGGTGCCGGTCATCGTCACCGCGTAGGTGAATCCCTCCGAGGCCATGCCCAGGGCTTCGAGCCGGTCCTGGCTGGTCACCGGGCTTACCAACTGCACCAGGCCTATCCCGTGGTCCCGGGAGACGTCGGCTAGCTCGGCCGATTCCTCCAGGGGCAGATCGGGAACCACGAGCGCAGACACCCCAACCCCGGCCAACCTGGGCAGCAACGATGCGAATCCGTAGGCCAGCAGAGGGTTGAGATAACTCATCACGACCAGATCGGCATCGAGCCGGCCGAGACCCTCCATCGCGCCGAGGATCGATTCGAGCGTGGCGCCACTTTCCAGGGCGACCCGGCTCGACTCCTGGATGGTGGCGCCGTCGGCCATTGGGTCGGAGAACGGGATTCCGACCTCGACAGCAATCGACGTCCGTGACAGCGCCTGCAGGGCGTCGGCGAAGGCGGCCAACGACGGATAGCCCCCGGTGAGGTAGGGGACGATGGCGGTCTCGTCACCCGCCAATCTCGTCTCGAGCGCTCGAGCTCCGACCACACGGGCGCTCATCGGTTCAGCCCCCTGAGGATGTCGATGTCCTTGTCCCCCCGGCCGGAGAGACCGACGAGGACCGTCGAGCCCGGATTGACACCAAGCCACCTCTTGGCCCCGACCAGGGCATGACTCGACTCGAGGGCGGGGAGAATCCCCTCGTGCCGCCCCAGCTCATAAAGAGCGGCCAGCGCTTCTTCGTCGGTAGCGCTCTCGTAAGTGACTCGGCCCGTCTCCGCCAGCCAGGAGTGCTCGGGACCCACTCCCGGATAGTCGAGCCCTGCCGAAACCGAGTGTGTCTCCTGGATCTGGCCGTCGTCGTCTTGCAGGAGGAACGAGAAGCTGCCGTGGAGAACGCCCGGAGTCCCCCGCCCGATGGTCGCGGCGTTATGTCCCAGCTCGGGCGATGTCCCTCCCGCCTCGACCCCGATCAGCTCGATCGGGTCGTCGAGAAGCGGGTGGAACAACCCGATGGCATTCGAGCCGCCGCCCACACAGGCAACCGCGGCGTCTGGAATACGCCCGGCCCGCTCCAGCATCTGGCGCCGGGCCTCGCGGCCAATCACCGATTGGAGCTCTCGAACCAGCCACGGATAGGGGTGTGGGCCCACCGCCGAACCGAGGAGGTAATAGGTGGTCTCGGGTCGGGTCACCCAGTCACGAAGTGCCTCATTGATAGCGGCGCGCAACGTGGCATCACCGGACGTGACCGGCTCCACCCTCGCCCCCAATATCCGCATCCGCTCGACATTCGGCGCCTGACGCTCGATGTCCACCGAGCCCATATACACGGTGCAATCCAGACCGAGACGTGCACAGGCGGCCGCCGTCGCCACCCCATGCTGACCGGCGCCGGTCTCGGCAATGACCCGCTCGGCGCGCATTTCCCGCGCCAGGAGGGCCTGACCTATGGCGTTGTTGATCTTGTGTGCTCCGGTGTGGGCCAGGTCCTCGCGTTTCAACCACACCTCGCCTCCCCAAGATTCGCCGAGGCGGACGGCATGGGTCAGCGCGGTCGGCCGGCCCACCCAGGTCGACAACTCGTCCTCGTACATGTTGAGGAAGCCGGGGTCATCGAGAAGCAGCCGGGCGGTCTCCTCCAGCCTGGTCAACGCGGGGACCAGGATCTCGGGCACGTAGCGACCCCCGAAGCGGCCGTAGCGCCCGGTCTCGTCTCGAGCGGTTGTCATACGTTTCCTCCCACACCCACGCTTCGCGCCGCTTCGACAAAGGCCTGCATTCGCTTCGGATCCTTCTTCCCTGGCGATTCCTCGATTCCCGAGCTGACGTCGACTCCGAATGGGCGGACGAGGGCAACGGCGGCACCCACGTTGTCCGGATCGAGGCCACCCGCCAGTATCAACCGACCCGGCCCGTCGAGCCTGGCGAGTCGATCCCACCTCGGTGCCGAACCGGTCCCACCACGAGCGGCGCTGTCGACAAGGACCATCTCCCTACCGGCCGAGCCAGCGGCGAGAGCGAAGTCCCGGTCGAGCGAGTCACTGTCGACCACGACCGGGAGGAGTCGGTCTGCTGAGACCCCCACCAGCGTGGAGAGCTCGGACTGGAAGAGATCGGGATCGACCTCTTCTCGTACGCGAACCAACAGATCCGGTGACGGGTCATGGAAGACGGCGACACCGAGAACCGATTGGGGCAGCCTCGTCTTGAGGCGGGCTGCCACCGGCAGATGGATCTGTCGCGGAGACGGGGTGAGAACGAACCCGACCGCATCGGCACCGGCTTCGACCGCGGCCTCCAGATCCGCCTCGTTCATGATCCCGCACAGCTTCACGAAGAGGCTCATCACGCCACCGCCACCGTGCGACGACCGGCCTCGACCATCGCGTCGATCAGCTGAGCCGGATCATCGGATCTCATCAGCGCCGAACCGACCAGGGCGGCGCGATATCCCAGCGCGGCGACCCGTTCTATGTCCGCAGGGCCTTGCATTGCACTTTCGGCCACACTCACGACATCGCCGGGCATCCGGCCGGCGAGGGCGGCGTGACGTTCGGGCACGACTTCCAGTGTGTCGAGGTCCCGGCAGTTGATCCCGGCGATCAGGTTCTCCCGCCCCGCCACTGCGTCACTTATCCGTATCAGGTCCTCCGCGTCGAAGGCCTCGAGAAGGGCAAAGACTCCGCTGTCGGAGACAGCCTCGAGAATCTGGATCATGGCCTCGTCGCTCAGGATTCGGGCGATCACCAGCACCCCGTCGGCGCCCGACTCCCGCGCCTCGTATACCTGGATCGGGTCCACCAGGAAGTCCTTGGCCAGTACCGGGATCGACACGGCGGCGGACACCGTCTGCAATATCTCGATCGATCCGCCGAACTCGGAGGGCTCGGTCAATACCGAGATCATGGCTGCCCCACCCCTCTGATAGGCCACCGCGGACTCGGCCGAAGGACGTGCCGGGAACACGCCCTCCGAGGGCGAGCGCGGTTTGACCTCGGCAATGACATCGAACACCGACCCGAAGCTCCCGATAGATCGCGGTCGTGGTCCGGCCAGCACCGCCTCACGACGCCGACTCAGTGATCGGCTACGAGCCGCTTGCTCCGCCCGTTCCCGGGAGCGGGCGGCCATGTTGTTGAGGAAACCGCTCATCGGCGGGCCTCCGATGCTCCGAACTCCTCGAGCGACTTGGCCAGACCTAGCGCCCTCCCATCGTCGATAGCAGCCCCGGCCATGGCCACCGCGTCTTCTGCCCCATCGGCACGGCCGCTGACCTCGAGCGCCAACGATGCTCCGAGCACGACCGAATCGCGGTGGGCACCGTGCTCGCCTTCCAGGACGTCGAGCAGACGTCTGGCGTTGTGCTCTGGCGAGCCCCCGGCCAGGTCTTCCATCTCACAAGGGGCCATCCCGATGTCGGCCGGGTCCCGCACCGACTCCTCGACCGTGCCCGGTCTCACATCGAAGAGGATGAACTCACCCAATGGGGAGGGCTCATCCCAGCCGCCCGCCCCGTGCACCACGAACGCCCGATCGATGTCGAGACCAGACAGGGCTCCGGCCATCAGCCGGGCTGCGGAGGCGTCGAAGGCGCCAATCACCATGTTCGGCGGAGCCGCCGGATTGGTGAGGGGCCCGAGGATGTTGAACACGGTTCGGACCGCAAGTGCACGTCGCACCGGGCCTACGGCGGCCATTGCAGGGTGGAAATAGGGGGCGAACAGGAACGTGAAGCCGGTGGCGTCGAACAGACGCCGAACCTGGTCCTCATCCATCGGCATGGGCAATCCGAGTGCCTCGAGCACGTCGGCGCTCCCGCTGACACTGGTCATCGAGCGATTTCCGTGCTTCACCACGGGAACCCCGCTCGCCGCGGCCACGATGGCCGAACCGGTAGAGAGATTCAGACTGCCCGACCGGTCGCCACCAGTGCCGACGACGTCGACGGCGCCGGTGACATCGACCTGGGGATCGGTGGCTAGATCCCGCATGGCCCGGGCAAACCCACGGACCTCTTCCGGAGTCTCGCCCTTGGCCCTGAGGGCGGCGAGGATCGCGCCGGCGACTGCAGGATCCACCTCACCCTCGATCAGCTGGTGGAGCAGGCCCACTGCCTGCTGTTCGGTGAGGTCGTTGCCTTGGAGCAGGTCTTCGAGCACCTGGCTCATGTCTCTCCCCCGGGGGGGAGTACCGGCGAGCCGGTGAGGGGGGTCCGCCCCTCCCAGATCGAGGAAGTTGCGCAGGAGCAGGTCGCCGTGGGGTGTGAGCACGCTCTCGGGGTGGAACTGCACGCCCTCCACCGGCAACGACCGGTGACGGATCCCCATGATCACGCCATCGGAGGTGAAAGAGGTCACCACAAGGTCTGGGGGAAGGTCGCCCTCCATCACCGCCAACGAGTGATAGCGCCCGGCGTCGAAAGGGTTGGGGAGACCGGCATAGATCGAGGCGGAGTCGTGGTACACCGGCGATGACTTGCCATGTCTCAGTTCTTGGGCATGGTCGACGGTGCCGCCCAAGGCGGCGGCGATCGCTTGATGCCCGAGGCAAACACCCAGGATCGGCACGTCGTCGAGGAGACCGGAGATCAGCTTCATGGACTCGCCGGCCGCCTCGGGTCGTCCCGGTCCGGGTGACACGACCAGATGAGTGGGCTCGAGGTCGCGCGCTTCTTCGAGGCTCACCGCATCATTGGTCCGGACCATCACCTCGGCGCCGAGTATCCGCAGCGCCTGCACCAGGTTGTAGGTGAAGGAGTCGTAGTTGTCCACGAGCAGCACCCGGCTCATAGCCCACCCGCCGCGATCTCGAGAGCGCCACGCATCGCGCCCGACTTGGAGAGGACTTCCTCCCATTCGGCCGAGGGAATGCTGTCGGCAACGATGCCTGCACCCGCCTGGTAGGTGTAGCGGCCCTCACTCATCACGATCGTCCGGATGGCTATGGCCTGGTCCATCGTCCCGCCATGCCCGAAATAGCCGACGGTCCCGGCATAGAGCCCCCTGGGAACCGGCTCGAGCTCCCGCAGCAGCTCCAGAGCTCGGATCTTGGGGGCGCCCACAACGGTGCCGGCCGGAAAGGCTGCAGCGAACAGGTCGAAAGCATCGCCGCCCGGTTCCAGGATCCCGCTCACCCCGCTGACCAGATGGATGACATGGCTGTATCTCTCGATGGCGCGATACGGATCGACCTTTATCGAGCCGGGCACCGCGACCCTGCCCAGGTCGTTGCGTGCCAGGTCGACGAGCATCACGTGCTCGGCCGCCTCCTTGGCATCGCCCATCAGCTCTTCCTCTGCGATACGGTCACGTTGGTCATCGTTGTGGCGAGGCCTGGTCCCGGCGATGGGCCGCAGCTCAGCTGCGGTCCCCCGCAGCCTGACCAGCGCCTCCGGCGAGGACCGATCACCTTGGTCTCGCCCAGATCACAGAAGTACATATATGGAGAGGGATTGAGGAGCCGGAGCCCTCGATAGACCGTGAATGGGTCGAGGTCGGTCTCCCCGGTGAACTGGACCGAGGGAACGATCTGATAGACGTCACCTTCACCGATGTGATGACGGGCACGTTGCACAACGTCCTCGTACTGCTCCTTCTCCATCGAGCCGACCGCAGACTCGAACCCACCTGCCCGGCCCGGAACGGGCAGCCCACTCGAGAGCAACGAGATCACGTCCTGACGCAAGGAGAGACGATCGGAATCGGGCCCGTCGTGGAGCAGGGCGGCGCGTCGACTCAGATGGTCGAAGACGATGACGCTGGGTGGCCCATACAGCTGGATCTCCGGCCCCGGGCTGGGCGGCGGAGCCCATCCGGCGAGACGATGGGCAACGTCGAAGCCGATGGCCCCCACGAGTCCCCCGTGGAACGGGATCGAGGTCGAGGTGGGGCCTGGTGCCGGGGCCTCCACGAGGACCTTGCGCAGCCCGTCCATGAGCCCCCGGATCGACCCGTCGGTCTCGATGGTGGTGGTCCCAGCCTGGATCGAATGCCCGTCGCTGCGCACATCGAGGCCGGGCCGAAGCCGATGAACGAAAACCGCCCGACCTGGTCACCCTGTTCCACGCTCTCGAGGAGGAAACGAGGCCCAAGAGGGGCGAGCTTGAGGTACACCGAGGTAGGGGTGTCCAGATCGGCCGGTATGTCGAAGATGTTGTTCATGGGCTCCTCCGCCGGTCCGGCGTCTGGGCCTCGAACGAGAAAACCCATCTGCCGGAGACCGGAGATGGGTTCGTATGGATCAGAGAGCGGGAACTATCCGACCGAAGCCACCTCCGGCGCGCGCCAAGCCCACCACCAGGTGCCATTGATGTGCGTGAGGCTCGTTCGGTTCATCCGGGCGGAACGCACGCGTCGTGCGGTGCGTCGTCAACCCCCCACCCGATTCATGCCGGCCAGGGTCTGCTCCACGTCCTCGTCTGCAACCGGGGGATAGAAGACCATCGTGTAGAGGTCACAACGCTCGCCGGGGGCCTCGAACCAGCCAGCCACCCAGGTCCCATCCGGGTGGGGGCCGACCACTCCCCTCGTCCCGTCGATCAGCACCTCGCCTCTATCCCCGGGCCATTCCACCGCGGGAAGAGCACCGCGTATCAGGGCAACGGCGACCGCGTCGTCGCGGCCCAAGAGGGTCGCACTGCTGCCGGGCACCGAGGTCCATACGTCAGGCTCGATCTCCTCGGCATCGAGCACCGCCGAGCCCACGCCGCCGGGGAGGAAACCGAGTTCGTAGGGCGGTGGCGGGCACTCCAGCGGCGGCCGGTGGTGGTGACTCCCAGACTGGTCGTCGTCGGGGAAGTGGTCGTGGTCGTGGCATCGGAGCCAGCCCCTGAGCAGGCGAAGATCAGCACAAGGAGCAGTGGGAAAGCACGCTTCATCCGCATTGGGATGATATGGCAGCAGGGTCAGCGTGGTGTGGATCGCTGCGTCGTCTTCTCTTGGATCGGGGCCAGGTCTCGAACCGCTGGACCGTGGATGACCTTGCCCTCGATGTCGAAACGCGATCCGTGACACGGGCAATCCCAGGTCCGTTCCGCATTGTTGAACGCCACCTGACAGCCGAGGTGAGTGCAGATCGGCGAGACGGCGTGAACCGAGCCGTTTTCGTCGCGGAAAGCAGCGGCCTTGTGGCCATCGATCGACACGACCTGTCCCGAGCCCGGGGCCAGCTGCTCCACTGCGGGCAAGTCCGAGGGGAGCACTCGATCCGTGAGGAGGTGCTTGGCGACACCGGCACCAGCCTTGAGCAAGCCCGGTGCTGCCTGTTTGACGGCGGCCCGTTTCGAATCGAACACACTGGCCAGGGGGTTGTCGCGTCCCATGGCCAGATCCACCATGATCGCGGCGGCAATCGTGCCGTTGGCCATGCCCCACTTGGCGAAACCGGTGGCCATGAAGACCCGGCCCGAGGGCCCAGCGGGCCGACAAACGGAAGGCCATCGACGCTGCGATAGTCCTGCGCCGACCACCGATAGTCGATGTCCGCGGCCCCGAAGCGCTCCCCGGACCACGATCCGAGGGCCCTATAGCGATCCTCGGTGTCCACGTCCTCTCCCGAGGGATGGGCCTCGCCACCGACGATGGTGTAGCCGTCGCCCGTGGACCGGATGGACCGAATCGGCTGATCGACACTGATGTACATGCCAGACGTTGGCTCACCTCAAGATCGAAAGGCGACCGCGTAGGACCTAGAGGCGGTCATTCGGGCGAAATAGGCACCGGTGTTGACGAACGGGATATGGGAGGCGACAACGATCATCTCGGCCGAGATCGGTCCCACGATTGGTGGCCACCGCCCCCGCAGTGGCATCGATATCCACAGCCCGGGTTTCCTCGAACACAGCGCCACCGTCCGCCAGGATCCCGCGCACGAGGCCCAGGCAGTAATTGCGAGGATGGAACTGCGCTTGATCTTCGAGACGGGCCGCCCCGGCGATCTCAAACGGGAGATCTGATTCTGCCGTGAACGACACGTCGAGGCCGGCACGTCGGGCCGCGTCCACCTCGGACTCGATCTTCGCCAACCCGTCGCTGGTCTCGGTGTAGGTCAGGGCAGGAGCAATGCGCAGATCGCATTCGATGCTTTCGTCTTGGGCTCGACGACGAACCATCTCGAGCCCTTCGAGGTTGGCCGCGGCGTAGGCGCCCGACATCTCATCACCCCATCGTTCGGATAGCTCGCTGTAGATGGTGGATTGCAGGGCGGTCACTTTGGCGGTTGTCAGCCCGGTCACTCCCGAGCAGACCCGACGGGACTCGATGACGGCGACCGTCATACCTTGCTCGCTCAGAAGACGAGCGGCGGTGAGACCTGTGATGCCCGAGCCGATCACGACCGCCTGGACCGACATGTCTCCGCCAAGGACCGGGTGCTCAGCCCATTCCGAAGTCGCCATCCATAGGGACGGGTTGGTCGTCAACCCAGAGACCCCGCCGTTCGGTGACTCCATGGCGCAAGGACATACCCGATTTCGACGACAGATGAAACGCCAGAAGTGACCAAGCTTTTTCGCTCCGTCGGCATCGCATCGGCTATCTTCCCGTCCGCCGGGCCCCCTATTCGATCGGCCCGGCGCCGAGGGGGCACGTGCCCGGTGATCGATTCATCGAGTTGGCCACTGCCGAGGACCGCAGGGTCCTCGATATCCTCTTTCGCCACGCCAGCGAAGCCGTCACGGTTCAAGATCGGTCCGGCCGTCTGCTCTATGCCAATGACGAGGCGGCTCGAATCGTCGGCTTCCGAACCGGCGCCGAGCTGGTATCGACACCTCCAGAGGAAATAATCGGCCGATTCGAGATGGTCGACCGATCGGGATCCCCCTTGCCAGTGGAGAGCCTCCCCGGAAGGAGAGTCATGGCGGGGGCCCCGGTCGCCGAGGCAGTCATCGGATACCGTCGGCCAGGCTCGCCACGTGTGCGTTGGTCCCGAGTCCGGGCCAGCCCGATCAAGAACGATGCGCGTGAGGTCGTCCTGGTGATCAATTTCTTCCAGGACATCACGTCTCAGTTCCGCCGTGACGAGATCAGGGAGCTGTTGTACACCGTCTACGAAGCACTCGGGTCCACACTGGACAGGGACGAGAACCTGCAATCACTCGCCAATGCGCTGGTCCCCCGAATGGGTTCCTGGTGCGCGGTGCACTTGGTCGAGCAAGGTGCCCTGGTCCCGGTGGCGATGGTTCATCCGGATCGTGACGATGCCCGCAAACTCGTCCACATGAGTCCACCCAGCCCGATCTCGGTCGACGATGCGACCAAATGCAGGCTCGGGTGGCGAAGACCGGCAACCTGAACTAGTCGAGAAGATCACGGAGGAGATGCTCCAGGATGCGGAAACGAAGTCGGGCGGAGAACTGGTCGATCGTGCGCGGATTGGGCCTGAATTCCATCGCCTGTGTTCCCATAGCGATAGGTCGACGCGTGATCGGCACTCTTGCTCTGGCCAGGAGCTTTCCCGACCCCGAGCTCGACATGGCGGACGTCGACGTGCTCGGAGCCGTGGCGGATCGAGCCGCAGCGGCGCTGGAGAACGCCGGCCTATATCAGCAGCAACGGGAGATCGCAGAGACGTTGCAGACCGTCCTCACACCAAAGACCCTTCCCGAGGTGTCGGGCTTCCAGCTAGCGGCTCGCTACCAGCCACTGTCGCTGGTGGGGCACGTCGGTGGCGACTTCTACGACGTGTTCCCAACGGCCGATGGACGGACCGCGGTGTTGGTCGGCGACATCGCCGGGAAGGGTGTGGAGGCCGCGGCCGCGGTCGGACTGGCCAGATACACCCTGAGGTCGACCATCGCCCTCGACCCGAATCCTGTCACGGTCATCACGAGGATCAACGAGTCATTGCTCGAGGAGGAGCAAATGTGCACCTTGGCCTACTCGATCCTCGAACGTCACGGTGACCGGTTCAGGCTACGTGTGACCCTTGCCGGCCATCCTCCGGTGATGGTGGTCACGGCTGACGGGAGCATTGAGCGTCTCGGGGAACCCTGCCCCCCGGTCGGCGTCATGGCCGAAGTAATCCCCATCGAAGTCGAGCGATGGCTGGCGCCGGGTGACACGGTCGTGATGTACACGGATGGCTATGCCTTTTCCGGGATGAACCCAGCGGAGAGTGTCGAGCTGGCACTGGCGAAATGTGAGACCAACCACCCCGATCGCCTTCTCAGTCAGATGCTGGATCTGCTCCTGACCGACCTCGGGCCGAAAGGGCCAAGAGACGACATCGCCCTCCTCGCCTTGCTCGCCAAGCCGCGCAGTTTGACCTGACTGGCGAACGGGTAATTCGTGTGATTACGACTACCCCAGGAGACCGGACGATGAAAGACGCACAGGTGAACGAGCTTCTCTATCAGGCCCTCGAGACGGAGGTCGGCGGGGTGAAGGTCTATCAGACAGCGATCAGATGCACCATGAACGATGACCTTCGCACCGAGTGGCAGGGATATCTCGAGGAGACCGAGAACCATGTGCGCATCGTCAATGACATCTTCTCCCAGCTGGATCTCGATCCGGCGACTGAGACCACGGGTCGCGCCATCGTCAGGGCCAAGGGAGAGGCCCTCATCGCGGCCATGGAGACCGCCCTCGAGGGCGGGGACATGCCAAACGCCCAACTCGTCGCCGCCGAATGTGTGGTCGATGCCGAGATCAAAGACCATGCCAACTGGGAGTTGATAGGTGAGGTCGCCAAGGAGCTCTCCGGCGACCGCGCCCAGGTGTTGCAGGATGCCTACGAGCAGGTGGAAGAGGAAGAGGACGAGCATCTCTACCACACCCAGGGGTGGGCCAGAGAGCTGTGGTTCGAGTCGCTGGGCATGCCTGCGGTCCTTCCCCCGCCGGAGGAGCAGAAGAAGGTGAAGACCGCTATCGGGGCATCTCGTGCCCAGCAGTCCCGTGAGGATTACGTCGATTGACACGCGGCGCGGCCGTTTGGCACGAGCCTTTGCGCTCGGGTTCGCCCTCGCCCACAAGCTAATCTTTGATCGAGGCCCTCCCGGTCGCAGGAGTGGCGTTCTCTCAGCAGCGTGTGCACCGTGACCGTTCAGGACGTCCCCCAATTTCGCCACCAAGGGCTCCCCTACGAGTCGAGCGAATCGCTGCTGGAACAGGTGACAGGCTTCCTGGGTCCCGCACTCGACCGTGAGGAGCCGGTCCTCATCGCCGCCCAATCAGACACCCTCTCGGGCTTTCGCACCGCGTTCATCGGCAATCGCACTCATATCGATCTGGCTCCAATGGAAGAGGTCGGCCGGAACCCGGGTCGGCTGATCTCGGTCTGGAGCGACTTTCTCGACCAGCACGGGGCGGTCGGGCGAACAGTTTGGGGGCTCGGGGAGCCGATCTATGCCGGCCGCGATCAGGCCGAGATCGAGGAGAGCGAGATGTATGAGCAACTTCTAAACGGGGCGTTCACTGAGTCGGAGTTCACCCTCTATCTTGGCTGCCCGTTTGACAGGTCGTCATTGCCGAAGAGCGTGCTCGACGACCTAACGGGTTCTCACCCCTTCATCGGCCAAGGTGCTTCCTCGCAAGCCAATGAGAATTTCCTGGCCAACGGGCGTCCCGAGCGACAGCTCTCGCCTGCTTTGATCGATGACGATGAGTTCGTTCCCTTCACCAAGGAAGGTCTGGGCACAATGAGAAAGAGGCTCGCTGCGGATGCCCGCCGCTTTGGCATCGAGGAGGATCGCATCCCCGATCTCGTGCTGGCCGTCAACGAGATTGCGACCAACAGCATCACTTACACGGGAAGCGGGTCGCTGGGGATTTGGCAATCGGGGGGAAGGGTTGTCTGCGAGGTACGTGATCTGGGCTTCATCGACGACCAGCTCATCGGTCTGCGACGACCGAAGATCACGGAAGAGCGGGGACGCGGGATCTGGTTTGCCCACCAGGTGTCCGATCTGATCCAACTGCGAAGTAACCCGTCCGGAACGACGGTTCGCATCATGTTCGATGCGTCTCCGGAAGCTGACCCGCCTGCGGCCACGGTCTAGAGCATGTCGTCGCGGGACTGTTCGGCCCGTGATTGACCGATGGCAGTCACGACCTTCTTCTCCTCTTCCGGTGGGGGAAGGACGGCGGGCATCCCGAGGGATTCGATCCAGAGCTCACGGGTCCAGCCCATCGTGTGGTAGAGGTGCATGTCTTCTTGTTCCCCGACTTCTTCATAGGCCTCGGTCAACGCCTTCTTCTCTATCGCCGGTCGCCTCTCGGCGACCTTGCCGATCAGCTCCCAGTTGGCATGGTCCTTGGTCTCGGCATCGACCACACACTCGGCAGCGACCAGTTGGGCTGCGCAGGGTCGCCGGCCTGCTTCGCCATCTCCATCGCCTTGAGCAGCGACTCAGCCTTGTGGCGGACCACTTGTCGGCCCGGGGTTTCGGTCGAGGTGTCGAGCCCTAGCTGCTCGAAGACTTGCTCGACGACCTGAACATGGGTCTTCGCGTCTCCGCCGTGATACTTCTCCCACTCCTTGCGCAGATCCTCATTCACCGCACAGCTGATCGCCATCTCGTAAACCTGGACTCCGCCAAGTTCGGTTTCCAAAGCCTGGTAGAGCAACTCCTCTACTTGGGCAGCATTCATCAGGGGCCTCCTTACGAGGGTTGGGAAGGCATCAATACCCGAATCGAAACGGGGACAAACGCCAAAGAATCTCGTTTGACAGAGATTTGAGCTCGGGTAAAGGAGGCTGCCGTCTTGGAAATCAACCGGTTACCGGGGAACCTCCCGCTCCCGGTGGGAAGCCGATTCCCCACGGCCACACGGCCCGGGCGGAAGGTCAGTAGCCCCGGTGCAGGGGGAACCCCGATTTTAGTCAGCGGGGTTCCCGCGCAGCCAACTGTTCGAATGCGTCTCCGAGGCCTGGCTTCAGAGCCAACGCCGCCGTTTGGCGACGACGAGGGTCACCCCGGCCACTGCGAGCATCAGACCGATCGTCACCCAGAACATCCATGGCCACTCGAAGATCTCCATTTGAAATTCATCCCCATGATCCCGGCCAGCACCGCCGCCGGGAGCAGCAGAACCGAGACAATGGTGAGACGCTTCATGATGTCATTGGTGGTTTGGGCGGTGCGGGTCATGAAGATGTCGAAGGAGCCGACGATCATCTCCCGTGTGGTGTCAACCGTGTCGATGGCCTGTTGAAGCCGGTCCTCCAATCGCTTGTAGTCCTCCACAGCTTCCGCTCCGATCAGGGCATCGGACCGCGGGTGGCTGAGCAGGCCAAGCACATCGCGATGAGAGCCGAGCGTGGAGCTCAATTACGGACCCGGGTTCGCAGAGCCTGGAGCCGGTCGAGCAAGTCTTCTTGTCCGGGGACTTGGTGAGAAGCTCCTCGTCCAGTTCGTCGATCTCTGTCTGCAGGTTCTCGATCACGCCGAAATAGCCAGAGATCTGCCAGTCCAACACCATCGAGAGAACGCCGGCCCGTTCAGATCTCCGAGCCGGGTATCGCCGTGAAATGGCTTGTTGAACTCGTCGACCAGATCGAGCTCGCCCTGGTGCAACGTCACCACCCAGTTGGGGCCGACCAGGCAATGCAATGTCATCGGCGCGGGATGAGGCCCGACCCGCAGCGCCTTCACCACGAGCTCCAGGACGCCGTTCTGGTGAATCAGAGTCGGATCGGTGTCCTGATCGATCCTGGCGACCAGTTCCTCGATCTCGAGCTTCTCCCACAGCGGGCTCAGATCCCCGGCGCATTCCAAATCGACGTCTGCCCAGAGCAGGTCCTTCTTGCCGATGTCGGGCAGGGAGGATTCGATCTGGACCGGGGCATCCTCGCCATCGCCGCGGTACAACCAGACACGGCTCCCCGGCTCATCGGAATCGGCTAGCCGCGATGCATTACCATCCGCGGGCATGGCACGAGAAGACTTCGAGTCAAGTGGAGGTCACCGGGCGGTGACTTACCCTTCCATTCCGGTACACAAACCGGATCCAAAAGGGCGGGCGGGCTAGCAATGGTGGAGTTGGGCCCGGAGTTCAATCTCGAAACCAGCCGGATCGGCGGACACAACGTGGTCGTCGTCAAGGGTGAGATCGATATGGCGACAGCCCCGACCTTGGAAAAGGCGCTCGCCAAGTTCTCCAAGAAGGA
The DNA here is from genome assembly GCA_963734115.1 of uncultured Acidobacteriota bacterium. Taxonomy (GTDB): domain Bacteria; phylum Actinomycetota; class Acidimicrobiia; order Spongiisociales; family ZC4RG35; genus JARDZU01. The sequence goes on from CAVTFV010000014.1 coordinate 255,041, forward strand.
AGTGTTCCTGGATCTGCGCAAGACCGAGTTCATGGACTCGGCGGGACTCAAAGTCCTGATCACCCAGAGATCTCGCCTCGAGGAGTCCGGTGGGGTCGCTGCGGTTGGTTGTCGGCGAAGGCCCGGTGATGCGGCTTCTCGAGCTCGCCGGGGTGCGTGAGGCCTTCTCGATCCGACCGACCATCGACTCGCCTGACGGTTAGCCGGCACGCAGCCTGACGTCGAGACCCGCCCGACGACGCAGATGAAGCAGCGCCAACTCGGCAGCCGACGCGCGAATCTCATCGGGCTCCCCGGAGAGGACGATGTGATGAACTCGAACCGAGTTCCGGTCGGCCACTCCGACGAACAGAGTTCCGACAGGTACATCCTCCTCAGGATCCGGGCCGGCCTCGCCGGTGGTGGCGATGCCGAGGTCCGCTCCGAGGAGCTCACGCACGGATCTAGCCATCTGCTGTGCTGCGGCTGAGGTGACAACCGGGCCAGGTTTGACGCCGAGCAGATCGGACTTCACTTCCTTGTCATAGGCAACCACCCGCCCTTGAACCAATCACCCGCTCCCGGAGTGGCGACGATTCGAGCCATGACCAAGCCCTCCGGTGCACGACTCGGCGATGGCGACGCTTGGGATCGAATCTGGCATGGCAACCCTTCTCCCGTAGCGGCGATCGGGAAACCAAGAGGTTTCCGCCGTTCTCGCGAAGTGGTAAGTGACTTCGAAACATGAAGGCGCGATGCCTTCGACGCCAGGAAAAGGAGTGCGTTATGCAGGATTCCACACAGATGAAGTGGGAAGGCCGCTGGGACCAGCTCAAGGGCAAGGCCCGGCAGGCATGGGGCGATCTGACCGACGATGATCTCGATGTTGCCGAGGGCAACTACGAGGAGTTGGTCGGTCGCATCAAGGAGAAGACCGGTGAGACTGCCGAGCAGATCCGCGAGCGTCTGAAGAAGAGGACACCGTCGACTCGCAATTCTGAGTCGACCTGGAAGCGTGGTCGGAGCCACCCGCGAGGGTGGCTCTGGCCGTTTGGGATCAACTCGAACGCATTCTGATAGGAGGAAACAATGAGAAAAGCAGCCACATCGATCGCATTGGCCGGGCTACTCGCCCTGGCGGCGTGTTCCGGCACGACCGGGGGCACGACCTCCGAAGGGCTCACCGGCACGACCCTGGCCGGCACATCCGGAGGGACGGACGCAGCTTCCGATGCCCTCGCCGCCGTCGCCGCGGTCCAGGAAGACATCCAGGCGTTGTCCGATGCCATCGAGGAGTCAGACTCGGCCGAAGAGGTGAGATCGGCCTGGGACACGCTGAATGCCGAACTGACTGCCTCCGTGGAGTCGATTCGCGAGGACGGGGCAATCGCCCGGGAGGAGATAGAGGCGAGTTTGGATACGTTCGAGCAGCAGTTGGACGAGATCGAGGTCAACGAGGACGTTCGCACCGCGTGGGAGGAGCTTCGGACCAACCTCGAGCAGTTGATGACTAACTGACCTTCACAGAGGACGCCCTCGCCGGCTCGACGTCTTTGCGGACAGCGAGCCAGGCGAGGGCCACCATCACCAGGCCGTAGATCAAGAGGGCTCCCATCAGCGGCTGGACGAGCCGGTTGTCCACGAAAGATCACGTCCTGCAGCCCGCCGATCCCGTAGGTCCCCGGCACGAGATACGAGACCCAGCGGACCGGGACTGTCAGCTGATCCAGTGGTAGGACGAAGCCTGTGAAGAAGATCGACACGAGCAGCACCACCATCGAATACTGAACGGCCTGACTGTCGCTCTTGGCCAAGCCCGACAGGGCGAAACCGAGACCCAGTGAGGCGAAGATCACCAGGGCGACGGTGAGCGCAAAAGACCAGAGGGGACCCTGAACCTCGATCCCCAGCAGCGGCATCGTTAGGGCGAGGCCGGTGGCGAGGGCCAACCCGAGGACGAGGAATGACAGATACTTGCCCGACATCGCCTCCCTGACTGTCAAGGGCGAAACCCGGAACATGTCGGTCATTCCCAACTGGCGCTCACGCACCAGGGACAGGGCGGCGAAGGTCAAGGCGAGGTGCTGTACGAGGAGGATCAGCACTCCCGGTGCGTAGTACGCCGCTTGGGAGGGCGGAGGCTCGGTCACGGGACTGGTCTCCACCGTGAACGGGCTGACCAACAGACCGGGATCGATGTCCGGGACGTCTGCCAGGGCGTCGGCCAACGGGCCATCGGTCTGGCTCAATTCGGCACGCGCCTGTTCCACGATGCCGGTGAGCACCTCCTGATTGATCTCATCCACTGAGAGACGGGCGATCAGGTCGATGCTCCCCGTTATCACCGGATCGATCTCGGAATGGAGGATGGAAAACGTGGCCTGCTCCCCACGCTCCAGCGCCTCGAGCCCATCCTCGGGAGCTACGAGCACGAGATCGATCTCCCCCGCCACGAGGCTCTGACGAGCCGCGTCGAGATCATCGGTGACCTCGACGAGATCAATGCCCTCGCCAAACGCCTCGTCCAGCTCGGTGGCGTCGACACCAATGGCCGATCCGCTCTGCTCGGCCACTACGACGGTTCTGAAAGGCTCGGGCATCTCCTGATAGCCGAGACCAAAGAGAAAGAGGATCAGAAAAGGCCCAAGTACCAGCGTGGCGATCAACCGTGGCTGTCGCCAGACGGAAACCAGCTCTTTCCGAAGAAAGGCGAGGCTCCGGGTCAGTGATCTCATGCCATCAATCAGCCCGCCAGGGCCATTTCGTCGTCTTCGTCGTCCGGATCGCTCTCGATCGACCCGCTCCTGAGCCGCGTTCGACCAACTCCACGAACACGTCGTCGAATGGCGGTAGGTAGGACTCCGATCGCTCCAGGTCGAGACCCCGCTGGCTCGCCCAGTCGGCAAGGGTGGAAGACACCTCTCCGGCATCTGCAACGACCAGACGAACGCTGTGATCGTCGAGCCAGGTCACCTTGCTGATGCCTTCGACTTGGGTGAGGGCTACCAGGTCGTCACGCGCCGGTGGGGCAGCGAGGACCACATCGAACCAAATCGCCCCCATATGCACGCCGGCGTAGCGCTTCCGGAGTATCCAGGGCCAGCACCCGCCCCTTGGCGAGCACACCGACCAGATCGCAATATGCCGCTTCGCCCACGTACTGGGTGGTGACCATCAGAGTCGACCCCTGCTCAGAGAGGTGCTCGAAGTGGTCCCAGAACTTCGTCCGCAAGATTGGGTCGATACCCGCGGTCGGCTCGTCGAGGAACAGCAGCTCGGGGCGGTGGATCAGCGATCGCCGCCAGTGACAATCTTCGCTTCTCACCGCCGGAGACATCGCGAAGCAGTCGATCGATGGCGTCCCCGAGGTCGAGTAGTTCCACCATCTCATTCACACGACGCTTCCGACGGAGCGGGACTCCGAACAGCGAGGCTGCGAAATTGAGATTCTCCCGTAGAGTCAGGTCGGGGAAGAACACGGAGTCCTGGGCCATGTAGCCGATATGTGACCTGGTCTCCGGCGTGAATCTGGTCGGGTCCTGGCCCAGAACAGAGATCGTTCCGGAGTCGGGTGCGAGCAGACCGGTCATCAAGCGCACGCTGGTCGTCTTCCCGGACCCGCTCGGGCCAATCAGGGCCACGATCCGCCCGCGGTCGACCCGAAGATCGAGGTCGAAGACCCCGGCCTCTTCTTCGAAGCGTTTGGTCAGTTCGGCGGCGATTATCGCGGGATCGGTCGGCATGGGCGCCACTTTTACCCACACCGGGAACCTCTCAACCGGGACAGATGGATGCGTTTCGCCGCGTCATCAAGGGGGTAAGTGGCCCCGACACAAAGGAGGCTGTCTTGGGACGAAGCGGAATCATTTGGACGATCGTCGGTGTATTGCTGATCATCGCCCTTCTGATCTATATCTTCTAGAAACCACCTGAGTCTTCTAGAAAAGCAACAAAACCAAACGGCGGGCCCGCAAGGGCCCGCCTTCATTCTGTTCTATTTGGGTTCTATTTGGACTGTGCCGGGACGAAGCTGAGCTTCCCATCGGTCTCCAGAACGGCGTACTCGATATCGGCGAGGTCGCCATAACCATCCAAACGAGCCGCCTCTTTCAGTTCGTCGAGGGTCATGCGTTCTCGTTTCAAACGGTCCTGCAATGGCTTCCCCGACCGGACCACGATTACCGGATCACCGACGAGAAGCCGTCTCGCCGCCCCCGACCGCCGCTCCCAGAGGTCGGCGAGGACTGTCCAGCCCACGAATACCGACACCACGATGATGGCGCCGGTGACCGACATGTCCTCCTGAGTCACCCCTTGTTGAACCATGTCACCGATGACGACCACGAGGAGCAGGTCGAGTGGGGTCAACTCGGAGAGAGATCGCTTACCGGTGCCTCGAACCACCAGCCAGAGAAACCAATACACGACGGTCGCACGCAGCAATATCTCCATGCTTACCTCCTCAGGGCATGACCCAGGTGATGAAATCCACCGAAACCAGGCTCTCGCCGTCGACCTCGAGCGCTGCCGACCCGGACCTGGCCCATTGCACCGATGGCTCGAGACGGGCATCCAAAGCAACGCGGAGCGTGGGCTGATCAGGCGGGACCTCGAATTCCCACCAAGTCCACTGATCGGTGCTGAACGATGCCGAGGGCGTCGGTTCCAGGCCGTTGAAATCGAAAATGGCCAAATACGACGGTAGCCAGCCGCAATGTGACGGTTGCCGGCAGAGGTGAGCCGTCCGTGGACGAGATCTCGACAGCAAACGGCGTTGCCAGGCCCGGCCGGGTGACCTGGGCCCGCAGCACCTCGACGGAATAGCCGCTGCCCTCCGCGGCCACGGTCCCGCTGCGCACACCGAGCAGGCTCGCTCCTGCCAGCAGCAACACGCCGAAGATAAAGGTGAAAGCGGAGATGCGGAAGATGCGTTCCGCCAGGGACTCGGGCGCGTCAGGGGGAATGGTGGTCGTAGTTGGCTCAGTGGTGTCTGGGATGTCTGCTCCTGTCCGGGTCGGCGACAGTTACCCGGCGCTTGAGCTTCCCTAACCGTGCGTGTCCCGGTTTGAGACCGTTCCTACTGGGGAAATCGGTGGCGCGGCGCCCCAGTCTTGGCCAGCATGACCGGAGGAGACCAGAAGGCGGTTCCCTTCTCGTGGTGGGCGGCCAGAACGGAATCGACCAGGAAGGAAAAGTCGTCGGCGATGAAGTAGGCGCCCAATCCGCTCAGGCAATGCGCAACGTGATTGCAATGCTGAACGAAGCCGGTGCCACCCAGGAGGACGTGGCTCAGCTGACCGTCTACCTCGTTGCGCCGGCGGATGCGAACACCGCCTTCGCCTCGGCACAGGAGGTGTGGGGGAATCAACCAACTGCGGTATCCGTGATCCAGGTCTCGGGTCTCGCCCGTCCCGACTGTCTCGTGGAGGTCAGCGCCCTCGCCCGCGTCTCATGACGTGACACCTGTCGAGACGTAGACCCCGGTTTGGACCCGCCCCGCTTGGGGAAATATCGGGCGGCCATGATCTCCATCGAATCGATGTCACTCGCCTCCGACGCCGGGCTCAACTACGTCACCGACGAGAGCCCTGGAATTCGAAGGATCCGGCGCGGTCGCGGCTTCTCGTACTCAGACTCCAAGGGGAACACGATCAACGGCTCGGTCCGGAAATGGATCGACTCGCTGGTGATCCCGCCGGCCTGGACCGACGTCTGGATCTCGCCCGATAGATCGGGTCACATCCTGGCCACCGGCTACGACAAAGCCGGCCGCAAGCAATACATCTACCACCCGGTTTGGGAGGAAACCCGTGACGAGGTGAAGTTCGACCGAATGGGTGAGTTCGGACGACGGCTGACGCAATTGCGGAGACGTACCGACTCGGAGCTCTCGCGGAAGGGTCTCTCCCGGTTGAAGGTGACCGCCCTCGCCGTCGCCGTTATGGATCGGACCTTGATCCGGGTCGGGAACCGGAAGTACGCCGACGAGAACGATGCATACGGGCTCACGACGATCACCTGTGAGCATGTCGAGGTGGACGGCCTTCATGTCCACTTCGACTTCGCGGGCAAAGGTGGGGCAGACCACCAGCTCGTGTTCCAGGACCGGCGTCTAGCCGGTCTGATATCGCGATGCCAGGAGCTCGGTGGCCAGACCCTCTTCGGTTATGAGACGCCCGACGGAGTCGCCGCTATCACTTCCACGGATGTCAACAGATATCTCGCCGAGACGATGAGCGGGCCGTTCACCGCCAAAGACTTTCGCACGTGGGGAGCCAGCACCGCGGTGGCCGAAGAGCTCATGACCTGGCCCGATGAGGGCGACGAAAATGCCCTACTGCTCCGTGCCATCGACGCCACTGCCGAGAGACTCGGCAATACTCGCGAGGTGTGCCGCAGCTCGTATCTGCACCCGATCATCCCTGACAGCTTCCACAATGGCGCCCTGGCCGACGCCTGGGCACGATCCCGGAAGGGAACCTGGCTGGGCAGACCCGAGTCCACGGTCAACCGCGTCATCGCAGACGAGACTTGACCATCGGGAAACCGGTGAGCCTTCGCATCGGGATGATCGCCCCGATCAGCCATCCCTACCCGCCGTCCGGCTACGGGCCCTGGGAGAGGGTGGCCCACGATCTCACGGAGCAACTCGTGGCAATGGGCCACGACGTCACCCTGTTCGCCGCGGCCGGGTCGGAAACAGCGGCCCGATTGATCGAGACGGTGAATGCCTCGCTCGACTCCAGCGGGGCGGACTCCCGTCTCGAAGAGGAGCGCCATCTCTCGGTGGCGATGGAAGCCTCCCGGAGTGGGGCGTTCGATGTCATCCACTCCCATCTTCACGTCCACGCACTGGTGTTCAGCCGTCTGATCGCCACCTCGATCGTCACGACCTTGCACGGCGTCGCCTGGGATCAGGCCACCCATCCATTGCTGTTGCAATATTCCGAGATGCCCTTTGTGTCGCTCAGCCAGAGCGAACGGGCGTTCCTGCCCGAGCTCAACTATGTCGCCACCATCCCCAACGGCATACGAATGAGTGAGGTGCCGGTCGGGGATGGCGACGGCGGGTATCTCGTGTTTGCGGGCCGGATGGCTCCCGAAAAGGCCCCCGACCTCGCCATCGAGACGGCGCGTTCCGCCGGACTCCCGCTCCGTCTGGCCGGCATCGTCGAGGATCGGCACCGTGATTTCTTCGAGACGAGGGTGTTGGCGGCGTGCTCGGGAGAGGTCGAGTACCTGGGGCCACTAGACCGGGGCGACCTGTGGCGGCTCCTCGGCGGGGCGCATGCGATGGTGATGCCGCTTCGCTGGCACGAGCCTTTCGGGCTGGTCGCAGTGGAGAGTCTCGCCGCCGGCACACCGGTCATCGCCTGGCGAATGGGTGCGCTCCCCGAGATCATCGATGATGGCGTCTCCGGGTTCCTGGTGGAGGATGTCGGGGCAGCGGCTAGCTCTGTCGAGCGCGTGGGCGGACTGGAACGCGCCGTCTGCCGAACCATTGCCGAAGCCCGGTTCACCGACTCTGTCATGGCCGCCGCCTACTCGGATGTGTACCGACGACTGTCGGCTACGACATCTGTGCGAGGACCTGCTCGACAGGCACAGTCGCCACCCTGATCCCGTAGTCGGCATAGCCGTAAGGCAGGATCAGATGACCGTCGTGGATCATGCTCCCGCATGAGTAGACGACGTCGGGGACGTACCCGGAGGACTCCTCGTCCAGCGGCTCGAGAAGCGGGGAGGTGAGCCGACCCAAGACCTTGGTCGGCTCGTCGAGATCGAGCAGGACCGCGCCGAGGACATAGCGTCGCATCGGTCCCACGCCATGGGTGATGAGAAGCCATCCCGCCTCGGTCTCGAGTGGTGAACCACAATTCCCGGTCTGGATCGCCTCCCAGCTCTGCTCGGGGACGAGCACCGCCTCGGCATTGCCCCAGTGGCGGATGTTGTCGCTTCGCATGACGAAGGTCGTCTCCTGGTCGTGCCGGGAGACCGCGGCGAACTCACCTTTGATCCTCCTCGGGAACAGTGCGAGCCCCTTGTGATACGCCGTGGGCCCGCTCATCGTCGTCATCCGGAAGTGATGGAAGTCTTTGGTCTTGATCATCTGAGGCAGGATCCGCATCCCGTCGTAGGCGGTGTAGGTGGCGTAGTAGGTGACCTCACCGTCGTCGTCGACGAAGCGCACGAACCTGGCGTCCTCCATCCCGTTGCTCTCGGCGGGAGCTGCCGGCGAGATCAGATGCTCCGATACGGGCAACTCGGAATCGAAGATCACCTCATAGCTCGACGCCGACAGCCAGTGGACCATCCTGATCGTGTCAGCAAGGAGGATCGGATCGAGATCGATGTCCTCGGCCGTGGGCAACGCGCCGTAGAGGTCCGCCGGTGTGAACTCCTCGGGCAAGACCGACAGGATTCGCTCCGAAACCTCATTGGCGAAGCCCAGTTCTGCCAGCTTGAGCGTGAAGGAGAGACGCTGGTACAGGGGCTCCTTGCGCTCACCGTTGTCGGCAAAGGGAGCCCGGGCATCGAAGACAAGACTTCCGCCCTGTCCCGCGGTTCCGGTGAACAAGGCGACCGAGGAGATGTGGCCTTCGCCGATGGCGCGCGCACTCATCACGAAAGGCTGCGTCCCCCTGTTGGCTTCGCCGACGGGGACGATCGAAGGGTTGGTGAGCGCGGCGCCCTCGTACGCATAGGCGAGCGTGAGGAAGGCACCGATCAGGAGCCGGAGGTTTGGATCGGACACCTTGTCGATATGTGGCACCCGCTCGCGCGCCATGCCGAAATGCTGGAGCCAGGCGGACCTGATGTCTCGATGACGACCAACAGACCGGTTCAGCGTGTCGGAGAGCAGTCGACTCTGGACCTCAGGGGCCAGGTCGAGGACTCGATCGACGATCAGCTCGAGTCTTCGATTGTCGCCACCGAAAGCGGCGGCCCCCGGCAGGAAAGGCCGGGCCACGAGCCGCCGCGGATCGGGACGCAGCGTCTGCTCGCTTCGGTCCAAGTCGATCATCTACGACCATCATTCTCGCCCACTTGGGCTGCTTTTCTAGGGATCAGCGAGAAATGGTCACCTGATCAGGGACGAGACTTCGAATGAAGTCGGCGTAGCGAACGGCGCCCGAGGTCCACGAGAGATCGGGGCTCTTGGCTGCAGCCGATCTTGCAGCATGGTCGAAGATCTCGGGTGACTCCACCAGCATCCTCACCCCGTCGGCTAGAGCTGCGCTGTCGTGCGCGACGACGAGACCAGGCCCCGGTTCGACGAGCTCCTCTGCATGGGGGAAGCGGGTGGCAACCACCGGCCTGCCGGCGGCGATGGCGTCGGTGACGACACCAGAGGTCACCTGGTCTGTGTTGTCGTACGGGACCACCACGACATGTGCCTTCCGTACCATCTCGAACAGCTCGTCGTCGGCGACGTAGCGGTTGACGAATTCGACCATGTCTTCAAGTCCGAGGTCTCCCACCATGCTCTCGATGCGTCGTCTGTATGCCACGCCCTGATTCCGGGCGACCACGGGATGAATCCGGCCGACGATTGTGTAGTGGGGTCTCGGCTCGAGCTCGCGGAGCTCGACCATCGCCTCCAGGGATCGCTCCAGTCCTTTGCCGGGCCCGAAGAGTCCCCAAGTGATCAGACGCCGGGCAGGGGCTTCGGGCGGCGGTGACGCCGACCACCGCGAACCATGGGGTATCACTACGACTTCGCTTCTGGGGATCGAGTGCGAAGCGACCAAGGCGGAACGGGCCGCCTCGGACAGCACCACCAGTCGAGAGGTGTCATGGAGCCGTTCCATGATCTCGCGCTGACGATCGCTCGGAGAGCTGACCACGGTGTGGGCCACCGTGATCAGCGGTCTGTCGATGGAATCGACCAGCTCCAGGACCGCCTCCCCGTCGTTGTCGCCAAAGATCCCGTACTCGTGCTGGAGAATGACCACATCGCAACGGTCTAGATGACGGGCCGCGGCCCGGATGCTGACCGGGCTGTTCGGATCGATCTCCATCCCAACCTGTCCGAGGGCGGAGGTTGGTGGGCGTCCTTCGATGAGACGCACCAAGTCGATGTCCATGTCGGGGGCAACCTCGCCGAGTGACGACACAAGAGCCGAAGAGAATCTGGCGATACCGCACCGTGTGGGTGGGAACGTAGAGACGATGCCGACCCGAGGGCCTTTCTGATCCCGGGCCTGGCGATGAACAGTGTCGAACATGATCTGAATGTGCCGTTTTCGATAGAAGATGAAGTCGCTTCATTACCCGTTTGCGACACCCTCAAAAACAGACGCGGGCCGGGTTTTCGCGTCCGGGGCCGGGGGTAAATATGTCCATGGTCGAGCATGGTCTGACCCTCTCTAGCGAGGAGCACTCACCGAGCAAGCTGGTCGAAATCGCGGTCGCGGCCGAAGAGGCGGGATTCGATTTCGTGTCGGTCTCGGATCATTTCCACCCGTGGATCAGCGAACAGGGGCACAGCCCGTTTGTCTGGTCAGTTCTCGGCGCCCTGTCGCAAGCAACGTCGGAGTTGGAAGTCGGCGTCGGAGTGACCTGCCCCACCGTTCGCATGCATCCCGCGATCAGCGCCCATGCCGCAGCGTCCGCTGCATGTCTCTTGGAGGGCCGGTTCACCTGGGGAGTGGGCACCGGTGAAGCTCTCAACGAGCACGTGCTCGGAGATCCATGGCCACCGGCCGACGTTCGTCTCGAGATGCTGGAGGAGGCTGTCGAGATCATCCGGGGTCTGTGGAAAGGGGAGAGCTACACCCACCGCGGGCGTCACTACACGGTGGAGGATGCACGCATCTTCGATCTTCCTGACGGGCTGCCCCCAATCGTGATCTCGGCGTTTGGGGACGAGGCGGTGGAGCTGGCGGCACGCATCGGAGACGGGCTCTGGATCACCGGTCTCGAAGAAGAGGTCATCGAGAAGTATCGCGGGCAGGGCGGGAAGGGCCCGGTGTGGAGCCAGCTCTCCCTCTGCTGGGATCCCGACAAGGAGACAGCGGGGGACAGGGCGTATCGGGTCTGGCCGAATACAGCCCTGACCGGCCAGCTGGCGCAAGACCTGCGCACGGTTGATCACATGGAGCAGGCCGTTCAGATGGTGAACCGCTCCGACATCGAAGAAGCGCTTCCCTGCGGCCCGGACGCCGGACCGATCATCGAGTCGATCCAGAAAGCGGCGGAAATGGGGATCGACCACATCTATCTCCACCAGATCGGCGACCCCCTGGACGGCTTCATCGATTTCTGGCGGGATGAGATACGGCCCAAGATCGAAGGGCTCTGATGAGACCCCTCGATCTCGGGCCCCTAACCAGGCGGCCCCCGGAGGGTCCGCCTGCAACATGGCCGGCTAGCTGCGCTGAGGGATGCTCAACTGATCGTTGACCGAGGCCACACCGGGGACACCCTTGACCAATCTGATCAGGTCATCCACATTCTCGGTGTCGACGTTCCCTTTGAGCGTGACCACTCCGTTCTCCACATCGATTTCGACGTCGTTCTTCGGTCCATCCCATCGGCCGATCGCCTCACTCTTCACCTTCTGGTCGAGCGTCTCGTCGTCGAACTCGCGCTCGGGACGGAACGACTCGGTCAGATCGTGGGCAAGACCCTGTACTACGCCCTTCTGGTACTCCGCTTGGGCGCGACCCTTCTCCTCGGCCTTGCGCGCCAGCGCGGCGGTCTGGTCGGACAACTTCGCCCGGCGCGAACGCCCACGATCTGGGTCGAGAAGGTACATGGCGGCTGCGGCCGCTGCTCCGATCCCGACAAAGCGCACAAACTTGCTCATAGGTCCTCCATGGCTGGGTTGTATCTGTTGATTACCCGTGCCTGAACACCGCAAAACCCGGCGCTCACCGGCCTCGAGCACTCCACGCCAGGCCTTCGGCGAGGCCTTGTGGCGCCTGTCCGACCTGGTCCGCGCGGACGAGCGACGCCGCTCGTTCCGTGCCAAGGCCTATCGCCGGGCGGTGTGGTCCCTGGATGACCTGGCCCCCGATCTGTCCGACCCATCGGAGAAGGCACTGTCTGTCCCCGGAATAGGGCCTGGTGTGCTCAGGCTCATCGAGGAGTTCCGGGAAAGTGGGGAGCTCGACCTCCTGGAACGGCTCGCGCAGCTCTACCCCGCCGAGTCGGCCAGGATCAGACGTCTGCCACGAATGACCCCGGCAATCCTGCGCGCCCTCAAGGGCGAGCTCGGGGTCGACACCAGTGTCGAGTTGATCAGCGCCATCGAGGCGGGAGGCGTCGAAGCATTGAGAGGCGTCGGTCCCGCGACTGCACAGCGATGGGCGGCGACGCTCCGACTGGCGCCTTCGATGGCATCGATACCGTCATTTCAGGCCTACGTGCTGGCCGACGCCCTCGGCATGCATCTGAACCGTCACCTTGGTGGAACCGTGCATGTGGCCGGAGCCGTTCGACGCGGAGAAGAGTGGGTCGAGATCGTCGATCTGGTCGCCGGGATCGACGATGTCGACGTCGGACACGAGTTTCTCGAAGGCACCGCGGTTGCCCGCTTTGTCGGTGACGGGCCCGCGGGGGAGATCGTGCTCCAAACCCACGAAGGCGCGAAGGTCGACGTTCACCTGGTCCCGCAATCCGAGGTCGGAGGGAAGTTGCTCGAGGTGACCGGACCCGATCGCCACGCCGGTCCGCTTCTCGCCGGCATCGATGCGGAAAGGCTGACCGAATCCGAGATCTACGAGCGAAATGGTCGTCTTTGGGTTCCGCCGGCCGCACGTGCCCTCGATCCCGAGATTGCCCGGAGTGTCGTGCGCAACGGCCAGATCAAGGGAGACCTCCATCTACACACCGACCTTTCCCCCGACGGGCGCATGAGCCTCTTCGAGATCGCGACTGAGGCGACGGATCGCGGGTACGAGTACATCTTGATCACCGACCACACGATTGGGCTGCGGTTCGGAGGGCTCGACAGTGCCGGCCTGGAGCATCAGCGCATGCTCATCGGGGAGACGAGAGCCCGATTCCCCGACTTGCTCGTGCTCCAAGGAGCTGAGTTGAACATCGATCGGGACGGCAGCCTCGACGTCGACGATGAGACACTGGGCCGGCTCGACTTTGCCGTCGCAGGTGTGCATTCGAATTTCGACCTCGATCGATTCGAGCAGACGGCGCGGGTCTTGAAGGCCCTCAGCCACCCCGCCGTGCGGGTCCTGGGCCATCCCACCGGCCGTCGGATCGGAAACCGGCCTGCGATCGACCTCGACATCGACGCTGTCATCGCTGCCGCCGTGGAGAACCGTGTGGCCCTGGAAGTCAACGGGCATCGGGATCGGCTCGACCTCTCCGCCGAGCATGCCGCTCTCGCCGTCGCCGGAGGTGCGGTCCTCGCTGCCAACTCGGACGCACATCGGATCGGCGAGATGGGCAACGTCGCCAACTCGGTGGCAACCATGCAGCGCGCCGGTATCGCTCCCTCCTCGGTGGTGAACACGATGTCCGTCGCGGTCTTCCAGGAATGGGCAGGCGTTATCGGCTGAGCCGGCCCGGGTAGGGATCGGTGTGGCCACGCCGAGCGAACCCAACCCCGCCCTCGACATGGTGTCCGAGGGGACCTCCCTCGAGGAGTTGGCTAGAGCCGCAGAGACATGCACAGCGTGCGAGCTCTACCGGGAAGCCACACAGGTGGTGTTTGGCATCGGGCCGAAGTCGGCTCCTCTGATGCTGATCGGTGAGCAACCCGGAGATGCCGAGGACCAGGAGGGTGAGCCTTTCGTCGGCCCGGCCGGCTCGGTTCTCGCAGACGCGCTGGAGGAAGCCGGGATCCGGTCCGAGGATGTGTACCTGACCAACGTGGTCAAGCACTTCAGATGGAAGCCGAAGGGGAAGAGACGTCTTCATCAGACGCCGGCGACGAGACACGTGCGAGCGTGTCTTCCGTGGTTGGAGGCGGAGCTGGCGATGGTCGGGCCGCAGGTGTTGGTGTGTCTCGGAGCAATTGCCTCCCAGGCACTGCTGGGCCGATCGTTCCGGGTCACCAAGGACCGTGGCAAGGCTCAGACCTGGGGCGTCTACACCGTGGTGGCGACGATTCACCCCTCGGCAGTACTCCGTGCCACCGAGCCCGACGATCGTGAGCGTCTGCGTGCCTCCCTGGTCGAAGACCTCATCACGGCTCACCGGCTGATCGGCGAGAAGCCGCGAGACTGAGAGGGTCCCGCTCAGGCTTCGGGCCGGACCCTGACGCAGCAGTACGTCTCAGATGGCTCGAGATAGGCCTTGCGCCCATCGCCGGAGCCCTCGAGCATCCCTTCAACGAGGCCAAGGTTCAGGTTGCACACGGTGCGCTGGTCCTGGGTCTTGAGGAGGTGGAAGGGGCAGTTGCGGAATCGGATCTCCCCCTCCTCGATGACCGGGTCATAACCGGTCTGACGCAGCGCGTGATCCAGACCCTCCTCCGCAAGCTCGGTGCCGATCCGGTGGGCTGCTGCAGCAAGATCCTTTCGCTTGATCGCTCCGGTCGAGACGACCTCGAGGAGGATGCGAGCGGCCAGCCCGTACCGGCGCGGAGGCAAGGACACCTCGTGATCACGGTCCGTTCTCTTGTAGAGCTTCGCCGGGCGCCCGGCGCCGGGACCCGACTTTCCGCTGCGTCGGAGAAACTCGACGTCGACAAGACCCTCCTCGGCCAGCCGATCCAGGTGGTACGCCGCGGTCTGACGGGGAATCCCGAGCGCGTCGGCCGCCTCGTCCCGGCCAACAGGCGCCGTGGACCTCGTGACGAAGACGTAGAGCCGACGGCGGGTCGGATCGCTCAGTGATCCGACGGCGGCGAGATCGGCATCCAGATTGTCCATCGCCTAACTCTAAAACGCGATGCAGTTGACACTAGATTCTCGTGATGTAAAACTTACTTTGACCATATTTAGAAGGAGGTCCGGAAAATGACCACAACCACCAGCACCGATGCTCCCCAGACGACTCTGGTCGCCGAGTCGAAACGCGCCTATCAGATCCTCCACCTCGGATACACCGTGGCGCCGATCCTCTTCGGGCTGGACAAGTTCTTCAATGTCATGACCGATTGGGTCGAGTTCCTCCCCACTTTCGTCACCGACGCGGTCAATGGGTCGGTGATCATGGGGATCGTCGGCGTCATCGAGATAGTCGCCGGAATCGGGGTCTGGCTCCGACCCAAGATCTTCGCTCCCGTGGTCGCCGCCTGGCTCGGGCTGATCATCATCACCCTGATCCTGGCCGGTGGCTTCTGGGACATCGCCCTGCGCGACTTCGGCCTGCTTCTCGGCGCCCTCGCCCTGTGGAGGCTGGCCCGGGCCCACGCTGCTTGATCCAACCCGTTTTCGCGCATCGATCTCGGTCTATGCGCCGAGATCGATGCGCGAGAAGGAAGGGTTTCCTACCGCAGCGCCCGCATGAAGCCGTCACGGGAGCCGAGATAGATCGAGTCTTTCCAGACCACCGGGGTGGCTTCGAGACAGGACTCACCGAGGCTCAACGACCAGTTCATGACGGGGGCGCGGGGATCGGCCAAGGAGTAGGCCCGCAAGTCACCGAGGCAGGTGGCAGTTACAAGGGTGTCATCGACGATGGCCGGAGAGGACCAGGAATGGAAGCCGACCTCGTCATCCCAGAGCAGCGTCCCGTCGGCGGCATCGACCGCGATCAACGACCCCTGGTGGGTATTGACATAGACCACGCCGCTGCGCACCGCCGGGGTCGACCAGGAGCCGGCATCCGATGACCCGGCGGTGAGGTCGAGACCCCACACCCTGGGGTCGCCGTCGGAGTAGGGGTTGAGCTTGATCAGTTGGCCGACGGCGAGGTTCCGCTCGATCTCGGCCGCGCTCATCTGGGAAGGCTCGTGCTCGA
Source organism: uncultured Acidobacteriota bacterium (assembly GCA_963734115.1). GTDB lineage: Bacteria > Actinomycetota > Acidimicrobiia > Spongiisociales > ZC4RG35 > JARDZU01. The sequence goes on from CAVTFV010000014.1 coordinate 270,896, forward strand.
TCGATACGTAGATCATCCCTTCGGCGTCGGCGACCATCGTCGCGTCGATGTCGCCACCCGCGTAGTAGTCGAACACGATGGGCGCGTTCCCGTTGCGGACGTCAGAAACGTCCAGCCCCACGATCCGGCCGCCGGAGTTGGAGAAGTAGACCCTCTCGTCGAAGACCAGGACTGATGTCTCGATGGAGACATTGCGGCCCGAGTTGGCGAGGAGCGCCTCGTCGTAACCAGGCATTTGGACCAGCTTGACTGGGTCGACCACGACCATGCCCTCCGCGTCGTAAGCCCGATTGAGCTGGATAGCGAAGAACCAGCCGTTCTCACCGCCCTCGTACATGATGTCATCGACGATTGCCGGGTTCGAGTCCCAATCGTCGTTCCAGATCCCGTTCACCTCGTTGGCGTCCATCGACCAGAGCACGGTCGGCTCCTCCCGGTCGAGAGCCAGGATCCGCAATTGGTTGTCCCGTGAGCCGAAGTACAGGAGCGGGAACCCGTCCGGGTCGAGACTGACCGACCCCTTGATGATGTCGCCGGTCTGGAACTCCGGTCGAAGGTCTTGACCGGTCGCGGCATCCACGAAATGGACGGCCGAGTCGTAGGCGCCGAAGATCAGCTCTGTCACGCCGTCGGGGCGCTCCCACACCGAGGGCTGGCCGGTCCAGCCCATCCCGCACCAGATCCTGGATACACCACCCTCCGAGGAGGGGCTGCACATCTGCTCGTCGGGATATCGCCAGGCCACTGTTGGATTGGCGGGCACCGGGCCCGACCCGTAGAAGGTGCGAGTGGGGTTGCCCCGGAACATGGTCATGCCAACCGTTGTCCCCCACGGTCGTCCCACGGTGGACCCGGGGACAGTCCCCGGCTCCCGATCTTGGGGAGGCGACGTGGTGGTGGTCGGGGGCAGAGTCGTCGCCGGCTGGATGGGTTCCGAGCCGGTGGCAGCTGCAGCTGTGCTGGTCGGAAAGGCAGAAAGACCGGTCACCGAGGTCCTCGACGGGTCGTCGCCGCGAGTCACGAAATACACCGCCAGACCGAGGACGAATCCGGCGGCGACGATCATGATCACTCGACCCGCTCTCTCGTTCACGGAGTCATCCTCCTATGCCGGCGGAGCGCACTCGGCCTCACCGGTGAGCACAGGATGCCCGTGCGTCTCGATGTATGCGGGGATCAAACAGGAATCGATGGCTCCGTCCGGCGCCACCACGGCCCTGGCGACGGCGGTCGTCGCACTAGGAACGGAGTTGTGGGGCCATACGAAGTTGCCCAGCGACCAGAAGACGGCGGCGTTGCCGACCATCTCGAGCGGCTGCATCCGATGGGGGTGGTGACCGAAGATGATGTCGGCTCCAGCCTCGACCATGGCGTGGGCACGCCCGATGTCGTCCTGACGGGGCGTCGTGTCGAGCTCCATCCCCCAATGGACGGTGGCCACGACGAGATCCGCCACTTCCTCGGCAGCGGCCACCGCCTCGACCATCGAGGGAGTGTCGTCTCCGTTTCGCATCCCGGGGGTGTCGTCGGTGGCGTACCAGCCGTCATCGGGGGCGACTCCTCCAAAGCCGACCACAGCCACTTTCCATCCGTCGATATCGAACAATGCCGGCTGCCCGGCCTCGTCGGCGTTCCGCCCGGCGCCAACAGCCCCGATTCCGGCGGCGAGCAACTGATCACGACCGTCGACAAGGGCTTCCTTGCCGAAGTCGCCCGAATGGTTGTTGCCCAGGTTGCCGACGTCGATGCCGTTGGCCTTCATCGAGGGAAGGCTTTCGGTCGGGCAGCGGAAGACAAACGCCTTGTCCAGGGGACCGCCCAGGTCGGATGGGACGCACTCGAGATTGATCACCGTGAGATCGTCTTCGAGGAACAGACCGTTCAGCCCCGACCAGGCGTGATCCCAGCCTTCGGCGGCGAGGGCCGGGATGTACTCGGGGTCGGTGGCCACGTCACCGGTGCCCTGGATCAGCAGATATCCCTTTTCCGGGACGGTCGTTGGTGTGGTCGGAGTGGTCGTGGTCGCCGGCGGCAAGGTCGAGGTGGACGGGATCGTGGTGACAGTCGGGAGGGTCGTGGTCGAGGGGTCCACCACCGCCGCCAACGTCGTCGGCGTGGTCGCCGCACCCGTGCTCAGACTCCAGATGGCGAAGGCGACGACCCCGGTGAGGGCGCCACCGATCAAGACGATGAGCATTCGGGAATTGCGAGTCACGCTCAAAGACGGTAATAAGACGTGGGTCGTAGACCTACCACCTACCACGTACCACCCACAACGGCCGGCGCAGCCGGCCTACAGAATCTGACTCAAGAACAGCTTGGTTCGCACCTCTTGAGGGTCCGTGAAGAAATGCTCCGGAGTGCCCACCTCGACGATCTCACCTTCAGCCATGAACACCACCCGGTTGGCCACCGCCCGGGCAAAGCCCATCTCGTGGGTCACGACGATCATGGTCATCCCACCCCGGCCCAGCTCGACCATGACGTCGAGGACCTCTTTGATCATCTCCGGGTCGAGGGCCGACGTCGGCTCGTCGAACAGCATCACCTTGGGCTGCATAGCCAGGGCTCGGGCGATGGCGACCCTCTGCTGCTGACCTCCCGACAGCTGGCCGGGATATTTACGGGCCTGCTCCGGGATCTTGACCCGCGTCAGCGTCTGCATCGCAAGCGCCTCAGCATCCTTCTTGGGCAGCTTCCGAACCTGGCGTGGCGCAAGCGTCACGTTTTCGAGAACGGTGAGATGTGGGAACAGGTTGAACTGTTGGAAGACCATGCCCGTCTCCCGACGCACTTCTTGGATGTTGCGGACGTCGTCGGACAGCTCGATCCCGTCGACCACCAGACGGCCGGCGTCGTGTTTCTCCAGACGGTTGATGCAGCGAATGAGTGTTGATTTGCCGCCGCCCGAGGGCCCGATGACCACCACCACCTCCTGGCGGCCGACCCGCATGTTGATGCCCTTCAACGCCTGGAAGTCGCCGAAGAACTTGTCGACCTCCTCGAGTTCGATGATGGCCTCGCCGGTGGCCCTCGTGGCATCGGTGTAGTCCGTCTGCGTGGTCATCGCTCACCCACTCCGAATCGTCTCTCCAGTCTCCGCGACTCACGTGACATCGTGTAGGACCCGACCCAGAACACCAGGGCGGCGAACCCAAGGGTCAATACGAATAGGCCCTGCCCGAGGAAGGCGGACTGGGAGTTGACGATGAACGTTGCGTCCAGCAGTTCGGTGACGCCGAGTATCGCCACCAGAGTCGTGTCTTTGAAGAGGCTGATGAACTGCCCGACCATCGCCGGGATCGTGGCCCTCAGCGCTTGGGGGAGCACCACGAGCCTCATCGTCTTCCACGGAGCGAGCCCGACGGCCTGGGCTGCCTCGACCTGGCCGTGCGGAACCGCCTGAAACCCGCCTCGCACCACCTCGGCGATGTAGGCCGCCTCGAACGCGGTGATGGCGATGAGCATCCTCGTCACCAGACCCGGTCTCAGGTCACTCGGGATGAGGAAGCCCAGGGCGAAGGCACCGGCGAGAAGCAGGGTGATCAGGGGCACCCCCCTGACGAACTCGATATAGCCCACCGAGATGGTCCGGATCACGGGCAGTGAAGATCGTCTGCCCATCGCCAATAGCAGACCCAGCGGGAAGGCGAACATGATCCCGGCCACGGTGAGGAACAGGTTGAGCTGGAGGCCGCCCCAGCCCTGCCACCCCACGCCGCCGAACGCCGGCCAGTGCGAGATAGGCGGCCACGAGGAGGAGGAGGCGCGATCAGCCAGGTCCATCGTCTCACCGCTCTGGGCAGGGCACGTCCCAGGTAATACGACCCCACTCCGACCGCCGCCGCCCCAATGGTGAGCAACGCCGGGGTGAGAGTGGTGGTGAAGCCGAGGATGATCACGACCAGGGCGATGATCGGCCAGAAGCGGAGGACGATCTGGGCGAATGTCGTGCGGATCAAGGGGAGACCGGCCTCGGCGGCTCGATCCCTGGCCCCGGCGGCAACCGACCCGGCCACGATGCCGATCATCGCGGCGATGAGATAGGTGGCCGCCCACGGTCGCCACAGCTGGTCGCCGGGGAAGCTCCCGATCATGAACAGCCGCAGATTGACCCGGATGATCTCGAAATCGGCCCCGATGAGCCAGCGTGCCAACGCCGCGAGTGCGAGCAGGAGGATGACGGCCAGCGCCAGGGTGAGCAAGACGTTGTACCAGGTGTTGAACAGGTTCTTCCGCACCCAATCCATCGGCCCCCGGGCCGGCTCCACCTCGGCGGAGTCTCCTCGAACACTGGTGCCTCGACTGTCATCGGGTCACCAGCTGCATGCGGCGGTTCACGAGGTTGACAAGCAGTGAGATCAGTAAGGAGAAGACCAGGTAGATCCCCATCAGGATCGCGATCATCTGCGGGGCCGGCTGCCCGTTGCCGATCATCTGGAACGTCAGTCGGGTGACCTCGGCATACCCGATGGCGATGGCCAACGAGGTGTTCTTGGTGTAGTTGAGGTACTGGCTGATGATGGGCGGAATAGCGATGCGCATCGCCTGTGGCATGACCACATAACGAAGACGCTGGAATGAGGAGAGGGCAATTGCATTGGCCGCCTCGGTCTGGCCCTTGGGAACGGCGAGGATGCTCCCCCTGACGATCTCCGCCACATGAGAAGCGGTGTACAACACGAGCGCGGCCAGAACCGCCCAATACGCCGCCAGTCCCTGGTAGCCGCCCTCCAACGCCCGCCCGTCGAGCACCGGGCGGGAGAGGCCGATCGGTCCCCCGAGCGCCAGGAAGCCGATGAGGGAGATGGTCGAGAAGACGCCGAGTGACCAGAGAAAGCGGTGGTGATGCTCGCCGGTCAGCTCCGAGCGCCGGGTTCGCCACCACCAAACACCGGCGGCTACCACGAACGCACCGGCCATGATGAGCAGGAATGGCCCGAAATCGGGTTGGGCGGTCAATCCGACCACGGCGATGTACCGGTTGTTGACGATGAGGAAATCATTGAGGTTGAACGACTCCGTCAGCACCGGGAACTGGAGGACGACTGCGTTGAAAACGAAATAGATGATCAGGAGCGGAGGGATGTTGCGAAGGATCTCCACATAGAGCCCGGCCGCCTTGGCCACCAGCCAGTTGGTGGAGAGACGGGCCACCCCGACGAGGACGCCGATGATGGTGAGCAGGGGGATCCCCACCACCACCAGGGCCAGTGTGTTCTTGACCCCGACGAGCAAGCCCTCGCCAGATCGGGGCACCCGAGCTCAGATCGGAGCCGGGGATGTCGACCCCGAGTGGTTGGGTCAAGAACTCGAAGCCGGTGGGGAGCCCGGCGGCGCGCAGGTTGTTGGTCAGGTTGAACCACAGGACGTAGGCAACGAACGCGACAATCGCCGCCGCCACCACCTGCGCCCCCACCCGCAACACCCGCACATCCCGCCACAACGGGGGCCGGGACCGGGTCTCCTCGACCGTCGTCAAACCATCACCACCCCTCGCTCACTGTTTTGGCGCGGGGATCCGGCCCTATAGGGTCAGATCTCCGCGCCGGATCACTGTCTGTCTAGCGATAAGGCGGGGCGTAGAGCAGGCCGCCGTCGGTCCAAAGGGCGTTGTACTGCCGGGGAAGGCCCAGCGGGCTTCCCTCGCCGACGTTGCGGTCGAAGATCTCGGCGTAGTTGCCCACCTGTCCGATCACCTGGGCGGCGAAGTCGGTGGCCAGACCGAGACCCGGGTCGAACGGCGCCGTGCCTTCGTCCGTCTCCACATCGAGCCCGAGGAATCGCCTGATGTTGGCGTCCTCGGTGTCGGCGAAGGTGTCGACGTTGGTGGAGTCGATGCCGAACTCCTCGGCCTGGATGGTGGCGAGGACGATCCAGTCGACCGCCTGGGCCCATTGCGAGTCACCGTCGAGGACGGCCGGGCCGAGCGGCTCCTTGGAGAACACCTCTTCGAGGATCACCAGTGCCTCGGGGCCACCCTGATCCTCGGGCCACGCCGAACGGACACCGGCGAGCTGGGACTTGTCAGAGGTCCAACCATCACATTGTCCCTCGATGAACGCCGCCTGGATCAGCGGGTTCTCCTCGAAAGTGAGCGGTGTATACGGGATGCCGGCCATCCGGGTGGTCAGGTTCAACTCGGTCGTCGTGCCCGACAGCACGCAGATCGTGGTGTCGGTCATCTCATCGATGGTGGTGAACCCGCTGTCGGCGGACACCATCATCCCCTGCCCGTCGTAATACGTGGTGGTGAGGAAAGTGGCGGCATTGCCACCGTCACGGCTGGAGGTGTAGGTGGTGTTGCGGACCAGGACATCGACTTCACCCGCCGCCAGGGCGGTGAATCTCTGCTCGGCGGTCAGGTCGACGAACTCACAGCCGCGGCGTCGCCGAGTACTCCGGCGGCGATGGCCCGGCAGAAGTCGATGTCGAAACCGACGTGCTCACCGGCCTCGTCGACGAATCCGAAACCCGGGGACCGCGTTGTTCACACCACAGAGCAAGGTTGCCGCGGGCCTGGACCTCGGCCAGACTTGCCGTCGCCGGCAGGAGCCTCCTCGCCAGCCGTGGTCGTGGTCTCCTCGCCGGCAGCGCTGGTCGTCGTCTCCTCGCCGGCGGCCTCGGTCGTCTCCGGCGTCTCGCCACTGGTGGTGGTCGTCGTGTCAGCCGCCTGGGTACATGCGGCCAGGACCAGCATCAGGGCGGTCAAGGCGGCAAATAGCTTGCTTGCCTTCATCACTACCTCCGTTGGATCGCTTCGTGGGCGTCACGAGGCCACGTAGTCGCACCGGGGTCGACCCTAGCCACTGAGCCAGCGCGACGGGTCCGTTCGGTAGCCTGAAATCCACTTCCGAAGGGGCCTCCGTGTCAGACCGCATCGTTGCCCGGATCGTTTGGGTGCTCGCCGCCCTGGCGCTCGTCGTCACCGCATTCGGGATCTGGTACGACCTGCGAAACACACTCGTCGACGAATCTCCTCTGTTCGTCGCCGATGGCATCGCCTGGGCTCTGCTTCCCGCAGTTTTCGTCCTCAGCGGCGCGCTGATCGTGTCCCGGCAGCCTCGCAACGTCATCGGACTGTTGCTGATGACCCCCGGCCTCGTCTTTCTCGCCGCCGGGGTGATCGATGTCGCCTCGGGATCGCTGGAGCAGGGCGTCCAGCCGGAGGCCATGACCCTCGGGCTCTGGCTGCGGCTCTGGTTCGACAACTGGTCCTGGGTGCTCCTCATCTTCCCCCTATTCCATCTGATGCTGGTCTTCCCGACGGGGCGGCTCCTGTCGGCGCGCTGGAGATGGATCGTCGGCCTGGAGATCGCGATGATCCTCTTCATCATGTTGTCCGGGGTCTTCACCCAGGAGATGGGCCCACTCAACGTCGAAGAAGAGCTGGCCTGGACGCTGCCCAACCCGATCGGGTTTCTCCCCGAGAGCTTCTTCGGCGCCACGTTCGAGGCTATCTGGAACGCCGGTCTGCTCATCATGACGGTCTTCTCACTGTTGGCATTGGTGCTCCGATTTCGGCGCGCCTCCCCGGTGGAGCGTCAACAGCTCAATTGGCTTCTCTTCGCGGTCACCGTTTTCGCCTTGATCTACGGGATCACAGCGGTTACCTCAGGTGAGCTCGAGACCGGCGGGTTGGGCGATCTCCTCTTCGTCATCTCGGTGATGGGCATCCCGGTATCGATCGCCGTCGCCGTTCTCAGGTTCCATCTCTACGACCTCGACCGGATCATCCGGCGAACACTGCTCTACGCGGTGCTGACCGGTCTCCTCATCGGCATCTTCGCCCTTTCGGTGTTCGTCATTCAGCGTGTCATCGGCGGCTTCGTCGGCGAGGACTCTCCTCTCGGCGTGGCCGCATCAACACTTCTCATCGCCGCGCTGTTCAACCCTCTGCGCCGTCGTCTCCAGGATCTGATCGATCGCCGGCTCTACCGGAGCAAGTACGACGCCCAGCGGGTCATCGACGAGTTCGTCACCACCGCCCGGAACGAGGCGGACATGAGCCTGCTCTCGGCCGACCTGCTCGATGTGGTCGACCAAACGGTCCAGCCGTCGCTTCAGGGGCTGTGGATCAAGGGGGCGGAGGACCCAGGACGCCTGACCGGTCACGTGACCTCCGCCATCAGTCGCAGGAACCGCCGCGCCCTGTCCGTCGTCGGGTTGACCAGGACCTGATCCGGAGGGCCCTCCTCCACCACCCGCCCCTCGTCCATGAACAGCACCCGGTTGGCCACGTCCCGGGCAAAGGCGAGCTCATGGGACACGACGATCATGGTCATCCCCTCGGCGGCAAGGGTCTTGATCGCACCGAGCACCTCGCCCACCAACTCCGGGTCGAGAGCCGAGGTCGGCTCGTCGAAGAGCATCAAGGAAGGGTTCATCGCGAGGGCCCGGATGATCGCCACCCGCTGTTGCTGGCCACCGGAGAGGCGATCCGGGTACTCGTCACGCTTGTCGGCCAGGTCGAAGCGGTTGAGGAGATGCTGGGCTGTGATCTGGGCTTCCTCCTTGGAGATCTTCAGCACCTTGCTCGGGGCCAGAGTGATGTTGTCCAGCACCGACAGGTGAGGGAACAGGTTGAACGACTGGAACACGATGCCGATGCGCCGACGAGCGTCGTCGGCGTCGAACTCGGGGTCCGCGATGTCCACACCGTCGAGAAGGATCTCGCCGTCGTCGACCGGCTCGAGGAGGTTGATGCATCGGAGCAGGGTCGACTTGCCCGACCCCGAGGGCCCCACCACCGCCAAGACTTCATGGGTGGAGAGGGCGAGGCTGACATCGGCGAGGACGGTCAGCTCACCGAACTGCTTCCAGACTCCGCGAACCTCGAGAAGGGCGGTCACAGGGATGTCCCGCCGGTCCGTTCCCGCTGACGCCGGATCAGGTAGTCGGTGAACCGGGCCAGAGGGACAGTCACGATCAGGAAGAGGAACGCTGCGGCCAGGTAGGCCGTGAAGTTGAAGGTCTCGGCGACGTAGATCTGGGATCGGCGGAACGCCTCCTGGACGCCGAGCAGGGCGAGCAGGGCCGAGTCCTTCTGCAGACGCGACGAAATCGTTGAGCAGCGGGGGAATGACCCGTCGCACCGCCTGGGGCAACACGACCCATCTCATCGACTGGGCGGAGCTGAGCCCAAGCGAGCGAGCCGCGGCCGTCTGGCTCTCATGGACGGAGTCGATGCCGGCCCGATACACCTCGGCCACATAGGCCGAGTACGAGATGACCAGGGTGGTGATGGCCCAGAACTCCTGGCTGTTGGGCACTCCCTGCAATCTGAGCGCAGGCACACCGAAACCGAGGAGGAAGAGCAGGATGATCGTCGGGATGCCCCGGATCAGGTCGACGTAGGCAGTCGCCGCCAGACGCAACGGCGTCAGCACCGGGGCCCGGCTGCTGCGGATCACCGCCAGGATCAGGGCCACGATGAGGATGAAGACCTCGGCGATGAGGAAGATGCGGACGTTGCGCACGAATCCGGTGAGGATGTCCGGGAACGACGCCTTGAAATCCTCCCAGCTGAAGAAGGACTCGCGGACCGTGGGCCATCCCGGCGAGTTGACCACCACCAGGGTGACGACGCCGAACACGACCACGGTGCTGGCCGCGCCAATGAGCAAGGAGCGGCGCCGCTGCCGCTTCTGATAGGCGAGACGCCGGGCCCGGCCCGGCGAGACGCCCGGGTCCCGGAGCGGCGCCTCGGCCTCGGTCATCAACCGGTGCTAGCCGGTCTCGATGATCGGGGCCTCGACCACGTCGGAGAGCCACTCCTGCTGGATGGCTTCTAGATCCACGTTGGCCAGCGCCTCGTTGACACAGTCCCGCAACGGGTTGCCTTCCTCGAAGACCATCCCGAACTGCTCGCTCTCCCCGGCGGAAGGGAACTGGGCGATCACAGTCGAGCCCTCGATCTCCACCGCCGACACGAAGAAGGCCGTCGGCAGGTCGAGCACCAGGCCATCGAGCTGACCGGCATCGAAGGCCGCCTTGGCATCGGCGTTGGTGTCGTAGACCAGGGGCTCGGTCTCGGGCTGGATCACATCGGTGATGAAGTCGAGGCTGGTCGTGCCGACCTGGGCGCCCAGCCGGAACGGCTTCAGCTCCTCGATGGAGGTGGCAGAGGCGATCTCGGAGTCGGAGAACCCGAGCAGCGCCTGGTTGACGTCGTAGTAGCCGTCGGAGAAGTCGACCGCCTCTTCTCGCTCCTCGCTGATCGAGACCTGATTGATGTCGAAATCGAAGTCCTTCTCGCCCGGGGCGAAGGCGTTGTTGAAAGGCACCACCACCCAGGTCACCTCGTCCTCGGTGAAGCCGAGCTCGGCGGCCACGGCGTAGGCGACCGCGCTCTCGAACCCGGTGCCGGTCGAGGGGCCACCCTCGAAATCGAACCAGGGCGGGAAGGACGGCTCATCGGTGCCGATGGTGAGGACCCCTTCCTGCACCAGGGTCAGGTCTTCCTTCTCGCAGGAGACGTCGCCGCCGCCTCCGCCTTCCTCGGCGGCACAGGCAGCCAGCAGCATGGCAAGGACTGCGATGAGGGCGATGCTTCTCTTCATGTGGGACTCCTCCGGGGTCAGCGAGATCCCGGGAGCGTAGTGCCCGCCATCACCCGCCCCGCCAAGGGCGAAACCCGATCTGCCCGATACAATCGTCGGCGCCCTCAGGGGCAATTACCTCAGGAGGAAGGCAGAGAATGAAACGACGATTCATTGTGCTCCTCGCTGTAGCCGCCCTCATCGCCGCAGCCTGCGGCGGGAGCGAAGGAGGCGACGGCGACCTGCTCTCTTCGATCGAGGAGGAGGGGGTGTTGACGGTTTCGACCGATCCCGCCTACCCACCCCAGTCCTCACTGAACGAGGAGACCGGGGAATACGAGGGCTTCGACATCGACGTGGCCACGGCGATCGCCGAGGGAATCGGGGTCGAGGTGGCTTGGGAGGCGCCGGCCTGGGAGACGATCATCGCCGGCAACTGGAATGGTCGTTGGGACCTCAGTGTCGGCTCGATGACGATCACGCCGGAGCGCGAGGAAGTCCTGCACTTCAGCACCCCCTACTACTACACACCGGCAGTCGTAGCGGTCCTAGCCGATGACGCCTCGATCAGCGATCTGAGCACGGATCTCGACGGCCAGACCATCGCGGTCTGTGGTGGTTGCACCTACGACTTCTATCTCCAGGGCAATCTGGAGATCCCGGGTGAGACCTTCGACTTCGTCATCGATGACCCCGAGATCATCACCACCGACACCGACACCACCGCCATCGAGCAACTGGTCCAGGGCCGGGTCGTCGCGGCGATGTCGTCAGCCACCACGATCCAGGCGGCAATCGACGAAGGCCTGCCGATCAAGGTCGTCGGAGACCCCTTGTTCTACGAGCCACTGGCGGCGGCGATCGATGCCAGTGCAGCGCAGGACACCGAGTCATTCGTGGCCCGCGTCTCGGAGATCATCGAGGGGATGCACGAGGACGGAAGGCTGAGCGAACTGTCGAACCAATGGTTCGGCCTCGACCTCACCACGAAGGCATCTTGAGACAGGACAGCGGGGGCGGAGGGCATGGGTCCCTGCCCCCGGTGGCCCTCAACAACGCCGAGCGACGATGAGAGAGCGATTCGAGCAGTGGAGTGCGAGCATCCCGTTCAAGGTGAAGCTCGGCCTGGTCTGGGCTGTGATCGCCCTGATCGTGGTGGTTCTCTTCTCTTTGGCCGACTTCGACGTCCAATGGATGATCGACCAGTTCTGGTTCATCGCCACGGGCCTGCCCTGGACGGTCATCATCTGCGGGTTGGCCATCATCCTCGCGGTCATCCTCGCCCTGCTCGGCGCCCTTGGTCGGCTCTCACAGCAGCGCCGTCGCCCAAGGAGTCACCAGCTTCTACACCTCCTTCTTCCGGGGCACGCCGCTGATCGTCCAGATGTTCCTCATCTTCCTGGCTCTGCCCCAACTGGCCCCTCCCGATCTGCCCGGACTTCGTGATTCATTGACCCTCACCGCCCTCCAGGCCGGGATCATCGCCCTCGGCCTCAACTATGGCGCTTACATGACCGAGATCTTCCGGGCCGGGATCCAGTCGGTGGGACATGGCCAGGTGGAGGCGGCAGAAGCTCTGGGCATGACCTATCGGCAGCGGATGCGGCGGATCGTCCTCCCCCAGGCGATCAGGGTCATCATCCCGCCCACCGGAAACGAGTTCATCGCCATGATGAAGGACTCAGCCCTGATCTCGCTTCTCGGTTCGGTGGTGGCGCAGATGGAGATCTTTCGACGGGCCCAGCTGGTGGGCAGGGCCGACTTCCGGCCGCTGGAGGCGTTCGTCGTCGCCGCCGCTCTCTATTGGGTGCTGACGACGATCTTCCAGTTCTTCCAGACGAGATTGGAACGAAGCTGTCGGCCGGATACGTGCGCACCACGATCAGGGTCACCACCCAGCCGGGCATCGAGGTGGTCGAAAGCGAGCCGGCATGACCGAGCCGGTGGTCAAGGTGAGCGATCTCCGCAAGTAGTTCGGTGACCACGAGGTCCTCAAGGGCATCGATCTCGAGGTGGCGCGAGGGGAGGTGGTGGTCGTCTTCGGTCGATCCGGGTCGGGGAAGAGCACCCTCCTCCGCTGCATCAACTTCCTCGAAGAGCCGACGTCGGGCACGATCGAAGTCGGCGGGATCCGCCTCGAGCCGGGCGCCGGACCCATCGTCAACGGGAGACGATTCGCAGTGTGCGGCTCAAGGCGGGAATGGTGTTTCAGGAGTTCAATCTCTTCCCGCATCTCACCGCACTCGAGAATATCATCGAGGCGCCGATCACGGTCAAGGGCAGGACCGCGCCCATGCGATCGAGGTGGCCAAGGTCCTCCTCGCCCAGGTTGGTCTCGCGGAGAAGGGAGACGCCTACCCGATCCAGCTGTCCGGTGGTCAGAAGCAACGGGTGGCGATCGCCCGGGCCCTGGCCATGGAGCCGGAGGTGATGCTCTTCGACGAGCCCACCTCGGCCCTCGACCCGGAGCTGATCTCGGAGGTGCTCTCGGTGATGAGGAACCTGGCCACGGAGACCCACATGACGATGATCGTGGTCACCCATGAGATGGGCTTCGCCCGCGAGGTGGCCACCACGATGGCCTTCGTCGACGAAGGGAACATCGTCGAGACGGGCCCCCCGGCATCCGTGATCGCCAACCCCCAGCACCCTCAGACCAAGCGGTTCCTGGAAGCGGTGCTCTAGCCGAGCAAAGCGACGACTCTCGATGCGACCGAGTCGGGGTCGAGGCCGACCGAATGAGCGATGTCGGATGGGGAGCCGAAGGGTAGGAAATGGTCGGGGACGCCGATGCAGGTGATCTCCTTG
>CAVTFV010000015.1:0-84421 GCA_963734115.1 uncultured Acidobacteriota bacterium
CCTCTTGAGGCGACCCGAGCAGTCCCGAGCGGGTTCGAACCGCCGTTTCCGGCTTGAGAGGCCGGCGTCCTAGACCACTAGACGACGGGACCAGGTTGGGGCCGACTCTCGTCGACCCTGGCTCGGGGGGAAGGACTCGAACCCTCAATAACAGGGCCAGAACCTGCCGTGTTACCTATTACACCACCCCCGAACGCGCACGCCCGAAGGCGAAGCGGGGTAAGTAAGAAGGATAATCGCCAGCAGTCCCAGTGCGAACTCTGGCTCAGGGAACCAGAACACGGGACCGCGGTCGCCTCGGCAGAGATCGTCAACGGAGCCGTCTGATCCACGAACACGCCCATGAGACCCAGATCCAGCCCATCGACCACGAGCACCGAGACCGACAGGCCATCCGATGCAGTTGTGACGACGAGATCGTTCAAGGCGATGTCTTGAGACGCAACATACGACGAGCCGATACCCGTCGCCCGGTCCGCATCGATCAAGACTTCGCCAGTCGCCCGATAATGCTCTTCGTCGATACCCGATGCGGCGGCCACCGAGGCCGAGTCGGCAATCGCGGCCAGCTCCCGCTGCAGGGCCAGCGCCCGCCAGAAGTCGACGGCCAGTCCCCCGAAGAGGAGCAACAGGACGGATAAACCCAGCGTCCACAAGGTGACCGAGCCTCGCTCCGAGCTCACGGAAGACTCCGGTACAGATCGACCAGCTCCGAATGCGTTGTCCCGACCCACAGTCCGCCCACCTCGCCCCATGGCGTAGCGACCAGGGGGATCCAGACCTCGACCTCGGCGGTCACGACCGACCCGCGCTCGAAGGTGCAGGTGTCGGGGACATCATCCGGACCGGACCCATCTGCGCCACACCAGCTGAGGCGGACCAGGTCCGGGCCCAACCCGTGATTGACTGCCATGTCCATGACGACCTGGCTCCCGGCTGCGGTGTCGAGCTGGATCACCGCAGCACGGACCGCCTCAGCGGCCGCCGCCTCGGCAAAGACCCGACGCTCGGACCAGGGCCCGAAGGCCAGCACGGCGAGCGCCACCGGGAGGAGGAGGGCTCCGACCGCCAACCCCAGTTCCACCGCCGCATGCCCCCGGTCACTCATGGTGGGGACTCCCTGGTGGCCTGTGCTGTCATCTCGATGACGAAATCGGTTGTGAACGGGGTCCAGGAGACGAACACGGCGCGGCCGGAGGCAGTCACGACTCCAGGCCCGACCCCGCAAGCGGTACTAACCGAATCGCCCATGCGGCCGCCGAGCAACTGGCCGAGGACGGCCTCGATCCTCTGCAGGCATTCCTCCTCCGATGAGCTGACCGCACCCACCCGGGCCCCCTGGTCGAGAGCAGACCGTAGGGCACCCCGTCCATACTGAACGACGACGAGATTGGCCAGGGCGAGAAACAACAGCAATCCAAGCCCGCTGGCCAGGAGGAACTGGACCGAGGTGACCCCCCGGTCCCTCAGCCGCCGATCAACTGCGAGCGGATCCACCCGACGATGTCCACGCCAAGTGCCTGAAGCGCGCCCCAGATCACCACGAGTGCGGCAATCGCCAAAGCGGCGTTCCCCATCAACTCGGCGGTGTTCAGTCCCCGGTCGTCACCCCACGCGTCATGGAGCCATTGCTTGAGGGCCAGCATGCCAACCTCCTTTCATCGCCAGCCAGTGATCAGATAGGGAAGAGGCGCCGCCACGAACAGCAGAAGAACCGGGGCCAGGATGGCGATAGTCGGCACCAACATCGCCGCCCTGCGCTTGGTCGCCGATCGCCTCATTGTCTCGCGACGTGTCTCCCTGACATCCTCAGCCAGATCGAGAAGAGCCGGGGCGAGATCCGCTCCCCTCTCCTCGGCTGTCGCCAGAAGTCGATAGGTGCGGCCGCAGAACGGCTCCGGGGTCAACTCGGCGATCCGCCGAAACGCATCGGCGGCACGCCAACCCGACCGATGCAAGCGGAGTGCGTCGGCGAGCTCGCCAACGACTTCGCCCTCTCCGCGACGGACCACGTCCTGGACCGCGTGCACCACTCCACCACCCGCCCGGACCCGCATGGCGAGGAGCTGATTCACCGTGTAGATCTCGATGCACATCGTCTGGCGCCTTCGCTCGATAGCCGATTGCAGAGATGCCCTCTGTCGAGTCGCCCCGATCACGACGCCCAGCACCACCAGAACGATGCGCTGGATAGGAGAGGATCCCAGCACCATCCCGACGAGGAATGCCAACCCGGCAGCGATCGCGATTGTCCGAAGCTGAGCCATGCGAAACGCCGGCACGGTGTCCTCCTCGGGCACCTCCCGGTACCAACCCGCCTGACGCAGCTCGAGAATCGTCACGTTCTCCCCGGATCTCTCCAGCACTCGACCCACCGATGCCGCCAGCGAGCGGAACATCGGCCCGAACACCGCGGCGAGCGGGCCGCCGGTCGTGGTGCGGCGGGACGTCGTACCGGACGGGCTCAGATAGGGACCGATCCTGGAGGCGAGGCTGCGAGCTGGAGGGAATACGGCGTAGAGCACAAGACCCGCAGCCAGGGCGGTGCTCCCGGCAGCAGCCAGCACGACCGGTGTGAGCGTCACTCCCCACCCCGCGCCGTCACGAACACCCTGGGCTCTGCCGGTTGAGCTCCGAGTCTGGAGGCAATAACCACTCCGACCAAGCTCATCACCCCGCCGATGACCGCAACCAGCACACCCATCGGTGACGCGTAGAACTCGCGAAACGGCCCGGCCCTGGCGGTCATCGCCACCAAGACCAGCCAGGGGAGGATGAAGACGATGCGTGAGTTGATCTTCTGCTCGAGCGCGTCGGTGCGGATCTCCTCCAAGGTCCACAGGTCCTTGGTTGTCGCATCGGCCAGATCGGAGAGGATCTCGGGCACGACCGCGCCCCCGCGCTCATAGGCCAGAATCAACACTTCGATGACACGATCAGAGGTCGGGTCGGCCAGATCGGACTTGATCATCTCGAGCGCGGGCACAACACCGAGACTGTGCGAATACACGGGGAAGCCTTGAAAGGCGACCCGCAGAGGAGCCGGGCCGAATGAGGCGAGACCCTCGATGGCGGTGGGAAGTGACGCCCCCGATCTGACCGACGCCAGGAGGTCGCGGAGCCCGTCCGGCCATGCCCGCTGCACGTCATCGAGCCGCTGGGCTCGCTTACGAGAGAAGTACGCCTTGGGCAGGGTTGCCACAACTACGGACGGCATAAGCGAGACGATTGGAAGCGAAGTCAGTGCGAAGACGACTGCGTAAGTCCCGAGCCCGGCACCGAGCGATGCAAGCCAGAACTGTCCCGGGGTGATGTCGAGTCCGGATTCCTTCAGCCAGCCCGCCCTCTTCGGCTTGGGCCGGTGCCGACTTCTCACACCGACCAGCACCCATCTGACGACGAGCGCCACTGCCACCGAAGTCGCCACAGCGGCGGCGAGCGTCACCAACTAGCCACTCCCTCCAACACCTGGGTCAAGTCGGTCTGTCCCGTGAGCGCTCGATCGAGACGCCGAACGAGGGACTGCGGCGGCATCGAGCCAGTCCATTCGAGTGGGCCACCCAGGCGATCCCGCCGGAACAAGGACTCGGATGAGAAGTCCTCGTGAAGAGACGGGACCAGAGCCCGGATCTCCATCGTTCTTCGGCGGATGCCGCCGTCGGTCGGTTCGATGTCACGCTCGAGATGCACGACCAGATCGATCGACGAAGCAAACACCTTCCGGACGACCCGCTCTGGAATGTTCTCGCCGGCCATCAGCGCGGCATTGACCAGGGCATCCAGCGCATCTGGCGCCGAGTTGGCATGGATGGTGCAGGCCAGGCCGCAGCCGGCGTTGACCGCCCGAGTCAACTCGAAAGCCTCTCCTCCCCTGACCTCGCCGACGACTATCAGGTCCGGTCGCATCGCAAGCGTGGCCTTGACCAGTTGCCGCAGGCTGATCTCCCCGCCTCCGTCCAACGATGGGGGCCGGGCCTCGTAATAGGACCCATGGACGATCGGTACGTGCAACTCCCGGATCTCCTCACATGCCCGAACGCAATGGTCGGATGGGACGGCGGCGATCAATGCAGATAGGAAGGAGGTCTTGCCGGCGCCAGGCGGGCCACTCACGATCACGGAGGTCGACGCCCGCATGGCGAGGCTGAGGAAGTCCGCTGCTCCGCGGGTCAGCGACCCGAGCTCGACTAGGGACCCGAGAGTCTCCTTCCGAAGGGCGTAACGGCGAATGGTGGCGGAAAGATGGTCGGACACCGGCGGGATCACTGCCGTCAGTCGGGCCGACCCATCGAGGATGCGAGCCTGGGACACGGGGTGAGACGCATCGAGCCGCCGATCGGTGGATGCCATCAGCCGCTCGACTACCTGGCGATTCTCCGACTCGGAGCTCGGCACATCCAACCCTCGAAGCCGACCTCCGGCTTCGAGAAAAGTGACTCTGTCGCCCTCGATGAAGATCTCCTCCACATCTTCTCGGTCGAGGAGATCCCCCAGCGGTCCGAAGTAGGACACCGATTGGAGCAGGCGGCGCACTGTCGCATCAGGGTCGGCTAGCGACCGGGTCTCACCCATGTGTGCATGTCGCTGATAGTCCTCCACGGTGGCCCGCAGCAGCTCGACGAGCCGGGCCGTGTCTCGCTGCGGGTCGAGGCCGGATCCGTCGATTCTTTCGAGGGCTCGCCTCCTGATCTCGTGATAGGCGTCGACCGTCATCCGGCCGCTCGATCGATCAGAGACGACACTCGGCTCACCGATTTGACGAATGGACCTCGCCCAATCGGGGTTCCATCCCAGGAGGCGCGCTCGAGACGCTTTTCCTCAGGCACGAGGATCACAGGCACCGTCGGAAGCAGACGGGCCATCTCTGCCCTTATCTCAAGACGGCGGCGACTTCCAGCGGCGACACGGTTGACCAGCGCGACAGTGTCAGGCGCGTCGATCCTCGATGACAGGTCCTGAACGGATCGCACCAAACGTGACACTCCCACCGGATTTCCCAGACCGACCACGATCAAGGCGTGAAAACGGACATAGTCGAGGCGATCAGGGCGCGGGCTTCCCAGATCGGCGACCACCACTTCGTAGCCGGCTTTTCCAACCTCGTCGAGGACCCCTTCGATCTCGACGGGCGGGATGTCCTGCGTCGACATCGTGTTGACCAGGCCGCCGATCACGTCGACTGGGCCATAGTCGAGAATCGCCTCGTTGACCGAACCGGAGGCGTGATGGGCCGCCTCGAGGGCGGTGAGGAGATTCGGATGCAGTGGGAGGTCGAGACGCTGCGCCACGGACGGCGACCTCTCGTCCAGGTCGATGAGCAGGGTGGACCGCGAGAGAGCCAGGCTCGCGGCGATCCCAATCGCGATCTCGGTGCAACCGACCCCAGCCAATGGGTCCGAGCACACCGACACGAAACGAGCGTGGCGCGGGGACGACTGTCGGCGACGGTGCGCCTCCTCGATGGAGCAGGGTTGCCTCGGCGGCCGCCAGGAACTCCTCCGGTGCCGCATCCTCTTCGATCACGTCGGTGATACCGCACTCGAGGAGGTGCCGCTTGGCGTCGGGAGCATCGACCGGGTCGTACACCCCGACGATCTCCCGCCCTATTTCCCGAACGGATCTGACCAGGCGTGGGGTGAGGAACGAGCAGACGTCGTCGATGAACAAGACTTCGTACTGATCAGTCATCGCCTGATCCGGGCCCATGACCCGCGAGCGGACCCTCCCTCCACCATGATCGATCAAGAACCGGTGAAGTCGGTCCGGCCAGCCGCGTGCGGAGGCGGCCAGCGCAAGCTCCGGGGCGGTCGTCACCCCGCTGCCTCTTCGATACCGTCGGCGCCGGTGGAACGCACGATCTCCAGGGAACCGTCAGCGATCGCCCGGGCCAGCGCAAGAGCTTGCTGTGGGCTGACCCCGACCACCACGTGATAGGGACCCGTTGCTGAGAGCCCGGTCTGCATGGTGTCGGCGATGCTGACCACTTCGAGGTCGGTTGCGACGAAGACTGGCTCCTCGCCAACGATCGATATCACGTCGACGCGATCGCCAATCACCAACGTGGCTCCTGCGGCGTGTTCGACCGGGACCGGGATGCTCATCGTACGAAGCCCGTCGCCGGTGCCGGGCCGGACGATGATGGAGCGGTCGATCAACTCCCCCGCGCGGACCGAGCGACCGACGATCCATCCTTCGAGATCCGCCAGATCGGCCTCTCTCACCAAGTGGTCGATGCCTTCGAATTCAGCCGGGAGGGGCGCAAAACGAACGAGGTTCGGGGTGAGGGAAGAGCCGGCCGCTATCGAGGAGTCGGCGATGGCCACCAACGTCGTGGCTTCCCGGCTCTGGAGAGCGAGATAGTTGAGGGCAAAGGCAAGGACGACAGCGACAGCGATCGCAATATGAGACAGCGAAGGTCGATAGCGAGCCGACCGGACGGTCGGTGCCGAGGTGCCCGCTTCCCTCGTCATGACGGAGGGACTCGTCTTCACTTGTTTTGAACCTATCGTCGAACCTGTAGTCGATGTCGAGAGCGCGAAAGTAGATGGACCAAACACCGGATCGGGATATCGAGTCCCACCTTCGCCATGGAGCTGGACGTGAGTGGTTGGAGGAGGCCGCCGAGGACGAGAAGCTGACCGAGCTGCTCCGGAGGAGGAGGCTCGATCTCTCCGGGCGGGTCCTCGAGCTGGTTCACCGCGGGGAGCGAGTGCGCGCCGAGACCGGAGCCCACACTTTCTCGGGCCGCGTCGTCTACGCCGGCGCGGACTTCGCCAGCGTCGATCGCGGCGATGACGTCGTCGAAGTAGTCCTCGACTCGGCGGTCTGGACAGTGGAGCGCAGCGAGACGGGTGGCAACGAGCAGAGCGGTGACAAGCTCACGTTCCGGGCGCGGATCGCCGAGATCGCAGCGACGGTCGAGCCGGTTCGAATTGTCGTCGTCGATGGAAGAGCAATCGTCGGGTCCGTCGATGTGGTGGCCACCGACCACATCGAACTGACCCAGGACGGAAACACCATCGTTGTCCCGATCCGACAGGTCGTCGCTGTGATCCGCTCTACATCTCGCTTCTGACATCTTCGGTCTCCGCTGTCACCGGGTGGGCCCGGACGAACTCGTAGATCTCGTCCCGGAAGAACTTGAAGGTCCGGCCACCCGGGAGCTTGTAGGCGGGCAACCGCCCTTCCCTGGCGTAGCGCCGAACCATTTGCACGTTCATTCCCAGCAACTCCGCCACCTGCGCCGCGTCGAGGATCGGGGGGTAGTCCTCAGCCAACTGTCGTCCTCATCGTTACTCGAGACGAGAGTACGGCATCTGTCGATCGCTTGGAATGGGTTCGATCCGGCCACTCACCAGAGAAGCGTACGATCGATCGATGACCAAGACCGAGGTCCAGAGCTGGCTCGACCGCTACATCCTGGCGTGGCAGGCGAACACGACGACAGCCATCGAGGAGCTGTTCACCGAAGACGCCACATATCGCTTCCATCCCTACGACGAGGGTGATGAGATTGTCGTCGGCCGAGACCGGATAGTCGCCGCCTGGCTGGAGAAACCCGACGACCCGGGGGCCTGGGAGGCGGTCTATGAGCCATGGGCGGTGGACGGCGATCGCAGCGTGGGTGTTGGTACCAGTCGATATCTGGCGACGGCCGACAAGCCCGAGCGCATCTATAACAACTGCTTCCTGATGAAGTTCGCCGACGACGGGCGCTGCTCGGAGTTCACCGAGTACTACGTCCGTCAGCCGTAAAGGTCGGCTGCAAGATCCAACCCAAGGGGCGGTACCGAGATTCGCTGTCGGTCCGGTCACTTCACCCGCAAGGTCCTTATGTCGATATCGAGATCGTGCTGGATTTCTACTTCGGCTACGCGATGGGTCAGCAGACCGCCACGAGGGCCGCCTCCCTGGCCCGTTCCGCCGCCGCCGCCGACGGCACCAGGCACAGCAACCGGATCGAGGACCTGAACGAGAGGGTCGACCGGCTGGTGATAATCATGCGGGCAACTCTGGCGCTCCTCGAAGAGCAAGGCATCACCCCCGAGCGGCTGATGGCCAAGATCGACGAGCTCGACCTCCAGGACGGAGTGGACGACGAACGGCTCCGCGACCTGATCGTCGAGTGTCCCTCATGCCAGTCGAAGGTTGCTCCCGGGTTGCGCAACTGCCAGCTGTGCGGGACCGAAGTCCGAGCCGACACCGGGCACCCGCTAGCCAACATCTGACCTACCCGCGCAATTCGGGAACAACGCCCTCAATACACTTCGGCGATGGGCAGCTTCGACGAGGTTCACGGCCCTGAGGGGGTGCGTCCTCACTACCAGGTGTTGATGAATCGTCTCTCCGAGATCGGAGACGCCGAGCTCAGCGATCGTCTCGGGCTGCTCGATTCCTTCTTCCGCACTCTCGGTATCACTTTTGCCGTCAGCGGTCACGAGGGCGGCCTCGAGCGCACCTGGCCGATGGACCTGGTGCCCCGGATCATCCCGTCTGACGAGTGGAGTCACATCGAGTCCGGGCTCGTCCAACGGGTAAGCGTCCTCAACCGCTTCCTCGACGATCTCTACGTCGGGGGTCAGCAGGCGATCAACGACGGCATCATCCCCCGCTGGCTGGTCGAGTCGGCCGACGGATATGTCCGAGAAGCTCACGGCATCCCCGCCCCCCGGGGCTCTCGGTGCGTGGTCGCCGGGATCGACATCGTCCGCGACGACGAGGGGACATACCGGGTCCTCGAAGACAATCTGCGGGTGCCGAGCGGGATCTCCTATGTCCTCGAGAACAGGGTGGCGATGACCCGGATCCTGCCGGTCGGTTTCGCCAGCCATGTCATCCGGCCCGTCGACCACTACGGGGCGTCGCTGCTTCGTGCTCTACGCGCCATCGCCCCACCCAACGCCGATGATCCCACCGTGGTCGTTCTGACTCCCGGTGTGGCCAACTCGGCCTACTTCGAGCATGCCTTCCTTGCTCGGCAGATGGGGATCGAGCTGGTGGAAGGCCGTGACCTCCTGGTCGACGACCGTCACGTCTCCATGCGCACCACCAAGGGCCTCAAACGTGTCGATGTGATCTACCGGCGGGTCAACGACGAGTTCCTCGACCCCGTCGTCTTCCGCCAGGACAGCCTCCTCGGCGTCCCCGGTCTGCACGGTGCGGCCCGGGCCGGCACGGTGACAATCGCCAATGCCATCGGGAACGGCGCGGTCGACGACAAGGGCGTGTATCCCTACATCCCCGCCCTGATCAAGTACTACATGGGCGAGGAACCGATTCTCCCCAACGTCACCACCTATCTCCCCTGGGAACCGGACCAGCTCGAGCTCATCCTGGGCCGGCTCGATCGGCTGGTGGTCAAGCCGGTTGCCGAGGCCGGCGGATACGGGATCGTGATCGGCAGCGTGGCCGACGAGGCCACCCTCGAGGCCACCGCCGCCGCGCTCCATGCGAACCCGAGGGGCTACATCGCCCAGGAGATCGTCCAGCTCTCCACCCATCCCACATTCGTCGACGGGCATCTGGAGCCCCGTCACGTCGACCTGCGCCCGTTCGTGCTCAGTGGGGACAGGATCGAGGTGGTGCCCGGTGGCCTGACACGGGTGGCCATGCGGAAAGGGTCCCTGATCGTCAACTCCTCACAGGGCGGTGGATCCAAGGACACATGGGTGCTGAGCAACGGGAGCGGGCATGCTGTCGCGACACGCTGAGGACCTCTTCTGGGTGGGCCGCTATGTCGAGCGGGCCGAGGACACGGCCCGCATGCTCGACGTGACCTATCACAACCTCCTCGAATCCCCGGGCGACGGAGCGGAAACCACCTGGGGCGAGCTGCTCGAGGTCCTATTCGTAAATGCCCTCTACACCGGTCCGTTGGAGAGCAGCGCCGTCAGCAGTTATCTGGTCGCTGATCGCGACAACCCCGGCTCGATCATCTCGGCGGTGGAGCGGGCCCGTGACAACGCCCGCGGCCTCCGGGACCGGATCTCGACCGAGTTGTGGGAGGCCATCAATGTCTTCCATCTCGATCTGGCCCGCGCCGACTTCCACCTCGATCTCGACCGTCGGGCCTACGAGGTATTCCGGAGCATCAAGAGCAGGTGTCAGCTGATCAGCGGCGTCGCCGCCCAGACCATGCCCCGGGACGAGGGTTATCGCTTCATGCTGCTGGGCCTTCTTCTCGAGCGCGCCGAGATGACCTGCCGCCTCCTCTCCGTCCGCTATGCCCGTCTCGCCGGTGGCGATGGCCAGTCAGGGTTTCACGCCTGGGTGTCGGTGCTCAAGTCGGTCTCGGCCTACGAGGCCTATCTCAAAGCGCATGACGCCTCACTCGACCCGACCGATGTCCTTCAATTCCTTCTGCTCGACGAGGAGTTCCCTCGCAGCGTCCTCTATTGCCTCCAGCAGGTGGAGCGCCTGATCGATCGCCTCGCCGGCTCGAGTCAGCAGACCAGCATGGAGCGGGCTGTGGGCCGGGTGCGGGCCCATACCGAGTTCACCGACATCCCCACAATCGTCGACGGACGGCTCGACCCGTTCCTCGAGGAGCTACAAAAAGAGATCTACGAGGTCTCCGACGAGGTGGAGGCCCATTTCTTCCGGGCCGGCACCGATCTTCAACTCCACTTCCAGAGGTGGGCATGAGACTCGAGATCCGCTATCTGAACGAGTTCACCTATGGGGAGCCGGCTTGGGAGTCGCACAACCTTCTCCGGGCATGTCCCGCCAATGAGGACCATCAGCAGTTGGCCGCATATCGGGTCGAGGTCACCCCGACGGCCCGGGTCCACTCCTACACCGACTACTGGGGGACCAGAGTCGACGAGTTCGGGATCGTGGAGCCTCACCGTGCTCTTCGGATCATGGCCGAGTCGACAGTCGACACGACAACCCCGTCGAGCCCATCGAGCGAGGCCACCCTCGAGGCGCTCGAGTCGGTGCGTGGGGAGCTGTCCAGCTTTCTCCGCCCATCGCCCCACGCCATCTGGGACGAGCCGATCGAAGAGGCAGCCAGGGAGGCGGTGGGTGGCGCGGTCGAGGTGCTCGACGTCGCAACCGCCGTCTCTGACAAGGTCACGTCGACTCTCGACTACGTGCCGGGCGCGACATACGTCGGCGTCGATGTGGCCGATGTCATGTCGCAGGGCAAGGGGGTATGCCAGGATTTCGCCCATCTCGGCATCGCGATGTATCGCAGCATCGGGATCCCGGCACGGTATGTGTCGGGCTATTTGTACGCCGCCGAACAGACTTCGGCAGTTGCCCCGGACGAGGCCGAGCTGAGCGTGCAGACCCATGCCTGGCTCGAAGTCTTCGTGCCCGGGCACGGATGGTGGGGTTTGGATCCGACCAATGCCCAGCCCGTCGGCGAGCTTCATGTCAAGATCGGGCACGGCCGGGATTACCAGGACGTCATGCCCTTGCGTGGTGTCTATCACGGCGGTGCGGACCACCAGCTTGGAGTTCAGGTGCGCATCAGCCGGGAGCGTCTGTCCCAGATGGCCGAGCAGTAGCGACGGCGCACCGTTTTCTCAATGGATTTATCATCGATTTAGGGTCTCTGCGGTCATTTCCACTGTTTGTGCCCAAAACCGATGAAGAAGGAGCTCTGATCAACTTGGTGTCGAAGAGGCAATTGCTGGTGGCGTTGGCCGTGGTGTCCACGCTGGCTCTGGCCCCTGCGGCTCTGGCGCAGACGGAGGAGACACCGACGACTCTCCCCGCGACCGCGCTGACCGTCAGCACTCCGTTCCCGTCTGTCGCGGTCGAGCCCGGGGACCAGGTCAGTTTCGCGCTCACGATCGGCGCACCTGCCCAAGCCGAGGTCGCGCTCGCCGTTGACGGTGTGCCCGAAGGCTGGACAGCCGCATTCCGAGGCGGCGGCTTCGAGGTCGACTCGGTTACAGCCGGGCCTGGACTCGAGCCGGAGCTCACTTTCGACGTCACGGTTCCGACCAGCGTGACCGAAGGCGAGTTCCCCATGACAATCAACGCCTCCGGTGGCGGCGGGACGGTCGCCCTGCCGATCGCGGTCCGGGTCTCCGCCCAAGCCGGTGGTGAGGTGACTCTGACTCCCAACTTCCCGGGTCTTCGTTCCCCCGCCGGTGTGGAGGTCACCTTCGATGTCGAACTGTCCAACGGCACCCCTGCCGACCTCGAGTTCGAGTTGACCCCTACCGCCCCGTCGGGGTGGGATGTCACCGCGGAGCTCGCCGGTCAGGCCCAGGCTTCCACCGTCCTGGTCGAGGCCGGTGGCACCGAGACGATCAACGTCGCGGTGACCCCGCCGGTCCAGGCCGAGGCCGCCCAGTACCCGATCACCCTCGTGGCAACTGCCCCGGGCTCGACCGTTGAGACCGAGATGATCGTGGAGGTGACCGGTTCTTACTCCCTGGAGATGACCACCGCCGACCAGCGTCTCAACGCCGAGGTGACGGTGGGCAGCACCAGTGACTTCCAGATCATCCTGACCAACACCGGGACCGCCGACCTCGACAACGTCGTGGTCGGGGTCACCCCGCCCACGGGGTGGGAGGTCGCCTTCGACAGTCAGGAGGTCGCCATCCCGGCAGGTGAGACAGTGCCGATCGTGGCAACCATCACACCGTCGGAGGAGGCGGTCGCCGGCGACTACGTGATCAGCTTCACCGCCACCCACGAGCAGGCAGACGCCCAGATGGAGGTGCGGACGACTGTCAACCCCTCCGCAATCTGGGGCTTCGTCGGGATCGCCGTCATCGCCCTGACTCTCGCCGGTCTGGCCTGGGTCTTCCGGCGCTTCGGCCGTCGCTGACATGGCCTCGACCATCCGCAGCCGGAAGCTGACCAAGACCTACGGCGAGCACACCGTCGTCGACCGGCTCGACCTCGACGTCGACGCCGGTGAGGTCTTCGGGCTCCTCGGGCCGAACGGTGCCGGGAAGACGACGACCATCCTCATGCTGCTCGGCCTGGTCGAGCCGACGAAGGGGAAGATCGAAGTCCTCGGCCTCGATCCGAGATGGAACCCCATCGAGGTCAAGCGGAAGGTCGGGTATCTGCCCGACGCCGTGGGCTTCTACGACCCGATGACCGGGCGGGAGAACCTGCGTTTCACTGCCCGCCTCAACGGTCTCGACGACTACGAGGATCTCATCGAGTCGCTTCTCGACCTCGTAGGTCTAGGCGAAGCCGGTGATCAGCCGTCCGGGGAGTATTCGCGCGGCATGAAGCAGCGTCTCGGGGTGGCCGATGCACTGGTGAAGGGCCCATCGATCCTCATCCTGGACGAGCCGACCACCGCCATCGACCCCGAGGGTGTGGTCGAGATGCTCAGCCTGATCCAGAGGCTCGCCAAGGAGGAAGGCGTGACTGTTCTCCTCGCCAGCCATCTCCTCCACCAGGTGCAGACGGTCTGTGACCGGGTCGCCATCTTCGTCCGCGGCAAGGTGGTCGCCCAAGGCACACCGCATGAGCTTGCGGCCGTCGACAAGGAGGGCAACATCCGGGTCGAGTTCCGTCTGGGTGGCGACCCGTCGAAGGGCCGAGCCGACCTGGAGTCCCTTGGGACTGTCACCGGAGTCGCCCCGGGTCGTGCGCCCGGCTCCTGGGTGGCCGACCTCCATTCGGAGTCGCTGGCGCCGGCAGTGAGCGGTCTCGTCTCGAAGGGGGCCGACGTCATCGGGGTCCATCGTCTCGACGAGGACCTGGAGACCATCTATCGCCGGTACTTCGAGATCGAGGAAGAAGAGGAGGCGACGGTATGACCGCCGACGTCGAGACCACGGTTGAGGAGGCCCCGGCGCCGGAGGAGTCAGTGCGGGTCGGTGGATGGAGGGCGGTGGCAAGAAAGGAGATCGCCGATCATCTGCTCTCGGGGCGCTTCGTAGTCCTGATGGGGGTCCTCGGCATCGCGACCGCCGCCGCGGTGTTCGCTGCCTCGGGTGGGATCCGCGACGTCGCACCCAACGCCCAGGGGATCACAGCGCTGTTCCTCAAGCTGTTCACCGTGACGGCAGACCCGGTCCCGTTCCCGCTCATTGTCTTCGTCGGGTTTCTGGCCCCCCTCCTGGGAATCATGTTCGGGTTCGACGCGGTCAGCGGCGAGCGCTCACAGGGGACTCTGCCCCGGCTCCTCTCCCAGCCGATTCACCGCGATGAGGTGATCCTCGGCAAGTTCGTGGCCGGCCTGACGGTGGTGTCGATCATGCTCACCGCCCTCGTGCTGTTCGTGTCTGGCATCGGGATCCTCCGTCTCGGTGTGGTGCCCACGCCGACCGAGATCTCGCGGCTTGCCGTATGGCTGGTCTTCGCCATCATCTACGTCGGGTTCTGGCAAGCCCTGGCCACGTTGACCTCGGTCCTATCGAAACGGGCGTCGACCTCGGCCATGATCCCGCTTGGCATCTGGCTGGTGCTCACCTTGTTTGGGTCCTTCATTTTCAGCGCGGTGGCCAGTGTGCTCAGCCCGAGAGACGGGTCGGATGCGGCCGAGATCGCCTACCAGCAAACCGCCCAGACCGTGTCACAGCTGTCGCCGGTGACCCTCTTCCAACAGGGCTCGAGCGTGCTGCTCGACCCCGAGGTTCGCACCGTCGGGCTGGTCACTGTGGAACAGGTCGATCGGGCCATCGTCTCCGAGCTGAACCTGACACAGAGCCTGGCCGTCGTCTGGCCCCAGATCGCCATCCTCGTCGCCCTCACCGCCGTCATGTTCGCCGCCGCCTACATCGCCTTCATGCGGGACGAGGTTCGGGCCTGATCAGCTGTTCTCGCGCACCGTTATCGGCGTAAAGACCGACATCGGTGCGCGAAAACGGGAGCTTTGTAGGCTGAGGTCATGGAAGAAGCGGTGAAGCCAGACGCGGTCGAGCAGGTGGCGGAGGAGGAGCGACCGGAACCGCCGGTCTCCGAGCCCACGAAGCTGATCCGCATCGCATCGATGACGCGGGCGATGCTCGAGGAGGTTCGACAGGCGCCACTCGATGATGGAGGGCGGAAGCG
The DNA here is from genome assembly GCA_963734115.1 of uncultured Acidobacteriota bacterium. Lineage (GTDB taxonomy): Bacteria > Actinomycetota > Acidimicrobiia > Spongiisociales > ZC4RG35 > JARDZU01. The sequence continues at coordinate 14,983 of CAVTFV010000015.1, forward strand.
TCTCGCCGATGTCCATACCCGATCACTCGATGAGCTACGCGAGATCCTCTCCCCCGAGCTCCTCGACGAGTTCGACGAGATCATGGTGCCCCTCGACAAGGAGGGTGTCAGTGAGGCGGAGCTCCGGATCGCCCAGGCCCAGCTGATCGGCTGGCTGGAGGGTCTGTTCCACGGGATCCAGGCCTCGCTGTGGAGCCAGCAGATGGCTGCCCAATCCCAGTTGCAGGAGATGCAGAAGAGAGCGTTGATCCCACCCTCGCCCCCCGGGCAGAACGAGGACCAGACCGGTCTCTACCTCTGAGCCTTATCCGACCTTGCGTTCCCGTTGGGTTCGCTCGCGCCGGACCCGACGTCGCTCGCGCTCGCTGAGACCACCCCAGATGCCGAATTTCTCGCCCATGTCGACCGCGTAGTCGAGACATTCCGCCCTCACCTCGCAGGCAGTGCATATCGCCTTCGCCTTCCGGGTGGAAGCCCCCCGCTCGGGGAAGAAGAGGTCGGCATCGGCGCCACGGCAGTTGGCGTAGTCCTGCCAGGAAAGCTCACCTACAGCCAGGGCTTGGATGAGCTTGCTCTGCATCAGGTCTCCTCACAACCGTGTAATTACACGTTTGACATTAAGACCGCCCGCGCGCGCCGTCAACCCCGAGTGGCGGATTTCTCCTTGTCGCGCCGTGCGATTCTCCCGAGGCACAGACTTGGCATAATGGAGTCCCGGTGTCCGCCACGATCGAAGAGAGAAGAGCCCCCTGGCCGGTCGGCTTCTATCGATCGGCGGTCGGCAAGAAATGGGTGATGGCGCTCACCGGCATCGGCATCATCGTCTTCGTCCTCGCCCACATGGTCGGGAACCGGAAGATCTTCCTCCCCGACGTCGACGGCGTCCCCGACATCGACATATATGCCGAGGCTCTTCGCGAGCTGTTCGTCCCCTTCCTCCCCGCCCACGTGGCGCTGTGGATCCTCCGCACCGGCTTGATCGTTGCCTTCCTCCTCCACATCCACGCCGCGTACTCGCTGACGCTGATGAACCATCGGGCCCGACCCGAGGACTACCAGGGCCCGCGCAACTACGTCGCCGCCAACTACGCCAGCCGCACGATGCGCTGGAGCGGGGTCATCTTCGCCGCCTTCCTCCTCTTCCATCTCGCCGACTTCACCTGGGGCATCCAGCCGATGGCCCCCGAGACCTGGGCCCGGGGCGAGGTGTACGCCAACTTCATCGCCACCTTCTCCCGCGCCCCGGTGACCGCCTTCTACGTGATCGCCATGGTCCTGTTGGGGCTCCATCTCTATCACGGGGCGTGGTCGATGTTCCAGAGCCTCGGGATCAACAACCCGCGGTTCAACAACCTGGCGCCGCTACTTCGCCATCGGGCTCGCTGTCCTGGTCACCGTGGGCAACGTCATCATGCCGCTCGCCGTCTACTTCGGGTTCGTGGGGTGATGGCGTGACATGCAACTCGACGCCAAGGTCCCGGAGGGCCCAGTCGAGGACAAGTGGGACAACCACAAGTTCTCGGTCCGCCTGGTCAACCCGGCGAACAAGCGGAAGTTCAAGATCCTCATCGTCGGCAGCGGGCTGGCCGGCGCCTCGGCCGCCGCCTCCCTGGCCGAGCTCGGATACGACGTCGAGGTGTTCACCTTCCACGACTCGCCGCGCCGGGCCCACTCCATCGCCGCCCAGGGCGGGATCAACGCCGCCAAGAACTACCAGAACGACGGCGACTCGGTGTACCGGCTCTTCTACGACACGGTCAAGGGTGGCGACTACCGGAGCCGGGAGGCCAACGTCTACCGCCTCGCCCACGAGTCGGTGAACATCATCGACCAGGCCACCGCCCAGGGGGTGCCCTTCGCCCGGGAGTACGGGGGTCTGCTCGACAACCGGTCATTCGGTGGGGCGCAGGTGGCGCGCACCTTCTACGCCCGGGCCAGACCGGCCAGCAGCTTCTCCTCGGCGCCTACCAGGCGATGGCCCGTCAGGTGGCGGCGGGCACGGTGAAGCTTCACACCCGGACCGAGATGCTCGACGTGGTGGTCAAGGAGGGCAGGGCGGTCGGGATCGTCACCCGTGACCTGGTCTCGGGGGCAATCACCAGAGCCATTCGGGCCACGCCGTGGTCCTCGCCACCGGCGGCTACAGCAACGTCTTCTTCCTCTCCACCAACGCCATGGCCTGCAACGTCAGCGCCATCTGGAGGGCGCACCGGAAGGGGGCCGGCTTCGCCAATCCTTGCTTCACCCAGATCCATCCCGACCTGCATCCCCGCATCGGACGAGTTCCAGTCGAAGCTGACCCTGATGTCGGAGTCGCTGCGAAATGACGGGCGGATCTGGGTCCCGAGCCGAATCGGCGACGACCGGCCAGCGTGCCAGATCCCCAAGGAGGAGCGCGACTACTTCCTCGAGCGCATGTACCCCGCCTTCGGCAACCTGGTCCCGAGGGACGTGGCATCGCGCGCCGTGAAGCGGATCGTCGACGAGGGCAAAGGGGTGGGCCCGCTCCGCAACGGGGTGTACCTCGACTTCCACGACGCCATCGAGCGGGACGGCCGCCAGGTCATCCAGGAGCGCTACGACAACCTCTTCGAGATGTATCAGCGCATCACCGACGAGGACCCCTATCGAGGTGCCGATGCGGATCTATCCCGCCCCGCACTACACCATGGGCGGGCTCTGGGTCGACTACAACCTGATGACCACCATCCCCGGGCTCTACGCCATCGGCGAGGCCAACTTCTCCGACCACGGCGCCAATCGTCTCGGCGCGTCGGCGTCTGATGCAGGGGCTGGCGGACGGCTACTTCGTCCTCCCCACCACCATCGGCGACTATCTGGCCGGTTTTCTCGACCAGCCGCCGGTGCCCACCGACGACCCAGCCTTCGAAGATGCCGGACAGGAGGTCCGTGAGCGGGTCGACGGGTTCATGTCGACGAGGGGCAGCCGCACCGTCGACTGGTTCCACAAAGAGCTGGGGAAGATCATGCTCGAGTACTGCGGCATGTCCCGGAGCGAGCCCGGGCTCAACAAGGCGCTGTCCGAGATCCCCGCCCTCTACGAGGAGTTCAAGACCGATGTGCGGATCCTGGGCACGGCGGGCGGGCTCAACCAGACCCTGGAGCGGGCCGGCCGGGTCGACGACTTCTTCGAGCTGGCCCAGGCGATGTGCCTCGATGCGCTCCATCGTGAGGAGTCGTGCGGCGGCCATTTCCGTGAGGAGTACCAGACCGAGGACGGCGAGGCCCTGCGCTGGGACGACGATTTCGCCCACGTTGCGGTGTGGGAGTGGACCGGCGATCCGGCGAAGCCGGAGCTGAACAAGGAGCCACTCACCTTCGAAGCGGTCAATCCGAGCACCCGGAGCTACAAGTGAACGTCACCCTCCAGATCTGGCGGCAGGAGGGCCCCGACCGGCCCGGTGCGTTCAAGATCTACGAGGTGGCCGGGATCTCCGAGGAGATGTCCTTTCTCGAGATGCTCGATGTGCTCAACGAGCGTCTGGTCAACCAGGGCGAAGAGCCGGTTGCCTTCGACCACGACTGCCGGGAGGGCATCTGCGGCTGCTGTGGGGTGATGATCGACGGCCAGGCCCACGGCCCCCAACTCGGCACCGCCACCTGCCAGCTCCACATGCGGAAGTTCGAGAGCGGGGCGACGATCACCGTTGAGCCGTGGCGGGCGGCGGGATTCCCCTTGGTCCAAGATCTCGTGGTCGACCGCAGCTCGTTCGACCACATCATCGAAGCCGGCGGCTACATCACCGTCGACACCGGGTCGGCTCCCGACGCCAACCTCACCCCCGTTCCCAAGCCCGTCGCCGACACCGCCTTCGATGCCGCGGCGTGCATCGGTTGCGGAGCCTGCGTCGCCGCCTGCCCCAACGGCGCGGCCAATCTCTTCACCGCCGCCAAGATCAGTCATCTCAACCTCCTCCCCCAGGGCCAGGCCGAGAGATGGACCCGGGCCGAGAACATGGTCGAGGTGATGGAGCAGTACTTCGGGTCGTGCACCAACCACGGTGAGTGCGAGAAGGCGTGCCCGAAGTCGATCTCGATCGACTTCATCGCCATGATGAACGCCGACTACCTCAAGGCGAAGGTGAAAAACCGCCGGCTGGTCGCGCAGTAGTCCTTTTGGCCTTGGCTTAGTAACCCCTTGTCAGCGAAAATCTACGACGTAGCCTGAGCGCATTCGGGAGGACCACTCTGGGTAGGTTCAGGTCACCGAACGTGGTTGCTGGGACCAAAGGGAACAGGGGCAAATGACAACCGAGAGACGTGACGACCGGGGGGCCACCCTCGTTGAGGCGGCGTTGGTCTACGCCCTGCTCTTTCTCGCCCTCTTCGCCGTCGTCGAGTTCGGTTTGGCCTTCAAGGACTGGCTGTCGGTCAGTCACGCCGCACGTGAAGGGGCCCGCGCCGGGGCCACCTATGGCAACGACCCCGCAGCCGACATCCAGATGCTACGTGACGTCGAGCGCACCCTGGCTCCGGCCGGGATCGGCAACGGGATGAATGTCAGGGTCTTCAAGGCTAGCGGTCCCGGGGCCGGCGAGGTCTACTCGTACGCTCCGGGCACCGACTGCGGAGACAACTCACCGGTGGGCGCCTCCACCGTGGGTGCTGCGACTGGCAGCCCTGTCCGGAACCGTTCCGGGACGACCTACCACGTCGTCCCGTGTGGGACCCGTCGATCGGGACGTAGCGCCCGATGCTCGACCAGATCGGGGTGGAGGTGCAGTTCAGCCATCAATGGCTGACCGAGTACTTCGTCCCGACTTCGAGCGACTTCACCACGGCGACGGACTTCCAGATCGAGCCACAGGTGTTCGAGTCATGAGAGCGTCGGCATCGGAGAGAGCGGGGCCTCGTCTGGTGGAAGTCGGGCTTGTCCTGCCGATGCTGATCCTCCTCGCCATCGGCCTCTCCGAGATCGGCTTCCTGGTCGTCGACTACCTGACGGTGACCAATGCTGCGAGGGAAGGGGCTCGCACCGGGGCGGCTGCCGCCAACTTCGCCACTCGCCGACGACCTGATCCTCGATGCCGTGGAAGAGGCGTCGTGCAACCTCCGCTTCGGGGATCTGGAGAAGGTCGCGCATCTTCAAAGCGGACGCTAACGGTGATCCCGATCCCGGATCGCATCAACGAATACTCGCCACGGGGCAGTCTCTCATGCGACTCGCCGGGCAATGCCCTCAGTTGTGACAACGGCTGCCCGTGGGCCGCGAGCGGCCGCGACGGGAGCCGCCCGGGCTCGACGTCCTCGGCGTCGAAGTCATGTTCTCTCACACAAGCGTGACCGGGATCTTCCCCTTCCCCACCGTCGACTGGGCCGAGACCGCCGTGATGCAGATCGAGCCTGACACCAGAGGCATCCAATGAGACGGCTCTTCGGGAATGAAGAAGGAGGACCGCGGCGCCGCATTGGCGCTGGTGGCGGCATCCCTGGTCGTCTTGATGGGGATGGCCGCCTTCGGGACCGACCTCGGCTGGTTCTATCTCAATGCCAGCCGGATGCAGCGGGCCGCCGATGCCGCGGCTCTCGGCGGGGTCATCTGGCTGCCGGGACAGCCGGGCACGGCCGAGGCCACCGCATTCGACATCGCCCTGCGTAACGGATACGACAACGGCCTCACCGAAATCGAAGTGCCTGCCGGCGGCGGTTCCCGGTGAGCCCAACAAGCTGAAGGTGACGATCAACGATGTGGTGCCGACCTTCTTCGCCAAGGTGCTCGGGTTCGACACGATGGACATCTCACGGACCGCGGTCGCCGAGTACATCCCGCCATTGAAACTGGGCAGCCCGGACAATCAATTCGGCAACTCGTGTGACCCGGAGCAGCCAGGGTGCACCGGGCAGGCAAACTTCTGGGCCAACATCCATGGCAAGTGGACCGACAACGAGATGGGGGACGCCTACTCGTCGTGGTGCACCAATGCCAACGACAACCCCGGATGCGCCAGAACGCATCGCCCGCAGCACCGGATACCTCTACGGCATCGAGTCCGGATCGAGTTTCACCCTCCAGTTCAACGACATCGCCTTCCACAACACCTCCGGTGGGAACACGACCAACGATGGAATTCGCACTGGCGACCGTGGCTGTGAGGACTGGACAGGGAGCACTGCTCCCGACTGTGGGCCGACGATGTACGTCGCCCTCTACGCCCCGGACCCCACGCCTCTCGATGTCACCGACAACGCACTCCTCTGCCAGGCCACCATCCCGCCGTTGCCCCAAGGGTGGACCCGGATCCCTACGCCTTCTCGGCGCCCGACGGCCAGGGGTGCTGGTCTCAGTCGGGACCGGGTGTCTATGTGGTGCAGGTCCGTCATGTCGACCCGGGGGAGCGGTCGACCGAGCAGGCCTGAACAGATACTCGATCCAGTCGTCCTCCGGGCAGCTGTACGCACTTGGGTGACTTCTCGATATACAACAACGCCAGCGGGTCGACCACCGCGTTCTACCTGGCCGAAGTCCCCACCTACTACCACGGCAAGACCTTCGTGGTCGAGTTCTTCGACGCCGGTGAGTCGGCCGCAACCGGGACCCTGCAGATGGTGAGCCCGGACGGGTCCGTCTTCAACGACGGAGAATGCCGGATCTACACGTGGGGCAACCCGGGACAGGACTGGAGCCTGCAGAACACGATCGCCGCCGGCAGCCCGTGCCAGGAGACAGTGACCCCACAGGAATACCACGACCGCTGGCTCAAATTCGAAATGGACCTGCCCCCCGAGTACGCCTGTACCGAGGGTGGCGTACCCGGATGCTGGTGGAAGGTGAATTACGCCTATCCATCGGGCGTCAACGACACCACCACCTGGAAGGCGTACATGATCGGCAACCCGATCCACCTGGTCGAGTAGAAGACGGGCGAACCGTTCGCCCACTCTCAGTGACGCCTCCCCACTCTGGGTTGAGGTTTCTCTTGGGTCTGGCGAACCCAATCCTTGCTCTTGGCCAAATCGCCTTCAGTAATTGGCAGTTTCTGCCGAAGTACCCCCAGTCATTGGGCAACGCAATGCCCGGGTGGGTGGAAAGACGTGAAGGCAGTGAAAGGCATTAGGGGCATCATCGATCGGGGCGATCCCGGGCGTGAGCGCGGGGCAACGCTTGTCGAGGCGGCCATGGTGTACGGCTTGCTCTTCTTGACCCTGTTTGCAGTCGTCGAGTTCGGGCTCGCCTTCAAGGACTGGCTCTCGGTGAGCCACGCAGCACGTGAAGGCGCCAGGGCTGGAGCGACATACGGAGACGACCCACGGGCCGACATCCAGATCCTTCGGGACATCGAGCAGACGCTGTCGCCTGCGGGAATCTCGGATGGCATGACCGCCAGGATTTTCGAAGCCACTCCACTTGGAGAATCGACCACGTACAACTATGCCCCAGGCACCGGCTGTGCCAGCACCTCCTCTCCCGCCCTCCCCGGTTGTTGTGACTGGTCCCCTTGTCCCGAGCCGTTCCGCACCAACTATGTGACCCCGGTCTGGGATCCAGCGGACCGTGATGTCGAAGCTCCAACCACCGACCGGATCGGCGTGGAGGTGGATTTCACCCACGTCTGGCTCACCGGGTACTTCACGCCGGACGCAGACTTCACCGCCTCCACAGATTTCCAGGTCGAACCACAGGTGTTCGGCACCTCATGAGACACAGATTCGAGAAGGGCGCCAGTCTGATCGAGGCCTCGATAGTCCTCCCGCTGCTGATTCTGATGGCCATCGGGCTCTCCGAGGTCGGCTTTCTCGTCGTCGACTATCTCACGGTCAGCAACTCGGCCCGGGAAGGAGCTCGTACAGGCGCCGCTGCCGCGAACTTCAACGACATCCCCTCGGGCAAAGACGCCGACGATTTGATTCTCGCCGCCGTTGAAGAATCGGCCTGCAATCTCAACTTCGGCAGTCTGGTAGAGGTACGTATCTACAAGGCCGACGCCGCCGGTGCTCCGATCTCTGGGTCGGTCAACGTGTACAGGCCTACCGGAGCGCCGGCATGTGACAACGCCACCACCAATCTCGGTTGTCACAACGGCTGCCCATGGGCGCCGGCCAGTCGTGATCGGGTGCCGCCTACCTTCGATGACCTCGGTGTCGAAGTCACCTTCTCACATACAGACGTCACCGGGATCTTCCCCTTCCCAACCGTCAACTGGACCGAGTTTGCAGTGATGCAGATCGAGCCCGACACCCGAGGCACACAATGAGGAAACTGTTCGAGAGAGCTGGCGACAAAGACAAGGGCACAGCCATGATCCTGGTCGCCATGTCGATGGTGCTCCTTTTGGGGATGGCGGCCTTCGGCACCGACCTCGCTTGGTTCTACCTGAACGCCAGCCGTATACAGCGCGCCGCCGACGCAGCCGCGCTCGGGGGAGTCGTGTGGCTGCCCAACGACACCGTCGCCGCTGACAACACCGCGTTCGCCACTGCAACGCAAAATGGCTACGAACACGGGGTCGACCAGGCTGTTGTCGATCCGGGCCCAGTGACCGGCGAGCCGAACCAGCTCGGGGTGTCTGTGACCGACACCGTGCAGACCTTCTTCCTCGGTGCCCTCGGCTTCGACGACATGACCATCGAACGGTCGGCGGTGGCCGAGTACATACCGCCGCTGAAGCTGGGAAGTCCTTCGGGGCTGTTCGGCAACAACTGCGATCCGACCCAGGCCGGGTGCACAGGGCAGGCCAACTTCTGGGCAAACATCCACGGATGGTTCACAGACACCAGCATGGGTGATGCCTACACGTCGCATTGCGTGGGAAGCTCCGACGTCCCCGCTTGCACCGCGAACCCGATCGCCCGACCGGGCGGCTATCTCTACGGAATCGAGAGGGGGACCGGCAGCTTCACCGTCCAGGGCCTCGATCTCAGATTCTTCAACACCTCCGGCGGCAACCCCACCAGTGACACCATCCGCACCGGTGACCGTGGGTGCGAAGACTGGACCCCGAGCACCAACGCGAACTGTGGGCCGACGATGCTGGTCAGGCTCTATGCCCCGGACCCCACACCACTCGACCTCTCAGACAATGCCGCCCCCTTGTGCTCGGCCACCCTCACCCCCACCGGGCAGGCACTGCCGGCCGCCGCCTACAACTGGGCGACGCCAAACGGCAACGCATGTTGGACACAGTCCGGCGCCGGGATCTATGTCCTCCAGATCGCAGTTCAAAACCCCGGCAATACGGTCGACCGGGCCGGTCTGAATCGTTACTCGGTCCGAGCCAACAACAACGGGGCCAAGCTGTTTGCCCTCGGTGACTTCTCCATCTACAACAATGCCAGCGGCACCACCACCTCCTTCTACCTGGCAGAAGTGCCCACCTACTACCACGGCAAGACTTTCGTGGTGGAGTTGTACGACGCCGGTGAGTCAGCCAACAATGGGACTCTGGCCGTGGTCGATCCCTCGACGAGCGTGTTCAACGACGGTGAGTGCCGGATCTACAGCCGCAACAACCCGACCGTGGCCTGGACCCTGCAGCAGACCATCCCCAGTGGCACCAACTGTCAGGAGACGGTGACCCCCGGTGAGTACAACGGACGCTGGCTCAAGTTCGAGATGGATCTACCTCCGGCGTACTCGTGTACCAACTGTTGGTGGAAGATGAGCTACTCCTATCCCACGGCGGTGAACGACACCACCACCTGGCGCGCCTACATGATCGGGAACCCGATCCACCTCATCGACTGAGGTCGAGCACTTCTAGGCTGGCGGGATGCTGCCCCCACCCGACTACATGCCTGCCTTGATCACGCCTTTCACGCGAGGCGGGGAGATCGACACCAGGGCGCACACCACCAACCTCCGGCTCCTCGCCGCCGCCGGTATCGACGGGTTCGTCATCGGTGGGTCGAATGGGGAAGGTCCGTACCTGGAGCCGGGTGAGCGATTCCGGCTGGTGAAGGCAGGGCGTAGGCGGAAGTCCCATTTCATGATCGGGATAGCTGCCGAGTCGACCCGCGTCGCGTTGCACCAGGTAGAAGAGGCCATCGAGGGCGGAGCCGACAGCATCCTGGTGATGACGCCGACCACCCTGACCCGAGGACGGGACGAGGCTGTTCTACGGTTTTACAAGACAATCGCAGACACGTCGACGGCTCCGGTATTCCTCTACTCCGTCCCGTCCGTGACCGGGTACAACCTCCCGCTCGAGTTGGTGTGGCGGCTCTCCCGGCACGACAACATCGTGGGTATGAAGGACTCCGAGCGGCGACGTGGTTCGGCTCCAATCGATCATCGACGCGTCGCCTTCGGACTTTCTCCTCTACTCCGGGTCGTCCCGGGCCCTTACCGCGGCGATGGCAATCGGCTGTCACGGGGCCATCACCGGGTCAGGCAACTACGTCCCCGAGCTGGTGCTTCAGACTCTGGCCGCAGCCAAGGCCGATCCCGCCAAGGCGAGAAGGCTGCAGAAGCGACTCAGCGCCATCAGCTCCGATGTCGAGGCTCACGGGGTGCCTGGCGTCAAGGCGGCCGCCAAGGCGGCGGGTCTCGATCCGGGACACCCAAGGGAACCTCTGACCAGGCTCTCCCGGGGCGCCGAGACCTCCATCGCCAAGCTGATCTGATCCGGGCCGAAGACCGAGCCCAACTCAATCAGACCGGTGGCCTGTACCATTCACGCCCCAATCACCAAGGAGTCACAGCGTGTCCAAGTTTCTCAGTGACGAGTGGGCGTCGGAAGTCACAACCGCTCTAAACAGCCACGACGGTTTCAAGAACGCCATCGGGGAAGCCGAACTCGGTATCCAATTCAGCACCACCGATGCCCCCGACGGTGAGGTCGACTACTACCTCCAGGCCGGCGGCGGCAGCGCAACCATGGCCCTGGGAACCCTCGAAGGCGCCGACGTGACCGTCAAGCAGACCTACGACACCGCAACCGCCATCTCGAAGGGCGACCTGAACACCCAGAGCGCCTTCATGACGGGCAAGCTCAAGGTTTCGGGCAACCTTGCCAAGCTGATGATGCATCAGGGCGCCATCCAGCAGTGGGGCGCCGCCGTATCGGACCTCGACGTCGAGTACTGAATCTCGGCGCAAACCTGTCGAAACCGGCTCGAGCTCTCCGTCATAGAGCTATCAGGCGTCCCACGAGAGAAGGGAACCAAGGATGCCCAAATATGCAGCCCTCATCTACGGACCGGAAGAAACCGGCACGCCCGAAGAGCTGGAACGGGTGACAGAGGAGTACAACGCATTCACCGAGGCGGCGAGGGCGGCCGGCGTCGTGGCCGGCGGTGAGGCCCTGTACGACACCAACACGGCGACCACCGTCCACCTGCCCAATGGCAAAGGGGGAGAGCCGGTCTTCACCGACGGGCCTTTCGCCGAGACCAAGGAGGTCCTGGGCGGCTTCTACCTGTTTGACGTGGCAGATCTCGATGAGGCCCTGAAGTGGGCGCAGCAGATCCCCGGCGCCTGGTACGGCCGGGTCGAGGTGCGGCCGGTGGTCGAGTGGGAGGACCAGCCGGAGGGCTGAGCCCGCTTCGCCGGCCATTGCCAAGACTCTTGAACGACGTACTCCGTCGTGGCATCTTGGTGGTGTGACCGTCTCGGAATCCGATCGCCACGACCTCTACAATGGGTTGACCGAATTGCTCGGCCCGCGACGAGCGGAGACGCTGATGGCGGCACTTCCTGCCTACGACATCTCGGAGTTGGTCACCAAGGACGAGTTTCGAGCAGGAATGGCGGAGTTGCGCGCCGAATTCAAGAATGACCTACAACAGGGCCTGACGGCTGTGAACGCCCGCATCGATCGGCTCTTTCTCGCCACCCTGAGTGGATTCATCGTCACCCTCGGGACGATGGTCGGCTTCTTCCTGGCGAACTAGATCAGGCCGAGCCCTGTAACCGCATCCCGCTCCTCGATGAGCTCGGCGACCGAGGCATCGATCCTCTTCCGGGAATAGTCGTCTATCTCGAGACCCTGGACGATCTCCCACCGGCCATCCCGACAGATACACGGGAACGAGGACATCAGGCCCTCGGGCACCCCATACGACCCGTCTGAAGGGACACCCATCGAGACCCAGTCACCTTCCGGTGTGTCGTGCCACCAGTCACGGATGTGCCCGATGGCGGCATTGGCGGCCGATGCCGCTGAGGACGCGCCCCTCGCCTCGATGATGGCGGTGCCACGCCTGGCGACGGTGGGGATGAACTCGTCCTCGATCCAGACCTGATCGTCCACCAGCTCGTTGGCGGGCTTGCCGTCGACCTCGCAATGGAACAGATCGGGATACTGAGTCGACGAGTGATTTCCCCAGATGGTCATCCTCCGGACCGACGTGACCGGCCGCCCCACCCGCTTGGCCAACTGTGCGACCGCCCGGTTGTGATCGAGCCGGGTCATGGCAGTGAAATTGGACAGGTCCATCCCGGTGGCGTTGTTCATGGCGATCAGTGCATTGGTGTTCGCCGGGTTGCCGACGACGAGCACCTTCACATCGGGGCTGGCGGAGGCGGCGAGGGCCTGCCCCTGCGTGGTGAAGATGGCGCCGTTGGCCGAGAGGAGATCGGAGCGCTCCATTTCCGCCGTCCGGGGCATGGCGCCGACCAGGAGGGCGATGTCGGCGTCGGCGAATGCCGCCTCCGGGTCGTCGGTGGTCACGGTGCCCTCCAGCAGGGGAAATGCGCCGTCCTCGAGCTCCATGGTCACGCCCTCGAGCGCGCCGAGTGCCTGAGGGATCTCGAGCATCTGGAGGATGACCGGCTGGTCCGGGCCGAGCATGTCCCCGGCCGCGATCCGGAAGAGAAGGCTGTAGCCGATCTGCCCGGCCGCTCCGGTCACTGCGACCCGAACTGGTTGTTCGCTCATGGCGTCGAAGTTATCGCTGAGCCGGGAGTCACACGAAATCCAGGGCGATGTCGAGCTGGGGTGCGGAATGGGTGATCCATCCCACCGAGATGATGTCGACACCGGTCTCGGCCAGGAGACGGACATTCTCCAGCGTGACTCCGCCTGATGCCTCCAACATCATGGGACCGTCCACCATCTCGACCGCCTGACGCAGCATCTCCGGTCCCATGTTGTCGAGCAGCACCCGGTCAGCACCCGTTTGGAGAACCTGAGCAAGCTGCTCCAGGCTGACCACCTCGACCTCGATCATCACCCCGGGCCGCACCTTCGCCCGAGCCGCCGCCACGGCTTCGGCGATGTCACCTGCGGCGACGAGATGGTTGTCCTTGATCAGTACCGCGTCGTAGAGCCCGAATCGGTGGTTCATGCCGCCCCCCACTCTGACCGCATACTTGTCAAGGGCTCTGAGCCCCGGCATCGTCTTTCGGGTGTCGGAAATGCGGGTCCCGGTCCCCGAGACGGCTTCGACCAGCTGTGCCGTCGCTGTGGCCACACCCGACATCCGGCCAAGGAGGTTGAGCGCGGTTCGCTCCCCACTGAGGATGGAGCGTGAGTGTCCCGATATGTGGGCGATGATTCCGCCCGCGTCGACACGATGGCCGTCCTCAACGTTCGGTTCGAATCGAACTGAAGGGTCGAGCGCCTCGAACACGTATGCGGCGACTTCGAGCCCGGCGATCACACCTGGTCCGGGCGACGAACGAACCCTTGCTCTCCGCAGTCTTGGGCACGACCGAGTCGGAAGTGATGTCACCATCGGAGCCGAGGTCCTCGGACAGGGCACGACCAACGATCTCGACGTAGTCGGCACGCAACATCAGCTCACTGCCGTCATCTGCGCCCTGGTGGGGTCGATCAGGGTGCGATGCTCCTGCATCGGGTCGGGCTCGGGGTAGTCGGCCCGGTAGTGGCCGCCCCTCGACTCGGAGCGCCGGAGCGCGGCCAGGATCACCATCAACGACAGCTCGAGAGCGACCCGTCCGGCGATCGTGCGGCGCAGTACGGAGTCGAGCTCGAGCAGATGGCTTCTTGCCTCCCACAGACCCGGCCCGGTGCGCACCAGACCCACCCGATCCCACATGATCTGACGTAGATCCTCGAGGGCAGGGCCCGCCACCAATGGCAGGTCCAAAGCCTCCTTCGGGGCGAACGGCTCTCCGTCCGGCTCGACCAGGGAGGTGGCCACGTCAGCCGACGTCCTCGCCCCAAAGACGAGACCCTCCAGCAAAGAGTTGGAGGCGAGTCGGTTGGCACCGTGAACGCCTGTCGAGCTGGCCTCCCCAACCGCCCACAGACCAGGGACCGACGTCCGTCCGTTGGCATCGGCGTCGATCCCGCCCATGTAGTAGTGGGCCGCTGGTGATACCGGCAGCAGATGCTCAGACGGATCGAGGTCGACAGAGTGGGCGTGTGCGTTGACAGTCGGGAACCGATCGGCGAAGTCGACAATCGATCTCGCATCCAAGTAGGCACCACCCAGGCCTCGGTCGTACTGCCAGAAGATGGCGCGCGCCACGATGTCACGTGGAGCCAGCTCGGCCATGGGATGGTATTGGGGCATGAAACGACGTCCGTGGGCGTCGACGAGGACAGCCCCTTCGCCGCGAAGTGCCTCGGTCAATAGTGGCATCGGGTCCTTGCCCACATGCAATGCGGTCGGGTGGAACTGCACGAACTCGAGATCGGCCAGTCGGGCCCCTGCCCGCCCTGCCATCGCGATGCCATCTCCGGTGACCCCGGGGGGGTTGGTGGTCTGGGAGTAGATCCGGCCGGCACCGCCGGTAGCGAGGATGACTGCGGGGGCGAGGAGCACCTCCCTTTTCTTCCCCTCGCTGGTGACCACACCGATCCACGCGGTCCCCCGCCATGACCAGGTCGATGGCCCGCCGCTGGATGATAGTGACCCGGTCGCCGGCCTCCACCGCTGCGATGAGCGCCCGCATCACCTCGGCGCCGGTTGCGTCCCCATCGGCATGCAGGACGCGTCGCGGTCCGGTGCCCTCCCTCTCGGGCGAGCATGAGCTCCCCGTCCTCGTCACGGTCGAACTGGGCGCCAATGGCTATCAGGTTCTCGACCGCGGCCGGGCCGCCGTGGGTCAGGATGTCGACGACCCGTTCGACTCCCAAGCCGCCGGAGACGCTGAGTGTGTCATCGGCGTGTTGTCGTGGCGAGTCATCGGCCGACCAGGCCACGGCAATGCCTCCCTGCGCCCACCAGGTGGATCCCATTTCCTGAGTGGTCAGCACGTATGCCCGGGGGAGCCCGAGGGCAACGGTCAGACCGGCGACGCCGGCGCCGACCACCAGCGGGGCATCGAGCCGGGTGATCTCGGTCATCGGAGGTGGCCTCTAGTCCTTACGACCGACCTCGAGCATGCGCATCACCGCTTGCCGGGCTCGCTCCGCCACCTCGGGCGCGATCTCGACCTGATGGGTGAGGGTGGCGAGGGAGGTCCGGATGTTGTCGAGGGTGATCCGCTTCATATAGGGGCAGAGATTGCATGGCCGGACGTACTCCGTGTCCGGGGTCTCCCGGGCGACGTTGTCGGCCATGGAGCACTCCGTGATCATCATCACGCGGCCCGGCTGCCGGGTGGTGACCCAGTCGATCATCGCATGGGTCGATCCGACGAAATCCGCCTCGGCCAGTACATCGGGGCGGGCACTCGGGATGGGCGATCACCGGGATGTCGCCATAGGCCTTCCGGTAGTCGGCGATCTCCTCGCCGGTGAAACGCTCGTGGACGATGCAGGAGCCCTCCCACAGGATCACGTCGACGTCGGTCTGGGTGGCGACCCAGCGGCCCAGGTACTGGTCGGGGGTGAAGATGACCCGGTCGACTCCGAGCGACTCCACCACCGCCACCGCGTTGGAGGATGTGCATGTGATATCCGACTCGGCCTTGACCTCGGCCGAGGTGTTGACATAGGTGACTACCGGGACACCCGGGTGCTGCTCCTTCAGACGGCGAACATCGGCGCCGGTGATCCCATCCGCCAGAGAGCAACCCGCCTCGAGATCCGGGATAAGCACGGTCTTGTTCGGGTTGATGATCTTGGCCGTCTCCGCCATGAAGTGGACCCCGGCGAGGACGATGACCTCGGCTTCGGTGTCCAACGCCAGCTGGGCGAGGGCCAGTGAGTCCCCGGTGATGTCCGCCGCCAGGTGATAGATGTCCGGCGTCATGTAGTTGTGGGCGGCGACGATGGCGTTCCGCTCCACCTTGAGCCGATCGATGTCGTCGAGGATCGGCCCGAGCGCGGCCACTTCCTCTTCAGGCAGGACATCAGAGGAACGGGTGATCTGAAGGGTGGTCATGGGCTCCCGCTAGGTGAATTCAGTGTAGGAGAGGCCCGTGTGCAGGGAGCCACCGCCCAGGTGGCCCGCTGCACACGACACAGCTACATATGGCCGATGACCGCGTCGCCGAATTCGGAGGTCTTGACCTCGGTGGCGTCGTTGGTGAGACGGGCGAAGTCGTAGGTGACCGTCCTGGCCTTGATCGCCCCCTCCAGTCCCTGGATGATCAGATCCGCCGCCTCGGGCCATGCCAAGATAGCGGAACATCATCTCCCCGGAAAGGATCACCGATCCAGGGTTCACCTTGTCTTGATTGGCATATTTGGGGGCGGTGCCGTGGGTCGCCTCGAAGACGGCCACACCGGTGTCGTAGTTGATGTTGCCCCCGGGAGCGATCCCGATACCCCCCACCTGAGCGGCGAGAGCGTCCGAGATGTAGTCGCCATTGAGGTTGGTGGTGGCGATGACGTCGTAGTTGGCGGGGCGCGTGAGGACCTGCTGCAGCATGGCGTCCGCAATCACGTCCTGAACCAGCAGCTTGTCACCCGGCTCGCCGCCGCTGTCCTCCCATGACACCGCCACGTCGGAGAACTCTTCCTTCACCAGCTCGTAGCCCCAGCTGCGGAAAGCCCCCTCGGTGAACTTCTGGATGTTCCCCTTGTGTACGAGAGTCACCGACTCGCGCCCGTTGGCCAGGGCGTATTTGATGGCCGCTCGGATCAGACGCTTGGAACCGGTGATCGAGATCGGCTTGAGGCCGATCCCGGAATCGGGGCGGACCTCCCATCCGTATTCCGACTTCACCCATTCGATGAGGCGGGCAGCATCCTCGGTGTTGGCCTCGAGCTCGAGCCCGGCGTACACGTCCTCGGTGTTCTCACGGAAGATCACCATGTCGACCTGACCGGGGTCCTTGACGGGCGAAGGCACGCCCTCGAACCAGCGAATCGGGCGGACGCAGGCGTACAAGTCCATGATCTGTCGGAGGGCCACGTTGAGGGAGCGAATGCCACCTCCAACGGGTGTGGTCAACGGCCCCTTGATCCCGACCAGCTGGTCACGGAATGCGTCGACCGTCTCATCGGGTAGCCACGATCCGGTTTCGGTGAAGGCCTTCTCCCCCGCCAGGACCTCCTTCCATGCCACCGCGCGCTCGTCGCCGTATGCGCCCTTGACCGCGGCATCGAACACGCGAATCGAGGCCGCCCAGATATCGGGGCCTATCCCGTCACCCTCGATGAACGGGATGATCGGGTCATCGGGCACGACGAGACCGTCCGGGCCCATGGTGATGGACGTTGCCATTGAGACTCCTGGGAATCGATAGGAAATGCCGAGGTTAGCTGCGCGCCGCCTCGTGAATTTCCGAGCCAGACGGCTAGATGCTCGAGTCCTCCAGGGTCCCGCTCACCTTTGCGAGGTCGAGGCGGTAGACGAAACAGGCAACGACCCGATCGCCCATATCCCAGGAATCGGCGGTCGGTACCAGCCATCCGAAGTCGAGAGCGGAGCTTTGGTAGTCGAGGCCGACGAACGGGTCGAAGGCGTCGAGACACACCTCGTCGGCCTGAGCCTGGATGGCTATCTCGCCGGGAAACACCTCTCCGTCGACGGTGACGACCGCATAGACCTCGTTGTCGTGAGGCTCGGCGCACTCGACCAGGGGGACTTCACCGATCTCTTCGATTTCGCCCAGAGCCATGTCGCCGTCGTCGAAGCAGTCACCGACGGCCAGCTCGAACACATTGCCGGAGCATGCGGCAAGGAGCAACGTCAAGGCGACCAGACCGGCCATTGTCCGCAGTGGGCTGCGCATCTGGAGAATTTCGGCCGAATCGGCGCGATTCTTTAAGGACGACGTCTGTTCCGGGCCGCCTCCAGAGTGTTGACCAGGAGCATGGCCCGCGTCATCGGGCCAACCCCGCCGGGAACGGGCGTTATGGAGCCGGCAACCTCTCGGACCGATTCGAAATCGACGTCGCCGGCGAGCCCATCCTCGACCCGGCTGATCCCGACATCGATCACCGCAGCATCGGGCTTCACATACTCGGCGGTCACCATCCGGGGCACCCCGATCGCGGCCACCAGGATGTCGGCGCCCCGGGAGACCTCGGCCAGCTGAGGAGTCCGGGAATGAGCCATCGTCACAGTGGCGTCGACACCCTTCGTTGCCATCATTAGTGCCAGCGGGCGGCCCACGAGAAACGACCGCCCGATGACGACCGCAGTCTTCCCGGCAACACCCACCGCGTTGTCCTCGAGCATCCTCATGATCCCGCTCGGAGTGCATGGTCGGAGACCGGGCCGCCCCAGGAGGAGAAGCCCGAGATTGTGCGGATGCAGGCCGTCCACGTCCTTACCGGGGTCGATGGAGGACACGATCCTCTCCGAATCGAGCCCATCTGGCAGCGGGAGCTGCACCAGGATCCCGTCAACTGTGTCGTCACCGTTGAGCCCGGCAACGACCCGTTCCAGCTCTTCCTGGGAGATGTCGGCGGGGAGCTCATGGTGGAACGATTGGATTCCCACCTCCGCTGCGTCGCTGCGCTTGCCTCGCACATAGGTGTGTGAAGCGGGATCGTCCCCAACCAGGACCGTGGCCAGCCCGGGCTGGTAGCCGAGGTCGGCGACAGCGGCCGACACCTCGGCCTTGACCTTCCGGGCCGATTCCTTGCCGTCGAGTATCTGAGCGCTCATCAGTGCTTGAAGTGTCTCCGCCCGGCGAAGACGAGAGCCATCCCGTGCTCGTTGGCTGCGTCTATCAGCTCCGGGTCATTCCGGGAGCCACCCGGCTCCACCACGGCGGTGACACCGGATCGAGCCAGGAGGTCGAGACCGTCGCGAAACGGGAAGAAGGCGTCCGAGGCGGCGACCCCGCCAGCCGACCGCTCACCCGCCCGGGCCACTGCCCGTTCCGCAGCCCCGACTCTCGACTGATCGCCGGCGCCGACACCAACTGCTGCCCGGTCCTTGACCAAGACGATGGCGTTCGACTTGGTGTGCATAGCAACGGTCCAGGCAAACTCGAGCTCAGCCCGTTCGACTTCTGTCGGCTGGCGCTCGGACACGACCTCCCACTCTTCGCCGACGGCGCTGTCCCGCTCTTGGATCAACACACCGCCCTCGACCCGACGCAAGTCGAGATCATCCCCGCCCGGCGCCACAGCTTCGAGCAGACGAACGTTCTCCTTGGATCCCAGCACCTCCCTCGCTTCCTCCTCTACCGCCGAACATACGACGACCTCGACGAACTTGTCGGCGATCGACTTGGCGGTGGTGGCGTCGAGTGTGCCGTTGATTCCGATCACACCCCCGAAGGCGGAAAGCGGGTCACAGGCCCAGGCTCGCTCGAAAGTGTCCGCCACATCCTCGCCATAGGCGGCGCCGCAGGCATTGGTGTGCTTGATGATCGCGACACAGCCTTCTCGATCTGAGACCAGTCTCCATGCCGCCTCGGCGTCGACGTAGTTGTTGAAGGACATCTCCTTGCCCTGAATCTGCTTCGCCCCCTTCCACCAGGGAGAGGCCCCGTCCTCTGCGTAGATGGAACCTGGCTGATGGGGGTTCTCGCCATAGCGGAGATCGGCGACGTGGCGAAGGGGAAGCACGCGGTCCTTTCCGATCCACCCCACGATGGCCGCGTCGTACGAAGCCGTGTGGAAGAAGGCTTCGGCAGCGAGGGCCCGTCTGAGGTCGTCGTCGAGACCTCCTTCCTCAACGGCGCCGGCCACGCGGTCGTACTGGTCGGCCGAGGTGACCACCCCTACGTAACGGTGGTTCTTCGCCGCGGCACGAATCATGGTCGGCCCGCCGATGTCGATCTTCTCGATGATCTCGGATTCGGTCACGCCCGGTGTGGCCAGTGTCTCCCGGAACGGGTAGAGGCTCACGACGACCAATTGGAAAGGCTCGATCCCATTGGCTTTCAGGTCGGCCAGGTCGCTCTCGTGGTCGGTCCGGGCCAGGATCGCCCCATGAATCGATGGGTGAAGGGTCTTGACCCGGCCCCCCAGCATCTCTGGGGCCCCGGTGACCTCGGCAACCGTTTTGACGCCAATGCCGGCAACTGTCAACGCAACTGCAGTCCCGCCTGAGGAGACGATCTCGACACCGGCCGCGGCCAGACGCTCGGCGAATTGGACCAGACCCGTCTTGTCATAGACGCTGATCAGCGCTCTCTTCACCCCGATGCGGCTCAAACCCATCTCACCCTTCGACCCTCCACGGTGATCTCCCCCCTGGCGAGGGCGGCCACGACTTTCGGGTAGAGATCGTGCTCTTCGACCTGGATGCGGGCATGGAGGCTGTCCCGGTCGTCGTCGGGGAGCACCGGAACTGCCCGTTGAGCGATGATCGGCCCGTGGTCGACCTCCTCATCCACGAAATGAACGGTAACCCCCGTCACCTTCACCCCATGCTCCAGGGCATGGTCGATCGCGTGGGCTCCGGGAAAGGCAGGCAGCAACGATGGATGGATGTTGAGGATCTGGTTTCTGTAGGCGCCGACCAGCTCACCGCCGAGAACGCGGATGAATCCGGCCAGCACGACCACCTCGACTTTCGCCTTCTCGATCTCGTCCCTGATCGCTGTCGAGAACTCGCTCCGAGAGCTGTAGTCACCCCAGGGCAACACCTTGGTGGCGATTCCGGCTCCGCGCGCCCGTTCCAGGGCCGTTGCGTCGGCCCGATCGGAAAGGACCACGCCGATGACCCCGACCAGGTCGGGAGCATCGATCAATGCCTGGAGATTCGTGCCGGAGCCCGAGGCGAGGACTG
Organism: uncultured Acidobacteriota bacterium; assembly: GCA_963734115.1. Lineage (GTDB taxonomy): Bacteria > Actinomycetota > Acidimicrobiia > Spongiisociales > ZC4RG35 > JARDZU01. Next base: position 35,938 of record CAVTFV010000015.1, read on the forward strand.
CGATGTTGATGATGACCTCCACTCGGCCCCGTCGACCGCGGCGGGAGTGTAGAGGTCACCTGCGCACGCCCGACAAGCCTCGGTGATCGGCTTGAATCTCATCGCGATGATCGAAAACGTTCCAGCGCAGGATTGGGAGTCATGGATCGACTCGACCGGGGGGACGATCCTCGACATCCGCGAGCCGTTCGAGTGGGAGCAGGGAGTCCTGCCCGACGCCACCCTCATCTCCATGGGCGAGATCCCCGAGCGCATGGGCGAGCTCGACACCGACCAGGCGTTCCTCGTCGTCTGCCGCTCGGGAGGGCGGAGTCAGCAGGTGGCGGCCTATCTCATCATGAATGGTTTCAGCAAGGTGGCCAACATGACCGGGGGGATGCACGCTTTGGGTCTCCAGGACTGACCCATACGGTCCCAGTTACGGATAGGTCACCTGCGAGAATCAGCCTCCATGGAAGAGGGCCGCAGACTGCCGGGCTGGGTGTTGCCCGTCGTCGGCGTCGGCGCGGTGATTGCCCTGGTGCTCATCGGGCTCAACCGCGAACCGGAGCAATACGATCCCGAATCTCCCGAGGGAGTGGTCCAGTCGTACATCGCGGCATTGGTCGATGGAGATTTCGAGACCGCCGCAACATTTTGGGCAGAGGGCGATTGTCTCCCCGCTTCCATCGAGCCGACGGGGGGAGCACCTGACATCTCGGCCACCCTGGTCAGTGTCGATGGGGGTGATGACGAAGCCACGGTCGTCATCGGCATCACCGATAACACCACAGACCCACTCAACGGCATCTACGAATTCGAGGAATGGTTCACCCTCGTGAATCAGGACGATGCCTGGAAGATCCGCCAGCTGGCCTGGCCCTATTGGGACCAGATCTGCGAGGTGCCGTCTTGAGCATCGAAGTGCTCGCCGTTCTTGTCTTCGTGGTGGTGGTGGGCGCGGTCATCGCGGTGGTGGTGCGGGTGGTCCGAGGTCGGGACAAACAGGAGGAAGAGGGTGGTCTCGACCTGATCCCCTATCTCATCCTCGCCGTCGCCATGGGTACTGCCGGGTTCTCCTTGGCGGCTCTGGCCAGGGCCAGCCTCAGCCCCGATCGGCTCATCGGGCGACCCACGGGCGAGCTCGCCGGTGCCTTGGCCGGTCTCGTTGTGGCCGGGCCAATCGCCTATCTGCTGTGGCGTCGGCAGGCCAGACGGAGAAAAGCGTTCCCCGATGCCCCGGGGTGGCCGGTCTATCTGGCCCTCATAGAGCTCGTTTTCCTGACTGCCTTCCTGACCGCAGTGGCCCAGCTGGCCGGTTTTCTCGCCGGAGACGTCGAACGGGCTGGATGGACTGATCTGTTGATCTACGGGGGGATCGTCGTCTTCCACTGGTGGGTCGAGCGACGTGAACCGACCCGAGGTGACACGATGGACCTCCCCCGCCTCGTCGGGACCGGAGTCGCTCTGGTCGCCCTGACCATCGGTCTCATCGGCACGCTGGAATGGCTCTTCTCGGTCGTCTATGACGCTTTGTCCGGGGCCGGCGAGATCTCCGACCCGGCGGTCCCGATCGCCCTCGCCGGCGCGGGTGGTGCGATCTGGGCCTGGCGATGGCTTCCGGTCTGGGACGAGAAGCCCAACGTTCTCCGCAACTTCTATCTCGGGTTCGTGACCGCCATCTCCCTGACCATGGCCATCGCGGCCGGGGTGACCATGATCGCGACGCTGTTGACGTTCGTGTTCGGTGAGGCCGGACCGACGGAGGGCCTTTTCGACGACTTGCCTTTGGCCCTGGCTTTCTTCTTCGTTGGCGTCGCACTTTGGTATCACCACGGCCACCGACTCGGTCCGGGCCGAACCGGGGCACGACGGGGCTACGAGTACGCGATGACGGCCGTGGGTCTCGGTGCCCTCGTCGGATCCACCACCGCCCTGGTGGATACCGCTTTCACGCCGACCCTGGCCGGCACCAACAGCGGAGCGGCGATGATCGCCCTCGGCTGCGCCGTGATCGCGGCCGGATGGGTCTGGCTCACTTTCTGGCGGAAGGCGCAGGGGGCGCCACGCGGCGAGGAGGCCCGTGCCCTGCCCCGTCGCATCTACCTGATAGGGATGGCCATCATCCTGGGTCTGACCGCTGCCGGAGCCTTGATCGCGACACTTGTCGTGGTATTTCGAGCGCTCCTTGGCGAGATCGAAGCCGACGCCGACAGTCTGCGGGTTCCGGTCACACTGACCCTGACGGCGGGACTTGCCACCTGGCACCTGTTCGATCAGATTCGCTCCGACGGCGCCGGGGCGAGGAGTGCCCGGTCGAGGCCCTTCGATGTGACAGTCATCTGCTCCCATCCGGGAACACTCGCCACCCTGTTCCCCGATGAGGCCCGGGTCAGGGTCATCTATCGGGGAGACGGGGCGGGGACCATCGACGAGGAGATGGCCACGGCAATCGTCGCCGCTATCGATGGCCGCTCTTCCCTGGTGTGGGTTGACGAGGACGGTTTCAGGATGGCCGCAGCAAGGGAGTCCTGATCGCATCCGAACCCGCACGATTACGATGAGTTGGCTCGCCGAGAAGTGGCTCAAATGGCGAGGTTGGCGGTTCATGCGCGAGATGCCCGACCAGGACAAGTTTGTCCTCATCGGCGCCCCACACACCAGCAACTGGGACTTCATTCTCTATCTGGGGGCGATCCGGCACTGGGGGATCTCACCCCGATTCGTGGGCAAGCACACGCTTTTCCGTTGGCCCTTCGGCTACTTCTTCAGGAAGTTCGGCGGCATCCCGGTCGACCGCGATCGGCCCGGGGGCATGGTGGGCCAGGTCGTGGAGGAATTCGAGAAGTCGCCTCGAATGATCCTCGTGGTCGCGCCCGAGGGGACGCGCAAGGCCGTCCCCTTCTGGAAGTCGGGCTTCGCCCGAATCGCAGCCGCGGCCAAGGTTCCAATCGTTCCGGTGGTTCTCGATTTCCCGGCGAAGACGCTGACCCTCGGTGACCCGATCCACTACTTCGGCGACGTAACGGCACTCATGGACCAACTCCGCCTCGTCTTCGAGCCCGGCGTAGGCAAGGACTGGGAGGGCAAAGGGCCGATCCGGCTCAAGGAGGAGGACTCAGTCTGAGTGCTCGGCGAGCCGTCTGAACTCCTCCGGGGTGACGCCGCGATCTGGGGCGGACCCCAACTTGAGCAAGTCTCTGCCGAATCGCTCCCTGATCCCGTCCACCGACGCATCGATGGCTCGACGCTTGAGGTCGAGCCCACTGCCGGCGCGGAGGACATCGCCGGGGTCCAACTCCAGAACGAGCTGGAGATAGTCGTCCGTGGTGAGATGGGACAGCGACATGCCGACGAGGGTCACCGGCTCCTCTTCGCCTTCGATTGCCCGCCGGAGCAGGACCCCGCCCAACTCGGCCAGGGCGGCCGTCGAGGAGGTCGGGGAGGGGAGAGTGTGGCTGCGCGATACCAGGCGAGGCCCGGGGAACCTCACCCGAACTGTCAGGGTCGAACCTGACCGCTCCTTCTTCCGGGCACGTCGCCCGATCCGGTCGGCGAGCCCGAGCACCACTACGGATAGCTCATCAGGGTCGGTCATACCTCGACCAAGTGCCTGCTGGCTGCCGACACTGCCTGCCCGTCGTCCCCCGCGGACGATCCTCGGGTCCCGATTCCAGGCCAGGGCATGAAGACTGCCCGAGGCCCACGGGCCGAGCGAGGAGGAGAGGGCGCCCGATGGCAAGGCGGCAAGATCTCCGATGGTGCAGATCCCGAAGCGATGGAGTCGCGCCGCAGTGACCCGCCCTACCCCCCACATTGCCTCCACAGGCAGGGGGTGGAGAAAGTCGAGCTCGGTGCCGGGCGCCACCACCACCAGCCCGTTCGGCTTGGCCCGGGCCGATGCGATCTTGGCCAGGAACTTGGTGGAGGCGACTCCGACCGAGATGGGAAGCCCCACCTCGTCAGCGACGCGGGACCGGATCTGGCGAGCGATGGCAGATGGTGACCCGAGGAGGTGAGTGGTCCCGCTGACATCGAGGAAGGCCTCATCGATCGATATCTGCTCGATGACCGGGGATGCGTCCTCGAGGACCGCCATGACGTGGGAGGACAGATCGAGGTATCTCTCGAAGTGCCCGTTGACGACGATCGCCTCGGGGCACAGCCGTTTTGCATCACGGGTCGGCATGGGTGAGCGGACCCCGTACGCCCTGGCCTCGTATGACGCGGCGAGGACGATCCCGCCCCCGACCAGGACCGGCTTCCCTCTGAGCGACGGGTCGAGGAGTTGCTCGACCGAGGCGAAGAAGGCATCGAGATCGGCATGGAGAATCGTTGGCTCTCCCATAGCGGTCAGTATGCCGGGTGTCAGGGACAGCTATCCCGGCCCCGGCTTCCCATACGATGCCGAGATGAAAGTGCTCTTCACCGGTGCCACCGGAGTGGTTGGCCGCGTCGCCGTGCCGCTGCTGGTGGCAGCGGGTCACGACGTCACCGCGGTAGGCCGATCAGATGAGGGCCGGGATTGGCTAAATCGTGTCGGCGCCCGGCCAATCGATGTCGACCTCTTCGATGAGGACGAAGTGGACGCGGCGACGTGTGACACCGATGCAATCATCCATTTCGCCACGAAGATCCCTTCGCTTGCATTGATGGTCAAAGTCGAGCCCTGGCACATGAATGACGAGCTGAGGGACCGGGCGACCGGCCTCCTCGTCGATGCCGCCCGCGCCAACGGCGTCGGGAGGTTCATCCAGCAGTCCATCACCTTCCTCTATGCCGATGGCGGGAGCGATTGGCTGGACGAGACGGCTCCGATCGACACATCGTTCACGCCACTGGCGTCGGCGATCCAGGCCGAAGAGCATGTCGGAAGGTTCCGCGACGGCGGTGGGGTGGGCGTTTCCCTGCGAATGGCTCGCCTCTACGGGCCAGGCGAAGTGTCCAGAGAGTATGTCGAGGCGATGAGAACGCGTGAGATCCCGGTGGTCGGCCGTGGCGCCAACTATGTGTCGAGTCTCCACATCGAGGACGCCGCCACGGCAGTCGCCACGGCATTGGATGCCCCCGACGGCACCTACAACGTCGGCGACGACGAACCAGTGACATCACTGGTGTACATCAGCACGTTGGCGGAGTTGCTGTCCGCCCCCAAGCCACGACGAATCCCCAGCGCCGCCGTGCAGATGGCGCTGGGCAAGGCGTCTTCGCTGCTCCGGCCATCACAGCGGGTGTCGAACCGCAAATTCCGGGAAACCACCGGCTGGGCCCCGAGCCGACCCACGGTGGTCGACGGCTGGCGCGACGTCGTGACCCGGGCCGACTGAGCCCCGGGGCTCAGTCGCCGGCGGCGAGACCCTTCAATGCTCTCCGATCGACCTTGCCCAAGTGTGTCTGGGGAAGACGGTCGACGAAATGGATACGCCGGGGGTGTTTGTAGGCCTCGAGATGAGAGAGGGCCCAGTCGGTGAGCTGGGCCTCGGTGACACCCGACGCCACCACGAATGCGACCGGCTTGGCCAGACCCGCCTCGTCGCTGATTGCCACCACTGCGCACTCTCCAACCGCCGGGTGGTCGAGGAGGACCGATTCGACCTCCTGAGGCCGGAACCATCGTCCCTTGACTTTGATGGCGTCATCGGCCCGCCCCCGATGGGTCACATAGCGATCGTCATCGATCGAGACCAGGTCGCCACCGGCGAACCACTCGCCCCGGAAGGCCTCCGCCGTGGCCTCGGGGTTCTCGAAGTAGCCCAGACCGAGTGAGTCACCCTTGACCCACAGCCGGCCCACCTCGCCTGCAGGCAGCTCATCACCGTCGTCGTCGCATACCTTGATCTCGAAACCCGGAACGACCGTCCCGAGAGTGCTTGGTCTTACCTCGCCAATGCGGTTCGAGACGAAGATGTGCCACATCTCAGCGGTCCCGAGGCCATCGAGCAACTCGATTCCGAACCGCTCCGTCCACTGGTGATAGAGCGTGTCCGGCAGCGCCTCACCGGCCGATGTCGCGACGCGAAGAGATGTCATGTCCCGATTGGCGGCTTGGGGATGGGCCAGCATCTGGTTGATGGCCGACGGCACGTTGACCAGCAGCGTCGCCCGGTGCCTCTCGATCCGGTCGAACAGGGCGTCCGGCGTCGACTGATCCGAGAACAGCACCGCCGAGGCGCCCACGGAGAACGGGAAGAACAGATTGGACCCCATCGCATACCCGAAATACAGCTTGGGAACGGCGATGGTGACGTCCTCCGCGGTCAACTCCAGAGTCCCCTTTCCATAGAGCTCGGTGGTGTTGGCGAACGAGCGATGGGTCTGCACCACGGCCTTGGGAAGACCGGTGGTGCCACCGGAGAAGATCCACAGGGCGGGGTCGAGGGCGGCGGTGTCGAAGGTGGGGATGTCCACGTCGGGGAGGTGCAGGTCACCGTCGACGACGACGGGCGGCATCGAGATCCCGGCGGAGTCGATCGCCGCCTCGAGGTGATGGCGATGACTCTCATGGACGACCGCTCCCTTCGCCCGGGCCAGGCCGGCGATTGCTGCCAGGTCGCCCGGAATCAGGCCCGGATTGAGCAGCAGGCCCACCGCTCCGAGACGGAACACTCCGAATAGAGCGGCGACGTATTCGAGCCCGTCGGGCATGACCAGGAGCACACGGTCCCCGGCCTCGACCCCCCCGTCTCTGAGCAGGGAGGCGAATCCCGACGCGGCGTGATCCACCTCTGCGTAAGTGACATCTCGATCGTCGAGGCGAAGGGCGACCCGATCGCCGTTCCCCTCCGTCAGACGCTGTCGCAACAGATACTCGTCGATGTTGAGGCGGTCCGGCCAGCGCCTGGTCACAGACGGACGCTACAGCGCGGTCAGGAGGATGCCTGCTCCCTCGGATCGAACCGATACGGCAGCTCGAGACGATGGGTCTTCATCAAGACTTCGTCGGTGAGGATCTCGACAGTTGAGTCGCTCGCCACGATGACCCCTTCGTCCATGACGAGGGCGCGAGGGCACAACTCCAATGCGAACGGGAGATCGTGGGTGACGACCAGCTGCGTGATCGGAAGGCCACCCAGCACATCGATGAGCTCCCGACGGGAGGCTGGGTCCAGATTCGACGTCGGCTCGTCGAGGACCAGGATCTCGGGACGCATCGCCAGGACGGTGGCGATGGCCACCCGCCGTCTCTCCCCGTAGCTGAGATGATGAGGGGCCCGTTCCCGGGCCTCCAGCATCGAGACGGCTCCCAGGGCCTCCGCGACCAGTGCTTCGAGCTGCTCGCCCTCGACGCCGAAATTGGCAGGCCCGAATGCGACGTCCTGGCCCACCGTTGGCATGAAGAGTTGGTCGTCAGGGTCCTGAAACACGAGTCCAACTCTTCGCCGTACCTCCAGGGCCGAATCCTCGGAGACAACGAGCCCGGCAACCCGCACCTCGCCGGAGGCCGGTCGGAGAATCCCGTTCAGATGGAGGAGAACGGTGGTCTTGCCTGCCCCGTTAGGTCCGAGCAGGGCCACCCGCTCGCCGTGGTGCACGTGCAGATCGACGTTGCGGAGCGCCTGACGGCCGTCGGGATAAGCGAAGCTGAGATCGATGACCTCGAGAGACGGTTCGCTCATCGCAGCACCGTCACCGAGAGAATGGCAAGGACGACAGCCATGAGCGGCACCGCGAGACCGATCCACCATTCCCGGGTGGTAGCCGGTCGATCGCCGAAGACAGGCATCCTGCCGGTGAATCCTCTCGCCACCATCGCCTGGTGGACACGCTCACCTCGCTCGAACGATCGGATGAAGAGCGACCCGGCTGACTGTGCCAGCGGCCCGTTCTGCCACAACCAGCGCGGCTCGTATCCCCGGGCGACCATGGCCACGCGGCGCCGGGAGAACTCACCGGCGACGATGTCCAGGTAGCGCACCATGAAGCCGGCGATGGCGGTGAGAACCCGGGGCACCCGGATCCGGTCCAAGCCACGGAGGATGTCAGGAATCGTGGTGGTCGCGGAGACGACGATCGAAGCCCCCACTCCAAGAGTTGCCTTGGCGAGGATGGTCCACGCCCCCCACAGCCCCTCGACCGAGAGTGTGAGCCCGAGCACCTCGGTGGTCTCCCCTTGTCCGAAGAAAGGCAGCATCAGAGCGAAGAGCAGGATCGGGACCTCCACCAGCATCCTCCTGGCCACGAATCCCGCCGGCAGCTCGGCGACGATCATCACCCCGACGAGGAGGCACCCGGCCAGGAAGTAAGCCCAGATCGCTTCGGGTGGCATCACCACCACAGCGAGGACGAAGACCAGAAGCGCCACGACCTTGACTTGTGCCGGTAGCTGGTGGACCGGTGTGGTCCCGTGCCGGTACAGCACGTGGTCGTGATATGTCCCGCTCAGACTCGGGTCGCGCTCTTTCTTCTGATCACCACGAACGCGCCGACGATGGCGGCGCCCACACCAAAGGTGACCAGGACTCCGACCAGGCCGGAGAGGCGAGTACCGGTCGCCTCGTCCTCGATACCCGAGACCTCGTAGTCAGCCAGTGGCGATTCTGTCAGGGCGTGATCCTCGGCCGAGTCGATGAATCCCTGGTCGATGGCCACCCGCTCCAACCCATCGGGCTCTCCAGAGGCCAGAGGCGCGACTACCAGAACCAGCATGGCGGCTACCGCCAAACCGGCCGCCGCAAAGCCCCACGCCCCGGCCCGGACCGGCTTCTTCTCCTTGTCGAGGAGATCGAGATCCTCGACGCCGGCGATCAGTTCCGGCCGGGTGGCAGCCACGGCGCCCACTGTCGCCGCCGAGATGAGACCCTCACCGACACCGATCAAGAAATGGACTCCGGTCATAGCCGCGAGGACCGTCGCCAGGTCGACATTGCCCCGACCCCCGATGGCGTACTCGAGGACGAACGCGAGAGACGAGGCGACCACCGAGGCCAGGGCGGCGGTGAAGGTCGATACCAGGACCGTGGTCCATGACCTGGGGAGGGTCTTCACCATCACCCTGAACACAACCCAGCCGACGAAACCGGTCACCAGGGCCATGTTGAGGATGTTGGCTCCCAGAGCCGAGACGCCGCCATCGGCGAGCACGAGAGCCTGGATGATCACCACCACGCTGACTGCGGTGATGCCCAGCCAGGGTCCGACCAGGATCACGGCGAGGGCACCACCAAGGAGATGTCCCGAGGTGCCGGCCGCCACGGGGAAGTTGAGCATCTGGAGGGCGAAGATGAACGCGGCGACCAGACCCGTCAGGGCGATGCGGCTCTCCTGGAGATACGCGCCCGCCCGTTTGATGGAGTATCCGAGGCCACCGGCGGCTATGACCGCTGTACCCGCCGATGTTGCACCATTGAGAAATCCGTCCGGGATATGCAAGACCAGTCCTCTCTTGCAACCTTGTCGCAACAAGGCTAGCGGAGTGGATCAGAGGGTGTTCCTGGATGCGCAGTCGACGCAGAGACCGGATAGGGCGAAGTGGTTCAAATCGGCGACGAATCCGGTGGCCACAGTGATGGCGGCTGCCAGGTTCTGGCTCTCCTCCGGGGGAAGTGTGATGGTCGTCCCACAACGGCGACAGATCAGATGCTGATGACCGGCATCCTCGGCCAAGTGGTAGACCGACGGGCCATGACCCATGTGCGAGTGGGCGAGCAGACCCGAATCCTCTAGCGCCTCGAGAGTCCGATACACGGTGGAACGGTCGAGACGGGTCCCACTCTTGGCCCGCGCCCGGTCGTAGATGTCGGCGGCGCTCAGATGCTCGTCGTGAGCAGCCGCGACCACTTCGCAGACGGCACGTCGGGCGTTGGTGATCCGATATCCCCGATCGCTCAGCGCGTCAACCAGCTTGTCGGCTGTGATGTGCACCGGGAACAGGCTAAGCGCGGCCCGTGACTCGCCATAAGGCGCGGCTAGGTTGCCGCCAATGCCGATCGCCCTGGTCACCGGTGCCAATTCGGGGATCGGCCGGGCCACTGCTGTCGGCTTGGCCGCCGGAGGCATCCATGTGATCGCGGCCGGTCGCTCAGCGGAGAGGACCGAACCGGTCGTCGATGAGATCGCGGCCAATGGCGGTAGCGCAGAGTTCCTCGAGCTCGATCTGGCCTCGATGAACTCGGTGCGGACCGCAGGTCAGAGCTTCGCCAACTCCGGCCGTGATCTCGACATCCTGGTCAACAACGCCGGAATCGGGATCAATCGGCGCGGCCTCACCGAAGACGGGTTCGAGGTCCACTTCGGCATCAACCATCTGGGGCACTTCCTCCTCACCCGCGAGCTCGTGCCCCACCTCAGCACGCATGGCCGCGTGGTCTCTCTGACCAGTGCCATGCACTTCCGGGCTGACGGCATCGATTTCACCCGGGTTCGCCGACCGACCGCGTTCATCGGTCTCGCCGAGTACGCGACGTCGAAACTGGCCAACGTCCTGTTCATCAGGGAGCTCGCCCGCCGTCAACCCGAGCGTGGGGCTTACGCCGTCCACCCCGGCCTGGTCCGCACCCGGCTGATCCCGGGGCCGCTCCGCGCCCTCTCGGCGTCGACCATATTGAGCCCAGAACAGGGCGCCGACACGGTCCTCTGGTGCGCCACCTCCAAGGACGTAGCCTCGGAAACGGGCCACTATTACCAGCACCGATCGCCGCTTCCCCCTTCGGCCAAGGCCCAGGACGACGACCTGGGCCGGGAGCTGTGGGAGCGATCGGACGAGTGGTGTCGATAGGCCCACCGGGTAGCGTCCCGCTCATGGAGCCGGATCTCTATTACGGGACTTACCTGAGACTGGACAAGCTCCTCGACGCTCAGGACCTGGAGAGCACCCGAGCGGGAAGCACCGTCCACGATGAGATGCTGTTCATCGTGGTCCATCAGGCCTACGAGCTCTGGTTCAAGCAGATCCTTTGGGAGATGGACGAGGTGCGACGCATCTTCGGGCAGAACGTCGTCGATGAGGCCGACATGGGCACCGCCGTCTCCCTCCTGCGACGGATCACCGAGATCCAGAAGCTGCTCATCCAGCAGGTATCGGTCCTGGAGACGATGACTCCCCTCGATTTCCTCGACTTCAGGGACTATCTCTTCCCTGCCTCGGGCTTCCAATCGGCCCAGTTCAGACTGGTGGAGAACAAACTCGGTCTCCGCGCAGAAGACAGGATGAAGCTGGCAGGCGCCACCTACACATCTCGCTTCAGTCCCGAGGACACCAGATCGGTAGCGGCCAGCGAGCAGGAGCCGTCGATCTTCGATCTGGTCGAGCGGTGGCTGGAGCGAACCCCGTTTCTCGATCTCGAGGACTTCTCGTTCTGGGAGGCATTCCAGAAAGCCGTGAAGGAAAGGCTGGAGGCCGACCGGGACGTGGTCGAATCCAACCCGAGATTGACCGCCGAGGAGAAGGCCTCCCAAGCCAAGGACTTCGAGACCACCATGGAGCAGTACGACGCGCTCTTCGACCCCGCCAAGCACGCCGAGCAGCAGGCGGCGGGTAAGCGGCGTCTCTCCCATCGAGCCTTCCAGGCTGCCCTCTTCATCACTTTGTACCGGGACCAGCCCGCATTGCAGGGAGGCTTTCGGGTGCTCGAGCTGCTCATGGACATCGATGAGGGGTTCACCACCTGGCGCTACCGCCATGCCCAGATGGTGTTGCGAATGATCGGGCGGAGGATCGGGACCGGTGGCTCCGCAGGGGCCAAGTACCTGGAGAGATCGGCAGAGCGGAGCCGGATCTTCGCCGACCTCTACAACCTCGCCACATTCCTCATCCCGAGGGCCGACCGGCCGCCCCTGCCACCCGGCATCATCGAGTCGATGCGATTCAAGTACGAGGGATGAACCTCAAGCCTCATTTCTCCCGATTCCTCGGGGCCAAGCCCGACCGCCTCCATTTCGCCGCCCACTCACACCACCCATGGCCCGATGTGTCTTTCGAGGCGCAGCAACAGGCCTGGCTGGATGCCGCAGAGATGATGGACGACAAGTGGGACCACATCTTCGGGGAGGTGATCCCCGAGGCCCGCACCCGGGTGGCCGCAGTGCTCGGCCTCGCCGACCCTGCCAGCCTGACCTTTGGCCCCAACACCCACTCCTTTCTCCTCAGGATCTTCTCGTGTCTGGATGCGCCGGTCCGGGTCCTGTCCACCGATGCCGAGTTCCACTCGTTCACCCGTCAGTCGCGGCGATGGGAAGAGGCGGGGCTGGCCATCGTGGATCGGATCCCCACCGAGCCATTCGAAACATTCGCCGAGCGTTTCACACGGGAGGCCCGAGCAGGCGTCCACGACCTGATCTATCTGAGCCAGGTCTTCTACGACTCCGGTTTCGTGGTTCCCGACCTCGACCAGATCGTCTCCTCGGTACCAGAGAACCGGACATTCATCGTCATCGACGGTTATCACGCGTTCATGGCCAGACCTGTGAACTTGGGGGCCATCCAGGATCGGGTGTTCTTTGTCGCCGGTGGGTACAAATACGCCATGTCCGGCGAGGGCGCCTGCTTCCTGCACTCTCCACCTGGCTATGGGCCACGCCCTCTCGACACTGGTTGGTACGCCGGATTCAGTCAGCTCGAATCCGGGATGGGCCAGACCATCTCCTATGGCGCCGATGGTTCGAGATTCTCCGGAGCGACCTTCGACCCATCCGGCGTCTATCGAATGGCGGCGGCGCTTGGCTGGCTGGAGTCGGAGGAAGCCACGCCGGCCCGGATCCACGATCACGCCGTCTCGCTACAGGAAAGACTCCTCGCCGGAGGGCCTGCCCTCGGCGACCTGCTCGTCGGCGATGTTGCCCAGCGAGGCAACTTCCTCACCTTCCGCTCCGACCATGCCGGCGACATCTACCAGCAGCTTCACCAGCGTGGTGTGATCACCGATTTCCGGGCCGACCGGCTTCGCATCGGGTTCGGCGTCTATCAGGACGAGGAAGACGTCGACCGGTTGTTGGATGTACTGGCGAGTCTCTAAACCACGGCCACACAGACCAATTCCACCCGGGCATCGGGGTCGAAGAGCTCGGCCACCCCGATCAGGGCCATGGGCGGGAAGTGCTTGCCGAACACCTCTCGATAGGCCTCCCCGATCGGGCCCAGATTCTCCTTGTACCCGTCTACGTCGGTGGTGTAGATCGTCATCGACACCAGGTCGTCGGGCTCCCCTCCGGCCTCTCTGATGACCTTCGCCACCGACTGGCAGGCGCTGGCGAATTGCTCGACCAGGCCGTCGTCGAGGGTCATGTCCTCGTGGTGACCGGTTTGCCCGGCGATGTACAGCGTCCTGCCCTCCGCCGGGATGGCTCCGTGGGAGAAGCCACGGGCCGGAGCAAGCCCCTCGGGGTTCAGGAATTGGTGAGCGCTCACCGACCCGTCCAGTCCGGTGGCCGCTTCCCGGTGAAGGCCCGGTAGAACTCGGCGTGGTCCTCGGTGGTCATCAGTAGGGCTTGTGTGAACGCCTCCAACTCGATGGCAGAGCCGAGGTCCATGTCTAGCTCACGACTGATCAGGACCTTGGTGGCGCCGTAGGCCAGGGCCGGCCCTGATGCGAGGCCCTGGGCCAGGTCGGCTGCTGACCCCGATAGCTCGGCGTCGGCCACCACCTTCGTCGCCAGCCCGATGGCGACTGCCCGCTCGGCATCGACCGTTTCCCCGAGGAGCAAGAGCTCGGTAGCGCGGCCCAGACCGATCACCCGGGGCAGCAGATATGCAGAGCCCATGTCCGCTCCGGCCAGACCCACCCTGGTGAAGAGAAAGGCGAAGGAGGAAGACTCGGCCAGGATCCTCAGATCGGCGGCCAACGCGATAACCGCCCCTGCTCCGGCCGCAACACCGTTCACGGCAGCGATCACCGGGATCGGAATCCGGCGGATGCGCTCCACTACCGCCCCGGTCATCCGAGTGAACTCGAGGAGGCCCCTGGCGTCCATCTCCAGCAACGGAGCGATGATCTCGTCCACATCCCCACCGGAGCAAAACCCCCGCCCGGTCCCGGTGAGGACCAAGACGCGGACGTCCTCCCGTTGCTCGATCTCTCCGAGCAGGTCTCTCAGGTCCGCATAGACCTCGAAGGTCAGTGCATTGAGCCTGTCAGGACGGTCGAAGGTGACCGTTGCCACCCCATCCGCCACTTCGAACCCGAAATGCTGCCAATTCCCGGTGAAGTCTGCAGAGGCGCGAAATGGGCTCACGGAGGGTGTGGCTAGACGCCAACCTCCTCGGTGACGACCGGCCGTGCCTCCTTGGCGGTCAGGTAGGTATAGATCCCGAACAGAAGGGAGAGCCCGAGGATCGGAGTGAAAATCCGCTTCAACGTCGCATTCTCGGTGAAGATGCCAACGGCGAAGCCGAGCACGCCGGTGTTCACCCCCCAATAGATGACACGATTGGCGGATTCGGCCACTACCGAGGCGGTCGCCATCATGGCGAAGATCAGATTGGTCATGACCATGATGAAGTTGATGTGGTCAACTGCGACCAACCAGGGGGCTATCTCTTCGAAGTCGGCTCCCGACACAAAGAGCGACACGACATACGCGAAGAGAGCTATGCCGAGCACGAGACCGACCACCGCAGTTCGGGCCATGATGCCGGGCACCGGGCCACTCCATTGGGACGGGGTCAGATAGGAGCGCAGTCGCCAGATCAGGATGACGAGCCCGATCACTTCCAGCGGCACGTTGGCCTGGAGCATCGCCTCGTTGTCGAGGAGGACGCCCAACATCGCAAGGACGCCGGCGAGAAAGATCAGGCTCATCTGGACGACCCCTGCCTTCGAGGCGGACAGCGAAGGAGTGTCCTCGCGTCGTAACAACCACTCGATCAAGGCAGTGCCAGCGAGGATGACATAGCCGACCACCATGGCGGCGGGATGGGCGCCCCCGAGCTGTTCGGCGTTCTCCGGTGGGACGATCTCCACCTCGGCCAGCTGTAAACCGAGAGCGATGCCGAGTACGGCGCCGATAACGAGGAAGAACAATGAAAGGGCCATCCCGTACTGAGCGACGTTCCAGGTCGTCCCGCGATGGGCTCGCAGCACCCACACGAACATCCAGACGATGGCGATGAAAGCCAGCACTCCGCCGATCGGCCGCTGAACGCTCGAAGTAGTCAGGTCGACCGACCAGAAAGCCAGGACGTAGAGGGCCAGCGCCACGATGGAGAAATTGGCCACCGCGTTGCTCGATCGGTCCTCCGGCGAGCCGAACATCCAGATCGACCCTGCGAAGATGGAGAGGGTCAACCAGCCCAGCGTCCCGGCATGGACGTGGGTGAGCAAGGTGTTTCGCGGTGGTTCCCAGACGTCGATCCCGTTGAGAATTCCGATTACCACCGTGATGACGAAAATCACCAGTGCGGCGCGGAACAGGTTCCGCACACCAGAGGGCATCGTTCCCATCGCTCGTCCCTTCTCTTGCGACTCAGTGATTATGTCAGCGGCCCCCTTCGGCGGGTGGGCAAATTGAGCCGACAAAGACACACCGGACGATGTGAACGCTCATACTGGGCTCATGAGCAGGCCGCTCGTCGAGGAATGTGAGCGACTCGGGCACGCTCTGATCGAGGTAGCCGAGACCGGGGCACCTGGGCGGGTCAACCGGCCACTGCTCGGGGCCCTGGCCGGCCACGGGCTGTTCGACCGGCTCTTCTCCGACGAGACCGTCACCGCCACCGATCTGTGCTCGATGCGCCAAGGGCTGGCTCGCGTTTCCACGGATGCGGAGACTGGGTTCGCCGTTCAGGGCCTCGGTGCCATCCCGATTCATAGCTCGGGGACCCCAGAGCTGAGGGAAGCGGTCATGCCGGGCATCAGGAGCGGCGCCACCGTGGCCGCCTTCGCCCTGACCGAGCCAGGGGCAGGCTCCGATGCCGCCGCCCTCTCCACCATCGCCGAGGCCGACGGAGATGGGTACCGCCTCAGTGGGGAGAAGGCATACATCTCCAACGCGCCCGATGCCGATATCTACACCCTGTTCGCACGAACCACGCCCGGAGCCGGATCCCGTGGCATCACCGCCTTTGTCGTCAGTCGCGAGATGGACGGCATGAGTGGGGAGACGATCCCGATGCTGTCACCACATCCCCTCGGTCGGATCCATCTGGATGGTGTCTATGTGCCGAAGGAGAACGTCCTCGGCGAGATCGATCACGGATTCAGAGTCGCCATGCAGACGCTGGATCTGTTCCGCCCCAGTGTCGGCGCTTTTGCCCTGGGGATGGCCGAGGCGGCGCTTCGCATAGCGACCGGCCACGCCATGACCCGCACCGCTTTCGGGACTCCGATATCCGATTTCCAAGGGGTGTCGCATCAATTGGCCGATGTGCGTCTCGACATCGAGGCGGCCGAGTTGCTCGTGTACTCGGCGGCGGCCGCTCATGACGCCGGCGACACCGAGACCCTGACCGGCAAGGCGGCGATGGCCAAGCTCCACGCCACCGAGACGGCGCAGCGGGCGGTCGACACCGCGATCCAGGTCCTCGGGGCAAGGGGTCTCGAGGCCGATACCACGCTGGCCCGTCTCTATATCGAAGTGCGGGCGCCCCGCATCTACGAGGGCACCTCCGAGATCCAGCGCAACATCATCGCCCGGGAGCTCTTCAACGGGCGGATCTAGCGCGAGTATCTAACCGACCAACCCCGCTCTGACCATGATGCAGGCGTGGGCCAGCCAGTTGAAGGGGCCGGCCTCCAGCTTCTCCATCAACTCAGGCGACTCGGCTCCGGGCTGGAGCCAGATGTTGAGGATGCCGGCCTGCTCGCACTCGTCGACGACGTCGAGCCCGCGACGGGCCGGAATGACGAAATCGGCGATTGTGGGCGTCTCGGGGAGGTCGAGAACCGTCTTCCAGCAAGGGTCGCCGTCCACCGTCTCCCGATAGGGATTGACGGCGAGGACACGAATGCCTCTCCGCTTCAGGTCCCGGTAGATGATCCCGCCGTACTTGGTGGAATGGTCGGTCGCCCCAATCACCGCAACCGAGGCGCCTGGCTCGCCCAGGAGGGGGGTGAGGTCGGTCATCATGTGTCCGGCACGGTATCCGCCTCGCCCGGCTTGTCGGGAATCAACCCGGTACCGTCCTCAGCGTGACCGAGGTTGTCGTCGATGGCGGGCCACTCACCGCTAACCAGGTGGTCGAGGTCGCCTATCGCCGGGCACGGGCGATACCCGGGCCGGATCTCTCCAACCGGATGGAACCGGCGCGCGCCGTGGTCGACGCCGCCGTCGAATCGGGAGAGGTCGTGTACGGGATCACCACCGGCTTTGGCGCCCTCGCCTCCACCCGGATCGATCGTGACGAAGCCGTGACACTCCAGTACAACCTGATTCGCTCGCATGCCTCCGGAGTCGGGCCGCCTTTGCCGGACGCCCTGGTTCGGGCCATCCTCCTCCTCCGGGCCAGAACACTGGCCCAGGGCCACTCCGGGGTCCGGCCCGTTGTGGTCGAGCGTCTTCTCGAGATGCTCGACAGGGACATCCTCCCCGTTATCCCCTCCCAGGGCTCGGTGGGGGCGTCGGGCGACCTCGCCCCGTTTGCCCACATGGCCCTGCCCCTGATCGGCGAAGGGCGGGTCAAGGTCGACGGAGTGCTCGTGCCGACCGCGGATACCGGCATGACCCCGCTCGCCCTACAGGCAAAGGAAGGCCTCTCGCTGCTCAACGGGACCGAAGGCATGACGGCGATGGGCGTCCTCTCCCTCCATGAGGCACGCCAGTTGCTGATCGCGGCCGACGCTGCCTGTGCCATGACGATCGAGGCGATGATGGGGAGTGCCCGACCCTTCCGGGAGGACGTGCATCGTCTGCGGCCACATCCGGGCCAGATCGCCTCGGCCCGGCGCATCGCGGCGCTCATCGACGGCAGCCCCATCGGGGCCAGTCACGAGCATGACTTCGACCATGCCGTGCAGGACGCCTATTCACTCCGCTGCGCCCCGCAGGTCCACGGCGCTGCCTCCGACACGTTCGACCACATGGAGGACGTCCTTTCCCGCGAGATGGAATCGGTGGTCGACAACCCGATCGTCTTTCCGGACACGGGTGAGGTGGTGTCGGGCGGCAACTTCCATGGCCAGCCGCTCGCATTCGTGCTCGACTTCGCCGCCATCGCCGTCTCCGAGCTCGCCTCGATCTCGGAGCGCCGCACCGACCGTCTCCTCGACCCGGCCCGCTCCCGGGGTCTCCCCGCCTTTCTCGCCAGCAACCCGGGTGTGCAGTCGGGATACATGATCGGCCAGTACGTGCAAGCGGCCCTCGTCGCCGAGAACAAGGTGCTGGCGCATCCCGCCTCCGTCGACACCATCCCCACCTCGGGCAACCAGGAAGATCACGTCTCGATGGGTTGGGGCGCCGGTCTGAAGCTGAACCAGATCCTGGGCAATGCGCGCAAGGTCGTCGCCATCGAGATCCTCTGTGCCGCTCAGGGCATCGAGTACCGGAGCCCGCTTCTTCCTGCTCCGGGGACCGCCGCGATCGTCGGGCTGGTTCGGGCCCATGTGCCGCCCCTGAGCGAGGACCGCTCGCTGACGGATGAGATCGAGGCGGTCGCCGCCCTCATCGCCGACGGATCGGTGGCTTCGGCAGTCGAAAGGTGAGCGGTCTCCTCCTCACCGGGATCGGGCACCTGACCACGAATGCCGGGGAGCCAATGTCCGACTGCGTGGTGAAGATCGAGGATGGATCGATCGTGTACGCCGGGCAGAGCTCGGATGCCCCGGAGCAAGGCAGTTCAACCCGAATCGACTGCATGGGACGGGCGGTCATACCGGGGTTCGTGGACAGCCACACGCATCTCGTCTTCGCCGGGGACCGGGCCGCCGAGTTCTCGATGAAGATGGCCGGCGCCAGCTACTCCGAGGTGGCGAAAAGCGGCGGAGGGATCCTCGCCACGGTGAGCGCCACCCGTGATGCGTCGGAAGACGACCTGTTCGGGGGGGCCGCCGCCAGAGTGCGGCGGATGATCGCTTCCGGGACGACGACCGTCGAGATCAAATCCGGGTACGGCCTGGACGTCGACACCGAGCTGCGTCTTCTCCGCGTCGCCAGGAGGATCGGCGCCGAGCTGCCCGTGAGTGTCAGGACCACATTTCTCGGCGCACATGCCGTGCCGCCGGAGTTTCGAAACGATCGGGCGGGCTATGTCGACCTGGTGATCGAGGAGATGCTGCCCCAAGCCGCCCCGCTCGCCGACTATTGCGATGTCTTCGTCGAAGAGGGCGCATTTTCGGTCGATGAAGCAAGACGCATCTTCGCCGCCGCCGAAGGCCTCGGCCTGGGAGCACGTGTCCACGCCGAGCAACTGACACATTCCGGTGGCGCGATGCTGGCCGCCGAGATCAGAGCGGTGAGTGCCGATCACCTCGACCACATCACAGAGGAGGGCGCGACCGCCCTGGCCAACGCCGGGGTCGTCACGGTCCTCGTCCCCGGCGCCTCCTACACGATGCGCTCATCTCAGGCACCGGGCCCGATGCTGCTCGAGCGTGGCGCAACCATCGCTCTGGCCACCGACTGCAACCCGGGGACCTCCTTTTTCGAGTCGATGGGCCTTGTGATCAGCCTGGCAGTCGTGCAGATGGGTCTCACCACGGAGCAGGCGATCCATGCCGCCACCCGGGGCGGGGCGCTTGCATTGGGAATGGAGGGATACGGCACGATCACGACCGGGTCCGCCGGCGACTTGATCGTGGTCGATGCTCCCTCGCCGGCGCACATCCCGTACCGACCAGCCACCAACCTGGCATGGAAGACGATCAAGGCGGGGCAGGTCGTGGCCGCCAGAGACAATTAGGGTCAGGCCATGCGTGACGGTCTCTTGTTCCTCCACATCCTCGGTGCCGCTGGATGGCTGGGGGGTGGCCTATTCGGCGCTTTCGCCTATCCGGCGGTGGCCCGAAGCGGCCCGCCGGCGGCCGCGGGCATCCTTGGCGTCTTCGAGAAGCGGGGCGGCGCCTACTTCGGAGTGACGTCGGGACTGGTCCTCCTCTCGGGAATCGGCCTGGTGATCACGTCGGACGCCTTCGGCTGGAGCGACGCCTTCGTCCTGATCGGGCTCGGCGCCTTCCTCGTCTCAGGTTTGATCCAATCCACTGTGGGAGGCAGGGCCAGCAAGCGACTGACGGCGGCGGCCGAGAGCGGCACCGACATCGACGAGGCAGTCAGGTCATGGCGTCAGATCTCGCTCGTCGACATCGCTGTGTTGCTCGTTGTCGTCTGGTCCATGGTCACCAAACTCGGGACCTGAGCGGTGGACCGCGACAGGATCGAGGCCTTCCTGGGGCACTTCGTCGATCTCGCCTCAGGGGCGACCACCATTGGATTGCTCGCGGTCGCCGACCGGAGTGGCCTGTCTCGGCATCTCGGAGAGGTGGGTGGTGGCACCCCTGAGGATCTGGCACGGGGCGCGGGTCTGGAGAAGCGTTATGTGGAAGAGATCCTGTCGGGTCTGGCCGCCGCCGGTGTGGTCGAGTACGACGCGGGGTCTCGCAGATTCGATCTGCCGGCCGAACACGCCCTCTTCATCGCTGATGAGTCGAGCCCCTACTTCATGGGCGGGTTCTTCGACATGCTCCCGGCGATCCTGAGCCAGGTCGATCAGGTCGCCACGGCCACGAGGCAGGGCGGCGGTGTGCCTTTCGAGGCGTTCGGCGAGATGGCGATCCGGGGAATCGACCGCTCCAATACACCCTCCCAGACGGTCTTCCTCATCAATCGATGGCTCCCAGCAGTTCCCGGCTTAGTGCCGGTCCTGGAGGCGGGCGCCCGGGTTGCCGACGTGGGATGCGGCTCCGGCACGGCGGCGATCCTGATGGCACGGGCCTTCCCCAACAGCCAGGTGGCGGGCTTCGACGTCTCGACCGATTCTGTGGAGATCGCCCGAGGTCGCGCGAGCGGCCTCGCCAACCTCGAGTTCGCCGACCTCGACGTGAGCGAGATCCCCACCGACCCGCGATTTCGGCTGGTCACCACCTTCGACGTGATCCACGACCTCGCCGATCCCCTGGCCGGTATGCGCCGGATCCGCGAGGCGCTGACCGACGATGGTGTCTATCTGATGATGGAGCCCAACACCGGCTCGAAGCTCGAGGACAACCTCGATGCGAGGGGCGCGATGCTGTACGGGGTTTCCACCCTGCACTGCATGACCCAGTCATTGGCGGAGGGCGGGGCGGGTCTGGGGTCGGCCTGGGGCCGGGAGAAGGCAGAGGCGATGGCGGCAGAGGCCGGCTTCGGGTCCTTCGAGCCCTTGGAGGGCATCACCAACAAGTTCTCTGCTTTCTACCTGCTCACCCGATGAACGGCGGTTGCCTCCAATGCTTGCGCCGGGCGTTCCGGTCGAGCCCGAAATCGGTGGGTGTCAAGCCACCGGGATGACGTGTCTTCGGACCGGTCAGGGCGTCGACACATGGCATGCCGCACTCGATCAAGTCCACTCCTACCCACACGAATTCCCAGGGCTCGGGGTTGGGGCCTTGGGCACTCACATCGTCGGGATAGGACGGGATGAAGCCAAACCTCTTGGCGTTGTAGAAGTTGTCGGCCGCCAGCCAGGCGTAATCCGGGGTATCCCGGAACTCACCGAACGTCCCGTCGGCATATCGAAAGTCGAGGGCGTATCCGCTGTGATGCTTCGAGGTTCCCGGGATGGAATACCAGGTGAGGGCGGCGTCTATTGCCTCATCGGTGGTGCCTCGCAGCTTTGAGTTGAACTGGGTCCTCTGGCTCTCTGGCGACCGGTAAGCGGATGAGACGACGAATCCATGGCCGGCCGCTCGTGCCGCTTCCTTCAACTCGAGCCAGGCTGCCGCCGCCTGCGGTTGCATCGGCACACCGTCGGCGCTGCCCAGATCGGGGCCTGCGACCGGCCGCAGCACATAGCCTCGATTCGTGGCGATGCCCCAGATCCGCGCGTCCAAGGCGGCGTCTCCTGTGATAGGAAGACGACCCGACGGAGGCGACAGATTGGGCAGGGTCTTGGCCACCGCGTAGTCGTACATCGCCTTGAACTCGTCGCCGGTATAGACCGGAAACTCACCCGCTGCTGCTTGCGCCGGGACGGCCGCGACCGTCCCGAGAACCAACGTGACCAGGGCAAACAGGGATCTCATCCTGGTGGACACGCTAAACCGGATGGGCCGTTTGCCCGTCGATCTCGCTACCAGGCGCCGCCGCCACCTCCGCCGCCGCCACCCCCACCTCCGCCTCCCCCGCCCGAGAACCCACCCCCACCGCCGCTGGAGGCGGGTGGCGAGAAGGCCCCGGTGAGGGCGGAGTTGAGACCGGCGAACGCGTTCTCGGTGTGTCCTCCCGAGTAGCCGTAGTTTCCGAACCAATAGATCGAAGAGGTCTGCTCGAGCTCGGGCGGAGCATGCAGGCGGGCCTGTTGCAGCACCTCTTCTGCCACCCCGAACACGATGGCGTAGATGAGGAATCGGTCCCAGAGCTCCAGCGAGATCGGCGGTGCTTCCTTCAGCCTCGAGAAATCAGTGAGGTAGCGGCGGAACGCGTCCCAACGCTCAGCCTCCAACGCCCCCTCCTTTGACCGGCGCACCCGGATCCGCCGGAACATGAGGAAGATGTAGAGGGCAAGGGCGCCGATCACCATCCCGATCACGATGAAGATGGCCATGGTCTGCCCGCCTGGTCGGCGCTCGAGGATATTGGGCAGGAACACGATGGCCCCGAACACGAGCAGGCCCACCGCGATGGCGACAAACCAGGCAACACCGTTACCCCTCTCGTCGAGGAGACCGGCACGCTTGATGGCGGACAAGACCTTGCCCCGGAAGCTCTGATAGCTCGACGCGTTCTCGGAGGCGTCCTCACGAATCACCTCCCGAAATTCGTGCAGGGGTCGCGGACCCTCGTCGAGAACACGGCCGACAACACTCAGCACCGACTGCTCGTAGTCCCGGTAGCCGGTGTCCTTGTCGGTGAGCTCAAGCACCAGATCGGTGATCGTCTCGTCACGCAGCCCACCCCAGGTGCTGCGCTCGACCTGTGACGGTGTCGCCTTGATCGCTCCCTGTCGAATCAGGTCGAACATCGTGGCGGTGAACTCCTTCTCGCTCACCGCCCCCTGGGTGAGGAGGGCCCCCACCTCGGCGGGCTTCAGATCGGTCGGTGGCTCCTGCTCGTATTCCCGGTCGTAGTCGACCGCCGGCTCCTTGCCGTACCGGAAATAGACGAGACTGCCCAGACCTGCGGATAGAGCCACCGCGAAAATCGAGCCCCAGATCAGCCCGGTCCGGGACGCGGTGGCGGCATCGGATGCTTCTGAGGCGAATTCCTCCTCTTCGGCGATGATCGAGTCGAGCCCACTCCCCGATACGACGGTGGCCCCTTCGGTCGACGCGAGCAAGGACCTGGGGAAAACGGTTCGCATCTCGACCCACTGATAGGCCGGAACATTGGTAGCGGTCAGCGAAGGGGAGACCTGATCGGGGCCGAGGGAGGTTTCGCCATCGACACTGTAGGGATGGCCAAAGACCCGCACCTCGCCGGGTTGGGCGCCCTCGGGAAGGTCCGTAGTGGCCTCGAGTGACTCGAGGCCCACGGCCCACTGGTCGCCCCACACCTGCATGTTCACGTCCACCACGTCGTCGTATGCGACGGTGACACCGGTCATGACGTAGCTGATCTGGAAAGTCCTCTGCTCACTGAATGAGCTGTGGTGCCACACGATGCGGACCAGGTCGCTCTGCTCTTCCACCCCGTAGGTCCCGGGTGGGGAGGTGCACCCGAGCTCGGTGCAGCCCCCCAGCTCATAGGTGATCGACTCGTCGCTCACGGATACGCTGGTGATGGCCTCACCGGGGCGAAGCGGGATGTCCCGGTAAGCCCCCGAGAAGTCTCCATCGAAGTCGTAGGTGAGGCTCTCCGTGACACTCAGTGAGCCATCGTCGTTGATGACGATGTCGACGCCGGCGTGGTTCAACCAGAACGACTTGGCCAGCGCCGCCGTCGCCGGGGCGACGACGAGCAGGAGAACGATCAGAGCCCGGGAGAGCCGCCGCAAATCAGAAATCGACGGTCGGTGCCGTGGCCGCCTCTTCGCCGGCCTCGAAGAACTCCCGGGTCTGGAACCCGGTCATCCCGGCCACGATGTTGGTGGGGATCTGCTGCACCTTGTTGTTGTAGGTCAGGACCGTGTCGTTGTAGATCTGACGGGAGACAGCGATCTTGTTCTCGGTCTCGGCGAGCTCGTTCTGCAGGTTCTGGAAGTTCTCGGTGGCCCGCAGCTCGGGGTAGGCCTCGGCGACGGCGAACAATTGGCGCAGCGCCTGAGTCAGGAATCCCTCGGCCTGTGCCTGCTCGGCGGGGCCGCTGGCAGATTGAGCGGCGCTCCGAGCTTGTGTCACCCTCTCGAACGTCTCCCGCTCATGCGAGGCGTACCCCTTCACCGTCTCCACCAGGTTGGGGATCAGGTCGTAGCGACGCTTGAGCTGGACATCGACCTGCGCCCAGGAGTTGTCGACCCGGTTCCGCGACTGGACGAGCCCGTTGTAGATGCCGATGAAGGCAAAGATCAGGATCGCCACGACGACGATCACGACGATCCAGATGAGATCCATGGCCGGGCAGTGTAGGGGCAACCGTTTTGGCGCGGAGATCCGACCTATAGGCCAAGATCGCCGCGCCAGAATGAGGGGTGATGACCTCGGAAGGGCGGTTCGGCACCGTGATCAGTTGCATGGACGGGAGGATTCAGACCCGGACCCTCGACCAGGTCATGACCCGCTTCGGGGTCCGATACGTGGACAACATCACCACCACCGGGGCGGTGCAGCATCTCGACGGTGCGGTCACGCCAACCGGTGAGGGCCTCCTCCAGAGCCTGACTGTCTCCAGGGAAGCCCACGGGTCCAATCAGGTGGCCTTGGTGGCGCACGCCGGGTGCGCCGGCAACCCGGTCACCGACAGCAAGCAGAAGGAGCAGTTGGGCCGGGCAAAGGCAGTGGTGGCCGAGCGCTTCCCGGACATGGAAGTCATCGCCCTCTTCTTCGACCCGAGAATCGGGTTCGAGAAGATCCACTAAGTTCGCCGGTATGAGTCAAACCGCCCTGTCCGACGCCCTGACCGATCTGCTCGGCCTGGAGCATGCCCCGATCGCCCTCACATTCCACGACGAGCTACCCGACGATGGCGTCCCCTTGTTCGACGCCCCCATGTCGGAGCCCACCGAGGATGGGCGCTCGGGTCGAGCCGCCGCCCCCTGTGTCTTCTGGATGCATGCCCACGAGAGGACCTTCGACACCCTGGCCGAAGATCACGGCAACTGCTCGGTAGGCCGTTTCACCCACGGCTTCGCCGACGCCGCCGACATCCTGGACAAGAGCGACGTCGCGGCGCTCCTCGAAGTGGGATGGGTGACCATGGAAGCCTTCGCCGGGGTGGCCGCGCTGATCGCGAAGGCCCAAAGGCGTCAGATATGGCCCGCTGGCCGAAGCGGCGGCGACCCCGGATGTCGTCCTTCTGCGGGTGACCCCCCGTCAGATGATGGAGATCAACGACGCGGTCGATGTGGACTGGTCGGGCAAGCCCCAATGCCAGATCCTGCCCAGGGCCGCCGACGACGGTGTGATCGCCGCCTCGATGGGTTGTGCCTTATCCCGAGCTCGCACCGGGATGGGCGACGACGAGCTGACAGTGGCGGTCCCCGGTCATCGGGTCGAGGAGCTGGTCGCGGCGTTGCGCCCTGTCAGCACCGCCGACGGCGCGGTCGTGGGCTACGCGATGGGCGACCTGGCCCGCTTCTGACTCACCTCTTGGGTGGTGGCTCCAGGGCGTCGATGACCGTCGACCAGTCGTCGGGCAAATGGACAGGCGACGGCCGCGACATCAGCCTGAGGTAGATGTCGGACGCTGACCCGGTGGCGCTTCCCTTCCCGGCTCCTGATCCGAAGCTCCATGACTCGCCCAGGTCGGTGGCCGTCACCTCGAGCACACCCGGGACCTCGCCCAATCGAGGAACCCACATCTCACCGAACTCATCCAGGGCAGTTCGTCCCACGAGGGCGGTGAGCGGGGCAAGATCGCCGAAAGCCTGGTCAGCATCCCAGCGATGCAACCCGGTCTCGATCACCATTCGCTTCTCCCAGAGCCCCATCGTCGACTCCGGCCAGAAACCCCAGACCGGGGCGTCCGGGTCGGATTCCTCCAGCGCGGTCAGCATCTCCTCGAGGCTTTCCTGATACCAGTCGAAGATGTCGGCGCCGTCGGGTGGCCGGGGGGCCGAAGGTCGCTGGGTGGGGAATTCCCGGCAGATGATCGTGGTACGAGCGTGGTTGCCTCCCAGATGCGAAACGAGATCACTGATCAGCCAGCCCGGATACTGAGGGACGGGACGCTCGCGATCCAGCCGGGCAAGTTCGAGAACGCGCTCGCCCTCGGAGCGGATCTCTTCCAGATTGTCAGCCGAGAGCACGGGCCATGGCCTCACCCATGTCGCTCGGCGTCTCGGCCATCACGATCCCGGCGTCTGTCATGGCCTCGATCTTGGCTGCAGCGGTGCCCTTGCCTCCGGACACGATGGCACCGGCGTGCCCCATTCGCTTCCCGGGCGGCGCCGTCGTCCCGGCGATGAACCCGGCCACCGGCTTGGTCATCGACGTGGCGACGAACTCGGCAGCGTCCTCCTCGGCGGTGCCTCCGATCTCCCCGATCATGATCACACCATCGGTCTCGGGGTCTTCCTCGAACATCCGGAGCATGTCGACGAAGTTGGTCCCGTTGACCGGGTCGCCACCGATTCCCACCGCTGTCGTCTGCCCCAGACCGTTCAGGGTCAACTGGTAGACGGCTTCGTAGGTCAGGGTCCCCGATCGGGAGATCACACCCACCCGACCCCGCTCATGGATGTAGCCGGGCATGATCCCGATCTTGCATTCTCCCGGCGTGATCACGCCGGGGCAGTTCGGGCCGATGAGACGGGTCGGCTTGTCCGCCAGGTAGCGCTTTGCCTTGACCATGTCCGCCACCGGGACACCTTCGGTTATGGCCACGACCAGATCGAGACCGGCAGCCGCTTCCATAATGGCGTCGGCGGCGAAGGGTGGCGGGACATAGACCACCGATGCATTGGCCCCGGTGGCGGCCACCGCCTCCTCCACCGTGGCGAACACCGGGAGGTCCACCGAGTAGGTGTCATCCCGGCCCGGTACGCCCGAGTGGTCGGTCTCGCCCTCGAAGTGGGCGATGCTCCCCCGTCGGGATGGGTGGACCGCCCCCACCATCTGGGTCCCGTAGGCGATCGCCTTCTCCGTGTGGAACTGACCGGTCTTGCCCAAACCCTGGATCAACACCCTCGTGTCCTTGCCGACCAGGATGCTCATCGGATCAGCTCCACGATCTTCTCGGCACCGTCCTTGAGGCTGTCGGCAGCGACGAGGTCGAGACCTGACTCGTTCAGGATCCGTTTGCCCTCCTCGACGTTCGTCCCTTCCAGGCGGACGACGAGAGGCACCGAGAGACCGACGTTCTTGACAGCGGCGATGATGCCCGTGGCAATGACGTCGCAGCGCATGATGCCGCCGAAGATGTTGACGAAGATCCCCTTGACCGAAGGGTCCTTGGTGATGATCTGAAAGGCGGTCGTGACCTGATGCTCGTCGGCGCCGCCGCCGACGTCGAGGAAGTTGGCCGGCTCACCCCCGACGTGCTTGATCGTGTCCATCGTGGCCATGGCCAGACCGGCCCCGTTGACCAAACAGCCGATGGTGCCGTCGAGCTTGATGTAGTTGAGCCCGGCCTCCTTCGCGGCCAGCTCGGCGGGGTCTTCCTCGGTCTCGTCACGCATGGCCGCGATATCGGGATGGCGGAATAGCGAGTTGTCGTCGAATCCCATCTTCCCGTCGAGCGCCATGACCTGGCCCCCGCCCGTGATCACCAGTGGGTTGATCTCGATCAGATCCGTGTCGAGCTCGGTGGCCGCACGATCGAGGGCCTTGACGAATCTGACGAAGCCCGAAGTCGTGTCACCTTCGATACCGAGCCCGTGGGCGAGCGCATTGGCCTGGAAATCGGCGAGATCGATGGCGGGGTCTATCTCTTCCCGCAGGATCTTCTCCGGCGTCTCCTCTGCGACCTTCTCGATCTCCATGCCGCCTTCGGTAGACGCCATGACGATGTTTCGGCTGACCGATCTGTCCAGGAGGATGGCGAGGTAGAGCTCCCGTTCGATGTCGATGCCCTGCTCCAGATACAGCCGGTTGACCACCTTGCCCTCGGGGCCTGTCTGGACCGTCACCAGAGTCGAGCCGAGCATCTTGCCGGCCAGCTCACGTACCTTTTCTTCGGCGGCTTCGGGCCCACCGTCTACGCCGTCGGTGATGACGTTGACCCCGCGCAGATCCGGATGCTCCTTGAAGGTCCCTTTGCCCCTTCCGCCGGCGTGGATCTGCGATTTGAGTACTACCACGGGGTTACCCGATTCTTCGATCAGGGGACGCACGGCGGCGACCGCATCCTCGACGGTTGTGGCCATCCGGCCCAGCGGAACCGGGATACCCCGGGCTGCCATGATCTCCTTGGCCTGGTACTCGTGGATCTTCAAGAAGCGCTCCTAGACCTTCGACGGGACGTTGGACTCTGCCCAGGACGTGATCATGTCGAGGGGGGTTCCGGGGGTGAAGATCGTCGCCAGCCCCGCATCCAGGAGGCCCTGAAAGTCCGCCTCCGGGATCACTCCACCGCCGAACACGACGATATCGGTGGCATCCCTGGCAGCGAGCTCCTCGACGACCTGCGGGAACAGTGTCTTGTGCGCCCCGGACAGTGAGGAGAGACCCACTGCATCGACGTCCTCCTGCAACGCCGCCTCGGCAATTTGGGCCGGAGTCTGGTGAAGACCGGAATAGATGACCTCGAAACCCGCATCACGCAGCGCCCGAGCGATCACTTTCGCTCCGCGGTCATGGCCATCGAGACCGGGTTTGGCGATGAGGATGCGTCGAGGCATTCCGGGGCGGAGGGTAGTTGGGATCAGCCTTCTTCAATCCGGTGCCAGGATGCCCAGTCCTCGAGATAGGCGAGCTTGAACTCGGCGCAGGCGGGGCTCTGGAAGTTGGGCTCCTCGACACAGGCGGCCCCGTAATCCTCCGGGAACAGCAGGTTGGAGAACGACTGATAGGACGCCGTCAACTGCTCGTCCTCGAGATAGGGCCCGGCAACGAAAAGGATGCGCCCGTCCTCGATCCCGAACTGCTGTGAGACCACGGCCGGCGCCTTGTCGACGGCCTCGTTGAGGATGTTGGAGTAGGCCACGTCACATCGCAGGGTGGAAGGTGGCAGGGACACACAATCGAGCAGTTCCGTCGTCGCCCCCAGCATCGCCTGATACTCGGA
Organism: uncultured Acidobacteriota bacterium; assembly: GCA_963734115.1. GTDB lineage: Bacteria > Actinomycetota > Acidimicrobiia > Spongiisociales > ZC4RG35 > JARDZU01. Next base: position 65,236 of record CAVTFV010000015.1, read on the forward strand.
CCTCGTCCCGAGCGCGCTCCTCAGAAGGCCCAGTTCGCAACCTCTCCGGCGCCTTGAGGGCGGCGGCGGCAGTCGAAGTCGCCTCCGTACCAGGCCTGCGAGATGGGCTTCGATCAGCCGACGCTCGGACCGGTTGGCGAGGTCCAGGCCACCGCTCTCCCCGACCACCAACGTGGCGACGGCGAGGATTCCGACGACGGCCGCCGACACCCAGTGACGCTTCCCGGATGATCGGCCGGGCCGAGTCAGCGGGGTTGTCAGCCCGTCGGGCTCGACGAGGACAGGGCTCACTCACACCGAGCCTAGAGCGGCAGAGGTCACCTGGACCGGGACCGACCTAGCCTTGGCCCATGAGCGCTTCCAACCTGCACGGGCTGGCCGCAGCCGGTGTCTCCATCTGGTCCGACCAGATCTCCAAAGCCATGCTCGATTCCGGGGAACTCGCCCGCAGGATCGAGGAGGACGCGGTGACGGGGGTCACCTCGAACCCGACCATCTTCGCCGGCGCCATCGTCGGCTCGTCCGATTACGACGATCTGCTCCGAGATCTGAAGTCGGCCAATGTGTCCACCGAGGAGATCGCCAAGACCCTGATGGCGACCGACTTGAAAAGAGCCTGCGATGAGCTGGTCGGTGTCTTCGAGAGCACGAACGGGACCGATGGGTTCGTCTCCGTCGAGGTGGCGCCGACACTCGCCGGCGAGACCGAGGCGAGCGTGGCCGAGGCCAGGGACTGGGTGAAGCAGATCGACCGACCCAACCTGCTCGTGAAGATCCCGGCCACGCCGGAAGGAATCCCTGCAATCCGCCGTCTTCTCGCCGAAGGGATCTCGGTCAACATCACCCTGATCTTCTCGCTGGAGAGATATGGCGAGGTCATGGACGCATATCTCGGTGGGCTCGAGGAGTACCACGCCTCCGGCGGGGACCCGAGCAAGGTGGCTTCGGTGGCCTCGTTCTTCGTCTCCCGTGTCGACACCGAGAGCGACAAGCGGTTCGAGGAAATCGGAACACCGGAGGCCCTCGCCCTGAAGGGCATCACCGCCAATCGCCAATGCCCGCGTCGCCTACGGGCTGTTTCTCGAGGAGTTCGGCTCGGATCGCTACCAGGCGCTGTCGGAGAAAGGGGCGCGGGTGCAGAAGCCACTCTGGGCGTCCACTTCGACCAAGAACCCCGACTACCCCGACCTGTTGTATGTGGAGAACCTGGTGGCTCCGAACACGGTCAACACGATGCCACTGGAGACGATCGACGCCTACCAGGACCATGGCGACCCCTCGCCGGAGTCCATTCACCGAGGCGGACATCGAGCAGGCCAGGGCCGATCTCGACCGTCTGGCCGAGGTCGGTGTCGACTACGACGACGTCGTCAAGGTCCTCGAGGACGAAGGGGTCGACAAGTTCACCAAGAGCTGGCTGGAGCTGCTGGAGGACATCGAGAAGGCATAGCCCCGTCGGTATCCAGCATCGAGAACGTGCGAGGCATCTACGGTCGCAACCATGCCGAGCGTCCTTGTTCGTGAACACAGCGACTGCCGCCTGAAGTCGTTCTGGCGGCGGCACGGGACTTCTCAGATCGAGCGAGCCGAGATGTGGCCGGACGTGCATGTCGAGTACCTGCAGGTGCACGAGATTGGTGAGGACTACGCCGAGGTGACTGAGGGCAACCCGTGGCCTATCGGATACGTCTGGGAGCGGTTGCATTACGACTGGTCCGATCCGCAGGCTCTGAGGGGAAGGGTCATCGACTCCAACCTGTTCAAGCCGGGAAGCACGTGGGAGCTCCGGGCGACCCCTGAGGACGGGGGCAGCCGGGTGGAGATCCGGGCCGTACGTCACCTGCGCGGTCGAGGGTGGCTGCTCGCCCCGTTCTTCCTCCCACTCCCGTTCGTTTCGGCGGCCGCCACCGTGCGAGAGCATTTGCGCCACTTTCTCGGCAGCATCGACGCGCCGAAACGGACGAAAGCGGCGACGCATAGCGGCTGAAGAAATCTTCGAAATCTGCCCACGAACCTCTTGTTTCTGTCACTGGTCGAACGTATGTTCGTAGGTATGGGATATGCCATCTGGACCACCGATGACCTCGAGCAGCGAGTTGGTCTCCGACGAGGCGGAGACGCTCGCGTCTCGACTGCCAGGCAGATGGCGATCCTCGAAGAGCTCGACTACCGGCAGGTCGCTACCGCCGATGGTTGCCGGTCGTTGTCGGAGTGGACGACAGCCCGGTTGGATGTCCATCCCGATACTGCGAAGATCTCTGGTGCGGACCATGCGGCGAACCGTGGACCGTCCTGATCTGCGGGAAGCATTGGCCGCAGGTGAGATCACCTTCGACCGGATGGAGGCCCTCTCCCGGATCCCCGACGACGTCGGGCTCTTGGAGCACTTGGATGTGGCCGGGGTGCGTCGGGAGGCAGCCAAACGGGCCCGGATCAGCGCCGAAGACGAATATCGGACCGCTCCAGACCAGTTCCTGGTGATGCAGCCCTCCCTGGACGAATCCTGGTGGAAAGGCTGGTTCGGAATGGACGGGGCCACCGGAGCCCTGGTCAACAAGACACTCTCCGAGAAGGCTGATGATCTGCCCCTTCTCCCCGACGGGACCCGTGGCGACTCCTCATGGCGCAAAGCAATGGCCCTGGCCGAACTCTGTGTCAGCGACGATCCCCCACCAGCCCAGCTCACCGTATTCGTCGACGCCACCCACGCCACCCCATCCAACGGGCAGGCAGGTGTGGTCCTCGAAGCCGGACCCCGGATCGGCCGGGACGCCCTCGAAGCCATCCTCTGCGATGCGGTCACCGAAGTCACCGCCCGAGGAGAAGACGGCACCCCAATGGTCTACGGGCGGAAGAACCAGGACCATCCCACCCGCCCTGAGACGGGCCATCATCCAACGCGACGGAAACGCCTGCACCGGCGACGGCTGTCCCAGCACCCACCGACTCCAAGTCCACCACATCATCCCCTGGTCAGAAGGCGGAACCACAGACCCCGACAATCTGATCACCCTCTGCTGGTTCCACCATCAAATCGTCGTCCACCAACGAGGCTTCCAGCCCTACCGCCACCCCGACCACGGACGAATCCGATTCCGCAAGCCAGCCCTCCGCGGGCCGCCTTCGGGCTGATCAGCCATAATCCAGGGATGATCGTCACCCGTCTGGGACACGCCTGTCTCCTGGTCGAGTCCCCATCCACCCGCATCCTCATCGACCCCGGGACCTTCTCCGACACCTGGCACGCTCTCACCGATCTCGATGTGATCCTCCTGACCCATCAGCACCCGGACCATTTCGATGCGGACAATGTTCGAGACCGTGATCGCCGCCAACCCGGAGGTGCGGCTCGTCGTCGAGCCGGCGGTGGCCGAGATCCTGTCCGATCACTCCCCGCAGGCCGCATCCGTCGGCGAAATATTCGACCTCGGGCGGTGTACCGATCGAGATGGTGGGCGGCGAGCACGCCGTCGTCCACGATCGCATCCCCGCCGTCGGCAATGTCGGGATACATCATTCGGGAGACCGGTGGCCCCACTCTCTTCCATCCCGGCGATTCGTACGACGCCACCCCCTCGGGGATCGATCTCCTCGCCCTGCCTTTCGTCGCACCATGGGCCAAGACAGCGATGACGATCGACTTCGCCAACTCGGTGAAACCGGAGCGGGCGATCCCGATCCACGACGTCTTCCTCAATGAGATCGGTCGCTCCACCTGGATGCGCATCTGCCGGGGCGTCATCGACGAGACGATCGTGATCGACGACCCGGCGCTGGGCGATCCGTATACCGTCTAGACCATGGCCACCGACCCACCTTCCTGACCTGGCTCCTGAAGCTCGCCAATCGCTAAACCCGCTGACCAGCGGGCCAGAAGCACCGTTGGTGACGGGCGCCGCCCTCGATTCCTTCGGACCTTCCCTGATGCCTCGCTCGTCGGTGCACCAGGGCATCGCCGGGGGTCTGGCCGTGATCTCGGCCCGCGCCATCGGTCTCTCCGTCGACAGGGTGGTCCGGTTGGTGGCTCCAGAGACAGCGCCACTGGCCTGGCGTATCGGTGCACGGGCAGTTCTCGCCGGTGGGGGCGCCGCCCTGGGGCGCATCTCCGAGACCGAGGACGAGTCCACCGCAAGGGCATCCCTCCGCAGCGCCGGGAAGCTCATCAACGTGGCCGCCATCGGCGGGATCATCTATGAGGCCGCCTCCGACGTCAGCGAGAAGGTCGACTCACCGATCGTCCCGATATCACCGGTCTCGGTGGGTTCGGATATGCGATGACGAGGTGGTCGAGGGAGTTGGACACCCGCCAGGGTGTGGTGGCGAAATGGACCGCCGAGGACAAGCCGGCCAACATCTTCGCCTCGGTCGCCATCGCCGCGGCGGTGGCAAATGGGGGACGCGCCTTGGGACAGCGGATATGCCTCCTCCAGACGCTCCATGGTCGGATACATGGGCGAAGGGGTGGGACACGTAGCCATCGGCCGGGCCATGAACCTCGCTCTGTGGGGTGTCGGCGCCGTGGCGCTCTATCAGGGATTGGTCACGAGGATCTCCAGGAGCAACTCCAAGATCGAGACCGCCTTCGCCACGCCGCCCAGCAACGAGCATGTTTCCGGAGGGCCCAACAGCATCTCGCCATATGCGCAATTGGGGCTCCAGGGCCGCCGCTACGTCTCCGAGGTGGTCACCCCCGAAGTCATCGAGCAGACGATGGGTCAACCGGCCGTGGCCCACCCGATCCGCGCCTACGTTGGTGTCGAGAACGAGCCGGTCTACGCCACCGGGCGGTCAGAGCTCGCACTGAACGAGATGGAGCGTCTCGGCGCCTTCGATCGGAGCTATCTCCTTCTCGTCTCCCCGACCGGGACCGGTTGGGTCGATCACACCATGATCGAGACGGCCGAGATCCTGACCCGTGGAGACATCGCCACCGTCTGCATCCAGTACGGCAAGGCGCCGTCCTTCCTGGAGGTGCAGGGAGTCTCCCTCGGGCGGGCGCAATTCAGGCAGTTGCTCTGGGGCGTGAAGCAAAGGCTCAGGGCGGTGCCGGAGGAGAAGCGGCCCAAAGTCCTCGTTTTCGGTGAAAGTCTCGGGGCATGGTCGAGCTCCGACGTGGTGATGCACCAGGGCATCGCCGGCTTCGATCACTACGGCATCCACCGCGCCCTCTGGTTTGGCCTGCCCGGCCTGGCCCGCTGGTCGAAGACCGGGATGCGCGAAGGGCGCAACCGTCTGACTCCGGAGGGAACCGTCGCTCCTTTCGACCATTTCGAGCAATACCAGGCGCTGAGCAAGGATGAGCGGCAGAAGATGCGGGCGGTGATCGTCGACCACGACAACGACCCGATCGCTCAGTTGTCATTGCGAATAGCAGTCAAGAGACCGCCGTGGCTCGATGGAAGACGCGGCCGTGGAGTGCCCGAGTCGATGAAATGGGCTCCGATGATCACCTTCACCCAGGTTCTCGTCGACGCCATGAACGCCATGGTCACCATCCCGGGCCAGTTCAAGTCCTTCGGGCACGACTACCGGGCGGACACCGCCGCGTTCGTTCAAGCGGCCTACGACCTGCCCGAAGTGACCGAGAAGCAGATGGCTGCCCTGCACGACACCTTGGTTCGGCGTGAGCTCGATCGTGCGGCCCGGATCAAGGCCGGCCAGGACGCCGGCCGTGACGGACACGATGGGCCGGGTCGCCTCCGACACCCAGTAGCCGCCTATTTCCCTTTCAGCTTCTTCTCGGTTCTGTCCTTGACCGTTCGTCCGATGACGAAGTTGAGAAGGCCGAGGATGAAGCTCACTCCTGCGATGACGAAGAAGATGGTGAAAATCTTCGAAATGGCCGTGGTGGGAACGAAGTCGCCGTATCCGATGGTGGTCAAGGTGATCACCGTGAAGTAGAGGGAGTCGAGCACGGGCCACCCTTCTACGACCGAGTAGAAAACGGTGCCGGTGGCCACGATGGTCAGTGCACCGAGTATGAGAACCCGCCCTGCGGGCTCGGCCCAAACCTCACGGAACGTCTTGAAGACCGCTCTGATCACAGGGGACAAGTTAGAACTGCAGACCGTCCGGATCGGGTATCAGCCCGTGAGATCCTCGACGGTCTTTAGAGCACGACGCTCCCTGGTCTCGGGCTTCTTGGCATCGGCCACGTGGAGGGCGTGCTCTCGGCGATGGGAGTAGCTCAGAGCCTCGAATGCCTCGCGGGCCGCAGGATTGGCCTCGAGGAGCCTGGCCAGCTCGACCGGGACCTCGACCTCACGCACGTCTTCGTCCCGCTCGACCGTCACGCCGATCTGGTCACCGTGGGCCTTGCCCAACTTCTCTCTGATCTCCTTGAGCACCCCTAGGACATAGTCGTCCCCCATGCGCACGATGCTTCCCCGGTACGGAATCTGGTCGAATGTGGCATGCACCGGGATGCGACCGCCGCCACCGAGGGCTTCGAGCACATCGGGTGGTATCCGGACGTAGGCACCGCCGCGTGGCGCCTCTTCGACGACCGCGACGAAACCGCTCAGGCCCGCTCCAAGGGCGCCCACGCCAGCAAGAGGCGCTTCTTGCCCTGGGTGTCGAACATGACCTCGGCCTCGGCCAATTCGCCGGTGCCCACCACCTCGCGCACAGTGCCCAATCCCCACTTGTCGTGACGGACCCGGTCGCCGGGACCGATTTGCGCCGCGTCCACTGTGGTGCGCGGGCCGGTGGCCGCGGCCCGCTCCGAGGCGCTGCGCCGTTGACGCTTCCCCGCCTTCTCCATGAGCCCGTCCGGGACCTCGGTGAGGAATCGTGAAGGTGGGTTGTAGTTGGAGCCGCCGAACAACATCCTGCTCCAGGCCGAGGTGAGATGGAGGCGGTCCTGGGCACGGGTGATACCCACGTAGGCAAGCCGGCGCTCCTCCTCGAGCTCGCTCGGATCACCGAGGGACCTCATATGGGGGAACACACCGTCCTCCATGCCGACGATGAAGACCACCGGGAATTCGAGGCCTTTCGCCGTGTGCAGCGTCATCAGGGTCACTGCCCCCGCACCTTCCTCCCACTCGTCGATGTCTGCCACCAACGCGGTGGACTCCAGGAACACCTCGAGACGCCGCAGATTGTCGAGTTCGTCGAACTCCTCGTCGCCGATCACCGCACCTTCGTTCGAGGTCTCGAACTCCGAGGCGACGCCAACCAGCTCCCGCAGGTTCTCAACCCGTCCCATCGCCTCGATTGTCTGCTCGGCCTCGAGTGCGGCCAGCATGCCTGTGTCGGATAGGACCGATTCGACCCCGGCCTTCACTCCCTCATCCGCGGCCACGTCTCGCAAATGATCCATGATCGCGACGAACTCGCCGATGGCCGTCTGGGCCCGGGCATTCAGCTGAGGAATATCCCGTGCCCTGCGCAGCCCGTCGGCGAACCCGATCTTCTGCGACTGGGTGAAGCGATCCACATGGGCGATCGTGGTGTCTCCAATCCCCCGTCGCGGCTCATTGATGATCCGCTTCAGGGAGACCTCGTCAGCAGGGTTGACCACCGCACGCAAGTAGGCAATGGCGTCTTTGATCTCCTTGCGATCGTAGAACTTGACCGACCCGACCACCGTGTAGGGGACGGCCCGCCTCACCAGCACATCCTCGATGACACGTGACATGGCGTTGGTCCGATAGAAGACGGCCATGTCGGAGAGGTTGAAGCCCTCGCCCTGGAGGCGCTCGACCTCGTCGGCGATATACCCGGCCTCGTCGTGCTCGTCCTCGGCCTCGTAACGGAGTATCGGGCCCCCTCGCCCCCGGTCGGACCAAAGGTTCTTCGGTGTCCGCTTGGTGTTGTTGGCGATCACCGAGTTGGCCGCGTCGAGAATCGTCTCGGTGGACCGATAGTTCTGATCGAGGATGACGATGCGGGCATCCGGGTAGTCGACTTCGAAATCCCTGATGTTCCGAATATCGGCACCACGGAACCTGTAGATCGACTGGTCCGAGTCCCCCACCACGCAGAGATTGCGATGACTGGCGGTGAGTTGCTTGACCAGCATGTACTGGGCGCGGTTGGTGTCCTGGTACTCGTCGACAAGGACGTAGCGGAACCGCTCCTGATAGGCGGCCAGCACGTCAGGGAAAGCGCCGAACAACTCCACCGTCACCATGAGGAGATCGTCGAAGTCCATCGCAGACGCCTCGAGGAGACGCTGCTGATAGAGGCGATAGACGTCAGCCACCTGCTCGTGATAGAAGCCATCGTCCTGATCGGCGAACGCCTCGTAGTCGACCAACTCGTTCTTGGCCTTCGAGATCACAGCCTTCATCGCCCGAGGGGGGAAGCGCTTCGGATCGACATCGAGGTCTTTCAGGACGAGGTTGATCAGCCGGAGTGAATCGGATTCGTCGTAGATGGAGAACCCCGACCGGTAACCGAGCCGTGACGCCTCTCGACGCAAGATTCGGACACAGGCCGAATGAAAAGTGGATACCCACATCGACCTGATCGCACCGCCAACCAGCGAGCCGACGCGGCCCTTCATCTCATCTGCGGCCTTGTTGGTGAAGGTGATAGCCAGGATGGCGTCGGGAGCGACCCTCAGATCACGTATGAGATGGGCTATCCGGTAGGTGAGGACCCGGGTCTTTCCCGATCCTGCCCCGGCGACGACGAGGACTGGTCCCTCGGTGGCGGCTACCGCCTCACGCTGCGAGGGATTGAGGTCGGCGAAGAGTGGGGATTCCGCGGGGACATCATCGAGGAACCACTCTGCTTGCATCGAGAGAGGATGGTACCGGCGGCCGGCGAGGAATCACACGTGTGTGATCAGTTCGCCAGCACCGAGTCGTCGCCCAGCTCGACAGAGGCGGTGGCGTCGAGGTCGATGACCTCGGGCACGTCCTCCTCGCCGAGCACCGCGTGCCGGCGGAGCGGCAGGGAGAAGCAAAAACGGGCACCAGTGGGGAACCGCCTCTCGTACCAAACCTCGCCACCCATTGCCCGGGCCAATCGCCTGGCTATGGGAAGACCCAGCCCGATCCCCGTCGCCTCTCTGGTGTCACCTTTCGAGACTTGCTCGAAGTTGTCGAACACACGTTGAGTTTCCTCGTCGGGGACGCCCGGGCCGTTGTCTGAGATCACTATGAGGTATTGATCCCCGAGGACGAAACCCTCGACCATGACCTGGTCACCGCCGTACTTTCGGGCGTTCTCCATCAGGTTGCGGATGACCTGCTGCACCCTTCGGCGATCGGCTCTGACCCGCACCCCGTCGGGCAGCGAGACGACAGCGCTCTTCCTCCCCCCGGTTGGGAAGACCATCTTGGAGACATCCGCCAGCAGGTCGCCCAGATCGAAGAGCTCGGGGTGGAAGCGGAGCCGGTCGGCTTCGAGACGGGGGATGACGAGGACGTCCTCCACGAGATCGCCCAGATACATCGACTGACGGTTGATGATCCCGAGGAACTCATCCACCTCCTCGTCGGGGAGGTCCTTCCAGGATTCGACCAAGGTGTCGGCGAATCCGGCGATCGAGGTCAACGGGGTACGGAGCTCGTGGCTCACCATCGCCACGAACTCATCCTTGATCCGATGAGCTTCCTCGGAGAGACGCACCACCTCGCGCTCACGTTGCCGACCCTGTCTTGTGATGGCGATCGCCCACACCACCCCCACGACGCCCACCAGGGCGAGGGCAATTGACCACCAACTCAGGGAATCAGACAATTGGGGCAAGATCGTCTCTCTGGTTTGATGAAGAAACTAACCCGAACAGATGGCGAGTTCGACCGTCAACCGGCATCGACCCCTTCATCGACGCCGATCATCCGCCGCAAGGTGGCGGTGAGCACTCCCTGACGGAGGTCGAACTTGTCCAGGTAGGCATCGACACCTGCCTCCCAAGCAGCCTGCTTCTCCTCCTGGGTGGCGACACCCGAAACCATGACGATTGGCACCTTCACATCGGAGGCACGCATGGCCCGAACGAGCTCGACTCCGTTGGAACGCGGCATCGAGAAGTCGATCACCATCGCCTCGAACTCGTCATTGGCCATTGCCATCATCGCCTCGCGGGCACCGGCAGCCACTTCGACGTCGAAGCCCGCGCCATTCAGGGTCGCCGAGAGGAGCTGGCGCACGCCGGCCGAGTCGTCGACGACCAGGATCCGGGGGCGATGTCCGACGAGGCCCGGCCGCCGTTTGGCGAGATACCCGAGGAAGTTGGGATCGAGAACGACCAGCACCTGGCCACCACCGAGCAATGCGGCGCCAGTGACGTGACCGGGGCCTTCGAGGATGGGGCCCAGGTTCTTGACGGCCACGCGACGGCGATCGATCAGTTCGTCGACGGTGATGGCGACCAGACCGAACCGGGTGTTTATGACGAGCAACTCGGACTCATCAGCCGAGTTGGAGACGCCCATCGCCTTGGCCAGTGAGACACATGGGATCTCGCGACTCTGGAAACGGACCTCGCGACCGCTGTCGGTGGCATTGATCTCGGCCCGAGAAAGGGGCATGGCCGCCTCGATCGAGGCTTCGGGAAGACCCCAGAACTGGTCCCCTGTGGCGACCACGACCACGTTCTGCAGGACCATGGACAGGGGCAGGGTCATCGTGACCCTCGTCCCCATCCCCACCGGGCTCTCGACGTGGACCACACCGTTGACTTTCTCGACGATATCGCGCACGGCGGCCAGGCCGTCACCGGCGCCGGAGAAGTCGGTCACCTCGTCGGTCGTGGTGAACCCGGGATGGAACAGGATCGGGCTCAGGTCGGAGAAGACAAATGGGATGCCCCGTTCCGTGGCCGCATCGGCCACCTTGTCCCAGTCGATGCCGCCGCCATCGTCGGAGACCGAGACCTCGACCCTCTCGTCGATGATCTCCGCACCCACGCTCACGGTCCCGGTGGCTTTCTTCCCGCCGGCCACTCGCGCCGCTGAGGGCTCGATGCCGTGGTCGACGGCGTTGACGAGGAGATGGCGAAGCGGCTCCCTGAGAAGGTCGACGATCTGCCGGTCGAGTTGCACATCCTCGCCGATCAGCTCGAATCGGACGTCTTTGCCCATCCGTCGCCCCAGGTAGCGGACGAACTGGGGAAAGGTCGCCGTGGCATCACGGAACGGGATGTTGGCGAGGGCGACGGCCTGATCCTGGATCTCGGATATGGACAGGGCCAGTCTCTCCAGCTGCTGGCGCCAGGACTTGCGGAAGAGAGCGGGATCGGAGCCCTCGATAGACAACAACGCGAGGTCGGCGAGGGCCTCGGAGTCGAGCGACACCTCGACGATCCGGTTGATGAGACGGTACAGCTCCCCCGTGTCGACCCTGGTCGACCCCCCGAGCAGCGAGTCCGAAACCGAGGTGAGGAGCCCGCCGAGACTCCCCGGCTCGGGCCGCCGCAACGGGATGATCTCGGCCGGCGGGGACCAGATCGTCCCCTCGGTCGTCTCTTCTGGCCCCTCTCCCGGGATCAGCTTGTCAGCGATGAGAGCCAGCTCGAGGTCGATCGCGTCGAGTGAGGGCAGGAGACGCCCGGCGCTGGCCTCCATGGCGACGACGACATCACCAGGCGGTCGATAGCCCTCCCCGATCTGCTTCCAAAGGTGCTCGAGCCGCGAGGCCACTTCCTTGATCTCGTCGTAGCCGAGGAGACCGGCGGATCCCTTGATGGTGTGGGCGTCTCTGATCAGATCCTGGATGCGCCCATCGTCGAGCTCATCGTGGCGAAACGCGATCGCGCCCGCGACCAAGCGGCCGGAACGCTCTTCCAGCTCATCGCGGAAGATCCGCGTCAGCTCGGGGGTGTTGAGGTCCAATCTGGGTCGCTTCCTCGCCTGATCAGGTGTTATCGGCAGGGGGAGGTACGTTCTGAACGAGGCAGCCCCGAGAGCGACTCCGGCGACCTATTCCCACTCGATCGTCGCCGGGGGCTTGCTCGAGATGTCATAGGCCACCCGGTTGATGCCGGGAACCTCGTTGATCACCCGACTCGAGATGCGCTCCAGGACCTCGTAGGGCAGACGGGCCCAATCGGCCGTCATCGCGTCCTCCGAGGTCACCGCCCGAACCACCAGCGGATAGGCATAAGTGCGCATATCGCCCTGGACTCCCACCGTGCGCACCGAGGGCAGCACTGCGAAGGCCTGCCAGATCTCCCGGTAGAGGCCGGCCCGCCGGATCTCCTCGGTCACAATCAGGTCCGCAGCACGCAGCAGCTCCAATCGCTCCCGGGTCACCTCCCCGATGATCCGCACTGCGAGACCGGGCCCGGGGAACGGCTGGCGCCAAACCATGTCCTCCGGCAGTCCCAGCTCCTCGCCGATGGCCCTTACCTCGTCCTTGAAAAGGTCCCGTAATGGCTCGACGAGCTCGAATCGCATGTCCGCAGGCAAGCCGCCAACGTTGTGGTGAGTTTTGATGGTCGCCGCGCTGGCCGATCCCGACTCGATGACATCGGGGTAGAGGGTGCCCTGCACCAGGAATCGAGCCTCCCCCACCGACCCGACCGCCTCCTCGAAGACACGGATGAACGTCTCGCCGATGATCCTGCGCTTCTGCTCGGGATCGGTGACACCCGCGAGCAGCTCGAGAAATCGATCCTCTGCCTTGACGTGGATCAGATCGACGTCGAAATGAGAGCGAAATGTCTCCTCGACCTGCTCTGCCTCTCCGGCGCGGAGCAGGCCGTGATCGACGAAGACGCAGGTCAGCCGATCCCCGATTGCCTCGTGGACCAACGCTGCTGCCACGGCCGAGTCGACGCCACCGGAGAGGCCGCATATCACCCGCTCATCTCCCACCTGACCCCTGATCGCCTCGACTTGCGACTCGATGATCGAGTGCGAGGTCCAGGTCGGCGAGGCACCGCAGACGTCGTAGAGGAACCGCCTGAGGATCTCATCTCCCCTCGGCGTGTGGGCCACCTCAGGGTGGAACTGGACCCCGAAGAGAGCGCGATCGCGGTCCTCCATCGCAGCAACCCGGGCTCCATCGGAGGTGGCGACGGTGACGAAACCCTCCGGAGCCTCGGTGACCTGGTCCTGATGCGACATCCAGACTTGTTGCTGGTCGGGCAGATCCCTGAGCAGGACCGAGTCCGCCGTCACGGCGAGATCGGTGTTCCCGTACTCGGCGCTCCCTGTGTTGGTCACCGTGCCGCCGGCCAGGTCGGCGATCAACTGATGGCCGTAACAGATGCCGAGGACGGGGATGCCCATCTCGAGAATGGCGGGGTTCATCCGATAGGCGGCCTCGGCGTATACCGAAGCGGGGCCTCCGGAGAGGATGAGACCCACCGGGTTGTGTGCTCTGATCTCGTCCGGGCTGATCTCACGGGAGACGATCTCGGAGCGGACATGTCCTTCTCGCACCCGACGGGCGATCAGTTGTGCGTACTGGGCGCCAAAGTCCAGAACCAGGACCGTTGGGTCTGTCACCCCATTCCCACCTGCTGAGTTCGCTGTAGGGACTTGCCTTCGGTTTGGAGTGACGGGGCGATCATCACTTCCGCCTTCTGGAACTCCTTGACATCGGAGAAGCCGGTCGTGGCCATCGACACTTGCAGCGCTCCGAACAGGTTGAGCTTGCCGTCGTTCTCGTGGGCCGGGCCCACCAATATCTCCTCGAGAGTCCCCCGGTCACCGACCTCGACCCGCGCCCCTCGCGGCAGTGTCGGATGAAATGTGGCCATGCCCCAGTGGAATCCGCGGCCCGGCGCCTCGCTCGCGGAAGCCAGCGGGGAACCGATCATCACGGCGTCCGCCCCGCAGGCAATGGCCTTGGCGACGTCGCCGCCGGTCCTCATCCCACCATCGGCGATCACGTGGACGTATCTGCCGGTCTCATCCAGATACCTGATACGGGCTCCCGCAGCATCGGCGATCGCAGTCGCCTGCGGCACGCCTACGCCGAGCACCCCTCGTGTGGTGCAGGCGGCGCCGGGCCCAACACCGACAAGGATGCCAACGGCGCCGGTGCGCATCAGGTGCAATGCAGTCGAGTGGCTGGCACAGCCGCCGACTATCACCGGTACGTCACAACTTGCGATGTACTGCTTGAGATCGAGTGGCTCCTCCCGGCTCGACACATGCTCGGCAGACACCACGGTCCCCTGGATCACGAGCACATCGAGCCCGGCACTCAGCGCGTGAGACGCCCAGCCGCTCACCTTTTGCGGGGTAAGGCTGGCTGCCGTGACGATTCCCGCCGCCTTGATCTCGGCCACTCGCTGCCCGATGAGCTCGGGCTTGACCGGCTCCAGGTAGATCTCCTGCATGCGCAACGTGGCCTTGTCCGCGGGAAGATCGGCGATCTCCTCGAAGTAAGCCTCCGGATCCTCATAGCGGGTCCAGAGCCCCTCGAGGTTGAGAACGGCCAAACCTCCGAGCCGGCCAATCTGGATGGCCGTGGAAGGGCTGATGGCCGAGTCCATGGCCGACCCCATCATGGGCAGAGTGAACTTGAACGCGTCGAGTTGCCAGGAGATGTCGACATCGTCGGGGTCACGAGTGCGTCTCGATGGGACGATCGCAATGTCGTCGAAGCCATATCCCTGACGACCGGACTTCCCGATCCCGATGTCGATTTCCACTCCGACTGACCTCCAAGCAGCGCTCGGGCCAGCGTAACAGTGGTATCTAACGGCCACTCATTAGGCTCGCGGCACGTGCCCAGGCCTTGGTCGCTCATCGACTTCCTCTTCGTCATCCTGGGCGGATTGGTCGGGGCAGCGGTTCTCCTGCCCGTCGGCGCCCTACTCGGCGGAGGGGAGCTGAGCCTGGTGCTGGCCCTCGCCGGGCAATACATCGGCCACCTCGTCGTCCTGTGGGTGCTCGCCCGGCGCCGCGAGGACCTCGGCTTCGTCATCGTTGGCTCCGACGCGTTCTATTTAGGTCTGGGTCTCCTCCTGCAGCTCGCTCTGGCGGTTCTGTTCCTCCCCCTGACCAACCTGCTCTTCCCCGAAGGCGACTCGGCGCAGCAAGTGGGCACCGCCCTCTCCGGGCTGGAGACGACTCCGGCCCGGCTTGCGGCAGTGCTCACCGCCGTGGTCGTGGCGCCGGTCACCGAAGAGCTCACCTTTCGAGGCGTCCTTCTCAAGGCGTTCCACAAACGGGGGAAACGCACGATCATGATCTTGACGTCGCTGGTGTTTGCCGCCTTCCACACCCTCGGCCTGGATCCGGAGCGGCTGCTCCAGGCCGCGGCCGTGGTCCTACCCCAGCTCTTCCTGGTGGGTCTGGTCCTGGCCTGGATCACCCTTCGCACGGGGCGCCTCGGGCCGGCGATCTTCATCCACTCCGGGTTCAACTTGCTGGCGGCACTCGTGCTGCTCCTTCCCCCGGAGCTTCTCGAGCCGATCAGCTAGTGGTCTCTAAACGATGCCGACCTTCTCTCGAACCGTCTTCATCGCCGTCTCGGCGCGGTCCCGCGCCGTGGCCGCTCCCCGGGCCATGACCTCCGCAACCTCCGCATCATCGAGGCTCTCGTAGGCCTCCCGGATCGGGGCCAACCCTGCGGCGATCGCCTCGGCGGCGGCCGCCTTGAAGACGCCGTATCCGGAATCTGCGTATTCGGAGACCAGCTCCGGGATGGGGCGATCGCCGAGAACGCTGAAGAGCTCCAAGAGGTTCGAGATTCCCGGTTTCGTCGCCCAGTCGTACGCAACACCGGTGCCCGCGTCGGTCACAGCGGCCTTGACCTTTTTCGCGATCTGGTCCGGCGAGTCCTTGATCAGGATGCGAGAGCGGTCACTGGGGTCTGATTTCGACATCTTCGACGTGGGGTCGGTCAGCGACATGATGCGGGCCCCGATCTTCGGCATGATGGTCTCGGGGAGCGGGAACTCGTCGCCGAACCGGGTGTTGAAGCGCTGGGCCAGGTCCCTCGTCAACTCGAGATGCTGAGCCTGGTCCTCGCCAACGGGCACCGCGTGCGCCTTGTGGACCAGGATGTCGGCCGCCTGCAGTACCGGATAGGCGAAGATTCCAAGATTCTGCTTGGCCCGGTCGGCCTTCTCCTTGAACTGCGTCATCCGCTCCAGTTGGCCCAGCCCGGCCAAGGTCCCCAGGATCCAGGACAGCTCGACATGCTGGGGGACCTCGGACTGGTAGTAGATGAGAGAGCGCTCCGGATCTACGCCGACCGCAAGCAGCATCCTGGCCGACTCATGACGTCCCTCCCTCAGGTCCGCGGCCTGATAGGGAATCGTCATAGCGTGCAGGTCCACGACGCAGTAGATGGTCTCGTAGTCCTCCTGCAGGGCGACCCAGTTCCTCAGGGCGCCGACGTAGCTCCCCACGTGAAAGTCGCCGGTGGGTTGAATCCCGGAGAACACACGTTTCCGATCCATGTGTCGATTGTCGCCCGTCGTGCGCGCGTGTGCAACGCGACTGGCGTCCGCCCTAGGTGTGGGTGCGGACGAACTCCTCTTGCTCCTCGACCAGCCCGTAGGAGCCCTCGAAGACGGCTCCATGGAGAATCGCTTCACCTGAGTCGTCCACGAAGCGGGTAGCGGAGAGGGCAGTGTCACTCAGATCTGCGTCAGTCAGGTCGGCGCCGGAGAATTTCACCCCCTCCAGATCGGACCCGGACAGATCGGCCGCACGCAGGTCCACGCCTCGGAGGTCGCTCAGGGAGAGGTTCGACTCCCGCAGATCAGCGCCGGCCAGGGAAAGCCCGCGGAGGTCGCAGTTCTTGAGATACATCCGGCGCAGGTCGAGATTGGCCGGTTTCGCCCTGGATCGTTCCATCCCCGGCACCACCAAGCTCACCGCCTGGAGGAGAACCTGGGAGCGGTCGACGTGGTCCTCACCGCCGAAGACCTGGGCGACATCGAGCTGGCTCTCGACGGGATCAGCATCCAGGGGGACCGTTACAACGAGAGCACCCAACAGATGATCGACCGATGATCTGGCAGCGTGGGCAATCCCCGCGTCCGGCGTTGACCACGGGTCTCCAACACGGAGACCTCCGATGGCCTCTCGCCCGGGCGTGGGGGTAGGCTCGCCTCCACGAAGGAAGGGATGCAGGGTGGGTTCAGTAGAGCAGACCATCAGAGCAGCGGCAGAGGCCTACATCGCCGGTGACGAGGAATCATTCTCCGAGCAACTACATGAGGATGCCCGCGTCCTCGGAAGCGAGCAGCTCGACTACTGGTCTAATCGTGAGGAAGCGATGGAGGGCCTGGGAGCCGAGCTCGTGAGGCGCCAAGCCACGATCGGGACCGTTGCCGGCTCCTTGATCGACCAAGTTGTCGAGTGCGAAGGCGTGAACGAGATCGGTGTGTCGCGCTGTGGTCGACCACTGGCGATCTGAGCTCGACGGCTACTACCACCGAACGGCTTCCTGGACTGTGGTCCTGCATCGAACGATGGAAACAGAAGACGAATGGAAGATCGTCCACTCGCACTTCTCGATCCATCGCTAGTCAGACCTCTAGGGCGGCGACCCGCTCCAGATCGTGGGCACTGCCCATCTCCTCGAAAAGCCGGGTCGCCTTGGCCACTGCGGCGCCACGTTCGGCGCTTCCCGGTTCACTGATCCGCGCCATCTCGAGGTCGAGTAGGCCCTCTTCCGAGATGAAGCCACTCGATTGCGCCCACGTCAGGCCCTTGCGGAACGAACGCAACGCCTTCGACCGATGGCCCTCCAGGCTCTCCAGCCTGCCTTTGAACAGCCAGTACTTGGGTCGTGCGAAGGGAAGGATCCGAGCGAAGCGTCGAAGCTTCCTCAGTACGGCTCGAGCCTCAGCGACCAGTGTTGAGGGTTCCCAGAAGAGATCTCCCCAACGGCTTCCTGAAGTCGCAGCATTGTGTCGAGCGTGCCGGCGAAACCGACCAGGTATATGAAGAACGGAGAGCCGTCGAATCCCTTCGAGGCGAGCTCGGCACTTGCCCGCGCCTCACGCGCCTGGCCCGTCTCGAGAAGCACCTGGGAACGCGTTCCGTGGATGATCGGCACGGTGAGTTTGTCGACGTCGTCGAGGATGGAGATCGCCGCAGCTGCCATCTTCCTGGCCTCATCGACTTTCCCCTGCGCAATGAGAACCGGTATCGAAAACGACGTGGCCCAGCCCTCGTGCTCCCGGTTGGCCCGCTGATGTGCCGACGCCAGGAGTTGGTTGTAGTCGATCCGGGCGTCTTCGATCTGACCTGACGAGTAGTGCACGAAGCCCTTCACGGCCAGGGCGATCCCCGCCGAGTACTTATCGCCCAATTTGACACAGCGCGCCAGGCCGTCGCTCACGATCTCACGCGCCTCTTCCAACTCGCCGAACGTCAGCGCTAGGACGCCCTCAGCCAGGGCAACCGCAATGAGATGACCCGGTCCCATCTCATGCAGCTCGAGAACATAGGGGGGCGCCACCAGCTGGGGGTGTGCCTCCAGATCCTCAGCCGCCCTCGCCCGGTCGAAGTACCGGCGGGCGAGCCGACGGAGACGGAGGGTTCCCACCAGGTAACCGAGGTTGCTGTATGCCAGGCCGGCGATAAGCGGTGCACCGGACTTCTCCCCGAGGTTTATCGCCATGAGGTTCAGCAATGGGAATCCGGAGAGGTTTCCCTGAAAGTAGTAGATCTCGCCTATGAGCGCCGCCGCCCGCGATGCCTGGGCGAGTCGTGCCTTCTCTGCGTCGTCCTCTGGAGCCCTTACCAGTGCCGGCAAGACGATATGGACGAGCTGTTTCGCCGCCTCCCATGCCAGTGCCGTCATGCCGCCGACCGTTCCCGAGCCGACCTTCACCTCCAAGAGGTCCAGCGCCTGGTAGAGGCGCTTTTCGGCCTCGTCGAAATTGCTGAGGGCTTCCTCAGCCTGTGCTATCTCGAAATGCCACTGGCTGCGACGAAGGACGCCAATGTCTGCGAGCTCCTCTCGGTGTCGGTCAAAGAGCTCGAGCGACCGCGAGTGGGCGGCGATGGCTTCGAGGTTGGCTCCTTTGCGGAGCGAGCTGGCACCCGTCCGCTCGTAATAGCCCAGTGCATTGTGGTGGTTGTCGCCGCGGTCCCAGTGATAGGCGAGGAGGGCGTAATTCAGCTCTCGCTCTTGCTCACCAAGGGACTCAAGGAACTCGGCCACGCTCCGATGCGTGCGTCTTCTCAGATCGAAGGGCAGGAGGTCATAGGCAGTCTCCCTGGTGACCGCGTGCCTGAAGTCAAACGACCCGGACTCGGACTCGACGACCAGGTCCAACCGCGCCAGGGCATCGAGGTGTGAC
>CAVTFV010000016.1:0-213064 GCA_963734115.1 uncultured Acidobacteriota bacterium
TTATGTGTAGCCCTTTATTGGTTCAGAATTCTACGTATTGCTACCTCAACTCACGGGCCAGCTCATAGACTTTTCTCAAAGTCGGAGTGGCAGATTTCGAGTCGGTAGGTTCGAAGTGGGCGGCGGTGGGCTTGCGATTCGGTGTTCACCCCCGACAATGGCGATGTCGCCGCGATGCCGAGGAGCTCCGCGGCCCGGATGACGTCCTTGGTCTCGCACCTCAGCTCATGAGCCAGCTCATAGACTCTCACAACTCCAGCTCCCCAAAAGGACACGGTCATCCGAGATCAGTTTCTCGAGGTATTGGTTCCCGGACATTTCAGAGCCCCCGTCAGAGATGTCCCTATCCGTTCTCTCTGTCGGCCCTCCGCGACTCCCACGCCTCCAATTCGAGGATCGGATTCTCCAGCAGGGTGTCGTACTCTCCGAGTGGACCGGATGACTCGGCAATGGATGCTTGCCGTTCCCGGTTCCAAGACTCGGCGATGACGACGACGGTCAGGATGAGAACCGCACCGAGCAGGATCACGACCCCGAGAATTATCGGCCCTCTGCGGCCGCCGATGATTGCCGGGGCCGGATCGGTCGTGACCAGAGCGATGTCAACGGGGACCAGGCTGGAGCCCGCCTCGCTGATGACCGGTGCGCCAGTTGCCAGGTGACACCCACTTCGCTTCCCGGATCTCCCAGGTCTCCGCACCGTCGCCTGGGATGATCCCCCCGCATCCAGGACAGCATCAGTGCCGGGTAATAGGCAGAATGACCGTCGATCGTGGGTGGTGCCAGTCGAATCGGTCGAGTTGGGTACCCGTGGCGTCCTCGAGGCTGATCAAGAGTGTCATCACCGACCCCAGTGTTGTGTTCACCGTGATGTCCTGTCCGGCAGATCTGGCGATCGGGAGCACCAGAGGCGAGCCGACCTCACTTTCGGTCCGAATGAATAGCTCATCAGGAATGTTGGCTAGATCGGGATCGAGGCTCAGGGTCAACTCGGATTCAAACAAGCCTCGAGCTCGACGATAGGTACGGCCTCTATGGTCGGTCGGTTGCCCGAAGCTGTCAGTGACCTGGAAAGCTGCTCGCTCAGGTAGTCGAATGTGGACAGCGCAGCCGCCCTGGCCTGCTCCTCGGTGGGAGCGATCAAACTGGCAGTGATGAGCGATGAGTTGGCCGCAACCTCGGCTGTCACGGGTTCGTCCAGTTCGAACCCATTGGCTTCTCCAATAGCCGTCGCTGCCTCGTTCGATTGGAGGAGACCGGCGTAGAGGGCTGCTGCGTTTCCGAGGTCGGACCGTGTCTCGGCATTGGCGAGAAATCGTTCCAGGGCTGACCACGGCTACCTGCACGCTTGCCTCCCACTTCTCGCCCGACCTCCCAGGCCAGCCCCCCCGTCGAACTTGAAGCCCGCCGCCAGGGCGAGCAAGAGCACCACGAGACCGGCAAGGATCACGAACCGTTTGCGTCGGAGGATCGCTCCGGTAACCGGTCATCGTCATCGCCCCTTCCCGCGGGTCCTCGATGGGGTCCGGGACCGCGGATCATGGTCGAGACTCCTCGGCCTGATTCATCTTTCTGACCAGGTTCAAGAGGGCAGACGAGGAAGTCGAAGCCGGAGGGGAGATCCCCACCGAAGCGAAGGTTTGCCGACCTCGACCGGTCTGCTCCCATCAGGACGATGTCTCCAACATCGACGTGATGTCTCAGGCCCACTCTGCGATCTGCGCCGGCTCATGCCCATTCAGTTCGACCAGGACCAAGTCGAGCGGCTGGTCTCGAAGCCAGTGGGAGGCGCGGCTGAGCGTCTGAACTGTCAGGCCACCTGGTATCCCGGTCTGCAAAAGACGAAGACCCCGAAAGTACGAGTCGGCTCGTAGCCTCATCGGCGTGAACGACCAATGCCCTACGGACCATCATGCTCCCTTCCGGATGGGCAGCTCTTTGACTCTCCCGCTGACTTCCCAGACGACCGGATCGTCAGCGAGATCGTCGCTCCATTTCGTTCCAGGCTGGCCTGGGCCGCGGCAAGGGCTCTCACCACTCTCGGTCCGGAGTCTCCACCGGACCGGGGTTCTTTGTTGAGGCGAATACTGTCGATGAAGTGGCGGATCTCTTCTCCCAGTGGCTCGCTGTGTTTGAGCATCGGGCTGACGATGTCGCCGTATCGGTAGGCATAGTGAAACTCCCCGAACGACTCATCGTGCCCCGGGCCGTCGACGCCTTTGTCGAAGATGCGCACCTTCTCGGTGGATGAGACGTCGTCGTAGACCAGCATCTTCTTCGAGCCGATGATCGTCATCTCCCGGATTTTGCGAGGGTCGAGCCATGAGACCACGACGGTGGCCAGGGTCTTATCGCCGAAACTGAGATTACAGGTTCACGATGTCGGGGACCCCCTCGGTGATATCCGAGCCTGCTCCCATGGCTGACACCGAAACCGGCTCGGCCTCAAGGTAGTTGATGATGGACAGGTCGTGCGGGGCGAGATCCCAGAGCACGTTGATGTCGGTCTGATAGATCCCGAGATTCACCCTCAGCGAGCGGATGTAGAGGATCTCGCCCAGCTCTCCTGAATCGATGACCTGCCGGATGTAGTTGCACTGCCTCGGTGTATTAGAAGACGTGCCCGACCATCAGGACACGATCTTGTCTCCGGGCGAGTGAGACGAGTTCCTGCGCCTCGTCGACGGTGGCGGCAAGCGGCTTCTCAACGAAGACATGCTTCCCCGCCTCCAATGCTGGGGCGGCGAGTCGGAAATGGGAGCCAACAGGTGTGGCTATCGCCACGGCATCGATGCTCTCATCGCGAATGAGATCCATGCCGTCAGAGACCACATCCAGCATCGGGAACATTTCGGCTGCTCGCATCCGCTGGGTCGCGTCCCGGTCGGCAATAGCGACGAGGGCGACGTCATCTGACCAAAGGCGGCTGAAGACACGGGCCAGATTCGGGCCCCAATACCCGTAGCCGATGAGTCCGATCTTGAGCCGATTCGGGTGTCTCGCTGTCGGTGAGGTCGATTGTCATCTCATGACCCCCGATGGAGGACCAGGGCGGGACGGTTGGCAGGAGAATGCCGATGTCGAGGCCGATCGACCATTGCTCGATGTAGTCCAGATCGAGGCGCACCATGTCTTCGAAGGAGAGCTGGTTACGTCCCCGAACCTGCCACAGGCCCGTGACACCAGGGGGCATCGCCAGCCGGCGGCGATGCCAATCGGTGTAGTTCCGAAGCTGGTACAGGAATCGGTGGTCTCGATCCAACAAGGCTCATATCGCCCCGTAGGACGTTCCAGAGCTGAGGTAACTCGTCGATGGAACTAGCTCGGAGGATGCGGCCCACCGGCGTGATCCGCGGGTCACTTTGCATCTTGTGCACCGCTGGTTTGGGTGAGTCGTCGTCGTTTGATGTTTGGCCGATGATCCAATTCCGGGCGTAGTCCTCATGGGTCGTCTGATCCGACCCGAGGTACATCGTGCGGAACTTGAGAAACATGAAGTGTTTGCCGCCGATCCCGACGCGCGGCTGCATGAAGATGACCGGGCCTGGGGAGCTCAAATGCACAACCAACACGGTCAGCAACAGCAACGGCGAGAAGACGAGCAGTAGGACAGCCGACACGACGACGTCGAAGGCACGCTTGATGAACCAGTCATGACCAACGAGGTGATTCCCTCTCTCCGACACCACCGGCAACTCACCGATGTAGTCGACCTGGATCCGGTCGAGGAGAAGATCGAGGAGTGGTGGCACGAGCAGCCACTGTGTGTTGCTTGCCATGCACACCCCGATCAGGTCCTCGATTTCCTTGTCGGACCGTGAGTCCGAAGTGATCAGCACCAGGTGGATCCGCGTGTCCTGAGTGACCCGTGCCAGATCAGAGATGCTCCCGCGACGGGGCGGGTACATACCAGGGTGGATTGGAATCACCGAGTCATCTAGATAACCGATCAGGTCGATTGCGGATGCGTCAGCCAGGGCATCGATGATGCGTCGACCCTGGTCTTCGAGGCCAACCACGAGCATGCGCCTCGAGGCAAGGGAGTTGGCCTTGATCCGCCGCCCAATGATTTGATGAACCTGCTCTGCGAGCATCAAGCCGGCCACGGCCAGCGGGATAAACAAGAACACCGACGCACGTGAGTAGGTCTCGGCCCGGTAGAAGAACGAGATGGCGAGGAGGAGGCCGGTTGTGATCAGCACAGCCTGAACAACCCGAGTCCTGGCGTGGGATCTGGAGTCCCCGGGTCGGCTTGGGATTCTTGCCAAGACGACGGGCGCGATCAGACCCGCTACTCCTGCCGGCAGTAGATAGGCTCGCCATGGGATCGCACCCACGCCTTCGAAGAAGGCGTGACGGACCCACATCGCCACCATGGCGGCGAGATACGTGGCAAGAAACTGCAGGGCCCCCAATTGGAGACGCTCAAGCAGGCGAGTTCGCGCGTACATCGATTCCCCTCAGTGCGTGTTCCACCCTTGTCCCGATCACTTCGACGTCCTGCTCCATCAGGCTCGGATACATGGGGAGCGATACCAAGGCACGCGCCCACCTCTCCGCGACCGGAAAGCTGCCCAGCCCTCGCCCCAGATCTCGATACGGCGTCATCAGATGGATCGGGTGGGCATAGTGCAACCCGGTGCCGACCTGGAGGTCTTCCAGAGCAAGTGCCAGCTCGTTTCTGGCTCGGTGCCGCACGACGTAGAGGTGATAGACATGGCCGCCGGGCTCGCGCTCGACTGGCAACTTGAGGTCGGAGTGCGTCAGGACCTCCGCGTACATGCCGGCAACTCGCCGGCGGCTCGCGTTCCAGATGTCGAGCCTTGGCAGTTTGATCGATAGGACCGCGGCTTGGACAGCGTCCAGTCTGCTGTTGTATCCGAGGACGATATGGTCCTGGGATTCCGACTTGCCGTGGTTGGCCATAGACCTGACCAAGCGGGCGCAGTTGTCGTCATTTGTCATGACGGCGCCACCGTCTCCTGCCGCCCCGAGATTCTTCGACGGGTAGAAGGATGTGGCCGCGGCGTGGCCGATCGTTCCCGTCTTGTGGCCCCGATAGGTGGCTCCCAGCGCCTGGGCGTTGTCCTCGATCACCTTTAGATCGTGATCCGCCGCGATGCTCATGATGGGGTCCATGTCGCACGCCTGGCCGTAAGGTGAACCGGGATGATGAAGCGGGTGCGTGGGGTCACGGCCGCTTCGACCCTCTCCGGGTCCAATGTGGCGGTCTCCTCGTCGACGTCGACCAGAACCGGGCGTCCCCCTGCGTGAATGATCGCCTCGACGGTGGCGACGAAGGTGTTGGCTGCGGTGATCACCTCGTCGCCTTCGCGGATCCCGAGGCCGCGTAGAGCGAGCATGATGGCATCGGTCCCATTGGCCACACCGATCACGTGTCTTGCTCCGAGGTAAGCGGCGAGGTCCGTTTCGAACTGACGGACGAACTCTCCGCCGATGAATCCGGATCCCTTGAGAATCGTCGACCAGGCGTGAGAGATCTCGGCTTCGAGCCCTCGATGGTCGGTTGCTAGATCGACAAACGGAACCCGCCCGGCGTCGGCCTCGGTCTGAAGTAGTTCATCTCTTGCACCTTCGCGCAGGTTCGCACCCACGTCATTCCATGCAGGAACAGTCATTTCGCCTCCCATTCCATCATCGACGCGCCCCCGGTCATGACGGCCCCAACTTCCGTTGGCCACGTACAGTAGCCAATCTTCACTGCCACGGATCCGAGACTTTTCGCGACCTACGCGCGACCGCTGGTTATGTTGCATCGACCTGGTCGGCGAGCTGAATCTGGAGGGAACAATGCATGAACGGTTGTCGAATGCTGTCTGACGATGTGATCCTGGGTGAGGGTGTGGTCATCACCCACCCCGAGCTGGTCAATCTCTATGGATGTCAGATCGGATTGGACACAACGGTTGGACCCTTTGTCGAGATCCAAAAGGGTGTCACCATTGGAAGCCGCTGCAAGATCTCGAGTCACTCCTTCATCTGTTCAGGGGTGAGCATCGAAGACGGTGTCTTCATTGGACACGGAGTGATGTTCATAAACGATCTCGACCCTGCCGCCGTAACTGCGGACGGGACGCTGAAGGATGTCAATGATTGGACCTTGGTGCCTACCCTGGTGCGACGAAATGCCTCAGTGGGGTCGAATGCCACCATCCTGGCCGGTGTCACTATCGGTGAGAATGCCCTCATCGGAGCCGGTGCCGTCGTCACCAGAGATGTCGCCAAGGGAACTGTCGTGAAAGGAAATCCGGCGCGGCTGTCTAGGAGTCGGGCCTGACTGTGATTCGATGGCGTGGAAGAAGACCTGCGCAGTAATCGCCGCATTGGCTGGCATTGCCTTGGTCGCGCTGCCCACAGCCGGCCAGGCCCAGGTGGGAACCCCGGGCTTGCTCGATCCTTCGATTCTGAGTGTGCACAATGGCGATCTCACTGTCACTCAGGACGGCGCCCTCATTGAGAACCTCGAGATAAGGGGATCACTCAGGATCAAGGCAAACGACGTGACCGTGCGCAATGTGTGGGTTTACACGTCGAGCTTCTGGACCGTCTATGTCGAGGCGGGGAGTGCCACGTTCGAGTACATGGAGATCGGCCATCCCAATCACGTGGGTCAACGGGGTATCGGGGGAAACAACGTGGTGGGCCGGTATCTCGACATCCATCATGTGGAAGACGGGATCAAGCTGAGTCGGAATGTGCTCTATGACCACGTGCGAGTCCATGACCTTGATTCCAATAGCGGGGCACCACACGCAGATGCGGTCCAAGACGATGGTGGGAGCCAGAACGCTGTAGTCCGGAATTCGTTTCTCGACTCGACAGGACCGCTCGGCAATGGGAACGCGGCAGTCATCATCAAGTCCGACTTGGGGATCTCCAAGAACATCACGTTCAGCAACAACTATCTGAATGGGGGCAACTACGTCGTGTTCGTCACTGACGGGGGACATGGCATACCGACCAATGTCAGCTTCCTGAACAACCGGTTCGGTCCCGACTCCAACTTCGGACTGCTGTCGGCCGACGGTCCGGTCAACTGGGTCGGAAATGTCTGGGCGAGCAATGGGCAACCGGCCAACCCCTTCGACGTCCTCGATCCGAGCTGGGGTTCGATGGCGGTCGGGTTGGTCGACCCGTCGTCGGGGCTGTGGTCCATGCGTGATGGGTCGGGTCAGATGTCGAGCTTCTTTTACGGGAATCCGGGTGATGTCCCGTTCGCTGGCGATTGGAACTGTGACGGTGTGGACACACCGGGCTTGTTCCGTCAGTCGGACGCCTTTGCATATCTCCGGAACTCCAATACGCAAGGGAACGCCGATGTCAGGTTCTTCTTCGGCAACCCCTCCGATGTCCCATTGGCCGGGGACTTCGACGGCGACGGCTGCGACTAGCTTGAGCCTCTACCGCCCGTCCGAGCAACGGTTCTACATCATCAATGACTTGGGCGCCAACGAGGGTGGGCTCGGCCCCGCCGAATTCTCCTTCCTTTTCGGCAATCCCGGGGACAAACCGTTCGTCGGGGACTTCGACGGCGACGGTGTGGACGAGGTGGGTCTGCATCGGGAGTCGACCGGATTCGTCTACTACCGCAACACCCTCGACACCGGAGTCGCCTCCAACGAGTTCTTCTTCGGAGATCCTGGAGACCGGTTCGTCGCCGGTGACTGGGGGATCGTCGACGGGACCGAGACACCGGGACTGTTCCGACCAGGGAACACCACCTTCTTCTTCCGCCATACCAACAGCCAGGGCAACGCCGACTCACAGTTCGTGTTCGGGGAGCCTGGCTGGTTAGCCGTTGCCGGCGCCTTCGGGTTGGACTGACGAAATCGCCCGTGCGATCAAGACCCTGGTGCGGCCAACCGATTCCTGCGGCGGTCGTTTTGGTTACGCCGCCTCGTTACCGCGGCGTCGATCGACGCAACCCGGAGACATGACGCGTGACCACCACTGGTCAGGCGAAGGTGACCGTCGGGGTGCCGGTATTCAACGGCAGTGCGACAGTCGAATCCGCACTTCGATCCGTGATGGCCCAGGACTTCGACGATCTCGAGATCTTGGCCGTCGACAATGCATCCACCGATGACACGGGAGACGTCTGCCGGAGCCTCGCAGCGGAAGACCCGCGGATGCGATACGTCCGCAATGACCACAACATCGGCCAGAACCAGAACTTCACCAGGGTGTTCGAATTAGCCGTTGGGGCGTACTTCCGCTGGATGGGAGACGACGACTCGCTTGAACCGGGATACGTCGCGGCATGCGTCAGACCCCTTGACGACGATCCCAGCGTGTCGGTGGTCACGACCAACCAGCGATATGTCGCCCAGGACGGGACAGTTCATTATGAGAGGTACGCCGGTCCTCGACCGACATCCGACGATCCGATCGAGCGCCTCGACGTCTTACTGCGTCTCCTCACTGGAAGCCGGCTTTCGATCGACCCGATCTACAGCATGATCAGGAGAAGCGCGCTGGAGCGGACGGCCTTGGTTCAACGGGTTCGTTTCGGCGACCAGATCCTCGCTTGCCAATTGGCCCTGCTCGGCAAGTACGCCCACCTCGATCGGGACCTTGCCAGTCGTGCGTGGGAGCCGCTCCCGCAGGGAGCGAGTGCCCTTCACGCCTACACAGGCGCCGGGACCGGCGCGATCAAGGGATTTCTCATGGCCACGGCTCAGCGCCCAATCATGATCGGCCGAATCTGGCAGTCGATTGGCGAGCTGCCCGATGCAGGGCCCGCCCTCAGCGGCAAAGCTGCCATTGTTCTAGCCAGTTATGTCGGCCGGCTTCTGGTGCGTCGGGCGAAGAGACAAGTCGACAAGCTTCGGGGCTAGCTCGCCCGAACCCGATGCGAGGCCGGCCGGAGCCGGGCTCACACTCGGTTCGGAGAACGACGTCAGGATTGTAGGTCAGCCTCGACGTCGAACTCGATCTTGATTTTTTCCGAGACGAGCATGCCACTGCTCTCGAGCGGGACGTTCCAGGTGAGCCCCCAATTCTTCCACTCGATCTCGCCGGTGGCGCCGAAGCCGACCTTGGTCTTGCCGTAAGGACTCGGTCGTCTCTCCCTCGAAGGTCATCAGGTTGATCACGCCACGGATGGTGAGGTCGCCGCTGAGTCTCCAGTCGTTGCCCTTGGGAGCGATGCCGGTGGACTTGAAGGTAACTGACGGATAATGCTCGGCGTCGAGGAAGTCGGGGGAGCGGAGGTGGTTGTCCCGCTCAGTGGTTCCGGTGGTCACCGTGGCCGCCTTTGCCTCGACTCGAGTGGATTCTCGGTGATGATCGTGCCGGCGAGGGCCCCGAGGGCACCCCTTACCTTGGCCACCATCAGGTGACGGGCGATGACTCGGAGGTCACTGTGTGTCGGGTCTATCTGCCCAGACCCCGGCACTGGGGGCGGTGGTCTTCTCGATGATGCTGGACACTGACTTGGGCCCCTCCTTGGAGATCGTTGAAACGTCAACTATTATCAACTTGTCAAGGTACTTGAGCAGTCAATTACTTCAGATTCAACGATATTCTCGGACTCGCTGAGGCCGGGGTCAGGATGAACACCGGGTGCTTCCGGGCTTCCTCCTGCCATGCCTCGATGGGCGCCGACAGATCGGGGGTGAAGTAGGCGCCGATGACCGGGCGGACGATCGGGCTCAGCGTGGTGAGAAGGTCGCGCACGATCGGTCCCGCCTGCTCGCCGGGCAGCTCCTGCGACGTCACCTGGAAGGTGCGCCCTCTCCTCGTCACCACCGCTTCTCCCGCCGCTCGGAGGTTCCTCACCCAGTCCACCCTCCCATATACAGACACCAGCAGCCATCCTGCTCCGTGAGGGTTGAGGGCGACCGGTGTCGTGCGGGGGAGGCCAGAGTTCCGTCCACGGACTGTGAGCAGTGCTTGAGGCCCGATGGGGATTCCAAGGCGGAGCAGAAACGAAACGATCGGGTTGTAGAACCGGGCGTATTTCATCATCAGCCTCCTGTTAGCCTCTAATACGTGGGTCGTATAATACGAGTCTAATACTATATGAATACCAAAGGAAATGGCCCGGCTGCGTTGACCCAGGAGATCCAGCATCATCTCCGCGATCTCATCGCCCGGCTTCATCAACTGAACGACGTCATCGGCGCCCGAGTGGAGTTGAGAGGGCCTGATCTGGAGATCCTGGACATGGTGGCACGGCACGGGCCGTTGTCACCCAGCGAAGTTGCCGCTTCGACCGGGGTTCACCCGGCCACCCTTACCGGCATCGTCGATCGACTCGAGCAAGCGGGCTGGCTGATCCGGGTTCCTGACCCCGATGACCGCCGTCGGGTTCGTCTCGAAGCACGACGAGAGCGCGGGCCGGAACTGGCCCGGCTCTACGGCCCGATGAACCGGTCGCTTTCCGAGATCTGTTCCGCCCTCACCGACGAGGAGCTCGCGGTGATCCGCGACTTCCTACGTGACGCTGCCATCGCCGGCGACGACGCGGTCAGCGCTCTCCGAGACGAGGACCGCCAATAGAAAAAGCCCGGCCGGAGCCGGGCTCTTTCCTGTACGGAGGACGACGTCAGGTCTGGAGGCCAGCTTCGATGTCGAACTCGATCTTGAACTTCTCTGAGACGAGCATGCCGCCGCCTTCGAGCGGGACATTCCAGGTCAGCCCCCAGTCCTTCCTCTCGATCTCGCCGGTCGCGCTGAAGCCGGCCTTGGTGTTGCCGTAGGGATCGGTGGTCTCTCCCTCGAAAGTGAGGTTGAAGATCACCGGATTGGTGACGCCGCGAATCGTGAGGTCGCCGCTGAGTCTCCAGCCGTGGCCCTTGGGAGCGATGCCGGTGGACTTGAAGCTGACCAGCGGAAACCGCTCGGCGTCGAGGAAGTCGGCTGAGCGGAGGTGGTTGTCCCTGTCAATGGTCCCGGTGGTAACCGAGGCCGCCTTAGCGTCGATCTCGACACTCGACTCGAGCGGATTCTCGGCGACGACGATGGTGCCTGCGAAGTCCTCGAAGGTACCCCTCACTTTGGCCACCATCAGGTGACGGGCGATGATTCGGAGGTCACTGTGCGTCTGGTCTATCTGCCAGACCCCGGCCGTTGGGATGGTGGACTTGTCGATGATGCTGGATGTTGGCATGGTCCTCTCCTTGAAGATCGTTGAAGCGTCAACCATTACCTACAAGTCAAGGTTGTTGAGCGGTCAATTATTTCAGATTCAACGATATTTCCTGGACGCCTCGTTGACAGCGCGCTCAACGCCCGATCCTCGGGGAGGGGACTGCTGCTGGGTTACGGGCCGTTGCGTGGTGCGAGGAAACGTCGGATCTGTGGCCTAGACCGTCTCCGACGTCCTCACTCGCAGCTGTCGAATGCGCTCTCGTGCCTGCCACATCGAACGAGCGGTCCGACCCCGGACATCAGGTCCGAAACCGCGCACGTACACCCGTGTCGAGGTCTTGGAGGTCCACTGCAGTTTCCCGGCCTTGCGGCCTCCGACGCTGCCCATCTCGTAAGCGGTGACGCCTCGCCGCTCTGCCGCCTCGAGTGTCTTCAGGAACAGCACATTCCCAGGGGAGCAGCGGCGCGGAAGCGTCTCGTCGTAGGCCGTGAGCAGACCGACCATGCGCCCGGCATACTCGAGGTCGTAGTTGAAGGCGATCATGCGCCCATCGAGGTAGAGGGCACCAAGCCGGAGCCAGTCGTTGACTTCAGCCACTTCGGCCAGCTCGGTGATGAAGCGAAGACGGCGTGGAGAGTCCATGATCGAATGTCCTGATTCGCCCTTCCATCCTGCAGCTTCCAAGGCGAGGCCATCGGCGAGCACCTTGTGCATGCCTCCAGGGCTGCAGTGGCTGGAGAAGGTCAATTCACCCATCTCGTGAAGGGCACGATCCGCCCGGCGGAGGTTGGATCGGAGATTCTTTCCCATGCCCGCCAGCAAGTCGTCGACACCTTTGTGGAGATCGATCTCAGCCGACGTGGTGCTGTGATCCCGATGCCAGCCCGAGTAGCTGTCGGTAGCGGCCACCAGAGGGGACCCGGCGCTCAGTGCCTCGAACCGGACCTGGCTGCAATTGATCAGATCAGAGACGAGGTGGTCGACGGCCTGGCGATCACCGTTGTAGATCATGTCGAAGGACTCGGACGCGGTCTCCGTGAGCGAGCGAAGCTTGGTGCCGGACTGGTAGGTCGGGATGGCGGCTCGGGGCTCGTTCCCCTCGGTGACTACCCAGATCTTCAATTGATCGTTGGCACCGAGGGTCGATGACGCCACTGCCCGGAACCACTCAGTGCGAAGGAAGACCGACTCGCTTGGCCCTGGCTGACTGTTCCACCATGGCGCCAAACGGTCGAACGCGCGCAAGTCATCGACAATTTCTGTTTGAAGCATTCCCCTATCCACCCTGACCGCTGAGACAGTGGCAAGCTAACCCGACAAAGGGGTTACGGCATTGGGTCAAAAGACCCAATTCTCAGCGTCGGATCAGCCCTCGAATCGACTTGGTCTTGGCGACATGCAGGGCGCGTCCGGAAAGTCCCGAGCCGAACAGGAGGAGGTCGTAGACCTGGCGCACCGAGGGGTTCCACTCGTATTTCCACGAGTCATTGCCCGCTCCGAACTCATAGGTCCCTAGTCCGGAGGAGGCGGCATTCTCGAGCACCGTCTCGAGCAGCAGCGTCCCGGGTGAGAGCGACGAGACATCGGACCTCTCGTCGAACGCGGACAGCATCCCCCACCTCGTGTCGCCGACCTCGAGGTCATAGCGAAAGGCGATCAGACGCTGGTCGAGATACAGACCACACAAGCGAAGCCACTGGCATTCCTGGGCGACCTCGGTCATCGACCGGTACCAGCGATCATGGGTCGGGTCGTTGAGCACCGCATGGCCCCGCTCACCTTTCCAGCCGGAAGCTTCGAGGCGTAGCCCCGCATCGAGGAGTCCGTCGGCGCCCTCTTGCGTGGTCTCCTCGACCACGGTCAGTGGGCCCATCTCCTCGAGACGTCTCCGTCGTCGCCGTAACGTCCGTTGGAAGTCTTTGCTCATCCCGCCCCTGACCTGCTCCATCCCCGAGCCGAGGTCCACGTACGGGCTGTTGAAGGTCGTCTGCACCAGCCAGCGCTGGTGATCGGGAACTGCCGTCATGATCGGTGAGCTCGCCGCCACCCGGTAGAGATATGTCATCGTGAGCGAGTCGAGCCAAATCGGTAGGCGCTCGATCACCTCCTCATCTTCGATGGCGACAACATCGAAGGGCTCGGAATGGGCACGCGACATCGAGCGGAGACGGCCCCTTGCCTTGTATAGAGGCAGGGCAGCGACCAGGTCACCGTCTCGATGGAGCAACCCCACGTTCCGCCTGCTCCCCGGCTCATCGAAGCCGTCCTCCCAGCAGGCAAGGACATCGGCTCTGAGGAACGGGTTGCCGTGGGCGGTGGGCGTGCTGTCCCACCACTCCCGCAGATCTGAGAATACTTCCCGATCGGAGCGGGTCTCGGTGCTCCAACGTGGCATCAGGCACGCAAGCTAGATGGTTCCGCCGTCCATGACATCAGTCTGGCGACTCATCGCAAAAGGACCCGGCCGTGGCCGGGTCCTTCATTTGGGCAGTACGCATCGAAATCAGGGGCAGCCATTGTTCCACGCCGGGTCCTGCGTTGAAACGAACGTCAGCTCCGCTCCCGTAGCGGTGAGGCAGCCAGTCTGCCCGCTCAGGGTCACGGAACCTGGGGCGGTCATGCTGGGGAAGCTGGCAGCGTTGAACCCGACCGGGATTGGCCCTGCGAGCTGGTTGCTCTCCAACTGGAGCCGGGTCAGGGCATGGAGATTGCTGAGCCCGGCGGGGATAGCCCCGGTGAACCCGTTGGCTGACAGGTCGAGCACGGTGAGACCGGTCAGGGTGCCGAGCTCGGCCCCGTTGATGGGTTGGGCGTCGAACTGGTTGTGCCCCAACTCGAGCCGGGTGAGATTGGGGAAGTTGACCCCGACGAACCCGTTGGTCTGCCCGGTCAGCTGGTTCTCGTCGATGCGGAGACTGGTCAGGCTGGGCATGGAGAAGAAGCTCGGATTCGGGATGTCTCCCGACAGCTGGTTCTCGTCCAGGGCCAGCTCCACGATGATGGGGAGATTGGTCCCGTTCAACGTGGTTGGGATCGGCCCTCCGAGAAGGTTGGAATCCAGGCTGAGCCGGGTCAGACCAGGCATGACCACGGTGAACTCGGGAATCGGGCCGGTCAGCTGGTTGTGGGCCAGGATGACCGTCCGCAGGGAGGCTATCCCGAACAACCCGGGTGGTATCGGCCCGCTCAATCCAGGGTTCTCCGACATGTCGATGTTCTGCAACCCGATTAGGTTGGCCATCTCGACCGGCAGCCCGCCGACGAGATTGTTCTCCTTCAGTCTGATGAGACTTACGTTGGCTCCGACGCAGGCCACGCCGGCCCAGCCGTTGCACGGGTTGAGAGTGGCGAACCAGCCGGTCCGGTCGGTCCAGCCGTTGCCACCGGCCTGTTCATACAGCGCGGCCAAGGCCTGACACTGAAGGGCTGGTATCGCAGTGATCCCCTGACACTTGTTGGTCACGGTGAGCACGATCGCCGCGGTGACCTGGGTGCCTTTGGAATCCCTGGCTCGAACCTGGAGATGGAAGCTTCCGAGGTTGCCCGCCAGCGGAGTCCCGGTGACACGGCCCGCAGCCGACACGGCGGCCCACACCGGTCCGGACAACTTGGTGACGGTGTACGGAGGCGTGCCACCTGAGATGGCCAGCTGAGCCGAATAGTTCACGCCAACCACTCCATTCGGGAGTGTCAGGCCGATCGACAGCGGCGCCGGCGGCGCCGGCGGCTGCGGCCCACCGGGGCCACCGGGGCCACCGGCGGTGACGGTGCCCCAGTTGCCGGCGATCGGCAGGAAGGTGCTGGTACCCCAGACCAGCGACTGGTCGGCGTTCCCCTGGCTATTGGTGTGGCGGAAGTAGAAGGTCGTGTTGGAGGGACGGAATACTGCCGGAGTGTCATCGCCGTCGATATCGCCCCAGTCGCCTGCGATCAGACGGTCACCCGGGTCGCCAAAGAAGAACTCATTGTCCGCGATTCCTTGAGTGTGACTGTCGCGGAAATAGACGAATCCAGTCGACTCACGGTGCAAACCGACCGTGCTGATTCCGTCGCCATCGAAGTCGCCGACGAACGGCTTGTCACCCGGATTGCCAAAGACATAGTTGAAGTCGGCTGCGCCGAGGCCGCCGTCGTTGGCACCCAGCTCGTTGATCACATAGATGCGGGATTCGGAAGCCCGGTAGATGCTGACGGTGTCGCAACCGTCGTCGTTGAAATCGCCGGCAAGGGGGAAGTCACCTGGGTTGCCGAAGAAGAACCTGATGTCGGCCGGACCCTGAGTATTCGAGTTGCGCAGATAGACGAACCCGTCGGACTGCCGATAGAGACCGGGGGTGTCGATCCCATCACAGTTCCAGTCACCGGCGAATGGAACGTCGCCCGGGTTGCCATAGAAAAAGCTCCCCACGACGCCATTGCGCCCGCGGAGGAACCAGATGCCCGTAGACGGATCGACCAGGCCCACCCGCGTCGTCACCGCATCGGTGTCGATCGACTGGGCGGTGAGTTCCGGCTCGCTGGTCTGGGCGACGGCCGGAGGCGCAGATGGCGCGACCATAGAAGCCAGGACAACGAATGAAAGAAGGACCCTTTTAAACACGATGCACTCCCTCAGCTGTTCACAGGCCCGATGATCAGACCCCCACACCGGCAACGTACCCTTGCTACCGCGCTGTAGTCAAATAAATAGTGACGCTCAGTGGTCGGACGGGTTACCTGTCAAGCAGGAAAAGTCCAAACGGATTGGCGATTTCGGTGATTAGTCCCCGCGGGCTATCAACTCACTGACGGTGACGAATCGAAAACCGCGCTCGGTTAGCCGGTCGATAGTCTCAGGCATTGCGTCGACGGTAGACATCACCGGATCGTGCGCCAGCACGATCGAACCCGGTTTGGTGGCCGATAGGAACCGATCTCTGATCGTTCCGGCATCGGGTCGCTCCCAATCGGAGGCGTCCACCGACCAGTTGATCGTGGGGTATCCGAATCGATGGTCGACCCATCGGGTGAGAGCCGGGGTTGTTGCCCCGAAGGGGGGACGCAAGGCGACCGGAGCAGAGCCAATTGCCGCCTCGATCGCCTCGTGGGTGCGCTGTAGCTCGTCCTCGATGCTCCTGGTGGATAACAAGGTGAGAAAGCGATGGCTCCACGTGTGGTTCCCGATCTCGTGACCCAGCTCGAAGGTCGACCTCGCCACGTCCGGGTAGCGGGCAACGAGCTCACCGATGAGGTAGAACGACGCTCGGACGTTTCTTTCCCCGAGGATTTCGAGGAGACGGGGCGTGTTTTCCGGGTCAGGACCGTCGTCGAACGTCAACGCGACGAGGGGCTCTTCGACCTCCACTTCGGAATACAGTCGACCGGGCCCAAAGGCTGATGGTGCGGATACGAGCCGGGGGTTGATCCCGCGTTCGACGGCGCGATAGACGTCATATGAACCTCGAACCAGGCTCCGCCTGGCGCCGGCATAGCGTCCCCAGATCCCCACGTCGATGCTCCGTTCGTCCCCAGTGCGAAGGCGAACTAGATCGCACCTCCGACTAAGTCAGTATAAGGAGGCGCATGCCCGGGGCTACCCTCCCCGAAGTGGGCCCACTGATCCGCCACACGACGCCCCGATATGTCCGGTCCACTCTGAGGGGGTCCTTGTGAGCGATGGAACTCGGGCTCAGAACCGGCGCCTGACACCGGACCCATCCGTCCTGGCTTCAACTGAGGAGTCGTTGCGAGACTTGGCGATTCTGGCCGAAGGCGTGGACGTCGATTGGCAAATTCGGTTCCGTGCCGAACGGCCCCGCTCAACGGTCTTTCAGATCGCGGCGCTGCCTTCAGCAGGCCCGCCCGTCGACGTCTTCTACAAAGTCGCAAACCCACCGCCGTATGGGCAGGAACGACGAGAGAGATGGGAGAGCGTGGTTCGTGGAGGTCTCGCTCGGAGCCCGGACCTCGAACGGCGCTTGGCCATACTGCTCGAGGGCGAGGGCATCACCTTCGCTCGAGCTCTGGCCGTCGACCCTGATTCTCTGACCGTCGTCACCTTGGCCGTGTCTGGGGAGGCATTGGGGAAGGTCTGGCGACGTTCCCTACCCGGCCGAACCCGTGCTCGGACAACCGAGATCATGTTGGTGGTCGGCCGGGCGGCTCGTTTGATCGAGGAATGCACTGTCGAACCCGTTGGGGAAGACGCTGCCCTGGCATCCGTGATCGACCGTCGTCTGGCTCGGGTTCGAGACGTCGTGCCCTCGGCGATGCTCCAGGGTCTAGAGAGGCTGATGACGCAGCTGGCCGAGGATATGACCAGCACTCTTCGACCCATGGTCTACGCCCACGGCGACTTCAGCTCGAGCAATGTCCTGATCGACAACGGCCGGGTCGGGCTCATCGACTTCACCTGGCCGCTTCGCCAGCGGGGCTTCGACCTTGCTCATTTCGCGTTCCGTCTCGAGTACGACTCGGCGGCGCCGGCGACCTTCACTGCTCCATTGAGGGACGCTCTCCTGGCCGGGTACGGCGATCCTGGAATCGTGGACCAGCCCGGGTATCGCTTCGTTCGCCTCTCGAAGCTGCTCAAGGTGATAGAGGATCGAGGAGGAGGGCGGCTGGGGAGGATGAAGAGTCGCAGGGACAGGGCATATGCCGAGCTCCAGTCCTACCTCGAGGCTTAGTAGCCGCTGAGCATCCCCATCTTGCGTGCGTACTGCATCGACCGATGGAGCAGCCAGAGGCCCGACGTGAACACGACCAAGTTGAAGATAGTCAGAGCAATTGCCGCGGTCCGGAAGGACATGGTGAACGTTCCGGGGTCTTCCATGAGCAAGGTGCGGGCGGCATTGATCACATAGGTATGGGGAATGGCCAAGCTCAGCTTCTGGAGGAAAGGTGGCAGTTGGTCGATGGAAAAGAGAGCTCCAGCCAATAGGGAGGCGGCCAGGCCATAGAGCGTCAACACCGGCTGTGACCGCTTGGCGAGGACCATGAGACTGGCCGAGAGGATTCCGACCGCCATGCTTGCCAGTATCCCGAGGACGATAAGCAGGAGGAACGCCGGGATCCCCGACCACACGTATTGGGCGCCAAGCGGCAGGCTAACCAAGAAGACCAGTGTCCCTCCGAGGAGCCCGAGGATGACTCGCCAGAGGTTCATCGCAAACGGCAAATACATCCAGGAGACGGGCTCCACGAGCAGTGTCTCGAAGGTCCCCCGGTTTTGGGCTCGTTGGAGGCTCCCACCGAAGCCGCTCAATGCCGCCTGGAGGATCGTTGAAACGGCCATGCCGATGACCGCAAATGTGAAGTAGTCACCACCCACCTCTGGTGAGTCTCCGACTAACTGCGCGACGAAGAAGTAGATGAAGACGGGAACGATCGTCCCCAGCTCGCCGAGCAACATCGAGAGCGGGTAGCTGATGTCCTCGATGGAGTCCATCCTGATGAAGGCGGCAGAAACCGACGAGAGACCTGCTCGCTCGGCGGAATGGGCTTCGGTGGTCATCGAGTCACCTCTGTGCCCTCTCGACCTCGTTGGTACATCTGCGCCAACAG
This sequence comes from uncultured Acidobacteriota bacterium, assembly GCA_963734115.1. Lineage (GTDB taxonomy): Bacteria > Actinomycetota > Acidimicrobiia > Spongiisociales > ZC4RG35 > JARDZU01. The sequence goes on from CAVTFV010000016.1 coordinate 18,659, forward strand.
ATCACGAAGCGGGGTCTTCAGCTCACGGACATGCTCCAACTCCCCCGTCAGGTCGCCGAGCGCTGTGAGCAACTGACCCACGCCGACCCCACCCGTCAGCATGATCTGAACCATCGGGCCCTCCACGGTCAGAATCGTTCCCAGCTCAGGGGGCACCATGCCGGCCTGCGCTCGTTCTGCGGCGCCGGGGGTCGCAAAGACAAGCTCGACCAGTGGCCGGTCCAGGTCTAGGCGGAGTGTGTCGAGATCGCCGTCGTATCTGATCTGACCCTTGTCGAGGAGGATGGCATGCGAGTGAAGTGCCTCGATCTCTTCGAGCCGATGAGAGCTGATCAAGGCAGCCAGCTTCTGCTCCTCGACGATCGAGATGATGAGATTCAACAGGTCATGGGACGCTACGGGATCCACCGAACCGGTCGGCTCATCGAGGATCAGCACCCGCGGATCGTGGAGCAAGGCCCGAGCGAGTTGGAGGCGGGCTCGCATCCCGGCGGACAGAGCGAAGACGGAGGACTCGGCTGCGTGAGCCAGTCCCACCTTGGAAAGAGTGTCCCGGATTCGGGCCTTGAGCTCGTCCCCTTTCAGCCCCTGAAGTCTCCCGTGGAAACGGAGGTTCTCAGCACACGAAAGACGCATGATCAAGCTGCGGTCCTCGGCCGGCATCCAGCCGACAGCCCGTCGGATCTCCACGGACTGGTTGTTGCAGTCGTAACCCATGACGCTGGCATGACCGGAGCTGAGGGTGGTGAGGCCGATGAGGATTCGAAAGGTCGTGGTCTTGCCCGCCCCGTTTGGGCCTACCACCGCGCAGATCTCACCGGGGCCGACCTCGAAGCCGATGTGGTCGAGCGCGACGACTTCCTTCTTGATGTTCGACCGCACGAGCATCTTCATCCACCCCGGCGACGGGTAGTAAGTCTTCGAGAGGTCGCTCACGCGGACAGTGGCCTCGCGGCCAGCCACAGCTTTCAACTTGAAATCCCTCCCAATGCCGAGTCTCTCCCCCAATGAAGCCTCCACAGATTACTACGAGTCGGGATCATTCCCTCAGGTCGGCCGACCCATATTGAGGTGTGAGAGCGGGGATCAGCCCAGTTCGGCATGGTTCCCGACCGGGTTTTTCGGTGAGAGCAGATCACCGTAAAGGTCACCGATGCGTCGGACATAGCCGCCGATCTCGAAAGCCTCCTCGAATCGTCGCCTCGACTCTGTCCCGAGCTGCCCTCGACGCCGCTGGTCGTCGAGGATGTCGGAAATACGATCGGATAGAGCATCGATATCTCCGAATGGAACAAGTCCGGGGTGACCCTCCTCCAGGACGTCCTTCACTCCGGGGACATCGAAGGCGACCACAGGAAGACCCATTCCCATGGCCTCGACGATGGCGCCGGGAAGCCCTTCCGAGATCGAGGTGCTGACGAATAGGTCGGAAGCGCCAAGGAGGTCAGGGACGTCGTCGCGGTGGCCGAGCCGCATCACGACTTCAGCCAATCCCTTTTCGCGAATCAGCTGATCGATCACCGCGCTGCCGGTGCTCGCTCCGCCGACGAAAATGACCCGGACGGTCGGATGGTCCTGACGCAGGACATCGACAGCCTCGAGGAGGGCCGCATGGTTCTTGATCAGATGCTCTCGGGCGACGTTGATGATCACGGGAGCCTCGAGGGGAATGCCTTCGCGTTGGCGGACCTCTTTACGGGTGCCGGTCAAACGCAGTTCAGGATCGGGTCTGCCACGTGGCACAACCGTGATCCGCTCGGGATCGAGCCCGAATACCTCGACTGCCTTGTCAGCAACCGGGTGGGACACTGCATGAAATCTGACCCGTCGTCTCCGGAGGAGCGAGCCGTGGATGGTATGAGTCACCCGCAGACCCAGACGCTGCTTCAGGGTGCCGGTGGCATCCTCCACGTCATAGTGCACCGATGTCAGACTGACCATCATCGGGAGATCCGTCTTCCGAAGCGCAGCACTGGTGGCGATAGTCGACCGCACCAGAGTGCAATGCACCAGGTCTGGCCGAAACTCGACGATCCCCTCCCGGATCAGGCCGGCATCTCCGGGCCGTGGGCGCCGTCCCTCGGGTCCGACGAGAACTCTCATCGGTAGCGACTTTGCGGCGGCGATCGTGTCGGGTCGCCCATTCAGGGCGACCACGAAATGTTCGATCCTCGGGTCTCGTCCGGAGTCCGTCAGGTACTCCAACAGGGAGACCTCGGCTCCTCCGCCCCCCAGCTGGTCGATCACGTGGAGCACGCGGATGGGATCAGACATCCCTATCACCGGCTTGTGGCCTTCGAGTGCGACGGAGACGACGCCAACCGGACTCGGCAGCGACTCCCACTACTGAAGGGTTTCGCATGATTCGGGCCACTGCCGAAGTCGTTTTCCCCTCGCGCAGTTCCGACTGGGCCTTGAGGTAGTTATAGCGACGTACGGACCCCCGGAGTCTCTTCTCGACGGCGTGGACGATTTCGGGAGGGTGCGACTGGATGTCGGCGAGGAGATCCGCTGTGCTTTCCACCGAGTCGAGCCAGAACGCCGGTGAGGCGTGGGACATCGTCTGTTGGCTCTCCACCTTGTTGTATTGGTACATCGCCTTGCCCACCAACATGCCGCCTCCTGCGGCCTCGAGCGACCAGAAGGAGAAGAGAAAGTCGCTCGTCGCCGGCTTGGGGAAACGGATCTTCGGTTCGTCGAGAATCACTCGCTTGATCATCGGCTGGAGGACACCCAAGTCGTATCGAATGAGATCCTCGAGCGTCAGTCGTTTTGTGCCTTTGACCTCGAGGCCGCGTTCTGTAAAGAGGGTGGTGGTGCCACTCACACGACTGTCTGAGTCGGTGTAGACCACCAGTATGTTGTCGGCTATCCAGCTGGCGCCGGTCTCGGCAGACACGCTGAGTAGTTCCGACATCCGGCCGGGGAGCCACGTGTCGTCCGGATCGAGGAAGGCGACCCACTCACCGCGCGCTGCGTCGAGGCCTACGTTTCTCCCGGCATTCGCCCCGAGCCGATGACCGCCGGTATGGAGCAGTCTCACTCGCTCGTCGCCCATCTTCTCGATCATGTCAAGCGTCCCATCACTCGACCCATCGTCGATGACCAGGATCTCAGCAGGGACACGCTCGTCGGCGAACACCGACTCAATCGCCGCCTCGATGGTCTGAGTCGCATCGAGCGCGGGCATCAACACCGAGACAACCGGTTCCTTCGACGAGGTCACGCGTGCGGACTGGCCGATACGTCGATCGATGGTGACGCGGTGGCCCTCTGAAAAACGGAGTCGGTGTAGTCGGCGACCTGGACGACGAGGTCGCTCCTCGAGGCGGCCATAGCTCCGGCCATGTCAGCGCCCATCGGCACGTCCCATACAAACCAGCGTCCCTGTGACGCCGTGCCTGTGACAACCGGCGTGGCAGTCGCCGGCTCGCCGGGGCGCGTTTCGATCGTCGCCAGGTGGGCTCCGAGGCCATCTCCCCGGCCCTTGGCAACGGCTTCTTTTCTCACCCATGTGGTGAGGATTGCGGCGCTTCTCTGCTCTCGCGGCATGCTGCCGAGGAGCCGATATTCGTGCTCCGACATGAAACGCTTTGCGATCGACCCCGGCTCGGCCAGCATCGTCGAACTCTCGACGTCCACACCGATTTCCACGCCGCGGGCAACAGCTATGAGCGCCACGTCCGTCGAGTGGCTCAAATTGAACTTGAGGTGGCGATCGTTGGCCAGCCCCGGCTTTCCATGAGCTCCGTAGCTGAATTCCACCTCGTTGGGTGGGACGGTGAGATACCTTCCCAAGATCTCTCGCAGGATCCGGCGGGCAGCCACGAAGCGAACGCGATCCTTCTCGAAGTAGTAGGTGTCGGCGCGCGCGAGCTCATCGTCGCTCAAGTAGGAGACCTGCGCGTCCGATGAGCGCAAGCTCGATCTCCACAGGTGCACCTCACCCGGTCCGATGCCCGTTTCATGGACCCGGATTGTCATGGGCCCCCCTCAGGGGTCGACACGGTCGAACGCATCGACCAGATGGCCGGCCAGGATGGCGACGTGTGGCTCGACCACGAGGTCGAAGTGACCCGCGTCGATTTCGTACATCTCGATGGCACCGTTGATGTACGGGGTCCAATCCTGGAGCTGCTCTTCGCGAGACCCCGCCTCGCTGATGAAGAGGACATCTCCCGGGTATTCCTGGAGGGAGTACTCGCGATTTGCCTGCGAGAACAGCGGGAAGTAGTGGAACTTCCTGAGGTCCTTGGGCAACTTGTGGAAGGCACGAACCCCCAAGTAGACACGGAACTGGCGGTACTTGCGGTAGGTGCGGCGGCCTACGCCGCTGACGACGTACCAGGCCTTCTGTGCCGGGTTGCCCATCCGTTTCATCCGATTCACATGGCGCATCGGATCGTCCGGGGCATCCTGCTCGTGCAAAGTCCAAAGCTTCGTGTCCAAGAGCGCGAGCAGATCGGTCTCCTCTCCATTCGCACGGAGCTGCTGGGCCATCTCGTACGCAACTATGCCGCCGAAGGAAAGCCCGCCGAGGAGGTACGGGCCATTCGGCTGGACGTCCCTGATCTCGGCGAGATAGCGCGCTGCGATCTCCTCGACCGGGCGGTAGACCCCGGGTGTGCCGGTTGAGAACCCCGCCGCCTGCAGGCCGTAGACCGGTCGGTCCTCGGGGATGTGGTTGGCGATGTCACGCACGAAGAACACACCGCCACCGCCGCCGTGTACGCAGAAGAACGGGGACTTGGTGCCGCCCGGCCGGACCGGGACCAACGACGTGTAGCGAGTCTGTCCCGCCCCACCCTTGATGATCTCAGCGAGCCCGGCGATGGTGGGCGCCTGGAGCAGGGTGGTCGGGGCAAGGTCGATGTCCATCCGCGTCGCCAACTCGGCGAACGTCTGCAGACCCTGTATCGACGTGCCCCCCAACTCGTCGAAGAAGTGGTCCTCGATCCCGACGTCCTTGATGCCCAGGACGTGTTCCCAGATCTCCACCAGGGCTCGCTCAGTGTCATCGCGCGGGGGAACGGGTTCCTTGTGCCGGCTCGGGCCGACCTCGTCGACATCGGGCAGGGCTCGGCGATCTACCTTGCCCCGGTCAGTCAGTGGGAGCGAGTCGAGCACGACATAGGTGCTGGGGACGGCATAGTCGGGGAGTTTCTTGAGGAGAGCGGCCCTGACTTCGTTCTTCCCGAGCGGGCCATTTGAATCGTTGTGTGAGAAATAGGCGATGAGCTTGGCCTCGTCACCGGTTTGCTTGGCGATTACGGCCGCTTCTTTCACACCGGGGACACCGAGGAGAGCGCGTTCGATCTCGGTCAGATCGACCCCATATCCACGGACTTTGACCCTGAAGTCCTTTCTCCCCAGATAATGGAGACACCCATCGGGCTTCATGATGGCCATGTCGCCGGTTCGGTAAACCACACCGGGCCCCCCGGTGGGATCTGGCACAAACGCCTTGGATGTCTGCTCCAGGTTCTCCCAGTACTCGTGGGCGAGGCGTGGGCTGCGCACGTAGAGCATCCCGGGCTCGTCGTATCCGACCTGCTGGCCATCGTCATCCAGCAGGATCAAGTCGACATCGGAGTCGGGGTAACCAACCGGCACGTAGGCGTCCTCGATGACGGTGTCGTGATCGATGTGGAAGCGGGTCACGATATCGGCTTCGGTCGAGGCGAGGAGGTTGTGGAAGACACTCTCCTTGGTGAAGTGGCGCTTGTACAGGTCGACGTCGCCCTTCAGCAGAGCCTCACCACCAGCCGTGACGAAACGGACGGTTGGGAACGTGACACCTTCGGGGACCATCTCCAGAAAGCGACGGAACAGCGACGGAACCATGCCGAGAAACGTGATTTCGTTCTCTTCTATCCACTCGGCGAGGCGATGCAGCCCCTCCTTCCGAACGTCATATAGACATAGGGTCCCGCCGCCGAGAAGGGCGTAATCGATATAGGCGGGCGCCGCAGCAAAGCTGGGCGGGGCGAGCTGGGCGACCTTGTCGTTCGGCCCGAGATTGGAATAGGGGTGGAGAGTGTCGTGACCACCCTTCCAGTGCTCCTTGGGCACACCCTTGGGGGCGCCGGTCGAGCCCGATGTGAAAATGAGTCGGGCGTAACTCTCGGGGTCGATGACGACGTCGAGGTTGGTGTCGAGGAGACCATCACCCAGCCTCTCGAAGGGGACTATCTGGATGCCGTCGGGGTTGAAATCACCGGCGTCGGCCAGCCACTCCTCCTTTGCGATGAAGACCTTGGCGCCGGCGATCTCCATGATCTGGGCGGCGCGCTCGGGCGGGTCCTCAGGATTGAGGGCCAGGAAGATGTTGTTCGATTTCATCACCCCGAGCATGACTGTCATGTGAGGGATGTCATTGCCCAGGGCCACAGCAATTGGCGTTTGGTCGGAGCCAATTCGCTCGATGACGGCCCGTCCGACGCGATTGGCTGCCCGATTGAGCTGGTCGTACGTGATCTGTGAGCCCTGCGCCTTGACGGCAATAGCGTCTGGGCGAAGCCGAACATGCTCTTCGAACATCGCCGGCTCGGAGCGACGTGGCCCCGTCGTCTGGGCCGCTATTGCGGCGACGAGCTCCCGCTGAGCCTGCTCGTCCTTGCGCGCCTGAAGCACGCCAATACTGGTCACGTCCGCCTGCACTGAAAACCTCCCACCCTCTGTTACCCCTGAAGCTACCACGCAAAGTAGCAATGGTCTCAAGGTTGGGCAACCAGAAACTCGACCCGAAGCGATGATTTCTTCAATGAGTCTAGGGGATTGTGGGGAAGAGCCGGATCAGATCCTCTTGACTCAAACCCAAGCCTCCCGACTACACTGCGTGGTCGCGGTGGAGCCGCGCGGGGAGGATTCTTCTGATAATGGGGTTAGCTGAGCAACGGGCCGATGAGCCCGATTTCGTTGGGGGGGCACCAGTCGAAGCCGAGGAATCGGCGCCGCTGCTCGTTGCCGGCCTCGACGGCATTTCAAAGACTTTCAGATCGCCCAACTCGGTGGTGAACGCACTCGAGGACATCTCACTCGACATCTTCGAAAACGAGTTCATCGTCCTCGTTGGCGCGAGCGGAAGTGGCAAGACCACCCTCCTCAACATTCTCGCCGGTCTCATCCAGCCGTCGTCAGGTCGGGTTCGGCGGCGCGGCAGAGATCGGCCGTCCTGGGGGGATCGGGATGGTCTTCCAGAGTGCCACGCTCCTGCCGTGGCGGACTGTGCTGCAAAATGTTTTGCTCCCGGCGGAGATCTTCGGGATGCCCCGAGCCGAGGCGGATCGCGAGGCCCGTGACCTTCTCGAGCTCGTTGGTCTGACTGGCTTCGAGGAATCGCTGCCGCACCAGTTGTCTGGTGGCATGCAGCAGAGAGTCTCTTTATGCCGCGCCCTTCTGTCCGACCCCCCCCTCTTGCTGATGGACGAGCCATTCGGCGCCCTCGACGCCATCAGCCGTGAGACCATGAACTTCGAGCTCCAACGGATCTGGATGGAGCAGAAGACGACCGTCGTGTTCGTCACCCATTCCATCGACGAAGCGCTCTTTCTCTCCGATCGCGTGGTGGCGCTCAGCGCCCGGCCCGGCAAAGTCGCGGGCACACTGACCAACGAGCTGCCAAGGCCCCGAAGCGTCCAGACCTTGGAGCACCCGCTCTTCACCGAGTATTCGGCGCGGCTCCGCGGCATGATCAAGACGGGAACCAGCGAATGACCGATATCAAAGCCACCGAAGAGACGAGCCCGCGGGTCGCCGAGGTGTGGGAAGACGATGTAGCGGAGGTGCGACGCTTCGAGTTCCTGAGAAGCATCGCCCGGAACCGGTTCGCGGCCCATGCCATTGCCCTGGTCGTCTTCTTTGGCGCATGGGAGCTCTTCGTCGGAGTCGCGGGTATCAAGCCCTACCTCCTCCCACGACCGTCGGCCATCCTGGTCGAGACGTTCAACTCTCTCCCGCTTCTGATACAGAACGCGTGGATCACGCTGTTCGAGTCGTTGGCAGGCTTTGCCCTCGCCGCCATTGTGGGCGTTGCTCTCGCCATCCTGCTCGTGTACGTGCCTCTTCTGCGAGGGGTGGTGATGCCTTACCTCGTCGCTTTCAACGCGGTCCCCAAAGTGGCATTCGCTCCGCTGATCATCATCTGGCTCGGCCTGGGCATCCAATCCAAGATCGCCCTCTCCTTCCTGATCGCTTTCTTCCCGATCGTGGTCAACACCGCCACCGGGATGTACGAGATCGAGCCCAACCTCATCAACCTGACCCGACTCATGAAGGCCAAGAAGCGCCAGCAGTTTCTCAAGATCCGCATCCCCCATTCGCTCCCCGGCATGTTCGACGGCTTCAAGATCGCATTGCCGATTGCGATCATCGGAGCGATCGTGGGCGAGTTCGTCGCCTCGCGTGAAGGTCTCGGTCATCTGATAATCGCTGCGGGTGTCCAGCTCAACACCGAGCTCGTGTTCGCCTCGATTCTCGTTATCGCCTTGGGCTCGGTCATCCTCTACGGATTGCTCGCATGGGTGGAGTCGAAGGTGCTGCGTTGGCGCCCGTCGGCCAGATGAACATCTCCAAGGCATAAGTAACCAGAACAAACCGATCGATAAGGAAAATCAACACGCATGAAGCGAACTAGAACCATCACCGGATTGCTGCTCGTGGCGTCACTGGCCATGGCGGCTTGCGGCAACAACGCGGGCGAATCGACCACGACCGGGGGCGCTGACACGACGGCCCCGGCCGAGTTGACTCCGGTGTCACTCCAGATGCAGTTCCTCCCCGAAACCGGATGGGGATGGCACCTTTACGGCATCGAGCACGGGATTTATGAGAGCCACGGCATCGAGCTCGACTTGATCCCCGGTCAGGGCAGCAGCTTCACCATGCAGCAGCTCAACGAGGACCAGGTTCAGTTCGGCCAGGCGAGCCTTGTTTCCTACCTGGCGAGCAAGGCCGAAGCCGACTCTGAGACCACGGCGGTGTTCACACCAATCGACCATCCACAGGCGGGCCTCATGTCGACTGTTCCGTCGGACTCTCTGGACGACCTGGATGGAACGACTGTGGGGATGATCCCATTCACGGTCCTGAGAGCCCTGCTGCCGATCGTGCTCGTGGAGAACGGCCTCGAGCCCGACTCGATCCAGATCGAAACCATGCAGGCCACCAATATGGCCATCTTGTTGGAGGGCACGGTGGATTCCATCGAAGGATTCCTGGGCGGCAATGTGGCCAGCAACTTCGCCGTGGCCGAGGAGGCGGGCGTCGAGGTCTATCACCTCGATCTGAACGACTTCGGGCTGGAGGGCTACGCGCACCCACTCATCGTGCGCAACGACGTCATCGAGAACGACCCAGACCTGGTGCGACGGATGGTGGCTGCGATGAAAGAGTCGGTGAATGCCGCGCTCGAGGCTCCGCCGGAGGAGATTGCGGCACTGGTGCACGCTTACGCTCCCGAGGTTTCGGAGGAAGTCGTGCTTCTCGACTGGCCCGACTACCGCGAGCTGATCAACGAGTCGGGGCTGATCGAGGAAGACGTGGTGGAGACCAATCTTGGTTACGTCACGGACGGCCTCGGGATTCCCCATGAGCTCCAAGCGGCCGACATGTACACCAACGAGTTCGTCCCCACCGACTAGCCGAGAGCTTCAGCCAGCGCCGGTCTCGACTCCAAAGCCGGTGGCGAGACGATCCGCAATGTCGTCCGCCACGGCGGTGGGATCGGCGTCGGCGGAGACCTCGATGACCGGGCGATCGAGTCGAGCGAGCATGCGGGCAACTGCCTCGTCATAGCGATCGATCCAGTCCTCGTGCTCGGCGACGTATTGCAGCGGGAACTCCTTGCGGTTCGATAGACGACGCGTCACCTCGGCCGCATCTGCAGACAACCTCACATAGACGTCGGCGCGGGTGAGGTGCGGTGCCAGTTGGGTCATGTCCTGCCGGATCCAGGCGGACAGCTGGCATAGTGCGTGGACCGGGCCGCTGGCCACGACCCCACTGGATTCCGCTGACGCCATGGCAGCGAACCGGTCCCGTCGACAGATGTTGAGGGCGAAGCCAAACCGCTCCTTGGCCGTTCCGTTGTGGGCCCTCAACGTGCCGAAGAACAGCGCCGGGTTGCGCACCACCGAAACAACCCGGTCGACGGCAATGTCGCCTCCGGTGAGTGGCTCGTTGTCCAACCCGTGGAAAGCCTGACCCTGGTAGTGGGCGATGCCGAGTCGATCGGCCACGAGCGGGGCCACCGTGGTCTTGCCCACTGCCATCGGCCCGATCAATTCCACGATCAACTCCGACCCCCAATTCCAGGTCGATGGAGGGTAAACGGGCGATTGCTCAATCGAGATACGGGGTGAGACGAGAGGCGACCTCGGCTGCGACCTCTTCAGGAGGAGCGTCTGCTCCGACCTCGACCACCGGACGATTCACTGCGGCGAGGATTTGCGTTGATGCCGCGCGGTACTTCGCCATCCAATCTTGGTGCTCCCCAAGTTCATCAGGATTCTGCCCCAGCCGGTCAGCCAGACGCAGCGTCACCACGGAAGGGTCAGCATCGAGACGCACATACACGTCTGCCTTTGTCACATGGGACAGCAGCGAGGTGACGTCGGCACCAGTGGAGCCCGACATCATGCACAGGGCGTGGATCGGACCGCTGGCCACCACTCCACTGTCGAGCCGAGCGGAACGCGCCGCGTTCCGCTCACGTCTGATGATGTCCATCGTGAACCAGGCCCGTTCCCGGGCCGAGCCAGGGTGAATCGTCATGGCTGCCATCGCTAGCCCTGGGTCCCGCAGCACCGACCACGCTCTGTTCGACCACAGACGCCAGCCGCTCAGCTCCTCGCCTTGGAAACCGTGCCTCTTCCTGCCTTCGTAGTAGGTGACCCCCAACCGCTCGGCGACTAGTGGCTCGACGGTCGTCTTGCCTACTCCGCCGGGGCCAATCAGCTCGACGATCATCACAAGTTGTCGGCGCCGTGGGTAGGTCTCTGTGACGCAGTGGCGTCCTCACCGTCGAGGCGCCGAGTGAGCTCTCCCATGGTCATGTTTTCGATCCGCTCTTGCCGACGGAGCTCGTCGACTCGTTTGAGGATTCGCTCCAAACCCTGCAGCGCCTTCTGGGGGTCCTCGATCAAGTTGTGAGGGTGAAACCAGAGATGGAAGAGCGATCGATGCTTACTCGCCTGATCGAGCCGGCGGACCTGCTGGGTGACCCATGAGCGGAAAGGCACATATCGGGCACGGTCGAACGGGGCGTAGAGATTGGTGGCGGGAAGATTCCAAAGACGGCCATCTCGTTGGGGCAGGACCACTGACCCGGCCAGCGGCCGGATCTTGTCGACCAAGTTGAATGCACGTCTGATGAGACCGCCCATGGCCGGGAAAGTCCCTGGTCGGAGACCCCGATACGAGGTGAAACCATTGTCCGCCAGCACGTCGAGGTGACCGATCGTGTTGCGCGGGTAGACGAATGAGAGAAGGTTGACCCCAGTGGCCGTGGCCACCTCCCGGCATGCCACGAGATCGCTGGCGAACGCCTCCGCGCTGCAACCTGGATCGCCGACGATGAGATGAGAGAACGAGTGGGAGCCGATCTCCTGGGACGGTTGGGATTGTCTGATCATCTGAACGATGTCCGACCCATACCACATCGGGTCCTGGCTCAGGTCGGTTGACGGATCCAAAGCGAACCAATCACCGTCGAACCATTCGTAGTTCGGTCTCAGGATCTCGGGATGCTTGCGACCTTCGACGGCGTGACATTCATCGAGAAACAGATGACCCACGGTGGCCCACGTTGCCTTGACGTCATGCTCCTCAAAGAGGTTCAACAAGTCGCCCACGATGCCGCGCTCAGCTGCGACCCGATCGGAAGAGAGGTGCTCGGAGCTCACCGCTCCGCGGTGGACGACACTCCAGGCCAACTCGGTGTCGATGGAGATGACGAAGACACCTTTGTCTAGCGCCGGACGATCGATTGCCATGTCGTGCTGTCCCCCACCCATCCCAGAAGTGAACAGACTACCTCGTCGATTGCGTCTCACCAGACGCGGCATCAGTCATGGATGTGGACGCATGAGGCGGATCCGACAACGCCCGGAGTCCCGAAAGATTCCAGGCAACTATCCAGCAGGACACGTCTAATCTCATGCAAGAAGGGACGTGGGAGCTCGATGAGGGGTTGGAAACTGTCGTTCGTCGTCGCAGGGTTGCTCGTCGCCCTCATCGGGGGTGCTGCGGTGGGAGTTGGCCTGGCCGGTGGGTCGACCTTCTTTGATTCAGGCGAGGATCCTCCAGAGCAGGCGTCGACGACTCTTGGCGCATCTCCTGCAACTTCATCCGCCGCCGCCGCCACCACCAGCGTCGGGCCAGCAGCTCCCGAATCCACCGGTGAGCCGGTCAGTGCCGAATGCGCGGACCTCCCCGCAGGCGAACCATTCGTCGAAGGCGAGAGCGTCCAACTGGCCGATCTAGGCGAGGTAGGAGGCGTTCGTGTCGAAGGCGCGCTATATCCCCGACCCGACTACGACGGCAATCCCTGGAGCCAGTGGGGGCAGGGTTGGGCCCTCGCTGACGGGCGGTTCTACTCAGGCCTCGGCGACCATCAGGGCATGGACGGCAACTCCTTCGTGTACGAATACGACCCGGGTTCCGGATCACTGACAATGATCGGGGACCTCCTGTCCTACGTCGACCACCAGCCCGGATCGTGGGGCTACGGGAAGATCCACGGTCAGATGGTGGGTGGTGCCTGCGGTGAGATCTATCTTTCCAGCTACTGGGGGACCACGAACGACATCCGATTCGATGACTCCTATCGGGGCGATCTCTTGTTTCGCCTGGACCCTCAACAGCGAACCATTCACAGGATGACGGTCCCGGTGGATCAGCATGGGCAAGCCTCACTCGCAGGTTGGGCCGAAGGCGGACTTGTGTATGGGGAGGCGATCGATCCCGTGCTCCGCAGTCAAGGCACGGAACAGGGGCCATTCTTCGCCTACGACGTGAGGAGCGAGACCACCGTTTTTGAAGGTCCACCGACCCCTCATGTCGGCTACCGCAACGTCATGGTCGATCCAGAGGGTCGTGCGTACTACTCGATAGGTGGAGCCCAGCTGGCGGTCTACGACCCGGCCTCTAACACTTTGTCCACTCATCCTCACAACATGCCGGCGGACTGGCTCCGGGCTTCTACGTCACCGGCCCCAGATGGACGGATCGCCGCTGTCACCGACGAGCCCTACACATTCTTCGTGTTGCATCCGTCAGGCGAGATCCAGACCTTGGGCCCGGCTCGGGGGTACACCGCCAGCGTCGCGATGCATCCCGATGGGGATCGCTTCTTCTATGTCCCCGATGCCCACGGTGGAAGCGCGCTCTCCGGGACCCCGTTGGTCAGTGTCGATCTCGATACCGGCGCAGAGGAGGTCATCGTCGAGTTGAACCCATTGGCCCAGGAGCACCTGGGGCTGACGCTGGGGGGCAGCTACAACGTGGTGGTTTCCCCGGCCGGCGACACCGTTTACGTCGGCATGAATTCGGGGCCAGAGGATGGCTTCGGCGAGGTGGTGCTCCTGATCGTCCACCTGCCATGACCCGGCATGGAGCAGCCGCGCTCTTGCTCCTGATCGCGGCCTGTAGTCAGACCGGGGAGCCACAGGCAGAAGTGTCGGTTGACCCCGGTGGCACGACCGGCACGTCGGGCTCGGGAACCGCATCGGGTGGCACCGAGGGGTCTGGTTCCTCGGCCCCGGCCGGAGGCGGACTCCTTTGCTGGGCTAGCCCGGCAGCCACAGGTGACGCTCCGATCTCATTCAGTGACCAAACCGAGGCAATGGGCCTCGTGAGCCCCTTGGTGGGTATGTACGGGCATTCCGCGATCTGGGGCGACTTCAACAATGACAACCGGCCCGACCTCTATATGGGGACATTCGCGGACCGCGATGCCGAGCTCTACCGCTTCCGGGGTGCCGAAGGGCCCTCCCCGGACCGGCTGCTCATGTCGGGTGACGGCTCTTTCAGCCTCGCCGACACGCTTCCAGACATGTTCACCAGGACGAGCGGAGGAGCCGTGGCCGATCTCGACGTCGACGGGGACCTCGACCTCGTGGTGTCACGCAACTTCGACGATGACACACCTCAGGCTCCACCGACTCAGGTGCTTCGGAACGATGGGGGCACCCTGGTGCCACTGGAGGGTGGAGGCTTGCCGGCACAGTTCGGCGGGCGCTCGGTTGGGATCCTCGACTACAACAAAGATGGTTTGCCCGATCTCTTCATCGCCGAGGATCGATTCGTTGGGGGGAGCAGCGTCCTGATGAAGAACCTCGGTGGCCTCACCTTCGAGGACGCCACCGCCGCGGCAGGATTTCCTCCCGACGTCTACGGGCTCGGCGTCTCGGTTGCCGACCTGTCCGGTGATGGGAACCAGGATCTGTTCGTGTCCGGGGCAAATCGACTTTTCATCGCCGTGGGCGACGGCACCTTCCGTGAAGCCGACTCATCGGTGTTCGTATGGCAGGCATTCGGTGAAGAGGACCTTGTTGCCGGCTCCTCCATCGCCGACGTGAACAGGGACGGCTTGTTGGACATCGTCGTGGGTCAGCATTACAACAGCACGGTCGACGCTGGGACCCAGGTCCCGGTTCGCCTCTATTTGAATCGGGGAGCGGATGGCTCGGGGAATCCTGCTTTTGAGGACGTCACCGATGCCGCTGGTCTGATCGGATTACCAACGAAAGCCCCTCACGTCGAGCTCAACGATTTCGACAACGATGGATGGCCTGACCTCTATACAACGGCCTCAGCCGAATCAGGCACCCGGCCGGCGGTATTCCGACATGAAGGGGTTGAAGGAGGCATTCCACGATTCAGCGCTCCGGAGGGATTGGGGCATCCTCAATACTGGGTCGCAGGGCCTTCTTCCGATATCGACCGTGATGGCCGTCTCGATCTCTTCCTTGTGGAATGGGAGCCTTCGCTGCCTTCCTTGTTCTTTCACAACGAATCTGGGTCTGGCCATTGGCTCGAGGTGTCGGTCGGTCCCGAACACGCCTTTGGACTGGGGTGGCGAGTCGAGGTGTACCGATCGGGAGCGGTGGGCGACGTGGAGGGCTTGATCGGTGCGCGTGAGATAACTGTGACCCAGGGATACTCGGCGGGTGTTGCCCCTATTGCCCATTTCGGTGTTGGCGAGGAGACGACCGTCGACGTGCGCCTGGTCCCACCCGGCGGAGCCGAGGCTTCGATCATCGAAGGCGTGCCGTCCGATCAGCACCTCCGCTTTCCTAACGGCTGCGGCTGACCACCTGACCCTAAGCTCGCAGCGTGGATGACCTCATCGCCGTCCTCGAGCTTCTCGGCACCCCCTATTTCCTGACCGGGGTCCGGCTGGGTTCCGTAGCGCTCGCGATCGGCTGGGGTCTGCGATTTGCCTTTGGCCGACAGAAACCCCCGCTTCCGATTGGCGGTGTGCTGATCGCAGTCGCGATCGTGGCGACCCTCGGCAGGGTCGAGGAAGCCGTGCCGGTGGAGCTGCCCGCCCTAGGGGTCATCCTCCTGGCGTCGCTCCTCGCTCGGGTGTTCAGAGCACCGCTGTGGGTCCATCCTCTTGTGGTTCTCCCCGGCGCGGTGTGGTTTGCCCTTGTCACGCCGGTAACCGAGATGACCTGGGTTCGGGTCTTGATGATGGTCATGATCCCGCTCGCCGGTTTTCTCATCACTGACTTCGAGAGACGACACCAGGGTCTTGGTCTCGGAGTGATCTTCTTCACGCTGGCCGTTCTCGGCGCTTTCGCGGCGGTACCCGACACCGAGTGGGCGGTGGCTCTGGTGGCGGTAACGCTGCCCATCACTTTCCTTGCTTGGCCTCGGGTGGCGGTCTCGTTGGGCATCGAGGGCGCATACCTGGCCGTCGCCGTGTTCCTTTGGGTCGTCGCTCAGGGCGGAACGCCTCGTCCTCCCTCGATCCTGGGTTCTGTCGCGTGTCTCGGGCTGTTGTTGCTCGAGCCATTGATCATCGCGATACAGCCGAGTGCGGTGAAGCTGACGACTTGGTTCAACCAAAACGCCGCGGGAGCGGTGTTGGCTTCGATGCCCCAGTTCCTCATAATGGTCATCTGCTCGCGGGTGGCGGCTCGTTTCTCCGTTTACCTGCCGGCCATCATCGTTATCGCCTTTGTCTATGTGGCCACCGTTGTCCTCGGTGTCTTCGGCGGCGAGAGGGCGGCGCGAGCCGAGGAGGAGCGGTACGAGGGGGAATCCGACACTGACGCCACGGGGGGTTCTGCCGGGGACGATGGCATCGATTCAATCTTCGGCAGTGCAGACGACCCTTGGGCATAACGCTGTCTGGTCGGTAGATTCCTTGGAGCGCTGATCGAAGGGGAGAGATCACTGATGACTGAAGAAGAACCTGCCGCCAGAGACCCAAGGACCATATGGATCATCGTCCTTGCCGTGGTGCTGACTGTTCTGGTGGGTGCGATCATCGGGTATGCCCTGTCGGGTGGACTTTCGAGTGATCCTGACGCCGAGGCAGCCCCCACGACGACGATCGCTCCCCCGCCAACCGCGGCTCCGTCGGTGGCCACCACCACTCCTACCTCGTTGGCGACGACAACCTCGCCCACTCCGACTGACCCACCGGGTCAGCTGACGGTCCTCGCCACCGAGGACACCTTTACGGACGCCTCGGACCCGGCGGAGGTCAACGGTTTCGACGTGGTAATCGAACTCGAAAACGATCCCCCGGATGTCAAGCAAGGATTGGTTCGCTTCGATGTCGTGGGCATTCCGGAGGGTGTGACTATCGATTCCGCCGAGCTGCGGCTGACTTCATCCGCTCCGTCTGGTGCGGCAATCGCGGTGCATCTCGTAGATGGTGAATGGCATGAGACCGACACATCGGCGTCTACCGCGCCAACCGTCGGCGATCGGGTGGCAACGATCCCTCCCGGAGGTGACGGGGGCGAGGCACTAGTCGGCGATCTGACCGGGGTGGTTACTGGCCCGGGGGCAATCAGCTTCTATCTTCTCGGAACCACAGAGAACACGACCGAGATCTTCTCACGAGAGAACGGCGCAAACGGACCGTCGCTGGTTCTGCGCTGGGCACCTTGAACAGCGACTGAGCGCGACGGATGGCAGGTTGGGAGGCGACCGGTCCGATGGAGCAGCAACGGGGTCCTGTGGTCCATGTCCTCCCGTATGACCTGGATCGAGGTGCTCAGCGTTATGCCCGGGCCCTGGTCGATCAACTCGATTCACCGGATCAACCCCATTTGATCCTCACACTGTTCTCATCTGACCCGGTCGTCCTCCGAGCTGACCGCGAGCTTCGCGTTCCCCAGGGCTGGTGGCGGCGCGGCGGGGGTCGATCCCAGGGTTGTGACCCGGTTGAGGAGAGCGCTGCGGGACATCGAGCCGGAAGTCGTCGTGGCCCACGGGGGAGAGCCGGCGAAGTACGCGGCCCTCGCCGCTCCCCGCGACATGCCCGATGGTCTATCTGAGCATCGGGAGCGCCCATCCGAATCTCGGCCGATACTCGAGCCGAGCGATGCATCGGTTCTATGTGCGGCGGGCGGACGTCGTCGTGGCGGTCTCCAGTGATGTCGCCGAGGAGGCCCGCGTCCTCCACGGAATACCTTCCGAGCGGGTGGTGATCATCCCCAACGGTCGGGATGCCGATGTCTTCCGGCCGCGGGAAGCGCGTCTGGAAGGGCCGGTGAGGCTCATTTTCGTGGGCCATCTCGACGCCGGGAAGCGGCCAGATCGCTTCGTAGAGCTCGTCGCCACCCTTCGTCGGCGTGGTCTCGAGATTGAGGCGCAGATGGTTGGGGAAGGCCCGCTCGCGGACGCGATCAGCGAGGCCGCAGATTCCGCCGGCGTGGTAATGGTGGGAAGACGTGACGACGTCCCCGCCTTGCTCGCCGCGAGCGACATGCTCGTCATGACGAGCCGCCCACCCGAGGGAATGCCAGGAGTGCTCATCGAGGCCGGTCTCAGCGGGATACCAGCTGTCTCAACACGCATCCCCGGTGCCGAGGATGTGATCGAGGACGGGGCAACCGGTCTCATCGTGGACGTCGAGGATTTCGATGCCTTGGTCGGGGCGGTGGAGCGCCTCGTTCTCGACCCCGGGCTTCGCGCCGCGATGGGTGATCGAGCCCGGGAGAGCTGTCTGCGGCGGTTCACACTCGAGGTCACTGCTGACAAGTGGCGCGGCCTGCTTCACGATCTGGCAAACCGTGCGAGTGCTGCCAGGAGTTGACGGCTGGCCGGAGAGATGGGTGACGATACTGACCTACCGAATGTGTGACACGGTGATGCGTTGGGACGAGGGGATCAGGTGATGACGGCGCCCCAAGACGGGTCGGAGGTCGGCAGGTTCAAGGTGGCCCACCTGACCACCGTCGATCTGAGTCTGAGATTCCTGGTGCGGCCCCAGTTGCTCGCCGTTGTCGAATCGGGCGGGGAGGCGATTGGGGTCAGCGCTCCCGGGCCGTGGGTCGGAGAACTGGAAGCGGATGGGATCCGCCATGTTCCGTTGACCGCGTCTACCCGGGGAATGAGCCTGCTCAACGACTTCAAGGCAATCGTCCAGTTCTGGCGGGTGCTGCGCCGAGAGCAATTCACCGTCCTCCACACCCACAATCCGAAACCGGGTCTATACGGGCGCATTCTCGGCAGGCTGGCCGGGGTGCCCTTAGTCGTCAACACGCTCCACGGTCTCTACGCCACCGAGGATGATCCCTGCGGCGAAGCGGGCGGTCGTCTATTCGCTCGAGGCACTCGCGTCCAGGTTCTCCGATGCCGAGCTCTTCCAGAACCAAGAGGACCTCGCCTTTTGCCGTCGCACCCGAATCGTCCCTCGGAAAAAGGCCCATCTCCTTGGCAACGGGGTAAACCTGGAGCGCTTCGACCGGGTCAAGGTCGACCCGGGCGCTCGAGCCCGGATCCGGGGTGAGGTCGGGGCCGAGGAAGGCGACGTGGTCGTAGGCATGGTTGGGCGCCTCGTCGCCGAGAAGGGTTATCCCGAGTTGTTCGAGGCTGCGACCAGGCTTGGCGACGGTTACATCGTCGTTGTCGTCGGCCCGGATGACCCGGACAAGTCCGATGCCTTGCCACCCGAGGCCGTTGCCAATGCGCGGAAAGCCGGTGTCCGCTTCCTGGGGATGCGAACCGACATGGAGGACCTCTACTCGGCGATGGACCTCTTCGTCTTGCCGTCGCATCGGGAGGGATTCCCCAGAGCTGCCATGGAAGCCGCTGCGATGGGTCTCCCCGTGGTGGCCACCGATATCCGTGGCTGTCGCCAGGTGGTCGAGGATGGCGTTAACGGGTTGCTCATCGCGGTTCGCGATCCCGCCGCCCTCACCGGGGCGATCCTGAAGCTGGGCGGGGACCGGGAGCTGTTGCGAACCATGTCAGCAGCCAGCGCCGCCATCGCTCGGGAGCGATTCGACGAGAACGAAGTTGTCCGAATCGTGATGGACACCTATCGGGAGGGGTTGAAGGCCAAGGGTTTCGGCCACCTCATGCCGGCCGAGATGATCCAGCCTGGGCCTCGTGTTGAGATTCGGCAGGCCACGCCTCTCGATGCAAGGGCTCTCGCTGAACTGCATGCGTCCGAGATCGCGACAGGGTTCCTCCCCTCGCTCGGGCGGGGGTTCATGAGGATCCTGTACAAGGCGCTCATCGGCTGGAAGGGGGCTGTGGCGCTCGTTGTGGACGATGGTGGCGGACCGGTCGCCTTCACGGTCGGTGTCGAGGACGTCGGCGCCTTCTATAGCTACTTCTACAAGGTCCACGGTTTGCGGGCGGGTCTGGCGGCTCTACCCCGGTTGGTGCTCCCGAGCAACTTCCGCCGAGCCTGGGAGACCTTCCGTTACGGGCAGGACAAGGTAGAGGTCCCAGCCGAACTTCTGTCCATGGTGGTGGCGCCGAGGGCCCGCGGTCGCGGCATGTCGGTGATGTTGGGGGCCCGCCTGCTCGGTGACCTTTCCGAACGCGGAGTCTTGGGAGTGAAGGTCGTCGTCGGATCCGACAACGAGACCGCCCTCGGCGCCTATCGCAAGATGGGGTTCAAAGACACCGAGCGGATCCAAGTTCATGAAGGGGAGAGCTCCGAGGTCTTGGTTTGGCGGCCCTGATCGTCGCTGCGGCGGTGAGCCTCGTCTGGTGCTTCATCGCCATTCGCCTGGGGCCCAGAATCGGCTACCTCGATCATCCCGATGATCCCGTCCTCAAGACCCATGAACATCCGGCCGTACCCCTAGGAGGGGTCGGGGTCTTCCTCGGCGTGAACATCGCGGCGATGACCCGGGGCGGGCTCGACGTGACGCTTTTCCTCGCGACGGGAATCGTCTTGGTCCTCGGACTCATCGACGATCGCCGCGGGCTGCCTCCCGCGTTGCGCCTCGTGGTCGAGCTCGTGGCAGCTTTGGTGCTGGTCTTGGGCAGCTCTAGATCAGGCGAGGGCCTTTTCTTCATCGCTCTCGGCGTTGTCCTCGTCGTTTTCTCTATCAACGCCGTCAATCTCTTCGACGGGCTCGACGGGCTGGCTGGGTCTGTCGCGCTGGTGACCGCGCTGGGACTCGCGTGGCTGGCGGGAGGCCGTGGCCTCGACACCGAGGTGTCCCTGGAAATAGCTGCCGCCCTCGCCGGATTTCTCGTATTCGGCTGGCATCCCGCCCGCGTCTTTCTCGGCGATGCCGGAGCCTATGTGGTGGGGGTTCTTCTTGCTTCAGTGATCCTCGAAGCCTCGCCGGGCGGGCCCATCCTGCTGATCGTCACGTCCGGGATGCTCGGGGTATTCGCCATTGACCTCGTGGTGACCCTTTTCCGCAGAAGGAGGGCGGGCCATCCCATGTTCATCGGCGATCGGAGCCACATCTACGACCAATTGAGAGACAGAGGATGGTCGGTGCCCGTTGTGGCGCTCGCGATGGCCGTGGCTCAGGCGGCCATCGCTCTCATCGTCGTTGGTGTCGACCGTTCACTGGCACCGTGGCCGAGCTTTCTCGTGCTCGCGATGCTCTTGATTGTGACGCTGGCAGCGCTTTCTCGGCTTGGATTTCTGAGTTCACAGAATCGATAGCGATCGCCTCTTGGGATACCCGCGCGGGCGGGCGACGTGGCATGTTGCGTCTGACTGGTTCTACCTCGCTATCGGTTTCTCCCTTCGGTTCGTTCCATGCCAACCCGACGAGGAGGGCGAGGAAGAAGGGCAGGACTTGCACTCGCTGTCGAGCCAGGATGCCGAGGTTGAGGATTGCGCTGAAGGCGACAATGAAGCCGCCGGTGTAGAAGAAGGTGACCATGAGGTATGGCTTCTCGCGCAGAAGCCTCTTGTTCCGCCAGATCGTCGGGAGTTTCCAAACCGTGAACAACAGCAGTGCAGTGCCTTCCAGGGCACTGAAGAGCACCTGGAGGCTGGTGCCCTCATGGATGAGGGGTCTGAAGAGCACCGTGACGATCGCGAGAGGCAACTGTGCTGGGCTGGCTATCCCGCCACCCTCGATCTGTGACCCGCCGGTGCTTGTCTGCTCGTTGACGTCGGCGAGGAACTCGGACGTGTCGCGAGTGGCGCCTGCTCCTTCGACCGTCACCTCGAATGTTGACGAGAACGTGGCTAACAGGATCGCGGCGCCGCCCAGGGCGGTGAGGATCATCAGAGCCCGCTTGGGGTGTCCCTGCATCTTCCGAGGTGCCTTGCCCAGAAGCATCGCCAGGACAGTCGCAATCCCGAAGATCCCGGCAACGTGGGGGCGTATCGACGCGGCGAGATAGAGCGCAGGCGCGATGAGGAACAAGGCGCCGATCTGGTATTCCCTGAGCAGGCGAGAAACCCCGTAGGCTGCCATCCCGAGGCTGAACACCATCAACGCATCCTTTCCGATGCCCGCCGGCCAGAAGACGAGGCTTGGTAGGAAGAAGACGGCGTACGCGTAGTACTTCACCTTTTCCTGTCCGAACCAGGGGCGGAATGCTGAGAAGAAGAACAGCTGGCCCAGGTATGAGAGAAAAGCAAACAGCACGAAACCGCCGAGGAACGACGGCGTGTATAGGGCATACAGGAAACTGGTCACAACCTCGGTGAAGGCCGTGCCCTGCCCTCCAGAGGTTCCAATCGGGACTCTGAAGTTCTGCCAAACGCTGGATTCGATGACGCCGAATAGGTGATAGCGGTAGGAGTCTCCGGTCCCATACAGCACCGTGACCATCCAGAAGCGGGCAAACGTCCCGATCATCTTGGCCGCAAAGCCCCAGACGATCAGTCGAGGCAGCCAGGAGCGGTCCCTCCTCGTGGAAATCACCTTCGACAGCCAACTCGTCACGAAGAAGAGGAGGATGATGATGACGACCACATCGAACGAAGCGTTGTTCTCGGGTTGCTCCTCGATCTGAGCGAAGATCGGCACGACCTGCAGGAGGAGACTCACAAGAGCTCCAGGTCACTCACAGCGAGATCCCAACTCGACATGTCGAGCACGTCGATATCGAGCTCGACGAGTGGGCGGGCCATCAAGGTCAAAGCCTTCACCCCCGGAACGGGCATGAGGCCGGCGCGCATCGAGGCACCCCGCTCAGGAGACCCGGACGAGAACCACCCAGCCATGTAGTCGGCTCGAGACCTATGGGCAGCGCTGCGGATGGCAGTCGCCGGCCTGCTGCCGAACACATCGGCCAGGACCAGTTCACGGCGCCCGTTGCGATGGTTGGGTCGCACCACCGCAGTCGAGTCGTCCTTGTCAACGCGGAAATATCTGGCCGTCGGATGCGACGCGAACCGCCAGAGGAGGTAGGCACCGGATCGAGGCGTACGCAGTCCCACCGGCTTGCGGTCATCGATGCTGAGCCCCGAGGCCGGGGCCGGATCGTCGATGAACAGGGACGGATCGGTCCTCATGTCTCCTCGGTTGCCACCGAGAGCATGTGTCGACGGGCGCACCATCACACCCACAGGCCCAACTGCTTTCCACCCCATCTTCAAGTACCCCGCACCCGACCTCTCGTTAGGTGTATTGAACACCAGATCGATTCCTTGTGCCAGGGCTAATTCCAAAGCCTCCTCGGTGAGGCGCTGGAAGATGCCCCGACGATGGAAGTCAGGATGGGTCGCGGTGTCGACTGCTCGGACACAACGGACCGTCGACCCGGCAGGGGTAACGAGGTCCCAGCGCATGAAAGCGCGCAGCCCGACGACCCGTTCATCCACCTCGGCGAGGATCGCTACCGACTTGCCGAAAGGATTGTCGAAATGCTTCCAAGAGAACAATTCCGGCGTCCGCCTGAGGAGGGGCGGTTCGCCGAGCGACGCCCGTAGAAGGTCGAGCACATCGGGCACATCTCTATCTTCGAGCTCGCGAGTCGTGATCGTGTCACCCATTGAGCACCTGCAGGTAGACGTCCTCGGTAGCTCGGACCATGGGCTCGAGCCCGTAATCCTTCTCCACCAGGGCCTGAGCGGCATTGGCCAACCTGACCGCCATCTCGCGATCTGACAGGAGCCTGCTCATCCCCTCGGCCAGGGCCTCGGGATTCTCGGGCTCGACCAACAGACCGGTCTCCCCGTCTTTGACGATCCCGGGGACACCGCCGGCGGCGGTGGCCACTACCGGCCGGCCCAGCGCCATAGCCTCGAGGATCGCGACCGGGAGCCCTTCCACCGAGGACGGGTTGACAAAGACATCAGCGGCGGCGACGAAGGAAAGTGCGTCGGGTCGTCTTCCCAAGAATCGAAGGGACTGGCCGACGCCTTCCTCGGCGACCCGGGTCTGCACCCGGTCCAGATCTCCGGGGTACTTCTCGCCACCGATCGAGACGATGGTCACGTCGGGCATGGTCTTGATGAGGATGGCCGCGGCGTCGATGAGAACATCGTGGCCCTTGCCAGGGCGGATGTTCCCCACATGTGCGACCAGCGGAGCGTCGACCGAGAGACCGAGCTCCTCCCGGGCGGCGTTCGCCTGCGCCGCGCCGGCGTGGACCGCCACTCCGTTTGGGATCACCGTGACCGGACGGCCCGGCCACGACGACACCGATGCCGCCACGGCGCCGGAGACGGCCATGACGGCTCGGTTCCTCCCATAGGTGAGTCGGTTGGCCCACCGGGTCACGGGCCGATACGACTCGGCCATGTTGTGCTCGGTATATACGACCGGGACCGGTCGAGGCGACCCGGGCCACGATCCCCATAGTCGGTAGGTGGGCATGGACCAGATCGATGCTTCGCCTCCGTATGAGGTCACGCAATCGAGACAAGACGTGACCGGGGTGAGCCCTCGGTCGCTCCCGATCAGCTCCACGTCGATGCCGAGCCTCTCGATCTCTCCGACCAGTTGGTCCTTCCAGGGGAGGACATAGGCAACGGAGTAGTCGAACCGGTCACGATCCCAATAGCGCGCTCCCTCTGAGATGAGTTTTTCAGCCCCGCCTATCCCCAACCCCTTGATGAGGATGAGGACGCGGGGTTTGGTGAGGGGCACCTCAGCCGCGGTCGACGGAGAGCAGCTCCGCCATGCCCTCCTCGAAGGCGACCTCTGGCTTCCAGCCGAGTGTCTCTTCGATGCGTGCCGCAGATACGTACGACGGAGTCACGTCGCCAGGCCTCGGCTGTCCGTATGTGACCTCCGTGGGAAAGCGCTCGGTGACCATCTCGGCCAGCTGCTTGATGGAGATCATCTCTTGAGAGACGACGTTGAGGGGCATCCCTCTCGCATCGCTCTTCGCCGCCAAGACGAATGCCCGAGCGATATCTCGGGCATGCGTGAATTGTCTGCCCTGAGACCCGTCGCCCTGAATGGTGATCGGCTCACCGTTCCGCGCCTTTTCGATGAAGATCTCGAACACAGAGTTCGGTCGCATCCCGAGTCCGTAAGCAGTGCCCAGCCTGAGTGCGATGACCGGAACGTCGCGGAGCCGATTGGCTGCCAGAAGCATGCGCTCCCCCGCGAGCTTGGTGATGTTGTAGGGATGATCGGGCTCGCAGGGATGCCTCTCGTCAACTGGTTCGTAAACCGGGTCGCCGTAGACCTCCCAAGTCGACGCATAGACGACACGGGCGCCGGCGGTCTCGGCCGCCAGGGCGATGTTGGTGCTGCCCGTCACATTGACCGAGGCCGCCAGCTCCGGATTCGTGGCCGCGAGATACACGTCTCCGATCGCCCCGATGTGGACGATGACGTCGTGCCCTGTGACCGTTTTGGTCAGCGAGTCGACGTCCAGGAAATCGCCGACCACGGAGTCGATGCCGGGCTCGGCAGACTCCTTCTGGTCGTAGCCCGTGACCTCGAATCCATCGGCCAACAATGCACGAGAGACATGCGTGCCGATGAAACCCGCAGACCCCGTCACCAATGCTTTCATGGTGAGTCCTCCCTCTAAGTACCCCACTGGAAGAGGGCAGAATAACACGGAGCGTGCTGATGTCTCAAGGGGCCGTTTCCACTCGTCCCCTTCGAAGCTCGCAAAAAAAAAGACGAAGTCCGCGCTGGTAACCAGCACGCAGAGTGGTTAAGGTACAACCGAGTCGAGGCGCCGGGCGGCGCCGCGATGGGTTGGGGGACGTTTTCGTTTCGTACTCCAAACCGAGCAATGGGAGGCACACAGCTGCTGCTCGGTGGTTTCATACCGCCGCGCGCATCTGACTGGGATTAAAGAGGGCGGTACCGTGACAAAGCGGTCTAGGGGCGGGGGCAGTTCAACGCAGGGACGTCTGATGACGTCACTTGCCCAACTTCGAGTCGATATCTCTTTCGCCGTGGTCGACGCGACGCTGATTGCGGTCGCTTACTTGGCGGCCGTTGGGATTCGATCGCTCGACGGGGAGCTCCCGAGTGTCTGGTGGTCGCGTGTGCTACTCGTACTGCCGGCGATCATTGCAGTGCATCTCGTCGCAAATGTCGCGTTGGGGGCCTATGGCCATGTTTGGGAGTTCGCCAGCATCGGCGAGGCAAGAAGAGTCCTGGCCGCTTCCTTCTGGTCATCGACGATCTTGGTCCTGGCGGTACTGGCGATTGGTGGCGAGCCGCGACTGGTTCCCCTTTCCGTGCTGGCCATAGGCGGGATGCTCACTTTGGGTTTTCTGGGAATAGTCCGTTTTCGGTCGCGACTCTTCTCGTTTCATCGCACGCTTCAGCTCGACTCGCGTGATCGGGTGCTCATCCTTGGAACCGGCAAGCGTGCCGCCGAGCTGGCACGCAGTCTCGGCTGGGGGCCGTACTCGGTAAACGTCGTCGGGTTCGTCAGCTCGGGGCACACCCAGGGCACTCGTCGACTGGCCGGCCTACCCGTACTTGGTGAGCTCGAGGACATTGCATCCTTGATCACCCGCTATGCGATCCATCAGGTGATCGTCGCCTCGGAAGGAGCCAGCGTCCTGGCGCGACGACTGGTTGACCTTTGCGTGGACGTCGATGTGCGTCTTCGAATCGTTCCCGATCTCGATGAGTTGCTCACCGGATACGACGGTGGCCCGGACATCCGCGACCTCCAGCTCGACGATCTGCTCCTTCGCCCGCGGGTGACCACGGACCTCGAAGCCGTCGAATCGACACTCCACGACAAGGTGGTTCTGGTGACCGGGGCCGGCGGATCGATCGGCTCTGAGATCGTCGCCCAGGTGCTCGCGTTCATGCCCAAGAAGGTCGTTGCGATGGACAACGACGAGACGCATCTCCATGACGGGATGCTGCGCTGGGATCCCCCGGCAGGGACGAAGCTCATCCCTGCTCTCTGCGATCTGCGCGATCAGGAGAAGCTCAAGCACTTGATCGACAAATACAAGCCGCACGTCGTCTATCACGCCGCCGCCCACAAGCATGTCCCCATTCTCGAGGCCTGGCCTGAGGAGGCCGTGAAGACCAACATCGTCGGGACCAGCAACCTGATCGCCGCGGTGCGCGAGACGAGAACCGAGCGGTTCGTCTTGATCTCGACCGACAAGACAGTTGAGCCCAAGGGGATCATGGGTGCCTCCAAACGGATGGCCGAAATGCTCACCCAGTCCGCCGCCGAGACCTCAAAAAACGACTGCGTGTATGCCGCGGTCCGTTTTGGCAATGTCCTCGGCAGCCGCGGCAGCGTCGTGCCCACTTTCATGGAGCAGATCCGCAGAGGCGGCCCGGTCACCATCACCGACGAGAGGATGACCCGGTACTTCATGACGATCAGCGAGGCAGTCGAGCTGGTGCTCCAGGCCTCGGCGCTGGCCGATCATGGCGAGGTGTTCGTGCTCGATATGGGTCAACCCGTTCGTATCGTCGATCTCGCACATCGGATGATCCGTCTCGCTGGACTGGTTCCCGGCCGGGACATCGAGGTCAAGTTGACCGGGGCACGACCCGGGGAGAAGCTGGTCGAGGAGCTGGCCTACGGCCCGCTTATCACCAGCCCTCATCCGCAGATCAACATCGCTGCGGCCGAGGTGCCAGGTCCCGCAACCCTGTACGAGTGCGTGCAACAACTTGACAAGCTTTCCACGACAAGGGGGGGAAACGGCGAGCTCAGGGACCTCCTGCTCGCCTTCACCAATCGCCACGACTGGGCGATCGAGGAAGCAGTCGATTTGAGAGATACAAGTGAGGTAGAACAGTGGATCTGACCACGATCAAGGGAATAGCAAAGGCCCGCTGGTGGGTCTTGGTGGCGGCAGCGGTGATCGCCGTTGTGGTTTCGGGGAATCTCGCCGAGTACAGGAACGATCATCTGCCCGAATACGAGTCGATTGCGAGCGTCACCTTCATCGAAGACCCGGCAACCCAGGACCGCGGCGACTTCGAGCAGTTCCTGACTTCACAGCACGCACTTGCCGAGCAGGTCAACTCCGACGTGCTCGACGACACTCCAGGATCATTCATTCCCTGGCAGCTAGCCGAGATTCATCTCGCCAACGACCAGAATCAGATCCTCTTCATCGGACGCGGATACACCCAGGCCGAGGCCGATCAATTCACCGAGGCCATGCAGCAGAGGTTCTTGGCTGCTTCGACCATTGGTGCCGGGGCGGAGCGCATGCAACAGGAGTTGGATGATCTCACCACGCAAATAGGTGATCTGCGCACACAAATCGCGACCAGACAGCAGGCGGTGCCCCTGACCGAAGAACAGCTGTCTACCCAGGCAAGGCGCTCTGCGATCACCACTCAGATTGGCTCACTACAGGCGGCTTACGGCGCGCTCACCGTCGAATTGATGAACCCGGTGCTTCGGAGTGGAGCCGAAGTACAAGCGGAGATGGAGCGGGTCTACAACCAGCTGCTCGCTCTCGAGCTCGAGTTGGCGGGTATGCCTCTGCCTCCCACACCAGAGGAGGCACAGGCCGGCGACGAGGAGCTGCTGCTGGATCAGCTCAAGCTTCAGCAGCTCGAGGCGAGGTGGACTCAGCTCTACGCCACGGTTCGCGATATTCAGGCTCGGGCTGGAGAGAGCCCGGTAACCCCACAGGAAGTCACATTGGTCCCGGCGGCGCCTCGTACCCAGCAGGCGTTGTCCCTCGCCGTTGCTCTGTTTGCAGCTCTCATCGGATTGATCGCAATCGAACGCGGCAGAGGGATCATGTGGGCCGACAAAGACCTCGAAGAAGGCCCTCCTGTCATCGTCGAGTTGCCGTCGCGCCCTCTTTCGGTGTTCCGCCATCCCACCAACGAACCGTGGTACGTGGATACTCCAGGCGGCCGTCGCAAGGCCGCGATACAGATGCTGCGAACCCAGCTGGACGATCACCAGAACGCGGTGGTCGCCTTCCAGGCAAGCGGAGTCTTCAGTCGCGATGTGCGTGAGCTCGTTGCGGATGTGGGAGTGGCTGTGGCTGTCTCGGGGAGGAGCGTTTTGCTGATCGACGCCTCGTACCACGACGACAACGACCTGGTCGAGTACGGGACTGATCATGGGGCAACTCTGTCCAGTCTTCTCGTCGACGGCTCCGACGATCGTGAGACAGCCATCATCGATTACAAGACGGCCCTTCTGGCCAGTCCGGAGGTGATCCACGGTCTGCGCACACTCAGGGCGGGAGGCCGACCGGGGGACTCCGCCGATGCCCTCGCTGGCTATGGGTTCGAGCTTCTGATGGAAGTGGCCCGAGAGCTGTTCGATCTGGTTCTGATCGCCGGCAGCAACGCTGACGAGGCGGCATCGCACGTGCTGGCACAAAGGGTCGATTCAGTGATCCTGGTTGCGTCCGCAGGTCACACCGTCACCCGCTCCGTCGAAGCTGTCGACCGTGACTTCACGATCCGGCGGGCAACTCTGATCGGCGTGGTGTTCCTGCGTCGTCGGCGCAATCGCGTTTCGCGTTGGCTCGGCGGCTCGGCGAGGATCGGTCTCTGGAATGCGGTCGACGGATTCCAGGATTGGCGGCATCGCACGTTCGACAAGTCGGATGATTCAGACGAGACCGGTGACCTCATCGAGACGGAAGGGGTCGACGAGCCGGATGCAAACGTCGCCTGACAGAGCGGCTGTCGCACTCCGAACCGAGGGCGGCGTTGGTTCGTCCGGCGTGCGCTCGAGGACGAAAGAGATGGCGCGCATGGCCGCCAAGTCCGTCTTCGCCGCTGCTGATCTCTTTTTCGGGTCTTGGCCCGGGCCCCGCATCCTGATCTACCACCAGATCGGGGCAGGGTCCGGTCGCCAAATGGACCTCGCGCCCGACATCTTTCGCGGGCACGTGGACTGGCTACAAAGCCAGGGCAGAATCGTCGGCCTCGGCGACGCCCTCTCCGGGGCCGACGATCTCAATGCTGATCGTACTTTCGTCCTGACTTTTGACGACGGGTACGCCGACTTCTACGAGAACGCCTTCCCTTACATCCGAGATCGGGGAATTCCTTTCACCCTCTATCTGACGAGCGGACACATCGAGACGGGTGAGCCGCTTCACGCAGACGATCGTCCGCTGACGTGGGACATGGTCGTAGAGATGGTCGATACCGGACTGGTCACCTTGGGGGCCCATACGCATACACACCCGGATCTCCGGGGCATGGCAAGGGCGACCGTGGAGGACGAGATCGTTAGGTCGAATGAGCTCATCGACGCCCGAACCGGACAGGCAGACGCGCCATTTCGCCTATCCGAAGGGTTACTGGGACCCCGAGGCCGAGACGGTGATCCGGCGCTTTTACGACACCGCCGTGCTCGGAGCAGGTGGCCCGGTCACCGCCAGCACCGACCCATATCGGATCCATCGCGTTGCGATCCAGGCGGGGGATGGATATCTCTTTTTTAGGCGTAAGATCCGTGGTGGGATGAGGCTGGAGGAGCGGGTTCGAGCCGCGGTCAAAGGCTACGAACACCCGCCCGGTTGATGTGGATGGGGGAAGCGAGGGTGCAGGGGTGAGGATGAAACTTCGGATTGTGCGGCTCATCGCGGGATTCGCCGTGGTGGCCTTCTTGGTCCTCGGTCCGGCGTTGTTCGCCGCTGCTGACGTGGTGGGGACTCCGGATGCTGTGGTGGCCCAGGAGGAATCTCCGTACACGCCGCCAGAGATCAACAGCGCCGATGTCCCTAGCTGGCTCGAGCCCTTGCAGCCGTTGGCTCGGCTGCCCCTCTGGGGTCAGGCGGCTGTCCTTTCTGCCGGCGTGGCCGGGATGTTCTTTGTGGTTCCGATGGTGTTCAGGTGGGTTTGGAACCTCGGGCCCGAGTCTGATGAGAATCGGAATGGCGGCGAGCAACAAAATCAGGGCTCCAATGGCGCGCATCGAGCCGAGTAGCCGCCGTCTGCACGTCCCGATGACATCCGAGGTCATCCCTCCGCCTCGGTCTCCACAACCAGATCGTGATCCGTCAACGGAGGCCAACCATGCCAAGCCGATGAAGCTGGCGATGGTCCACGATCAGATTTACCCCTTCTTCAAGGGTGGTGTCGAGAAGAGGATGTGGGACTACGCGCGCGAGCTCGGAAGTCGCGGGCACGAAGTGCACATCATCGGGACGAAGAAATGGGAAGGACCTGACGCTCTGGTCGACGGAAATGTCGTCCTGAGCGGGATCCGCTCCAGGGCCAATCCCCACACGAGCCGTGGACGTCGGTCGATATGGCAGGCGGTGACATTCGCATTGGGGCTCGCGAGGAGGATCTCTCGCGAACGCTTCGACATCATCGATGTCCACTCGACCGCCCCGCTGGCCTGTTTGACGGTGCTGTTGATCGCCCGAATCCGCCGGATCCCGGTCGTCGTGACTTGGATCGAAGTTTGGGGATCGTATTGGCGGGAGTACATGGGGCCGTTTGGGTACGCCGGACAGGCGATCGAGTGGCTCCTGTCGAAAGCCGGGCGGTTTCACGCGGCCATCTCTTTGCAGACTCTGCAGAGAATGGAAGAGATGGGTGTCCGAGCCGATGCCCTTCTCCCATGCGGGATCGATGTGGCCAGAATCGAGCCGATCGACCCGGATCCCAGGTCGTCGGACATCGTCTGCGTGAGCAGGTTGGTCAACCACAAGAACCACGAGCTCCTCATCGACGCCTTGGGGGTGCTCAAGAATGATGGTTTCTCGCCGACCACGTTCTTCATAGGCGATGGCCCTGAGAAGGACTCACTGCAGGCAAGAATCGACGCACTAGGTCTGGCAAACGTGCATCTATTGACCGATGTCGATACCGAGACCGAGCTCGTCGCCATTCTCAAGGGGAGCCGGGTGTCTGCGTTTCCCTCGATTCGAGAAGGCTTCGGCCTCGCTGTGATCGAGGCGGCAGCGTGCGGGCTTCCAACTGTGGTGATCGATCACCCCAACAACGCTTCCGCCGATCTCGTCCATCCCGACCTGGTCGTGCCACCGACGCCTGAGTTCTATGCGGCGAAGCTGCGACAACTCTTGAGTGACGATCGTTTTTACTCAAAGATGTCGAAGGAGGCGGTTGAGTCGCTGTCTAGGTTCGAGCTCCAACCGATCATCGATCGATCGGAGCAGTTCTACCGGCAGGTTCTCGTGGCAAGTGGGCCTGTGGCCCTGGACGGCTAGCCCGCTCCTACGAAGGCGATCTGGTCGCCGTTGGGGGACCAGGCAGGCTGGGTTCCGGGCACGAGCCACAGCGGGCTGGATCCGTCGGCTCCCATCGTGTAGACCCCGTCGGCTCCCTCGAAGACGATCTGGTCGCCGTTGGGGGACCAGTCGGGAGCGGTGCCATTGGTGAGCCAGACAGGATTTGATCCGTCGGCTCCCATCGTGTAGACCCCGTCGGCTCCCACGAAGGCGATCTGGTCGCCGTTGGGGGACCAGGCAGGCTGGGTTCCGGGTACGAGCCACAGCGGGCTGGATCCGTCGGCTCCCATCGTGTAGACCCCGTCGGCTCCCTCGAAGACGATCTGGTCGCCGTTGGGGGACCAGTCGGGCTGGGTTCCGGGTACGAGCCACAGCGGGTTGGATCCGTCGGCTCCCATCGTGTAGACCCCGTCGGCTCCCTCGAAGGCGATCTGGTCACCGTTGGGGGACCAGGCAGGCTGGGTTCCGGGCACGAGCCACAGCGGGCTGGATCCGTCGGCTCCCATCGTGTAGACCCCGTCGGCTCCCTCGAAGACGATCTGGTCGCCGTTGGGGGACCAGTCCGGTGAGGTGCCGTCGGTGAGCCAGACAGGATTGGAGCCATCCGAGCCCATCGCGTAGACGCCCCCTCCGCCGATTGGTCCGGACGTTGTTTCAGTGACATTCGGCGTGGTTGTCTGGGTCGGAGCTGTAGCGGCAGTAGTTGGTGTTGGAACAGTCGTGGATACGACCAAAGCCGTGGTTGTCGACGCTGACGCCGCGATTGTCGTCGCCGTGTTCTCGGAATCGTTGGCGGAGGCTCCGAGAAACCAAGCGATTCCTATCAAGGCGACCACGCCCATGACCACCAACAGACGCCGTGTTCTTTTTGCGGTTGACCTCTCCACGCAGCCCTATCCCTCTTGTTGCCCCAACTTGTATAGCCCATAATAACGGTGGGTGGCGAGAATGACTGCGGACGACGAGGGGGGCACGTGATTTCAGTGGGGGACCTGGATGTTGACTGACGTCAGGGAAGATGGATTGGCCGGTCCGGCTCGGAGCCGATTCAGCCGCGCCCGTGTTCCCTCCTGGGCCCTCGACGTCCTGATTTGCTGTTTGTTGGCGGGCGGCGCGATCGCCCTTCACCTGTCGATCGCAGGCCCGGTGCCCAGTGGAGCGGATGGGGGCAATTGGCTGGCCATCGCCCGCGAGCAGTTGGGAACAAACGCAATGGCTGGGGACGCCGAGTACGCCCCGCTCTTCCCGATGTTCCTGGCCCGACTCCTTTTGATCTTTGAACCGGTTACAGCCCTCGTGATCGCCGGTCTTGTCTCCAAGGTGGCTCTACTCCTCTCGGTGTATTGGTGCGGCCGATCGGTCGGTCGGTCATACGGTCTGGCCGCGGCCCTCCTCGTAGGCGTGACTGGAGCGCATCTCGAGGCCTACGCCTGGGGTGCTTACCCGCAGACCCTCGCGTCGGCCTTCGGGCTCTTGTCGGTTTACTTGTTCGTCGAGTACTTGAGGGAGCGCCGGAGACGGCAATTGCTCATTGGCTTGTTGGCAACTGTTGCGACCCTGACCACCCATCTACTCATCGGGGGTCTGTTGTTGTTCGCCGTTCCGATCGCCCTGGCCTCATGGATGTGGGCGACGAAAGCCGATCGGGCGACGTGGTTTCGGGCTGCATGGGTCACCCTCCTCGTTTCCGTGCCGGCGGGCATTTATCTGTATCAAACCGTGATCGTCGCCGGGGAAAACGGGTATCGACCCCCGGTCAATCCTCTCGGATTGGGCCTTTGGTTTTCGATCGTGCACACGACCCGCGAAGCGCCGCTCCTCTGGGTGCTCCTCACAATTCTGGCTGTAGTTGGCCTGGTCGGGCGCAATCGAGCCCCGGCTGTATTGCCGACCAAGGCCACCGCTTTCTCCTGGGGCCTCATGGGCTTGGTCTTCTTCCTGGTCACGGGGGAGGCGCGCTCTCTCTTGATGACCCAGATTGGGCTCATCCTGCTCGGAATGATTGGATTCAGGAACCTCTGGCATGCGACTCGCCAGAGAGCGCTCGGTGAGGAACGGCCGAGGTTCGCAGGCGCAGTGTGGAAAGGACTTGCGGTCCTGGGAGTCGGTGTCTTCTTTGGCCTGGTGGTGGGCGGCATTGGCTCGTACCGAGACACGACAGGGTGGTTTCGCATCGTTGGACAACCGGAGCTCGAGGCGTTGGATGCGTTGAAGGAAGCTGCAAACGAAGGAGATCTGGTCGTGGCGTCGGCTGGGATGAACGGGCACCCGCTCGGGTGGTGGGTGCAGGGTTACGCCGGGATTCCGACGTTCACCGGAATCGATCTGAGATGGCTGGCATTTCCTTTAGAGCGTGAACAAGCCGAGTTGGCCAACGCGGTGTTCAGCGGAGACCTGAACGTGGCAGAGACCTCGGCGCTTCTCGACTCTGTTGGGGCGGACTTCCTCGTTGTCGATCGGCGTGACCCAAATGGTGACTGGATTAGCACGCCATCCGCGCAAGCGTTCCCTGTCCTCTATCAATCGAACACACTTGTTGTCATGGGAGCAATTCCGGTGGGGACAACCCACGACTGACCCAGGGCGGTGGCTCAGTCGCTGACTCGGGCGAATGCGATCTGATCACCTTCGGGAGACCACACCGGTGCCTCCCCCTCGACCAGCTCTGTCGGCTCGGCACCCGGGGTCACGGTGAAAACGAACGACCCATCATCGCCTTCCCCGGAGAAAGCGAGCATGGTCCCGTCGGGTGACCAGGACGGGTCGTCGCCTTCGGCGACCAGGACCGGATCCCCTCCGCTCACGTCCACTGTGAAGATCTCGGGGATTCCGTCAGCGTTGTCACGAACAATTGCCAGGGTCGCTCCGTCCGACGACCAAGCCGGCTCGTCGCCGTCCGTGACTGTTGTGATCGTCGACGTCTCCAACTCGATCAGATTCACCGTCGTTGCGCCGTCGGCATCGGTCAGATCGAAGGCAATGGTTCCACCGTCAGGCGACCAGGCAGGATGATTCCCCTCCGTCAACAACATCGCCTCGGTGCTGGCGGTGTCCACCAAGTAGAGCTCTGAGTCGCCGGCATCGTTCTCAGCTGCGACGGCGACCATCGAGCCGTCCGGCGACCATGCGGGTGCCCCACCTGCGGCAAGCGAGGCGACGCTGCCGTCGGAGAGGACGAAGGTGAAGACCGTTTCCACGCCGTCTTGATCGTTGGAGGTGAAGGCAATGGTGCTGCCGTCGGGCGACCATGCGGGGTCCCGTCCCTCGACCCGGAACTCATCGTCACCACCCGAGATCGGGATCGTGAAGACCGCCGATTCGTCGACCGGACTACGGGTCAGGGTGTATGCGAAGTAGATGGCCCCGACGACGATCAGCAGCAGCAGAAACTGCTGCCATCTGGAGCGGCGCCCCCACCAATTTCCGACCGATCCCACCCGACAAATACTAGATGCTGCGAACGGGGGCGAATAGTCGATGTGGAAGGAAGATCACGCCGTCGGTACATTCCCATAAGTCGACCGGGGATGATGAATCTTCGGGGAGGGACGAATCATGTCCAACCAGGAACCCGAGCAGGGCCGACGGCAGACCAATGCACTGGTTGTGCTGGGACTGGCTGCCTTACTCCTGTTGGGTACCCTCGTCGGGTTCCTGCTGGGGGGGGAGGACGACGATGGCTCCCC
The DNA here is from genome assembly GCA_963734115.1 of uncultured Acidobacteriota bacterium. Classification (GTDB taxonomy): domain Bacteria; phylum Actinomycetota; class Acidimicrobiia; order Spongiisociales; family ZC4RG35; genus JARDZU01. Next base: position 54,347 of record CAVTFV010000016.1, read on the forward strand.
CACCACCACGGCTCTAGCCCCGGTGACAACCACAGCTCCGATCACGGTCTCGACCACAACATCGCTGCCTCCGACCACCACGACTGGTGCGGTCTCGTCCAGCACGACAATCGCTCCCGACGAGCAATTCGCGTTCGCGGCGAGCGAGGACACAGTGATAGACAGTGACGAGCCCACCACCGTGCTTGGCGTTGCCGAGGTCCTCGACATCGAACAGGATGAGCCTGACGACGAGCGTAGGGCACTGGTCAGGTTCCAAGTCGACGGTCTCCCGGCTGACGCCAGCATTTCGGCCGCGATCCTGCGACTCACATTGGTCGACTCTTCGTCACAGGTCGGCCTTGTCAACTTGGTCGCGGGCACCTGGACCGAGTTGGAGACCACTTGGGAAACCGCGCCTCCGATTGGGGATCCCATTGCGCCGTTGCCCGGGGGTGAGGAGGGAACCCAGGTCGACATCGACGTCACGCCTGTCGTAACCGGACCAGGGCAGTTCGATTTCTATCTGACGCTGTCCTCTCCCGACGGCATGGACTTCGCGTCTCGGGAGAGCCCCGCCGGTGGTCCGGTTCTGATCGTCACCGTTGGCGGGGCGGGATCAGTCGGGGATGACGGAACGGTTCTGGTGGGTGCCGGTGACATCGCGAGTTGCTCCAGCGACGGCGACGAGGCGACCGCCGCCTTGCTCGATCAGGTTGTCGCGCGGTCCGCGGAAACCATCGTGTTCACAGCGGGCGACAACGCCTACGAGGATGGCTCCGCCCAGGCCTTCAACGATTGCTATCACCCTTCGTGGGGCCGCCACAAGGACGTCACCAGGCCCGCTCCGGGTTCACGCGAGTATCGGACACCTGGTGCGTCGGGGTACTTCGGCTACTTCGAAGCCGCCGCCGGCGACCCATCACAGGGCTACTACAGCTATGACCTCGGAGGCTGGCACATCGTTGTGGTCAACTCGAACTGCACGGAGATCGGGGGGTGCGAGGCCGGGTCGCCACAGGAACAGTGGCTGCGTCAGGACCTGGCCGCGGTGAACACACAATGCACGGCGGCGTATTGGCATCAGCCGTTGTTCAGCTCGCGGTCGGGCGGCACCAACCCGGAGATGCTCGATCTCTTCAGCGCATTGTTCGAGGCTGGTGCCGATGTCGTTGTCAATGGCAACGATCATTTCTACGAGCGATTCCTCCCTCAGGATCCGGGTGGCGGTGAGGACAACGACGGGATCACGCAGTTCACCGTGGGTACCGGCGGCCGCTCCTTCGACGATTTCGGCGGTCCGACGCGTAACAGCGGCGTGCGGTACAACGAGTCGTTCGGAGTCTTGGTGCTGACGTTGCAACCGGCCGCGTTCGAATGGGAGTTCCTCACCCCACCCGAATCTCCGTTCACCGATACCGGAAGCGCCCCGTGTGATTGAGGCTCCCCCACTGGGGAGCGCGGGGTAATCAGAGGTACGTTTCGTAAGTCGATAGCCTCAGGGGAACTCGCGGCTCGAGGTGGGAAAATGGGGGGCCTGGCCATGATGCCCGTCTCGATGAATTCCCATTCGCGTCGCTTGCTTTGGCCAACGCATGATCACCAACACTTCTCCGGATACCAGAGTTCTTCCCCTCGAGACGAGCGGCCGTTGGCGTAGATACATCGACCCGCTGATCCTGGTGTCTCTGGGCGCTTTGGCGGTCGCCCAACCGTTGCTGAGCGATTTTCGGATCGGTGCGGGGTATTTCGTTGCGCGTCGAAACGAGCCAATCGAGATCGTCCTCCTGGTAGTCGTCCTGATCCTCGCCCCGGGCCTCCTCGCCAACCTGATCGTGTGGGCTGCAGAAGCCTTCTCCGAGAAGGCGCATGCGTTTGCCCAGACTGCGTTCGTTGGACTTTTCGTGACTTTGATCGCTCACACGACTCTGGTCCGTTTCATGTCGGTCAACTGGGTCGTGCTGCTCATGATCTCGATCGCGATCGGCGCCCTGGCGGCATTTGGCTATGGACGATCGACCTGGCTTCGCACGTACATGGCCTACCTCATCCCGGCGCCCTTGATCTTCGCCTTGTTTTTCCTCCTGACTCCACCGGTGTCCGGGTTGGTGTTCCCCTCCACCTCGGAGGCGTTGGACGCCACTGTCACATCTGATGCACCCGTCGTGTTCGTCGTCTTCGACGAGTTCCCGGTTGTCTCTCTTCTCAACGAGAGAGGTGCGATCGATGGGAGTCGCTATCCCAATTTCGCCAAGCTCGCATCGATGTCGACCTGGTACAAGTACACCTCGTCGGCTCACGTGTTCACGTCCTGGGCGCTGCCATCGCTACTAGCTGCCCAGTCGCCGGACAGTTCGCTTCTGCCCACGGCAGCCAATTATCCGGGGAACCTGTTCACTCTTCTGGACGGGTCGTACAGCCTGCATGTCGTGGAGCCATCGACGCGCCTGTGTCCGCCCGAGTCGTGCGGGAAGATCAGTCCGACCTCCTTCGCAGACCGGTTCCAATGGCTGATCGCCGATACATTCAAGCTCTACACCTCAGTGCTCAGACCGGATCCGACCAGTTCCGTGGCGGTATCCGACCCCTTCAATGAATTCAACCAGGGAACTCTGGACACGAACCGAGAGGGTCCCTTCGATCACGTCGGTCAATTCGACAAGTTCGTGGAGGGCATTACTTCCTCCGCCAGCACACTTCATTTCGAACATCTCCTCTTTCCCCATGCCCCGTTTAGCTATTACCCGTCAGGGCGCCAATACCACGGCGGCGGAGAGCTGGATGGTCATGAGTCGGAAGTCTGGGTCGAGCCGGTATTGGCAGACCAGGCCAGGCAGCGCCATTTGCTCCAGGTTCAACATGTGGATCGCATGATTGGCGACCTGCTCGCCAAGCTCGAGAGTCTTGGGATTCTCGAGGAGGCAATCGTCGTGGTGACGGCGGACCATGGGATCAGCTTCGTGCCCGACACACCACGTCGTGACATCACGGATGGAAACGCCTACGAGGTGGGTCTGGTGCCACTGTTCATCAAAGCTCCTCAGCAGGACGAAGGCGTCGTCGATACCACTCCGGCGCGGACCATTGATGTGATGCCCACAGTTGCCGAGCTTCTCGGAGCGGAGCTTCCCTGGGCATACGAAGGGCAGTCCCTTATTGGGAATCCGCGGGAGGTACCACCTCTCGTGGTCCAAGCCGGAGGAGGCGAGGAGATTCCCCTGGGAGATGTCGAGCAAGGGGTTCGAGATGCCACCGCCGATCTGGACGCGATCTTCGGAACCGAGCATGGGAGTTTCGACTTGTACTCACTCGGGGGATACGACTCCCTCGTCGGATTGAGCACACGAGGGCTCGCGATCGGACCATCGAAAATGACCGCAGAGGTGGATGAGATTTGGCGCCTCTCACATGTCGCCCCGTACACCGGGTTCGTTCCGGGCTTTCTTCACGGACAACTTGGGGGAGAGGTCGATGAGGATCTGGATTTGGTCGTCGCGCTAAATGGCGTGGTCAGAACGGTCGTACCTGTATTCGATCAAGACGAGACGCGATTCAACGTGATCCTCCCCGACGACGCGTTCGTCGCTGGATACAACGACCTCGAATTGTTCGCGGCCTCTGGGCCCTCCGACGCTCCGGTCTTAGAGACCGTCGCTGTTGAAGCCAACACCAGATTCCAGATGGAGAACGCAGAAGGTGGACGTGTCACGCGGCTGTTGGACGCGGAAGGAGGTTCTTGGCCGGTCGTTCAGGGAACGACTGTCACGGGATACGTCGATGCCGCAGGTTGGCCCGAGGCCGAATACGAGACTTTCGGTCCAAAGGATCTGTATCTCCATGGATGGGCCGTCGATCGGAGAAGCATGAAGCCCGTCGACCGCGTGGTCTTCTTTGCAAATGAAGTGTTTGCCGGCTCGGCCCGTATCGACGTAGAACGCCCGGCCAACGCGGAGTTCTTTGAAAATGACGACGTGTTGGTGAGCGGTTTCATCGGAAAGCTGGCCCATTTCCTACCATCGGAGAATCTGAAGCTTCGTGCCTTCGCGCTCTTCGACGGCAATGCCCACGAGTTGCCCATAACTGAAGTGGCCCTGTCCGACATGTCCGCGGGGTGAGGGGCTCTGCCGCCCACGTCCCCGTTAGCCTCACCGCCACTCGATGAGCCGCATCTATCTATCCCCGCCAGACACCGGGCTGGCTGACCAGGCCGCCATCAACCGTGCGTTCGAGGGGGGTTGGATCGCCCCGCTCGGCCCTGAAGTCGACGCTTTCGAGACCGAGTTGGCCTCCGTGACCAATCGATCGCATGGCGTCGCTCTCTCCAGTGGGACCGCCGCTCTCCATCTCGCCATGCTCCTACTCGGCGTCGGCGAGGGCGATCGGGTCCTCGTCTCCAGCCTCACGTTCTCCGCCACTCTCAATGCCATCCGATACGTCGGAGCCCGACCTGTGCTCATCGACAGCACGCCGGAAAGCTGGAATATGGATCCGGCGCTCCTCGCCGAGGCCCTCGAGTCCGGCGAGTACGCGGTTTGCATCCCGGTCGATATCTACGGGCAGTGCGCCGACTACACGGCGATCGTGCCCCTTCTTGCCAAGCATGGCGTGCCACTCGTCTCCGACGCCGCCGAGGCGCTGGGCGCGACACACAAGGGAGAGCCGGCAGGCAACTTCGGGGCGATGGCTGCCCTCTCCTTCAACGGGAACAAGATCATCACCACCAGCGGGGGAGGGGCGATGGTCACCGACGACGCGGAATGGGCGGACAAGGCCCGCTGGCTGTCGACCCAGGCCCGGGACCCGGCGCCCCACTACCAGCACTCGAGCATCGGCTACAACTACCGGCTCTCCAATCTCCTCGCGGCGCTGGGTCGGTCCCAGCTCTCCGATCTGAAGCGAAGGGTCGACATCCGACGGGCGCACAACAACGTTCTACAGGGAGGCGCTCGGCGATCTTCCCGGAGTCGAGTTCATGCCGGAGGCCCCCGGCAACCGGTCCACGTTCTGGCTCACCACCTTCACCATCGATCCCGCCGCTCGCCGGGGTCGATCGGGAGGCGATACGGCTCCATCTCGAATCACTCGACATCGAGGCAAGGCCGGTGTGGAAGCCGATGCACCTCCAGCCGGTCTTCGCCGATTGCGAGGTCTATGGGGGCGCCGTCTCGCAACGGCTCTTCGAGCATGGCTTGTGCATACCCAGCGGCTCATCCCTGACGGAATCGCAGCGGGACCGGGTCGTGAGCGAGATCAGGTCAATGTTCGGCCAGGCCTGAGATGCGAATCATCGGTCTCGGGGTCGACCTCGCCGATGTGGACCGGGTCGAGCGCGTCCTGGGCAAGTACCCGCGGTTCGCCGAACGATGCTTTACCGATCACGAGAGGGAGTACGCCTTCCGCTTTGCCAGTCCCGCGCGGCGGTTCGCCGCTCGGTTCGCCGGTAAGGAGGCAGTGATGAAGTCGATGGGGACCGGCTGGCGTCGCATCCGATGGACCGACATCGAGATCACCGGCGGGGGGAAGCCCACGGTCAAGATGTCCGGCAATGCGCTTCGTCGGGCCGAGATGCTTGGTGTCTCCGAAGTCATGGTCACCATCACCCACACCGACACCAGCGCCCTCGTCATGGCCATCGCGGTAGGGGAGCACGACTGATGGGTTTCACAGGTCCCGTCGCCTACGACCGGTTCATGGGCCGGTATTCGGGGTTGCTCAGCCCGCAGCTGGCAGATCTGGCCGGGGTGGAGTCCGGTCAACGAGCGCTGGATGTCGGTTGTGGGCCAGGTGCCCTCACCGCTGTGCTCGTCGACCGGCTCGGAGCGGAGTCGGTAGCGGCGGTGGACCCATCCGAGCCATTCGTGGGCGCGGTCAGAGAGCGCTATCCCGGCGTCGATGCCCGAACATCCTCGGCGGAAAGCCTGCCCTTTGACGAAAACGAGTTCGATGTCACGCTCGCCCAGCTGGTCGTCCACTTCATGCCAGATCCGGTGGCGGGGCTGGCCGAGATGGCACGGGTGACCCGGGGTGGCGGGGTGGTTACGGCATGTGTCTGGGACCACGGAGGCGGTCAGGGCCCTCTCCGGGCGTTTTGGAAGGCGGCGCGAGAGATCGACCCCGGTGTCGACGACGAGTCACATCTGCCAGGGGTGCGCCACGGCGAACTGGGCACGATCTTTCGTGAGGGTGGTCTTCAGGAGGTCGAAGAGTCCTCGCTCACAGTCTCGCTCGAGCACCCGTCCTTCGACGAGTGGTGGGAGCCATTCACTCTCGGCGTGGGCCCGGCTGGAGATTTTGCCGCCACCCTGGATCGTGACCGCGAGGGCGCGACTCCGAGAGCTCTGCCGTAGATACCTGCCCCCGGCTCCGTTCGTGGTGACCGGCAAGGCGTGGGCGGCAAGAGGTCTCGTCTAAGACCGGATGTAGCCTCGACGTCATGAAGCCGATCCTCACCGCTGAGGAGTACCGGAGAGTCGATCAGGCCTACACCGGCGACATGGATCAGGCAATGGATCGTGCCGGATACGCCGTGGCCCTGGTCGCGGCCCGTCTCGGCGCCGGCTACGGGAAACGGGTTGTGGTGCTCGCCGGCCCCGGCAACAACGGCGGGGATGGGTATGTCGCCGCTCGCTATCTCAAGCGCCGCGGCGCTGCAGTCGAGGTGCACGCACTGAGCGCTCCTCGTGCTCCGGAGGCGACGCGGGCCGCAGCCCTGGCCCGGGAGCGTGGCGTGCCGATCCGGGACCTGGCCGCGGTGACCGGGGCGGATCTCGTCATCGATGCGCTGTTCGGCGGTGGAGCACGAGGTGGCGTCCCCCGCGAAGTGGCGGGGTGGATGGCGACCACTTCCCCGGTCCTGGCGGTCGACTACCCGACCGGGCTCGATCCGAGCAGCGGCGACGTCGACGACCGGGCGTTTCGGGCCACCGAGACGGTTACGTTCGGGACCTTGAAGACGGGCCACGTCCGTGGACAAGGACCCGAATATTGCGGAAGGGTGACAGTCGCCGATATCGGCATCGAAGGGGGCGAAGCTTCGATGTGGCTGGCCGAGGAGGAGGACGCCCCTCGGCCTTCGCGCACACGGCGGGCACACAAATGGTCGGCGGGAGCCGTCCTCGTTGCTGGTGGATCCACCGGGATGGTCGGTGCCAGCGTCCTGGCCGCGAGGTCGGCCCTCCATTTCGGTGCCGGCTCGGTAGCCGTGTCATCGCCACGTGCCGACCTGGTCACCGCCGCCGCTCCCGAGCTTCTCACCATGTCCTTCGAGGAGGCTGAGGAGCGACTCGACCGATTCGATGTGGTCATCGTCGGGCCCGGACTCGACGAGCCCGACCGCGATGCTGTGATTCCGATCCTGGGCAAGGCCCCCCGCGTGCTCCTCGACGCCGGTGGCCTCGATGCCGCCCTGCTCGACGCCGCTGCTGAAGGCGGCACCGAGGTCGTCGTCACCCCTCACGCTGCCGAGTTCCAACGGGTCGCAGGAGTCGGCGGTGGAGCCTTCTCGGTCCGCGCCTACGCCAAGCGGAAGGGAGTGGTGGTCTTGTTGAAGGGCAGCCCGACCCTGATCAGCGACGGTTCGGAGCCGATCCTCGTGCGAACAGGTGGGCCGGAATTGGCCACCATCGGCACCGGGGATGTCCTGTCAGGCATGATCGGCGCTCTGTGGGCCCGTGGTCTCGATGCCAAGACGGCGGCGATCTCGGCCGCCTACTGGCACGGGGTCGCCGGGGCCGATCTCGCCGCGTCGGCCACCGTGACGGCCGACGCACTGGCCCGCCACGTGGGCCGGTTCGCCTGGTGAGACCTACCTACGCCGAGATCGATCTCGGAGCGATCCGGCACAACGTCGCCGCCTTCAGAGAGCTGGTCGCGCCGAGCGAATTGTGTGTGGTGATCAAGGCCGACGCCTATGGGCACGGTGACGCTCCGGTGGCCGAGGCAGCCATGGAGGCGGGCGCCGGCATGCTGGCCGTTGCCCTCCTCGAGGAGGGGATCCGTCTCCGCGAGGCCGATATCGAAGCTCCGATCCTCGTCCTGTCCGAGCCCGATCCCCGTGATGCGATCGAACTCGCCAAGTGGGCACTGATTCCAACTGTCTATTCGCACGGGTTTGTCCAGGCCCTCGCAGATACCGGTGTTGGGTTCGGCCTCCACGTCAAGGTAGACACCGGGATGCATCGTGTGGGCGTCGCCCCGGCGCTCCTAGACGAGTTGATGGGCTCCATCGACTCGCACCCGAACCTCGAGGTGGCTGCACTTTGGACCCACTTTCCCGTGGCCGACGAGGACCCCGAATACACCCGGCGTCAGATCGAGAGATTCGACGAAGTGGTGGGCGGGTACGACGTTCCCCTGGTCCATCTGGCCAACACGGCGGGTGCGGTTCTCTTCCGCGGCGCACGACGATCTCTTGTCCGGGTGGGGCTCGGGACCTACGGTCTCCATCCCTGTGAGGAGACCAGGGGGCTGATCGACCTCGTTCCGGCGATGCGCATCGTCAGCCATGTCTCTCATGTTCAGCGACTCGAGGCCGGCGCACGTCCCAGCTACGGGCGGACCCGGCCGCTGGCTGCCACTTCGACGGTGGCGACTGTGCCGATCGGCTATGCCGATGGGTATCCCCGCGGGATGTCCGCCAGTGGCGTGGTGCTGATCGGCGGAGATGCGCACCCACTCGCCGGGACCGTGACGATGGACCAGATCGTCGTCGATGTCGGAGACGCCGACGTCGGAGTCGGTGACGAGGCCGTGCTCATGGGTCGTCAGGGCGATACTGAGATCACTGCCGACGACTGGGCTCGCGCCCTCAACACGATCTCCTATGAGGTCGCTCTGTGAGATCGGCCCGCGAGTTCCGAGGAGGTATGTGGATTGAACGACACCATCACCGCGATCGAAGGCGTCGAGGTCGGCCACTGGTCCGATCCCGATGTCGGCACCGGATGCACGGTGGTCGTGTTCCCCGAGCCCAATGTCGCTGCGGGCGAGGTGCGTGGCGCCGCGCCCGGCTCCAGGGAGACAGCCTTGCTCGAGCACGGGATGAGGATCGAGCAGATCCAAGCAATCCTTCTCACCGGCGGCAGCGCGTTCGGTCTTGCGGCCGCGGACGGCGTGGTCAGAGCACTCGAAGCCGACGGACGGGGCCACGTCACGCCCGTGGCCCGGGTGCCCATTGTCCCCGGTGCCGTCGTGTTCGACCTCAATCCGGTTTCGGTTGGAATGCGGCCCGGCCCCGATCAGGGCGAGGCTGCCTATCGAGCCGCCAATTCGGATCCGGTGATATCGGGACGGGTCGGGGTGGGGACGGGCACCACAGTGGCCAAATGGCGTGGGTTCGAGCACATGCAGCCGGGCGGACTCGGATCGGCGGTGCGTCCCGCCGGCGACGCGAGGGTCGGCGCCCTGGTCGCGCTCAACGCCGTCGGTGACGTCTTCAGCGTCACGGGGGAATCACTCACAGGGGGTAGCCACGAGCCAGGCCCGCCGGCTCCCTTTCCCGAGGCGATGCCCAACACGACTCTCGTGGTGATCGCCACAAACGCCGCGATGACTCGCTCCACCCTGAGCCGGCTCACCGTGCGGGCCCATGACGCGATGGCCGTCTGCATCCGCCCGGTTCACACCAGGTTCGACGGCGACATCGTCTTCGCCGTCGCTTGTGGCGACGTCGAGGCCGATGTCGAGACCCTTGCCGAGGCTGCGTTCGGCGCCACCGCCGCCGCGATAGAGAGGGCGGTGAGGGCTTCGGCCGGCTGATCGGAATCCCCCCTCCCCGCCTGCGGCGTTACTCCCCCCTGCGGGGGGAGAAATTGCCACAATGGGTGGTGGTGAGCGACAGCATCCAGATCCTCGAAGAGCTGAAGACGCGCGCTCTGGTCTGCACTCAATGCAGGCTGGCCGACACCCGGACCCAGGTCGTCTTCGGTGTCGGCGACCCCCAGGCCCGTCTCATGTTCGTCGGTGAGGCGCCGGGGCAGAACGAGGACCTGCAAGGCGAGCCCTTCGTCGGGGCCGCAGGCAAGCTGCTCGACACCCTGCTCGGTGAGATCGGGATGCAGCGCTCCGAGGTGTACATCGCCAATGTGCTGAAGTGCCGCCCTCCGGGCAATCGCGATCCCCGGCCCGACGAGATCGACTCCTGCAAGGGCTATCTGCGGGAGCAGATCAGACTGATCGCCCCCGAGGTGGTGATGACCTTGGGGAACTTCGCCACGAAGCTACTGCTCAACACCGAGACCGGGATCACCCGGCTGCGAGGACGGCCCCACCAGTGGTGGCTGGGAGCGCTCCTCATCCCCACGTTCCATCCGGCGGCGGCTCTCCGCGGCGGGGACCGGGTCACCGGCCAGATGCGAGAGGACTTCGCCCTGGTTCGGTCCATCCTCGACGCTCCAGCCGAGCCGGATCAGGATGGTGCGGAGATCGAAGCCGATCCTGCTCAAATGGAGCTGTTCGGATGATCGAGATCCCCTGTCCCACCGAGGCTGACACCCGCGCCGTGGCGCGCAAGCTGGCCGCCACGCTGCGACCCGGGGACATAATTCTTCTCGCCGGCGGCCTTGGTGTGGGCAAGACATTGTTCACCACAGGGCTCGCTGCCGGTCTGGGCATCGAGGAGCAGGTGCTCAGCCCTACCTTCGTCCTCGTCCGCCAGTACCGGAGTGGCTTTCTACCCCTGATCCATGTCGACGTGTACCGCCTTGGGTCGGTCAACGAGTTCGAGGACCTCGAGGCCCTCGATCTGGCTAACGACGGGGTTCTGGTCATCGAGTGGGGTGATGCCCTGGAAGACGAGATCCCCGAAGACCATCTCCGAATCGACTTCGTGGTGGAGGATGACGGATCCCGAACTCTTCACCTCGAGCCCAGTGGCAACTGGGTCGAACGCGACCTCGGGCTGGTGGCATGAAGCTGCTCGCCATCGAAACCTCTAGCCCGGGCGCCTCCGTCGCCCTGGTCGAGGACGCCACCACTCTGGCCGCCGCCTCCAGGATCGACCCTGTGGGCCATGCGACGTTCCTCGTCCCCGCCATCGACTTTTGCTTCGACCAGGTCGGTTGGTCACCCTCGGCCCTCGACGCTGTGACGGTCGACATCGGACCCGGGCTCTACACGGGAATCCGCGTTGGCGTGGCCACCGCCCAGGGACTCGCCGCCGCCTTCGGGATCCCGATCATCCCCGCGGTGTCGACCGATGCCATTGCCTTGGAGGCCCGGACCGGGCACCGGCTGATCTGGGCGATCGTCGACGTGCGTCGAGGAGAGCTCGCCGTGGCCCGATACCGACCGGTTCCAGGCGGGGTGGTCCGGGCGACCGACCCCGAGCTGGTCAAGCCCGAGGTTTTGAGGGCGCAGCTCGACTCCGCTCCCGAGGACAGCCTGGTGGTCGGGGACACCGGTGCTCTGCCCGAGGGATTGCTGCGCGGCTTGCACCGGGTCAAGATGGGCCGACCCCGCTACCCGTACGCAGTCGCTCTGGCCGAAGTGGCCCGAGGCAAGTACGAAAAGGACGAGTTCCCCCCATCGACCGAAATCCGCCTCATGTACCTCCGCGAACCCGACGTCACCATCAACTGGGCCAAGCTGCGTCAGGAGGGCCCGTGGGCGGGGGCATGAGGACCATGGTCATTCGACCTCTCACCATCGAGGACCTCGAGGCGGTGGTGGCGCTGGAGGCGGCAAATGCGCCCGCCCCGTGGTCCGAAGGCGTGTTCCGGGACGAGTTGGCGGCGGAGAACCGGATATATCTGGCGGCCGAGGAGGATGGTGTGGTGGGGTTTGCCGGGGTGATGCTTGTTGCCGACGAGGCACATGTCACAAACCTGCTGGTGGACCCCGGGTGGCGGCGGCGGGGCATCGCTCTCACGTTGATGAAGTCGCTCATCGAGGCTGTGGTGGAGGCCGGCGGCCGCCACTTGACATTGGAGGTGAGGTCGCAGAACGAGGCGGCTCGTGCTCTCTACGCCGGTCTCGGGCTGGCCCCGGTCGGGGTACGAAAGGGCTATTACGGCGACGACGATGCTCTGATCCTCTGGGCGCACGACATCGACAGCGATGAATACCGGGAGAGGTTGCTGTGAAGCCGCTCATCCTCGCCTTCGAGACCTCTTGTGACGAGACGGCAGTGGCGGTGGTGCAGGGGACCCAGGCACTCTCCAACGTCCTCGCCTCCCAGGTCGACCTTCACTCTCGGTTCGGCGGGGTGGTGCCCGAGGTGGCGGCCCGTGCCCACGTCGAGTCGATCAGGTCTCTCACCCATCAGGCTCTCAACGAAGCCGGTATCCATCCCGCGGATCTCGATGGGGTGGGGGCGACCGCCGGCCCCGGGCTGGTGGGGGCGCTCCTCGTCGGCCATTCCTTCGCCAAGGCCACGGCCTGGGCCCGTCAGCTCCCCTTCGTCGGAATCGATCACATGGAGGGCCACTTGATGGCGCCGCTGCTCCAGTTCGAGGAGCTCAATCCGCCGTTCGTGTCACTGCTCGCCTCCGGGGGCCATTCTCAGATCGTGTCCGTCAGCGAGTGGGGCGAGTACAAGGTCATGGGATCGACCATCGACGACGCCGCCGGGGAGGCGTTCGACAAGCTGGCCCGGGTGATGGGTCTGGGCTTCCCGGGTGGCCCAGCCATCGACGCTGCCTCGGAGGGTGGGGATCCGGCCGCTGTCGATTTCCCCAGAGCCCTCCCCGATCGGCCGTTCGACTTCTCGTTCTCGGGGTTGAAGACCTCGGTGGTGACCTACATCGACAAGGCCCGGGCCGGTGGTGACCTGCCGCCCCTCGCCGATGTCGCCGCCTCTGTCCAGGAGGCCATCGTCGATGTGCTCGTCGACAAGACTTTCAATGCAGTGGATGAGACGGGGGTTCAGGTCGTCGGCGGTGGAGGCGGGGTGCTGGCCAACCGCCGTCTCCGTCACCGCTTCGCCGAGGAGGCGGACAAACGGGGAGTGACCCTTGCCGTCCCTGACCCAATTCTCTGCACGGACAACGCCGCCATGATCGGTGTCGCCGCCGCCCACTGGCTCTCCACCGGTCGCATCACCGACTGGGCCGAGAACGTGAACCCCGGTCTGGTCCTAGGCGAACCGCTTACCTGAGGTAGGTAGGCCGTGTATAGGCCTACGCCGACAGAGAACCAGTCGGCGCCCCGGGAAACCTGAGCGGCGTCGACTCAAGTCTCGAATTAGCAGTCCTCGGAAACGACTGCTAGTATTTCCCTAGCACTCAACCCAAACGAGTGCTAATGCTTGGGTGTGCACCCCCCGGTGGGCATCCAGGCGCAAGCACTAGCCGAGGTTCAAGGAGGAGCCAAAGTATGAAGCTTCAGCCGCTCGGTGATCGAGTGGTGGTGAAGGCCACGGAGGATGCGGAGTCCCGCACCCCGTCCGGTCTTGTCATCCCCGACACCGCCAAGGAGAAGCCGCAAATTGGTGAGGTCATCGCTGTAGGGCCTGGCGCCCGAGACGATGACGGCGACCGGATCCCGATGGACGTGTCCGTCGGCGACAAGGTCCTCTATTCCAAGTTCGCAGGAACCGAGGTCAAGCTCGACTCGGACGAGTATCTCGTCCTGTCAGAGCGCGACCTTCTAGCCGTCGTCAACTGAGGAGCTGATAACCAATGGCAGCGAAGGAACTTCGCTTCAACGAGGAGGCCCGCAAGGGGCTCCAGGCGGGAGTCGACAAACTCGCCGACACCGTAAAGGTGACGCTGGGTCCCAAGGGCCGCAACGTCGTTCTCGAGAAGAAGTGGGGCTCACCCACGATCACCAATGACGGTGTGACCATCGCCAAGGAGATCGAGCTCGACGACCCCTACGAGAACATGGGCGCCAAGCTCGCCTACGAGGTAGCCAACAAGACCGACAACGTCGCCGGCGACGGGACCACCACGGCCACCGTGCTGGCCCAGGCGATGGTGAAGGAAGGCCTTCGTCAGGTGGCCGCAGGCGCCAACCCGATGGAGCTCAAGCGTGGCATCGAGGCCGCGGTCGAGATCGCCGTCAAGTCAATCGGCGAGCAGGCTCGTGACATCGAGACCAGCGAGGAGATCGCCCACGTGGCTTCGATCTCGGCCAACAACGACCCTTCGATCGGCCAGACCATCGCAGACGCGATGGACCGGGTCGGCAAGGACGGTGTGATCACCGTCGAAGAGGGTCAGACGTTCGGGCTCGAGCTCGAGTTCACCGAGGGGATGCAGTTCGACAAGGGCTTCATCAATTTCTACTTCATCACCGATGCCGATCGGCAGGAGGCGGTGCTCGAGGATCCCTACATCCTCATCGCCAACCAGAAGATCAGCTCGGTCAACGATCTAGTGCCCGTGCTCGAGAAGGTCATGACGTCTGGCAAGAGCGTGTTGGTGATCGCAGAGGATGTCGAGGGTGAGGCCCTGGCCACCCTGGTGGTCAACAAGATCCGCGGGACGTTCTCCTCGGTTGCCGTCAAGGCACCCGGGTTCGGTGAGCGTCGCAAGGCCATGCTCCAGGACATCGCCATCCTGACCGGTGGCACCGTGATCTCCGAAGAGGTCGGCCTGAAGTTGGAGAACGTCACCCTCGACATGCTGGGCCGTGCACGCAAGGTCGTCGTGGCGAAGGACAACACAACCGTCATCGACGGGGACGGCAGCGAGGCCGATGTCAAGGCTCGCATCAAGCAGATCGAGCGTGAAATCGAGAACACCGACTCGGACTGGGACAAGGAGAAGCTCCAGGAGCGTCTTGCCAAGCTGTCCGGCGGTGTCGTCGTGATCAAGGCCGGCGCGGCTACCGAGGTCGAGTTGAAGGAGAAGAAGCACCGCATCGAGGACGCCGTCCAGGCGGCACGTGCTGCCGTCGAAGAGGGCGTGGTCCCCGGTGGTGGTGTCGCTCTGCTCCGTGCTCAGACCGCGGTCGACAAGATGCGCGGCGGAACCGACGACGAGAAGGCCGGTCGTTCCATCGTCCGCAAGGCGATGGAGGAACCGCTTCGTCAAATCGCGGTGAACGCCGGCTTCGAGGGCGGAGTCGTCGTCGAGCGTGTCCGCGCTGCCTCGGGTAACGAGGGGTTCAACGCGGCGACGGGTGTCTACGGCGACCTGGTTGCCGACGGGGTCATCGACCCGGCGAAGGTCACCCGCTCGACCCTGCAGAACGCAGCCTCGATCGCGGCCCTGCTCCTGACCACCGAGGCCCTCGTGGCCGAGGAGAAGGAGACCGCCCCGGCCATGCCGGGCGGCGGCCATGGCCACGACGGCGGCGGGATGGACTTCTAAGCCCACCCGACCCAATTCGAGAAGGGGCCCCGAAAGGGGCCCCTTCGCTTACCTCAGATAAGCGGTAAACCCTCCGCCAGTCGGTCCAGGTAGCCGATCGTCTCGGCGGGGCCGAGGGGGCGGAGGTTGAAAATGGTGTGGTCGACACCGGCCTCGGTCAGCATGTCGGCATGGTCGGGCTTCGCCCCGTAGGCGATGATCTCGAACGAAGCGGGGTCACGCCCCGCCTCGGTCACCGCCTGACGGACCCGGCCCACCTCACCGACGATGTCCATCCTGGTGGCCAGAGGCATCCATCCATCGCAGAACTCGACCATGTCCGCGATGGTCTTGGGCCCGGCGGCGGCACCCATGATGATGGGCGGTTGCGGGCGTTGTGCAGGCTTGGGCCAGGCCCAGGACGGCTCGAGACCGACCAGCTCCCCCTTGAACGACGCCTCATCTTCGGTCCACAGCGCCTTCATCAGGAGCACCTTCTCCCGAAGGAGTTGGCGCCGTTGGCTGTAAGCGACGCCGTGCTGGGCCATCTCCTCCTTGTTCCACCCGTATCCGACGCCGAGGATCACACGGCCCCCGGACAGCGAATCGAGAGATGCCACCTCCTTGGCCGTCCAGATCGGGTCTCGCTGGGCAATGAGAGTCACTCCCGTTCCGAGACGAAGCGTCGTCGTCACCGCCGCTGCGTAGGCCAAAGCGATGAAAGCATCGTGCGAACGCCAGTATTGGTCCGGGAGGGGAGGCGCCCCCTCGACACCGCCCCAGGGAGTCGTCCTCGAGGAAGGGATGTGGGAGTGCTCGGGGAACCACAACGAGTCGAAGCCCCTCGCCTCAACCTCCCGGGCCAGGTCGTCGGGGCGAATTGCCGTATCCGTGGGAAACATGAAGACTCCGAATTTCATCATCGGGAAGCTAGGCGAATGACTCTCGAGCAGAGAATCCGGCGTGAGATCGCGAGCGCGGGCCCGCTCCCGTTCGAGGTGTTCATGGATCTCGCGCTGTACGACCCCGATGGCGGATTCTTCACCACCGGCAAGCTCCGCTCGGAGCGGGGTGGCGACTTTCTCACTTCCCCCGAAGTCAGCGCCCTGTTTGGCGAGACCCTGTCCAGGTTTGTCGAACTAGAGCTGGAGCGGATCGGCCGGCCATTCGAAGTCGTCGAAGTGGCCGCGGGGTCGGGGTCGTTGATCGGGCCTCTGAAAAGAACCATCGATGTCGAGGCGTGGGCGGTCGAGGCCTCGCCCGCCGCTCGCGACGTGCTCGGTGCCCTCCTCGGGCCGGATCGGGTTGGGAGCGACCTCCCCGACAGGATTCGGGGTGTGGTCATCGCCAATGAGCTCATCGACAACCTCCCAATGGCGCTTGCGCAACGCGTCGAAGCTGGCTGGCGAGAGCGGTGGGTGGGAGTCGACGGCGACGGGTTGGCGATGGTCGACGCCGTTGCCCGCCCCCAGGTGCTCGAATGGCTCGCCGCATATGCCGGCGAGGTGCCCGAAGGTGGGTGGGTCGAGGTGCAGCTCGCCGCGGCAGCCTGGCTGCGAGATGTGCTACATCGCCTCGATACGGGCGCGGTTGTCATCCTCGATTACGGGGACACCGCCGAGAACTTGATCCCACGGCGTCAGGACGGCACGCTCCGGACCTATCGGGCGCACCATATGGGTCCGCACCCACTCGACGAGCCAGGGGAGACCGACATCACCGCCGATGTCAACTTCACCGCTCTGGTAGCCGTCGCTGAAATGGCAGGAGCCGAAGTCGAGCTCCATCGCCAGGACGACTTCTTGACCGAGCTCGGGCTGGGGGACCGTCTTTCCGGGCTCCGTCACGCCGAATTGGAGGCGGCCAGATCAGGTGACGAGATGGAGCGGCTCCGACTGCGCAGCCTGAAGACCGAGGCCGAGACCTTGTTGCATCCCAGGGGACTGGGGGATTTTCGGGTGCTTGTTGCTCGCAAATAGAAGGGAGCCCTGTTCTGGGCTCCCTTCCGTGACTTCGTAGCGACACGTCTGCCGCTACCTACCTCTTGTCCGCGTTATGGCGTGTTATCCACCTCGACGAGCGTGTAGCCGAGGAGGGTGTCTCCGGTGTGGGAGACGGCGCCGAGGTAATCGCCGGTGGCGAGGCCCGTCCAGCTGGCCTCGACCGTGGCCACCGTCCCTGCCGTTGCCGACGCTGGTGGCGGGGTGGGACCGAGTGTCAACGTCCCGCCGCCAGCCGCTGCCGGGACCTGCCAGGTGTGCAGGTTGTAGCCGACGGTCAACCCGGTTGTCTGCCAGCCGTTCACATACAGCGTGTAGGTGCCGTCGGCTGGGGCCTCCAACAGGATTTCCTCTGCGGTGCCACCCGCAACCGAGAACGCGACCTCCTCACCGGCCGAGTTGTACAGGTAGAGGTCGATGTCGATAGCCGGATTGGCAGGGGTGAGATCCGCGGTGTTGAGGGTGATCTTGAGGAAGGCTGCCCCTGTCACCGTGATCGGATGCGCAGTCGTCCCATTCGGCACCTCAGCCGGGCTCCAGTTCGTGTTGTCCGGGTCCTGTCCCACAGTTCCGGTAATCGGCGCGTCCGATGCCAGCCCATGGGCTCCCGCGGTGTAGGGACCGGTGTACCCGAAGGCGACCGGGATGCTGACGGTTCCCGCAGGTCCGGTGCCACTCACGGCCTCGGGGAACTCGATTGCCGCGGCCTTGACCGCGATCGGGCTCCGCACTCGGTTGCGACCGTCTACCCAGGAGAGGGAGCCAAAGCGCCACTCGCCGATCGGGGCGTCCACGTTGGTGAACGCCACTTGGAACGTCGCCGACTCGCCCGGAGCCAGAGTGATCTGGTCTGGGGTGACGGTGACGTCGTAGCCACGTGGCTCGTCGACCCGTGCCTGATAGGTGCTTGTCTCGTCCGAGACGTTGGTCACGGTACGGGTCACCGTCTTGGCTCCCGGCAACTCACTGACCGCGATCGATGGATAGTTGAGGTCGGTTGCGATGGTCGACCCCCCGCGAGGTACGACCAAAGCGCACGTGGCAGCCGGGTTCAAGAAGATCTCGGGCGCCGCATCGCAGAGAAACCCGAAGTAGTCCCAGATGTCCGCGTCGTAAGCCAGACCGGGGTTGAACACCGATCCGTCCGCCGAGGCCCGACCAGAAGGGTCGACATGCCCGGCGCCGAAATCGAACGGGTCAGCTCTCGTCTCACCGTCTTGCTTGCGCACATCCTGACGAGCTGTTGTCATCAGAGCGGATTTAGCCACCGCCGCAGTCCATTCCGGATGTGCCTGCTTGAGCAGGGCCAACAGACCCGCCACGTGGGGTGACGACATCGAAGTGCCCGAGATCGACTGGAACAGCTCACCCTGTGCGCCCAGAGTGGGTGTGAGCGAGTTGCCCGCCAGGATCTGAACACCAGGGGCGGTCACATCGGGCTTGATGATGTCATCGGAGGCCGGTGCCCCGACCGGTCCCCGCGAGGAGAATGCGGCCATCGTGTTGCCACGGTTCCTCTCCTCCTCACCGTCGGTTATCTCCACCGTCGCCTCGGCGCCGTTGGCCGCGATGTACTCCTTCATCGCGATGCCGTCGCTGAACGTGACGTTGACCGAGGGAATGACGTGATTGTCGGTGAGCAGGTCCTGGACGTCGTCCACGTTGTACAGGACCATGCCGGCCCCACCAGCGTCGGCCACCGCCGAGCTCTTCTCGACCCGTGCTGGACCGCCACGCAGACAGAGCACGACCTTGCCTGTGATGTCCCCGGTGAAGGCGACCGCCGGGTCGCAAAGCTCGTTGCCGTGATTGGCGGCATCGACGAACGGGAGTTGATCGTCGGTTCCGGGTGTGATCGAGGCGCCCTCGTATCGGCCGACGTCCCGCTTGAACCAACGCGTCCAACGACTCTGCGAGGCGTCACCGGTGATGACGTCGGCGACATAAGACTTCTTCTGCAGGCTGGCGCCGACCGTGGTCACCCAAGGGACCGAGGCTGGAGCCCCAACCGTGCCGGCGCCCGGTCCGGCGTTGCCGGCGGACGTCGATACGAAGACACCGAAATCAGCGGCGAACAGGAATGCGATGTCGTCGGCGCCGGTGAGGCCCGGCGTATCGCTTCCGATCGAGTAGTTGATCACGTCGACACCATCGGCGACGGCTGTGTCGATGGCTAGGGCGAGGTCACCACCGAAGCAGCCCTGATTCCCGCAGGCGCTGTAGGCCACGACATGAGCGTCGGGGGCGATGCCAGAGACATCGCCGAAGTCCCGGCCGAAGATCGATGCTTCAACATCGGGGTTGCCGATTGCGGTGCTCGCGGTGTGCGATCCGTGACCGTCGTAGTCACGGGCGGTGGCATAGGTCTCCGAGCCGATGAACTCCTCGTAGAGGAAGCGCATGTCGCGTGCGCCGATCAGTTTGTTGTTGCAGCTGAACGGAGCGTCATTCGGGTTGTAGGTCGTATTGCCGAAGTCACACCCGAGGCTGAAGAGCTCGACTGCGGGATCCGGATCGAGGTCTACGTCGTCGATCGTGATCGGGGGCGCTCCCAGGTCAGGGCGAGCGGCAAAGGAGGGATGTTCTGGCCAGATCCCAGTGTCGATGACACCGACGACCACACCGGCACCGGTGAATCCACTGTCCCACGCTCCACGACGATCGTCGAGGCCAAGGAAGTCGGGCGACTCGGATGTGTGAAGCTGGTGCAGCTCATCGCGCTGGACGCTCAGGACGCCCTTCTGTCCGGCCAGACTCTCCGCCTCAGCGGGTGTGAGGGCGGCACTGAAGCCGTTGGCGGCATACGAGAAGCTGGCCACCAGTGCACTCCGGTCGATGCCGGCGCTAGCCAGGGCGGCTCCCTTCTCAGCCTCGAGTTCGGCCGTGTACTCCTCGACGGCGGCGCTTTCGGGATCAGGAGGTTCCTGCCCCTCCGGGGCTATCTCTTCGTTACCCAGGACCGGTTGCGCCTCCATCACGACGACGTAGGGGGCTTCGGTGTTATCGGTCTGGGCGATGACATCCACCGGTCCGGCTCCGGCGGTGGCCGGAATGGCGGTTGCAAGAGCCGTGGCCAAGGCAGCCAGGGCGGTGAGCAGCTTGCGTCTCACGCAGGGTCTCCTCTAGTTATCCATGGCACCGTTCGCACGGTGCACCCTCCTTGGATATGCGCTACTAGTTCCAGCCCGGCGAGGACCATACACGACTCTGCGATGAGGGGGCAAGACGCCGATGGGAACCGCTTCAACTCGGGCGGCGTCCTATCTTTGATGACGAGAACCATGCGATTTGCGACTGGTCTCGCCTTGCTTGTCGTCACATTGGCGGCCTGCGGGGCGGGCCTCGATGACTCTCTCGTCGGCGAGACAACTCCGCCGTCGACGGCGCCGCCAACCACCGAGGACGAAACCACCACCATGCCCATCAGCGAGCAGGAGCACCTCCCGATCGTGGCCCCGGCCAAAGCCGACCTGGCGACCCGACTCGGCGTCGAGGCCGACGAGTTGGAGGTCGTCTCGGCCGAGGAAGTCACCTGGCCCGATGGCAGTTTGGGTTGCCCGAAGCCCGGGCTGTCCTACACCCAGGCACTCGTCGACGGCTCCAAGGTCGTGCTCGGCCACGAAGAGAGGGTGTACGTGTATCACGCCGGCGACGACGACCAGCCCTTCCTTTGCCCTTCCGAAGAAAAGGACGGCGGCCACGAGATGGTCCCGCCTCCGGGCTTCAACAGCTAAGGGACTCGCACTGTTGGTGGTCTTTGCTTTGACCGTTGCCTGTGGGACCACAGAGTCAGGCCAGTCGACCACGACCCAGATGCTGGCAACAACTGGTCTCGAGAATCCCGATCCAACGACGTCTACCTTGATCACGGTGAGCACCGAAGACGAAACCCCACCCGAGCTCGATTCGGTTGCCGAAGCGGCTGTGGCCGACCTGGTCGCCCGTGTGGGAATCGAACCGACTGCAGTCGAGGTACTGGTCGCTGAGCGGGTCACTTGGCCTGACGGGAGGATGGGGTGCCCAGAGTTGGCTACTCCATACACCCTCGAACCAATCGAGGGCTTCCGGGTCGTGTTGGGCTACGACGGCCTCACATATCACTATCACGCCGGCAGTGATGCGGCCCCTTCACTCTGCGAATCGGTCACGAAACGGACCCGCGGTCCGGGATCACCGGAGCCATCGATCCCGCCACCCATCAAATGAGAGGGCGCCCGGTTTCCCGGGCGCCCTCTCCGTGTCGAGTCCGGCGGCTACTAGTTCACTTGCACCTGCAAGAAGTTGCCCTGTCCCGCCACGCTGACGACGCGGATGGTCGTCCCGGTCGCCGGTAGGGGGACACTCGACCAGCCGAAGTGACCGATCGCCGGGTTCGGCGGCACCCAGTAGCTCTGAGTGTCATCGAACAAGGCGTTCCCGGGCAGCCCGCCGTAGCACTGCTCGACGCTCAGGTTGTGGATGCAGATCTGGTCGGTCGTCTGCTTGCCGAACGTCGAGTCGTAGCTCTGGATCCTGGCCCGCCACACCTGACCGTCTGGTCGGAGCAGCAGGTCGGGATGGGCGTCGACGGGCAGGTAGAGACCGCCGCATCGCCCACCGGCGCAGTTGTCACCGACACCGTTGTCGGCGAACGACTCGTCGTAGTACCAGACCAACAGGCCGTCCTGATAGGGGAAATGCTCGACGAAGTTCTGCAGGTCCGGGTTGTCCAGGAAGCCAAAGTTGTAAGGCCCGGTCCTGAGACTGTCGTCATACCCCTTGTAGGTCCGGAACTCGGCGAAGTAGGCGTTGAAGAACGACTGCGTCACCGTGGACTCGGTGCGGATGAACCCGTTGTAGGCCCATCCCGGATCGGTCTCGGCGTCGTCGAGGGGTAGCCCGGTGATGGCGATGTCGTCGACGAAGAAGCCGGGGTTGGCGACCGCGACGTCCGTCCAATAACGGAAGCCGATTGTCACCGTCTGCCCGGCGAAAGCCGACAGGTCGGCCGTCAGATCGACGAAGTTGCCACCACTGGTTCCGGTGATCCCCTCGCCGTCGTTCTGCCCGTTCGGGTCGGAGTTGGTGGACAGGTTGGTGTGGACCGCTGTCCCATTGACGGTGAGGTAGGCGTAGTCCCAGTCCAGCTCGATGTCGTACTTCACCTTGGCGGTGAGTGACGCCGGGGCAGCCGGGAGGGTCACCGACCTGGTCATCGTGTTGTCCAGGTTGTTGCCCGCTCCCGAGAAGTAGAACCACTCACCCGAGAAGGGATCGCCAACCGGGAAGTCCACGGACTTGTCCGGCAGGAGTGTCACCAGATGCTGGGCCTGCTTGGTGTTGAAGTTCGACGGCCCCAGCTTGATCGATGCTTTCTGCCCGTAGTCGACCACCTCGGTGTTGGACCAGCCGAGGAAGATCTTCTCGTAGGCGCTCATCGGGATCGGCGTCGAGCCGATGCCCTCCTCCGGGATGCCGGTACTCCCGTAGGAGCCGCTCGACATCAGCGTCCAGAACCCGGTCGAGTTCTCGGCGCCCCCGGTGTTGCCACTGGTGTCGTAGAGGTCGGGGATGTCGAGATCATGGGCGAACTCGTGGGCGAAGACGCCAACGCCACCGTTCTCAGGCTCGATGGTGTAGTCGCCAACCCAGTAGTTGGTGTTGCCGATCCGGACACCGCCGTCCGAGTTGGGACCCGGACCATCGGGACCGTTGGCCGAGAAGTAGGCGAACCAGCGATGGCTCCAGATGGCATCACTGCCTTGAGCGCCGCCACCTGTCTCTTCGCCTTCACCTGCGTGGACCGACTGGAAGTGGTCGATGTAGCCGTCGGGCTCATCGAAGACCCCGTTGTTATTGGAGTCGTAGCGGTCCCAGACGTCGAACTGGGCCAGATGGGCGTTGATGTCCGCGTCGCTCATCCCGGCCGCGAGCTGGGCGTTGTACCAGGCATCGATCGAGTGGTTGACGAACACCCATGTCTGGGCGCAGACGATGTCCCCGCAGTAGTTCCGCCCGTATGCCGCTGCATTGAACGGGACCTGGACCCAGTTGGTCACATCGCC
Source organism: uncultured Acidobacteriota bacterium (assembly GCA_963734115.1). GTDB lineage: Bacteria > Actinomycetota > Acidimicrobiia > Spongiisociales > ZC4RG35 > JARDZU01. The sequence continues at coordinate 77,603 of CAVTFV010000016.1, forward strand.
ATTGACGGTGTACCGGTTGGCCGACTGTTCGATGTAGAAGTTGCGCATCGAGACGTCGCCCGGGGCCTCGGAGAAGAGCAGGTCCTCGTAGTAGGCCTCGGTGAAGTCCGGGGTCCAGATCGTGGAGTTGTCCACGGTCCTGTCGGGCTCGGGGATCTCGTTGTGGAGAGGCCCGGGGATCCCGCTGAACAGGATCGGGGCAGGGTGGTCGGCTGGGCCGAACTCACCGATGACGGTCCAGATCGAGTCTTCCTCCGTGCGCTCCAGCTCGACGAACTGGCCCTTCGCCACTTCGGCCACCGGCCCAGCCGTCTTGCCGTTGAGCTTCTGTTGGAAGCCCTGGAGCGACAGCGCCTGCTTCTCGTCGCCGAGCGGGTGGCTCGGGTTGTCGTTGTCGGCTCCGATGTCGAGCACCTCACCGGGCTCGAACGGAACCGGCTGTCCTGGGGCAGCTCCCACAGGTACTGCCGTCGCGAATGCCGTAGCCAGAACGGCTAGCAGCAATAGAAGCTTCTTCCTCAAGAGCTTCCTCCTCCTTGTTTTGTCGTGCCTCCCAGCGACGACGACCCCGAGCAGGGGAGTCTCCCACGGCGAGGGACCATAAAGCACTCGCGTGGGGACGCCAAACGGAAATCGGGGTAATTTCGCGCTTCTTTTGCTGCGAACCCCGCTCGGACGAGATTCACCCGAGACAGTCGACGATCACCGGGGTTTAGGTCGATATGACGTACGGACAATTACTATTTCGGCCATGAACAACCTGAAGACGGTCGGCTTGCTCGCCTTCATGACCACCCTGTTGTGGTTGGTTGCCTACGCCCTGTTCCCCGACGGGGGCTTCGTCATCGGGCTCTTGATCGCGGTTGGCTTCAACCTGCTCGCCTACTTCTTCTCGGACAAGCTTGCGCTGGCGGCTAGCCGGGCCCGCCCGGTGACCGAGGAGGAGCTGCCTCAGGTCTACGCCATAGTTCGGCGTCTCGCGCTTCAGAAGAACATGCCCGAGCCGCGTATCTACATCATCGACTCAGCGCAGCCCAACGCCTTCGCCACCGGCCGCTCGCCGAAAAAGGCGGCGGTTGCGGTCACCACGGGAATCCTCGAGGTTCTCACGGTCGACGAATTGGAGGGCGTCCTGGCTCACGAGCTGGCCCATGTCAGCAACCGTGACATCCTGATCAGCTCGATCGCAGCGATGATCGCCGCCGCTCTGACGATGCTGGCCCGAATGGCGTTCTGGTTTGGTGGCGGCAACAACCGGGAGAGCCCGCTTGGGGCGATTGGCGCCATCCTCTCCCTGATCGTGGCCCCAATCGCGGCGATGCTGATCCGGATGGCCATCTCCCGGACCCGGGAGTTCCAGGCAGACGCAACCGGCGCCGAGACCACCGGGCGACCGATGATGCTCGCCAGTGCCCTCGAGAAGATCTCGGCGGGGACCGCCCGGATCCCGATGAACGTCAACCCGGCGACCGCCCAGCTCTTCATCGACAACCCGATGAAGGCAGTGCGCGGCGGGGGGATGATGAAGCTGCTGAGCACCCACCCGCCAACCGAGGAGCGCATCGAGCGCCTCACGATGATGGCGCAGGGTGTTCGTTAGCCGAGCAGGTTGGTAGAGGGCTGGAGCGCCCTGTAACATTGCACATCCCGAACCGAGCGTCTTTTGGCGTGCGGTTCCGGCATGCCGGGATGCCCGAGCGGCCAAAGGGAGCAGACTGTAAATCTGCCGGCTGACGCCTACGGAGGTTCGAATCCTTCTCCCGGCACGGGCGCCAGGCGCCTGACAATCCAACGCCCCCTTAGCTCAGTTGGTAGAGCACTTCCATGGTAAGGAAGGGGTCTTCGGTTCAAATCCGGAAGGGGGCTCTGAGCGAGCGGTGGATCCGCTCGCACCGAGGCGGCGTAGCTCAGTTGGTGAGAGCGCTCGACTCATAATCGAGAGGTCGGCAGTTCGAGTCTGCCCGCCGCTACATCCAGGGCCGTGGCGTAGGCTGCGGCAGCCGATCAACGAGAAGAGGAACAGGAGCCACACGATGGCGAAGGCGAAGTTTGAGCGTACGAAGCCGCATGTGAATGTGGGGACGATGGGTCATATTGATCATGGGAAGACGACGTTGACGGCTGCGATCACGAGGGTTTTGTCGGAGCGGGTGGGTGGTTCGAATCAGATGACGTCGTTTGACATGATTGATAAGGCGCCTGAGGAGCGTGAGCGGGGGATCACGATTCAGATCGCTCATGTGGAGTATGAGACTGAGGCTCGTCATTACGCGCATGTGGATATGCCGGGTCATGCTGATTACATCAAGAACATGATTACGGGTGCGGCGCAGGTGGATGGGGCGATCCTGGTGGTGTCGGCGGCTGATGGTCCGATGCCGCAGACCCGTGAGCATGTGCTTCTGGCCCGTCAGGTGGGTGTTCCCAGCATTGTGGTGTTTTTGAACAAGGTGGACATGGTTGATGATGAGGAGCTGCTGGACCTGGTCGAGCTCGAGGTCCGGGATCTTTTGACTGAGTATGAGTTTCCCGGTGATGAGGTTCCTGTCATCCGGGGTAGCGCTTTGAAGGCTTTGGATGGGGATGAGGCTTCTTCTGATCAGATCATGGAGTTGATGACTGCGGTGGATGACTATGTGCCGGAGCCGGATCGGGATACCGAAAAGCCGTTCCTCATGTCGATCGAGGACGTGTTCAGTATCACCGGGCGGGGGACTGTTGTCACCGGGAGGGTGGAGCAGGGGATCCTGAAGGTGAATGAGGAAGTGGAGATCGTGGGGATCCGTCCCACTCACAAGACGGTGGCTACGGGTATTGAAATGTTCCGCAAACTCCTCGACGAGGGGAGAGCGGGGGACAATGTTGGGGTCTTGTTGCGTGGGGTGGGTAAGGATGATGTGGAGCGGGGTCAGGTCCTGGCCAAACCAGGGAGCATCACTCCTCATACCGATTTCGAAGCTCAGGTCTATGTCCTGACCAAGGAGGAAGGCGGGCGGCACAACCCGTTCTTTCCCGGGTATCGACCCCAGTTCTATTTCCGGACTACTGATGTGACCGGTGCCATCCAACTGCCCGAAGGGACTCAGATGGTGATGCCGGGGGACAACACGGAGATGACCGTGGAACTGATCGCTCCGATCGCCATGGACGAAGGACTCCGTTTCGCCATCCGGGAAGGTGGCCGCACCGTCGGCGCCGGCCGAGTCGTAAAGATCGTCAAGTAGGGCGTACGCAATGCCAAGCGACAAGAGACCGCCGTTGACGCTCGCCTGCACCGAGTGCAAGCGTCGCAACTACGTCACCACGAAGAACAAGACCAACACACCCGACCGTCTCGAGATGAAGAAGTACTGCCGGTGGTGCCGTCAGCACACCGTGCATCGCGAGACACGCTGAGCGGATTGAACCGCATGACGTAGAAGAGGGCCGGTCGGGATCACCGGCCCTCTCTCATTGGAACCTCGGCTATGAAGCTGCCGGGAGTTCCTCTTCCAAGGGCTTGAAGTTGCCCTTGCCCTTGGTGCCGTTGATCTCCTCGGTGCTCATCGCGTAGCTCAAGGTTGCATAGGCGATGGCGTCGGAGTTGGTGTCCAGCGCGAACAGGTTGACGTTGTCGAAGGTGTCGCATGCTTGGTGGTAGCTGGGGTCGTACGGCTCGTCCGGCGGTGCCACCCCATATGCCGGCCTCCTCGGCGGTTTTGATGCCCTTCGGCCCCGGTGAACAACCCACCGGATGGGATGTCGACTCCTGCTGCGATGAACGGTCCGTAGTCGGATCGTCCGCTGAAGTCGGTGCCCTTGAACGGGATGCCGCGGGAATTGAAGAACTCCTCGAACTTCTTCTCGATCTGGGCCGACCCGGGCGGGCCGGCTGGGGCACCGACGCCATCGGAATTGTCCCCGTCGTAGATGAAGAACACATGGTTGGGCGAGCCCACCATGTCGAAGTTCAGATAGAGCGCGATCTTGTCCCGCTCCGCCTGACTGAGGTTGGTGACGTAGTAGGTGGAGCCAACCAGACTCGCCTCCTCCGCCCCCCACCAGGCGAATCGGAGCGTGTTCTGCGGCTTGACCTTGGCCATTTGCTCGGCGACCTCGAGCAGGGCAGCTGACCCCGACCCGTTGTCGTTGATGCCGGGCCCGGCGTCGACTGAGTCGAGATGCCCGCCGGCGATGACCACGTTGTCCGCGTTCTTCCCCGTCTTCTCTGCGAAGACATTGGACGTGGTGGCCTGGCCGCGGAAGGTCGAGGTCACCAGATGCAGCACCAGACCAGCTGTCCCGGCCAACTGCAGCCCAACCTCCTGGGTGACCGAGGTGACTGGGAGGTTCGAGGGTGAACCCGTTTCCAAGAGTCCCATTGATCGGACCTGGCGCGTTGTTGTAGATGACGACACCGACTGCCCCCGCGTTGAAGGCGTTGGTCGCCTTGAGGGCAAAGGGGCAAGTACCCACGGCTGATCAGGGCGATGGTCCCCGCCGGTGGACACCGGGAAATCAGTCGCCTCACATCCCGGAGTGACGCGGTCCGTGGCGGCCGGCACGACGGTCACGTTGGCGGTCACATTGCCGCTTCCCGAGTAGGTCATGATGTTGTTGACGATCGGGCCCGCCCCCGTGGGCGGCGCCACTTGCTCCAACACCGGCGGGGCCGGATTGATGAACGTCTGGAAGACGAACTCCTGGGTCGATACGTCGTAGCCGGCGGCCTCCATCCGCTCGACCACGTAGTCGACCGAGGCGTCGTAACCCGGAGTGCCCGAGGCCTGAGTGCCGCCGTTGGCAGTCGGCGATCGCCTGGAATGCCGCCTGGTGCTCCCGGACGCCCTTCGACGTCCACACACTCGAGCAGCTTGGCGATTGTGTTGTTGTTCCTGTTCTCGCACGCTGCCGGGGCGGCAGTGGCCACCGGCACGGTCGCTCCGAGCAGGGCGAAGACACTTGCCAGCACGACAAGTCTTCGGAGAGAGCGTCTCATGTACCTCCAGTCACGCTCTCCCAACCCGGTCCCGGCCCGACCATACCCGATCGGTCCGGGCAGTTGCGGCTGGATCACCGCGTTACCGTGAAACACTTGAACCCGTCCGACCTCGTCGACCAGCCCATCGGCCCTCATCATTTCCGTGTCTGTGTCGAGAACGTCAACGATTTCGTCCGGGTAACCGGCGATGACCCGAACCGTTGGGAGGACGCTGCACCTCCCGGGTTCATGGCCACGCTGCTATTTGTCGTGGCCTCCGACTTGCTCCGCCAACTCTCCGACCGGTCGGTGATCCATGGCGAGCAGACCTTCACCTGGCATCGACGTATCGGCATCGAGTCCGAGATGGACGTGACCGGCAGGGTGAGCCGGGTCAGAGAACGCGGCGGCGTCGCCTTCGTCGATTTCGATGTCGAGGTGGTCGACAACATCGGCCCGGTGGCCGACGCCACCTCGCTGTTCCTGGTCTCCGACGATCGCCGATCCCGACCCGGTCGCCGAGCGGGCAGAACCAGCCCCGGAGGACGACGGGAGCCCGGGCGGCGGCCAGATGAGCGTATCGAGAGCCGATCTGGTCAGGTATGCCGCCGCCACCCGCGACTGGAACCCGATCCATTGGGACCACGACGCCGCGGTTGCTGCCGGGCTTCCCGGGGTGGTCGCCCACGGTCTGCTCCAGGCCGCATGGGCCCTGGCTGCCGCCTCGAGACTTCGCCCTGGCGACGCACCGCTCCGCTCGGCGAAAGTCCGATTTCGCAACCCGCTGCTCCCGGCGACACCGGTTTCGGTGGAGGTCGAGGAGAGCGGAGATGCGTTGGTTGTTGCGGTCAGCGACGCCGACGCCGAGTATGTGAGTGCTCGAATCGAGTTGACGGGGCAGTAACCACATGGACATGGCCAGGGTCGAACGCGACAAGGAGAAAGAGCTCATTGCCCGGGCGCAGGCCGGCGACCGAGCCGCCTTTGGCGCCCTGGTTCGTGAGCATGGAGACGAGGTCTACACGTTGGCGCGAAGACTCGTTGGCGACCCGCATCTGGCGGCCGATATCGCCCAGGAGGCACTGATCCGGGCGTGGAAGGCGCTGCCCAACTTCCGGGGCGACGCGGCATTGTCGACCTGGCTGCACCGCATCACGGTCAACACCGCCTGGACGCAGCGCAGACGAGCCCGCCGGCACAGTGGGCCGCCACTGGACGATTTCATCGACGTCGCCGCCCCAATGGGGGCCGACCATCCGGAGATGGCCGGAGAGATCCTCGAGCTTCGTGGCCGGCTGCGCCGCGCTCTCGACTCGCTGCCCGAGCCGCAACGTCAGGTGGTTGTGCTGAAAGACGTCTACGACTGGTCCCATGCCGAGATCGCCGAGGCCATGGGCATCTCGGTCTCCGCAGCCAAAGTGCGTCTGCATCGGGCGAGGGCACGGCTCGCCCGCCAGTTGGAGCAGTCGGCATGAACGTCCTCTGCGAGGTCGCCGCGCCATTCGTTGCCAACAGCGCCGTAGAAGGCACACCGGTTGCGCGGCCGTTCCGTGCCCATGCCGATGAGTGTCTCAAGTGCCAGGCACGGCACGCAGCGATGGCGCGCACCGCCCGAGAGCTGGCGGCCATGTCGAACGAGACATTCGATGCGCCGCTCGATCTCGAATGGCGTGTCATGTCGGCGCTGGAAGGGGACCTGGCCGTGGCCCGCTCCTGGCGCACGCCGGTCGCAGTGTCGGCCGCAGTCCTCTCGATGGCCGCCGCGGTCCTCATCTGGCGTCTTCGCCCACGCACCCAATCCTGACGCTAGGGGCCTTCGGCCCTGGTTAGACGGGCAGTGCCGATCTATACCTGTCAGCAGATCGATAGAAAGCGAGAGCTGATGAGAGTGTTGGTCACGACGGCCAGCAAACATGGTTCCACTGAGGAGATAGGCCGGTTCATCGGCGAGGTTCTCGTGGAGCAGGGGATCGAGATCGGTGCTCTCCCTCCTGAGGACGTCATCTCTCTGCATCGTTACGACGCGGTCATCATGGGGAGCGCCGTATACGCGGGGCATTGGATGACCTCGCTGAAGAAGATGGCCCATCGCCTTGCTCCCGAGCTTCTCGATCGCCCCGTGTGGTTGTTCTCCAGCGGTCCAATCGGGGATCCTCCCAAGCCGGAGGAGGATCCGGTCGATGTCGCCCCGCTCATCGAGGCGACCGGGGCGCGGGGACATGCAGTGTTTGCCGGAAAGCTCGACAAGGGGGTTCTCGGGTTCGCGGAGAAAGCCATCGTGGCGGCGTTCAAGGTCTCCGATGGCGACTTCCGAGACTGGGAGGAGATCCGCGGGTGGGCCATCGGTATCGCTGAGGAGCTGACGACCAAGGTGTGAAGATACGCTGAGGCGATGGCACGTCTCATCGACCTCTCGCACACAATCGATGACGGGATGATCACCTATCCCGGTCTCCCCGGCCCGGTGATCTCGGATCATCTCTCCCGCATCGACTCCAAGGCGAACTATGCGCCCGGCACCGAGTTCCTCATCGGGCGGATCGACATGGTCGGGAACACAGGCACCTATCTCGACACCCCCTTCCATCGATTCGAGGGCGGCTCCGATCTATCCGGACTAGCACTGGACGACGTCGCCGACCTGCCCGGAGTCTGTATTGATGCTCCCGGCCCCGAGATCGGCCCCGAGGTAGTGAATGGTCTGGATCTAACCGGCAAGGCGGTCTTGTTCGCCACGGGGTGGGACCGGCACTGGGGCACCGATGCCTACGGTGATCCGAGCCATTCCTTCGTCTCACCCGAACTCGTCGACGCCCTCGTCGACGGAGGCTCAGTGCTGGTAGGCATCGACTCGGTCAACATCGACGACACACGGGGCGGGGAACGGGCTGCCCACACCGGTCTGCTCGCGGCCGGGATCCAGGTGGTCGAGCACCTCACCAATCTCGGGCAACTGGTCGGGCGCGAGTTCCGGTTCTATGCGGTCCCGCCAAAGGTGAGCGGGTTCGGGACCTTCCCGGTCCGGGCGTTCGCCGCCGTCGTCTGAGGACGGCCGAGGAGGCGATCAGGCTTCAGGATCGTCGGCCAATGGCTCGAGGATCACCACTGCGGTCTCTCGGGAGCGGAGCGCCGCAAAGTCATCCAGCCTCGAGTCGATCTCCCGCCACCGATCCCACAAGCGTGACCTCTCTTCACCTTCGGCGGCCCTACCTCTGACCATGCGCCTGCCGTCAGGCAGGTCGAGGTCGGCCTCCGGATTCGTTTGGAGGTTGAGCCACCAGGCGGGCTCGTCATCAGCCCAGCCGTTCATCGCCATGGTGACCACGTTCGGGCCGTCCTCGAAGTAGCCGAGTATCACGGTCCGCTCCTGACCGGTGCGGCGCCCGGTGGTGGTGAGACGCATCGTGCCCCACTTGTCGGGCTTGGGCCGCCACAAACCGACGCGGCCACGCGTGACTCGGTAGAGGGCGCGGTGAACCACCCACGCCGTTCGAACAAACCAGCGAGGGGGGAGTCTGACGCTCGGTGTGCCTTCATCCGACATGGGGATCTCCTGCGCTTCGGTGCTCAATCGGGTCCAAGAAGGTCCCAGCGGTTGCCGCATAGGTCGGTGAACACTGCCACCCGCCCGTATGACTCGGTTCGTGGTTCTGTGACGAACTCGACACCAGCGCTCACCATCCGGTCGTAGGCCGCTCCGAAGTCCTCGACTCTGAGGAAGAAGCCGACGCGTCCCGCGACCTGGTTCCCTACGGCGAGTCCCTGATGGTGTCCATCGGCGCGAGCCAACAGGATTCCGGTCTCGGCTCCATGAGGTCGCACCACGACCCATCGCTTTGGGCGACCGTCGTTGGTAAGCGAAGGCGAATCCTCGACCAGCTCGAACTCGAGGACGCCAACGAAGAACTCGATGGCTGCGTCATAGTCGTCGACGACGATCGTGACCATCTCCAGGACCGCCATCATCGGAGTCTGGCATTGCGACCCCGGAGTTTCCACACCAGCGCCCTTCCCTTATACTTTGTCATCCCGCGAACCCCCTAGGGGTGTAGCTCGAATTGGTAGAGCGCCGGTCTCCAAAACCGGAGGTTGGGGGTTCGAGTCCCTCCGCCCCTGCCAGCCTTTGTCCGTGGATACGATCTGGAAGAACTATGAACCGAGAAATGCGCCGAATGCAGGAACGCGAGGAGCGTCTGCAGAAGAAAGGCGACACTGGCAAGGACAAGGCCAGTCGTCGTGCCGCTGCCATCCAGGGCAAGCCGGCTGCCACCGAGCGTAAGTCGTTCTTCGCGCGGATCCGTGAGTATCTGCACGAGGTCCGTCAGGAGCTGCGCAAGGTGACCTGGCCCACTCGCGAGCAGATGGTCGCGTTCACTGCCGTCACCGTCATCACCTCGACCGTTTTGACCGCGGTGATCTTTGGGCTGGACATCGTCATGAAAGAGTTCGTGTTCTGGCTGGTGGCAAGATCCTGATGCCAGATCTGGAGACCGCCGAGATGGAGACCCCGGACGTGGACACCGATGTCGCGGATGACGCCGGGGACGACGCCACGCCCGTCGTAGAGACCGAGGTGGATGCCCCCGAGGTCGAGCTCGACACGACCGAGGTGGACACCGTCGAGATCGAGCCGGTGCCGGTCGACGAGCCCGCCGTCGATGAAGTCGATGAGCCTGCCGGCAAGGAAGATGTCGCCGAAGACGAGGCCGAAGCCAATGAGGGCGACGTCGAGATCGAGCCGGTGGCTGCCGATGAGCCCGCCGTCGATGAAGATGTCGCGGTAGAGGCCACCGAAGCCATTGACGGGGTCGACGTCGAGGGCGATGAGGCCGCGCCGAGATTTCGGCCAGCCCCTACGACATGCCGGGCGACTGGTATGTCATCCACTCCTACTCGGGATACGAGAACAAGGTCAAGGCCAACCTCGAGACCCGGATCCAGTCGATGCACATGGAGGACCGGATTTTCGAGGTCCACATCCCGATGGAGGACATGGTCGAGTTCAAGGGCGGGAAGAAGCAGACCGTCTCGAAGAAGGTGTTCCCCGGTTACATCCTCGTTCGGATGACGCTCGACGACGACTCCTGGTACGCGGTCCGCAACACTCCCGGCGTCACCGGGTTCGTTGCCGGCAACGCGGAGAAGCCGACGCCCCTCTCCCGGAGGGAGGTCGAGCGGTTCCTCGGCGTCCAGGAGGAAGAGGAGAAGTCCAAGCCCCGCTTCAAGCCCGAGTGGGAGGTCGGAGAGCAGGTGCGGGTGGTCACCGGTCCATTCGCCGACTTCAACGGGGTCATCGAGGACATGAACATCGACCAGCAGAAGATCGTGGTCCTCGTAAACATCTTCGGTCGGGACACACCGGTCGAGCTCGGTTTCGAGGACATCCAGAAGAGCTGAGTACTTGGTACTTGGTATTAGGTACTTGGAGAAGAAGAAAACATGGGACGCAGACGACTTGTAACCACGCTCAAATTGCAGCTGCCCGCCGGGCAGGCCACGCCGGCCCCACCGGTCGGCACGGCATTGGGTCCGCACGGGGTCAACCTGATGGACTTCGTGAAGGCCTACAACGACGCCACCGCCAACCAGCGGGGCCAGATCATCCCGGTCGAGATCTCGATCTACGAGGACCGGTCGTTCGACTTCGTGATGAAGACGCCGCCCGCGGCCGCCCTGCTCCGTCAGGCCGCCCGGGTGGACAAAGGCTCCGGTGAGCCGAACAAGGTGAAGGTCGGCAAGGTGACGAGGGCTCAGGTCAAGGAGATCGCCGAGACCAAGATGCCCGATCTGAATGCGGTCGACATCGAGGGCGCAATGAAGATCGTCGAGGGCACCGCCCGATCGATGGGAATCACGGTCAGCCGACTGACGTCGGCTGACCTGGAAGTGGGAGGCCGTCAGGCCGCCTGGACCACAAGGAGAGACAATGGCCAAACATGGCAAGAAGTACCGCGAGGCCGCGATGCGGTACGACAAGCAGACCCCGTACGGCCCCGAAGAGGCTGTCGAGCTGGTGAAGACGCTGGCTCCCGCCAAGTTCGATGAGACCGTCGAGGCGGTGTTCGGGCTCGGGATCGACCCCAAGAAAGCTGACCAGCTCGTCCGTGGCACGGTCTCGCTCCCTCACGGGACAGGCAAGGACGTCAGGGTGGCCGTCTTCGCACCGTCGGACCGGGAGAAGGAAGCCACCGAGGCCGGCGCCGACGTCGTCGGTGGCAAGGAGCTGGTGGAGAAGCTCCAGGCCGGCGGTGAGCTCGATTTCGACGTCGCTATCGCGACCCCCGACATGATGGCGGAGGTGGGCAAGCTGGGGAAGATCCTCGGGCCGCGCGGCCTGATGCCCAACCCCAAGGCCGGGACGGTCACACCGGACGTCGCCAAGGCCGTATCCGAGTTCAAGGCGGGGCGTATCGAGTATCGCAACGACCGCTACGGGAACGTCCACGTCTCGGTCGGCAAGGTCTCGTTCGGTGTCGATCAGTTGTCGTCCAACCTGGCCGCCCTCTCCTCGGAGCTGATCAGGGCCAAGCCGGCAGCGGCCAAGGGTCGGTACCTCCGTCACATGACTCTGTCGTCGACGATGGGACCCGGGGTCAAGGTCGACGTGGGCAGTCTCGAGGACTTCGCGAAAGCGGCTGGCTGAGCCACCGCGGTACTAGGTACTCAGAACAGAAAAGCCCCCGACAGCGGGGGCTCTTCTCATGAAACAGGGGGGATCTCCGCGCTTCGGATTTCCCTTGGGCTTAGAGGGCTTCGGCTGCCAGGTCCACCGTCCGCACGCTTCCGACGACTCGTCTGTGGACCAGGGTAGGGGCTGGTCTCAACTGTCGGTTACGCGACCCTCAGGTTATTTGGGGCCCGAAGTGCGGGTGGGGGCGGTCAGGGAACCCACCCGGGTCACACGGAGACCCCCTGTTCTCAATGTCAATAGTGTCGCGCGGGCCGGGAGGGGTGTCCAGGGAGAATCTGGAAATCCTCCGCTTACCTGAGGTACGTCGGGCCATATATGCGCGCTTTTCAGACAGAGAAACCCTGAAGGAATCCGATCAAGGCGCGATTGAACTCCTCCGGCTGCTCCAGGCTCGGCAGATGGGCCGCGCCGGGCACCACGATCGGCTCGTGATGACTGAGCGCTCCCGCCAGGAGTTCCGCCGATTGACGGCAATCGGGGAGGTCGTGCTCGCCGACCATGACCAGCGTCGGTTGTGTGATCTCCGCCCACCGCTCGGCACGGGGCGGATCGAGAGGGATGAGTAGCTCGTCCCGACCCTCCTCGATCGGCAGGATCCTCTGGTCCATGTCGATGAAGAGGTCGATGACACTCGGGTCGACTTCCTCGCGGTCTCGCCCGTACCCGATCACCCAGACCTCTGCCTCCAGCTCGGCCACCCGGCCGATGTCGCCCCCCTCGTACGCCTTCAGGATCTCAGGCCACTGTGGCGGCTCGTAGTCGTCGACATCGAACCCGGGCGCCCCGGTTCCGATCACCACGAGACCTGATACCCGCTCGGGGGAGGCAAGTGCGACGTCGAAGGCGGTCCCGCCACCCATCGAACACCCGACGACCACGGCGGCTTCGATGTCGAGGTGGTCCATCACAGCCAGGACGTCCTCGTGATTGGAGAAACGGGCCTCGGTGAGGGCGGTCGCCCCGTGACCCCGGAGATCGAGGCTCACGTATCGAAAACCGGGCGGTACATCGTCCAATTGATGACTCCACATCCGGCTGTCGGCGACTCCGGCGTGGATGAAGATGACGGGCCTGCCTTCCCCGGTCTCCCAATATGCGATCAGAGCGTCCCCAGATGGCGCGTGGCCGCTCGGCGAACTCAACATCGTGCCGACGATACCCACCAAGCGGGTCGCCGCCGATCGAATTGCCGAGCGTCAGGCGTCCGGTACAATTCGTTTCGCAACTCCAATACCTCGGCCCCAGACCGTCGGTGCCCTCGGGCTCAATGGGACTCTCCCGCCAACGCAGGTCGCTCTTCGCGAGCCCCTCGTCTGATGTCGAGGGGTTTTGTTGTCTACCGACCGGAGGAGCGAATGCCAAGACCAGAAAAGGTCCAGGCTGTTGCCGAAATCAAAGAGAGTCTCGAGGGATCCGAAGCTGTCTTCCTGACCGAGTATCGCGGCTTGTCCGTGAAGGCGGTCCAGGAGTTGCGGGCGAGCCTGCGCGCCAGCGGCGCCGAGTACAAGGTCGTGAAGATGACCCTGGCCCGGCTCGCCGCAGGCGACGCGGGGATCACAGGTCTCGACGAGCACCTGCTCGGGCCGACCGCGCTCGCGTTCGCCAAGAGCGACCCTGTTGCCACGGCGAAGGCCCTCAAGGACTTCTCCAAGACGCATGAGGTCTTCATCCTGAAGGCCGGCGTGCTCTCGGGGAACATCCTCGGCCCCGAGGAAGTCTCCCGGCTGGCCGAGATCGAGCCGCGCGACGTGCTGCTGGCGAAGATCGCAGGCGCTGCCAAGGCACCTCTCATACAAGCGGCTGGGTTGTTCTCGTCATTCAATCGGAGCGCCGCATCGATGTTCCAACAGCTTCTGGAAAAGAAAGAGTCGGGCGAGCTCGCACCGGCAGGAGGCGAATCGACCGCCACCCTGCCTGCGGAGGAGCCCGTTGAAACCGAAACGGCCGTCTCGGCCGAGGAGGAGTGAGAAATGGCCGCCAAGACCAAGCTCAGCACGGATGAGCTGATCGCAACCTTCGAGGGCATGACCGTCCTCGAGCTCAAAGAGTTCCTCGATGCCTTCGAGGAGAAGTTCGAAGTGACCGCCGCCGCCCCGGTGGCCGTCGCTGCTGCCCCCGCCGCCGGTGGCGACGGTGGTGCCGCCGCTGCCGCGGAGGAGCAGGATGAGTTCGATGTCGTCCTCACTGCGGCCGGCGCTCAGAAGATCCAGGTCATCAAGGAGGTTCGCTCGCTCACCAGCCTCGGCCTCAAGGAGGCGAAGGATCTCGTGGACGGTGCCCCGGCCAATGTGCTCGAGGCCGTCGACAAGGAGACCGCCGACAAGGCCAAGGAGGTCCTCGAGGGCGCCGGCGCCAGCGTCGAGCTCAAGTAGTCCTACCTACGTTGTGCGAGAAAAGTGGCCCTTCGGGGCCGCTTTTCTCAGTCGGCGTAGGGCCATATGGCCCCACGTACCTCAGGTACGCGTCTTGAAATACTCGGCGACCACCGTTGTCTCCCGCTCGCGGAGCAGGACGTTGGTGTCGAGGAGCTCGAGATTCTGGGTGAGGAACCGGGCGGCCTCAGGGATCGGGTGCTCGGCGAAGAAGGTCTTGACGTCGGCTGCGACTTCTGGCTGAGACAGGGCGGGGAGTCCCTCCACCACCCGTCTCTTGGTCATGCCTGGCATCACCGCCAGCACCTCGTCCCACCTGGTTCGGGCGCTCTGCCAAACGGTGGGCCCGGCGTCACCTGACAGGAGGCGGGCGAAGACCCAGAACCCGTCCTGGGTCCTGATGTCACCGTCCACGATCTTCTCCATGGTCGATAGCGCCAGCTCCTCCACTTCGACCCCGGCCACGGAGCGGAGATAGCGGACCTTCTCGGCCGGCGCGTTGGTCTTGTGATAGGCGGCCCACAGCGCGTCGTACTCCTCGCTCCCGCCATGGTGCGAGTACACGGACAGGGCGGCGGTGCACACCTCGGGATCGAACTGGGCGCCGTCGAGAACGTCACCGGCCAGCTCCCGCGCCTTCTCCACAGTCGTGGGCTCGTTGCCCAGAATGCCAAGCGTGGCGATCACATCGCCCCGCAGCTTGCGGGTGAGGTCGCTCTCTTCCCCTGATCCCTCCCAACCGAGACGGTCGAGGACCGGGCCGACCAGGTCGCGGACGAAGGCCTCGAACGCGGGCCGGGTCTGCTCGTCCAGGGCATGGTGCTCCAGTGACCGGAGCCCTCCGATGATGACCGACCAAATCGCGTGCTCGGTCTCGTCGCTGAACTTTCCGACGAGGTCGAGGAACGCGGATGCCGGGACTTGAGCCGAGCGGACCATGGCCCACGTGTCGGACACGAGGCTGTGTCGCTCGATGTCGCCGAGCGTGTCGAGTTGGCCCAGCAGGCCGGTGAACAGTTCCTCGGAGTAGCGGGTCCGGTAGAACCCGTGACCACCGGCGTTGGCGACCACGAGGTCGAACGGGCCTTCGATCGGGACGACGGTTTCGTCCTCGGTGAGGAGAACCTTCGTCTCGAAGGGCTCGCCGCCGGCCACGCCACGCAGCTGGATGGGGACGTCCCAGATGGTGGAGTCGGTCTCGTCCGGTATGGCCAGGAAGCGGCGCTGGCTGAGATGGATCCCCTCGGGCACCACCCTGACGTCGATCTGTGGGAAGCCCTTCTGGTACACCCAGGTGTCCATGATCTCTCCGACCGGCCAGTCGGATGCGCCGTCGAGACCCTCCCAGAGATCACTGGTGACAGTATTGGCGTACTGGTGCTTTCGCAGATAGTTGCCGACGCCGGTGCGGAACTCCTCTTCGCCGATGAACTGCTCGATCATCCTGAGAACTGCCGAGCCCTTGCCATAGGTGATGGCGTCGAACATCTCGTCCACCTCCGCCGGCGAGTTCACTTCGAACTCGATGGGCCGCGTGGTCGCCAGCTGGTCGGTGCCCATGGCCCAGGGGACTTCGAGATTGGCGAAGGCGAGCCACCGCTTCCAATCCGGCTTCCTTGCATCCGTCGCTTTGAGCTCCATGAAGCTGGCGAATGCCTCGTTGAGCCAGGCGCCCTCCCACCAGCGCATGGTGACCAGGTTGCCGAACCACTGATGTGCGATCTCGTGCCCGATCACGTCGAGACAGCCCTGCAGCTCGCTCTGGCTCGCCTTCGCCTTATCCAGGACCAGGTAAGCGTCGCGATACGTGATTAGCCCGACGTTCTCCATGGCGCCGGCCGCAAAATCCGGGATCGCGATGTGATCCAGCTTCTGCTCGGGATAGGGGATTCCGTAGTAGTCGGAGAGATACTCGAAGCAAAAGACAGCGTTCTCCAGTGCCAGGTCGGCGAGATGGAGATTTCCCTTGGGAACGATGATCCGTGTCGGGGTGCCTTTGCTGGTGACAGGCTCCGTTGCCTCGAAGGGACCCACGATGAAGGCCAGCAGGTAGGTGGACATCTTCATGGTCTCGGTGAACTCGAAGCGAACCCTGCCGTCGTCGAGGGTGGTCCGGGACATCTCGGCGCCGTTGGCGTAGACCTCCAACCCGTCGGCAACGACCATCGTTGTCTTGAATGTGGCCTTCAAGTCCGGCTCGTCCCAGCATGGGAGGACGCGACGGGCGTCGGTGGCCTGGCACTGCGAGGTGGCGATCACGTGCTCGGCCCCGTCCTCGTCCTTGTAGATCGACCTGTAGAAGCCCCCGTAGCTGGTCGTTGATGATCCCGGTATAGGTGATGCCGAGGGTGTACGTGCCGGGGGCCACGGGGTACTCCAGGGTCAACGTGGCCCTGGAGTAGTCATCGTCGTACGTGACCCCGGTGACGGCGGTCTCGCCGTCTTCGCCGCTGAGGGTCATGGTCTTGATATCGATCTCGGCGGCATTGAGGACGATGTGATCGAGGGTCTCCGTGACGCCGATCCGAATCGAGACCTCTCCGTCAAAGGTGAACGTGCCCAGATCAGGTTCGAGACGGAGGTCGTAATGGACGGGTATTGCACTTCGGGGCAAACGGAACGGATTCTCAGACAATTTGGAAGCCTCCCCAATCAACGGTGGACGCGGCAGATGCTAACGGCCTGACCTTGTTCAAGGCATTGAGACCTTTACCCTGAAGCCCTGTGACTGAACACTCGACGATCCTTGTCGCGGTCCATGGACCAGATGGGCCGGGGATCTCCGCCGGGCTGATGGCGGTCCTGGCCGAGGCCCAGGTCGAGATCTACGACGTCGAGCAGATTGTGGTCCGTGGCCGGCTGACCCTCAACGTGCTCATCGGGGTCTCTGGCGAGCGGGCCACGATCAGAGATCTTCTCTTCTTCGGTTGGGAGCGCGGCCTGAATGTCGAGTTCGAGAAGGTAGACGACACCCCGACCCCGACCCGCCCGATGTCGGTGGTGACGGTGATCGGCATGGGGGTGGGCCCGGAAGACTTCGGATCCGTGGCCGCGGCGATCGCCGACGCCGGCGGGAACATCGATCGAATCTACCGGCTTTCCCGCTACCCGGTGGTGAGCTATGAGCTCCTGGTCGGCAACGGGAATCTGGACCGGATGCGGGAGAACCTGGTGCGGGCGGCCGCGGAGCGCCCGATCGACGTCGCCATCCAGCGCGACGGTCTGGAGCGTCGTGGCAAGCGGATGGTGATCATGGACGTGGACTCGACCCTGATCCAGGAAGAGGTCATCAATCTCCTCGCTAGGGAGGCGGGCGCCGAGGAGCGATGCGCCGAACTCACCAATCTCGCCCTGAACGGGGCGATCGACTTCGAGGAGTCGTTGCGGGAGCGAGTTAGCCTGCTCAAGGGCCTCGACCAGACCGCAATCACCAGGGTCCACGAGAACATCACCCTGACCAGTGGGGCGCGCACATTCGTCCGCACCCTGAAGCGGCTCGGCTTGGTCACCGCCATCGTCTCGGCCGGATTCACCCGGTTCACCGATGTCCTCGCCGCCGACCTCGGCATCGACTACTCCCTCTCCAACACTTTGGAGGACAAGGACGGGTTCCTCACCGGTCAGCTCGCCGGCGAGATCGTCGATGGCCCGCGCAAGGCGGCGTTCCTCAGATCCGTCGCCGAAGCCGAGGGCATACCCCTGTCCCAGGTCGTGGCGGTCGGGGACGGGGCCAACGACCTCGACATGCTGGCCACAGCCGGGCTGGGCATCGCTTTCAATGCCAGGCCCGTGGTCAAGGAGAAGGCGGACACCGCCATCTCGGTCCCCTATCTGGACGCGATCCTGTTCACCATGGGGATCCGGCGCCAGCATGTAGAGGAAGCCGACGAGGCCGATCCTGGCTTCGAGACCGGGGAGCGAATCGCCGTCCCCGGCACGCCGCCGCTCTGACGGCTCACCACCCGTGATGGAAGAACTCGCCCCGAGCGTGATCGACGCGTTCGAAGGTGTGAGCCCCGAAGAAGTCCCGCTGCGCCTGGATCAGATTGGCGGGTAGCCGTTCTGACCGCATCCCGTCGAAATAGGACAGGGCGCTGGAGTAGGCGGGGGCAGGGATGCCGGACATGGCGGCTCCGGCTACCACCGCCCGCCAGGAAGTCTCCGCCTCATCGAGGGCGCCCGAGAAGAAGTCGTCCTCGATCATGTCCGGGAGCGCCGGGTCCCTGAGGAAGGCGGCGGTGATGTCCTCCAGGAACACCGCTCGGATGATGCATCCTGCTCGCCAGATCGAGGCGATCGTTGCCAGGTCGAGATCCCAGCCGTTTTCGTCGGAGGCCGCTCGCATCAGCCGGAATCCCTGGGCATAGGAGATGATCTTCGAGGCGTAGAGGGCGCTCTCCACGTCGTCGGGCGTCACCGCCCCGAGCGTTCCAGAGCCACCGGCGTAGATGGCGGCGGCCCGTTTTCGGGCGTCGGGATCAGAGCTGACGATCCGGGCATAGACGGCCTCGGCCACGAGTGTCGTCGGCTGGCCGAGGTCCAACGACGAGATGACTGTCCACTTACCGGTTCCCTTCTGTCCGGCGGCGTCGAGGATCACATCGACGATGGGCTGTCCATCGAGCTCTGCGGCCAGGATGTCGCTGGTGATCTCGATGAGATAGGAGCGGAGACGGCCCTCGTCCCAGCGGGCGAAGACCTTGGACATCTCCGCAGGGCTCATCCCCATGCCCCGTCGCATCAGGTCGTAGGCCTCGGCGATGACCTGCATGTCGCCGTATTCGATGCCGTTGTGCACCATCTTGACGAAATGGCCGGCTCCGCCGGTTCCGATCCACTCACAGCAGGGCTTGCCGTCAGGGGCCTTGGCCGCGATGGACTTGAGCATGGGCTCGACGTGCTCCCACGCCTTTCTGCTCCCGCCCGGCATGATCGACGGTCCGTGACGTGCCCCTTCCTCGCCGCCGGAGACGCCAATTCCGAGATAGAGAAGACCTCGGGACTCGACGTACGGCCTGGCGACGGTCGGTGTCGGAGTACAGCGAGTTCCCACCGTCGATGATGATGTCACCCTCTTCCATGTGATCGAGGAGGCTGTCGATCACCGCGTCCACCGGTTTTCCCGCCGTCACCATGATGAGGACCACACGCGGCCGGCTCAGCATCCCCACCATCTCCTCGATCGAGTTGGCAGGGAGGACACCTAGTTCCCCGGCCTCGCCGGACATGAACGCGTCGGTGACCGATGTTGTCCTGTTGTAGGCAGCGACCACGTGTCCGTTGTCGGCGAGATTCAGGGCGAGGTTTGCCCCCATCACACCGAGCCCGGCTACCGCGATATCCGCCTGACCACTCATCGGAATCCGAGGGTAGCCAGCGGTGATAAGCGAGCTTGTGTGCAGGCAACCCCTCTGGAGGTGGCCAGCTGCACACGGGACTTGTGTGAGCATCCTGTGTGCAGACAGGCACCCGGGAGGTGGTCGGCTGCACACGGGACGACCACTAGTCTCGCCCGCCGTGACAACCAGGATCGGCGTCGACGTGGGTGGGTCTGGCGTGAAGGCCGGCGTGGTCGACGTGGAGGTAGGTGAGCTGGTCAGTGACCGTCTTCGGGTGGACACCCCCGAGCCTTCCACGCCACCGGCCGTGGCGGCCGCGGTCAAAGAGCTGGTCGACCAACTGGAAGCCTCCGGCCGCATCGGTCTGGGCTTTCCCTCGGTGATGAAGCAGGGCTGGGTGACCACCGCCAACAACATCGACAAGTCGTGGGTCGGTGTCAACGCACTCGAGCTCTTCGAGACCACCGTTGGTCGGGAGATCGTGATGATCAATGACGCCGACGCCGCAGGGCTGGCGGAGGTGCGTTACGGCGCCGCCAAGGGCGTGAGCGGGAAGGTCTTGGTCCTCACCTTCGGCACCGGGATCGGAAGTGCCCTCATCGTCGACGGGAAGGTCATGCCCAACATCGAGCTGGGCCAACTCGAGCTTGGCGGTGTCCGACCTGCAGAAAAGCGCTACTCGGCGAAATCGAGGCGGGCGGAGAACCTGAGCTGGGACGAATGGGGGAAGCGAGCCCGCGAGTTCATAATCCTGGCCAATGAGGTGTTCACACCTGATCTGATCGTGATCGGGGGCGGTATCTCCAAATTCTGGGATGAGTTCGCCACGCACGTCACCTTCGACGACGTCAAGACGACCAGGGCGGCTCTGGCCAACAATGCCGGGATCGTGGGCGCCGCAGCGCTGGCGTTCAGCGACTGAAGGGGGCGAACTGGGCGCGGGCGGTCTCGGGGACCCTCACCTCGAGGATCATCCCGTTGTCGTCGTGCTTCTCCTCGATCACCTCGCCCACACGATGGACGGCTGCGACGAGGTCACCTCGGGCGTAAGGGATCTCGAGGGTGAGGGAAACCATCGCTCGCTCCAGGAATGAGCCGATCCTCTCCAACAACTCCTCGAGCCCCGTCTCCTTCAGAGCGGAGATGAACACGGCATCCGGATAGAGGTTGTTCAGGCGAGTCAGTGCCTGGACCCCGATCATGTCGGCCTTGTTGATGGCGATCAGCTCGGGGATCTCGGCCGCGCCGATCTCCATCAGCACCTCACGTACGGCGGCGATCTGCCCGGCCGGATCGGGATCGGTGCCATCGACAACGTGGAGGAGGAGGTCGGCCTCGGCAACCTCGGACAGCGTCGACCGGAACGCCTCAACGAGGTGATGGGGGAGACGCCGGACGAATCCGACAGTGTCGGCAATAAGCACCTTGTGCTGGTCGGGCAGTTCCAGCCGGCGGACTGTCGAATCGAGCGTGGCGAAGAGCCGGTCCTCGACCAGGACGTCGGCGTCGGTGAGGGCGTTGAGCAGTGTGGACTTGCCGGCGTTGGTGTAACCGACGATCGATATCTGGGGGATGTCCGACTTCTTCCTCGCCTTGCGCTGGGTCTCCCGGTGCTTCACCGTTTCCTTCAACTCGCGCTCGAGTTTGGAGTTACGAGCGAGGATGCGACGTCGGTCGGTCTCGAGCTTGGTCTCGCCAGGACCGCGGGCAAGCACACCGGCGCCCTGCTGCGACAGGCTGGTGCCGCGACCCCGAAGACGGGGGAGGTTGTACCGGTTCATCGCCAGCTCCACCTGGAGGGCGCCGACTTTGGTGTGAGCGTGCTGGGCGAATATGTCGAGGATCAGGCCTTCCCGGTCCACTACGTCGCATCCGAACAGCTTCTGGAGATTGCGCTGCTGTGCGGGTGTGAGCTGGTTGTCGAACACGACCACGTCGATGTCGAGAGCGTTGGTCAGGATGGCTATCTCCTCGGCTTTGCCGGAGCCGATGTAGGTGGCCGGTTCGATCCGGGTGCGACGGACCAGCTCCTGATCCACCGGCTCGGAGCCGGCGGTGTCGGTGAGCAGAGCGAGCTCCTCCAGACTGCGCTCGGAGTCGACGGTGGACATCCCGGGCAGCTCGACACCGACCAGGAAGGCCCGCTGTATGGCGACTTCGAGATCGGTGACTGTCGCAGTGAGGCGACGACGGCGTCTGGAGGCGTGTTCTTGGGTCATGAGGCTCCGAGAGCAGGATGTTGGCGGCTCGGACCGCCCGATGACGGGGGTTTAACGCCGCTCAGAGGTATTGGCCCTCGTCTCCGACGTGATCGACCTCTTCCTCGGCGATGATCTGAGACTCCCGCACCGCGATGACCGGCTTCCCGGTGGACGGCCAGATGAATCGCCATGCGCCTGTAGGCACGGCCCAGAAGCGTTGGCCCGTCTTGACGTCGACGAGGGTGAGGGCGTCGTTTCCGTCCTTGGTCCCGATCGGGACGAGGAGACCCGAGCGGGTGGTGGATTCCTCGGGGGCGTGGCCGACTCTCCACCCCGCCATGACCTTGTAGCCATTGTCCTGGTAGATCGGAAGGTTCGAAGTCATCATCTCTCCCGGCAATTCTCGCATGTGCAAGGGTCAAGGGGAACTCCCCGGCCCTGGGCCGCGCTCCTGATCGCTCCTCCCGAATAGGCTCGGGCGTCTGATGGCTCGCAAACCCACTTTCTCCGAGGCTCTGGAGTATCACGAGAAGCCAACCCCGGGCAAGACGGCGATCCGGTCGACCAAGCCCACCGCGACCCAGGCTGACCTCAGCCTCGCCTACACCCCGGGAGTCGCCGAGCCGTGCCTCGTCATCGCCGAAGATGCCGACGCCGCGTTTCGGTTCACGAATCGCGGGAACCTCGTCGCTGTGGTGTCCAACGGGACGGCCGTGCTCGGCCTCGGCAACATCGGGCCTCTGGCCAGCAAGCCGGTCATGGAGGGCAAGGGGGTCCTGTTCAAGCGCTTCGCAGACATCGATGTCTTCGACCTCGAGATCGACGCGACGGAGCCCGACGATGTCATCCGGTTCTGCGAGATGCTGGCCCCAACGGTGGGCGGCATCAATCTCGAGGACATCAAGGCGCCCGAATGCTTCATCATCGAGCAGACCCTGCGGGACCGTCTCGACATCCCTGTCTTCCACGACGACCAGCACGGGACCGCCATCATCGGTGGAGCCGCCTTCCTCAACGCCCTCGAGTTGACGGGAAGGGACATCTCCCGGGTCAAGGTGGTGTTCGCCGGGGCGGGAGCCGCCGGCATCGCATCGGCGAGGTTCTTCATCGAGCTCGGCATGAGCGCGGAGAACATCCTCATGGTCGACTCGATCGGTGTGATCCACAACGGACGCGAAGACCTCAACGACATCAAGAGGGAATTCGCCATCGAGACGGATGCTCGAACTCTCGACGACGCTCTGGTGGGCGCCGATGCCTTCATCGGCGTCTCTATCGCCGACACCGTCACCAAGGAGATGGTCCAGACGATGGCGGATCGGCCAATCGTCTTCGCGCTGGCCAACCCCGATCCCGAGATCAGCTACGCAGACGCTCTGGCGGCGAGACCCGACGTGATCATGGCTACCGGCAGAAGCGACTACCCGAACCAGGTGAACAACGTCCTCGGCTTTCCCTTCATCTTCCGTGGCGCTCTCGATGTCAGGGCCCGCGGTGTCTCCGAGGGGATGAAGATCGCCGCCACCCATGCCCTCGCCGAACTGGCCAAGGAACCAGTGCCCGATTCGGTCCTTCGCGCCTACGACCTCGACCGGCTCCAGTTCGGTCCCGAGTATCTGATTCCCAAGCCGTTCGACCCCCGGGTGCTCTGGCGGGTCGCGCCCGCGGTGGCCAAGGCGGCCATGGAGGAAGGCCTGGCCCGTGCGCCCATCGACGACTTCGACGAGTACATCTCCGCGCTGCAGACCCGATTCAACGCATCACACGGGTTGATCAACGCCATCACCACCAGGGCGATGGAGCAGCCGAAGAGGATCGTCTATCCGCATGCCGAGGACGTCCGCATGATTCGGGCCGCCCGGCGTGTGACCGACGAGGGGATCGGCAACGTCGTGCTCCTTGGAGACGCCGGGCGCATCAACGGCATGGCCGAGGAGGCGGGCATCTCCATGGATGGCATCGAGGTGGTCGACTATCTGAGGGAGGAGGCAGAGCGGGATCGCTATGCGCTCACTCTCGAGCAGCTTCGTCGGCACAAGGGATTGTCACTCCAGGATGCAAGACGGCAGACCGAGGACCCGGCCATGTACGCGTGCCTCATGGTGCGCGAGGGAGCCGCCGATGCCGTCATCGGCGGCCTCAGCAGCTACTACCCGGAAACGATTCGGCCCGCCCTCCAGGTGCTCCAGGTGGAGGAGGGGCGCTCCATCGTCAGCTCTGTGTACCTGGTGGTGGTGCGGGGGACCGCCTATTTCTTCACAGACTGCGCGGTCAACATCGAGCCGACCGCCGAACAACTCGCCGAGATCGCCCTGGCCGCCACCACGACGGCGGAGGAGGACTTCGCCCGGAGCCCTCGTGTCGCCTTCATCAGCTACTCCGACTTCGGGTCGGCCGGTGGCAGTGAGCCGGCCCGGGTGCGTCGTGCGGTGGAGCTGTTTCGTCTTGCCCGACCGGATATCCCTGTCGACGGCGAGATGCAGGCGGACACCGCAGTCATTCCGGAGCTGTTGGCCGATCGGCGTCCGAGGGGGGCGCTGAGCCGGGCGGCGAACGTCCTCGTGTTCCCCAATCTGACCGCCGCCAACGCCTCCTACAAGCTTCTCAACAGGCTCGGCGATGCCGAGGTGATCGGGCCGATTCTCAGCGGGCTTTCGAAAACGGTCCATGTCATGCAACGCGACGCGTCGGTGAACGACGTCGTCAATATGACCGCCATCGCCGTCGCCGAGGTCCAGCGCCGAGAGCGGGCGTTGCAGGCAACCTCAGGTTCTAGGTAGCCACCTATCAGCGATCCGTCCAGTACTCCTCGTAGTGGACGTTGCCGCGGTCCTTGCGGTGGTCGATGGTGAAGCCCTTTTCGTAGAGCTGTTGGCAGACGCCGAGCGTTTCGGGGAAGGCCAGCCCTTCCTCGGTCCACTTGGGCAGCCCGATCATGGCGGGGTTCCCGCAGAGGAAAACATGAGTGCGGAAAGGGTCGAGCGAGGCGCCCAACTCCTTCTCCACCTCACCTGACGTGATCAGATCCTGGATGTAGACCTTCTTCCCCTCGTTCTCCGGCTCCCTCGTGGTGATCGTGACGTATCGATAGGACGGATAGCGGTCGACCAGGACCGCGTGTTGCTCGGTGTACGCCAGGTCCGACTGGAAACGGACGCACACCACGTCGAGGATGCGGCCTTTGTGCTCCCGACGCAGTAACTCGGCGATCATGGCGTTTTGGGGCGCCTCACCGGTGCCGGTGCTGAGAAAGACGATGTTGTCGTCGGGCTTCACTCCCTCGAGCGTGTAGTGCCCGGTGAACTTGCGGCCCATGTAGAGACGGTCGCCCTCGCCTTTGAGGAACAGACGGGGGGTGAGGGCGGGTATCTCCTCCTCGCCGGGCTTGACCTTCACGATGTAGAACTCGACGTCCGGGGTATGCGGTGGGAGAAGCTGGCCGGACTCGTCGATCATCGAGCTCGACACCGAATACGACCGGCGCGCCATTTTGTGATCCTGATCGGGCTTCAGGTTGTCGTGGGCCTCGTCTGCCCTCGGCTCCCAGTAGCCCAACGCCAGGGTCGTGTACTGCCCGGGCAGAAACGGGTCGATGGGCTCGTCGGGGGTGACCCGCATCACCCACAGGTCCTCGTTGTGGGCCCTGATGTGACTCAGCGTCGCGTTGTAGTTCTCGACTCTGAGTTGCTCGAACTCGTCGGCGTCGGACGGGGTCGGGCCACTGGCGTAGTGGACGAAGAGATTGGCGATCACGTCTCGGGCCCGCCCCACCGCCTCGTCATCCCAGCTCTGACGCCGCCGCACCGAAATAGTGTTGGAGAGGACATGGACGTGGTCGACGAGCCGATCGGCGTCGAAGAGACGACGAGCGAGCTCATGTGGTGCGTCCTCGCCGTCTGGTGTGTCAGGGGTGAGACTGACCCCGTCCTGCCCGGTGAGGGAGCGATCGGTGGAGAACAACGCCACCCGGCCCATCGGGCTGGCTTCGACCTGGATCAGTTGGCCCATGTGAGAGGCAAGTTACTGTCCGGAACAAGCCGGCCGTCCTTCTCGTTGGTGCCTGCATGGACACTGCTGTCAGGGAGGCTCTCCAGCGTGGAGGCACGGTCGATATCACGACGATCGGCCGCCAGTCCGGATTGCCCCGTCGGATCGAGATCTACTTCCATCAGTTCGACGGAAAGTTCTATCTCACCGGCCGGCCAGGCTTCAAACGCGATTGGGTGGCCAACATCGTGGCCAACCCGGAGTTCACCCTGCATCTCAAACATGGGGTGGACGCCGACATCTCGGTTCGCGGTTTTCCCGAGCCCGACTCGGAGGAGCGGGGTCGGATTCTCTACCGGGCACTGACCGAGAGCTGGGGCTCAGACCCGGAACGGTCGAGAGCGGCCCTCGACCGGTGGGTCGGGACCGCTCCCTTCATCCGATTCGAACCGATAGATCAGACCTGAGTTGGCGGGTCGGTTGTCCGCTCCGCCACATCCCGGATGCCGAGCCCGATCAGGATGAACACCACGCCCATGCCGACTCCTATCGCGGCGACACCGAAAGCCACAATCGAGGTGAAAAGGGATGACTGGAGGAAGGCCGAGTTCATCGCAACCTCACGGAGCGGGTCTTCCCTGTCCAATTCGGCATAGGTCAGGCCACCGGTGGTCTCCAATGTGTGCTTCTGGATGACAGCGGCTTGGCAATAAGCAGTGAATGGATCCTGCACGGTTCGCCCGGGGAGACAGGCGTCATCAGAAGTGACGATCTTCTGCTCGGCGAGCGTGTTGCTCACGACGACCCAGGTGGCGATACCACCCACCACCAACAGTATTCCGAGGACGATCGAGGCGATGGATGCGGTCTTTCTCACGGTTGACACCTTTCGTGGGCAGGTTGATGCCAAACCTACCGCCGTGAGCCGACCCCAGTGAGGGCCGAAAGTCACTTGCCCCCGGGATGGGGTCAGTGACCACCCTCGACCAGCATGGTCGCGGTGGCCATCGTCCCGAGGGCGCCATCTGCCCGATAGACGATGCGCAAGCTCGTCGCGGCGGGCAATCTGATCTCGAAGCGCCGAAGAGGTTCGAGGGCGGCGCCTTTCGCCCATGGCCCATGGTCCCGGACGATCCGCTCATCGACCCACAGGCCAGGTATCGCGGTCAAGGCGTCGTCGATGGATGCGCCACGAGGAAACCCCGGTGACAGCACATCGGCGTGGACGATCACTGCGTCGCCCGGGCCTTCATTCCACAGCTCGAAGATGTCGGGATGACCGGGCACACGTTCGGCTCGCACCTTGGGCTTGGCCTGGTTCAGGGCGATTCCGGCAAACACGACCCCGACGGCAGCAAGGGCGATTATCGCGATCTCCATGTGAGAAATGCTACGTCCGGCGCCATTTCCATCAATGGTTCTAACGACCCGAGACGGGGTGGCGGAGGCGGACGGGAATCGAACCCGCCAGGGGCCGATCAGACCCCTCGCCGGTTTTGAAGACCGGGGGACCCACCAGGCGTCCGGACGCCTCCACGGTGGCCCGACGAGCATAGGGCTCCTGTGTCGAATCCTCTGGCTCGGACCCCTATCGAGCAAATTTCACTCACCGGTACTATTCAACCCCGGATGCCCGAGCGCTCATTTGGAAGAACGGTGCGCTATCGCCGCACCAAGATCGGCTTGAGTCAGGCTCAGCTTGGGGAACTGGTGGGTCGCTCTGCCAGCTCCATCAGGAGCTGGGAGCGTGATGTATCCACCCCCACCGATCCGTCGGTGCTCACCGCCCTCTCCGCAATCCTCGACATCGATGGGCGGGCCCTGTTCGATAAAGCTGGTGTCGAGACGCCCGCCGAGGAGGCACATCCGACCGTCGAGCAGTCTCTGGCCAGCCTGGCCCCGCTCCCGCTCGAAGAGCCGATCGAGGAGACAATCGACCCGGACCCGGTGATCGCAGCGACGGCCGCAACTGCGGCCGTCGCGCCCGGTCTCGATGCCGATTTCGAGCTCGAGGCCGAGATGCAGGAGCACCTTCCAGCAGAGAGCGAAACGGAGATCGCCGAGGAACCAGAGCCGGCGATCGATACGTTCTCACTCCCACGGGACCCGGTGCCGCAACCCGAACCGGTGGGAGCAGCCCAGATGAGAAACTCGAACGAACCTGCCTACGTCAGCCCCCCCGAGCCGTACTTGATCACGGCACCGACACCGCCGGTGGTTGAGCCGTCCTACATGGAGGACGAGGGGCAGCGACAGATGTACCGGGTTCGCCACCTCGCGACCGTGGTCCTCGTCGTCGCCCTTGCCATCATCCTCCTCTGGTCGCTGAGCAATGCGGTCGAGGCGGTGGGCACCTGGTGGGAAGAGTTCATCAACACGCTCCGCTTGTAAGCGCCCTCTAGCGTTGGCTCGAGAGCCAACATGAGCATCGAAAAGGGCGTCGTCATTGTCGGTGGGGGACCTGCCGGTCTCTATCTGTCGATTCTGTTGAGACAGACGCGCCCCGAGATCGACGTCGCTGTCTATGAGCGAAACACGTCTCAGGACGCCTTTGGATTCGGCGTGGTCTTCAGTGACGAGACGCTGGACAACTTCGAGGCGGCTGACCCGATCTCGTATATGGCGCTAACTGCGAGCTTCCGGCACTGGGGGCGGATAAAGGTCCATCATCCCGACGGTGACGAGATCGTCTCCGGGGGCCACGGATTCGCGGCGATTAGCCGTCTATCCCTCCTCGAGACATTGACCGATCGGGCCCGCCAGCTGGAGGTCGATCTGCGCTTCTCCACCGAGGTCGAGGATCTGTCGGAGCTGGCGCCGGCCGGGGTGATCGTTGGCGCCGACGGCGCCAACAGCATGGTGCGGCGCGAGATGGAGTCTCATCTGGCGCCGTCGCTGGAACATGCTCGCAACAAGTACATCTGGTTCGGCACGGCAAAGGTGTTCGACGAATTCAACTTCATCTTCGAGGACACACCTTCGGGCATGGTGTGGGCGCACATCTACCCGTACAGCGACGAGGGCAGCACCTTCATCGTGGAGATGCGGCCGGAGACCTGGTCGGCTCTCGGTTTCGACAAGACCGTGCATGAAGTGTTCCCACCGGGAGTGAGTGACGACTACGCCCTACATCGATGCGAGGAGATCTTTGCCTCCCATCTCGGCGGATTCGGCCTTCTCGGCAACAACTCCCGCTGGCTCCAGTTCCCAACGATCGTCTGTGAGCGATGGCATCACGGCAATGTCGTGCTCATGGGTGACGCCATCCACACCGCCCATTTCTCAGTGGGGTCGGGCACCAAGCTGGCCATGGAGGACGCAATAGCCCTGGCCGGGTTGCTCGTCGCCGATCATTCGATGGACCAAGCCTTCGATCGCTACGAGGATATGCGCCGGCCCGAAGTCGAGAGTCTGCAACGGGCGGCCAAGGCCAGCCGGGATTGGTTCGAGGGCGCCGATCGCTACCGCAACCTCGACCCAGAACAGTTCGTCTTCAGCATGCTGACCCGGAGCCAGCGGATCACCTACGACAACCTGCGGGTTCGTGACCCCGGGTATATGTCGCGGGTCGACGCCTGGTACGCCGCCTCGGAACATTCCTGCCCGACCTCTGTCGAGGCCACAGTGCCTCCGATGTTCCACCCGTTCGGGGTGCGTGGCCTCGAACTGGCGAATCGGATAGTCGTCTCGCCAATGGACCAGTACAGCGCCGATGAAGGGGTGCCCAATGAATGGCACCTCGTCCATCTGGGTAGCCGGGCCGTGGGTGGCGCCGGATTGGTGATGACCGAGATGACCTGCGTGTCTCCCGAGGGCAGGATCAGCCCCCGGTGCACCGGTCTGTGGAACGGAGAGCAGGCGGACGCCTTCACCCGGATCGTCGACTTCGTCCACACGCACACCAATTCCCGCATCGGGCTCCAAATCGGGCACTCGGGGCGCAAGGGATCTACCAAGTTGATGTGGGAAGGAGACAGCGAGCCACTGGACGAGGGCAATTGGGAGATCATGGCGCCTTCCCCGATCCGCTACCGACCCGACAGCCAGGTGCCCCGGGAGATGACCCGTGCCGACATGGACCTCGTCCGGGACCAGCATGTCGCCTCGGCCCGGTTCGGGAGCCACGCCGGATTCGATCTGCTCGAGCTTCACTACGCCCATGGATATCTGCTGTCGAGCTTCCTCACCCCTCTGGCCAATCAGAGAAGCGACCAATACGGGGGCTCGGCCGAGAACAGGATGCGGTATCCGCTCGAGGTATTCGAAGCAGTGCGCGATGTCTGGCCCGACGAGAAGCCGATCTCGGTGCGGATCTCGGCGACTGATTGGGTCGACGGAGGCTTCGATGGCGACGATGCGGTGGCATTCGCCGCGGAGTTGAAGGAGCGGGGCTGTGACTTGATCGATGTGTCGACCGGGCAGACCACTATCGATTCGGACCCGGAGTACGGGCGGCTCTATCAGACTCCCTACTCGGATCGGATACGCAACGAGGTAGGGATCGCCACGATGACGGTGGGAGCAGTCTCCAGCATCGACGACGTGCACAACATCCTGGTAGCCGGGCGTGCCGATCTCTGCCTGTTGGCACGTCCTCACATCGTCGACCCCTATTGGACGCTCAACGCGGCCATCGACCTCGGGTATGACGGTCATAGGTTCCCCAATCAGTATCTGGCCGGTCTGGGGACGAGACGTCGGGAGCAAGACCCGATCCCCCCGGATGTATTCCGGAGGCCGACCTAGCCGCCCTCGGGTCGCGTCTCAAAACCGCTCACCAATTCGCCCGAGTTGTGGCAGACTGTCTCCACCAGAGAAAGGAGGTGGTCCTAGGTTGTATGAAAGTCTTTGGACTCTGGAGGTGGTCGAGCGCTGAGCGGCGCTGACCGCAGCCGCCGCTCGTCCTTCCGGACAGGTGGCGACTCCAAACTCGGACCACCCGGCTCTGGATACCGCGAACTTCGTCCATTCGTGGCGGCGTAACTCGCCGAAGCAATGCCATAGCTGATCTTCAAAGGAAGGGCCCTCGACATGTCGGGGGCCCTTCTATTTCAGACGTCGAAGCCTCGCTCAGCCATCCACTCGTCGTTGAAGATCTTGGAGAGATAGCCCCGCCCCGAATCGGGCAGGATCACTACCACCAATGCTTCGGAGTCCTCCACTGCCATCTGCAGGGCTCCGTGGGCCGCCATTCCGCAGGATCCACCGACCAGGATGCCCTCCTCCCGGGCCAACCTCTTGGTCATGGTGAACGAGTCGGCGTCGTTCACCTTGATCCAACGGTCGATCAGGCCCAGGTCCACGGTCTCGGGGTAGAAGTCCTCACCCACACCCTCCACCGAATACTGATGCACCTCGTCCTTGTTGTCGGCGGTGAAGATGGAGCCTTCCGGGTCGACACCAACCAATTGCACAGCCGGTTTCTGGTCCTTGAGGTAGCGGCCGGCGCCGCTGATAGTGCCTCCGGTGCCCACTCCGACGACCAGCACGTCGACTTCCCCCCGGTCTGCTGCCATATCTCCGGGCCAGTCGTGTCGTAATGGGCCTGAGGATTGGCCGGGTTCGAGTATTGATCCGGGTGAAACGCCCCCTCGATCTCATCGGTCAGGCGGCGTGCCACCCCGTAATACGAATCGGGGTGCTCGGGAAGGAGGTCGGTCGGGGTCACCACGACTTCGACCCCGTAGGCCCGGAGGAGATCCTGTTTCTCCTTGGACACCTTGTCGGGAACGGTGCAGATCACCCGATAGCCACGAACGGCCCCGACCAGCGCAAGACCTACACCTGTATTGCCTGAGGTCGGCTCGACGATGGTGCCGCCTGGCCGCAGGAGCCCTTCTCTCTCGGCTGCGTCGATCATCGCCACCGCGATTCGCTCTTTGACCGAGCCACCCGGGTTCATGTGCTCGACCTTGGCCACCAGGTTGCCGTGAGGGTGGATCCTCGACAGTCTGATCAGGGGCGTGTTGCCGATGGCGGCGAGGACGTCGGGATGGATCTCCATGGGCGGGGCGAGGGTATCGCACCCGGCGGTGGTCATCGCGAAGGACTTCTAATCTTCCCGGCGTGACCCGGATTGCACGTTATGCCTGGTTCACCCTCGTGTTCAACGTGGGGGTGATCCTCCTCGGTGCCCTGGTCCGGGCCACCGGCTCGGGTGCTGGATGCGGCAGGTCGTGGCCCACCTGTCAGGGCGAGTTGGTCCCCGAGTTGTCCGGAGCCACCGCCATCGAGTTCTTGCACCGCGCGGCGAGCGGGTCTGCCTTGGTCCTGGTGGCGATCCTGGTGGTCTGGGTGTGGCGGCGCGTTCCGCCCGGGGAGCCGGGACGGACCGGGGCGATGTTGTCCTTGGCTGCGATCGTCGGAGAGGCCCTAATCGGGGCGATGATCGTCCTCGCCGAGTGGGTGGCCGGGGACACATCGCTGGCCCGGGTCGTGGCCGTCCCGCTTCATCTCGTGAACACTCTGTTTCTCCTCGCCGCCTTGTCGCTGACGGCCTTCTGGTTGTCGGGAGGACGGCGGCTGTCGACCAAATCGCACCCAGAGGTCTGGCGGTGGGTATTGCTCGGCGGCTTGGCGATCGTCCTGCTCGCCGCCACGGGGGCGGTGACTGCCCTCGCCGACACGTTGTTTCCCAAGACCGCGGCGGGTGGCGGAGAATCGGGTGAGGCACATTTCCTCACCGACCTCCGCATCGTCCATCCCGTGCTGGCGGTAGTGGCCGCCTCGATCGGGTGGTGGGCGTCGGGTCGTTTGGAGACCCCGAGGTCGAGGGCCGGCAAGGCACTTCCACTGTTGGTCGGGCTCATGCTCCTATCCGGCGCTCTCAATGTCGCTCTCGGGGTACCTGTCTGGATGCAGCTCGTTCATCTGCTCCTTGCCGACGCCCTCTGGATCGCTTATGTCCTCGCCTCGGCCCAGGCATTGCAGGTCCCGATCGAAGTCGATCAGACGGTCTGATGTTCGATGAGCTGGCCGACGGAGTATTCCGGAGGCGCTACGAATCGCTCGACCTGAACGTGGGCGTGGTGCTCGGAGAGCAGGGGATTCTGGTCATCGACACCCGGGCATCCCATGTCGAGGCCGACGAACTGCGAAGAGAGCTGCGTACTTTGACCACACTTCCGGTCCGATGGGTGGTCGACACTCACTGGCACTGGGACCACACCTTTGGCAACGCCCGGTTCCCCGAAGCGGAGATCTGGGGGCACGAGCTCTGCCGGAAGACCATGGTCGAGCTGGGTGACTCGATGAAGGAGGATGCCGCGGCTTGGCTCCCCGATCGGCTGGAGGAGATCGCCCAAGTCGTGATCACCCCTCCGACCAGCGTCTTCGACACCGCTGCCGGCATCGACCTCGGCCCGGTCGTGGTCGAGATGACCTATCACGGCCGGGGTCACACGGACTCCGACATCGTGGTGACCGTGGGTGAGGTGAGCTTCATGGGAGACCTGCTCGAGGAAGGGGCTCCCCCCGTGTTCGACGACGGCTTCCCGATGAGCTGGCCGGCCACTCTCGAGTCGGCAGCCGAGATCGGGTCATCGATCATGGTCCCCGGGCATGGTGACACCCTGGCCCGAGCTGACGCCACCGCCCAGCTCGAGGAAATCAGGGCGGTGGCAGGGTTGGCCCGTCGTTGTCTCGAAGAGGGCTTGCCTGTGGCCGATGCTGCCCTTCTCGGTCCGTATCCACCCGAGGTGATGGCTTCGGCCCTGGGGCGTGCCCTAAGCGTCGGGCAATAACTGGCCGGCGAGGGCGTCGAGGTCAGACGTGGGCAGGGCGCAGACGTGGTTCTGGCAGACATAGGCCAGGGTCTGACCAGCCTTCGATCTCCCCTCGAGGAGAGGAATCGGCTCAGAACCGTCGGACGACGGTGCGAGGACGATGTTGGGCCGATACGACGACCAGTAGACACGGGCCAGATCGGCCCAACCTGATCCGACGATCGCGAGCTCACGACCCTCCAGAAGGGAGTGGAGCACACCGAGATGGTGCCCCACCATGGAGGGGTAACGCTCCATGAGCATCCCGGCGCCCCGCAAAGTCGAGACTGCCGAGTCGCGCAGAGCGGCGTCGTCTGTGTAGGCCGAGAGGATGAGCAGTGCCTCGGCGGCCATGCCGTTGCCAGAGGGCAGAGGGTTGTCCGCCAGGCTCTTGGGCCTCTTGATCAAGCTCTCCCCATCGACCGGCGTGTCGAAGAACCCACCTTCGGGATCGGCGAAGCGCTCCGGGATGGAAGCAGTCAGCTGTACCGCGGCCTCGTACCACTCGTATTCGCCAGTGGCGGCGTAGAGCGCGAACAGACCAAGTGCTACCGCAGCATCGTCCTCGAGAAAGCCGGGCCCCCCCGCTTGACCGTCCCGCCAGGAGCGCCGGAGGACACCGTCCATCACCATGTGGTCGAGCACGAATCGCGCCGTCACTCGGGCCGCCTCCAGATAGCCGGCATCAGCCAATGTGGCACCGGCCTCTGCCAGGGCTTTGATCGCCAACCCGTTCCACGAGGCCACGACCTTGTCATCGAGTCCGGGCCGGACCCGGGTTGCCCGATGCTCCATCAGGCGGGACTTGATCGACTCGATCCGGTCGGTCCACGGCTCGGCGGTGGGTCGGTAGAGGATGTTGGAGCCTTCGAAGTTGCCATGTGGAGTGGCTCCGAAGAACCGGGCTGCCTCGGCGGCATCATCGGGCCCAAGCACTCGTTCCAGCTCCTGGGTCGTCCAAACGTAGAACTTGCCCTCCACCCCTTCGGAATCGGCGTCCTCTGCCGAGAAGAACCCGCCTTCGGGGTGGCGGAGCTCATCCAGCAAGTACCCCAGCGTGGACCTGGCGACGTCTACGAATCGTGGCTCATCGAGCTCGATCCCGGCCCACAGATAGATGCGCGCCAACTGGGCGTTGTCGTAGAGCATCTTCTCGAAATGGGGGACCAGCCACTGGGCGTCCACGGAATACCGGGCGAAGCCACCTCCGATCTGATCGTGTATCCCGCCGTCTGCCATCTCGGAGAGAGTCA
The DNA here is from genome assembly GCA_963734115.1 of uncultured Acidobacteriota bacterium. Lineage (GTDB taxonomy): Bacteria > Actinomycetota > Acidimicrobiia > Spongiisociales > ZC4RG35 > JARDZU01. The sequence goes on from CAVTFV010000016.1 coordinate 112,169, forward strand.
CCTTCAGCATGTGGTCGGCCCGCTCGGCCCATGTCTCCCTACGCACATGCAGCAGGAAGTCGAGCTCTGGCTCTTGTGGGAATTTGGGGGCGCTGCCGAACCCCCCATTGACCGGGTCAAAGGACGCGGCCAGAGACTCGTATGCCCGCTGTAACTCTTCCGTTCCGGGCTCGTTCTCCGAGTGCGGGATGTGCCGGCTTATCGCTTCGGTGAGCCGGGCCGATTGCCCCAACACCTCGTCGCGCCTGTTGTCCCACGCCTCCGACACCGCCCGCATGACCGTCCGAAAGGAGGGCATTCCGTGCCGGTCGGTGTCGGGAAAATATGTGCCGGCGTAGAACGGCTGTCCGCCGGGAGTCAGCCACACCGTCATCGGCCAGCCCCCCTGGCCGGTCATGGTCTGCACGGCCTCCATGTAGATGCTGTCGACATCGGGGCGTTCTTCCCGATCTACCTTGACATTGACATAGAGGCGATTCATCTCCGCCGCGGTCTCATCGTCCTCGAAGGACTCATGTGCCATGACGTGGCACCAATGGCAGGCGGCATAGCCGACGCTGAGGAGGACCGGCACATCTCGCCGGCGTGATTCGGCGAAGGCTTCATCGCCCCACTCATGCCAGTCAACCGGGTTGTCCTTGTGCTGAAGGAGGTATGGCGACGTTGCATTGGCGAGACGGTTGGTCACGTCACCACGCTAGGCCCGGTCCCGAACACCCCGACGCGCCAGCCATGATTCGGTCAGGATCTCGAGCAGCTCGTCGCGGTCGAGCCGTTCCAACCAGGCCCAAACCGACACTTTGACCTTGAACGTCTCGATCAAGAAGAAGGTGTCCTTGCGATCTGCCAGCATCTCCTCTGTAGCCAGGTCCTGGGTCCAGAACTGCAGGATCTCATCGTTGCTCTCGTCCAGTCGAAGCCGGGCAAAATGGTGCCGACCGATATCGAACGTGGGCCCTCCGTCCGTTGCCACTCCCGCTCTGGCGCCAGGAAGACTGGCAGCGATCCTCTCGACGTCACGCCAGGTGGCCATCATGCGAACGTAGCCGATGGGCGTCGTAACGGCGCACATCGGTGGATAGTGTCGTTGGCGATGACAGACAAAATCAGCGATCAGGACATCCAAGCGCTCTATCTGTCGGCCGAGCAGCGCTGGATGCAGGGCTGGCTCGCCGGCCCCACCATCGAGGGCAATCCCCTGCATCGGGGCGATCCGGCCCCCGACGTGGGCGTGGTCGACGAAGGTGGAGCCTCCGTGTCGCTCGCCTCGGTCTGGGATAGCCAACCTGCCCTCGTCCTGCTCTGGAGACATCTCGGGTGCGGCTGCGGACTGGAACGGGGGGAGCGGCTCAAGGAAGAGCACCAGGCGTACGTCGATTCCGGTCTCAATGTCGTGATCGTTGCCCCAGCCGATCTGGAGCGGGTAACCCGGTACAAGGAGCGATACGAGATCCCGGTGACGATGTACTCCGACCCCGGGTACAACGCACACAAGGCCTTCGGTCTCGGCCACTGGGCCCTCGAGCAGGCTCTCTATGACGCACCGGATGAGTACTGCGAGTTGGGGGAGGAGACGGGCCGCCAGTTCCAGGAGGATCGCCGATCACAAGGAAGGCCACTGGTCGACGATCCCTGGATGCAGTCCGGCGAGTTCGTGGTGGCCCCCGATGGGCGGATAAGGGTCGCCTACCTGTACAACTACTGCGCCGACTACCCGGAACCCCGGGTGTTCACCACTGCCGGTCGCCTACTCGGGTAGGGCACCGTCGAATGAAGACGCTTCTACTGATGCGTCACGCCAAGTCGGATTGGGATGCCGACTACGAATCCGATCACGATCGGCCTCTCAACGAGCGAGGGCTGAGGAGCGCCCGGCTGATGGGGCGGGTGTTGGCGGAGGAAGGCCTCGTGCCCGATCTCATCATCAGCTCCACAGCGGTGCGGGCCAGCAAGACTGCAGAGCTCGCCATCGAGGCCGGCGGCTGGAGCAGCGAGATCCGTCTCGACCGATCGTTGTACGACGAGGGCCCGCGAGGCGTGCTCGCTGTCGGGGCGTCGGCCGCCGACGTGGACGGCCTCATGCTCGTCGGCCATCAGCCCACATGGTCGCTGCTGGTGTCGGCACTGACCGGCGAGCGGGCCGAGATGAAGACTGCCGCCGTGGCTGTCATTGAGCTTGATATCGAATCATGGGCCGATCTCCCCGGCGCCGCAGGCACCCTGATCCAGGTGCTCGACCCGAGGTCTCACGAGCGGAAGCCGTGAGATAGCCCTCAGACGGCGTCGGTCTCCGCCATCCGGGCCTTCACCAGCATGTCGACCAAAGTGGCAGGCAGCGGGGCGTCTGCCTGAAACCTCACCGTGCCCTTGGCCGTGTCGTATCCGGCGAGCTCGGACTGGTGCGCCTCCATGACGGCCGGGCTTTGCACGTAGAAGGCGCAGTGGTTCTTCCCGGCGGCATAGGAGACCAGGGGCCGTTTCTTGTAGTAGAAGGCGGGCACGCCGTAGCCGACTCGCTCCTCCGCCTCCGGGGCGGAGCGTCTGATCGTCTCACGAAGGTGCTGGAGAACCGCTTGCACGTCCGGGGGCAGCTTGGCCAGGAAGGCGTCGACGTCTGGTGCGGGGCTAGCCATGCGATTTCACTTTCGTTTGTTGGGGGGAACAACGGGGTAGGGGAGAGTGTTGTCATCGTCGGCGACCGTGGGATTCGTCATGGACTACTCGTGTGACCACGGTACAATGTGGGTCTCCCCGATCACACAAAAGGCTCCAACGCCGTGCCAAAGAGGGGGGTTCACAAACCACCGTGCATGTGTCATAGTTGGACGTCCGGGAGAATCTCTGCCCGACGGGCTCAGGAGGACTTGATTTAGATGCCAGCCGCTGAAACGCGTACTGAGAAAACCGAAAAGCCACGTATCCGTCTTCACTCGAAGCTGACGGATGAGCGCGGGCGTCTCACCACAGACCTGGTTTCCCAGTACCTGACGGCCATCGGCGAATACGACCTCCTCACCGCCGAGCAGGAAGTCGAACTGGCCCAGAAGATCGAGGCCGGCGAGGAAGCCGCCGAGAAACTGGAGAAGGGTGAGTACAGCGGCAAGCGGGAGGAGATGGAGCTACGCCGGTTCGCCCGACGTGGGGCACAGGCCAAGGACGACTTCCTCACCGCCAACCTCCGACTCGTCGTCGCCAACGCACGTCGCTACGCCAACACCTCCGGGATCGACTTTCTCGACTTGATCCAGGAGGGCAACCTGGGTCTAATCCGCGCCGTCGAGAAGTTCGACTGGCGCAAGGGTTTCAAGTTCTCGACTTACGCCACCTGGTGGATCCGACAGGCGATCACCCGCGCCATCGCCGACAAGTCACGAACCGTCCGCATTCCGGTACATCTCCACGACACACTTGCCGCGGTTCGCGCCGCCCAGGCCTCGCTCAAGGCCGAGCTGGGACGGGATCCCAGACCGGAGGAGATCGCCGAGGAAGCGGGTGTCACCGCCGACAAGGTCGAGCTCGCTCTGAGTGTCGCCGACACAGTCTCGCTGGAACAGCCCATCGGTGAGGACGGTGCGCAGCTCGGTGACTTCATCGAGGACGAAGACGCTGCAGACCCGGTGCAGATGACCGAAGAGATGGACGTCGCCAACTCGCTACGGGTCTCCATCGAGCGTCTCCCCGAGCGTGAGGGGAGAATCCTCGCCCTCCGCTACGGCTTCTATGACGGTGTCCCCCGGACACTGGAGGAGATCGGCGACGAGTTCAACCTCACCCGGGAGCGGATTCGCCAGCTGGAGAAGCTCGCCCTCTGCCGTCTCCGCCACCCCTCCTTCGGGATCCGCGAAGCCGACCTGGTCTGATCCGCGGGCGAGCCTTCGCCTAACGTGACACCCGATGCAACTGGGTGATCTCGTCAGTAATAGTCCTCATGTTTGTGGTCCGGACACGACCCTGCTCGAGGCCGCAGTCGCCATGGAGGGGTCTGACCTCGGCTCATTGGCGGTAGTGGAGGGGCGGGAGCTCGTTGGCCTCATCACCGAGCGCGATATCAGGCGAACCGTCGCCGAGGGCAGGGATCCCGGCACCGCGGTGTCAACGATCATGAGCGGCGAGCCCGACACTTTCGACCCCGATCTCGATGTCTGGGATGCGGCAGCGTGGATCGTCGAATCGGGTTATCGCCACCTCCCCGTGGTCGACGACGACGGATCATTGCTCGGGGTGGTCTCGATCAGGGATCTCCTCAAGGCCTTGGTCGACACCGTCTAGCCGTTACCCGATCGGAACCCAGACCAGTTTCATCTCGGCGACCTTGACGTCCGTCTTCTCCAATGGGATCTCGACCTCTTCGATGGAATCCGCTTTCGCCACGAATTCGTCGTCGAGGTCGGCGACCTCGTCTTGCAGGTCGGCCTCCAAATCCAACAGCTCTGCCTTGTCGTCCTCGAGCGCGGTCCGGGCGTTCTCGGCCCGGGCCTTCGCCTGACTGCTCGCCGAGCGCCTGCGAGCCGCGCCTCCCAGTGGATTGGACTTCTTACCGCCGAAGAGGACACCTATCAGGTCTCCGGCACCAGACAGCAATTCCTCGGTTTGCTTCGATCCAGCTGTCGCTTGCAGGTCGGCGACCCGGTTCTCCGCCTTGGACAGAGCGGTCTGGGCGCGCTCGAGACGTGTGCGGTACTTGTCCTTGAGCTTCGCGATCGCCTCGTCTCGCGCTTGTTCGGCCGCTGTGGTGGTTCGGGCGAGGAAGTCCTCCCGGGACTCTCCCGGTCGGGAGTAGAGCTTCAGGGCGTCGTTCTTGAACACGATCACCTTTCTCGCGCCAACGAGATGTGTAGTGAGGCTGGAGTTGATGCCGTTCCAGAAGGCCTTGGTATCGATGGCGACGTCGGGGAGCGTGTAAGACGCCCCAATCGGCGGATCCGCTCGGAAGTCCCTCGAGTCGTGGTCCACCTCTTTGACCAAATCAGGGGTGATGACCGGCGCCAACGGGAACACCACTGCCTCGAATACCTCCTGATGACTCACCGACGCCTTGGTGTCGTCATAGAGCAGGTTGACCGTGGCCACGGCAGCCGCTTCGAGCCTGGTGCCGGTGGGGTCTGCCCCAACCTCGCCGGACCACGCCGCTGCGGGGTCCAGGTAGACGGCAGCGACGCCATCGGGCACCGAGGGCATGACAGGCACCTCCTCCTGACTCAGGGGCTCGTCTGGAGCTTCAGCCGGAACCGGTGCCGGTGCGGCGGCTACCGCCGCAGGCGCAGCCTCGGGCGTCGGCGCGGCCATCACCCTTTCCCCCATCAGGGCTGAGACCTGATCCCGGGTGAGTGGCCCGGCCAGATAGGACATTGCCCATCTCGTCCCGAACAGTGTCGGCTCGGAGGCCTTGGCCATGCTCAGAACGAACTGGCGTTTCTCCAGGTCGGAGATGAGTTTGTCGTAGCTGCCGACGTCGACGGCACCGGTGGCGCTGGCGAGACCCTCGAGGATGCGCTTCTTGTCGTTCTCCGTCTGCAGCCGCCCCACCATCCAGGTCCCGGCGTTGGACATCGCCTTGTAGTCGAGGTCGACCGGGTTCTGAGTGCTGAGGATCATGCCCACACCGTGGGCACGGGCCTGCTTGAGGATGGTCAGGATCGGCTTCTTCGATGGAGGCTCGGCCGTGGGCGGCACGAACCCGAACACCTCGTCCATGTAGATCAGGGCACGCAAATCAGATGTGCCAGGTTGGGTCCGGAACCAGGAGACCACCTTGGAGAGCAGGAGTGTCACCACGAACAGGCGCTCGGCGTCGGAGAGATGGGTCAGGTAGACGATGGCCGCTTTCACCTTGTCGCCCCCCATGAGCATCTCGCCCACGTCGAGAGGGGTCCCCTCGAGCCACGCTGCGAACGAGGGCGATGCCAGCAGCCCGTTCAGCTTCATCGCCAGCGCCATCCGGTTCTTCTCGGGGAAGAAGGTGTCGATGTCGAAGACACCCAGTTTGCGGAACGGGGGTGTGGGCACCTGGCCCACCAGGGTGGCCAGATCGAGGTCCCGGCCCTCCTTCCAGAAGGTGGAGATGATCGTGGAGAGGAGGATGTGCTCCGGGCTCGACACCGGGTCGGCCTCGATGCCGGCCAGTGAGAGAAGCGACGACACGAACGCCTCGATCTCGTCGTTGATCAACTCCGCCTGCATCCCCCAATCGAGGGCGGGCGCCTTCATCGACCCGAGGACGTTGAGACTCACTCCGGCACCCGACCCCGGGGTGTAGATGGTCATCTCGGTGCCATCCCGAAGTGCGGTCAACCGATCTGGCTGTGATGCCGGATCCGGCCAGACCCTCCTTCCAGGAGGTCGCCGCGTCCGCGGCGAGCTGATCCGGGGTCACGCCCTGACGATTCGCCTCGGCCTCGTCCACCCAGGGACGGAAGTCGGATGGGGCGAAGTCGGGGAAGTTGAGGAGGAGGTTCCCCATGTCGCCCTTGGGATCGATGATCAAACAGGGGATGCCGTTGAGGAGGGCCTCCTCGAGAATCGTGATGCCCAGACCGGTCTTGCCCGAACCGGTCATGCCGACGATCACACCATGAGTGGTGAAATCGGCGCTGTCATAGACGAGCGGCTCTTTGGCCTCACCGGCCTTCTGCCCAATGAACAGTTGGCCCTTCTCCATGTCCATCGACGCGGAATATACGTCCTCCAGATAGGGAGCCGACCGAGCGTCAGACCTCGGGCGGGGGTAGTAGTCGGGCCGTGGTGAACTTGCCACCGTCCACCTCCACGACCCAGATCGATCCCTTGGAGCAGTAGAAACGGGACTCGAGGCTGAGGCCGGCCCACATCATCCGGTTGATCAGGGCCGGGATCACGTCGCCGTGGGTGAGAGATCACGGTGTCGGTGCCGACCAGGCCTCGACAAGGTCATAGGCGGCGTCGAGGTCAGGCTCTTCGGCCAAGCAGCGGCGATGTCTCGATCTGGGCTTTGATCAGCTTGGACAATGGCTTGACGGACTGGATACACCTCTCGTAGGGGCTCGAGACGATCCGCTCGATCCCCGCATCGGCGAGCGAGCTGGCCACGGCATCGGCCTCCCGCCAGCCCTTCTTGGTGAGAGAGCGGTCCTCGTCGCGGCCCCTCCATCTCGAACGGTCCCCGGCGGTCGTGTGCCGGATGAGGTACAGCGTCCCGGTCTGGGCCAGCTTCTTCAGATCGGTCCCCTCGATCAGCTCCCGATCTTGCTCGTAGCTGAGCCTCTCCAGGAGCTTTCGGCGACGCGAAAGCCACTTGATCCGGTCGACCTCCGCATTCTTGGTGAACCCTCGGCTGTCGGGGAGAGGCTTCATGGCAAACCAGTGCACCTCTTTGACCCCTCCCTGGACCCGATACCGGGTCGCCCCGAGCGGGGCCACGATTCGGCAGCGCTGGCCGGTCTCCTCCAGAACCTCTCGGATCGCCGTCTCCTCCGGCGATTCACCGTCGTCCGCCTTGCCCTTGGGAAGTGTCCAATCGTCGTACTGCTGGCGGTGGACCATCAAGACCCGGATCTTGCCTTTGGGGGTCTTGCGGTAGACGACGCCCCCGGCCGCCCGAATCAGTTGCGTCACTGCCGGGACTTTAGATGCAGTCGGTGCTACCTCTCCAAGCGGTTTGCCACATTCACATCACCATCCATCTCGGCCACGCCGGTGATATCGATCGTCACCGAGCCGCAGGCGAGGCATACCTGGCGCATGATGCCGGCGCCGACCTGTTGTGGCGTGCCATAGCGATGCCGGCCGCGACGACAAGAAGACTTCCGATGCACGATGGAGATGTCCTCGGGGCGGAGGTGAGTCATGGGCAGGCGTGAGGCTCACGGGCGCCGACCGAAAGTCAAGACATCTCCTCGATGAGCCCGAGTTGTCTAGTCAGACAATCGATCCAGGATCCGGTCGACGCCCTCCTCGGCGGTGTCGGCCCAGACGACATCGTCCTCGAGGGCGCCGTTCATGTCTACGAGCGCCCTGGCAAGCGCCCTCCACCCGGGTCCGACAGCCACGCTTACTCTCGGCTTGGCCCCCGTCCGGCGCAGGATGTGGTTCGTGTTCCAGGAGATCAGGAGCTCGGCCGCGGTGCCGATCGACCCCGGCAACGCCAGGGTCGCCCTGGATTTCTGCATCATGATGTCGATCCGATTCGCCAGGCTGGACGCCTCGATCACCTCGTGCACGAAGGGGTTGGCCATGGAGCGGTCAGGGAAGAGAACCGGCGCGGTGACGCCGATCACGTGTCCTCCGGCACCGGCCGCTCCGCTCGACACCGCTTCCATGGTCCCGCCGTAGCCGCCGGTGATGACGGCATATCCCGCCTCGCCGAGACGGGCGCCCGCCCGTTGAGCCTCGTCCCACTCGAGCGACCCTGGTTCGGTTTGCGAGGATCCGAAGACGGCGACAGCCCCGTCGGCGGTCATCCGGCCATCACCTCGTCTATCCCGGCTGACACACGGTCCACATCGATCAGCGCATGGGCCTCGATTGCGAATTGGGGCCAGGGGACATCGAAGCCGGTGACCCGCACGATCGGAGCCTGGAGGTCGTACAACGCCTCTTCGGCAACCACGGCTGCGACCTCGGCCGCCACACCCGCCGACCGCTGTGGCTCCTGGACGAGGAGAAGCCGGCCCGTTTTCCTCACCGAGTCGAGGACCGTCCCCCGGTCCCATGGAAAGAGGGTCCGGAGATCGATGACCTCGACCGAGGGTTCGGCGCGATCGGCGGCCTCCAGGGCAACCGGGACCATCCCGCCGTAGGTGACCAGGGTGACGTCGGCGCCTTTTCTCCTCACCCGGGCCCGGCCTATGGGAACGGTGTAGTGCTCGACCGGAACGTCCTCACGCTCGGCCCGGTAGAGCACCTTGGGCTCGAGGAAGATCACCGGATCGTGCCCAGTCAGGGCGGAGGCAAGCAGGCCCTTGGCTTCGGTCGGGGTGGACGGGCAGATGACGACCAGCCCGGGGGCATGGACGAAATAGGCCTCAGGGGAGTCGCAATGGTGCTCGTGGGCGCCTATCCCGGCCCCGTTGGGGAACCGCACGACCACCGGGACCTCGGAGTTGCCCCGGGTGCGGAACCGATATCTGCCCAGGTGGCTGACGATCTGGTCGAAAGCCGGGTACACGAAGCCATCGAACTGAATCTCCGCCACCGGCCGCGCCCCGGCCAGTGCCATCCCCACGGCGGCGCCGACGATGCCGGATTCGTTGAGGGGTGTGTCGATCACACGGCCCTCGCCAAAAACCTGCTGGAGGCCCTCCGTCACCCTGAAGACTCCGCCGGTCAGGCCCACGTCCTCGCCAAGGACGATGACCCCCGGATCTCGCTCCATCGATTCATGTAGGGCCGCGTTGATGGCCTCGGCCATTGTCATCGACCGGGTGGGCCCTTCGGTCATGACGTCTTCGCCGATCGACCAGACCTCGTCGAGCTCGAAGTGGGTCTCCGACTCGCCATGGGACCGCTGCATCGCGTGGAGTTGCTCCACGACATGGGCCGGGATCCGGTGAAAACCGTGTCGGATGGTGTCGTCCCGCCCCGGAAGGGGTTGGGCCTCGATCTCGGTGATTGCCGCGGCGACCAGGTCGGAGGTCTCCATCGTCACCTTCTCCTCGACCGCGTCGTCCCACTCGCCACGTTCTTCGAGAAAGCGGCGCAGTCTGTCGATCGGGTCACGCTGACGCCAGGATTCCTCCTCTTCCCTGGAGCGGTACAGGGTCGGATCGTCGGCGGTGGCGTGAGGCCCGTAGCGATAGGTCATCGCCTCGATCAAGGTCGGGCCATCGCCGTCGCGGGCCCGAGCTACGGCCTCCTGCATGGCGAGGTAGACGGCGACGACGTCCATGCCGTCCACGCGCACCCCCTCGAAACCGTAAGCCTGAGCCTTCTGGGCGATGGTCGCGGAGGCGGTCTGCTTCTCGTAGGGCACCGAGATCGCGTACAGGTTGTTGGCACAGACGAACACGGTCGGTGTTTTCCAGACTCCGGCGAAGTTCATGCCCGAGTGGAAATCCACCTCCGACGTGGCCCCGTCCCCGAAATAGACGGCGGTCACCGTGCTCTCGCCCCTCAGCTTCGTGACGTAGGAGTATCCAACGGCGTGGGGAAGCTGGCTGGCTATGGGGACGGAGACAATCCCTGTGCGGTACTTCTCCGTGTCCCAGCGAGCATTGGGAAGACCCTTCCAATAGGCCAGCAGCACCTCTATTGGGAGCCCACGGGTGACCTGGACCCCATGCTCCCGATAAGAGGGGAACACGAAGTCGTCAGGATCGAGCGCCAGCGCCGATCCGATCTGGACAGCTTCCTGCCCTTCGAGCATGGCGTAGGTCCCGATCCGGCCCTGGCGTTGAAGGGCGAGCATGCGCCGGTCCAGCTCACGGGCCAGCACCATGTTGCGGTACATCCGCTGGTAGAGCTCCGCGTCGAGCCCGGGGTCCCCTCCGACAAGACGGCCCTCAGGGTCGATTACCTGAAGTTCGGTGATCGGGCTCTGATCTGGGCTCGATGTCTCCATTCTCGGACGCCACGATACGGCACGACGTCGAACGCGGCACCAAGTACCAAGTACCAAATACCAAGTACCTTTCCCCCCATGCCAAGGATCCGGCCGGACGTCGCCGCCATCAGCCCGTACGTCCCCGGCCGAACGATCGAAGAGGTCGCCTCCGAGATCGGCATGACCCCGGGCGAGATCGTCAAGCTGGCTTCGAACGAGAGCCCGGACGGCCCCTTTCCCGGCGTCGTCGAGGCGGCGGTTGGCGCCCTGGCCGTGTCGAATCGCTACCCAGACGACGACCTTCGTGAGCTCACTGCCGCGCTGTCGGCCTATCTAGATGTCCCGGGCGATCACCTCTGGTTCGGGAACGGGAGCGTGGGCCTCATCACTCATATCGCACTCGCTACGGGCGGCCCTGGAACGAGCGCCGTCTATGCCTGGCCGTCGTTCGTGATGTATCGCATCGCCTCACGATGGGCGATGACCGAGATGATCGAGGTGCCGCTCGACGACCGGCAGGTCCACGATCTCGACGCCATGAGCAAGTCGATTCGCGACGACACCACGATCGTCTATCTGTGCAACCCCAACAATCCGACGGGGACCATCGTCTCGTCGGACGTCATGACCGCATTTCTCGATTCGGTGCCGGAATCGACCCTGGTCGTCATCGACGAGGCCTATCACGATTTCGTGACCGATGAGAGTTATCGAACCGCTATCCCGGAGGCATTGCGCAGACCGAATGTCCTGGTGCTCCGGACCTTCTCCAAGATCTTCGCCCTGGCCGCCCATCGTGTTGGCTACGGCGTCGGTCAGCCAGGCACGATCAGCGAATTGCGCAAGGCGCAACCTCCTTTCACTGTGGCCCAGGTGGCTCAGGTGGCGGCTGCTGCCTCCCTAAGGCAACGGGGGGAGTTGGAGCGGAGGGCAAAGGCGAATGCAGCGGCGCGCCACCATCTGTTGGGTGTCCTCGCCGAGAGATCGTTGCCACACACCAAGAGCGAAGCCAATTTCGTCTATTTCGCACTGGACGTCCCCGCCGAGGAGGCGGCCGAGCGCTTCTCGAAGCTGGGCGTGATCGTTCGCCCGATGGGTGGTGAGTGGGTCAGGGTGACCATCGGGGCCGAACAGGAGAATCGGCGGTTCGTGGAGGCGCTGGATCAGGTCCAGACCGGGATCTGATTGGCGGTCCTCGAAAAATAGGCCGATCGCACCACTGGTGGTAGAGCCCGGGAGCGGCGAAAATGACCCCCGGGGGAGGGCAGTGGGTCCCCCTAGGGAGGCGGAGGGCTCCGGGCGGGATGGATCTTCATCGAATCGGCCATGAGGCGGCGCGCTTGCTGCCCCTTGCCCAAAAAGTCCTGGAGCACTACCCGTTCCGGGTCAGGGAAGTCGAGCATCTGGCCACGCATTCCAATGTGATGTACCGGGTGATCACTTCCGACGGCTTCCAGTGTGTTTTGCGGGTCGGGAGCCCCGGGGCCAACTCCCGTGCCAACATCGACTACGAGGTTGCCTGGTTGTCTGCCCTGAACAGGGACACCGACCTGGAGATAGTCACCCCCATCAAGACCGGGTACGGGACACTGATCGTCGACGCCAACGAGCCCGACTCGGACCAGACGAGGCCATGCGTCTTGTTCAGCTGGATTCCCGGAGCTCCTCTCGCCGATGGGGCGGGCAGCTTTGGATATCGGCTCCTGGGCCGGATCAGCGCCTCGCTCCAGGAGCACGGGCGCACCTGGCAGGTACCCAACCCCGACGGGATGAGACGCTGGGACCGGATCTTCTACTACGACCCGCAGCTCGATCCCGTGATCATCGATAGCCCGAGATTCGACCATCTCTTCGACTCGTATCGCCGGCGGACCATCAGCAAGGCATCGGAGCTGTCCGAGCGGATCATCAAAGACGCCTGGGCGACGGGGTTTCCCCACGTCGTGCACGGCGATCTCCACGAGTGGAACGTCCATTTGATCCGTTCCCGGCTCCACGCGTTCGACTTCGAGGACGTGATGATCGCCACGCCGGGCCAGGATGTCTCGGTGTGCCTCTACTCGTCGCGCGCCAGCGACCGCCGGGAGGAGATCAGGTCGGCCTACCGTCAGGGGTACGAGGAGATCGCACCCTGGCCCATCGAGGACATGGAGCAACTGGACGGCTTCCATGCCGCCCGTCAGATAATGCTCATGAACTACGCGGCGCGGACCCTGCCCATGGGCGAGGCCGAGGAGTATCTGACCCAGGTCACGCCCTGGCTGCAGCGTTACGTGGACCATTACGGCTGATCACATGAGGTTCGCCAACCGCCAGGAGGCGGGGGCGAGCCTTGGTCGGGCGGTCGCCGCCCACCACCCTTCCGAGCCGCTGGTCACCGCCCTTCCACGGGGGGGCGTCCCTGTCGGATTTGCGGTTGCCGAGACCTTGGGCTGCGAGCTCGACGTCCTGGTTGTTCGAAAGGTGGGGGTGCCCTTCCATCCCGAGCTCGCCATGGGGGCCGTCGCCGAGGGCGATGTGGTGATCAGGAACCAGGAGATCATCGACGCAGTCGGGATCGACGATGAGACCTTCCACGCGTGGGCCAAATCGGAAATGGCGGAATTGGAGTCGAGGCTGGCCCGATACCGGGAGGCGGTCCCGGCCATCGACCCCGCCGGGCGCACCGTGGTCGTGGTGGACGACGGTCTCGCCACAGGGTCGACCGCTCTCGCGGCCATGCGGGTCTTGCGGGCCCGTGAAGCGCTCGGGGTCTGGCTGGCGGTCCCGGTCGCGCCGGCTGATGCTGTTCCGGTGATGGAGGAGGTAGCCGATCGCGTGATCGTGATCGAGCACCCGAGGCGGTTCTTGGCCGTGGGCGCCTGGTACCGGGACTTCAGCCCGACTCCGGACGCCGAGGTCGTCGAGCTACTCCGGCGGTCCCGCAACTAGCGTTCCTCTCTTCTACCCAGGAGCCCACCGTATGCCCGCTTTGGAGTTGTTCTGCACGATCAAGGCCGAGATGGGGAGAAGGATCATCGGCGACACTCCGGCCGGAATGCGCATCGACTTTCCATTCGAGGGCACTGCCACCGGTCCTCACTGGGAAGGTGAGCGGCCGGTGAGCGGCATCGACTACGTGACGCTTCGCTCCGACGGCAACATGGATCTCGACATTCACGCCACGGTCGGTGAGAAGCGGGAAACCGTGGCATATCGGGGGACTGGGGTGTCGATCGTCAACCCCGACCAGTCGGCCGAGCCGCGTGAGCTGTTGACCTTTCAGACCGGCAACGAAGACCTGGCCTGGCTGAACAACGAGATCGGGGTCGCCTTCGGCAAAGGCGAGGCCGGGAAACTGACTGTCGAGGTCTATCTGATCAAACCCTGAAATCGGGTTTTCTCTTTTCGATGAAGGCCATGACGCCTTCACGGTGCTCCGGTGTCTGGCCGAGACGACCTTGCTCTGCCTGCTCGGCGCGTAGGGCTTCCTCCAGGGAGATGCCGGAGGCATTCCTGATCAGACGTCTGGCCGTGACCAGGGAATCGGGGACGAGATCGGCCATCTGGCCTGCCAGGGACAGCGAACGCTCCAGCAGCTCGTCGCCGGGCACAACATCGACACAAAGCCCCAGCTCACGGGCCTCCTCCGCCCCCACTCGACGATTGGTGAAGGCGATGTCGAGGGTCCGGGACACCCCGAGATGGTGTGACAGCCACCAGGTCGTGCCCGAGTCGGGCACCAGCCCGATAGCGGTGAAAGCCGAAGTGAGAAAGGCGTTGTCGGCCATCACCCGAAGGTCGCAGGCGAGGGCGAGCCCGAGGCCGGCCCCGGCCGCCACACCGTTGATGGCTCCTATCACGGGCACCTTGGAGTCGAGCAGGGCCCACAAGGCTGGGTGGAACACATCCTCGAGCAAACGCGCCAGGTCGGGCCCGGCGTCGCTCTCATAGTCCGAGAGCAGCTCGTTCAGATCGGCGCCAGAGCAGAAAGCCTTGCCCGCCCCGGTGAGGACGACGGCTCTGGCCTCCTCTCCCGCCCGACTCATGGCGTTGATCAGACCTTCGGCGAGGGACGCCTCGATGGCGTTGTACCGGTCGGGCCGGTTGAGGGTGACGATGGCCAGATCATCCTCGAGGACGTAGTCGACGCTCATTTTTCTCCTCGGCGAAGAGGCTAACGGGCCGGAAAGCCAAGCAATGCTGGGTTTTTCGCCTATGGTTACTCGGACGTCACCAGATACACGGTGCCGAACGTCGACCCACAAGGAGGGGCCGTGAACAAATCCGAGATGGCGGACAAACTCGCCGACAGGGCGGACATCTCCAAAGGCAAGGCCGCGGAGATCATCGATCACCTCTTCTCCACGAAGTCAGGCGAGGGAATCATCGCCCAGGAGCTCGATGCGGGCCAGAAAGTGAACATCACCGGGTTTGGCAATTTCGCCACCAAGCATCGCTCTGCTCGTCAAGGTCGCAACCCGGCCACCGGGGAGACCATCACGATCGCAGCGAAGAGGTATGCCCACTTCTCCGCGTCGAAGGGCCTGAAGGACCGAGTCGCCGAGTAAGCGCCCTCAACCGGGATTTGATGGGCCCCGTCACCCGACGGGGCCCATTACTTTTGCCCCGGCATGAGCCTCGACCTCTGGCGCCCACCCGTCGCCATCGCCCATCGTGGCAGCCGCCTCCTCTGGCCAGAGAACACGATGGAGGCGTTCTCCGGGGCTGTTGGCCTGGGTTACCGCCACCTGGAAACGGACTTGCGGGTTACCAGGGATGGCGTACTGGTCTGTCTCCACGACCCGACGGTTGACAGAACCACGGACGGCTCGGGACCGGTCATCGACCTCAGCTTCGACGAGCTCTCCAGTCTGGATGCCGGATACCGGCATATGGGTGTCGATGGCCGCGTTTATCGAGGCCGCGGCATCAGCGTGCCCACCCTCGAGGAGGCGATCCTGGCCTTCCCGGAGGCGTCCTTCGTCGTCGACCTGAAGACCGAGAACCTGGTGGCGCCCCTCCACGACATGATCCAGCGTCTCGGTCTGCATGATCGGTTGATCGTGGGCTCTTTCTCCGATCGGCGGCTCCAGGAATTCCGGGACGCCTCGGCCGGCCGTGTCGCCACCTCCACCGGGGCAACCTTGGCCAGATCCTGGCTCGTGGCCTCCAGGGTGGGACGGGGGGTGGTAGGGGAGGCATCCGCCCTTCAACTACCTCGCCATTCCAGGGGTCTCCGCGTCATCGATCGCAAGCTGATCGCATCGGCGCATGCCCATGGCCTCCAGGTGCACGTCTGGACCGTCAACAGCCGATCCGAGATGACCGAACTGCTCGATCTCGGAGTCGACGGGATCATCACCGACCGACCCGATGTGCTCAGGGCCGTGCTCGAGGAGCGCGGACAGTGGAGTTCAGGCGGGGAAGGGTGACTCGGGGTGGCGGGTACCATCGCAGCCGATGATCAGACTGGCCGCCGTTGTTCTTTTCGCCGTCGAGGTGGGTTCCGGCTTTGGCATTGCATCGGCATCCGTCGTCTCCGAAACCGACCAATCCATGGTTGTCGACATTCGTGTCGAGGTGGAGACTTCGGCCGACTCGGTCGTGGTGCATCTGGCCCTGCCGGACGAGGAAACGATCACCCTTCCGATGCTCCAGCGAGACGACGGGGCGTATGGCGTCACCACCGAGGTCAAGCCGGCTAACTACATCTTGATGTTCGAGGCGATCGGGGACCCCGGCGCCGAGTCGGATCAGGTATCTCTCACCGACCTCGGAGTCGACCTCAGCTCTACGTCGGGCACGACCACGACCACCGAGAGCGAGGAAGTGAGCGCCGGCACCCAGCAATGGCTTTGGCTCGGAATCGCTCTGGGGGCGGCATCGTTATCGGCTCTGGCTTTCTGGGTCCTGGGCGGGCGTGACCGGGATGAGGAAACGGACGAATCGGAAGAGGGTCCTCCCGCCGACAACCTCGAACCGGCCCCACCCGGGGAGGAGCCGTCCCACGTTCCCTGAGCGGGCTGGCGGTCAGTTGATACGCGATGCCCTGCCATCCGACGCGGAGGGTGTGGCACGGGTCAATGTCGTCAGCTGGCAGCGTGCGTACCCAGGCCTCATCGAGCAGACATTCCTCGACTCTTTGGACGTGGAGGGCCGAACCGAGAGTTGGAACCGAATTCTTCGCCAGAGGAGGGGCCGCGTCCTGGTGGCCGAGGACGACGGTGTCATACACGGCTTTTGCGCGGTCGGCCCGTCTACCGATGAGGATTGGGGCGAGGTGTATGCCATCTATGTGGACCCTCATCGTTGGGGGGAGGGGGTGGGCCGCAACCTTCTCGCCGCCGGCGAGCGGGCTCTGATCGACGATGGCCACTGGCAGGCGCTGCTGTGGGTCGTCGACGGGAACACTCGGGCCCGAGCGTTCTACGAACGCCAGGGTTGGTCCCGGGGCAAACCCATCCGCATCGAGAACATCGGGGGCACCGATGTCAACGAGGTTCGCTACGAGAAACCTCTAGGGCCGACCTGACCTGATCGAAGTCCCCCGGCAGTGTCACCTTGAGATTGCCCGGGTCGCCGGGAACACACTCGATCTCGATCTCAGCGAACTCGCGAACGATCGCTGCGGTGTCTTGGGCCTCGTATCCGGCGGCGGCGGCGGCGGAGTAGGCAGCAAGAAGTGGCCCGCCGCGGAAAACCTGGGGTGTCTGGGCGATGAGCGCATCGTCGAGCGGGACCAGGTCAGATCGCCTGACGATCGAGCTTGACGCCTCCAGCACCGGGATGGCACCTCCGACCCGGGCCGCGGTCTGGAACAGGGTCTCGATCAGACGTGATGGGACTAGTGGGCGCGCACCGTCATGGATGCCGATGACGCCGGCGGGCTCGCCGATTGCCTCGAGGCCGGCCATCTCGGAGGCGGTCCGGCTCGGGCCTCCCGCGACAAGGACGGCGCCAATGCCCGCTTCGGTCAGGAGAGGCATTTGGTCCGGCCGGCACACGAGGATGCAGCGATCGACGTGGTCGATGACGGCAGCGACGGTGTGGGCGACCACGGGCTTGCCAGCCACCATCATCAGCATCTTGTCCTCGCCATATCTGACACTGTTACCGGCGGCGACCACGACCATCACTCGATCGATCACGGCTCGAGGGTACTTTTCGCCGGTGATCGACTCCCGAACCCTGCGTCGTCTGGCTGCGACCGCGCCGTTGGTGATCGTCGATCACAACGGTGAGCCGCTTGACCGTGAGGGGCTTCCTGATGAGCTGCCGATCCCGGGCCTGCTGGTATCGCCGGTGACCGAGGCGGTCAAGCAGGTCGAGGCGGCGAGGCTGATCGCGGATCTCGACCGCGACTCCCTCTGGGCGGTGGGCGGCTTCGTCCTCGACATCACTGTGATCGCCGCCCTCGGGGAGGGCACCTATTCCGCCGCGGAGTTGATGGGCGCGGTGACCTCAGCGGGCTTCGACTGGCAGCCAACCATCTTGTAGGGCAACTCGGCGCAAGATACGTTCGACGTCATGGTGGGGATGGGGAGATCTCCGGGCCGGTTCGGCGTATTAGCGGTGGCTTCGCCGGACCCGGTGCTGTCGCTGCTCTCGGCGCTGGGGCTGGCGCAGGCGGCGGGGAGTGCTCTTGTCATCGACATGTGTCTCGATCTCGCCCTCGAGCGTGGCCGCACCCTTTCGGATCTGGCCGTGGACGGGCCCTCCTTGTCCGAGCTGAGCCCGGGCCGTTCCGGCGTGGCGCTCCTGTCGTCCGGGCCGATGGAGCCAGACCTGGCATTGCCCCTGATCGACCAGCTGGCCCAGGGATGGCCGGCAGTCGTGATCCGGCGCCCGCGGGGGCCATGGCCTGGTCCCACCGTCCCGGTCAGGCCTCTGCTGCCAGGGCTTCTCCGGTCGATCGAGGAGAGCCCGGGCGTGTGGCAGCCGACGGCAGGTGGGGCGAGACCGCCTGGCCCGGGACCGGTGCTGCCTCGTCTTAGCGGATCCCTGGCACGACGGCTCCTCTCGGGGAGGTCGGCGGGCAGGGCTCGCTGGGTGCGGGCCTGGGAGAGAGTCTGGGAGATGCCATGGGCGTGATCGACCGGGTCGTCGGCGATATCGCTTTCGGGCCCGTGCCATTGCGTCGATCCGAGGTGACCGCCGAGGCGGAGCGTCTCCTCGCGATCGCCTCTCCCCATCGCGGGGCACGATGGGCGGCGAATGTCGCCGATCGGGTCCTGGGCCTCGGGCCCCTGGAGCCGCTGCTTGCAGACCCGGAAGTGACCGACATCCTGGTCAACGGGCCGGATGACATCTGGGTGGACCGGGGTGGCGTGTTGACCCGGGTGGAGGCCCGGTTTGCCGGTGAGGCCGACCTGCACGCAGCCATCGAGCGGGTTATCGCGCCGCTCGGGCTGAGGGTCGATCGGTCCTCGCCAATGGTGGAGGGACGTCTCAGCGATGGGAGCCGGATTCACGTCGTGGTTCCGCCGGCCGCCGTTGACCACCCGATCATCGCTATCCGGCGCTTCACCCAGGCCGTGGAGTCGCTCGAGGAATTGGTGACGGTCGGAACCGCAACACAGGAGCAGGTCGCCCTGTTATCGAGGGCCGTGCTCGGGAAGCGAACGGTGATTGTCTCGGGCGGCACAGGAAGCGGCAAGACCACCCTCCTCGATCTCCTCGCCGGCCTGATTCCGCCGGAGGAGCGAGTGGTGACAATCGAAGATGCCGCCGAGCTCCGCATCCCGGGGCACAAGGTGCGTCTCGAGGCCCACCCACCAAACCCCGAGGGGATCGGGGCGATCACGATCCGTCAGCTGTTGCGATCGGCACTCCGTCTCCGCCCGGACCGGATCATCGTCGGCGAGGTTCGAGGCCCAGAGGCTCTCGACCTCATCTGGGCGCTCAACACCGGTCATCGGGGCTCGATGTCGACGATCCACGCCAACAGCCCCCAGGAGGCGTTGTGGAGGCTGGAGACACTGGCTCTGTCCGCCGGCGACACTTCGGAGCTGGCCGTTCGACGCCAGATCCATGCCGCCGTGGACATCGTGGTTCAGATGGAGCGAAACGACGGCAGCCGCGTCATCTCCGACATGGCCCATGTCGGTCACGACGGCATCGAGGAACGCCAATGACATGGATGCTCATCGCCCTCGGGGTGGCGGTCGGAGTCGAGTGGCGACGGATCGCCGCTCTGGCGCTGGTGGTGTCCGCTCCGCTCCCCATGGCCGGTCTGATTGCAGTCCACTGGTGGCGTTCCCGGCCCGGGCTCTCCATGCGCCCGGCCAGATTCTGCGAGGCGGTGTCAGCCGAGCTCCGTGCCGGTGCCTCGCTGCGGGCCTCCCTGGAGACAGCCGCCGTCTCGGTCGAGGCGATCGAAGTCGCCCGGTGCTGCCGAATCGGTGGCCCCATGGACCAGATCGCTCGGGCAGCGAGGGCGGATTTCGTCGAGATCGGGCCCGAGTTGGGCGCGCTGCTCGCTCGTGCAGACGGGCTCGGCGTCTCGCCGGCAGCGTTGTTCGACGAGATCGGCACACTCGCCCTGGCTCAGATCGAGGTCGCACATGAGGTTTCGATTGCATCTGCACCGGCGAGGGCGACCGGTGCGGTACTGCTACTGGGACCGCTGCTGGCGATCAGCTGGGCAGTAACCGAGGGCCGGTTGGAAGGGCTCCTCCGGCAGCCGGCTCAAAGGGCGGCGGCTCTGGTCGGGTTTGGCCTGGTGGGTGTCGGCATCACCTTGTCGGTGCTGATCCTTCGGAGAGCCAGATGACTGCCGTCGTGTTCGGATCCATCGGGCTCGCGGTGGCAGGTCTGCCCGGCGCCGTCCTCGGTATTTGCCTTCATGCCGGTGTCCGTCTTCGGCATCAGCTGAAGAAGCCACCGTCTCTACTGCGGCCGGTATTGATCGTGCTCCTCGTCGAGCTCCGATCAGGGCGCTCGGTCCTCGGGGCGTTGCAAACGGTCGGTAGCTCGTTTCCGGGGCACGCCGAGCTGAGACTCGCCGCGCGGGTAGCCACTATCTCCGGTCTGAGTCAGGCCTCGATGCTGGCGACTGGCGAGATGAAAGTGGTCCTTTCTCAATTGGCCCGAGCGCAGAAGTCGGGCGCGGCCCTCGGTGACACGGTGCGGTCGATGATCGAGGCAGACATCGCGGCCGAAAAGGCGACACGGGTGGCTCGGTCCCGCTCTCTGCCGGTGCGCCTGATGTTGCCGATCACCCTGTTGCTCCTTCCCGGTCTCGTCCTCCTCATCTACGCACCTTCCATGCTCCGGGTCTTTCAGGACCTTTCGGGGCCCCTCACGTGAAATTCACTATGTGTTGAGATCCGCACTTCTCCCCGCACCGGTCGGAAACCGGATGAAAAGGAGAGGAAATGGCACGGTTGTTGACCTGGCTTGCGACCCACGACGAGCGCGGGCAAGGAACGGTCGAGTACTTCCTGGTGATCCTTGCTGCCACCGCACTGGCCGTCATCGCCCTGAAATGGCTGCAGTCGGGGAGCGGTGGAGGTCTGCTGGGGAGCCTGTTCGGGAAGGTGATCGACTGGGTGGCGGGGAAATTCTGAGTAGTGAGCGGGGCTCGGTGACGATCGAGCTGTTCCTCGTGCTCCCGATCGCTCTTCTCGTCCTGGTCGCATCGATCCAGTTGATCGGCGTCGCCAGGGCGCGGATCGAGCTTCAGGGTGCGGTGCGGGAGGGCGCACGCGTGGCGGCGACCACACCTGACCCTTCTCGAGCGGTCGAGGCAGTGCTGGCGGCGTTGAGCCCCGGGATGCGTGACACGGCTCGAGTCTCGGTGGAAAGACCATCGAGGGTCGGCGCGGTGGCGACTGTCACCATCTCGATCAGACACCTCCTGGGCCAGCCGTTCCCCCGCAGCCTCGGGGTGGTCCTCTCGGCGAGGGCGACTATGCGCGTCGAGAGATGACAGGCGAGCGGGGCGCCGGGACGATCCTGATGATCGGTCTTTGCGCCCTGATCGCCGTCATCGGAGTGGGCACGGCGGCGCTCGGCGTCCTCTTCGATGCCCGAGAGAATGCGGCAACGGCGGCCGAGGCTGCCGCCCTCGCCGCCGCCGTCGCCACCTACCCGGCCGCCGCGGCCGGGGCCCCGGACGATCTAGCCGCTGAATATGCGTCCCGAAACGGGGCACGGGTTGTGAGTTGTTGGTGTCCCGTCGACCCGACGCTTCGTTCGCGGGTGGTGGCGGTCACCGTTGCACTGAGAGCAGATGTGCCAATCTTCGGGGAGGTTCTGGTGGGCAAGACAGCGCGAGCCGAGTTCGAGCCCCGTGCCTGGCTGGGACGCTGAGGCGACCATTTCGTTAGCTTCATCCTGTCGTGTCGACCAACGTTCAGCTCGTAAACCGCTTCATCGAGACTCTGGAAGCACGAGACTGGGAGGGTTGGGCAGCTCTGCTCCATCCGGCGGTGGTCTACGAGCTACCCCAGACGAAGGAGCGCATAAGGGGACGTGACCGATACCTCCAGTTCAATCAGGAGTACCCCGGTGACTGGCACCTTCTTCTCAAGGTCTCCCTGGCCGACAACGATCATGGTGTCGCGTGGTTCGGTTGGGAAGTCGGCGGCTCCGAGCCGGGTGACGGGATGGCGTTCTTCACGTTCTCCGACGGGCTGATCACCTCGGTCACCGATTTCTGGCCCGAGCCCTATGAGCCGCCATCGGGACGCGAGCATCTCGTCGAGCGTTGGTGAAATGGCAGGCGCGGCCACGAGAGCCACAGCCGCCCTCGACGATTCCGGCGCGACGTACCGCGTTCATCGTTACGACGTCGCCGAGAAGGTGGGTGAGGGCTACGGGGTGGCCGTGGCAGCGGCCATCGGAATGGACCCGGCTCGGGTCTTCAAGACGCTCGTCGCCGAGGTGGACGGTGAGCCGGTCGTGGCCGTGATCCCGGTCGATCGGCGTCTCTCACCGAGGAGACTGGCCCATGCCGTCGGGGGCAAGCGATGCTCGCTGGCTCCACCCGTCATGGCCGAGCGGGAGACGGGCTACGTGACCGGCGGGATCAGCCCGTTCGGGCAGCGCAAACAACATCGATTGATCCTCCACGCCTCGGCGCAAGACCACGAGACGATTGCCGTGTCCGGGGGGCGACGTGGGCTCCAGCTCGAGGTCTCTACGAGCACCATTCTCGACCTCACCGGTGGGTCATTGGCCATCATCGTCGACGGCTGAGGGGCCGGATCTAGGCTCCGCCGGTGGCCACCCGTCTCGAAGTCCTGCGCATGCTCGCCGAGCTGGCCAAGCTCACCGCCCTCGACGAGGGCAGCCCACAGGCGTTCCGTGTCCGCGCTTACGAGAACGCGCTGCACGGGATCGAGGGATATCAAGGCGAGCTGACCGGTCTCGGCAAGAAGGAGCTGACCGAGATCAAGGGAGTCGGTGCCTCGACGGCTGACAAGATCCTCGAGTTCATGTCCACCGGCTCGGTGGCGAAGCTGGCCGCTCTCCGGGAGAAATACCCGCCGGCTTTCGTCGAGCTCACGAAGATCCCCGGTCTCGGCCCCAAGACCCTCAAGGTGATCCGTGCCGAGCTCGGTGTGGAGGACGTCGACGGCCTGCGCGAAGCCATCGCCGCCGAGCGGCTGCGCGACCTCCCGGGTCTGGGCAAGACATCCGAGGAAAAGATCGGCAAGGCGATCGAGCGCCTGGGTCTGCATGGAAAGGACCGGAGGACGCCGTTGGTCGAAGCCCTGCCACTGGCCCGGTCGCTCGCCGGGCGGATCGCCGCCGTCGAAGGGGTCGAGGCAGCCGTGCCATGTGGCTCGATCCGCCGGTTCTCCGACACGGTCGGCGATATCGACATAGTCGTCGCCACTACCGACCCCGCCGCCGTCTCTGAGTTCGTCGTCGGTCTGCCCGAAGCAGCCGAGGTGATCGGGTCGGGCGGGACCAAGACGTCGTTCCTGACCCGGGAGGGCATGCAGGTCGATGTGCGCACCGTGGACCCCGGTCAGCTCGGCTCCGCCCTTCTCTATTTCACGGGCTCCAAGGCTCACAACATCGCTCTTCGTCAGCGTGCCATCGACCGCGGGTGGCTGCTCAGCGAGTACGGGCTCTTCGAGGAGAAGAAGCTGATCGCCGCAGAGACGGAGGAGGACATCTACAAGGCCCTGGGGATGGAGCCGGTTCCCCCTCCGATGCGGGAGGGAACAGGAGAGGTAGAGGCCGCGGCGGACGGCAAATTGCCCCAGCTCATCGACCTCTCCCAAATCAGGGGTGACCTTCACTATCACTCGGACCGCTCCGGAGATGGCCGGTCGACTCTCGAGGAGATGGTCGAGGCGGCGAAGGCCCGCGGCTACGAGTACGTGGCGTTCACCGATCATGGTGAGGACCTGGCCATCAACGGGTCGCCCCGGGAGGTGATGTTGGAGCATCGCGATCGCATCCGCGAGCTTCAGGGCCAATACCCCGACATTCGCCTCCTTTTTGGTTGCGAGCTCAACATCGGCCCGGATGGGGATCTCGACTATGACGCCGAGTTCCGCCTCGAATTCGACTACTGCGTGGCCTCGATCCACTCTCATTTCGACCTACCGCAGGATCGACAGACCGCCCGGATCCTCGGCGCCCTTCACGATCCGGCAGTCAACGCCATCGGTCATCTCAGCGGTCGATACGTCGGGCGCCGCCCAGGTGTCGAGCTGGACATCGACGTGGTGCTGGAGGCGCTCGAAGTGACCGGCGTCGCCCTCGAGATCAACGGGGCGCTGGACCGGCTCGATGCCACCGCTGAAGTGGTGCGCCAGGCGATGTCCCGTGGCGTGGACGTCGTGATCGACACCGACTCCCATCACACCATCGACCTAGTCCGGATGGGTTATGGAGTCACCTACGCACAGCGTGGATGGGTGACGACCGATCGGGTGGTCAACGCCAAGTCCCTGAAAGACTTCATCGAGTGGGCCTCCCGGAGACGGTGACGGGTAGGTTCCACGACGATGGCCAAGGAATACAAACCCACCCGAAACGTGAACCGTCTCATGTCGTGGGCTGCCCGGCGGGGTATGGGCAAGACCCAGGTGATGACCACCACGGGGCGGAAGAGCGGGCAGAGACGTGAAGTCCCGGTGAGCCCGCTGGACTTGGATGGCGTCGAGTATGTGGTCTCGCCCTATGGCGAGGTGTCCTGGGTACACAATGTCCGCGCCAACCCATCCGTGACCCTTCGCCACGGATCCACCGAGCGTCAGGTTCGCCTCGAAGAGGTCACGGGCCCGCCAGCAGCCTCGGCTGCGGCCGCCTACTACGAGAAAGAGAGCTTCGCCCGCCCCTACATGGACGTCCCGGAGAATCCGACCGTGGCAGATTTCGCGGTCAAGACGGCACTATTCCCGGTGTTCAAGGTCGGCCACTGAGCCCGGTTCACCGGCGATCCTTGTAATTCACCGCGAGGGGCGGGAAGCTGTGGTCCTTGGCGACGACCGCTCGACAGACCGAACCAGTGTCCACCTATGTCCTCGACACCTGTGTGCTACTCGCCGACCCCCAATCCCCGCTCCGATTCGACGAGCACGATGTCGTGTTGCCGCTCGTCGTCGTCGAAGAGTTGGATCGCAAGAAGACGCGGATGGACGAAGTCGGGGGCAACGCCAGGGCCGCGATCCGCCTCCTGGAAGAGCTCGGGGCCTCCCAAGCCGGCGGGTTGCGGGAACCGGTGGAGCTCCCGGGTGGTGGCACCCTCAGGATCGAGCTCAACGGGGTCGCGTCCACGCGATTGCCCGCTGTCCTAGATCCCCAAACCCCGGATCACCGGATCCTGGCCACATGCTTGAACCTGCATGAGCAGTCGCCGGCCGTTCTGGTCACGAAGGACGCCTCCCTTCGCATCAAGGGGGCACAGCTCGGCGTGCCCGTCCAGGATTACCGAGCCGACACCGTTCCGGTGGAACAGCTCCAGTCCGGGCTCGTCGAGCACGCCACGGATGGCGACACCATCGACCGGCTGTTCGACGAGGGAAAGATCACCCTCGACGAAATCGACGCCATGGTCAACCAGTTCGTGTTGCTTCGTTCCGGGGCGTCGAGGTCCGCCCTGGCCCGTGTTGTCCAGGCCGAGCCGATGGTCGTGGTCGAGCGGGTACCCACCCATGTGAGGGCCTTCGGTGTGGAGCCGAAGAACGTGCGACAGACAGTCGCGCTGCACCAGCTGCTCGATCCCGACATTCCTGCCGTGTCACTCATGGGCATGGCAGGAACCGGAAAGACGTTCCTTGCCCTGGCCGCCGCCCTGGAGCAGGTCATCGAACAGGGCAGGTACCGAAGGGTGTCGGTCTATCGCCCGCTGGTGGCAGTTGGTCGTCAGGAAGTGGGCTATCTGCCTGGGGATCTCAACGAGAAGCTGGCACCTTGGATGGCCGCGGTGCACGACAACCTCTACGCACTCTTCTCCGATGCCGGGGTCGACGGCGCCAAGCACGCAATCGAGGAGCTCGTCGATCGGGGTGAGCTGGAAATGGCGGCCGTGACCTATCTTCGGGGTCGCTCGATCACTGGTGAGTTCGTCATCATCGACGAGGCGCAAAATCTGGAGCTGCCGACACTCAAGGTGATCCTCACCCGGATGTCCCGTGACTCGAAGGTGGTCTTCTGTGGCGATCTGACCCAGGTGGACAACCCGTACATCTCCCCGTTCGGTGGGATGGCGGCACTCATCGAGAAATTCAAGGGCTCATCGCTGTTTGGACACGTCACCCTGGAGAAGACGGTGCGGTCCCCGCTGGCTGAGATGGCAGCCACCGTCCTGTGACGTGGGCTCTGGTCACAACGCGGCGGTAGCCCCGGCCGACCGGCGTCTGTTCGCCCCGAGGGGTGTGGGCGCGCGGACTGGACCTTGGATGAGGCTGAGGGTTGCCGAGGGGCGAAGTCGGCCGGCAATCAAGAGTTGGCCACGCGGTCTCGTCGCGCTGCGAGTAGCTCGGCAGCACGCTCGATGGTGATGGTTTCGGGAGAGTCGCCTTGACGCAATGAGGCATTGACCTCCCCATCGGTCACGTACGGGCCGTACCGCCCGTTCCGGACCGTGACCTCCTTCCCGCTGACCGGGTCGGGGCCGAGCTCTTTCAGGGGTCCGGCCGCCCGTTGACCTCTACGGCGTGGTGGCTCGGCGAGAAGGGCGAGGGCCTCATCGACGGTGAGGGTGAACAGCTGCTCCTCGGTCTCGAGACTGCGCCGATCAGACCCTCGTTGGATGTAGGGCCCGTATCGGCCGTTGAGGGCGACGATGTCGACACCCTCAGGGTCGGGCCCGATGGTGCGGGGCAGGGCGAGGAGCTGCAGCGCTGTGTCCATCGAAAGCTCGTCCATGGTCATGTTCTTGAAAAGGGATGCTCGCTTCGGCTTCGTCTTGCTGCCCTCCTCGGCCTCGCCGAGCTGGATGTATGGCCCGAAACGGCCGGTCTTGCCGTACACGGTGAGCCCGGACTCGGGGTCGGTCCCGAAGATCTTGTCGCCGACGTTCTGGTGCTCGACCAGTTCGGTGGCCTTCTCGACCGTCAGCTCGTCGGGAGCCAGATCATCGGGGATGGAAGCCCGCTCCTCTCCGATCTCCACATACGGGCCGTAGCGCCCGATCCTGGCCACGACGTCGTTGCCGTCCTCGTTGACACCGATCGGTATCGAGCCGACTGCACGTGGATCGATCTCATCGAGGCGGCTCGCCACCTTGTGTTTGAGCCCGTCGTCGCCGAAGTAGAAATGAGTGAGCCAGGGGACCGACTCCTCCTCTCCGGCGGCGATCCGGTCGAGGTCATCCTCCATCGATGCGGTGAAGCTGTAATCGACGAGCTGGGGGAAGTGCTTCTCGAGAAGGCCGACGACGCCAAACGCGACGAAGCTGGGTACCAGAGCCGAGCCCTTCTTCCAGACGTAACCGCGGTCTTGGATCGTGGTCATGATCGAGGCATAGGTCGACGGCCGCCCGACACCAAGCTCCTCGAGACGTTGGACCAGTGACGCCTCGGTGTACCTGGCGGGGGGGCGCGTCTCGTGACCGGTCGGCTCCAGACGCTGCACGGCCAAGGCGTCGCCGGGGGCCAGCTTGGGCAGGACCTTCTCCTTGTCGTCGGTGTCGGACTCGGGGTCGTCCGATCCCTGAACATAGACCCGGAGGAAGCCGGGGAAGGTGATGGTTCTGCCGCTGGTGCTGAACACCGCCTCGCGCCCGTCGGTGGACTGCGCTCCAAGGCGGGCCGAGACGGTGAAACCGGCGGCGTCGGCCATCTGCGAGGCGATCGTGCGCTTCCAGATGAGGTCGTAGAGCCGACCTTCGTCCGGCCCGACGAGAGTCGCCACCTGCTCCGGTGTCTGGAAGTGCTCATCCCCTGCTGGCCGGATCGCCTCGTGCGCCTCCTGTGCGCCCTTCACCTTGGATGCGAAGGTCCGTGGCTTCGGCGACAGATACTCCTGTCCGTAGAGCTTGGCGATCTGAGACCGGGCGGAGGCAACGGCGGAGTCGGCCAGGGACGTCGAGTCCGTTCGCATATAGGTGATGTACCCGTTCTCATAGAGGCGCTGGGCCACCGACATGGTTCTGCGCCGACGAGAAGCGAAGCTTCCGGGCTGCCTCCTGCTGCAGAGTCGATGTTCGAAACGGGGGATAGGGCGACCTCTTGTATGGCTTCTCTTCTACCGATTGCACCTCGAATCGGGAATCGAGCAGCCCTTCGGCCAATGTGGTGGCCAGCGCTTGATCGAGGACGAGGGTTCCGGGCTTGGCCTGACCGTCTGCGCCGAACTCCTTCCCGGCGGCGACACGGGCCCCGTCGACCTGGAGCAGCGTCGCCTCGAAGACCTTGGCCAGGTCGTCTGCCGGGGCGAATGACCCTTCGAGGCTCCAGTACTCGGCCGAGGTGAACGCCATGCGCTCCCGCTCTCGCTCGACGACGATGCGGACGGCGACGCTCTGGACACGGCCGGCAGAAAGCCCCTGCTGGACCTTGCGCCACAGGACGGGGGACACCTCGAATCCGTAGAGACGGTCGAGGATGCGGCGAGCTTCCTGCGCCTGGACCAGGCGAAGGTCGAGGTCCCGTGGGCTGGCAAAGGCGTCTTCGATCGCGTGTTGCGTGATCTCGTGGAACACCATCCGGTGCACCGGCACCTTGGGCTTGAGTATCTCGGCCAGGTGCCAGGCAATGGACTCACCCTCGCGATCCTCGTCCGTCGCAAGATAGAGCTGGTCGACCCCTGCCAGCATCTCCTTGAGCTTCTTGACCCGGTCCTTGCGCTCTTTGGGCACCACGTACAGGGGCTCGAAATCGTTGTCCACGTCGACCCCGAGCCGTGCCCAAGCCTTGCCTTTGGCGCTGGCCGGGATCTCGGCAGCCGACCGGGGCAGGTCGCGGATGTGCCCCATCGAAGACTCGACGGCCACATCCGGACCGAGGAATCCGGAGATGGTCCGGGCCTTGGTCGGGGACTCGACGATGACGAGGCTTTTAGGCATAGGTGCTGTGAGTTGACTTCATTTGACCGCCGAATGTCAATACGACCCGTGTCACGGGAGACCGTTACCGTCACCTCAGTGACAGGTGAAACGCCCCGCAATCACCGATATATTGCGCTGGAAGGTGGCGATGGCAGCGGCAAGACCACTTTGTCGGCTGCGCTGACCGCCCGACTCCGCGCCCTCGGCGACGAAGTCGTGGAGGTTCGGGAGCCCGGCGGGACCCCGCTCGGAGAGACTGTTCGTGAGCTTGTGCTGGATTCCGATCGAGTCGATCGGTGGGCGGAGGTGTTTCTCTTTGCAGCACAGCGTGCCCAACTCGCCCGGGATGTGGTGGCTCCGGCCCTCGAGCGAGGTGCGTGGGTGATCAGCGATCGCACCTATTACTCGTCGATCGCCTATCAGGGTCGGGCCCGTGGCATGGGCGAGGACCGGGTGCGTGAGATCAACGAGATCGGCCTCGAAGGCATTGAGCCGGGACGGGTTTTCGTGATAGATGTCGACCCAGGGAAAGCCCTGGGCCGTCAAGATCGGCCGGATCGCATCGGGAGCGAGAGCCTCGCCTTCCAGGAGGACGTGGCTGCCGCCTATCGGGACCTGGCCGTGGCCGAGCCCGGACGGGTTGTGCTTCTGGACGGATCAGGTTCGACAGGGGAGCTGGTCGATCGAGTGATGACGGAGTTGGGAAGATGACCGATTCCTTCGACGGGGTGATCGGCCACGAGAGGGTGGTCGAGTTGTTGCGACGTGAGGTGTCGGCGCCGGCCCAGGCCTACCTGTTCACCGGGCCAGACTCGGTGGGGAAAGCCACTCTCGCGGCGCGGTTCGCAGCGACCCTGCTGTGCGCCGAGGGTGGCGAGCACGAGGTCGATTGCCGGTCATGCCGGCTGGTGCGCGAGGGAGTTCATCCCGACGTCACGGTGGTAGAGCCCGAGGGGGCGACCAGTCTCGGTGTCGACCAGGCCCGGGAAGTGGTCACCCGGTCGTCGCTGCGGCCGGTCGAGTCGGACCGCTCGGTGTTCCTGTTCCCGGAGGCAGGGACGATGACCGAGCAAGCGGCCAATGCCCTCCTCAAGACGCTGGAGGAACCAACCGCATCGGTCGTTTTCCTCCTGGTCGCCGAGTCGGAGGACGACTTCCCGGCAACCGTGGCCTCGCGATGCCGGACCATCCACATTGGGAGAGTTCCCCAGGAGACGATGGTGGCGGCACTCGAAGGGCGGGGACTGGATCACGCCACTGCCGAGGGTGTGGCTGTTGTATCCGGAGGCCGGCCCGGTCTGGCCCTGGCGTTGATGGACCGTCCGGAGGTTTCCCGATTCCGGGACCTGTGGCTGGCGATACCCGGTCAGGTGACGCCCCATCCCGGAGACGGTCAGCGTCTTGCCTCCGACGTCCTTTCGGAGATTGCCCCTCTGGTCGATCAGTCGGTCTCCGACAATATGACAAAGGAGCGGGAGCAACGGGCCAGACGGCGCGCCGAGCAATCGCTGCTTGTGAACGGTCTGGAGATTCTGGCCTCGTGGTACACCGACTCGGCCTCGCTGCAGATGGGCGGGCCGGTCCGTAACAGCGATCTTCCCCTGGGCACTTTCACCGATGTCAGCCCGCGCAAGGCCGTGGCCTCTGCGGAGAAGATCCTCGATGCGGTGGTCGATATCCAGGCCAATCTGCGGCGGGAGTTGGTGCTGGCCAATCTCTTCGCCGGTCTCGGCTCCGAGACCTGATTTCCTGTCACTCGGTCCCGATACCTTCGGCACCGAGGGTGTCGATGGGGCAGACCAACGCCAAAGGCGAGATCGGGGAGGCGATGATCCTGGCCGACCTTCAGCGTCAGGGTCATGGCATCGCCATCCCCTTCGGACACGACCTCCCCTTCGATCTCATCGTGGTGCGCAAGGAGAACGGCGCACTGGAGAAGGTCCAGTGCAAGTACACGACATCGAACGGGCGGGTGATCTTTGCCAAGGTGACCAGCACATCGGCATGGGTGCATCATCGGTATACGAGAGATGAGGTCGATTGGATCGCTGTCTACGACGCCACCACGGATCAGTGCTTCTACCTCCCTTCGTCGTTGTGGGATGGGCAAGCAACGCTCAACCTCCGTCTGACCGCAACCGCCAACGGTCAAGCCAAACGCATCAGATTCGCCCAGGATTTCACCCGACTCGTCGGGGAACCCACATCGTCTGGAACAGGGGAGCCTCACCCCTTACCATTGGGTCTCCCGCCGGAGTAGCTCAGTGGTAGAGCAATTCACTCGTAATGAATAGGCCAGGGGTTCGACTCCCCTCTCCGGCTCCGACCACCCCGTTAGATTCGGCCCGTGGCCACCGACGACCCGATTCTCGACCAGCTGCCACACACCACCCGTCGCTGGCTCAATCGCAATTTCGAGTTGATCTCCGTGATCGTGATGTCGATCACCGCCATCCTCACCGCGTGGTCCGGGTTCCAGGGAGCTCGCTGGACCGCGATTCAGACCGATAGATACGCCGAGGCCACCGACGCCCAAGCCGAATCGGTGCGCGCCTCCAATGCGGCTGAGGAGGCGGTCTCCATCGACCTGGTGGTATACATGTCTTGGCTGGACGAGCGGACCGATGACGATCTGGACGCCGCCGAATTCATCTATGAGCGTTTCCCCGAGCGTCTGCGTGTCGCCGCCGATGCCTGGCTGGCCCTGGATCCATTCGAGAATCCCGATGCCCCGCCATCCCCGTTCGCCGTGGAGGAGTACGTGATACCCGCAGCCGTGCAGGCCGAAGAGCTGGCAGTTTCCGCCGAGGAACACACCGTTGCCGCTCAGGAGGCGACCGAACGGGCCAACGAATACGTACTGACGACGGTGTTGTTTGCGACGGTGCTCTTCTTTGCCTCTATCAGCTCGAAGTTGATCGGAACAGCCAATCGATGGGCGATTCTGGCCCTCTCCATCATCGGGCTCATCGCTGGCGCTTTGATCCTCTTGGCCTTCCCGTCGGCTTAGATCTTTCAGTCGCTGCCTGTACCGTCCCGGCTCATGGCTGACCAGGCCAACTTCGAACGAGATGCCATGCAGTACGCCCGGCAGCTGTACAGCGCCGCCATGCGCATGACCCGCAACCCCGCCGATGCCGAGGACCTCGTTCAGGAGACATTCCTCAAGGCCTACCGGGCCTATCACACCTTCGAGGAGGGGACCAACCTCAAAGCCTGGCTCTACCGCATCCTGACCAACACCTACATCAACAAGTACCGCAAAGACTCGCGTCGACCCTCAGAGGTGGACCTGGGCTCGGTCGAGGACCTCTACCTGTACCGGAACATCGGCTCCGAGGAATCCGCGGAGGCGGCGCGATCGACCGAGGAGCGCGTGCTGGACGGCTTGGTCGAGTCCGATATCAAGAAGGCGGTCGAGGATCTGCCGGAGAACTTCCGCCTCCCAGTCCTGCTTGCTGACCTGGCCGGTTTCTCATATAAGGAGATCGCCGACATCCTTGACATCCCGATCGGTACCGTCATGTCGCGGCTCCACCGGGGAAGAAAGGCGATGGAGAAATCGTTGTGGGATTACGCAGTCAAAAGAGGCCTTGTGCCTGAGGGCGCGGAACGACCATGAGCGGACACGAGTGCGACGACGCACTGACCAATCTCTATCAGTATCTCGACAGGGAAATCGAAGCCTCCACATCTGAGGTGATCCGCGCCCATCTCGAAGACTGCTCCGGTTGTCTCAAGAGCTTCGACTTCGAAGCGAGGCTCCAGATCGTGGTCAGAGAGCGTCTTGCCGAGGACGTCCCCGACGAGTTCCTGCAGAGGCTCCGCGATGCCATCGCCCGCGAGGCGGCTTCCCCATAGCGGGCCACTAACCTGCGCGTCAGATGAAGCGATTCAGCCGCATCGCAACACTCGTCGTCCTCATCACCGCCCACGCCGCGTTCGTGATCGTGCCGGCGCTGGCAACTGAGGGGACAGAAGAGACAGAAGCACAGACTTCTACCACCGTGTCGGAAGAGCCCGCCCCTACCTCGGGCATCGAGCCGGCCGTCCCCGTGACCACTCCCGAGCCGACCGAGGCCCTTCCCGACTGGACCTACCGATACATGATCCCGACCGGGATCGTTCTCGCTGTCGTGGTCATCGTCATGACAACGATCCAGTATTTCACCAGGGTGGTTCGCAAGCGGTACCGAATCGTCAAAGAGTGACTACCAGCCGGCCCGGCTCGGGTCGTCTCGCCGGTCGGATCGCAGGGACCTACCCCCTTGCCGAGACATACCACCGCTCGGCGGTCGAGGCCGACATGACCCGGCTCACCGAGCAGGTCTCACATCTCGTTCCTGAGGCAACCGGGCTCGACCTCCCGGGTGACCCGACGACGATCGTCATCGGGCGTGAAGAGTGGATCGAGCGCAACGTGGCCAGCTTCAGCCACCTGATGAAGCCACTCCAGCGCCAGCTCACAGAGAAGATGGAGGCTTCGGGACCTGGGGGGAGGGGCGTCGCCACGTTCGCCAATCGGATGGTCCAGGCCGAGATGACGGCAGTCCTCGGTGTGATCGCCCGCCGCGTGCTGGGCCAATACGAGTTGGTCCTCCCTACCGGCGAAGACGCCGATGTTGTCGCCTTCGTCGGGCCGAACATCATGCAACTGGAGCGTGCCCACCAGTTCCGACCGGAAGAGTTCAGATTCTGGGTCACCCTGCACGAGATGACGCACCGTGCTCAGTTCCAGGGTGTCCCCTGGCTTCGTGAGTACTTCATGAGCCTGGTCACCGAATTGGTCGAACAATCCCGACCCGAGCCGGGGCGGATGAACCGGATCATCGACGAGGTCACCCGTCGTCGCGGCGCAGGAACACCAATCATCGATGAGCGTGGCCTGCTCGGGCTGTTCGCCTCCTCCGAGCAGACCATCGTCATCGACAAGGTCCAAGCGTTGATGTCGCTCCTCGAGGGTCACGGTCACGTGGTCATGGACCGGCTTGGGCAACAGCACCTGCGCACGCAGGAGCGCATGAGCAACGTCCTCAAGGCACGCCGGAAGGACAAGCGAACCGCCGCGTTCTTCAGGCTCACGGGGATGGAGATGAAGATGAATCAGTACCAGATGGGTGAGCGATTCATCAAGGTCGTCGAACGTGAGGCTGGATGGGATTCTGTCGGCCTCGCCTTCAGGGGGGCGGGGAGCCTGCCCACGCTCGAGGAGATCGAGAGTCCCGAGCGATGGTTGAGACGCGTCGCCTGAAGGAGCTCAGGAGGAGATCGAGCGATCTCCTTCGGCTTCCCACTGGCAACCTGGGCGTGGCCCTTTCCGGAGGCGCCGACTCGGCCACGCTGGCATACCTGATCCATCACCTGGGTCGAGATGTCAGGGCCATCCACATCAATCACGGGCTGCCCGCTTCCGATCGGCTGGAGGAGGCGGCTCGAGCAGTGGCGGGAAGCCTGGGGATCGCCCTGGAGGTTGTCCCGATCGAGGTCCCACCGGGTGCCTCCGTCGAGGGTCAGGCCCGCACCGCGAGATACGCCGCGTTCCTGGCGACGCTGCAACCGGGCGAGACCTTGCTCACAGCTCACACGCTCGATGACCAGGCCGAGACGATGCTGATGAGCCTCCTGAGAGGCGCCGGCCCGACCGGTCTGGCCGGAATCCCGGCCCGCACCGTATGCGCTGCCCGGCCCATGCTCGCCGTGAGCCGGTCGGACACGAGGGAGTTGGCGGGTCTGGCCGGGCTGCCTTTCTCCGACGACCCGTCCAATCTCGATCGTGGCTTCCGTCGGAACGCGTTGAGGCTCGAAGTCATCCCCGACTTGGCGGCCCGGTTCAACCCGAGGCTGGTCGAGTCGTTGGCCAGGACAGCTGCCCTGGTCGGCTCCGATGATTCCCACCTTCAAGACGAGGCTGCGTTGGTCCCCGTCGTCGAGACCGGAGGGACCATGTCGATCCCACTCGGAGCGTTGTTCGCCGTTCCCCGACCCGTGGCGGGTCGAGCCCTCAGACGATGTCTGAGCCGGATGCGACCACCCCACAGTGGTACAGCCGACGAGATGGCTGAGGTCTGGTCCGTTGCCGGGCGGGGGCGTCGGTCCGTCATCCTGGGCGGAGGGTTGGAGGTCGCACATGAGGGCCCACTTCTGGTCTTCCGCCCGGTGGAGACTGCTACGCAGTCACATAAAGAGGTCGACCTCGAGGTTGGGGCCAACGAGGTGGGCGCCTTCCGGATCGACGTCGAGCAAGTGGATCGACCTTGCCGGGTGGTGCCCATCGGACTGTGGTCGGCGGTCTTTCCCCCGGATGTGAACCTTGCGGCTCGGGTCGACGCGGGTGGCCAACTCGTGGTTGCGGCCAACGACGAGACCGCATGGCTGCCGGGGGAGCGGCGGCTTCCGGTGGCCTGGTATGAGCCCGGGACCAGCGGCTACCTTTCCGTGTTCGCCAGAGAGGAAAGCGGATGGACATCAAGCCCCTGATCACCGCCGAGGAGATCGACAGCAAGCTCGCCGAGCTCGGCCGGCAGATCACGGCGGACTACGCGGGGAAGGACGTCCTGCTCGTCGGGGTTCTCCGCGGAGCCTTCATGGTGATGGCCGACCTGGCCCGCCACATCGATCTGCCGGTGGAGTTCGACTTCATGGCGGTGTCGTCCTACGGGGCGTCGACACAGACCTCGGGTGTGGTCCGGATCCTCAAGGATCTCGACGAGGAGATCGATGGTCGCCACGTCCTGATCGTGGAAGACATCATCGATTCGGGGCTGACCTTGAACTACCTGATGAAGAGTCTCAATGTCCGTAAGCCCGCCTCGCTCGAGATCGCGGCCCTCCTGCTGAAGGAAGGCATCCAGCGGGTCCCGCTAGAGGTCAAGTATGTGGGATTCCCCATCGGTCCCGAGTTCGTGGTCGGGTACGGCCTCGACTACGCGGGGAAGTACCGCAACCTGCCCTATGTCGGTGTCATGGGCGCAGAAGCCTGAGACCGATTCGGCTTGCCAGCCCCACCAAGAAGGGGTTCGACTATCCAGGGGTTTCACGTAGCATTGATGCCTCGGAG
Source organism: uncultured Acidobacteriota bacterium (assembly GCA_963734115.1). Classification (GTDB taxonomy): domain Bacteria; phylum Actinomycetota; class Acidimicrobiia; order Spongiisociales; family ZC4RG35; genus JARDZU01. Next base: position 148,181 of record CAVTFV010000016.1, read on the forward strand.
TCTTCCCCGGAGTCTTTCTTGAGGTCTCAGTGAACCGAACAATGCGCACGCTCGTCGTTTACGGGCTGTCCATCATCATGCTGGCCATCCTTGCTCAGTGGTGGTTCGATCAGGTCCAAGGCCCCGAGGTCATCGAGCTCTCTCAGTTCATCGACAACGTCGAGGCCGGTGACTACGCACAGGTGGAGATGCTGGCGCGCTCCAACGAGCTCCAGGGCCGTCTCACCAGCTCGACATTGCCGGCAGAGGCGTTCGACCAGGTGTCCAGCTACCCCGAAGGCGCCGAGGGCGACCTCGTCACCGTGATCCGCGAGTCGGGCACGCCGTTCAGCTCGGACCCCCAGCCACCCGGGTTCTGGGAGGTCCTGATCAGCTTCCTCCCGTGGCTGTTCCTGCTCGGCTTCATGGTGTTCATCTTCATGCAGATGCAGGGCGGCGGGAACCGGGTCATGCAATTCGGCAAATCCAGGGCCAAGCTCGTGGGCAAGGAACAGCCGAAGATCACCTTCGAGGACGTCGCTGGCCTCGTCGAGGCCAAGGAAGAGCTCGAGGAGATCAAGGACTTCCTCCAGAACCCCGACAGGTACCGACAGATGGGGGCAAAGATCCCCCGTGGCGTCCTCCTCTTCGGCCCTCCCGGTACCGGCAAGACCCTGCTTGCCAGGGCCGTGGCCGGCGAAGCCGGGGTCCCATTCATGTCCATCTCGGGCTCTGACTTCGTCGAGATGTTCGTCGGTGTCGGTGCCTCCCGTGTCCGCGACCTCTTCGACCAGGCCAAGCAGAGCGCCCCGGCCATCGTCTTCATCGATGAGATCGACGCCGTCGGTCGTCATCGCGGCGCCGGCTTGGGTGGCGGTCACGACGAGCGCGAGCAGACCCTGAATCAGCTGCTGGTGGAGCTCGACGGCTTCGAAGGGAACAGCGGTGTCATCGTGATGGCGGCGACCAACCGACCCGACATCCTCGACCCAGCCCTGCTCAGGCCCGGGCGATTCGACCGTCAGATCGTGGTCGACGCACCGGACGTAGAAGGTCGGAAGGCCATCCTCGAGGTCCATTCCAAGGGCAAGCCGCTCAACGACGAGATCGACCTCATGGTGCTGGCACGGCGGACCCCGGGCTTTACCGGCGCCGATCTGGCCAACCTGATCAACGAGGCCGCACTTCTCGCGACCAGGCGCCGCAGCAAGGACATCGGGATGCTCGAGCTCGAAGAGGCCATCGACCGGGTGATCGCCGGCCCCGAGCGCAAGACCAAGGTCATGACCGACGAGGAAAAGCGGCTCATCGCTTTTCACGAGACCGGTCACGCCCTGGTCGGGTACGCCCTCCCCAACTCCGACCCGGTGCACAAAGTCACCATCGTGGCCCGGGGCCGCTCGCTGGGCCACACCCTTGCCCTTCCCACCCACGACAAATACCTCGTCCGTCGCTCGGAGCTGGTGGATCAGCTGGCGATGTTGCTCGGTGGCCGCACGGCCGAGGAGTTGATCTTCGCCGACCCAACTACGGGTGCCGCCAACGACATCGAGAAGGCAACTGCCATCGCCCGGCGGATGGTCATGGAGTACGGAATGAGCGACATCCTGGGCCCGATGCAGTACGGCAAACCCAATGGCGAGGTGTTCTTGGGTCGTGACTACTCCCGACAGCAGGACTACTCCGATGAGGTTGCCGCCAACATCGACAACGAGGTTCGCAAGATGATCAATGCCGCCCACGAGGAGGCGAGAATCATCCTGGAGCATCACCAGGATGCGATGGAGCGCATGGTGGCGGCTCTCCTCGAGACGGAGACCGTGGATCGAGAAAGGGTCGCCGAGCTCTTCTCCGATGTCCCCAAGTGGGAGCACACGTCAGAAGGGGCAATGCGGCTCAAGTATCCGGACAATCCGGTGATCCCTCAGCCCCGCGAGGAGCAGATAGCGGCAGCCGAGGAGGCTGACAAGGAGGAGGAGCCGGTCACCGAGTCCCTCCAGCTGAAACCCAAGCTGCGTCGTTCCACCCGTCCCGCCACCGACGCCGGTTAGACCCGCTCGATTTTCAGGTTTCCCGACGCCAGGCGGACCTTCAGGCTGATCTCACGCTCCGGGGGCTCCGGGCTCGGGCTGGCCGAGGGCAGCGTCACCTTGCCGGAGAGGGTGTTGGCATCGAGCTCGAGGCGGGTCCTCGGCGGGATACCCAGCCGGACACCACCGGACATCGACTTGATCTTCGCCGACGGCCCCGTCAGCTCCTCGATCCGGATGTCGCCCGACAAGGTCGCACAAGACACCGTGCCGGCACAACTGCCGACCACTACCGAGCCCGACGAGCTCGAGAGCTCGGCGCGATCGAGGATCTCCGACACCCTGATGTCACCCGAGGTCGTGACGCATGTGGCTTCACCTTCGACCGTGGTGCCCCGTATGTCACCACTGGTGGTCCTGGCCTGAAGTCGGACCACAGCGTCGAACTTGATATCGCCACTGACCGTCGTCACATCGAGCCCGCTGACTGGAGGATCGACTTTCACATCGGCGCTGACTGTCTCCACCTCGACGTCGGTCATTGGGGGCACGCTGACCGTCACGAATGCCCGGCCTCCACGGTCGCTCGAGGCGACGATTGCGTCGGCAGCCTGACGGATCTCGAACATCGGATCAGTGGAGTCGACGCTTGAACCGGACCACTCCCGGCTCGCCGCTTTCGACGTTCACCCGGCCCGATCTGATCGTGACCCTTATGGTTGGGTTGTCGTCGACCGTGAGCTCACGGTCGATCACAGATCGATCGTCCTTCTGACGCTACTTGATGGACTCTTCTCGTACGCCTTGGTGCGGAGGGCGTCGACCACGAAGGTGTTGACCGAATCGCCTGCACCTTCGGCGGCCTCGGCAATCAGGTCCTTGAGATATCCGGGGAGTCGGAGTGTGATCCGGGCCTCGGCATCGATTGGCTCCCCGGAAGGCGGCGGAGGGGGAGGCACGGCCGACTGGTCGGACCGAACGGTCAACTCGGGGTCGCCGTCGACCAGCTGGATCTCAACGCGCTGACCGGCGAGCTGCCCGTTGACCTCCTGGGCGGCCATTTCCACGACCTCCATCAGCGACAACCTGATCGCGGGACGCAGGACATCGAGCAGCTCGGATCCGAAGGCGGCGAGTTCGGGGTCCGCCAGTCTCAACTGGGCCTGCACCGCCGCCTCCAACACGTTGGCCGTTTGCGTCAACTGCATCGCCGAATCCTAAGTCGGGTGGGTCCAGCGGGCCGCGTTCACGATGGTACGGGTTGGGGGATCGATCGGATCTCGGTCCTTCTTCCTCAGGACTCGCCTGATTCGCTGCCCCAACCTCCGCTCTAGATCATCGGGGGTGTGAATGAACATTTTCTGACTCCTTGTGGCTCCTCGTGCGACATCGTAACGATGTCATAATGACATCACCATAATGTCAACTTGACATCCTTGTCAAGTCATTTCGGAGTTTGATGGAATAGGAGACGCCAGTCGGCCTATTTTCTGTCGGGATGAGTGAGATCGAACCGACCAACGAGGCGATGATCGATAGGGGCCGTATCGAGAAGGCGGTTCGTGAGATCATCGAGGCTCTCGGCGAGAACCCCGACCGCGAAGGTCTCATCGAGACCCCGGAACGGGTGGCCGCCTTTTATGCCGAAGTGTTCGATGGCCTCCATCGTGATCCAGGAGATGTCGTCGATGCCTTCTTCGGCGAGGAGCACTATCAGGAGATCGTGATGGTGCGGGAGATCCCCTTCTATTCGATGTGCGAGCACCATTTCGTGCCCTTCCACGGTCAAGCCCACGTCGCCTACATCCCCAAGGGGAGGGTCACCGGGCTCTCCAAGCTCGCCCGGCTGGTCGAAGGATTCGCCCGGCGCCCCCAGATGCAGGAACGGCTCACGGCCCAGGTGGCCGACGCCCTGACCGAGCGACTTCAGCCCCTCGGCGTGATGGTCGTGGTCGAGGCGGAGCACCTCTGCATGTCCATGCGAGGTGTCAAGAAGCCCGGAGCCACCACCGTGACCTCGGCCGTACGCGGGATCATGGAGTCGCAACCGGCTACGAGAGCCGAGGCCATGTCTCTCCTCTTTGGCACGACTCGGTAGCTCGCTGCGCTCGCTGTCTCAGGTCGCAGGTCGTAGGTTCTAGGTATGGGTCCCTGGAAACTTCGCACGAGGGAGTTGGACGTCTCCAAGGGCGTGATCATGGGGGTGATCAACGTCACTCCGGATTCCTTCTCAGATGGTGGGATCCATCTCGATTCGGTCGCGGCGGCTGCCGCCGGACGCCAGATGATCGAGCAGGGAGCAGACGTGGTCGACATCGGGGGCGAGTCGACCCGGCCCGGTGCGGACGCAGTGCCGTTGGACGAAGAGCTTCGTCGGGTGCTGCCGGTGGTGGAGACGTTGGTCGCTGCGGGCGCCGTGGTGTCGATCGACACATCGAAACCGGACGTCGCCAAGGCCGCCCTGGCTGCCGGGGCCGAGATCGTCAATGAGGTTACCGCCGCTGATGCGCCCGGCATGCCCCAAGTCCTCGCAGAGTGGGGCGCTGGGGTGGTCCTGATGCACATGAAGGGAACGCCACGAACGATGCAACACGACCCGACCTATGACGATGTCGTGAGCGAAGTCGCGGAATTTCTGGGCACCAGGGCCCAACAGTTGATCGAGGCGGGAGTGGACCCGGCATCGATCGCGATAGACCCCGGGATCGGATTCGGCAAGACCGTCGCCCACAACCTGGAGCTGATCGATGGGCTGGGAAAACTCGCGGGGATGGGCTTTCCTGTCGTGCTTGGCACCTCGCGCAAGACCTTTCTAGGACGGGTCGCGGGCATCGAAGACGCGACCCAGCGCGACGGTGTCACCGCGGTCACGACCGCTCTCGGTTTCGAGCGTGGAGCAAGGGTTTTTCGGGTTCACGACGTTGCTTCGTCAAGAGCGGCGCTGAGCCTGGCCGCCGCTATCGTGAATCCCCAGCAATGGGACGAATGGTCGCAGGACTAAAGCCCCGGGGATTCACCTGGGTCATCACCGATCGTCTCGCTGTCTCGGAGCGCGTCGGTGGCTCCGGCTTTCAGCATCGCCGGGTGCGACGCGAGGAAGAGATCACCTGGCTCGTGGAAGAGGCCGGGATCAACACAGTGGTCTCGATGCTTCCGGGCAACCAGAACCTGCTTGCGTATCGCGAGGCGGGGATCGCGACATTTTCGGTGCCCATTGGCGCGGATCTGACCACTCACGATGTCGACGAGTTCTTCGCGACCCTGGTGAAGGCGACCGCCAAGCGACGGTCACGGGTCCTCGTGCATCGAGAGGCGATCGACGACACGGTCGGTGGATTGCTCGGTGGCTTCCTCGTCGCCTCCGGACTGGTCAACGACCCGATCCTCGCTCTGGCGGTCATTCAGCAGATTCTGGGACGTGCGCTGGGGCCCGAGGGCCGCTCGCTGATCCCGGCGTCCGCCGCCTCGTGACCGATCGGATCGAGCTCAAAGGAATCGAAGTGCTCGCCCGGCATGGGGTGCTCGAGCACGAGAAGCAGGAACCTCAGACCTTCCGGATCGATCTGACGCTGTATCTCGACCTGTCCACCGCGGGCGCCTCCGACGACCTCATCGACACCGTGGACTACGGAAAGCTGGCCCAGATCACCCACGACCTGGTGCAGGGAGAGAGCCACGACCTGATCGAATCGGTGGCGAACCAGATCGCCACCGCGGTGCTCGCTGAGTCTCTTGTGGAGCGCGTCACCGTGACGGTGCACAAGCCAGAAGCCCCGATCCCGCTCACGTTCGAGGATGTCGCTGTCATCATCGACCGATCCCGATGACCCGGTTCGCTATCGCTCTCGGCTCCAACGTCGGAGCCCGGCTTGACCATCTCCGTCGAGCCGTGGCGGAGCTCGAGCGGTTGGGCTCGGTTGATGCGGTGTCAGGTGTCTATGAGACCGAACCGGTCGGGGGCCCGGCTCAGGACCCGTATCTGAATGCGGTAGCGGTCCTCGACACGACATCCGAGCCACACGACCTACTGAAGGCCCTCCTTCGGATCGAGGCTGCCCACGCGAGGGTTCGAGAGGTCCGTTGGGGGCCACGCACCCTCGATCTGGACATCGTCGCCAGCGACGGCGAGCCGGTTCGAGATCCTGACCTCGAGATTCCCCATCCGAGGGCAGCGGAGCGCCGATTCGTCCTCGAACCTCTGTGTGAGATCTGGCCGGAGGCGATCGTGGCTGAAGGATTGACGGCCACGACCGCCAGGACGCTGGTCTCCGACCAGGACGTGACACGTCTGGCAGGGATTTTGTGGGATGACGAGCCGGATCGGTGACCCTGTTCCTCCGAACCTCACACGGACAGCCATGCCCGTGCTAGGTTCCAGTCATGGGAAGCGGCCGCGGCCCTCCTCTTGGTTCGGACAATCAGCAAGGTCCATGACAGGAGGAACGATCTAGATGGCAAAACGGTCGTGGGATCATCGCCAGGACATCCCCGGATACAACGACGGCCGCCCGAACACGCGAAGAGCGCAAGCAGCAGCATCGTGCCGTGCGACATTCCACTCATCAGATGTTGCACATGACCGACGACCCCGACGACGTCGTCGTGCCGGAGGTGAGGGGGACCGGCGACAATCACGAGAACCATCTCGCCGACCAACAAGATCTGAAACGTCGGAGATTCAGGGTCTGGAAGACCAAGTTCTGGAAGCGCCGGACCGGCTACCACGACATGAAGTCCGAGATGGACTCGAACTGGCCGGTCATCACCCCCAACCAGCTCGAAGACCAGGCCTGACAGACGCTGGCTAGCCTCGCCGCCACGCCGGCCGAGGTAGACGTGTGAGACTGACAATCGCCGGCCCGGGCAGGGCCGGAGGCTCCATAGCCCTGGCCGCTGCTCGTTCGGGTCATGAGATCGTGGGGGTGCTCTCCCGATCCGGGGAAAACCCCTACGGCCCCACGCTGACATGGGACGCCCCCTGGCCCGAGTCTGACCTGCTCCTCATCGCGGTTCGGGACGACGCCATCGAAGAAGTGTCGAACCGTCTTTCGCTCCACGCGGGGTCGTTCCCGGTGGCAGCCCACATGTCCGGGTTCACCCCCGTCGCCGCCCTCGACGAGCTCGCGGCCGCGGGAGTAGCCACCGGTGGCTTTCACCCTCTCCAGACACTTCCCGACCCCGAGCGGGGGGCGGCTGCGTTAGCCGGCTCATTCGTCGGGATCGGCGGTGGCCACCAGGCGATGACAACCTTGACGGAGCTTGCTGCCTCTCTCGACATGAGCCCATTCCCTCTCGCCGACGAGTCGAGACCGGCCTATCACGCCGGTGCGGCGGCCGCGGCGAACTTCGTCATCACTGCGCTCGCCACCGCAGAAGACCTGATGGTCTCAGCCAGGATCGACCCGGTGGTCACCCGTCCACTCGTCGAACAGGCAGTGGCAAATCTCTATGAGATCGTGGCTGAATCACCGTTGACAGGTCCGATCGCGAGGGGGGACATCTCGACCGTGATCGGCCAGCTCGAGGCGGCTCGGCTGGCGTCGGAGTCGGTAGGCGAGCAGTACCGGTTGATGGCGGAGGCCACCGCGATTCGCGCGGGTCGGAAGGTCGACATCCAACAATGGAGTTGACCGCGACATTTGCCGGCACCCGGGAGAAGTACAAGGGCACCGTCGGGATCCTTCCAACGCTCGGGTTCCTTCACGAGGGCCACCTGGCGCTGATGGACCTGTTGCGCCAGCAATGCGACACACTGGTCGTCTCCCTGTTCGTGAACCCGACGCAGTTCGACGACAAGGAAGACTTCGCCGCCTATCCGAGGGACACCGAGCGAGACGCCGGGCTCGCGGAGGAGCATGACGTGGACCTGCTCTTCGTGCCTGAACTCGACGAGGTGTATCCGGAGGGCGAGACCACGATTGTCGAGGTCGGCGGAGTCTCACAGGAGATGGAGGGCCGGTACCGGGCCGGTCACTTCACCGGAGTTGCCACTGTGGTGGCCAAGATCTTTGCCGGACTTCAACCCGACATCGCCATGTTCGGCCGGAAGGACGCCCAGCAACTCGCGGTGCTCAAGTCAATGGTCCGCGACTTGAGGTTCCCGGTGGCGGTCATCGATGCTCCACTCGTGCGAGAGCCGGACGGGCTGGCACTGTCCAGCCGGAACGTGAGGCTGTCACGTATGGACCGCGAACGTGCCCTGGCAATCAGCCGGGGGCTCTTCCAGGCAGCCGAGCAAGTGGACGCCGGCGAGCGGCGCGGCGAGCGTCTCGAGGGAACCGTCCGCCGCTCCCTGAAGGGGCTGGAGGTGGACTATGCGACCCTCGCCTCTCAGGACACCATGGTCCCGATTGGTGAGCTCGACCGGCCATCGGTGCTGGCGGTCGCGGCCCATGTCGGAGGGGTGCGTCTAATCGACAATGTCACTTTCGACTGGGTGGGCGACAAGCCGGTGCCGGACCGAGGTTTGCTGCTAGGCGAGCCCAGCCGGCTCACCTAGTGGCCCGTCCAATCTCGTGTGCACGGCTCACTACCCTGCCCTGACCCAGCAACCCGAGCGACATGAGCGAGACATCCGACCAGGGCATGGACCCACTCGTCGCCGGCCGACGGGAGCATCACCAGGAGATCCTGGAGTCGGGTGGCTATCCCCACCGATTCGAGCGCACCCACTCGGCAGCCGAGCTCCACGAGACGTTCGCCGGCCTCGCTCCCGGATCCGAGACCGATACCAGAGTGACTGTGGCCGGCCGCCTGATGCTGCACCGCTCCTTCGGAAAGCTGCAGTTCGGAACACTCCAGGACGACACCGGGACGATCCAGATCTTCGTGGACCGGTCCACCATCGGAGATGAGAAAGGCGACGGATTCGCCCGGGTAGACCTGGGAGACTGGCTCGGTGCCACCGGGACGGTCATGACCACGCGCAAGGGCGAGCTGAGCGTCCGGGCAGACGATTTCACGATTCTGCAGAAGAGCCTTCGTCCACTGCCGGAAAAATGGCACGGGCTGCAGGACATCGAGCTCCGTAGCAGAAGGCGCTATCTCGACTTGATCGTCAACGAAGACGCCAGGTGGATCGCCCGCACGAGGGCGGCAGTGGTCAGTGAGCTCCGTCGACAATTCGAGGCGCGGGGCTTCGTCGAAGTCGAGACCCCGGTCCTCCTCCATCAGGCCACCGGGGCGAATGCCCGGCCATTCGCCACCCACCATCACGCCCTGGGCATGGACATGTCCCTTCGCATCGCAACCGAGCTGTACCTGAAACGACTGGTTGTCGGTGGCATGGAGAAGGTTTTCGAGATCGGCCGCATCTTTCGCAACGAAGGGATCGACTCGAGCCACAACCCGGAGTTCACGATGCTCGAGGCCTATCAGGCACTGGCGGACTACACCGACATGATGACCCTCACAGAGGAGGTCGTCTCCGACCTGGCCCGGAAGGTGACCGGCGGGACCAGCCTGACCTATCAGGGGCGCGACCTGGAGCTGTCACGGCCATTTCGCCAGGCGTCGATGATCGACCTGGTCTCCGAGAGCGTGGGCCAGGAGGTGGGCCTCGACACGCCAGCCCGCGACCTGGCTTCGCTCGGCACAAGCCAGAGGCATCGAGATCGAGGACGGATGGAGCGAGGCCCGGATCATCTCCGAGATTTACGAAGATGCTCGTCGAGCCCGAGATCTGGGACCCCACCTTTGTCACCCACCAGCCGGTCGAGATCTCGCCTTTGGCCCGTCGCAGCGCCACCGATCCACGTCTTGCCGACCGGTTCGAACTGGTGATTGCCGGCTCGGAGTACGCCAATGCTTTCAGCGAGCTCAACGACGCCGATGACCAGAGACGGAGATTCGAGGAGCAGGCCGCCGCCCGCGCCGCCGGTGACGAGGAGGCACATCCTGTCGACGACGACTATCTGCTGGCATTGGAGTACGGCTTGCCACCCACCGGAGGTCTGGGCATTGGCGTCGATCGTCTCGTGATGCTGCTCACCGACCAGGCCCACATACGGGAAGTGATCCTGTTCCCAACGTTGAGGCCTGAGATCTAGCGTCCTACGTTCTACGAGCGGGCGGCGTCCACGCGGCCGAGCAGGTATGTGCCCAGACCGTCCAGGATCTCCCTCGAGTCGCTGTCGGGGACACGGTCCAGGGCCCCGGAGGCGAGCTCGAGACGGCGTGACGCCTCAGCCAGCGAGGAATCGACATGTCCTCCGGCCCGGACTATTGCGATGACGTCCTTGACCACGTCGTCGCCATAAGGATGCGGGCTCTCGAGGAGCGACCGCACTCGATCGCCCTCGGGTCCGGACAATGCCTCGAGCACCGGCATCGTGAACTTGCCCTCCCGGATGTCCGACCCGGCGGGCTTTCCGATCGTCTCTTCGTCCGCGACCAGATCCAGGGCATCGTCGGCGAGCTGGAAGACCATCCCCAGCTCCCATGCCCACTCGGTGAGAGCTTCGACCATGTCGGCTTCGGCATCGGCGGCCATCGCTCCCAGCCGGGCCGAGGTCCGGATCAGTGAGGCGGTCTTGCCGGCGATGACCTGCTCGTACTCGGCGACGCAATGTCCCAGGTTGAAGTCGAGCTGAAGCTCGCGGGTCTGACCCTCCACGAGCTCTGCATAAGTGGCGGCGAGAAGTCGCACGGACTCCTGGCTGAGATGGGTCGCCGCTACCTCCGAGGCGCGAGCCATGAGGAAGTCGCCGGCCAGGATCGCGACGGTGTTGGTCCAGTTGGCATTGACCGATGGCGCTCCCCGCCTGACGTCTGCCTCGTCGATGACATCGTCGTGATAGAGGCTGCCGACATGGATGAGCTCGACCGACACCGCCGCCTCGACCGGGCGATGGTCGCGGGCCTCCCCGAACTCGGCCGCAAGCAGGGCAAGCAGGGGACGAAAGCGCTTGCCTCCGGCGAGCAACAGATGCTGGGCGATCTTGGTCAGGTAGGCATCGTCGGCTGTCGCTGCCTCGAGCAGGCGCTCCTCCACGACGGCCAGCGGGTCCCAGACCTGGGGAATCGAATCAGACCTTGGAGGTCGTCCATCCGTGACGATGGTATTACGTGCACATCGCTCGGAAACGCATGCTCGAAGGTCAAGGATCACCCGGTGGTAAAGTTGCATCATGCCAGGCTTGGGAGTCAAGAGTGTTTGAGCGCTTCACCGACCGGGCCCGCCGGGTCGTGGTTCTGGCCCAGGAAGAAGCGCGTCTCCTCAACCACAGCTACATCGGCACCGAGCACATCCTCCTCGGCCTCCTGAACGAAGGCGAAGGCATCGCCGCCCGGGCCCTGGAAAGCATGGGAATCAATCTTGCCTCGGTCCGTGAACAGGTGGTCGAGATCATCGGCCAGGGCCAGCAGGCTCCCACCGGCCACATTCCGTTCACCCCGCGGGCGAAGAAGGTTCTCGAGCTCAGCCTGCGTGAAGCGCTCCAGCTCGGCCACAACTACATCGGCACCGAGCACATCCTCCTCGGTCTGATCCGGGAGGGCGAGGGTGTCGCCGCCCAGGTTCTGCAAAAGCTGGGCGCCGAGCTCAGAAGGTCCGCCATCGGTCATCCAGCTTCTCACCGGGCCGGCGGGAGCGAGGAGCAGTCATCCGAGCCCGCCGGGAGCGGGGGACGGGAGTCGGCCGCCGGCGGTTCGACCGTGCTCGATCAGTTCGGGCGCAACTACACCCAGCTGGCTCGGGAGCGCAAGCTCGATCCGGTCATCGGACGGATCCGCGAGATCGAGCGGGTCATGCAGATCCTCTCCCGGCGCACCAAGAACAACCCGGTCCTGATCGGTGAGCCCGGCGTTGGGAAGACCGCCATCGTCGAGGGTCTGGCCCAGCGCATCGTCGCCAACGAGGTCCCGGACACGCTCCAACGCCAGAACCTCTACACGCTCGATCTCGGCGCCCTCGTCGCCGGCTCCCGCTATCGGGGCGACTTCGAAGAGCGTCTCAAGAAGGTCTCGAAGGAGATCAAGACCCGGGGCGACATCATCCTCTTCATCGACGAGATCCACACCCTGGTGGGCGCCGGCGCCGCCGAAGGTGCCATCGACGCCGCCTCGATCCTCAAGCCGATGCTGGCCCGCGGCGAGCTGCAAACCATCGGCGCCACGACCCTCGAGGAGTACCGCAAGTACCTGGAGAAGGACTCCGCCCTCGAGCGCCGGTTCCAGCCCGTCCAGGTCGACGAGCCGTCGGTCACCGACACCATTCAGATCCTGATGGGCCTGAAGGATCGCTACGAGACCCATCACTCGGTGCGCTTCACCGATGACGCCATCGTCTCGGCGGCCAACCTGGCCGATCGCTACATCTCCGACCGCTACCTTCCCGACAAGGCGATCGACCTGATCGACGAAGCCGGAAGCCGCATGCGGATCTATCGCACCATCGACGATCCCGATCTCTCCGAGATCGACAAGAAGATCTCCGATGTGCGTCGCCAGGAAAGCAGGACGCAGTCTCACAGCAGAATATGAGCGGGCTGCCCAGCTGCGGGACCAGGAGCGCGGCGTTGCTGAGCGATCGTGCCGTCAAGGAGGCCAGCGAGGGTGAGACCGGCTGGGTCATCGACGAGGAGGAGATCGCCGAGGTCCTGGCGCAGTGGACCGGGATCCCCGTTCACCGACTCACCGAGGAGGAGACCGCCCGGCTGGTCCACATGGAGTCCGAGCTGCACCAGCGCATCGTCGGCCAGCACGACGCCATCGTCGCGGTGTCGAAGGCCATCCGCCGTACCCGGGCCGGGCTCAAGGATCCCAAACGGCCGTCCGGTTCGTTCATCTTCCTCGGCCCCTCCGGTGTCGGCAAGACCGAGACCGCCAAGGCCCTGGCCCAGTTCCTGTTCGGGAACGAAGATGCCCTGATCCAGCTCGACATGTCCGAGTACATGGAGAAGCACACGGTCAGCCGCCTCGTCGGCTCCCCGCCGGGATATGTCGGTTACGACGAAGGCGGGCAGCTGACCGAGGCGGTCCGTCGCAAGCCCTTCTCGGTGGTGCTGTTCGACGAGATCGAAAAGGCCCACCCCGACGTGTTCAACACCCTGCTCCAGATCCTCGAGGACGGACGTCTGACCGACGCCCAGGGCCGGACCGTCGACTTCAAGAACACCGTCATCATCATGACCTCCAACCTCGGGACTCGCGACCTGCGCAAGAAGTCGGTCGGATTCCACGCCGGTGACTCGGAGATGTCACCTACGAGGCGATGAAGGAGCAAGGTCACCGAGGAGCTCAAGAAGCACTTCCGGCCCGAGTTCATCAACCGTCTCGACGAGATCATCGTGTTCCACGAGCTGACCCTGGACGAGATCAAGTCGATCGTCGATCTCATGCTGGCTCGGGTCCGAGACCCAGCTCGAGCCAGGGTCTCGACCTGGTCCTCACCGACGATGCCAAGGTCTTCCTCGGTACCAAGGGCTACGACCGGGAGATGGGTGCCCGGCCGCTGCGCCGGGCGATCCAGCGTCTGCTCGAAGACCCGCTGTCCGAGCGCGTGCTGCTCGGGGAGTTCAAGGCCGGAAGCACGATCCTGGTCGGGCTCGACGCTGAGAACGACGAGCTCACGTTCGAGGCGGTAGCGCCGCCAGATCCGACCGACGCGACGCCACAACCGGAGATGGCCGGTCAGGACTGACCGTTAAAGCTTTAGGCCGATTCGGCCGATGATTCTCGGGCAAACGAACCCTCGGTCGCATGCCCATACTCGCACTCATATTCACCATCTCAACAGCGCTGGCCCCCTTGCCCACGGCCGAATATGTCCCGGCCAGCGACGAGGCCTACACGCTCGACCTCGAAGTCGACGGTTACGTCAACGGTTCCATGCCCGATGACCGGTTGATGTCGTTCGATGGCTGCACCTTGGAGCGCGATGCCGCCTACATGTACGCGCTCCTGATGGAGGCCGCTGAGGAGGACGGTGTTTCCCTCAGCTATGAAGACTGCTACCGGTCATTCGGCACTCAGGCCTCTTCGTACAACTCCCGCTGCCCCGTGACAGAGACCCCGATTTTCGGAGTCGATCCCGTCACCGGCACCACCGTGCAGACCGGGGTCACATCGGCCCGGGCGTGCTCGGGTCCGCCGATCGCTCGACCCGGCCACTCCAACCACGGTTGGGGCCGGGCCGTCGACTACACCGACGGAAACGGCATCCTGGGCTGTTCCGATGAGACCTTCCGCTGGATGCAGGGAAATGCCCACCGCTTCGGCTGGGTCCACCCGGACTGGGCGCATTGCGGCATGAGCACTCAGGAGCCCTGGCACTGGGAGTTCGCCGGCGTGACCGACTCGATTTTCCCCGGCTCCGGCTACGGCCAACTCGACCCGAAGGTCCTCGAAGTCGTCCAGTAGGGTTGCTCATCGCAACCTGAGGTGCCGGTAACTTCCCCCCGGTGAACCGAGGCGTTCGATCACTGTTGATCGTTGGTGGCGCCTATATCGCCGCGCAGATGATGGCCGACATCGCCAGTCTCCGGATCATCGAGGTAGGTGGCTGGGTGGTAGACGCCGGCACCCTCATCTACCCATTCACCTTCACACTGCGTGATCTGGTGCACAAGATCGCCGGGAAGTCGGCCGCCAGGACTCTGATTTTCCTTGCCGCCGGGATCAACGTGTTCATGGCGGGCTTCTTCTGGCTCGTGGCGCGGCTCCCGCCGGATCAGATCACCGGGCCGCAACTCGAGTTCGGTACGGTGCTTGCCCCCGTCTGGGGCATCGTGGCGGCCTCGATAATCGCCGAGGTTGTCTCGGAGCTGATCGATACCGAGGCATATTCACGCTGGGTTTCACGCTTTGGTGAGGACAAGCAGTGGGGCCGCGTCCTGTTCAGCAATGCGATAGCCATTCCGGTCGACTCGGCGATCTTCGTCGGCCTGGCGACCCTCTTCGGGATCTTCTCACCGGCGGTCGCCTGGTCGATCTTCGGGGCAAATGTTGTGTTCAAGGCGCTGGTCACCGTGATCTCGACCCCGTGGATCTACTGGGTTCGACCCGAGCCGTTGGCGGCTACTTACGCTCAAAATGATCGTTAATGTGACTGGTCGGGCAGGGGGTTCCCTGCCGTTTCGGATAAATGGAGGACTATCAGCGTGAAACGCTTTCTGAGGTATCTCGCCCTGATCTCTGCTCTCGCATTGGTGCTCGCGGCCTGCGGGGACGGCGAAAGCGGGGATACCACTACTACGGCGGGCGAGGCCACAACGACCGCCGCAGCCGAGCCCACCACCACGGCGGGCGAGGCGACGACCACATCCGCAGCAGGTGACACCACGACGTCGGCAGCCGCCGCCCCGGACGGCACCGGCCGCTCCGTGGGCATGGCCTTCGATGTCGGGGGCCGCGGCGACCTGTCGTTCAACGATCTGGCTGCCTTGGCCTATGACAACGCCATCGCGACCTACGGTGTCACGGGCGAGGAACTGGCGCCCGATGCCGGTGGTGAGAACCGTGAGGAGAACCTGCGTCTTCTGGCAGAGCAGGGCTCGGAATTGATCATTGCCAACGGCTTCGCGTTCGCCCAGAACGTGTGGCGGGTAGGCACCGAGTTCCCTGACACCCTGTTCGCCATCACCGACGACTGCCCGCAGGACGACACCTTCACTGTGGTGGAGATGCCAAACGTCCGCTGCATGCAGTTCTCCGAGGAGCAGGGCGCATTCCTGATGGGTGTTGCCGCCGCACTGAAGAGCACTACGGGCACCGTGGGGTTCATCGGAGGCGTCGAGGTCCCGCTCATCCTGAAGTTCCAGGCCGGTTTCGAAGCCGGTGCAGCGGCAGCCAACCCCGACATCACCATCCTGCCTGCGGTGTACCTGACCCAGGTGCCCGACTTCACCGGGTTCAACGACCCGGTCAAGGGCAAGGAGGCCGCTCTGGCTCTCTACGGCCAGGGTGCGGATGTCATCTTCCATGCCGCTGGCGGTTCCGGGCTCGGTCTGTTCGAGGCGGCTGCCGAGCAGTCGACTGACGACAGCTTCCTCTGGGCGATTGGCGTCGACTCCGACCAGTACAACGCCGTGAGCGACCCTGCCCTTCAGGAGCACATCCTGACCTCGATGCTCAAGCGTGTCGATGTTGCGGTAGACAAGGCGATCGTCGATTTCCTCAACGACGAGTTCACGCCGGGCTCAGTCCGTCTCGGGCTGGCCGACGGCGGTATCGGCTACGCGACCTCCGGTGGCTTCGTCGACGACATCGCTGCCGACCTCGATGGATATGCCGAGCAGATCATCTCCGGGGAGATCACAGTTCCCACAGAGCCAGGGGCCTGACAGAAGGCAGTCCTGCTAACTTGCGCCGGGCCCAGATTCCTGGGCCCGGCGTTCTATTTGGACAGGGGAGATGGCTCAGGCACCCGCAATACAGCTGGAGGGCGTCACGAAGCGGTATCCGGGGGTAGTTGCCAACAAGGACGTCGAGCTGACGGTGGCCTCGGGCGAGGTCCACGCCATCGTCGGGGAGAACGGGGCCGGCAAATCGACGTTGATGAAGATCATCTACGGGATGGTCCGTCCCGATGAGGGCACCATCACCATCCACGGCGCACCGGCCAACTTCCGAACCCCCAAGGAGGCCATCGACGCCGGAATCGGGATGGTCCATCAGCATTTCATGCTGGCCGACAATCTCACCGTCTTGGAGAACGTCATCCTGGGATCGGAGCCCACGTCCGGGGTGATGATCGATTTCGAAGGTGCCTCGGACCGAATTCGCATCCTCGGTGAGACCTACGGGCTTCGACTTCAGCCGAACCAGAAGGTGGAGAAGCTTTCGGTCGGAGAGCGGCAGCGGGTGGAGATCATCAAGGTGCTCTACCGGGGCGCCCAGATCCTCATCCTCGACGAGCCCACAGCCGTGCTCGTTCCCCAGGAGGTCAATGAGCTCTTCGACTCGATCAGGGATCTCAGGGAAGAGGGTCACACCATCATCTTCATCTCGCACAAGCTCGACGAGGTGCTGTCCATTGCGGACCGAATTACGGTCATGCGGGACGGCCAGACGGTGGGGCACACCACGCCGGCCGAGGTCGACGCACGGCAGCTGGCGGAGATGATGATCGGGTCCGAGCTGCCCTCCCCTGAGACCAAGGAGTCGACCGTTCAGGAAGAGGTTCTACTCGATGTCTCGGGCCTGGAACTTCTCTCAGAGAACGGGCGCCCGGTGCTCGAGGACATCACTTTCGTCGTGCGAAAAGGCGAGATCGTCGGGATCGCCGGGGTCGAGGGCAATGGGCAGGCCCAGCTGGTCGATTCCCTCCTCGGTCTGGCGCCGACGTCGACCGGGAGCATCACCCTGGCCGGAAAGTCGATGGTGGACCTGGAGACGAGAGACCGCAGGGCGGCCGGAATCGGCCTGATCCCGGAGGATCGTCATCGCCAGGGCTTGCTCTTGCCTTCGCCCCTCTGGGAGAACGCCGCATTGGGCCATCAATACAAGGAGCCCTATGCCAATGGGATCTGGATCGACAAGAAGGGAACACGGGAGCACACCGCCGAGATCGTGCGGCGCTTCGACGTGGCCACTCCCAACGTCGACGTTCCCGCCACTGCCCTCT
This sequence comes from uncultured Acidobacteriota bacterium, assembly GCA_963734115.1. Classification (GTDB taxonomy): domain Bacteria; phylum Actinomycetota; class Acidimicrobiia; order Spongiisociales; family ZC4RG35; genus JARDZU01. Next base: position 165,755 of record CAVTFV010000016.1, read on the forward strand.
CCGGTGGGAACCAGCAGAAGCTCGTCGTCGGACGGGAGATCATGGCCGGGCCTGTGGTTCTCATCGCAGCGCAACCGACCCGTGGCATCGACATTGGCGCGCAGGCCGCGGTGTGGGAGGAGCTGAAGACGGCGCGGGCCGCCGGAATGGGAATCCTGCTCATCTCCGCCGACCTCGACGAGTTGATCGGTCTCTCAGACACGATCCACGTCCTTTTCGAGGGCAGGCTGGTGGCCAAGCTGGATCCATCTGAGGTCACTCCGGAGATCCTCGGGTCCTACATGACCGGTGCAGGAGAGAAGAAAGCATCGTGAAGTCCGGGAGGCTCCTCACCTCGGTAGTGGCGCCGGCGATCGCCCTCATCATCGCCTTCGGCTTCGCTGCCATCGCCTTGCTGTTGGTCGGCATCGATCCCCTCACTGCGTACAAGGAGATGTGGGTTTTTGGGACTACGGCCGAGTCGCTGATCATCACGATCAATAACGCGATCCCTCTTTTCGTTTCTGCTCTCGCCGTGGCGGTCGGATTCAAGATGGGGCTGTTCAATATTGGCGTCGAGGGCACCTATCTGCTCGCCTCACTGTTCGCCGCGTACGTCGGGGCGCAGATCTCGACTACACCGATCCTTCATGTGACCGCGATCCTCCTCGTGGCTGTCTTGGTCGGCGCCGGCTGGGCATGGATCCCGGCCTATCTCAAGGTGAAGCGCGGTGTTCATGAGGTGATCGCGACCATCATGCTCAACTACATCGCGTTCGCCCTGAGCGCCTACCTGTTCCTCAATGTCTTCCGGGCAGATACCGCTGGTCTAACTATCGCGACCGATCTGATCCCCGAGTCGGGCTGGATACCTTCTCTCACCCCGCTGCTGGCAGCGATCGGGATAGAGGTCAGAGCCGGGGCGAACCTCCAGGGGTTCCTCATCATCGCGATTGCCCTCGGCGTTGGGTACCACTACCTGGTCAACAAGAGCCGGTTCGGATACGACCTCCGAGCGAGCGGCATCAACCCGGCCGCGGCCAACGCGAGCGGGGTCGACCCCAAGAAGATGATCATCAGGACGATGCTCATCTCAGGAGGGCTCGCCGGTCTGGTCGGGATCGCACCGCTCCTGGGTTTCTACCACCAGTATCCGCAGGACTTCCCCCGCAACTACGGGTTCAACGGCATCGCCGTGGCCCTGCTGGGTAGGAACAACGCGGTGGGGATGGCATTTGGTGCGCTCCTCTTCGGGTTCATGCAGAGGTCGGCGCTGATCCTGGATCTGAGAGATGTGCCGAAGGAGATCGTCACCATCATCCAGGGCATCGTCGTTCTCGCCGTTGTCATCGTCTACGAGGTCGTCTCGAAGTACGTCCAGCGCCGCGTCATCGCCTCGGCGGCGGCGGCGACCGACTTCGACCCGGTTACTTCGGCGGAGGCGGCATGAGCACTGTGATCGACCGCTATCGGAAGGCCGATCGGGGCGTACGGGTCGTAATGATCGCCGTGGCCGCCGTACTGGTCATGACCATTGCCGAGCTGGTCACCGGCACATCCGACCTGACCTCACGCAGCACGGCCAGCGCCGCCCTCCGGCTGGCGATACCAATCCTTCTCGCTGGACTGGGTGGCCTCTATTCGGAGCGTTCCGGCGTGGTCAACATCGGACTCGAGGGCATGATGATCAGCGGCACCTGGTTCGCGGCATGGGGTGCCTGGATGTTCGGCCCATGGGAGGGAGTCATCCTCGGCGTGCTGGGTGGCGCCGTCTTCGGCCTCCTCCACGCCCTTGCGACCGTGACCTTCAATGTGGACCACATCGTCTCCGGCGTGGCCATCAACATTCTCGGGCTCGGTGCCATGCGATTCCTCTCTTCGATCGTCTACACGCCCGAGACCGGAGGCTCCGTCATTCAGTCGCCCCCGATCGACGGCCTCCCCAACATCGATCTTCCTTTCCTCGCCGGTGGCCAGCTCTTTGGCTGGACCAGCCCGGATTTGTTCGGGTGGCTGGAGAATCTGGAGCTGTTCTTCCTCTCCGACGTTGCCGGGATACTCCGTGGTTTCACCGGCGGGATCAACTGGCTCACTCTGCTTGGACTCGCCCTGGTGCCGTTCACCGCCTGGCTGTTGTGGAAGACGCCGTGGGGCCTTCGTCTTCGGTCCTGTGGCGAGGACCCATGGGCGGCCGAGTCCCTAGGCGTGCGGGTGCTGCGGATGAAGTATTACGGCGTGATCATCTCTGGCATGCTTTCCGGTCTGGCCGGCGCCTTCCTGGTCCTGGTCCAGGCCGGGATCTACCGAGAGGGGATGACGGGGGGCCGGGGCTTCATAGGTCTTGGCGCCTTGATCTTCGGCAACTGGATGCCGGTCGGGGTCCTCGGCGGGTCCCTCGTCTTCGGCTTTGGCGACTCGCTTCGCTTCCGTGGGCCGGAGGTGGTGAAGTCGTTCATCCTGGCTGTAGCGATCGGGCTGATCGCCTTTGGGGTCTATTCCGCGATTAGGTCGAGGCTGCGCGCCGCTCTCATCCAGATCGTGATCGGCGCAGCATTTCTCGTCTACTACCTGCAGGTGGTCGAAGTCTCCAACCAGCTGCTCGCCGCTTTGCCATATGTGATCACGCTCCTCGTCCTGGCGGCGGCCTCCCAACACCTTCGAATGCCCGCGGCGGATGGCGCCCGATACGCCAAGGGCGAGGCCCGGTAGGGGCTTCGCCCGGAGGCGAATGTTCGACCCGTACTCGCCAGAGTTCCTCGCCGACCCATACCCGACCTATGCCCGGCTGCGTGAGGAGAGCCCGGTCTTTCACGACGGGTCGTGGGAACTCACCTTCTTCACCCGGCACGACGACGTCACGGCCATCCTCAAGGATCGGGATCGCTTCGGACGTGACTTCCGTCACCGGCTCGAGCCCGATGAGGTCGACCCGGATCTATACCGCCGCATCTATCCGCCACAGTGGCCGACGTGGTCTCGATATATCCGGGAATCCTTCATCGACCTCGAGCCACCCCGGCATACGCGTCTTCGCCGTCTCGTCTCCAAGGCTTTCACACGCCGATCCTCCGAGGCGTTCCGACCCAGACTGGAGGAGGCCGCAGCCGGGATCGTGGACCGGGCCATCGAGTCGGGCACGCTCGACGTCATCGAGGACTTTGCCACGCCGATCCCGGTGGCGATGATCGCCGAGTTGATGGGTCTCCCGGCCGAAGACCATCGACAGGTCCTGGATTGGAGCCACGCGATCGTCAAGGTCTTCGACCAGAACGTCACCGACACCGATGGAGAGGCTGCCGAGGCTGCCACCCGGGACTTCGTGGGCTATCTCCAGGAGATCGTGGAGATGAGGCGTAACCACAGAGGGGAAGACCTGATCTCGTCGATGGTCGACGTCGAGGATGCCGGCGACACCCTGACCGACGAGGAGATCGTCGGGACCTCGATCCTGACTCTCAACGCCGGTCACGAGGCGACGGTCCATGCCATCGGCAACGGCCTGCTGGCGTTGGCCGGGGACGATGTCCAATACGGGCGGTTGCATCGGGGAGAAGCCGGTGTAGAGACGGCCGTCGATGAGCTGCTGCGTTTCGACTCCCCGCTTCAGATGTTCGAACGCTGGGTCCTCGTCGACACCGAAGTCGCCGGTGTCTCCCTGACGAAGGGCTCCAAAGTGGGGCTCCTCTTCGGCTCGGCCAACCACGATCCCGACGTCTTCGGCGACCCGGAGCGGCTCGATCTGAGCCGACAGCCCAATCCCCATGTCTCATTCGGCGCCGGTCTCCACTACTGCGTCGGCGCGCCGTTGGCCCGGGTGGAACTGGAGGCTGCGTTCGGGATCTTCGCCACTCGTGTTGCCGGCGTGGAGCTGAGGGAGGCATCGGGGCGCATCCACTCATTGGTGTTCCGCGGGTTGGAGAACCTCAGGCTCGACATCCAGGCCGCCTGAAGGGCCTGAGCCTGTGGTTTACGAAGCAGCGGTTGTCGGCGGCACCGTTGTCGGTGGCACGGTCGTGGGCGGAACGGTGGTCGAGCCTGGCACCGTCGTCGCCCCCGGCACCGTGGTCGGGGTGGCGCCGTTGGTCCCGTTGGTGATGCTGCCGGGCCGGCCGATGACCCTGATCTCCTGAATCGCCATCTCGGTGAAACTTTCCTCGTCGACCACCTCCGCCGGGAAGTCACTCTCGATCGTTATCTCGATCGACGTGGCGTCGAGGGCGGCGAAAGCGACGGGCTGGCTACCAGCAAGGTCCTCGAGTTGGACCAAGACCGGCTGGAGGGAGTTGTCGGCGGCGATCTGAATACCTCGGGCCCGGTAGTTCCGCTTGAGACGGGTGGCATCCTCGAGATTGACCCAGTCGATCCTTTGCACCACGGTCGGTCGGTCGAAGATCAGACGGATCGTGATCGCCTCGCCCTCGGGCACGGCCTCGTAGTCGAATTGGTACTCGGTCTCCGTGCCATCGATCAGGTTGTCGCAGACGAACGAGCCCACGCCTTCTTGGTTGCACTCGACATCGAGGATGTCGATCGGGGCAAGCTCGGCGATCGTGGTGCTGGTGTTGGCAGCGACCGTCGTGCTGGAGACCGCCGCCTCGGGATCGCCGCTGAAGATGTTGAAGAGGAGAGCGACCACGACGACACCGAAGAGCAGGGCGCTGATGGCGAGGGCTGCTCGTACCCCCGCTGTGGCCTGAACCGCCGGACGTGGTGCGGTAGGCAGCGGGCCCTGGCTGAGCCGTGCCCCGCACTCCTGGCAGTGACGGTTGTTGGCCGGGTTGTTGGCCCCGCACGACGGGCATGTGACATCGCCACGGCCTGAGCTCGAACGCTCAGAAGTCGGTGGGGCAGCGCCGAGCTCGAACTCCTCGTAGTTGCCGTCGGAGGTCACCGAGATCACATTTTCCCGGCCCTTCGGGGCATCCGGCTCCAACGGATCGAGGAACGAACCGCAGTTCGGGCAGAATTGTTCGTCGGCCGCGACACCCGCGCCGCACTGATCACATTTGCGAGAGGCCACATCCCTCCTTCGTAGTTATTGTGCCACGGGATGTTTCTGTGGGCGATTAGAACCAATGAGCCCTGGACGATCGCCTCAATCCTGACCTCGACGATCGTTTTCGCGGCACTTGTGGCTGTCTTGATCTTCGTCGTTCAGCGGCGCAATCGTTAACTGAAATAGGAAAAAGCATGGCATTTCGATGCGATATCTGCGGCCACCGATCGGCCAAATGGATGGGCTTCTGCCCTCAATGTGGGTCGAGCGAGCCATTGGCCGAAGTCGCCGGTGACGTCCGGGGGAAGGTCAAGGCGGCGGAAGCGGTTGGTCTCAGAGCTGCCTCCGAGCTGTCGAACGACCGGAGGGTGACCGGGTGGGCGGAAATCGATCGTGTGCTCGGTGGTGGTGTGGTCACCGGCTCGGTGATGCTGCTGGGCGGCGAGCCAGGCGTAGGCAAGTCGACGCTCCTTCTCCAGTTGGCAGGCTCGTTGGCAGCCAGAGGCGATTCGGTGATGGTCGCCAGCGCCGAAGAGTCGGCAGATCAGGTCGCCATGCGAGCCAGTCGTCTCGGGATCGAGCATGAGGCGATCAGCCTCGTCGCGGACGACGACGTCGACGCAATCGTTGCCCTCGCCGAGCGCGAACGCCCTGCGTTGTTGATCATCGACTCGGTACAAACGGTTGGTGTGCCAGAAATCGGGGCCGCGCCCGGCGGCGTCGCACAAGTGCGGGAGAGCGCCGCCCGACTGGTGCGGTTGGCCAAGACCACCGGGGTTGCAGTGGTTCTGGTCGGCCATGTCACCAAAGAGGGCGGGCTCGCCGGGCCCAAGATGCTCGAGCACATGGTCGATGTTGTGCTGTATCTGGAGGGAGACCCCGATCGCGGGTTCAGGGTGCTGCGCAGCACCAAGAATCGATTTGGGGCCACCCACGTTTCGGGAATGTTCGACATGCGGAGCGAGGGACTCACCCAGGTCGACGACCCGTCCAAGCTCTTTCTGGACGGCTGGGAGTCCGACGTCCCGGGGACAGTCATCTATCCGGCCGTGGAAGGTCGGCGATCGATCCTCGTGGAGATCCAGGCCTTGGTCTCACCAACGAACCAGACGCAGCCCCGCCGCTCTATCCGTGGCCTGGACCCTACGAGGGTGAACCAGGTGCTCGCAGTCCTCGACCGCCACAGCTCGCTGATCCTTCACGACAAGGAGGTTTACGTCAACGTTGTCGGAGGGTGGCGCATCGATGAGCCCGGTTGCGACCTCCCGGTCGCCCTCGCCGTCGCATCTTCGTACTCCGACCGACCGCTGGGGCGGCTGGCGGCATGGGGTGAGATCGGCCTGGCCGGCGAGGTGCGCTCGATACCGATGGAGATTCGGAGGATCGAAGAGCTCGACCGCATGGGCCTGGAGCACCGCATTGCCCCGCTCGGGGGCGAGCCTCTCCGTCTCGCTCAGGCCTTGGCCGCCGCGGGGCTATAAGGGCCATTTGGCCGAACTATGCCGTCGACCAATCAACTACCCTGAGGGTCGTGGGTGGACCGTCGATAACCGAGACACTCGAACGTTTGGCTCCGGGGACTCCAATGCGTCGAGCCCTCGAGCGCATTATCCAGCAGGGCAAAGGCGGCTTGGTCGTCTTGGGCGACGGTGCTCAAGTCGATGAGGCCAGCTCCGGTGGCTTCTCCCTGAAGGGGGCCATATTCAGCCCTGCCCGCCTGGCTGAGCTGTCCAAGATGGACGGGGGGATCGTCCTGGACGACTCGTGGTCGAACATCCTCGAGGCCGGGGTGCATTTCATCCCGGACGGCTCGATCCCGACCGACGAGACCGGTGCCCGTCACCGGACCGCGGAACGCATGGCCGCCCAGACCGGCAAGCCGGTGGTGGCAGTGAGCGAGGGTCGCAAGGTCGCGACACTCTTCTACGCCGGCCAGAAGATCGAGCTGGCGTCGCCGACCGAGGTGGCCGCACACGTCAACCAGGAATTGCAGAGCCTCGATCGTCTGCGAGGACGTCTCGACGACGCCGAGATCAAGCTGACTCGTCTCGAAGTGGCCGGGTTGGCGACCTTCAGATCTGCCGTCACGGTTCTGCAGCGGGGCGAGTTGGTCGAAAGGCTGGGCCGGGTGGTCGAAGCGCGCACCCTGACTCTTGGGGATGAAGGGCGAATCGTCTATCTCCAGCTGAGCGACCTGCTCGCTGGCGTCGACTTCACGAAGAGGGCGGTGCTCAGGGATTACGTCAAGCCGCTTCGCAACAGCGCCATCCGACAGGCCATGGAAGACCTGAGTGCGATGACCCCTGCCGACCTCGAGGACCCGAGCCGTGTGGGCAAGGAAATGGGATTCCCCGACCTGGATGACCCTGCTGACCCGCGTGGCTATCGCCTGCTCTCCCAGGTGGGCCGGCTGCCTGATTCCGTGCGTGACGACATCATCCGGCACTTCGGCTCCGCCACGACTCTCCTCGACGCCCGGGTCGACGACCTGCTCGGTGTGGAAGGCGTGGGCGAGACCCGCGCCGGTCAACTGCGCGCCTACTTCGACCGGCTCCGGGACACCGCGGACCAATGGGAGCCGGTGCTCGATTGACCGAGGGCGCCCCTACACTCCGCTCCCGCTAATGGCTGCGACAGCAACGAAATACTCGGTAGGAGACAAAGTGGTGCACCCCCAGCACGGGGCAGCCACTATCCAGAAGAAGGTCAGGCAGGAGTTCGCCGGCAAGAAACAGGACTACTTCGTCCTAGACATCGCTACCGAGCAACTGACGGTCATGGTCCCCCTGGACAAGGTCGACGACCTGATCCGCCCGGTTATCTCAAAGACCAAGTCTCGTGACGTCCTCAAATCTCTGAAGGGCGAGCCCGAGGAGGCAGGTTCCAACTGGAGCCGGTGGTACAAGGTGCTCAACGAGAAGATGACTTCGGGCGACATCTTCCAAGTTGCAGAGGTCGTCCGGGACCTCTCTTTTGCCCAGCAGACCAAAGGGATCAGCCCGGCTCTCAAGCGCATGCTTTCCAAGGCACGTCTCACCCTCAGCTCCGAATTGGCCTTCAGTCTCGAGATCGACGAGGAGGAGGCAATCAAGAGGCTGGACCGCGCCGTGCCCAAGATCGAAGCGGACGAGGAGTAATCAGGTGCCGGCTATCGGCACCCGTGTCGGATGGGGATTCGATGCTCACCCTCTCGATGGTGAGCCCCCCTTGATCGTTGGGGGTGTCAGCGTCTCAGAGACGATCGGCGTGAGCGCCACTTCTGACGGCGACGTCCTTGCCCACGCGGTGACCGACGCCGTCCTCGGCGCGTGTGTCCTCTCCGACATCGGGGAGCACTTCCCATCCGGTGACCCGGCCCTCGCCGGCGCCGACTCTCTCGACCTCCTCGGTCAGTCAGTGGTCATGTCTGTCGCCGCCGGCTGGCAGATCGAGCATGTCGACGCCACGGTGGTTATCGAGACCGTCCTCATCGCCCCGCATCGGGCGGAGATCCGGGTCAATCTCGCCCGTGCCCTCGGCATCATTCCCGAACTGGTCTCGGTGAAGGCGACCACCACCGACGGGTTGGGCTTCATCGGCAGGGGTGAAGGGTTGGCCGCGGTCGCTGTGGTTACGGTCAGCGCCCTGTCGTAGGATTCCGACGATGCTCCGTCTGTACAGCACGCTTCACCGCGCCATTGTCCCCTTCGAGCCCAGGGACGAGGGCAAGGTCGCGGTCTATCTGTGCGGGCCGACGGTGCAGAGCGAGCCACACGTAGGTCATGGGCGATCGGCCGTGGCCTTCGACGTGATCCGCCGCTATCTGACGTGGAGCGGTCTTGAAGTGACGTTCGTCCGCAACGTCACCGACATCGAGGACAAGATCATCGCCGCCGCAGCCGAGTCCGGGGAGAGCGTGGAGGTCCTGGCCGAGCGGATGGCGGCACGATTCGCCGCCGGCTACGCGGCACTCGGTGTCCTCGCCCCCGATCTCGAACCGAAGGCCACCGAGCACATACCCGAGATCATCGACTTGATCCGAGTGCTCATCGACCGCGGGCTGGCCTATCCGTCAGAGGGGGATGTCTATTTCTCGGTCAGGGCCGACGAACATTATGGGAAGCTGTCAGGTCGCAACCCGGACGAGCTGCGCTCTGGCGTCCGCATCGAGGTGGAGGAGGCGAAGCACGATCCTCTCGACTTCGCCCTCTGGAAGGCGGCGAAGCCGGGTGAGCCGTGGTGGGACTCACCCTGGGGGCCGGGCCGGCCGGGATGGCACATCGAATGCTCGGCCATGGCCGCCAAGTACCTGGGCGAGGATTTCGACATCCACGGCGGGGGAACAGACCTCATCTTCCCTCATCACGAGAACGAAATCGCTCAGAGTGAGGGGGCGACCGGCAAGACCTTCGTCAGATACTGGTTGCACAACGGGATGGTGAACCTCGGAGGGGAGAAGATGGCGAAATCGACCGGGATCCTCGTCGACCTGGCCTCGATCACCGAGAAGCACGGGGGCCGGGCGCTGCGTCTTCTCCTTCTCCGTGCCCACTACCGGTCTCCCATCGAATACTCCGATGAGCTCCTCACCGAGTCTGAGGACGCGCTCGATCGGCTCCAACGCTTCCGCGATCGGGCCACACCCGGCGAGCCGGACCCGGGGGCGATCGCCCGCTTCCGGGAGGCGATGGAGGACGATTTCGGGACGCCCCTTGCCGTCTCGTTGCTCTTCGACCTGGTGCGTGACGGCAACCGCCTCCTCGACGATGGTGGCGATGCCGCAGCCATCGCCGGCTCTGTGGAGTCGATTGTCGGGGTGCTCGGTCTCGATGACGCAACGCTGCCTGCCGAGATCACTCTCGATCTGGGAGACCTCCCCGGCCGCTTCGGCTTGGAGGGCGACGGCCATGATGTGGTGGACCGACTCGTCGAGTTGCGGGCGCTGGCCCGTGCCGAGCGCAGGTTCGAGGATGCCGACGTAATCAGGGATGGCCTGGAGAGGGCCGGGGTGATACTGGAGGACAGCCCGGATGGCACCCGCTGGCTACGGAAATAGGGTCGAAGGTCTCCATTCGGTTGCTGCGGCGGCCGCCCAGGGCCGGGTCCGGAAGCTCTGGGTAGAGGAGAAGAGGCTGGGCCGGGCCGACGTCGCCGACATCGTGAACGTCGTGGGCAGGGAGTCGATCGCGCTGGTCACTGACGTCCGGCCCATGGCGGAGACCGACGCGCCACAAGGTGTGGTCGCCGAATGCGCACCGATCATGCCGGTCCCGGTCGACGACCTGGCAGGTCCTGAGGCCGCTGTCGTGGTCCTCGACCACATCGAGGATCCCCACAATGTCGGTGCCATCGCTCGGAGCGCCCTCGCTTCGGGAATGACAGGCATGGTCGTGTCATCGAGACGGGCGGCACCATTGTCGGCCACGGCGTTCAAGGCGGCGGCCGGCGCTCTGGAGATCTTCCCGGTGGCCGTGGTGGGCTCGATACCCGAAGCGCTCAGTCGCCTAAAGGACCGTGGCGTCTGGATCGTCGGGTTGGACGCTGGGTCTGCTACTCCACTGTTTGGCTTCGAGCTGTTGACGGAACCGGCGGCGATAGCGGTTGGCGCCGAGGGAGCAGGTCTCAGCGTCCTCACCGCCAAGCGGTGTGATGTACTCGTCTCGATCCCCATGGCCGCTGGCTTCGAGAGCCTCAACGCCTCGGTGTCGGCGGCCCTGGCCTGTTTCGAGATCATGCGGGTGCGGGCAGAATCCGACCCCTCCCTACAATCCGACCTTCCGCCGGGTTAGCTCAGTTGGTAGAGCAGCTGTCTTGTAAACAGCAGGTCATCGGTTCGATTCCGGTACCCGGCTCCAAGTAGCAGTTGGGTTTTTGGCGCGGGTTGGTGTCTAGAACTCGGTCAGTAGTCGTACGGCGGTGGAGGGGGCGGGGGTGGTGGAGTCGATGGCGGCGGCCGAGTCGGTGGCGGTGGGGGGCAATCTGGGGGCGGTGTCCCACCCCCGGTGAGGACTCCGAATTCTCCGGCGACCGGTAATCCGGTAGGCATGCCGTGTCCGAGGGTCTCGTTGGCGTTTCCCTGGGTGTTGGCGTAACGCAGGAAAATGTTGCAGGTCGAGGGGCGGAACAGTCCCACGCTTTCAGGTCCCGGCGCTCCGCGCCTGGCCCACTCGGCGGCGATGATCTTGTCGCCAGGATCACCGAAGATGAAGTTTGCATCGGCGTTGCCTTGGGTGTGGGTGAGGCGGAAGTAGACGAGGCCGGTCGATTCCCGGTGGAGGCCGACCTCGTCAACGAGATCGTTATCGAAGTCTCCAACGAATGGGTTGTCGCCAGTGTCACCGAAGATGTAGCTGAACTCCGCGGCACCGAGGCCACCGTCGTTTGCTCCCAGCGCGTTGATCACAAAGATCCGTGATTCGGAAGGCCGATAGATCGAAACAGTGTCACACCCGTCACCGTTGAAGTCCCCTGCTAGTGGGATGTCTCCCGGATCGCCGAAGAAGAATCTGATGTCGGCCACGCCCTGGCTGTTCGAGTTGCGCAGGTAGACGAACCCGTCCGATTGGCGGAATAGGCCGGGTGTCTCGTCTCCATCGCAATCCCAGTCGCCGACGAACGGGAGGTCGCCAGGCGAGCCGTAGAAAAATCTCGTGGTGTTTCCTGCCAGATCGAGGAGGTACCACTCCCCGTTCGATGTATCGACGACACCGACCGAGCCCTCCTGTGCGATCGCAGGGGCGGCCGCTCCCAGCAACAGGGTGACGGCGATCAGAACGGCGACCACGCGACGCATGTCTCTTCCTCTACGCAGGAACGCGTCTCTTGGTTCCATTCCGATCGAGATGCTTGTGACTACGAAGCAGAAGGGCTTTGGCCCGCGTCTGGCCTCTGCCCGAACAGTTTCGTCAGGAACCCGAAGTTGGGCGCCCAGCCCACGCCGAACGCCTTCGCTGAGAGAAGCGGGCCCTCCGGATTCCAATACGTATCCCGCACCCGCTCCATCGTCGGAATACGAAAGTCGTAGGGCACAACGTCGGCGACTGTCCCGTGCCAACTTCTCTCATCGGGGGCTTTGCGTAGCTCCTGGATGATCGCGATCAGACCAATGACCGCAACGATCAGTCTCCATACGCCCCTCGCAGTAATGGGCATTCGCTGCTTTTTATCCATCACACCGAACCTACTCCCAATTCCTGCGCGGCCCGCTGCGAGCCGGGACATCGCACATCCCTCCAAATCCTCAACTAATCACGGGCCCAGAAATACTCTCACCGTCATGCTGAGTGCTGGGGATCGGTCGATCCTCGAGTTCGAACGTGGCTGGTGGCTGGAGCCTGGTCCCAAGGATCGGGCCATCGAGCTTCGGCTGGGCCTGCCAGCATCCGCCTATTACGAGCATTTGTTGAGGATCGTCTCGCTACCCGAGGCATACCGATTCGATTCGCTGACCGTGGCCCGGGTCACCGCCATGATCGAGCCCGACGCTGAGGCCGAGAAGGCCGTCTTGTGAATCGGGGGCGTCATTCCGCCGAGAGCACCGGGCCCTTCTATCGAGACCTCACCATGATGGTCGTCGGCATAGTTCTGGTCGGTGCTGCCGTTTTCCTCCTTCTCTACCTCTTCGCCGGCGACCCAGACCCGGTTGCCGGAGAGACGACGATCCCGGCCACAACGGCGAGCAGTGCGGTCCCCTCCAGTGGTCCCTCGACCACCACCACTGTGGCTGACACCACCACCGTCCCGGCCGACACCACGACGACGGTGCCGGTCCGGTCTGCTCAAGAGGTGCGGGTCATCGTCCTGAACTCGATCGGGCTCGATGGCGCCGGAGGGCGAAAGACCCAGCAGTTGGCCGACGCCGGGTACCAGACCCAGCAGGCCGACGACCTCGAGACGGCGCAGGATGCATCGCGTGTGTGGTACCGGGAAGGATTCGCCGCAGAGGCCAATGCCTTGTTGCAATTCCTGCCCGGGGCGCTGGTCGAGCCCATCCCAGATCCCGAGGTGGGGGCGGGTGCAGACGTGGTGCTGGTGCTGGGCGCCGGCTATACGGAATGACCCATATCGCCGGTAGGTCACGCCGCGGCGTGCCCAAAGTGTGGATCTTGCCGGTGCTGGCCTTTGTGCTGATTCTCGTCGCCATCTCCATCGGCCTCCTCAGCAGATCGGTGTTGGTCGACCTCATTGCCTGGTGGCCGGTGTGGCTGGTGCTGGTGGTGATCGCCTTCTTAGCCCGGGGGAGGCGATGGGGGCGGGTGCGAGTCTCGGCGCTGGTGGCCATCCTCTCGGTATTGGTCCTCGGCGCCTTCATCACCGGTCACATCCTCGGATGGGCGGCGATGCCTTCCGCCGCCACCGCTCTAAATGGCCCACAAGCGGGCTCGGTCGCGACCGGGGCGTTGTCTGCCCGGATCGACGGGCAGCTCGAGGTTGGATCCGGGCAATCGGGGTTCCTGTACGCCGTGGAGCCGGTGCGGCGTGGCGGTGAGATCGGGCCACCGATGGCGAATGAGCAATTGCAGGGACCCAACATCGCCGTCGCCCTCCACCCTTCGCCGGACCCCGGTTTGTACACCTTCGCCGGGTGGGACCTGGACCTCGACGAGGCGCCGACCTGGAGTCTCTCGTTGGCCGGAGAGATCCAGGCCGATCTGAGCCGCCTCAGGCTCTCGTCTCTTCAAATCGACGGGGAAGGCGCGGCGACGTTGGGGGCGGCGACAGACAACATCGTGGTAACCGTTTCGGGCGTCTTCGAGATCGATCTGCCCGCCGGAGTCCCGGCCCGGGTAGTGGGCGAGGCGACAGTTCCGGCAGGCTGGGCACAGACCAACGATGGCTATGAGAGCCCCAACCCCGGGGCAGGGTGGGTGATCTCGGTGGGCGAGGGGTCTTCCCTGACTGTCACAGGGGGCTAGCGGGCTGGCTCGTTACACTTCTCCATCGTGCTCTCCGAACGATTGAAGCGTGTTGCACTGATCGTTTGGATCGCGGTGGGGGTCGTTGCTCTCGGCTATGTCCTCCTCTATGTGGCTGGGTCGATCAGGGTGATCTGGCTCCCCATCGCATTCGGCGCCGGAATCGTCTTCCTCCTCGAGCCGTTTGTGCGGTTCCTCGAGCGAAGGATGCCGCGTCCCGTTGCGGTAGTCCTCGCCCTGTTGGCGATGATCGGTCTGGTTATCGCCGTGGGTGCCCTTGTCTTCCCCACCATCAGAGCGCAGGCGGCCGAGTTCGGTCAGAGACTCCCCGATCTCTATCTGGCCGGGATCAATTGGGTCCGAGATGTCGGCGCAAGCATCGGGCTCGACGTCGACGAGCTGCTCAGCCAGGAGGCGATCGAGGCGTGGCTCAACGACCCGGCCAACCAGGAAACAGTCCAGAACCTCCTCCTCGGATTCGGGGCGGGGGCGGGCCTGGTGATACGTGGCTTTGCCGAGGCGGTCGCCGTGCTCGGTCTGGCGCCGATACTCGCCCTATACCTTCTGATCGACCTGGAGAATTTCAAGGCCAACACCTTAGGAATGACGCCCCCGCGACATCGCGAGGAATTTGCCTTCGTGTCAGGGGAGGTGGGCACCGCCCTCAGCTCATTCGTACGTGGCCAGCTCCTGGTGGCGGTCATCGTCGGCGTGGCTTCGAGCCTGGGCATGTGGCTCATCGACCTGCCCTTCTGGCTGCTGATCGGAATCATCGCCGGGTTCCTCAACTTGATCCCGTTCATGGGCCCGGTGGTCGGTGGCGCCCTGGCGGTCCTGGTCGCGCTGCTCAACGGCAGCGTCTCCCAGGCGATCTGGGCCGTGCTGATCATGATCGCCATCCAGCAGGTCGACAATCACGTCATCACCCCCATGGTGCAGCGGACGCGGGTCAATCTGTCCCCGCTGGTCATAGTCCTGGCGCTGATCATCGGCGGCACCGTGGCTGGCCTGCTCGGGGTGCTGGTGGCGGTGCCGGTGACCGCCGCGGTGAGGATCATCGTGGGCCATATCTGGCGCACGAGGGTGCTGGGAGAGACCTGGGGCGAGGCCAGTCAGCACATGATCGAGTACACCGAGCCGCCGGATCGAATCGCCGGGATCAGACGCCGCCAGCCGAGCCAGAATCGGCTATTCGATACCCAGGAGCTCCCCTCGCTAGTCGAGGAGGAGGCCACGTTGGATCCGTCGGATCAAACGTCGCCGAGGTAAGCGGACCTCATCTGGGGGTTGGCCAGCAAGGCCTGTGAAGTGTCGTTGAGGACGATCCTGCCGGTCTGGAGGACGTAGCCCCGATCGGCGATCGACAGCGCCATGTTCGCGTTCTGCTCGACGACAAACACAGTGACCCCGGCCTTGTTGATCTGCTCGATGATCTCGAAGTTCTGGGCGACCAGCACCGGCGCCAGTCCCATGGAGGGCTCGTCCATCAGGAGGATTTTTGGTTGGGCCATGAGCGCTCTCCCCATCGCCACCATCTGCTGCTCACCACCGGACAGAGTCCCGGCCTTTTGGGAGAGGCGCTCTTTGACGCGGGGAAACATCTCGAACACACGCTCGTAGTCCGCATCGAGGTCCTCGCTCTGACGGAGATAGGCGCCGATCTCGAGGTTCTCCTTGACGGACATTCGCTTGAAGAGACGTCTGTTCTCGGGGACCATGGTCAGCCCGTGTCCAACCCGCTGTGCCGTGCTCCAGCTGTTCACGTTCTCGCCGTCCATGTACACCGCCCCCGAGGACGGCCTCAGATAACCGAGCATCGTCTTCAACGTCGTCGTCTTCCCTGATGCGTTGCCCCCGAGCAGACAGACCATCTCGCCGGCGTGAATGTCGATGTCGACGTCCTTCAGGATGTGAGCCGCGCCGTAGTGGGTGTTCACCCCCTTGAGGGAGAGGATCGGGGGAGGCGCGCCGTTGGTGGTCATGCGCCCAGTTCCGCCGGCCGTCCCAGATAGGCCTCGATCACCTTTTCATTGGTGGATACCTCGTCGTAGGTACCCTCGATCAGCTTGACCCCGTGGTCGAGCACGACCACCCGATCGGACACGTTCCGGACAACTTGCATGTCGTGCTCGATGAGAACGATGGTGTAGCCCCGCTCGCTGCGCAAGCGGCCGATGAGCTCAGTCAGCTCGATCGTCTCTCTCGGATTCATCCCTGCCGTGGGCTCGTCGAGGAGGAGCAGTCGGGGGCCAGTGGCCATGGCTCTGGCGATCTCGAGACGACGGCGATTGGCATAGGAGAGGACCATGGAGAGCTGGTCGTGGCGGTAGCCGGCCAATCGGGTCCCGAAGAAAGCCAGCACCTCCTTCGCCCTCTCCTCGATCTCCGCCTCTTCCCTCCGTTGGGAGGGGGTCTTGAAGATGGCGCCGAACAGACCGGCCTTGGTGCGGGAGTGCTGGCCGACCATGACGTTCTCGAGAACGGTCATGGCGGGGAAGAGGCGGACGTTCTGGAAGGTCCGGGCCATACCCAGCTTGAGGATCTGGTTTGGTCGGAGACCCACGACGTTCTGCCCATCGAAGACGATCGAGCCCTCGTCAGGGGTCTCCATCCCGGTGACCAGGTTGAAGAACGTCGTCTTCCCGGCCCCATTTGGCCCGATGACGCTGACCACCTCGCCCTCGTCGACGTGCAGCTCCAAGCCGTTGATGGCGCGGAGCCCACCGAAAGCCTTGTTCAGGTCTTGGATCTCGAGCAACGGCATCAGACGGCCTCCTCCGGCACATGCTCGGCTTGGCCCTTTTCGCCGTATATCTCCAGCCATGCGTCCTGTGATAGCTCCTCGGTGTGCAGCTCCTGCGCCCGCCGTTTGCTGGGGATGAATCCCTCCGGTCGTTTCAGCATCATCACGATGAGGAGGACGCCGTAGAACAGGAACTGGTATTCGGAGAATTCCCGGAGCAGGTTGGGGAGGACGATCAGTACCAAGGCCCCGAGAGTCACCCCGGGGACACTCCCCATGCCGCCAACGATAATGATGACCAGGACGGTGATCGAGACCACGATGTCGAAGGTATGGGGGAAGACTGAGCCGATCTGAGCAGCGAAGAGTGAGCCGCCGAAGCTGGCCAGGATGGCGCCGACCACGAAAGCCGACAGCTTGGCTGTGACGATGTTGACCCCCATCGCTTCGGCCACCGATTCGTCCTCGCGCATCGCCATCCAGGCTCGCCCCCAGCGCGATTTCTGAACAGCGAACGTCACGTACGCGGCGACCAGCACGAACAGGAACACCGGGTAGAAGTAGTCCTGCGGTGTGCTGAAGGTGAGGGGGCCTATCTGGAGATCGGGGATGTTGGTGATCCCTTGTGCTCCGCCAAAGATGGGGGCAAGCCACTCCGAGTTGAGGAGGATTCGGGCTATCTCACCAAAACCCAGGGTGACGATGGCGAGATAGTCGCCACGCATTCGAATCACCGGGGTTGCGACGAGGATCCCGGCGATGGCCGCCGCCACCATCACGAACGGCAGGGAGGCAAGCACCGAGATCTCGGGATTGAATGCAGGTGATTGCGGCGAGGTGAGGATCGCCGTCGTGTAGGCGCCCACGGCGAAGAAGGCCACATAGCCCAGATCGAGCAGCCCGGCGTAACCGACCACGATGTTCAGGCCGAGGGCCATCAAGAGATAGATGCCGGCAGTGACCAGGATCTGACTGACGAATGGGCCCATGATCCTCGGCACGAAATACAGGATCCCGAGAATGATGAGAGCCGCACCTATCTGCCAGCGGGAGCGTTGGCCCTTTGGCATCGCCTGAACCCGCTGCCGGAGCGTGCTGTCCCGGCCCTCCATCCACCAGAACAGGACTATGAACGCGCCGAAGATGACCACGGACCCGATGATGGTTAGGGCGCCGCCCCGCCCGGTATAGAGGAAGTCGATGACCGACTCAAGGCTCAGCCCGGCGAAGAGCTGGCCGAACAGGTCGGTGAGGAGGGAGAACACGATCACGGCGGTGAGCGCCCCCATAAGAGTCCGCCGGACACGTCTGCTGAGGAGATGGATCGCTCCTCCCAAGGCGCCCATCGCCGCCGACGCCAAAGCAATCACGATCACTGCCGCCGCCACCGGCAATCCGAAACCAAGGATCTCGGCCAGCTCCGGCGACATGTTGATGAATACGCCTCGCAAGTCGAAGACAGTGATCAGGATCAAGAGCAAACCCACGCTTAGACCCGCCAGGAGCCCGGCCAGTGCGCCGGCGAGGACGTTTCGCGACCCTGCCGTGGCCGGTTCGTACCCTTCCAGGGTCGCCGGTGGCTGGCCTGCCATCCAGCCGAAGCCAAAGGCGAGCAGATAGAGGAACAGGATCCCCAGCGGCACGATCGGGTCGATCACCATGCGGGGCTGGAAGGTGGCCACGATCCCGGTGGCAGCGACGAGCACCATGGCCGCACCTCCGGCCAACCCCAGCCTCACTGCCCGTCGCATGTCGAGAGGAGGTGCGGGTCGCAATTCGACTTCGACCGGTGCCGGGGGATCCAAGACCTGTGACATCGGCTAGGTCCTTTCCTGGGCGAGACGCTCGCCGAGGATGCCGGTTGGTCGGAAGATCAGCACCAGGACCAGGGCGGCATAGGCCACGACGTCCTTGAGCTGGCTGAAGGCGGGGATCTCATAGCCGGCGAGGACCAGGCTGGGGCCCACCGACTCGAAGATCCCGAGACTGACGCCGCCGAGCATGGCGCCGACGATGTTGCCGATTCCACCGAGGACGGCCGAGGTGAAGGCCTTGATCCCGGGGAGGAAGCCGGAGAAGAAGTTGATGCTCGGGAAGACCAGGCCCCACAACGCCCCGGCGACACCGGCCATGGCGCCGCCGATGGCGAAGACATTGACGATCGTGCGATCGACGTTTATGCCCATGAGGGCTGCGGTCTCCGGGTCCTCGGAAACGGCTCGCATCGATTTGCCAGTTCGGGTCTTCTCAACGAAAAGGTAGAGACCGCCCATCATCACTAGGGCGGCGACGATCACAATTAGCTGGGTCTTGAGGATGACGAATCCGCCGAATTCAAAGGTGCCCCGCAGAGGCTCCATCCTGGGGAAGGACTTGGTGGCGGGCCCAACCAGGCCTCGGACCAGATACTGAATCGTGAATGAGGCGCCGATGGACGTGATCAGCGGTATCAGGCGTGGCGCCCCGCGTAGGGGCCGATAGGCGATCCGCTCGATGATGACCGCAATCGCGGTCGAGGTGAACATGGCCGCTATCAAGACGATCAACAGCGAGACCGCAGGGCTCGAGGTCCAGAGCGGGGTGATGGCAAGGGCGTTGGCGACATAGAACGCCATCATCGCCCCCACCATGAAGACCTCTCCATGGGCGAAGTTGATGAAGCGAAGGACGCCGTAGACCATGGTGTAGCCCAGTGCGATCAGGGCGTACATCGAGCCGGTGGAGATCCCGAAGACGAAGAGGTCGCGCCACTGTGCGGCGCTGAGCCTTCCCGACGAGATGCTGAGATACGACCCGTAAAGGATTATCGCGAGGATCGCGATCCGAGCAGCCCAGAGAAAGACACCTACAAACGTGACCCGTGAGGCGCGCCGTGCCGGGCGAGCTTCGACAGTGGCGGCTTCTGTCATCTAGCGGGCGGCCTCCCCGTTGGTTAGACGCCCGGCGCCGTGCGGGTGCACGGCGCCGGGCAATAGGGCGAGCCCCAGGTCAGAGACCCAGGTCCTCCCTCGAGTAGCTGATGAGAACGTTGCCGCGAACGCTTTCGATGTCAGCGGTATCGGCGGTGTTCTGGACTATGTCGATGTTCGGGGACGCGGAGTCGCCGAAGTCATCGCACTCCAACGTGCCGGTCAGACCCTCGTAGGTCATTTCGTTCAAGGCATCCCGGAACGCCTGCAGGTCGATGGTCAATGTCCCACCGTCGTCCGTCGATGCGGTCTCGATGGCGGTGAACACCATGTTGGTCGCGTCGTAGGAGTGAGCGTGGAACGACTGGATCGGAGCCTCACCATATGCCTCGGTGTACTTGGTGACGAACTCGGCATAGGCATCAGTGGTCGGAGTCTGCGGACCGGAGAAGTACATGTCCTCCGTCTGCGGCAACACCACGTAGGTGTCGGACAGCAGACCATCGGCGCCCATCAGGACGGTCTCTTCCAGGCCGGCCACTTCCAGGGCCTGCTCGGCGACGAAGTCGCCTGCGGGCTGGAAGATCGGGAAGAAGATCAGCTCCGCACCTGCGGCTGCGACCTCGGTCAACACCGAACGCATGTCGGTCTGGTCGGGCGTCACAGCTGTGCTGAGCACGATCGTCCCGCCGAGCGCCTCGAAGGGGGCTTCGAAAGCGCCGGTGAGGCCCTGGGTATAGGGGTCACCATCGTTGATGGTCGCAACCTGGGTCAGCCCGAGCTCTTCGAACACGAACTTTGCGGCGGCGGCTCCCTGGATGGCGTCGTTGTGAGCCGTCCGGAAGTATCCCACGTGGTACTCGGGGGACGCGTTGCCCGCCAGGTCCGAGGTCAGCACCGGCGAGGTGTTGGATCCTGAGATCAGGACCCTTCCTGCCGAGGTGATGACGTTGGATGCCGGGACGCCTGCACCCGAACAGCTGGTGCCGATTACGGCCACTACCTGCGGATCGGCGATGATGCGGGTGGAACCCGTTTGCCCGCCTTCCGAGCTGCAGAGGTCGTCCTCGTTGAAGGCGAGCTCGATGGGATGGCCCAGGATCTCGGCCTTGTCGGTGATAGCGATCTCAATCGCCCGCACCTGATCGGTACCGAGGCTTGCTGTCTCACCGCTGATCGACTGCAACGACGCGATCTTGATGGGGTCGCCTGCTGCGACCTCGATCGTGCCCAGGCCTTCGGCCGGCGCCGTCGTCGTCTCGCCTGCCGCTGAGGTTGTGGTCTCCTCACCGGCGGCGCTGGTCGTAGTCTCGGCCTCGCCGGCCGTCGTGGTGGTGTCTCCACCCTCACCGCCGCCACAAGCGGCGATCACGAGGGATAGGACACCCACGAGCGCGAGAAGCTTTAGGCCTCTCTTCATTTTCATATTTCTTTCCTCCATGTGGAAACGCGCGGCGAGACAGGGAGCCACGCCGCGGCGCGACTTTAGACTCAATTTCGGGCTCAGTCACCGGGAACGGCCCTCAGATATCTGTTCACGCGTACCGTTGCGAAGTGGTGTCTGCACCGAAAGTCGTCGAGGATGCCCGCGAATCTCCTGAACCGCGGGGGTCTCGGCCCGCTCCGGGATGGCTCGTGGTGGGGCTGGTCCTGGGTGCTGGTCTCACCGTTTTGATGTTGCGGCCCGGCCCGCCAGAGGAAGCGGTCACGAGCACGACGGTCGGCGCGGAGGCAGGTGTGGAACAGGGCGGGATCGCCGACGTGATCGAGGGCTTTCCCGATGGTCTGGTCGCCGTCACGCGGAGCGACGGCCAAAGCCTGGAGTTGCTCGTCTGGCCAGTACGCGGGGAGCCCATCGAGAGGACTATCCCGGTCGGTGTCTCCCGCCCCCCGGATCCGGTCGAATTCGACATCTCTGGGCGCCGCCTAGCCACCTTGCTACCCGTTCCCGACCAAGCAAACGGTGTCCTCTATGCCGGCGTCCCGCAGGACGCAGCCATCATCGCCACCGATGTCACCGGGTATGCCTGGCATGACACCGATCCTTCCCGGCTCGCCTACACCACCTTCTCGACGACGAGTTGCAGCTGTGGGCGGTACATCAGGGCAATGGCGAGCCCGGTGTCGTCACGCGGGCTATCGGCATCGATGGACACGTCGAGGCGTGGGGAGATTGGGGTTTCGCCATCCAAGAGGATGCCCGCGACAACATCGTCCTCTTCACCGACACCGGGGAGATCAAGGACACCAATGTCGGGCGGATCCTCGACTCCGACGGCACCGGCTGGCTCGCCATCGACAATCAAGGAGTGAGTCTGCTCAGCTCGGGCGGGGGGGTCAGGGGTCTCGAGTTGGAAGGTCCCGAAGGTCAGGTGCTGGCCGGTCGATTCTCCGATGACGGACTGTGGCTGGCGCTGCTTAGCAGCGAGGGGGTCCAGGTGGTGCATGTCGAGGACGGCGCCACACCGGCGACATCTGACGGCCGTCCGGGTGTGCCGCAGCTCACCTGGAGCTCGGACGGGCGATTCGTCGCTTATCCGGGATCGCGGGGCCTCTGGGTTCTCGACACTGCCAGTGGGAACACCGAGGAGATCTTGGCCAATAGGACCTTCACCGGTTTGGAGATGCTCTCCTTGGGTGATTCCTGAGCGATGCCCAGCTTTCACCTCCTGAACGTTGGATACGGAGGGGACCGCGTGGCATCCACCATCTCTCTCATCGAGGCAGGCCCGTCGCTGATCGTCATCGACCCCGGGATGGTGTCCTCGACATCGGTGATCCTCGATCCGATCGCGGCCTTGGGCCGGTCGCCGGAGGAGGTGACCGACGTGATCCTGTCCCATCACCACCCCGACCACACCATCAACGTCGCCCTCTTTCCCAACGCGAGGATCCACGACCATTGGGCGATCTACAAGGACGACACCTGGATATCCCGACCGGCCGAGGGTTTCGAGGTGGCCGAAGGCGTCGAGTTGTGGGAGACGCCGGGCCACACTGCTCAGGACATCACCACGATTGTCAATGAGGGCAAGGAGAAAATCGCCTTCAGCCACCTTTGGTGGTACCGCGATGCGCCCTTTCACGACCCGCTCTGCACCGATCCGGAGGGCCTGCACATACACCGTGAGCGGGTTTTGGACGTGGCCACATTGATAGTTCCGGGGCACGGTGCGCCATTCGTTCCGGACGATTCCACGTCCCGCTAGTGATCCCCGGTGCCAAACCGGGTAGATTGATATCAACATACGACGGGAACCCTGATGGCAGCTGGATATTTTCAATGGAAAGGGCGCCTCGGGCCGCTCGACCTGATTCTTGGCGAGCACACGTTTGCCCCGACCACTATCTCGACGTTGATGGCTGATGCCATGGATGTGAATGAGGGCGACGTGGTCATCGATGTGGGAACCGGTACCGGGGTCCTCGCGATCATCGCCGCCAAACTGGGGGCATCACGCGTGTTGGCGATCGACAACAGCCCCGAGGTCGAGGAAGTGGGTCGGGCTAACGCAGAAGCCCATGGTGTGGCCGACCGAATCGAGTTCCACCACGGTGACCTGTTCGATCCTCTCGCAGAGGATGTCGAAGCCGATGTGATCATCGGCGACGTCTCCGGCGTCCCCGACTCCCTTGCCGAGGTGAGCGGTTGGTTCCCCGACGGCATCGGAGGTGGGCCCCGTGGCAGCGAGCTGCCAATCCGAATGCTGCGCGAGGCGGTGCGACGTCTTCGTCCCGGGGGAAGGGTGTTCCTCCCGACCGGCAGCCTTCAGGACGAGTCAGCCATCCTCGAGGCGGCGCGCAGCCTCTATGGCAAGGTGGCGGCTCTGGCCGAGAAAAGGATCCCGCTGCCATCGCTGATAGCTGATAGCGAGAGTCTTAAAAACCTGATCGCCGACGGCATCGCTCACGTCGTTCCCAAGGGATCCAGGTTCCTGTGGGAAACGAGGGTCTGGCGCCTCTCCGGCGGCCTCAAGGCCGGCGAGACCTCCTGAGTCTGACCCGCTCCACGTAGCCTCCAGTCAATGGCCGGTACGGGCCTCACCGAAGAGCTGGCGTCGAAAGACGCCTATCTAGCCGAGGCCGAGGGATCGGTCCTGAGCGTCTCCGATGAGGGGATCTTCCTCGATCGCACTGTCTTCTATGCCCGAGGCGGCGGTCAGCCAGGTGACATCGGGGTCATCCGCTGGGACGGTGGCCAGGTCGATGTGACCGACACCGTCCGCAACGACGGCATGCCTTTCCATGTCGTCGCTCCTGGCGCCCTACTCCCCGACCCGGGAACGCCGGTCCAAGGCCTCATCGACTGGGAGCGCCGCTATCGGACGATGAGAACCCACACCGCTCTCCACGCACTCTCCGGGGTGATATTCCGGGATTTCGGGGCCAAGGTAACCGGAGGGAACATGGAGCCCGGCGTCGCCCGAATGGACTTCGAATTGGAGGGCATCTCGGTCGAATTCGGCCAGGACGTCGAGCGACGACTCAACGAGGAGTTGGTCCGGGGGTATCCGACTGAGATCGTCTTCATGGCCCGCCAGGAAGCGCTGAAAGACCCGGACCTGATCCGAACCAAAGTGAATCTCATCCCGGAGTGGGTGGACGAGATCAGGGTCATCGACATCGTCGGTCTCGACAGACAGGCCGACGGTGGCACCCATGTGGCCTCCACGCTCGAGGTGGGACAGGTGCAGGTGGTCAAGACAGAGTCGAAGGGCAAGGCCAACAAGAGGATGCGGATCGAGCTCTCCGCTAGCTAATTTCTGCCCACCAAGAGGCGAAAGGCAACCATGAGCGTGATCGTCGGGTACATGTCCGCGGAGCGGGGTCGGGCGGCGTTGGAGCTGGGCATCTCTGAGGCCAAGCTGCGGAGCACCGATCTGGTCGTGGTCCATTCGCTTCACGGTTCGGGTGTGGACGACGACGAGGACGTGGTCGCCAGCGATCGCGACCTCGAGATCATCGATGAGGAGTTGTCAAAGGAAGGCATCATCTACTCGATCCACAACTTCGTGCGGGGCAACGATCCGGCCGAGGACATCGTCCAGGCCGCCAAGGATCTCGGCGGCGAGCTGGTCGTGATCGGGCTCCGGCAACGGACATCTGCGGGCAAGTTTCTTCTCGGCTCGAATGCCCACGACATCTTGATGAGCGCCCCCTGCCCCGTGCTCACGATCCGGGTGTAATCGGCAATACCGCGATACGTCCTACGTAGAACGTACAACGTAGGACGCAATGGTCGACTTCATCCTCGGGCTGTTCATCGCCGGGCTGCTGGTTCGAGGCTGGCTTCGTGGGTTCGTGCGAGAGACCCTCGACCTGGTCGCCCTATTCATCGGCCTCTGGATCGCCTTTCGTCTGAGCGGCCCGCTGGGTGAGTTCCTGACCGATCGATTCTCCGTTTCCCCTGAAGTGGCCACCATCGGGGCTGGAGTCGTCCTGTTCCTCCTCTTCGGTGTGGCCATGAGCATCGCGGCCCATTACTTGTCGCGGGTGATGTCTCTCCCGGGTCTCAACCTGATCAATCGCCTGGGTGGTGCGGCGGTCGCCGCGTTGTGGGGGATCGCCATCATCCTCGTGGTGATCAATCTGGCCCGCGTTGTTCCCGGTGGATGGGACGCCCGTTTCGGGGAGTCCTCGGTCGCCCAGGCCATCGCCGGGCCGGATGCGGCGCCACAACAGGTCTTCGAGACGATGGCGCCCGATGGCGTTCTCGGTTCGCTTGCCGCCATTCAGGGTTTGTTCGGTGTGAACCGGGTCGTCCCCGAGGGCAACGAGGCCCTGGCCATCCCTCCCGCTGCGCCCGATGAGGTGCGCCAGGTCCGGGATGAGACCGCCGGTGTCTTGGAGCAGGTCAACGAGCATCGGACGGGTCTCGGTCTTTCTGCGATGGGCCGCAGCGCCGGCCTGGACGGGATCGCCGAGTCGAGGGCGATGGGGATGTACACCACCGGTCGGCTCTCTCGCGACTACCCGCCCGGGGGCAGCGTGGCTACCGATGTCGCCGCAGCCGGGATCCGCCTTGCCGTGGTCGGCGAGAACCTGGCCCTGGCCAGTAGCTCACGGGCCGCGGTCGACGCCATGCTCGGGTCGCCGACCGCCCTTTCCCAATTCGCCATCTCCGCCTATGACCGCACGGGCATCTCGGTCGTCGACGGCCCCACCGGCCGTCTGGTCGTGATCGTGATGGGCGGGTGATCCCATATCAGGGTTGGGCCGGGGCGATCTCCGGGGTGCGGCGGGCGCGGGAGACGGCGACGAAGCCGACGCCGGACAACACGAGGGCGGCGCCGATCCATTGGATGGTCGAAGGGCTCTCCGAGAAGATGATGACGGCCCAGATCATGGTCAGCACCGGCTGGAGGAGGATGATCGTGGCGGTCTCGACCGCGGGCAGTCTGGGCAGGGCATATCCGATCAACAGCCAACCGGCCACCTGAGAGGTCAAGGCGAGGACCAGCAGCCACCCGTGAGCCGGCCAGGTCGGAGCGAGCTCGATACCGCCGGTCAGGGACCCCGCGAGGAGGATGGCGATACCAGCGCCGGCTGTCGACTCGAGGAGCGGCCCGGCCGACGGAGCCTGGATGTCGTTCGAAATCCGGAAGCCGAGGATGAATCCGGCGTAGAGCAGCGCCGACGCCAGGGCCAGGATCGTACCGAGCAGCGGATTGGAGCCGAAGGAGTCTCCCCGGCCGAGACCACTCACCAGGCTCACTCCGAGCAGGACCACCGGCACGGCTATCGCCACCTGCCGGCTGGGGCGCTCACCGAGGAAGATCCAGGCGATCACCGCGACCACGATCACCTGCGAGTTGGCGATGAGTGTCGAAAGGCCCGCTCCGATGTACTCGATCGAGATGTGCCAGACCAGGATGTCGAGACCGAGAAAGAGACCAGCGACGATTGCCACCAACCTCTTGTTTCGGGTGCGATCGTCCTCCCGGCGCCGCAACCACCACAGCACAAAGAGGATCGGGAGGGCGTAGAAGACACGGAAGAAGGCTCCGGTGATCGGCGACACGCCGGAGAGGGCGTACAGGATCGCCGAGAAGGAGATGGCCACTGCGCCGGCCAGCGCGGCAAGCAGCGTCACGGAAGCGGGATCAGATCCGGTTCAACCCAGGATGTCCTCGACTCAACGGTGTCGAGGTTTGACCAGTGTATTTCAGGCAGTGAGGGGTCGGCGAGGGGCGGGTGCACATCGAGCATTTGCCCGACGGACGTTACGTCGGGATGGGTTTCTCGCAACTGCGCGAGGAGCCGGATCCAGAACATCGTGACGGTGGCGTGGTACTTGGCGGGATTGCCCCCGATATCGGCGGCATGCCGGATCGTCAGGCATGCGACCCGCTCGGCATCCTCCACGTCATCGGTCTCGTCGAGCACGGTCCAGGCGAATCGGAGATGTGCCTCGTGTCCGAAATATCCACCCTCGCCCGCCTGCTGCATGATCCGCAGCCCGTCGGCGAGATCGAGATCGCTCACGACGGCAGGTTCTGAAGCTCCCGGAGCGAGTCCTGGATGGCTGCGAGGAAGCGGTCGGAGTCGGGCAGCGTGTCGTAATCGGCGTGAATGCCCCAGAGCAGGCGCCCGTTGTAGGAGAAGAGCGCGATCCCGATCCCGTGCTGTGCCCACAACGGAACCATCGGGTAGTTGGCGATCATCTCCGACTCCAGCAGATACATCGGGAACTGTGGGCCGGGGATGTTGGTCACCGTCATGTTGAAAGGTCGGATCCTCTGACCTACAACCCGATTTGCCAATGAGAGCAGGGTGATCGGGGTACCCGAGCTGATCTCGACGAGAGTCGCCGCCCCGAGCGCCTGGTTCGTCTTCTTGAGGTTGCTAGTCGCCTCTTTGACCTTCTCGAACCGAACTCGTGGGTCAGGCTCCTGAATCGGAAGGTCGAGGAGCCACATCGCCACCTGGTTGCCGAGGGCGCCTCGCTGGTTGGGGGTGCGGGTCGAGACCGGGTTCATCACCCTGAACTCGGCGCCGCTGACGTCGTAGTCACGCTCGTCGATGAGGAAGCGTCGCACGGCGCCCGCGGTGATGGCGAGCACGACGTCGTTGACCGACCCACCGAGCTTGTTCTTGAGATCTTTGATCGCCTCGAGAGACGTGTCTGTCCAGTCGAACCTGCGGTTGGGACCTATGTCGGGGTTGAGAGGCGTCCGGTCGGCGGCACGCAGCCAGCCGGAGCGAAGCGATGAGAACGCCGCTGCCGATTTGTCGAGGGTGCGATCGGTGAGGACAACGCCGTCACGCACCGCCTCTGACATGTGGGTGAGCCGATCGACCAGACGTCCGGTGAGACGGGCCACCTCGGCCACCGAGAGCTGGGTCGGGGTGGGGGCCGGACGGGGCACCCATACTTCTGGCTCTTCGACCTCGGAGCTGGGAACGACGTTGAGGAGGATGGTGGTCAGATCGACTCCCGAGATGCCGTCGATCATGCAGTGGTGGATCTTGGCAATGAGAGCGAAACGATCATCGTCGAGGCCCTCCACGACCCAGAGCTCCCAGAGCGGCTTGCTCCTGTCGAGGGGGGTGGACACGATTCGCCCGGCGAGCTGCTTGAGCTGGGCCTCGCTGCCCGGTCGGGGGAGCGAGCTGTGACGAAGGTGGTAGTCGATGGAGAAATGCTCGTCGTCCACCCAGACGGGTCGCCGATCGAATGGAACCCAATCGAGACGCTGCCGGTAACGCGGTATGTACCGCAATTTCGACTCGACGTGGGCGCGAATGCGGGCGATGTCGATGCCACCGTCGTCGCCTTTCAATGGGGCGGCGTCGAGGAGGGCCACCCCGGCGACGTGCATGTGGCTCGTCTTTGTCTCGAGTGCCAGGAATGACGCATCGAGATAAGACAGCGGCTCGTAGTGAAACTCGTTCATCGGCATGCTGTTGGGTCTCCAACCTAATGCGTACGCACATTTGGGGAGCCGGCGAAGTGGGGCCGCATAGAGTCGGTCGATGCCCTCCAGGAGCGAAGAGGCCTTCGTCGCCGCGCTCCGGGACGTCGTGGGTGTGCCTCATGTTCTCACCGAGCCGGACATGGTGGCCGGCTACGTGCGTGACTGGACCGGCCGATGGGAGGGGCGCACGACTGCAGTGGTCAGACCCGGTTCCGTCGAGGAAGTCCAGGAGGTGGTCCGCCTCTGCCATCAGGCCCGGATGGGTGTGGTCCCTCAGGGCGGTAACACCGGTCTGGTCGGGGGATCGGTGCCACACGACGGGGAGGTCGTGCTCTCGCTGAGACGTCTCGACCGGCTCGGCCCGATCGACCCTGCGTGGCCATCCGTGACGGTAGGGGCAGGCGTAACGATTGGCACGCTGCAGGAACATGCTCGTGGTGCCGGGCTCCGCTTCGGGGTTGATCTCGCCTCCCGTGACTCGGCCACCATCGGGGGCACCATCGCCACCAACGCCGGGGGCACCCATGTCGTGTCCGATGGGGACACACGTCGGCAGGTGCTGGGGCTGGAGGTGGTCCTGGCCGACGGGACTCGTCTCTCACGACTCGACCCGATGCCCAAAGAGAGCCTCGGCCCGGATCCGCACCAGCTGATGATCGGTAGTGAGGGGACCCTCGGTGTGATCACGGCGGCGCGGGTCAGGCTCCTACCCGGAGACGGGGGACAGCCGATGGTGATCCTGTTGGGCATGCAAACCCTTGGCGAGGGGCTCGGTTTCCTCGGTCCCGATATTCGTGCCTTCGAGTTCTTCGACAGAGCCTGCATGGACGCGGTCGCCGATCATCGTGGTCTGCCCAGACCGTTCCCGGTCGAGGCTCCCTTCTACTTGCTCATCGAATCCGATGGCATGCCCTCCATCCCCGATGACGCCATCGCGGTGGTGGATCGCTCGCTGTGGGCTTACCGCGAGTCGATCACCGAGACGATCAATGGTCTCGGGGTGCCGATCAAGCTGGATGTTGCGGTTCCGCTCGATCGGGTCGACGACTTCGTCGGCGCCGTTACAGAGCTGGATCTCGAAGGAGACACCTATCTGTTCGGGCATCTTGCGGAGGGGAATTTCCATGTCAACGTCTTGGGCAATCGCGATCCCGAAGCTGTGGTCGACCGGGTCCTGGAGCTCGTCCTCGGTCTCGGAGGCGTCATCGCCAGCGAACATGGGATCGGGGTGGTCAAGGCCGACTGGTGGCGCCGTACGACGGAGCCGGCACTCCTGGAATTCCACCGACGTGTCAAGGACGCCCTCGATCCGGACAGAATCATGAATCCGCATGTCCTCTGGGGTGGTCGAGGGTCGTAATCGGGCACTCCCGGTACCGTTGGGGTCGATGCGATTGATCTTTCTCTTCACCGTCGTGGCTCTTGCCGAGATGGCGGCGTTCATCTGGGTCGGGTCGATGATCGGGTTCGGCTGGGCTCTCGGCATCGCCCTGGTCACGGCGGTGCTGGGATCCATCCTGGTGCGCCGAGCCGGTGTTTCGGTGTGGGGCCGGTTCCGGGGAAAGGTGAATCAGGGTGTGCTCCCGGGGCGTGAGCTGAGCGACGGGGCCGCCATCCTCGTATCGGGCGCTTTCTTGATCTCACCGGGATTCATCACCGACACTCTCGGTTTTCTGCTCTTGATCCCCGCGGTGCGAGACGTGATCTACCGCAACATCAGCAAACGGCTCACCGGCCGGGTGAATGTCCTGAATTTGAACCGTCGCGTTCGCCCGGATTGGGAGTCGCAGGAAGTCCTGCAGTACGAGATCGTCGACGCCGAGGCCGAAGACCGCCCGTAACCGGTCGCCAATGCTCGTTCCGGTCGACTTCGACGTGCCGTCGGGATTCGAAGGGCCCGGGTTCCGTCTCGAGCCGTTGGGGCCGGTCCACAACGAGCGTGACCACGACGCATGGATGTCCAGCATCGAGCACATCCGCGCAACGCCCGGCATGGAGGGAGGCACCTGGCCGACACCAATGACGATCGAGCAGAACCTCGCAGACCTGGAGGGACACGCTCGCGAATTCACCGATCGGGAGGCCTTTGCCTACTCGGTCCTCGACGGCGACGATGTGATCGGGTGCCTCTACATCGATCCTGCTGAGGGGGAGGGTGACGCCGCCGGGGTTCGCTCGTGGGTGACGGCGAGCCGGGCCGAGATGGACCAGGTCGTTTGGCGCTCTGTCAATGACTGGCTTGCGGACGAGTGGCCGTTCGAGGACTTCGCTTACGCAAGCCGCAGCTGACCCTCAGGCGTGGGCCCCGACCGTCACCGTGCCAATGGTCAGGGTCGGCACGGCCTCAATGACCATGCCGATCAGCTCGACCTCGTCATCGAGCTGACGTCGTTGCTTTGCGGACAGCTCGCGCAGCGGTTCGACGGTGACTGCGACCTTTCGACCGGAGCGCATTTGGTGCCAGACCCCGCCCACCACGCCATCGATCAGCAGTGCCGGGTAGTTGCCCGCCTGGCCTGACGCGGTCAGGGCGCGCCCGGCCGCAGCGCCCGGGTAGAGCAGATCTCGAGGCTGACCAGCGACGACGAAAGCGTCGAAGTAGGGAAGCAGGGTGACCCCGCGGTGGGGCCGATCCGACATTGTTACGTCGCCGGCGGTCACCCAGGCCCGCTCGCCTGCCAGGTCAACGGGCTCGAGCTCCTCGGCGAGATCCTCGAAGAGAGCCACTGTGCTCCGAGGTGGGACGTTGAGCCATCTGGCGAAATGTTGTGGCGTGGCCGGGCCATAGGCGTGCAGGTAGCGCCCAACGAGGGTGCGCAAGGCCACGGCGCCTTCGTGGGGCTGGAAGCCGGGCAGCCAACGGTGCGGGTTGGTGTAGGTCACGTTCCTACCCTTGTTCGGCCCGAAGCAGAGCACACCACGATGTGCCGCAGTGCTCGTCAATTGACGCCACCGAGGCCACTTGTCCTGGAACGCATCCATCGAGCGCTCACCAGCCCACGGGCCAGTCCGGTCCATAATCGCCTCGGTCAACTCGTCGACCGTGAGCTCGGCGTCTGCGAGGGAGTCGCCAATGGCGGCGATGACCTCGTCAGCCTCCTCCGGGGTGAAACGAACCGGCTCAGGGTGCATCGGAGCAGACGACGGCAAAGCGGATAATGCCCCTGTCCACATTGGCAGTTCAGCAGTCGGCAGCAGATGCACCGTGCCGCGGGGACCGAAGGTCTTGACCAGGGTGCGGTCATCCCACAGAGCGCGCTGAACGTCGCGGCGAGTGGCTCTGGCGATGCGCCGCGCGATCGATAGCTCGGCTGCGCTGAGGACCTGGGCATGCGCTCCGCACATCACGTCGGCGATGTCGGCCGGTCCGAGGTCGGCGGCCGGGTCGGACAAGCGATGCCGGGCCATCCGCCGGGCCGTGACCTCGCTCCAGGTCAAGGAGGTGGCGCCCGTTGACCGACCCCTACGCCGTGTGGGCAGCGATGTCACCGGTGATGCCGGGACTCCCTGCCGAGCCGCTCCGGTACATGCCCTCCAGCACTTCGAGCACGTCGGACTCGCTGATGTCGTCGGCTACGAATGGGTCTCCGACGTCGCGGAGCAGCACGAATCTGATCTGCCCGCCGAGCCTCTTCTTGTCCTTGTGCATGGCCTCGATGAGGGCTCGCGGGGGGATCCCGTCGGGAAGACGGGTCGACAGACCCACGTGTGCGACGAACGACTCGACGAGATCGGCCAGACCCGACGCGGCATGGCCGGTCAGCTCAGACAGACGGGCCGAGGCCACGAGGCCAACCGCCACCGCCTCGCCGTGATTCCATTCGCCGGCCGTGGCATGTTCGATGGCGTAGGCGAAGGTGTGCCCGAGGTTGAGAACGGTGCGACGGCCCGACTCCTCGTATGGATCCTCCTGGACGATCGCGATCTTGATCTGAATGGCTTGTGCAACGAGATACTGAAGATTGGCAAGCGCTCCTGGCGAAAGCCTGGTGCTGTTTCGCCAGTCCGTCTCTTTGATGTGATCGAGCAAGAACGAGCTGGCGATCAGCCCGTGTTTGATGACCTCTGCCATCCCGGAGTAGAAGTCCCGGTCGGGGAGTGTCTGGAGCGTGGCGACGTCTGCGAGGACCGCCTTGGGTTGCTTGTAGAGCCCGATCAGATTTCTGCCTTGGGCAGTGTCCAGACCCACTTTTCCGCCGATACTCGTGTCGATCATGGCAATCAGGTTGGTGGGACAGTGGACCAGTTCCACCCCACGGAGATAGGTGGCGGCGGCGAATCCGGCGATGTCGCCGATGATGCTGGTCCCCAGCGACACGATTGTGGCGGAGCGGTCGATGCCCGCGTCGAGTAGTCGGTCGTAGACGACCTGGACCGAATCGACCGTCTTCTG
The DNA here is from genome assembly GCA_963734115.1 of uncultured Acidobacteriota bacterium. Classification (GTDB taxonomy): domain Bacteria; phylum Actinomycetota; class Acidimicrobiia; order Spongiisociales; family ZC4RG35; genus JARDZU01. The sequence continues at coordinate 198,587 of CAVTFV010000016.1, forward strand.
GTGGCGGCCGGCCGGCAGGGTGATCGTCAGGTCTGTATCGCCGAGGCTGTGGCCATAGAGGTCATGGACGACGTCATCGGTGATGAGGACCACCGGGCCGTGTATCGACGCAAGCTGGTGGAGAAACGGGAGGATCCCCGCGCCAACCGTGAATTCGTATCCACCGCTTGGGTTGGCGATCGGATACGTGTCGTGTCCTGACCAGAGGTCGGCCAGCTCCTCCGCGATGACATCCGGCTCGATCTGATCGGTGGTGAGTTGGGGGAAACGCTCGTAGTCCGGGCCACGTTCGCCGAGGAGCTCGATGATCCGTTGCTTGGGGTCTGCCACCTCGAGCAGCGGACGGTTGACGCGAGCCGGATCGCCCGTCACCCGGTCGTAGATCTCCTCTGGGGTTGCCACCAGACAGAAAATGCGACCGTTCTTGCTCAACGCCCTGAAGTTCTCGGGATCGAGCAGCATTCGTCCGCCGGTTGCGATGACCAGTCCTTTTCGCACGCCGAGCTCCTCGGCCAGGGCCCGCTCGATGTCACGGAATGCCGATTCACCCTGACTCTCGAAGATCTCATGGATAGGCCCGTGGCGTTCCTCGATGAGGAGGTCGGTATCGACGAACTCACGCCCAAGTTTCCGGGCCAGCTGCTGCCCGACTGTCGTCTTTCCGGTTCCCATGAACCCCGTGAGGACGAGGTTGTTGTCAGGTGTCATTCCCTCAAAGGTTATCGGCAGGGGCGGTTTTCACCGATTCCAGCCCACCCGGCGAGGCTGGGGGGCGTGGCGGCGACTTCAGGCACCCTGGCCGTCGTTCCAATCCACGAGGGGGAGATCGAGACCCCACCACGGTCCGACCAACTGGGTCTGGGCACGTGTCATGTCCCGTCCGTACTGGACCCGACAACCCCGGTCGAGAGCGGCTCTCAGCCATGGAGTCACCACTGGCTGAGTCACCACCTCGGCTATGAGTGACGACGGCGACATCGTGTCGACGGGGAACGGGACATTGGGGTCGTCCCCCATCCCGACACTGGTCCCGTTGATGACCAGATCGAACCCATCCAGGGTTTCGAGGTCGAAGCTGAGGCGGGGAGGTTCGGGGACCGACTCGACAATCCGGCGCAGGCTCGGCATGTCGCTCGGTGCGGCGGACGCTCAGCGCCAGCTCCGCTGCTCCCTGTTCGGCGCAGGCATGTGCGATCGCCGTCGCCGCGTGCCCCCCGCCGATCATGGCCACTCGTCGGCCTCGGACTTCCAGGCCCCGTCCCCTGGTCGCCTCGAGGAACGCCGGGCCATCGGTCATGTCGCCGATCAGCCGGCCACCGTCGTTCTTGACTGCGTTCACCGACCCCAGCGCACGGGCCCTGTTGGTGAGCTCGTCCATCCACGCCGCCGCCGCTCCTTTGTGAGGCACGGTCACGAATCCCCCGCGGTAATTGGCGGTGGCCCGCACGGTTTCGAAGAAGGAGCCAACTCCATCAGGGTCGAGGTCGAGGGCGACAAAGACCGCGTCGACCCCGGTTTCTGCGAAGAACCGGTTGAACAATCCGGGGGCTTGGACCTGAGTGATCGGGTGCCCGATGATGCAGTACAGGTCCGTGTTCCCTGTGGGAATCAGGCCACTATTCCCTAAACTCATTGAGGCTAAAATAGCGGTTGGGGAGCGGCCATCACGGCGGCCGGATGATCCGGATCGTCGACGCCTGAAAGCGATACATGGACAGATTGGAATCGGTGCCGGAGTGGATCCGGAGCGTCATAGAGCAAAGGATCACCGACGGGCACCTCGAGCCTGGTGATCGGATTGGTCTGAAGTCCGAGCTGCAAGCCGAGTTCCGGGTCGCCGGGCCAACCCTCGATCAGGCCTTGAAGCTCCTCGCCAACGACGGGTTGGTCTCCCTCAGACGCGGGCCGAAAGGCGGTGTCTTCGTCGCCCAATCTCAACCAGTGCTTCGACTCGGCACCAAGCAACTATGGGCGAGAAACGCCCAGTCGCTGGGGGAGAACATCGAGTTGCGTGAGGCGCTCACGTCGTTGCTGGGTGTCTCGGCGGCCCGGGCCACCGATCGGGACCCCAAGGACCTCGCCGAGCTCGATGTGATCGCAGGACACCTCGACAACGCCGAGATCTCTTTCGATACCCAGCGAGTCATCTGGAAGGGGCACCGGCTGCTCCTGAAGCTCGCAGACAGCGCCACCCTGCGCCTGATTTACCAGAACCTCCTCGACGCAGCCGAGGCTCTGATCATCGATGTGGACTTCCCCGACACAGGGCCTGAAGCCTCTCGGGAGCGTCGACGGATCGAGGCGCATGCCAACTTGTTCCATGCAGTCGTCGACGGCGACATCGAGCTCGCCCAGGAGTACGGAGAGGTCGTGAGAATCGTCTCACCGCTGGGGCGAGATGGTCATCGTGTCACCACCGGATCGGCGTCATTGAAACGTCTCTGGGCGATGGACGGATCCGGCGACGGTTCCCGAGACCTGGCCCAGGATTGACTCGACGCATCCGGCTTGGGCTGATCGGCTCCAACATCAGTCGTTCCCTGGCACCCGCCTTTCACATCGAGGCCGGGGCACGGATGGGATTGGACGTCACCTACGACCTGCTCGCCCAACCGGACCTCGATGCGGACGAGCTGGCCGCGGTCATCGGGGAAGTCCGGTCACTGGGATTCGACGGTGTCAACGTCACCTACCCCTTCAAGCAAGCCGCGCTGGACCTCGTGGACCTTGCCGGGCCAGGCGTGAACGCGATCGGGGCGGTCAACACGCTCGTGTTCAGACCAGAGCATTCAATCAGCGGCTTCAACACGGATCACTCCGGTCTGCAGCGTCGGTGGCGACAACAGATGGGAGCGGAGACACCGGGCACAGTGGCCATAATCGGCGCGGGAGGCGTGGGACGGGCGGCCGCCTTCGCCTTCGCTGGGCTGGGGGCCGAGGAGATACGGGTCTCGGACGTCGATCCGGGTCGGGCGGCGAAGCTGGTGCACGATCTCACTCGGAGCTATCCGGGGACAGCGGTGAATCGAGCCACCCAGGAAGTGGCGATTCGAGCTGCCACCGGGATCTTCAACGGCACACCTCTCGGTATGCACTTCTCGCCGGGGACGCCGGTCTCGCTCGACGCGATCGGCGGACAGCAATGGCTGTTCGACGCGGTCTACACACCGGTGCGGACCCCATTGGTGGAGAGGGCGATGGAGGCCGGGCTGAGGGTCTTCGACGGGTTGGAGCTTTTTCTCGGTCAGGCCGTCGACGCTTTCCAACACTTCACCGGGATCGACCTGCCAGATGAGGTCGCGGCCGGGGTGGAGGTCGAGATGAGGTCGCTTCTTCCGATCAATTGACGCACCGCGAACCCTATCGCTATATTCACTGCATTCAATTCGGGAATGCGCGATGAGGGCGGGTTCCCGTGGAGGAGGATGAGATGACCGAGAAGCGAGGGAACCGGTTGCTGGCCTTGCTGGCGGTGCTCACTTTGCTGATGGCAGCTTGCGGAGGCACCGGTGGCGAGGAAGGGACGACGACGTCTGCCGGCGAAGAGGCGACGACGACCGCCGGCGAGGAGGCCGAGACCACGACGAGCGCGGCGGGAGCGTCCACCACGGCGGCCGCCGGGGCCGAGTGTCCCCACGAGAACAACAGCGTGTTCCTGTTCGCGCCCTATGAGGAGAACCAGCCCGCGGGTGTCAACTGGCGCGCCGGGATCGAGCACGCCGTCGCAGACATCAACAACGAGGGCGGAATCCTCGGGTGCACGGTGGAAGTCCAGTTCGAGGGCACGCAGGGTGACCCGGACATCGGCTTGCAAGTCGTCTCCGAAGGTGTGGAGTTGGACCCCTACGCCCTCCTCGGGACCGTGTTCTCCAGCGTGACCATCGTCAACATGGTCGTAGCGCAGGAAGCCGAGATCCCGCAGTTTGTCGGTGCCGAAGCTCCCGACATCACCAACCGAGAGGTGAACGGCGACAACAACTTCATCTTCCGAACCTCGTTCGGCGGTGACAACGCCGCTCCCAAGCTCGTGGAGTTCATGCTTGAAGAAGGCGTGCAGAAGGTCGACATCATCTACAAGAACGACGAGTTCGGCGCCGGAGGCGCCGGGGCACATCGCGACGCGATGGAAGCCGCCGGCATCGAGATCGGCGAGGAGATCCTGGTGCAGCCGGATCAGCTCGACCAGTCGGGTGAGGTGGCTCAATTGATCGCCTCGGACTCCGACTCGGTGTTCGTCTACATGACGGAGATCGAGACGGGTGCCTTCCTCGACGAGCGGACGGCCCAGGGTCTGGAAAAGCCCCTGTACGGCGGTGACGTGCTCACTTCCCCTGCCTCGCTGGAGCTCGCCCAGCCCGGCGCCGGCGATGGAGCCAAGTCGCACTCGAACCTGGCTGCCGGTGCGGATGTGTTCGCCGACTGGCGCACCGCCCATGAGGAGTTCCACCCCGGTATCGAGGGAGTGGACCACAACAACATCAAGGGCTACATGTCGGTGCACTACGTCAAGGAGATGACCGAGAGGATCGGTGGATTCGATCGTCTCGCCCTCGCTGATCAGTTGCACTGCGCCACGATCACGGTGGATGACGAGCCGGGTGTGCTTCTCGATGTGACCTTCGATGGCAATGGAGACCTCGACCGTGAGAGCTTCATCCTCGAGGTCGTCGATGGCGTCGGTGTCGTCGCGGCCAGTGCGCCACCGCTCGACAACCTGTCGGAACGAGGCTGCTGAAGCAAGGGTCTCACTGAGTGAGTTGATCGGCCGACGTCAGCGCAAGCCGACGTCGGCCGATTAGCGTCGCCGCCCACACCCGTTCATGGAGCAGTTCCTACAGGTCACTTTCTCCGGGCTGGCCACCGGCGCGGTTTTCGCCATCGCCGCAGTCGGTTTCGCGCTCCTATGGCAGACCGCCGGCGCAATCAACTTCGCTCACGGGGAATTCATCGTGCTGCCGGCAGTGGTGATGCTGGTTCTCACCCAGCAGCCGGTGATCGGCATACCCGAGTTCATACCCCTGATCGGGGGGACCCAACTCGTCGGTCCCATTCCGCAGCTGGGCATCATCGCCGCCTTCGCGATCACGGTGCCCCTGATGATCTTCCTGCTCGGCTACGTGTTCAAGCGAACGATGGTCGACCAGCTGCTCGAGCCCGGCGGGGACGACATCCCGCTAGTGATCGCGACCTTGGGATTGGCTCTCGTGATGCGCGAATACCTGCGCATCTCTTTTGGCGCCGCCCCCCAGAGGTTTCCCTCACCATTCGGCAACTACGTATGGAACGTCGGGGGTGTGTCCATCACTGCCATCGACGTCGGTGTCCTCGTCGTCGCGACTGTCGTGATCATCGGCCTCCAATTCTTCCTCAATCGCACCTACACCGGGAGGCAGATGCAGGCGACCGCCCAGAACCAGGAGACGGCTCGGGTGCTGGGGATTCCGGTGAATCGGATGGTCTTCTACACCTTCGCCATCAACGCAGCGCTGGTCACTGTTGCCGCTTTGCTCGTGGCCCCGGTGACGACAGCACGATTCGACGGCGGCATCTCTCTCGGTCTGGCGGCGTTCACCGCGGCGATCATCGGGGGCTTCAACCAGGTGAGGGGAGCATTGTTCGGTGGGTTCCTGGTCGGTGTCATCCAGAACTGGTCGGGCACCTATCTGTCCAGCGCCTACAGGGAGTTCATCCCCCTCGTCCTGATGATCATCGTCATCCTCTGGCGGCCACAGGGACTGTTCGGTCGGCCAGAGGAGCGGATCGTATGAGCCTCCGCGACCAGATCGTCGATGACCGCGACCTGACCCAGGCCCGGTCCGAAGACCGGGGTGTCCTCTCCCCGCTTCTGATCGCCGGTCTGGCTCTGGCGATGGCTTTCCTCGTGTGGTTCCCCATCGGCCGGTCCGAGTTCACACCGGTCATGTGGCTGTGGGTGCTCGTGCTCGCCGGAGTCGTTGCGGCGAACCTCCTCATTCCCAGGGCCAGCAGGAACGGCACCGCCGTGCGTGTGATGTCGACGGTCTGTTTCGTGGCTTTCCTGATCGTGTTCCCTTTCGGTCGGGCGAACTCGACCCTTACCGACTTCGGGCTCTATGTGGTGTTCTCGGTGTGTGTGATCGGGATGAACCTCATGTTCGGATATGCCGGGCAGGTGTCGATAGCGCAGGCCGCATTCCTGGGCATCGGCGCCTACACCTCGGTTCTACTCGACTCCGGCCAGGAGATAGAAGCGTTCGGGGTCGTCATCGACCTACCCGATCTCCCGTTTCTGGTGACGGTGGTGATCGCGATCGCGGTCGCCATGCTGTTCAGCATCCTGATCGGCATGGCTGGCCTGCGGGTGCGTGGCCCGTGGCTGGCGTTCGTCACCCTGGCCTTCAACGTCCTCGTCTACATCGTCTTTCTCAACGAGGTCGGCATCACGAACGGCTCCCGGGGCATGATCGTGAGGAGGCAGGACTTCGAGGTCCTCGGCATCGACATGACCCCGTTGCAGAACTACTACTACCTGTGTCTGGCTTTTCTCGTGCTCACGATGGTCATCGTTTGGTGGATCGTTCGCTCACCATGGGGCAGGTCGTTCAAGGCGATTCGGGACAATTCGCAACGGGCGTCGAGTCTCGGGATCGATGTTCGGACCTACACATTGCTGGCCTTCGCCATCGGTTCCGGGCTGGCCGGGGGTGCCGGGGCCCTCTATGCGCGTCTGTTGGAGTACATCGAGCCACGAAGCTTCTTCCTCGGACAGTCCTTCGACTTCCTCTTCGCCACGGTCATCGGCGGTCTGGGGACGCTGGCCGGGCCCCTCATCGGGACGTCGTTCATCACCATCGTCTCCGACTCTCTGCGTGTTCTCGGTGACTGGTACCGGTTCTGGTTCGGTCTGCTCGCCATCGTCGTCCTGATCGTGGCGCCGAGAGGGATCGCCGGCAGCTTCAACCTGTTCAGGGCCAGAATCGCCGCCAAGAGGAGGGGAACATGACCGTCAGCGCCGTCGCCGAGGCGAGGACGCCGTTGGTGAGTGTGCGCAACGTGTCCAAGCGCTTTGGCGGTATCACCGCGGTCAACGATGTTTCTTTCGATGTGTACCCGGGCGAGATCCTTGGCCTAATCGGTCCCAATGGATGCGGCAAGACGACCCTTTTCAACTGCGTGCTGGGGCAATATCGGTCCGATGGCGGCACCGTGACCGTGGGCGAGACCGACGTCACGAAATGGATGCCCCATCGCCGGGCCAAGTACGGGCTGGCGCGCACGTTCCAGCTACTCCAGGTGTTCGATTCGATGACGGTACGGGAGAACCTGATGACGGCGGCCCAGCCTCATATCTCGACCATCGCAGGCACGCTCTTCAAGAGCCCGAACCTGGGTCTCGACGAGACTGTCGATGCGGTCCTGAATCGGTTCCGGCTCGGGCACCTTGCCGACCAATATGCCGCGAGCCTCTCGTTTGGCCAGAAAAAGCTGCTCGACACAGCGATGGCGTTCATGGCCAACCCGGAGGTCGTCTTCCTCGACGAGCCTGCGGGAGGGGTGAACCCGGGGATGCTCGGAGACCTGGAAGGCAGGATTCGTGAGCTCAACACCGAACAGGGAGTCACCTTCGCCATCGTGGAGCACAACATGGAGTTCATCTTCGGGCTGGCCAGTCGGGTGATAGTCATGGCGGAAGGGTCGATTCTGATGGAAGGCACACCTGCTGAGGTGAGGGCCGATCCTCGGGTCGTCAAGGTCTACCTCGGTGCCTGACACATCGATACTCCGGCTCGATGCGGTCGTGGCCGGATACGGGATGGCAACCGTGCTCCACGAGACCACCTTCGACGTGAACAGGCACTCTATGACGACGGTTATCGGGCCCAATGGGGCCGGCAAGTCCACGGCACTCAAAGCCGTTTTCGGCATGGTGAAGGTCGAGTCGGGTCGAATCGTCTACGACGGCGACGACATCGTCGGGTCGCCGCAGTTGGAGTTGCTGAACCGGGGTATCGCCTTCGTCCCTCAGGGCAGAAACATCTTCCCCCGCATGTCGGTGAGAGACAATCTGGAGTTGGGCGGTGTAAGCCTCAAGGATCTCGAATTGACCCGTCATCGGATCGACACCATCGCCTTTGAGCAGTTCCCGGTCTTGGCGAACAAGTCGAACCAACAGGCGGGAACCCTCAGCGGTGGGGAGCAAAAGATGCTCGAGGTGGGTCGGGCCCTTCTCCTCGAGCCACGTCTCCTCTTGATCGACGAACCCTCGATCGGTTTGTCGCCTCTCCTGGTCAGCCAGGTCTTCGGTCTGCTCCGGGGCCTCGTCGAGACCGGGATCACGGTGTTGATGATCGAGCAAAACGCGAAGAGGGCGCTCGAGGTCAGCGACTTCGGGATCGTTCTCCAACAAGGCCGGGCGGTCCTGGAAGGGCGGGCGGACGAGATCCTCAAGCATCCGCAGATCGGAAGCCTGTTCCTCGGCGGGTTGGTGAAGATCGACGAGCCGGCCTGATAACGCGATGAGGCGGGTGGCCGAGAGCAGAGCCAGGATTCGGCTTTGGTGCCGCCGGCATGATGGGGTACTTGCCCGCAAAGGGCTGGACAGCGCTCTGGCGATGACCCGTGCCATCGGGAGTGATCTGATTACCTCGATCATGGCCGCAAGGGAGCTGACGACGATCGGGCAACGGGCCCTCATGGAAGAGTTCTTCGCCGGGGAGCCGATCGTGGTCGAGGCCGTGCTGGACGCAGCCGATGGGGTCGATGTCGCACATATCGGATTCCGCATCGCCGAACCGCTCGATATCTATCTGGAGGGAGTGCCGATATGGGCGGACCGATTGGGGGCAGATGTTGTCGCAACCAAGCGAATTCCCGCCTCGGAACACTTTCAGGGTCGTGTCGGTGCGTTTGTCGAGATGGCTCAGGTGTGGCTCGCGTATCGGGGGAGGGAGATCGAACTCGAGGTCTTCGACATCCACAGCCCCGCTGACCTCGCCTCTGATGTGATTTCTGTCCGTCGATCTGACGTGTCCCGGGTGAGCGCGCAGGACAGAGACATGCTCAGGTTGCGCTTGGCGGGAGACGACATCTGGCACTACGGAGTGACCCTCGCATCGGCCGGGTTGGTGCGTGACCTTCACGGGAGGCTGCTGGCGTTGGCCAATCGGTCCGATCGGTATTCGCTGCGCAACACGACGGTCGTCACCAACCTCGATCACGGATCGGTTCACACCAAGGTTTCCAATCACGACCTGGCCTTGGAGATCGAATTCCTCAGCTACGCGATCGACGACGAGGGGGCTCACGTTGTCCTATAGACCGTTGCGCTCCCTGACCACGCCGGGCGAATTCGAGAACCTGGTTCAGGATCTGGGCGTGGCCATCCCTTTCGACCCGGTCGTCGAGCCCGCCCCATCGGGCCCGCTGAGCCGGCCGGTCGATATCGGTGGATTCCGCGTGGGCAACAGGTTCTGCATCCTCCCTCTGGAAGGATGGGACAGCGACGAGGACGGGAATCCAACGGACATCAGTCTGGAACGCTGGCGAAGGCTGGGGCGAAGTGGCGCCAAGCTGATATGGGGAGAGTCGGCCGCGGTGCGCCCCGACGGTCGTAGCTCGCCCCAGCAGTTGCTCGTCGACCGAAACACGCTGCCCGGTCTCGAGATGCTCCGTCTGGCGGCCGTCGAGGCCCACCGCCAGGCCCATGGTGATCCAGCGGATTTCAAGGTTGGATTGCAGCTCACCCATTCCGGGCGATACAGCAAGCCACACGGGATGAGCTCACCGGTGTCGGTGCGGCATCACCCCTATCTCGACCGGACTGTCGGTCCGCCGCCCGACCAGCCTCTGATCGGCGATGATGAGATCTACGCGTTGATCGAGACCTACGTCACGGCAGTGGGGCTTGTGGCAGAAGCCGGATTCGACTTCGTCGATCTGAAGGCTTGTCATGGCTATCTGGGTCACGAGTTGCTCGGCGCCTTCGAGCGACCGGGGAATTTCGGTGGGTCGTTCGAGAACCGTGTCCGCTTTCTCACCTCGATCGTGTCAGGGGCCAAGTCTGCGGTCCCCGGTATTCGCCTCGCCCTCCGACTCAGTGCCTTCGACACCGTGACCCATGTTGCGGATGAAGACGGAGTGGGTCGTCCGATCACCGAAGGCGACTACCGCTATTGGTTCGGCACCGATGAGACCGGGCACACGATCGACCTCGCTGAGCCGGTGAGGCTCCTGACAATGATGCATGACATGGGGGTCAATCCGGTCTGCATCACCGGGTCGAGCCCCTACAACGCGCGGCACCTGCAGAGACCGGCCCTGAATGTGTCACCCGGGGAGTACCTGCCACCGGAGGATCCCCTCGTCGGAGTGGCCAGGCACCTCGATGTGACCAGGCGATTGAATCAAGCCGTGCCGGGACTCGTCGTGGTGGGCTCCGGGTACAGCTATCTGCAGCAATGGATGCCCAATGTCGCCCAGGCCGTGGTGCGATCGGGAGCGGCCGACATCGTCGGGTTGGGGCGATTGCATCTGGCTTCCCCGACGGTGCCATCGGATGTGCTTTCCGGTCGGGGACTCGACACGGAGAAGATCTGGGCTTCGTTCTGACCCCGGCCGGTCAGGCCTCGTCAGATGCGTGTTTCTCCAGATATCTGATCAGCCCTTCGAATGCCACGAGATAGCTGTCGGCGCCGAAACCGGCCACGATGCCAACGCAGACCGGTGCGATCACTGATGTCTTGCGGAACTCTTCACGGGCGTGCACATTCGAGATGTGGGTCTCGACCACGGGCAACCCCGTCCCGGAGATGGCGTCTCTCAGAGCGACGCCGTAATGCGTGAGCGCCCCAGCGTTGAGGATGACACCGTCCACGTCCTCGCGTGAGGTGTGAAGCATCGTCACTAGATCGCCCTCTGAGTTCGACTGGAAATCACGAAGCTCGACGTCGCGATAGGTGGCGTGGTCCCGAAGCCGATTGACAATCTCGGGGAGTGTCTCCGACCCGTAGATGCCCGGTTCCCGAGTCCCGAGCAGATTCAGATTCGGGCCGTTCATCACCAGGACGGTGGTCATCGGTGCTGTCCGGAACCCGCTGATTCGGCCTCGTCTCGGGCCAGGAACGTCTGACCGGCGCGCAGGACGCGGTCGGGCGAACTCCTCCACACCGAGATCGTTGCGCATGATGTCGTTGGGCACTTCCAGCGAGTATGGCACCGTCGGGATGGCGTCGATCAGGGGCCGCAGATCGAGGCCGGCCTGACCGGGAAGACTTCGAGCCGTGCGAGCGGCAGTGATCAGACCTTCATGTGTCCTCGGCGCCTCGAACGGGGCATCACGAGCTGAACGAGATTGAACAGGTGCTCCGGCAGCATTTGCAGGTCTGCCACCGATGACTTGGATCGGGCGAAATGGAGAGTGTCGATGAGGACGCCCCCATTGGACTGATCTGCCTTGGTTACTATCTCGACGGCTGCGGCGAGATCTTGGTCGTGGACCACGGGATGAACTCGAGATCGACGGTCATTCGGTACGGCGACGCCATCTGGCAGGTTTGAGCAAACCGCTCCGCAGCGCGGCTCCGATCGGGTCGGGGAGCTGCATGATGAGATGCCGGGCACCGAGGTCGGAGGCAACCTCCATGAAGTGCCCATAATCGGCCGGGTCGTCGTCGGGGCCGACCCTGATCAGTTCGACGTCGAGCACCGAGATCCCGGTGTCGGCCATGTGGGCCTTGACGTCTGACACAACGGACGGGTCGGTGAAGAAGGGAAATGACGCTCGTGGCGGTCACCGGGGTAGACGCAGGCTGACGAGTCGTAGCCGGTTCCGCGGCGATGTCGACCATGCGGGCCGGAGGGGTTCCGAAGACGGTCAGATATGCGAGTGAGAACTGGGGCCGGCTCATGGTCGATGCCTACGGGGTCTCCGCCCGATAGAAGTCACCGAACAGTTCCTGCTCTGACGGGCGGTCCTCCGGGATGGGCCGGCTGACCCAGGTGACGTTCAGGAAGTGCTTGAGACTGATGTTCTCGTCGGTGACATTGCCTCCCCAGATGCCACAGCCGAGGCTGGACGTCATCGGCATGCCGTTGGTGAAGGATCCTGCATTGGCCTTCGACTGAGGCTGGCGGACCATCATCCGGCTGACGGGGGCCACACGAGCCAGCTGATCGATGTGGTCATCGTCGAACGAATAGATGCCACAGGAGTGCCCCGCCCCGGCCACCTGGTAGATCCTCCCGACCATCTCGAGGGCGTCCTCCAAACCCTGGTAGCGGTAGACCGCGAGCACCGAGGTCAGTTTCTCCCCCGAGAACCTGTGCTCGTTCCCAATGCTCTTCTTGCTCCACGATGATGAACAGCCTGTCGTCGGGGATGGCGAACCCAGCCTCCACCGCCAGCCTGGGGGCTGGTTGGGCGACCGTCTCGATGGTGCGGGCGCCATCCCGTCCCACATCGCCCCTTCGAGTTTTTCCTTCTCTCCTGCGTTGACGAGGTATCCGCCTTCGAGCTCCAACTGGCCGACCAGTCGTCATAGATCCGCTCGTCGATCAGGACGTTCCCGTCGGCCGAACAACCTGATCCGAAGTCCGAGGTCTTGGAGAGCCTCGTGTTGCGGGCGGCCTCCTCGATGTCGGCCGTCTCGTCGATCACGATCGTGGCGTTACCGTGACCGACGCCGAAAGCCGGTTTGCCCGAGCTGTACGCCGCCCTGACCATCGCGGGCCCCCCGGTGGCGAGGGTCATGTCGCAGATCGCCATCAGCTCCTGGGCGATGGGGATTGAAGGCTCCTCGACACACTGCAACACGTCGGCCGTAGCTCCCTCCTGCTCCATTACGTCGCGCATGATCTGGACCACCTCGTACGAGGTTCCTTGGTGCGAGGGTGTGGCGAGAAGATGACTGCATCTTAGCTTTGATCGCGTTGATCGCAGTCCCCGGCGGAGTCAACACCGGGTTGGTCATCGGGACTATCGAGGCAATGACTCCGGCGGGCTTGGCATACTTGACGAGCCCCTTTTCCTGGTCCTCCTCGATGATACCGACACTGGGCTGACGCAGAGCGTCACGCAGAATGCCGTGGAGCTTGAACCTCTTGCTCGGACGTCCGGCTAGGTCGCCGGCCCCGCTCTCATCCACCCCCATCTCGCCGAGACGAGTAAAGGTGGATTCGTTGCCGAGGGCCCACCCCACTGCCTGGGCGGCCGGTCGACCCGGGCCTGGTCGTAGTCGGCGATCTCGGCCATGGCTGCTCGGGCACGCTGAGCATCTGCCGGCCAGTTCCCGTTCTTCAGGTGTTATCTCCCGCGCCATGCCGGCTCCTTTCAATCGGTCGATTCGTGTGAGGCGTCCTCGTCGGGGGAGTAGATGTCGAGGATGTTCCAGTGGCCTGTAGTCGGGGTCGGGTTGTTCTCCATCGGGACATCGATGACGACCGGGCGAACCATTTCCAATGCCTTCTCCAACACAGGGAGGAATTGATCCGCCGCCTCGACCTGGATGCCTTCGGCGCCGTACGCCCTGGTGATCGCCGCGTAGTCCGGCAACGCCGAGCGATGGCCCGGGGAAAGTCGTGCCATAGACGGTGCCGAAGTGGGCCTTTTCCAGACCGGCGATAGTCCCGTAGGCGTTGTTGTTCATCACGACCCATATGATGTCGAGTTCTGCTCTACCGCCGTCGAAAGCATCGCCGGGTTCCGCCCGAACCCGCCGTTGCCGACCAGGGCAACGACCGTCCTCGTCGGGGCGGCAAGTTTGGCGCCGATGGCCCCCCCCGGTCCAAATCCCATGGTGGCGAACCCACCCGGAGTAAGGAAAGTGCCCGGAGTGAGAATGGGGAACTGTCTGGCCGACTCCGTTTTCGTTCCATCCGACGTCGGTGGTGAGATAGGCATCGGCCGGGAGGACTGCCCGGGTGTCGGCAAGGATCCGCTCGGGCATCATCGGCCAGTCGTCACTCGTCGCCATGGCCCGATTCGATGATTCGAATTCCTGTCTGAACCGGAGAATGGCCTCAGCCTCCTCGCCCGGTGGTCGCCCCTCGGGATACAGCTCTCGTGCGACACGGTTCAACACCCTGAGCGCAGCCTTGGCGTCGGCGACCACGCCTAGGTCGGCAGGGAAGTTTTTTCTATCTCGCTGGGCTCGATGTCGATGTGAATCAGGCGAGCCTTCGTATGTCGAGGGTGTAACCGGGGTACCAGGAACTGCTGTCTGCTTCCTTGAACCGGGTGCCAATGGCGAGAATCGTGTCGGCTCCCAGACATGCCTGGTTGACCAGGCTGGTTCCCCAAAAGCCTGTCATTCCCAGAACGAGGGGATGATCGTCGGGAAGAGCGCCCTTGCCCATGAGGCTGTGCGCGACCGGAATCCGACATGTGATCGACGAAGGTGCGCAACTCCTCGGACGCCCGGGCGAGGTGGATTCCACCTCCCACGAACAGGACCGGTCGGTCCGAACCCCGATGAGCCGACGGACGATCTTCTCCGCGGTCTC